>NZ_CAJQUD010000014.1:0-50648 GCF_907163205.1 Candidatus Accumulibacter sp. ACC007 | reverse complement strand
ATCTGGGGGCGTTACTTTCAACGCCAGGTTGGCCTTCCGGAACGAGACGCTGGTGGCACCTGAACTGGTTGCCTGCTGATAGGGAATTTCGACGCCCTGCTCGATGATCGCCTCAACCTGGTTGGCAGTCATCACGCGCGGACTGGAGATCACCTTGCCGCGACCGTCGGCTTCGAGCGCCGAAATTTCGGCCGTCAGGAACTGCGTCAGGGCGTTGTTGAAGAGCAGGAAATTCAGCGTACCGGCGTTTCCGGTCCGTGGCGTCGCTGGCAGGTTGACCTGCGTTCCGCCATGTCAAGCTGACCACTGACGGCTCCCCCTCCGACGCTGACCGCGCCGTCGGGGAAGGTTTGCCGCCAGCCCAGGCGGACGCCGAGGTTCTTCGCAAAACTGTCGCCAGCCTCGACGATCCGCGCTTCGATCATCACCTGCCGAGCGGCGATGTCGACCTTGGCAATCATCGCTCGCACTTCGTCCAGGCGGCTCGGCGTGTCCTTGACGAAGAGAATGTTCGAGCGCTCCTCGACAACGGCGCGCTGCCACGCTTGGAAAGCACGGTCTGCTTGGGGTCGATGAGCAGTTTCTGCACCGCGTCGGCCTTGATGTAGTTCATCTGGAAGCTCTCGGCCACCAGGGGCTCGAGGTCACCAATCTGTATTCTCGATTCGAAGTCGAGCTTTTCCTTGGTCGCGATCTCCTCGCGCGGCGCAATCAGAATGACGTTGCCATTCTTGCGCATGTCGAGGCCCTTCTGCTGCATGATGATGTCCAGCGCCTGATCCCAGGGAACGTCCTTGAGGATCAAGGTAATCGCACCGCCGACGGAATCGCTGACCACCATGTTCATGCCGGTAAACTCACCGATCACCTGCAGCAGGCGGCGGACATCGACGTTCTGGAAGTTGAGCGACAGCTTTTCGCCCTGATAGCCACCGCGACTCCCCTGCACCAACTTGTTCGGGTTCTCGATGATCGGCTTGACTTCAATGACGAACTGCGTGTCGCTCTGGTAGGCGTTGTGCTCCCAGAGCCCCTGCGGGGTAATCGTCATGCGCGTATTCGGCCCTTTTGAACCGTATTCACCTTTACCACCGGCGTTGCAAAATCGGTCACATCGAGCTTCTTCTGCAGCGCAGCCGGAACGGTCACGTTGGCGAAATCGACGACCAGATTCGCGCCTTGCTGGCGGATGTCGATACCGGCGTTGGCGTCGCTCAGATCGACGGTAATCCGTCCCTCACCGTCCTTGCCGCGCCGGAAGACGATGTCGCGAACGGTGTTCGCGCTGCTCGACGGGAGCGCTTTGGCGAAATGCTCGACGGCGGTCGCGCCCTGCGTCGTGGCGCTCGGCACCAGAGCGAGCAGCAGGCTATTGCCTTCAATGGTCGCCTCATAGGTCATCGGCTTGTGCAGGTTCAGGACCAGGCGGGTGCGATCCTCGGCCTGGACGATATTGGCGCTCTTCAGATCGCCCTCGTTATACGCTTGACTCGATCTGCCCAGGCCGTTGGTCGTATTCGAAAAATCGAAGGCGATGCGCGCAGGTTTGGCGACACTGAATGCTGGCGGCAATACCTTCAATGGTTCCTTGAAGGTGAGCTTGACGTTGAGCACCGAGCCCTGCTGAATGACATTCATCGACTCGATCGAATTCGAGCCACCGTCCTGCGCGTTGACCATCCCGGAGGTCAACAGCACGGCTCCGACCAGGCCGAGGAGGTATCGTTTGATCTGCTTCATTTACTTCGCTCCCTTTTCCTGCAACAGCAGGCTGCTCGTTCTCTCCACCCAATCACCGGCAGAATCCTGAACAAGCTCTCGCAAAACCACCTCTGATTCGGAAACGTCGACCACCACGCCGAAGTTCTGCCCCATGTAGTTGCCGATCTTGACCTGGTACAAGGCGCTCTCGACCTGAATGATGGCATACGACACCTTCGCCCTGGTCATCACGCCGACATACTTCAGCGATTCCAGAGGGTACAGCTCCAGGGGTTCCTTGGGTCGATCGAGATCAGGCTTGAAGCCACCGCCGCCCTTTCTGGTATCCGACCCCAGCTTGGCTGGCTTGAACGGGTCGATCAGGTCGCCCACGTCGTAGGGCACGGGCTCGTAGGCTTCGACCACCGGCAGCGGCGGTATTTTTCCCTTGGCATCCTGCGCGACCGTGCTCATCCACTCGCGGATATCCTCATGATCGCCGCTGGAGCAGGCGACCAGAAAAGCGCTAGCCAGCAAGGCAAGGAGTTTGCTCATCGCCTGCCACCCTTGGCCGCCGCCTCGGCAGCCCTCCTCTTCGCCGCCAGCTCTTCCGCATCAAGATAGCGGAAGGTCTTGACAACCGCATCGAGCACCAGGCTTCCATCCTTGCGCTGCGGGTTATCTACGATCGAGATATTGTTCAAGGTGACAATTCTGGACAACTTGCCGATATCTCCCGCGAAAGCCCCGAAGTCATGGTAGGTCCCCGTCAGGCGCACGTCGACGGGCAGTTCGGCATAGAAATCCTGCACCTGCTCGCTACCGGGCTTGAAGAGATCGAACTGCAGGCCCCGGCCCATCCCCGCCTGGTTGACTTCGACCAGCAACGCCTCGACTTCGGACTTGTTGGGCAGCTGCTTGAGCAGCGCACCGAAGGAGCGGTCGATTTCATCCAGCTGCTGAACGTAGAGGTCGAGGTTGACGGCCTGCTTCTTCTTGGCCACGAACTGGTCTTTCAGCCTTTGCTCTTCGTGACCCTTGCTCTCCAGCGCGTCGAGCTGGTCAGCCCAGACAAACCACCAGCCAGCCAGCAAGAGGATCACCAACAAACCAACCAGCACGGTCACCCGCGGCGCAACGGGCCACGCCCCGGGATCCTGTGGATCGAGATTCTCGAAGTCTCTGAGCATCTCGCGGAAATCGATAGATGGCAGCTCGGGCTTCTTCATTTCTGCCCCTCCTGGCCCGCAGCAGCCCTCTTCAGGGAGGCGTACATGCTGAATTCGTTGAGGCGACGCTTGTCAACCAGCACCGCCTTGATCTCGATCAAACGAGGTTTCTCAAGCCACGGTGACGCCTCGATGTTGCGCATCAGCGTCGAAACGCGAGCGCTGGACTGCGCGTAGCCAATCAGATGGATGCTCTGTCCGACCTGCTTGAGCGAGCGAACATACACCCCCTCAGGCATCTGCTTGGTGAGTTCGCTGAGCAAGCGCACGGCTTCCGCCCGGTCTCGCTGCAAGGATTCGATGATCCGCTTGCGCGCCATCAGGGCGTCGCTTTGCGCCTTGAGCCGCTTGATTTGATCGATCTGCTTGTCAAGTACGGCGATCTCGGTCTGGAGAAAGGCGTTCTTGGCGTCCTGGGCGGCAATATAGCCGCCAATCACGGAGTAAACGAGAAAGACGATCAGCCCGGAAAGAACGCTGATCAAGCCGAACAGGGCATAGAACTGCTGTCGCCGCGCGCGTCGCTTCTCTTCCCGATGCGGCAGGAGGTTGATGCGGATCATTCGTCGAACCTCCGCAGCGCAAGACCACAGGCAACCATCAAGGACGAGGCATCAGTCAACAGATTCTTGGTGCGCACGCGATCGGAAAGCAGCATATTGGCAAACGGATTGGCAATGATGGTGTTGATCTGCGTGCGCGACGCGACGACTTCGTCGGCTCCGGCGATGACCGCACAGCCGCCGGCCAGAACGATGTGGTTGATCTGGTTGAACTGGGTCGAAGTAAAAAAGAACTGCAGGGCACGCGACAGCTCCAGCGCCATCGACTCAAGAAACGGCCGCAAGAGCTCCGCTTCGTACTGCTCGGGCAAGTTGTTGCGGCGCTTTTCCGCTTCTGCCTCCTCGAAGCTCATGCTGAACAGGCGAGCAATATCCTGCGTCAGCTGGTTTCCGCCAAACGCCTGCTCGCGAACGTAAAGCTGCTGGCCGTTGCGCAGGACGGTCAGGTTCATCACGTTGGCACCGACATCGACCAAGGCGACAATCTGCCCCTGACCACCCTCGGGAAGCTGTTTTTCGATCAGCTCGAACGCCGCCAGTACGGCATAGGACTCGACATCTAGAACCACAGGCTTGAGACCTGCCGCTTCGGCAACGGCGACACGGTCCTCCACCTTTTCCTTGCGCGACGCCGCGATCAGCACCTCGATTTCGTCCGGAGACGATGGCACCGGCCCGACCACCTGAAAATCCAGATTGACCTCTTCGAGCGCAAAGGGGATGTACTGGTTAGCCTCGGACTCGACCAGCACTTCCAGCTCTTCTTCCCTTTGGCCGGCCGCAACGATGATCTTCTTGGTAATGACGTGCGACGCCGGCAAGGCAATGGCAACCTGCTTGGTCACGGTCGCCATCCTCTTCCACGCGCGCCGGACCGACTCGGCCGCAGCCTCCAGGTTGACAATGTTGCCATCCGAGACGACGTCCCTGGGCAAGACCTCAATCGCATAACGCTCGACGCGGTAACCGCCTTTTGCGTCGCTGGCCAGCTCCACCATCTTGACCGACGATGAACTGATATCGAGACCGATCAGGGAGCGCGCCTTGGGATTGAAGATCGAAAGATCAAGCTGCAAATCGCCACCCTCCGACAAAAACCCTTCAAAAATTTGTAGTTAGCGTATTTATTGATACTTTACTTTAGATGCTAGCAACAAGCTCCCGACGTGTAAAGCAATTTCATGGTTGTTACTGGGGACATCGCTCATTAGGCCAGGAGTGTAGCGTAAACCACTAAAACTATTGGCTTTCCATTGCTTTACCATGACCAGGAGATGGCCAGCGTGAAAGACCCTGGCGCCAGCGGGCAGCAACGTCGAGGGCAGCATCGTCGCTTCCGTCGCTTCGCCGCTCGCCTCCGGACAGCATAGCCGCGCCGATCTTCGCGCCTTTTTCGCGGCCGCGCCAATATAATAGCGGGATCTGCCTTTCATTCCGGACGCCGTGTTGCCTACCGCCCTCCGCTGGATCCTGTACCCGATCGTGTTTGTTGCCGGCCTCGCCGCCATAGCCCTGGCCATGGTGGCTGTGGTTCTCAGCCTGGCCTACCCGAACCTGCCGTCGCTGGAGATCCTTACCGACTACCGGCCCAAAGTGCCGCTGCGGGTGTACACCGCTGACGGCTATCTGATCGGCGAATTCGGTGAGGAACGTCGCGCCGTGGTCAGCATAAATGAGGTTCCGGCGATCATGAAGCAGGCCATCCTGGCCGCCGAAGACGAGCGCTTCTATCAGCACAGCGGCGTGGACACGCTGGGCATCCTGCGCGCACTGCAAGCCAACCTGATGAGTGGCGGCAAGCGCCAGGGCGCTTCGACGATCACCCAGCAAGTGGCCAAGAACTTCTTTCTTTCCTCCGAGAAAACCTACACCCGCAAGCTCTACGAAGCGCTGCTGTCTTTCAAGATCGAACACAACCTGAGCAAGGATCAGATTCTCGAACTCTATATCAACCAGATATTTCTCGGCCAGCGCGCTTACGGATTCGCCGCTGCGGCGCAGACCTATTTCGGCAAACCGCTGGTTGACCTGACCATCGCCGAGGTGGCCATGCTTGCCGGGCTGCCGAAAGCCCCCTCTGCCGACAACCCGGTCGCCAAACCAAAGCGTGCGCGCATTCGTCAGCAATACGTTCTGCGGCGCATGAACGACCTGGGGTTCATCACCGACGAGCAGTACGACGCCGCCCTGGCGCAAGCCCTGGTGATCAAGCGCGACGTCAGCGAGACGCCAATGCACGCCCAGTACGTCACCGAAATGGCGCGCCAGATCGCCGCCGAGCGTTTTCCGGAGGATGTCTACACACGCGGCCTGCGCGTCTACACGACCATTCTCAAGGCCGATCAGGAGGCTGCCTACGACAGCGTGCGGCGAGGCGTCCTCGACTATGACCGCCGACACGGTTACCGGGGTGCCGAGGCCTACGTCGACATCAGCCGGATCAAATCAGAGCAGGACGAAGGTCTCGAAGAACTGCTGCAGGACTTCACCGACGCCGAAGACATGCACCCGGCGATCATCCTGCAAGCCAGCAGCAAGGCGATTCGAGCCTACCGGCGGGGCGGCGAGATCGTCACCCTCAGTGGGGAGGGGCTGAAGTTCGCAGCACGCATGATCGATGACAAGGCTCCGGCCAACAAGCGCCTCAGCAGGGGCGCGGTCATTCGCGTTCAGAGCGACGAGAAAGACAACTGGCGCATCGTTCAGATGCCCGAGGTGGAAGCCGCCTTCCTGGCCGCCGATCCGCGCGACGGCGCCATACGCGCACTGGTTGGCGGCTTTGATTTCAACCGCAGCAAGTTCAATCACACGACGCAGGCATGGCGCCAGCCGGGTTCGAGTTTCAAGCCGTTTATCTATTCGGCAGCGCTAGAAAGGGGCTTCACCCCCGCCTCGGTGATCAGCGACGAACCAATCAGCTTCCCGGCAACGGTCACTGGCAGTCAGGCCTGGGAGCCGAAAAACTACGACGGCAAGTACGAAGGGCCGATGCGCATTCGTCGAGCGCTCGCCAGATCGAAGAACATGGTCTCCATCCGTCTCCTGCAGGCGAGCGGCGTGCGCTTTGTCCAGGACTACGTGACGCGCTTTGGCTTTGACGCCGACAAACACCCGCCCTACCTGACCATGGCACTGGGCGCCGGCGCGGCCACCCCCTGGCAGATGGTCGCCGGCTACGCGATCTTCGCCAACGGCGGCTACCATATTCGGCCGTACATAGTCAGCCAGATACTGGATGACAAGAATCAGCTGCTGGCGCAGGCCGCGCCAACGACTGCCGGCGATGAACGCCTGCGCGCGATCGACCCCCGCAACGCCTTCCTGATGGACAGCCTGCTGCGCGACGTGACCATCTACGGAACCGGGGCGCGTGCTTCGGCGACGCTCAAGCGGCGTGACCTCGCCGGCAAGACGGGAACCACCAACGATCAGGTCGACGCCTGGTTCTGCGGCTACCAGCAAACCGTCGTTGCCTGCGCGTGGATCGGCTTCGACCAACCGAAGAATCTTGGCCGGCGAGAGACCGGCGGCTCGGCAGCGCTGCCGATCTGGATCAGCTACATGGGCAAGGCACTGAAGGATGTCCCCGAGTCGTTTCTGCCCACTCCGGACGGAGTCGTCTCGGTCGCCATTCCCGATGCTGGCAAAGGACCTGCCAGGGAATGGTTCTACAAGGAAAACGCGCCGGCCGAAATCGAGCCTGTGTGGCCCACCGACGACAGCAGCGAAGCCGTCGACTGAGTTCCCTCGACAGCCTGCCAGAGAATGTCAACCGCCAGCAACCCCGCCAAACCAGCCAAACCAGCCACCTCCTCACTGCGCATCTATTTCCGGCTGCTCGGCTATCTGCGGCCGTTTCTCGGCATGTTCGCCATCAGCCTGGTGGGCTACATGATCTTCGCCTCGTCGCAACCGATGATGGCCGGGATTCTGAAGTACCTTGTCGACGAACTGAACGAACCGAGCAGCGTCACGCGACACGCCAATGCCTTCACCGGCGACCTCGACCTGACCTACGGCGTACCGCTGCTGCTGGTCATTGTCGTCACCTGGCAGGGGGTCGGCTCCTTTCTTGGCAACTACTACCTGGCGAGGGTCTCGCTGGGCCTGATCCACGACCTCAGGCGCGCCCTCTTCGACAGCCTGCTACACCTGCCGAATGGCTATTTCGATCAACACAACACCGGTCATCTGATCTCGCGAATCACCTACGACGTAACCATGGTCACCGGCGCGGCGACCGACGCGATCAAGGTCGTCATTCGCGAGGGACTGACGGTCATCTTCCTCTTCGGCTACCTGCTGTGGATGAACTGGCGACTGACGCTGGTGATGGTGGCCATCCTGCCGATCATCGGCGTGATGGTGACCCGGGCCAGCCGCAAGTTTCGCCGGCAAAGCCTCAAGATCCAGGCGACCATGGGCGACCTGACGCATGTCGCCTCGGAAACCATCCAGGGCTACCGCGTGGTACGCAGTTTCGGCGGCGAGAATTACGAGTCGACGCGCTTCCGGGTGGCCAGCGAGGACAACACCGCCAAGCAGTTGCGCATGGTCAGGACGAGCGCGACTTACACCCCGGCGCTGCAGTTGGTCACCTTTTCCGCGATGGCCGTCCTGCTGGTGTTGGTCCTGGCGCTGCGCGGCGACGCCTCGGCGGGCGACCTGGTCGCCTATCTCACCGCCGCCGGGATGTTGCCCAAGCCCATTCGCCAGTTGTCCGAAGTCAGCTCGACGATTCAGAAAGGGCTGGCCGGCGCCGAAAGCATTTTTTCCCAGATCGACCAGGAGCCGGAGCCCGATAACGGACGCATCGAAAAGCAGAGAGTCAGCGGTCGGCTAGAAGTGAAGGACCTGTCCTTCGTCTATCCGGGCAGCACTGCGCGCATTCTCGACCGGATCAGCTTCGCGATCGAACCAGGACAGATGGTCGCCCTTGTCGGGCGCTCGGGTAGCGGCAAGTCGACACTGGCCAATCTCATTCCCCGCTTCTACCATCACGACTCGGGCCAGATTCTCATCGACGGCATCGACGTCGAGGACTTCACGCTGCGCAACCTGCGCCAACATCTCGCCCTGGTCACCCAACAGGTGGTGCTGTTCAACGATACTGTGGCCAGCAACATCGCCTACGGCGACCTTTCCGACTCGCCACGCGAGGCCATCGAAAACGCCGCCGAAGCCGCCTTCGCTCGCGAGTTCATCGACCGTCTGCCTGACGGCTTCGAGACCATGGTCGGGGAAAACGGCGTCATGCTCTCCGGCGGCCAGCGGCAGCGGCTGGCGATCGCCCGAGCCCTGCTCAAGGATGCGCCGATCCTGATCCTCGACGAGGCAACTTCAGCGCTCGACACCGAGTCCGAACGCCATATTCAGAACGCTCTCGACCGGGTGATCGCCGCCCGAACGACGCTGGTCATCGCCCACCGCCTGTCGACGATCGAAAAGGCCGACCTGATTCTGGTCATGGATCAGGGACGCATCGTCGAACGCGGCAATCACGCCGAGCTCCTGGCCAACGACGGCCACTACACACGCCTGCACGCGATGCAATTCAGCGAGCCAGCGGCGGACAACACCCCGGCCGCCGTCGGCTGATCGTCTGCCGCAGGCGACCACCCGGAGCGGATCAGTCGCACAAGCCGTCGCTTCAGCTGCAGGCGCCGGGCAGCTGCTCGTCGAGCCAGCGCTGCAGCGCACAGGCCGACGGCCAGTTGCGCAACAGGCGGGCGCGATCCCGCCGCCACGCGCGCTCGTACGCGGCCACCGACCGATGCTGCACGACGCCGTCGAGATCGATGAGCAGGACGCGCTCGCCGTCCCAGAGCAGATTGGTCGCCTTGAGATCACCATGACTGATCCGATGCCGACGCAATGCTCCGAATAGCTCCCGTATTGCGTTCGCCTCGGCAGGCGGGGGCTCGCAATCCGCTGCCAGATGGTTGAGCAGATTGGGGCCAGGGCAGTACTCGCAGATCAGCCAGGCACGTCGGCGCAGCGGCCCGCAGCGCTCCTCGACCAGCGCCAGCGGCCCGGGCGTCGGGATGCCGAAGAAGAGTAGCCGATGCGCCTCGCGCCACGAATGCCAGGCGCGACTGGGGCGCCACAGGCGGCCGAACGCGTGGCGCAGGTTCTTGAGGTTGTAGCGTTTGATGAGCAGCGTCCGCGCATTCACCACGATGCGCGCCACCGTGGTCGTGCCGCCATCCTTGAATACCTTGCCGCTCGCCACGGCGCTGTCAAGCGAGGCCAGCGAGGCCAGCACGGGAGCCAGTGTTTCAGCCTCCTCGCGGCGCACGGCGCTGAAGCGCGCGCGGGTGTGCTCGACTGCGAACAGCGTGCACTCGCGAACCGTCTTGGCCAGGAAGTCGCCCAGCCGCCAGGCTCTGACGCGTTCGATATTGCGCCGCAAGACCGCCTGCTCGGGCAACAACGGCTGCTCGGCCGTGTAGGCCGGCAGCAAGGCGGCGAGCTGCCCGTCCCACACGGGTGGCAACTGCGCCAGCAGAACCGCCAGGTTGGCGCCGGCGTCCGCCGGCGGCAGGGGCTGTCCCCGGCTGATGACGCGCACCGCGTCGCCGTCGACGACCAGCATCCTGCCCTGATGACGCAGGAAATTTCCGAGGTGCAGGTCGTCCTGCACCAGGCCGGCGGCGTGCAGACGGCCAAGCATGCCCAGCGCCGGCGCCAGGACAGCCAGCGCTTCAGCGTCCCCAGCTGCTCGTTCCGAGACTCCCGCCCAGGCTTCGGCAAGGCTCTGCGCGGGTTCGAGAAAAACCGTCAGCAAAGCGTAGCCGCCAGCGGCCATGGCCGTCGCGACGACCAGTTCAGGGGTCGACACCTCCGCCTGCCGAAGCGCATCGAGACCGCCACGTTCGTGCCGCCAGTGTTTTTCGCAGCGCCGCCCGACGAACAGTTTGGCGAGCACCCGCCGGCCATCGAGTTCCGCTTCGCCGACCAGCCGCTTGCCGGGAAGGACGCGCAACAGCCGGCGCATGATCAAGGGGCGGCCATCGGCCAGGGTCACGCAAAACGGCAGTGGCGGCTGGCGACCGGCGGCGCGCAGCGTTGCCGCATCGCTCACCACGGGCAAGCCGGTTTCCGACGCGGTCGCGCGCCGCGGCACCGCCGCGCCGCGCCTAGTCTCGGCCATCGAAGAAGCCGACGATCTTGGCGATTCGCTGCCGATCGCCATTGTCCACGCGCGAGTTTTGCGTGTAGTCAAGATAGAAACGCAAACGCTGACTGCGCGAAAGTGTCTTGCTCGCCAGTTTGTCGAGGCAGGCAAGATCCTTGACGATCCGGTAGTCGAGAATCGTGCCGCGATAGTAGCTGCCACTCGGGCAATCGATCAGATAAACGGTCGGCGACGGTCCGCCATCGACCAGCAGGTTGCGCCACTTCAGATCGTTGTGCGCGAAACCGGCGTCGTGCAGAGTCCGCGTGAGCCTGGCGATCTGTCGCGAGACCTGGGTCAGCCAGGCACGATCGGCCAGACGCGGATCGTCGCTGTGCGCCAGGTAGGCGAGGTCCATGGTATCCGGGATTTCCTCGGTGACCAGCGCGCCGCGAAGGAAGCCGCCAAAACGCCGTTCCAGGCCGTAGGCAACCAGGGTTGCGGTCGGAATGCCCCAGGCCCGAAAGGCCAGCAGGTTCCGCCATTCGGCACGCACCCGCGGCGGCCCCAGCCAGCGCCGCAGACCGAACCAGCGACGGCGCAGGTTCTTGCCGTTGCCACTGTAGCGTTTGACGTAGTAGCGCTTGCCGCCGACGCCGACACGCAGCACTCGACTCAGCGAGTCCTGGGCCATCGTCTCGCCATCCAGCGCAAAGACCTTGTCGATGTCGCCAAAGCGCTCGCCCGCTTCGCTGCTCGCGAACTGCGGATTTATCCACCACGCCCTCATGTCATCTCCCCTGCCGCCACCTTACGTTCGAAACGCGCCTGCAAGCGAGGCGTTTCTCTTTCCAGGTGGGCGAGCAATGGCGCTTCATCGCGCAGAATCTGCCGCAAGGGGCAGGCAAAATAAGCCCCCAGAAAGCGCAGCAGGTCACGTTTGGTCAGGCCGATATCGAGCGCCGAAAAATAGAGTGCGGCCAGATCCTTGTCGCGCCAGCGCCGCGGCAACTGCCCTCTCAGCTGCGCCCGGTGCAGATCGATCAGAGACAGCCTGAACCGGTCGGCCGTCGGTGCGGGGTCGAGGTGCAGAAGAAAATGACAGAGATAGAAATCGCGATGGTTCACTCCCCCGCGATGCATTTTTCCCGCCATGCCGGCGACGCGGCCAATCAGCGCGCGTTTCAGGCGCACGCCGGGTGGATGACTTGCCCAGGCGCAGCAAAAGTCTTCGAGGCTGAGCGTCGGCGCCAGTTCCTCGGTGATGATGAACGAGTGCTGCCGCCCGGGGTTGCGGCCGCGCACTCCGAAGGCGACGGCACGCATGCTGTCGACGCCGAGTTCGCCCAGGCGCCGGATTGCCCGCCACTCGTTCGCAGCGCCGAGTACCGGCAGGCGCAGCGAAAGCAGGTTCTTGACGATTTCGGGCCAGCCCACGCCACGATGGATCTTGACGAAGTAGCCACGCCCGGCGATTTCTGTGCGCAGGGTGCGGCGCCCCTCGAGTTCGCGGAAGACCTCGCCGGCGAGGGCCTCGACGGCGGCGAAGGGATCCTGCCCCGCCCACAGCGAGCGAAAGGGCTCGTCAAGGACGAGCACGCCGCCGCTCAAGGCGGAGCCTTCAGGATCAACTCGGCGGCGCGTTCGGCGTTGCTGTAGATGTCCGCGTGCTCGGCAAACTCCAGGCCACGCGACCGCCATTGCCGACGTGCCGGCTCGTCGCTCAGCATCTGCGCCAGCAAGCGGTCGAGAGACGCCTGTTGAAACGGCTCCGAAACGACCAGCCCGGCGTGGGCATCACTGACGAAATGCGCGTAGCCGCAAACGGCGGTGGTGAGCACCGGCAGGCCGGCGACCATCGCCTCGAGCAAGACGGTGCCGGTATTCTCGTTGTAGGCCGGATGGATGAGCAGGTCGGCGCCGAGGAGAAAGCGCGGGATGTCGCTGCGACCGCGCAGGATACGTACCCGCTCGGCCACTCCGAGTGCCCGCGCCTGGGCATGAAAAAGCTTCGCCTCGTCGTCGCCGATGGCGAACAGCCGGCAACGGCTGGCGAGCGCTGCCGGCAGCGCGGCGAGAGCCTTCAGGCTGCGATCCAGTCCCTTGGTCCTGAAGCCCGAGCCGATCTGCAGCACGAGCAGGTCATCTTCTGCCAGCGCGAACTCGCGCCGAAAAGCGGCGCGGATCTCGGCGGCATTGCCGGGCGCGCGGCGATCGAGCGCGATCCCCGGCGGCAGAAGATGGAAGCGCTCGCCGGGCGTGGCGTAGTACTTCTCGAACAACGGCCTTTGCAGCGGCGAGATGAGGAGGATCTGGGTACGCGCCTGAGCCGCGAAAACGGCGCGCTCGTAGGCCGCGAAATGGCGGTAGCGTCCCGTCATCCGATAGAGCGCACCGCGCAGCGTACGCGCCTTTTCCTCAAAGCACGGGTCGGCCGCAAAATAGACGTCCAGTCCAGGCATCTTGTTGAAACCGACGACCCGGTCGGCCGGTCGTCTGGCCAGATCGTCACCCACCCAGCCACTGAATTTCGCATAACGGCGTTGATTGGTCAGCGCCTTGACGGGCACCAGGAGCACTTCGAAGCCCGCCGGAACATCGCCGCGCCATTCCAGCGTGTAGACCCTGATGGCGTGACCACGCCCCTGGCAAGCCAGGGCAATACGCAGAAAATCGCGCTGCAGGCCTCCGAAAGGGAAGTACTTGTACAAACAGAAGGCGATCTGCATCAGGGAATCCCCACGCCGGAAACAGGCATGCAGCGACCATGGCCAGAAGCAATCACCGCTGCGCCTCCGACTGGGCGCTCTGCTCCGCAGCTTCTGCCGACGAAGGCAAAGCCTCGCTGCTCCGCCGCCGCTTGTAGCGGTTGTAGCCCCAGAGGTACTGCTGGGGGCACTGGCGAACCAGCACTTCGATCTGCTGGTTGATCCGCTGCGCGCGCTCTTCGAGGCTGCCGCAGATCGGCTCGGTCGGCGCCTGCAGATGAAAATGGTAGCCTTTCCCAGCGGGTAGGCGCTCGGCCCAGACCATGATCACACTCGCCCCGGTCTCGACCAGCCGTGCAGCGAGGGTCATCGTATAGGCGGGTCTGCCGAAAAAGTCCAGCCAGCGCCCTTCGCCCGCCCGCGGCGCCTGGTCCGGCAGCATGCCCACCGCTTCACCGCGCTTCAACGCCTTGAGCAGGCCGCGAACGCCGGAAAGATCGGCCGCCGCCAGGTGCAATTGCGCGCGCGCGCGCCCGGCTTCGATCATCGTTTGCAACCAGGGCTGCTTGGGCGGCCGATAGAGAACGGTAATCGGCGCATGGGTAGACAGGTACTGTGCGGTGACCTCGAAACATCCCAGATGCGGCGTCAGGTAGAGTATCCCCTTGCCCCGCCGCGAAGCCGCTTCGACCAGTTCCCAGCCAGAGACCTCGACGACACGGCTGGCGGTCTCGGCGAGCGGCCGCAACCAGATGCTTGGCAGTTCGAGCATCCCCTTGCCGGCTTCAGCGATGGCTGCCGAGCGGATACGTCCCGCTTCGACGTCGCCCAGTGCAAGCAGCATGTTCTCGCGCAGGTGACGGCGATACCTTGGCGACAGCAGCCAGGTCAGCCAGCCGAGAACAGAGCCCAGAGCATGCAGCCAGGCGAGCGGCAGGCGGCTGAGGAGGCGAAAAAGTGTAATCACGTAACCATCCGGTCGCTGCCGACGTTTGACCCGCCCGGCAGAGAAAAACTATAATTATCCCTCCGCCGAGTTAATCAGGACAACTTGCAGGGCGGGGAAGCCGTAACAGCGGCCAAAAAAATACTGCTAAAGCGTCGTCTGCTCGAACCCCGGAGCCGGCAACGCCGCCGTTTCGGGGTTTTTCATTGGAGCAGACAGAAACATGAGCACAGAGCACCTCTTTACTTCGGAATCGGTTTCCGAAGGCCATCCGGACAAGGTCGCCGACCAGATTTCCGACGCCATCCTCGACGCCATTCTGGCCGAAGACCCGCCCGCACGGGTCGCCTGTGAAACCCTGGTGTCGACCGGACTGGTCGTCATCTCCGGCGAAATCACCACCAAGGCACACATCAACTACCGCGAAATCGCGCAGGATACCGTTCGTCGCATCGGCTACGACAATTCCGACATCGGCTTCGACTACAAGAGCTGCGCCATCCTGACGGCCATCAACCGCCAGTCACCGGACATCGCGCAGGGCGTCAACGAAGGCCAGGGCATCGACCTCGACCAGGGCGCAGGCGACCAGGGGCTGATGTTCGGCTACGCCTGCAACGAGACACCGTCGCTGATGCCGCTGCCGATCCATTATGCGCACCGGCTCATGCAACGCCAGGGTGAAGTTCGCCACGACGGCCGCCTGCCGTGGCTGCGCCCGGACGCCAAGAGCCAGCTCACCGTCCGCTATGTGGACGGAAAACCCGTCTCGATCGACACCATCGTCGTCTCGACGCAACACGACCCGGACGTCTCGCACGCGCAGATTTCGGAAGCGGTGATCGAAGAAATCATCAAGCCGGTCATCCCGCCGGAACTGCTCAACAGCGCAACCCGCTATCTGGTCAATCCGACCGGCCGCTTCGTCGTTGGCGGCCCGCACGGGGACTGCGGACTGACCGGGCGCAAGATCATCGTCGATACCTACGGTGGCGCGGCCAGACATGGCGGCGGCGCTTTCTCGGGCAAGGACCCGTCCAAGGTCGATCGCTCGGCTGCCTACGCCGCGCGCCACGTCGCCAAGAACGTCGTCGCGGCCGGCCTCGCCGAACGCTGTGAAGTCCAGGTGGCGTACGCCATCGGCGTTGCCCGCCCGGTATCGCTGATGGTCAATACCTTCGGCACCGGCAAGGTCAGCGACGAAGTCATCGTCGCACTGATCGGCGAACACTTCGACCTGCGCCCGAAGGGCATCATCCAGGCGCTCAACCTGCTGCGGCCGATCTATCGCACGACCGCGGCCTACGGCCACTTCGGTCGCGAGGAGCCGGAATTCACCTGGGAAGCCACCGACAAGGCGGCGGCCCTGCGCGCAGAAGCCGGCCTCTAGAAGCACGGCTCACGAGTCAAGAGAGCGGCTCTCGAGGCCGCTTTCTTGCGGCCGCAGACAGTGTAGACTGTCGTCGGCTCCGGTGTGGAGCTGCCACCGAGACCCCGCCATGCTCAAGCGAATCGGCGTCCAGCAGCTTGCTGTCGGCATGTACCTCAAGGAATTCTGCGGCTCCTGGCTGGAACATCCCTTCTGGCGCTCGTCGTTTGTCATTACCGACGCGAAAGACATCGATACCATCCGCGCCAGTAGCGTCAGGGAAGTGTGGATCGATTGCGCCAAAGGCCTTGATCTGCCGCCAGGCGAGGCGGTCGTTTCGGTCGCCGAGGCGGAAGCCCGTGTCGAGGTCGAAGAAGTGGCGACTGCGCGCGCCGTGCGCGACACGGCACGCGTTTCGAGTGCCGCAGAGTTCGCACGCGCGGCCAGAATCGTCGCCAAATCCCGGCAGGCGGTGACCTCGATGTTCGAAGAGGCGCGCATGGGCAATGCGGTCAACACCGGCGGCGCGCAGCGCCTGGTCGAAGAGATATCGGACTCGGTGAGCCGCAGCGCGGGCGCGTTGATCAGCCTGGCGCGCCTGAAGACCGCGGACGATTACACCTACATGCACTCGGTTGCCGTCTGCGCGCTGATGGTCGCCCTTGCCCGGCAACTCGGACTCGGCGACGAAGAGGTGCGTTCTGCCGGCATTGCCGGCCTGCTGCACGACCTCGGCAAGGCGGCGATACCGCTCGAAATCCTCAACAAGCCCGGCAAGCTCACCGATGCCGAGTTTGCGATCGTCAAGGAGCATCCGGAGAACGGGCACGCGATGCTGCTCCCGAGCAGCGATGTCGACCCGGTCGCGCTGGATGTTGTCCTCCACCACCACGAAAAGGACGACGGCTCGGGCTACCCCAGGCGCCTGGCAGGCACGGCGATCAGCATCTTCGCCAAGATGGCGGCGGTCTGCGATGTCTATGACGCGATCACCTCGAACCGCCCCTACAAGGCCGGCTGGGATCCCGCCGAGTCCTTGCGCAAGATGGCCGAGTGGAGCAAGGGCCATTTCGATCCGGCCGTCTTTCAGGCCTTCGTCAAGAGCATCGGCATCTATCCCATCGGCTCGCTGGTGCTGCTCAATTGTGGCCGCCTCGGCGTGGTCATCGAGCAGAACACGAAGTCGCTCCTCAGCCCCCAGGTCAAGGTCTTTTTCTCGACCGGAAGCAAGGCCCGGATTCTCCCGGAAGTACTCGACCTCGCGCGCGCCGGCTGCCGGCAGAAGATCATCAGCCGCGAAGACCCGGCCAAATGGAACTTCCCCGACCTCAACGAAATCTGGTCCGGACTGGCCCCAGCCACGCGCTGACAGACACGCGACCCGGGACGCCCGCCACGCCGATCTGCGGCCGCTTGCGCTTCAGACGAGCTTGCCGAGCAGCTCTGCCTTCTTGGCGTCGAATTCAGCCTGCGAAAGGACGCCCTTGCCGACCAGCGCATGCAGCTTCTCCAGCGTCGCCACGACCTCATCCGCGGCGGGCGGCGAGGCGCCTGCGGCTGGCACCATCGCGGCCGGCATCGCCGACCCCATCGCCGCAGTCATCGTCTGGCCGATGCCGAGCCCGGCACCGAGACCGGCGCCGATGCCGGCGATGCCGCCTTCGTTCTGTGCGGCCAGCGGAATGCTGCTCGCCACCTGGTACTGCGTGTAACGTCCGAGGTCGCCGATCATGTTCATGCCGATACGCGTATCGAGAACCTTCTGCAGTTCCTCGGGCAGTGACACGTTCTGCACCACCAGGCGATCGAGGAGCAGCCCGTAGCGAGCGAAGGTCGTGTCCAGCCTGGCCTTCAGCGCCCGACTCAACTCGTCCTGGTTGGCGGCCATATCGATGAAAGGCACGCCCGATTCAGCGAACAGGTCGGTCATCGAACTGATCACCAGATTGCGCAACTGGCCGTCAAGATCCTCTACCGTGTATTCGGCGCGCGTTCCGGAAATCTCGCTGTAGAACTTCTTCGCATCGCTCAACTGGTACGAGTAGATGCCGAAAGCACGCATCCGCACCATGCCGAAGTCCTGGTCACGGAGGGTGATCGGATTCGACGTTCCCCATTTGCGATCGAGCTGCAGACGGGTCGAAAAGAAATAGACGTCGGACTTGAAAGGCGACTCGAAAAGCTTGTCCCAGTTTTTCAGATAGGTAAGCACCGGCAGCGTGCGCGTCGTCAGCGTGTACAAACCGGGAGCAAAAACGTCGGCAATCTTGCCTTCATTGACGAAGACCGCGACCTGCGAATCGCGCACCGTCAGCTGCGCCCCGTATTGAATCTCCATGTCCTGCATCGGATAACGCGCGGCGAGGAGTCCGTCACCCTCTTCCGTCCAGTGGATGACATCGATGAACTGCTTCTTGATGAAGTCCATGAGGGCCATTGCGGTCTCCTGAAATCAAGCGTTGATGATCCGGCGCGGCCAGAGGGCGGGCGGCAGCGGCAGAGGGTCGGTCAACAGATCGCGCAGGCAGCGCTGCTCAGCGCCCCGGCGAAGCGGCAAAGCGCCGCAGCCCGTCGAGAATCAGATTGTCCATCAACTGGAAGGGGATCTTCAAGTGCGCCGCCAGGCGCCGGGCGGCGCCGCCGGTCAGCAGACAGCGTGCCGCGGGTTCGTCGGCGATCTCCTGGAACATACGTTCGACCGCGCCCAACTGCGCTTGCAGGCAGCCGCTGACAATGGCGTCCATGGTGTTGCACGGCAGCGCGCGGAAGACGCCATCGGCCAGCGGCAGTTGCGCCGTGTTACGCGCCAGCGCCGTACACATCAGGTCGAACCCGGGCAGGATCAGCCCGCCCGCAAAGATCCCGCCGACATCGAGCCGATCCACGGTGGTCGCCGTTCCGGCGCAGACCACCAGGCAGGCACTGTCGAGAACGGCACGCGCGCCGATCAGCGCCGCCCAGCGGTCGGCACCAAGTTGGTGCGCACTCTCATAGCGGCTGCGCACGCCACAGGCCGCAGCACTTGCGTGCAGAAAAGCCAGGTCGGCGTGGCGGCCGGCAAACAAGCGCGAAATGCTCTCGGCGACTGTCGGTCCGGCGACATTGCAGACGACGCCGCGGGCATGCGCCGGCCACTGGCCGGCGACTTCGGCCAATCTGCCGACGTCAGCGGTCGCCAGCGCGCCGCTGTCAACCCAGGCACTGCCATCGTGAACCCCCCATTTGATGCGGCTGTTGCCGGCATCGATGGCGACGATCATGCGGCGCGCAGCGACACGTCGCCGGACAGACAACGTTCGATGCCGGCTTCCGTCTGCAACAGCAATGCGCCGTCGCTATCCGCCCCCATGCACAGCCCCTGCCGATCGACCAGCACGCCGTCGAGCAGGCGCACCTGGCGACCCTGCCAGACGTGATACGCCTGCCAGTCGTTGCGCAGGACCGCGAAACCGCCGTCCTCAAAACGGTCCATGATCCCTGCCAGGTCGGTCAGCAACTGCGCCAGCAACTGCTGACGATCGGGAACAGGCGCCATCACCTGCGCCAGCGCTGCCGGCCGCTGGAGAAACGCTTCGTTGCCGTCAGGAGGTAACTGCAGATTCAGACCGATGCCGATCACCGCCCGCGTGCTGGTTGCTGCCGTATCGAGGTCCACCAGAATTCCGCCGACCTTGCCGCCCTCGAGAAGAATGTCGTTCGGCCATTTCAATCCGACGCCGCCGACGCCGCTGTTCGCCAGACCGCGCGCCACCGCCAGACCAACGGCCAGGGACAGGCCGGCGAGCCGCGCCACACTGCCCTCGAAGCACCAGAGCAGGGAGAAGGTCAGGCTGGCTTCGGGCGTCGACAACCAGCTTCGTCCGCGTCGGCCGCGCCCGGCTGTCTGTCGGTCGGCCACCAGAACGGAGCCGGACGGGGCGCCCTGAGCAGCGCGTTCGAGGAGCACGGTACTCGTCGAAACGCACTCGGCGAGCGCCGTGACCGTGAAACGCGGGCTTAGCGCGCCGAGCAGGGAATGCACCTGGCGCGGATCGATCCGGCAGGTGGTCCCGGCATTGGTGGCCATGTCGCTGGCAGCAGCGGTGGCAAGATCGGTCGCCGACGCGGCAGGCGACCCGGGAGCGGACTCGTTCATGGCTTCGTCATCAGGAACAAGGCGCCATTATCGCCGATTATCGCGGCACGCAGGCCTCGCGATCTTCCCCGCCACTGGCGCTGCCAGCATCGAGTCCGAGTTCCTGAATCTTGCGGGTAATGGTATTGCGACCGATGCCGAGGGTCTGCGCGGCCTCGATTCTGCGTCCACCGGTGTGCGCCAGCGCGCGGTTGATCAACACCCGCTCGAAAGCCTGCGTCAGCTTCTCGTGCACCTGCCCGGCGTCACTGACCAGCATTCGCTCGACTTCCGTGGCCAGTGCGCTCTGCCAATCGCTTGCCGCCAGCGCCGGCGTCGCCTCACGAAGCTCCGGCGGCAGATCGGCGAGTTCGACGAGTTGCCCCGGAGCCATGACCGTCAGCCAGTGACAGAGATTCTCGAGTTGCCGGACGTTGCCCGAAAAATCGAGCGCGCAGAGGTGCTTCAGGGACGCTTCGGAAAAACGCTTGCCCTCGACGCCGAGTTCGTTGGCGCTTTTCTGCAGGAAGTGGCGGGCCAGAATCGGAATATCCTCACGCCGTTCGCGCAGACAGGGCAGACGTACGCGGATGACGTTCAAGCGATGAAAAAGATCCTCGCGAAAGAGCCCCTGGCGAACTCGCTCCTCGAGATCCTGGTGCGTCGCGGCAATGATCCGGACCTTTGTTTTCAGTGGGGAATGACCGCCAACCCGATAGTAATGACCATCGGAAAGCACCCGCAGCAGCCGCGTCTGCAACTCCGATGGCATATCTCCGATTTCGTCGAGGAACAGCGTCCCCCCCTCGGCCTGTTCAAAACGCCCTTGCCGCTGCGCCGCCGCACCGGTGAAGGCACCGCGTTCATGGCCGAAGAGCTCGGACTCGAGCAGATCGCGGGGAATGGCGGCGGTGTTGATGGCGATGAACGGTTGCTCGGCGCGCGGACTGTGGCGATGCACGGCGCGCGCCACCAGTTCCTTGCCGGAACCCGACTCGCCGGTGATCAGAACCGTGGCGCTCGATTGACTGAGCCGGCCAATGGCGCGAAAGACTTCCTGCATCGCCGGCGCCTGGCCGAGAATCTCGGGCACCAGGCCGACCTCATTCGGCGCACCAGTCTGGTGCATGCTTTCGCCGATCGCGCGCCGTATCAGTTCCAGCGCCTGATCGACATCGAAGGGCTTTGGCAGATACTCGAAAGCGCCGCCCTGAAACGCCGACACGGCGCTCTCCAGGTCGGAGTAGGCGGTCATGATGATCACCGGCAATGCCGGAAAGCGTTCCTTGAACAATTGCAGCAACTCGAGCCCGGACTGCCCCGGCATGCGGATATCGGAGACCAGCACCTGTGGCGGCTCGGCGCCAGCGTCGAGTTCGGACAGGGCTTCGCTGGCCGAGGAAAAGCTGCGCAGGGGTATCTTCTCGCGGGACAGGGTCTTTTCGAGTACCCAGCGAATTGATTTGTCGTCGTCAACGATCCAGACTGCTTTCATCGATTCCTCAGGGTGTGTGGCCAGTGTTACCGACGATAAAAGCAAGAAACCTGCCAGCCTTCAGCCAAGCGGCAAGCGAATCGTAAAACAAGTGCCGCCCGGCCGGCTTTCGCAATCGATCGTTCCCTGGTGTTGCTGGACGAAGCTCTGGGCCAGCGTCAGACCCAGGCCGCTGCCGCCCTCGCGACCGGAAACCAGCGGATAGAACATGCGCTCGCGAATATCTTCGGCGATGCCCGGGCCATCGTCGATCACTTGCACTTCGAGCGCCAGGCGATAGCGGCGCTTGAACAAGGTCGTCTGGCGGGCGACACGGGTGCGCAAGGTGATCTGGCCCGAGCCGCGCGCCCCGTCATCGGGCTGACGCTGAATCGCCTGTGCTGCGTTCCTGGCGAGGTTGAGGAAGACCTGAATCAACTGCTCGCGGTCGCCGATCAACTCCGGCAGGCTGGTATCGTAATCGCGTTGCACGGTGAGCAAGGTCGGAAACTCGGCGGTCAGCAAACTGCGCACGCGCTCGAGAATCTCGTGAATATTCACCGGTCCGGGCTGCATCGGGCGGTGCGGCGAGAGCAGGCGCCGCATCAGATCCTGCAGGCGGTCTGCCTCCTTGATGATCACCTGCGTGTACTCGCGCAAACCGGGGTTGTTGAGTTCGTGCTCGAGCAACTGCGCCGCACCACGGATGCCGCCCAGGGGGTTCTTGATTTCGTGCACCAGGTTTCTGATCAGCTCGCGATTTGCCTGCTGCTGCTCGACCAGCCGCTCTTCCCGGGTTGCCCTGAGCTGCTGATCTATCGGCCACAACTCGAGCAGCAGACGGGCTTCCGGCGTATCGACCGGATTCACCGCGCAGTTCAGGCGCAGCAACTCGCCAGCGGTAAGGCGCAGGTCGATGTTCTGCCCGGTGTAGTCCCAGCCATGCTTCAGCGCGCTGTCGAGCGCCGCCAGGAAGCGGGGGGGACACTCGATGACGCTGTCCAGCGGGCAGCCAACAAAGACTCTGCTGCTCATCGCCAGCAGACTCTCGGCGGCAGGATTCATGTGCCGGATGGCCAGATTCTCGTCGAGCAGAATGACCGCCGAAGAGAGCAGGTCGAGCCCGCCGAAGGGGTGGGGGGAGGATTCAGACATGGCTGGTGATGGGCGCCGAAGACATCCCGCCCGCGCGCTCAGCGTAGATTGGCAATCTCTTTGCTGATCGCCTCGACATTGCGATCGTGCAGTGCCACCTTGTCCTTGTACGGCTGCAGGCGTTCCTCGACCTTGCCGCCACTGATCGCGCCGCCTTGCATGCGCTCGTTGGGCAGTACTATGGCCTCCTGCTCGGCGAGCGCTTTCTTTGCCTGCTCGGCGTTTTTCTGCTCGGCTGCGAGTTCGGTTTCGAGAATCCGTCGGCGGTCGCCATCGCGCGACTTTTGCGTCTGGTCGTCAACCTTCGGGAAGTTGGTCGGCGTTGGCGTCCGCGCCGCCTTGGGAGCCGGCGACAGGTTGACCGGGTCGAGAATGAGCTTTCTGCAGTTCCTGGTCGGGACATTCGAGTAGGTAATTCGCCCATCGACGTCGCACTTGTAGATATCCTGCGCGTAAGCAGGCCATGCCAGCAACGAAAGCAGTGCGCTCGAGATAAACAGTTCCTGCGCTTTCATCTTCGTCCCATTCCTTGGTCGCAGCCCGCCACCCGGTGGTTGCAGGCTCGCATCATGCTCAACCGCGAATTACATACGAGTGTATTGGATGACCCGAACTAATACAAACGCACAACAACGGCAATCGGCAGACGAAAAAAAGGACGGGCAAGCCCGTCCTCTTCCCTGCGCCGCCTGATCAGCAGCTGTAATACAGGTCGAACTCGACCGGATGGGTGGTCATGCGCACCTTGTTGACCTCGTCCATCTTCAGTTCGATGAAGGCGTCGACCCACTCGTCCGAAAAGACACCGCCGCGGGTCAGGAACTCGCGACCCACATCGAGCGCACCCAGCGCCTCTTCCAGGCTGGCGCAAACGGTCGGGATCTTGGCATCCTCTTCCGGAGGCAGATCGTAGAGGTTCTTGTCGGCCGGATCACCCGGATGGATCTTGTTCTGAATGCCATCGAGGCCGGCCATCAGCAGTGCCGCGAAACACAGATAGGGATTGGCGATCGGATCCGGGAAGCGCGTTTCGATGCGCCGCCCCTTGTCCGACGCGACGTGCGGCACGCGGATCGACGCCGAACGGTTCTTGGCCGAATACGCCAGCTTGACCGGAGCCTCGTAGTGCGGCACGAGGCGCTTGTACGAGTTGGTGCCCGGATTGGTAATCGCATTCAGCGCCTTGGCGTGCTTGATGATCCCGCCGATGTAGAACAGCGCCAGTTCCGACAGCCCGGCGTAGCCGTTACCGGCGAACAGGTTCTTGCCGTCTTTCCAGATCGACTGGTGGACGTGCATCCCCGAACCGTTGTCGCCAACGATCGGCTTGGGCATGAAGGTGGCAGTCTTGCCGTACTGATGGGCAACGTTGTGCACCACATACTTCAACTGCTGCGTCCAGTCGGCGCGTTTGACCAGCGTGTTGAACACGGTGCCAATCTCGCACTGACCGGCCGTGGCGACTTCGTGGTGATGGACTTCGACCGGCACGCCGATCGACTCGAGCGTCAGCACCATTGCCGACCGGATATCGTGCAGGCTATCGACCGGCGGCACGGGGAAATAGCCGCCCTTGACGCCCGGACGATGGCCGGAGCCACCGCCACCTTCGGCTTTTTCGCCATTCGACCAGGCGGCCTCCTGCGAATAGAGCTTCAGCGAGCAGCCCGACATGTCGACACTCCAGGCCACCGAGTCGAAGATGAAGAACTCGGGCTCGGGACCGAAATAGGCCGTGTCGCCGATGCCGGACGACTTCAGATAAGCTTCGGCGCGCTTGGCAATCGAGCGCGGGTCGCGGTCGTAGCCGCGGCCGTCGGCCGGATCAACGACGTCGCAGGTCATCACCAGAGTCGTTTCGTCGAAGAAGGGGTCGATATAGGCAGTGCTCGGATCAGGCATCAGCTGCATGTCCGAAGCCTGAATTCCCTTCCAGCCGGCGATCGACGAGCCGTCGAAGGCGTGGCCATTCTCGAACTTGTCTTCGTCGAAAGCGCTGACCGGCACGGTTACGTGCTGCTCCTTGCCACGGGTGTCGGTGAAGCGGAAGTCGACGAACTTCGCCTCGTTTTCCTTGACCATGTTGATCACGTCTTGCGGGCTTGCCATTGCAGAGTCTCCTGAACAGGTGCCGGCTCAACCGGCGGCAGTAGAAAATAGGTACGAGGGAAAGGAAAGCAGAAAACGTGCCAACCCATGCCCTGCAGGTTTTTATTGTGCCACAAGCCAATTGAGCGTTCTTGGGCTTTTTTCTGCACCGCGACGGTGCCCCCGCTGCGAGCAACGCACCCTTATGGTGCATGACGACCGACTCGCACGCGCCCGCGCCGCTGCCAGCGCGCGCGCAAGCGAGCAGTCACAGGCCGTTTCTCGGTTTATACTGCGCCCCTCGTGCAACTACACTTGGCAGGCCCCATGGGAAGATTGACCGATCTGCTTCAGCTGGCCCGAGAACGCGGACGAGAGCTGGGTCTCCCCTACGCAGGTGCCCTGACGCCGCGGGAAGCCCACGAGGTGTGGCAACTGGCGCCGGGAGCCAAGCTGGTCGATGTGCGCACGCGCGCCGAGTGGGATTGGGTCGGGCGCATCCCCGAGGCCATCGAGATCGAGTGGTTGAGCTACCCGGACAACAGGCCGAACAGCCACTTCCTGGCGCAACTCAAGCAGCAGGTCGATCGCGAAGCGCTGCTGATGTTCATCTGCCGCAGCGGTGCGCGTTCGCACAATGCCGCGGCACTGGCCAGCCAGGAAATGCAGGCCGATTGCTACAACGTGCTCGAGGGCTTCGAGGGCGACAAGGACGCCAACGGCCAGCGCGGCTGGATCGGTGGCTGGCGCCAGGCCGGCCTGCCGTGGCGCAGCTGAACTTTTCTGCCGCGAACCCGGTCTGGGTTCTGTGCGATTGCCCCGAGTAAGCGAACATGCCAACTGCCACCATCAGCTTCGACAAATTCAACCAGTTGCAGGACGACGCCTGTCACCGGCGCATTCGCGCTGCCCGCGAACGGCTGGGTACCAAGGCTGTGCTCCTCTGTCACCACTATCAGCGCGCCGACGTCTATCAATACGCCGACCTCACCGGCGACTCGCTGAAACTCGCCCGTCTGGCGTCGCAGACCGACGCGCAGTACATCGTTTTTTGCGGCGTGCATTTCATGGCCGAAGTCGCCGACATCATGTCGAAACCGGAGCAGACGGCCATTCTGCCGGACCTCGCCGCGGGCTGCTCGATGGCCGACATGGCCAACCTTGCCAAGGTCGAACGCTGCTGGCGCGAACTCGGCGAAGTCCTCGACGTCGAGCAACAGGTGACGCCGGTGACCTACATCAACTCGGCCGCCGACCTCAAGGCTTTTTGCGGCGCCCGAGGCGGCATCGTGTGCACTTCGTCGAACGCCGGGACGATTGCCGCCTGGGCCTTCGGGCGCCGGGAGAAGATCCTCTTCTTCCCCGACCAGCACCTCGGGCGGTGGACTGGCCACAAGATGGGCATCGCGCTCGACGAGATGGAGGTCTGGGACCCCGACCTCGAAATGGGCGGCCTGAGCGCCGAGCAGATCCGGCGCGCGAAACTGCTGCTCTGGAAAGGGCATTGCTCGGTACACCAGATGTTCCAGCCGGCGCACATTCTGCGCTTCCGCAATCAGCATCCCGATGGACTGGTCATCTCGCACCCCGAATGCAGCTTCGAGGTCTGCCGGCAGTCCGACTTCGTCGGCTCGACCGAACACATCGTGCGGACGATCAAGGAAGCCAGCCCGAATACCCGCTGGCTGGTGGGCACCGAACTCAATCTCGTCAATCGCCTGGCCGAAGAAGTCAAACACGAGGGCAAGATCGTCCAGTTCATGGCGCCAACGGTGTGCATGTGCTCGACCATGCAGCGCATCGACCCGCAGCATCTGGCATGGACCCTGGAGAACCTCGCCGACGGCAAGGTGGTCAACCCGATCCAGGTTCCCGCGCACGAGGCCGAACTGGCCAGAGTCGCGCTCGAGCGGATGCTCGCCGTCTCGTGACATTGCGGGCCGTCCAGCCCCGAACAGATGACCGACGACCCGTCCCCGCCTTCGCGCCACCTGCGCATTTTCGGCATCCGGAACTGCGACACGATGAAGAAGGCCTGCACCTGGCTGAGTGATCATGGCGTCGCTTTCGACTTCGTCGACTACCGCCAGCAAGGCATCAGCGCAGAACAGATCGCCGAGTGGAGCCGGCGCAGCGACTGGAAGCTGCTCCTCAACACGCGCGGAACGACATGGCGAAAACTCGCCGAAGAGCAACGCTGCACTGTCGACGAAAACCAGGCGCTGCTGCTGATGGCGGCGTATCCGAGCCTGATCAAGCGGCCGGTAATCGATTGCGGTGACCGCCTGCTGATCGGCTTCGACGCGCAACGCTATGCCAGGGAATTCCTGGAATTGACGGAAAACGAATGAGCAACGACACCCTCCACCGCTTCCTGCTCGACGACCTCGACATCTCCGGGGCAGTCGTTCGCCTGGGCCCGGCCTGGCGGCAGATGCTCGACAATCGCGGCTATGCGGCGCCGGTCGCCCAACTGCTCGGTGAAATGACCGCGACGACGCTGTTGCTCGCCGGCAACCTCAAACAGCCGGGTCGGCTCACCATCCAGCTCCGCGGCAGCGGCGCGCTCTCGCTGCTGGTCATCGACTGCAACGAGCAGTTGCAGATCCGTGGCATGGCCAAATGCACCTCCGCCATCGAAGGCGACGCGGCGTCGGAGCTGCTCGGTGACGGGCAACTGCAACTGGCCCTTGACATGGCGTCGATGCGCGAGCCCTACCAGAGCATCGTGCCGCTCGCCGGCGACAGCATCGCCGAGATTTTCGAGCACTACCTGGGGCAGTCCGATCAGCTGCCCGCGCGCCTGTTCCTGGCCGCTTCGCCGGACGGCGCTGCCGGACTCTTCCTGCAGCGTCTGCCGACCGCCGAGCAGCGCGACGCCGACGGCTGGACGCGCATCGAGGCACTGGCGGCAACGGTCAAGCCCGCCGAGCTGCTCTCGCTAGCCGCCGACGAACTTCTGCTGCGCCTTTTTGGCGAAGAAACGGTGCGCCTCTTTGCCGCCAGGCCAGTCGCCCACAACTGCCCTGAGGACTGGGACAAGGTGCGTTCGATGCTCCTTTCGCTCGGCCGCGAAGAGGTCTATGCGGCACTTCGCGAGCAGGGTGAGGTGCTCATCAAGGACGACATCTGCAATCGCGAATACCGTTTCGACGCGCAGGCGATCGACGCGCTGTTTGCCGGCCAGCCGCCCGCAGCGGCCACCGCCAGCACCCCCGCCCCGCCGCCGCCGACGCTCCACTAGCCCAGCCCGCTGGCGGTCGTTCGCTCAGAGCACCTTGCCGGGATTCATCAATCCTTGCGGGTCGAGCGTGCGCTTGATCGCCCGCATCATCTCGATCTCCAGCGGGCTCTTGTAGCGCAAAAGCTCGTCGCGCTTCAGCTGCCCGATGCCGTGTTCGGCGCTGATGCTGCCGCCGAGTTCATGCACCAGTTCATAAACGATGCGGTTGACGGCCGGCTGCGCGGCGATGAAGACGGCGTTCTCGCCGGCCTGCGATTTCGACTGGTTGTAGTGCAGGTTGCCGTCACCGATGTGCCCGAAAGCAACGATGCGGATCTCGGGGAAAGCTTGCGCAAGCTCGCGGCCGGCACGTTCGACGAACTCCGGGATGCGCGAAATCGGGACCGAAACGTCGTGCTTGATGCTCACTCCTTCGAGTTTCTGCGCCTCGCCAATGTTCTCGCGCAGCGCCCACAGGCGCCGCGCCTGCTCGCCGCTCTGGGCGACGACCGCGTCGCTGATCGTGCCGCTTTCCAGGGCTTCGCCAAGGAAGGCCTCGAGCGCCTGCCGTCGCGACTGATCGTCGTCGCCGCCGGAGAGTTCGACGAGCAGATACCAGGGGCTTGCCGAAAAGCTCGCCTGCGAACCCGGGAAATGCTTGCGCACCAGGCCAAGGGCAAGGTCGGAGACCAGTTCGCAAGCGGTCAGCAGGGCCCCGAAACGGGCCTGCAGGTCGCCGAGCAGACGAACCGCCTGCGCCGGCGAGGCAATCGCCAACCAGGCCGTGGCCATCGCCCGCGGCAAGGGAAAGAGTTTCACAACCGCTGCACTGATGATCCCCAGGGTTCCTTCGGCGCCGATGAACAACTGCTTCAGATCGTAGCCGGTGTTGTCCTTGCGCAGGCCGCGCAGCCCATCCCAGATCTCGCCGCTGGGTAGCACCACCTCCAGCCCCAGGGTCAGCTCGCGCGTGTTGCCGTAGCGCAGGACCTGCACCCCGCCGGCGTTGGTCGACAGGTTGCCGCCGATCTGACAGCTGCCTTCAGCCGCCAGCGAAAGCGGAAACAGGCGCCCCGCCTGCGCCGCGGCTTCCTGCAGCGTCTGCAGCACGCAGCCGGCCTCGACGGTCATCGTGTTGTTCGCCGGATCGATCGCCCGCACCCGCCGGAGACGACTCAGGCTGATCAGTACCGCGTCGCCTTCCGGCGCCGGCGTCGCCGCGCCGCAGAGGCTGGTATTGCCGCCCTGCGGCACCATTGCCACCCCGGCCTGCGCACAGGCGCGAACCACCGCTGACACCTCGGCCGTGCTGGCCGGACGGACCACACAAATGGCGGCACCACGATAGCGCCCGCGCCAATCGGCGAGGTGGGCGGACATCGCCTCGTCCGCGGTGAGGACGTGATCGGTGCCGACGACTTCGGCAAACCGGCTGATCAGGGACGCATGCGGGGCTGACTTCACTGCGGGTCCTCGGACTGGAAAGCGGGAAAACAAGAGGGGAACCTACCAATGCTGGAACGTCGGGCGACGTTCCTGGCTGATTGTACGGATCTGCGAGCCGCGTGGCTGCAAACCCGTCGTGCTGCCGGCTTGACAGAACGAGCGTTGAACCGACAGACTCGCGAAAGGCTCGCACTCGTTCGACGGGGATCGTCCGGCCTGGCAACATGGCTCTTTGATCGGCGCGGCAGGTGGTGCGAGGATTCACGCCCCGGCCTTCGCTTACCGCCCTCCGGGCATTTTCCTCTCGAAGCTGCAGCAGCCTTGCCACTAAAGGGGCAAGTGTCAGCCGCACATCTCTCCGACGGCTCCCCATGGACTCCACTTCCCCCTCCCCCGATTCGACCGCGCTGCTGGTCGCCGACATCGGCGGCACCCGCGCTCGCTTCGCCCTGCTCGACGAGCACGGCACGCCGCAGCGGGTGCGCATTCTCGCCGTCGCCGACTTCGCCGGACCGAACGAGGCCATCGAAGCCTATCTCGCCGAGGTCGCCTGCCCCGGCTTGCGCGCCGCCGCAATTGCCCTCGCCGCGCCCGTCCACGAGCAGGTGATCCGACTGACCAACGCCGGGTGGAGCTTCGCGCGCGAGGAAATCAAGTCGCGTCTGGGGCTGAGCCGCCTGCTCCTGCTCAACGACTTCACCGCGCTGGCACTGTCTCTGCCGTGGCTTGCCGCCAGCGACCTGCAGCAGATCGGCGGTGGCGCAAGCGTCGCGCTGGCCCCCAAGGCAGTGCTTGGCCCGGGAACCGGCCTCGGCGTCTCCGGCGTAATCTTCGATCGCGGCCACTGGCTGGCGCTGAGCGGCGAAGGCGGACACGGCTCGCTGGCACCCGCAGACGGACGTGAAGCAGCGATTCTCGGCCTCGCCTGGCGCGAACTTCAGCACGTCTCGGGCGAGCGACTGATTTCCGGAAGCGGCCTGCCGCTGCTGCATCGACTGGTCGCCGAAGTCGATGGCCGGGCCAGCGAATCCCTGACCACCGCCGAGATCGTCACCCGCGCGCTGAGCAACGAAGACGTCCAGTGCAGCGCGGTCCTCGACACCTTCTGCGCGATGCTCGGCTCGCTGGCCGGGAATCTGGCGTTGACGCTCGGCGCGCAGGGTGGTGTTTATATCGGCGGTGGTATTATTCCCCGCCTCGGCGAGCGCTTTGCGCGGTCACCCTTTCGCGCCCGCTTCGAGACCAAGGGGCGCTTCGCTGCCTACTTGGCCGCAATTCCGACCTATGTAATGCTCTCTCCTACGCCTGCCCTGCTGGGCGCCGCCCATGCCCTGGCCGAGAGCGAGGATGGCCTATGAAACCTACTACTGGAGTACTTCCCTGATGTCCAAAGCCATTGAATCGCAACCTGAAGGAGAACCGCTGCGCGCGCAGATCGACCACAAGCTGCTCTGTCAGGTGGCTACCGACCGAGATGTCGCCGGCAAGGCGGAGTACTACCATGCGCTGGCGCAGGTGGCACGCGAGCAACTGGCAAAACGTTGGGTCGAGACACAACACGCCGACCGTGCCAACAAGGCACGGCGCGTCTATTACCTGTCGATGGAATTCCTCATCGGCCGGGCAATGAACAACGCCCTGTCGGCACTCGATCTTCGTGAGCAGGCAGCGACCGTGTTCACGCCGCCGGGTCCGTCGCTGAACGAGGTGATGGAATGTGAACCCGACGCGGCCCTGGGCAACGGTGGCCTGGGACGCCTGGCGGCGTGCTTCCTTGATTCGATGGCCACCCTCGGACTGCCTTCCTGGGGCTACGGCGTACGCTATGAATACGGGATGTTCGCGCAGTCGATCGTCAACGGCCAGCAGGTCGAAAAGCCGGAAGCCTGGGTGCACGATCGTTCGCCATGGGAATTCCCGCGCGCAGGCAGGCACTATACGGTGCACTTCGGCGGCAGCGCCGAGCACAGCGGCGACTGGGCCGAGTGGCATCCGGCCGACTCCGTCGAAGCCAAGGCCTTCGACCACGTCATCCCCGGTCACGGCACTGACCGGGTGAGCACCTTGCGCCTGTGGAAGGCGGCCGCCCCATCGGAAATCGACCTCGGCGCCTTCAATACCGGCGACTACCAGCGTGCCGCCGAATTCAAGAACCGCTTCGAGAACATCTCCTGGGTTCTCTACCCCAACGACAGCACTTCCGCCGGGCGCGAACTGCGCCTGCGCCAGGAGTACTTCTTCGTCTCGGCGTCGATGCAGGACATCCTCAGCCGCCACGACGACGAGTACGGCAGTTTTGACAACCTCGCCGACAAGGTCGCCATCCACCTCAACGACACGCACCCGGCGATCGGTGTCGCCGAGTTGATGCGCCTGCTGGTCGACGAACACGGGCTGAAGTGGAATGCAGCCTGGGAGCAATGCCGCCGCATCTTCTCCTATACCAACCACACGCTGATGCCGGAAGCGCTGGAGACCTGGAAGGTGACGCTGATGCAGCGCGTCCTGCCGCGCCACATGCTGATCATCTACCGCATCAATCACGAGTTCCTCGACGAGGTGGTTCGCCTCTACCCTGGCGACATCGACCTCATGCGACGCGTGTCACTGATCGACGACGGCAACGGCCACGAAAAAGACAAGCGCGTGCGCATGGCGCACCTGAGCATCGTTGGCAGCCACCGCATCAACGGCGTCTCGCAATTGCATTCGGACCTCATGGTGCAAACCATTTTTGCCGACTTTGCCCGCCTCTACCCGGAACGCTTTCACAACAAGACCAACGGCGTCACGCCGCGGCGCTGGCTGGCGCAATCCAATCTCGGCCTGTCGGCGCTGCTCGACGAGCGCATCGGCAAGGAGTGGCGCCTCGATCTCGACCGCCTGGAAGGCCTGCGCAGCGTCGCCGACGATGCCGCGTTCGGCAAGGCGTTTGCCGCCGCAAAGCGAGACAACAAGCTGCGCCTGGCCGACTACGTGGCCCGCGAAGTCGGCGTCAGTCTCAACCCGGACAGTCTCTTCGACGTGCAGGTCAAACGCATCCATGAGTACAAGCGGCAGTTGCTCAACGTGCTGCACGTCATCACCCGGTACAACGCGCTGCTCAACGGCGAGACGGCCGGCGTTGCGCCACGCAGCATCATTTTCGCCGGCAAGGCTGCCTCCTCGTATCACATGGCCAAGCAGGTCATCCGGCTGATCAACGATGTCGCTGCAGTGGTGAACAACGACCCACGCACCCGCGACCTGCTGCAGGTCGCGTTCGTTCCCAACTACGGGGTTTCCGTTGCCGAATTGATCATGCCGGCGGCCAACCTTTCGGAACAGATTTCAACCGCCGGAACGGAAGCCTCCGGCACCGGCAACATGAAGCTCTCGCTCAACGGCGCACTGACCATTGGCACCGAAGACGGCGCCAACATCGAGATTCGCGACCAGGTCGGCGCCGACAACATCTTCATCTTCGGCAACAATACGGCGCAGGTCGCCGCGCTCAGGCAGACCGGCTATCAGCCCAGCGACCTGTACCAGAAAGACCCCGCGCTGAAGGAGGCGCTCGACAAGATCGACGGCGGCTTCTTCTCGCCCGGAGAACGCTCGCGCTATCACGACGTCTTCAACTGCCTGGTCCATTACGGCGACCACTACCTGCTGCTCGCCGACTACGCCGACTACGTCGCCACTCAGGCGCGCGTCGACGCGCTCTACCTGACGCCCGCCGAATGGCAGCGCAAGGCGATCCTCAACGTCGCCGGAATGGGCCCCTTCTCGGCTGACCGGACGATCCGCGACTACGCCGACGATACCTGGAAGCTGCAAACGCTCACCAATCGAGGAACTGCCAAATGATTGACAACGCAGAGATCATTTCCCTGTGCCGAGCCGAACACGGCAACCCCTACGCGGTCCTGGGGATGCACACCGATGCCGACCAGCGGCTGTGGGTGCGCAGCATGCAGCCGGGCGCGCGTGCAGTGGCGGTGGTCGACGCCAAGACCGGCAAGCAACTTGCCGAGCTCAAGGAGCGTGACGTCGAGGGCGTCGAGGGATTTTTTGAAGGCGTCATCCCGCGCCGCCGCAGCAGTTTTCCCTACCGCCTGCGCATCACCTGGGAAAATGGCGTCCAGGAAACCGACGATCCGTATCGTTTCTGGGCCGTCCTCGGCGAGATGGACGTCTGGCTGCTCGCCGAAGGTTCGCACCTGCGCCCCTTCGAGCGCCTCGGCGCGCACCTCTGCGAAATAGACGGTGTCGCCGGAACGGCTTTCGCGGTCTGGGCGCCTGACGCCCAGCGGGTCAGCGTGGTCGGTGATTTCAATGGCTGGGATGGCCGCCGCCACCCGATGCGTCTGCGCCGCGAATGCGGTGCCTGGGAGATCTTCCTGCCCGGGGTGGCCGCCGGCGCCCGCTACAAATACGAAATCCGCTCGCGCCACGGCCATCTGCTGCCCCTCAAGTCCGACCCCTACGGCTTCGAAGCCGAGATGCGGCCATCGACCGCCTCGGTGGTCTGTGCCCTGCCGCCACCGGTCGAAGCCGCGCCCCTCCCGGCCGGCGACCAGCTCGGCGCACCCGTGTCAATCTACGAAGTGCACCTGGCTTCGTGGCGACGCGCCGACGATGGCGGCTTTCCCGACTGGCAACGCTTGACCGAAACGCTGATTCCATACGTCGTCGACCTGGGCTTCACCCACCTCGAGCTGCTGCCGATTTCCGAGCATCCCTTCGACGGTTCCTGGGGCTATCAGCCGCTCGGGCTATACGCACCGACTGCCCGTCACGGCAGCCCGGCCGGCTTCCGCCAGTTCGTCAGCGCCTGCCACGCCGCAGGCCTGCGGGTGATCGTCGACTGGGTACCGGCGCATTTCCCGACCGACGAACACGGTCTGAGTCGCTTTGACGGCGACGCGCTCTACGAACACGCCGATCCCCGTGAAGGCATGCATCAGGACTGGGGCACGCTGATCTACAACTTCGGCCGTCGTGAAGTGAGCAACTACCTGATCGGCAACGCGCTGTTCTGGATCGAGCGCTACGGCGTCGACGGCCTGCGCGTCGATGCCGTCGCCTCGATGCTCTACCGCGACTACAGCCGCTCCGAAGGGCAGTGGGTACCGAACGTGCATGGCGGGCGCGAGAACCTCGAGGCGGTCGCCTTCCTGCGCCGCATGAACGAGGCCCTCGGTCAGGAGCACCCGGCGGCCGACACCTACGCCGAGGAGTCCACCGCCTGGCCGATGGTCAGCCGGCCGCCGTCGATGGGCGGTCTCGGTTTCCACTACAAGTGGAACATGGGCTGGATGCACGATGTGCTCTCCTACATGTCGCAGGATCCGATCTATCGCCGCTACCATCACAACAAGCTCAGCTTCGGGATGATGTACGCCTTCACCGAGAACTACGTCCTGCCGCTCTCGCACGATGAAGTGGTACACGGCAAGGGCTCGCTGATCAACAAGATGCCCGGCGACACCTGGCAGAAATTTGCCAACCTGCGTTCGCTGTATAGCTTCATGTGGGCACACCCGGGCAAGAAGCTGCTGTTCATGGGCGGCGAGTTTGGCCAGTGGAGCGAGTGGAACGAAGCCGTCTCGCTCGACTGGGCCTTGCTCGACTTCCCGAATCACGCCGGCGTCCGCAACCTGATTCGCGACCTCAACAGCCTCTACCGCAGCCGCCCGGCCTTGCATGAGGTCGATTTCGAACCGGCCGGTTTCGAATGGATCGCTGCCGATGATGCCGACAGTTCGGTCGTCGCTTTCGTGCGCTGGACGCGTGATCGCTCACGCGCCATGCTCTACGTCGGCAACTTTACCCCGGTCGTTCGCCGGGGCTACCGCATCGGCGTACCGAATGCCGGCAGGTACTACGAGCGCATCAACACCGACTCGCAGCACTACGGCGGCAGCAACGTCGGCAACGGCCCGGACGGACTGGTCGCCGACCAAGTCTCCGCGCACGGCCGTGAATACTCGCTGAACCTCACCTTGCCACCACTCGCCGCGCTGTTCCTCGAATGGGTACCGTGAGCGAGAAGGCGGACAAGCTCGCCGCCGGGCGGCCGTCACCGCTCGGCGCGACCTGGGACGGCCAGGGAGTGAACTTCGCGCTCTTTTCGGCGCATGCCGAAGGCGTCGAGCTGTGCGTCTTCGAGGGCAAGCGGATGCGCATCCTGCCCCTGTCCCGCTGCAGCGACCAGGTCTGGCACGGCTACCTCGCCGGGGCGGAGCCGGGCTTGCGCTACGCCTACCGGGTGCACGGCCCGCAGGCGCCCGAGAACGGCCAGCGCTTCGCCGCCGGACGCCTGCTGCTCGACCCCTACGCGCGCCAGGTCGTCGGTGATTTTTCGTATCCGACGGCGGAAGAGCCAGCGCACGGTCTCGAGTGCTGCGTGGTGGATGAGCGCTTCGACTGGCAAGGCGACACCCCACCGGCGACGCCCTGGGCCGACACCGTGCTGCACGAAGTGCACGTCAAGGGCATCAGCCAGCAACACCCGGACGTGCCGCAGGCACTGCGCGGCACCTACGCCGGGCTGGCCACCGCGGCGATGATCGCGCATTTCCAGCGCCTTGGCGTCACCGCCGTCAGCCTGCTGCCGGTGCACCACTTCCTCGACGAACAACGTCTGCTCGGCGAAGGGCGCGTCAATTACTGGGGCTACAACTCGCTCGGCTTTTTCGCCCCGGAACCGCGTTACGCCGCCACCATCGACGGGCAATCGGTGATCGCCGAGTTCAAGACCATGGTCCGCACGCTGCACGCCGCCGGCCTCGAAGTAATCCTCGACGTGGTCTTCAACCACACCGCCGAAACCGACGAGTTTGGCCCGACGCTGTCGTTTCGCGGTATCGACAACCAGAGCTACTATCTGCTGCGGCCGGGCAATCCCGCCGCCTACGAAAACTACAGCGGCTGCGGCAATACCTTCAACCTCACTGAGCCACGCGTCCTGCAACTGGTGATGGACGCGCTGCGCTACTGGGTCGGCGTGATGCACGTCGACGGCTTCCGCTTCGACCTCGCCGCCGCTCTGGCTCGCGACAGCGCCTTTCTCGCCGCCGTCCGCCAGGACCCGCTGCTGCAGAATGTCAAGCTGATCGCCGAGCCCTGGGACATGGGCCCCGACGGCTACCGCCTGGGCCGCTTCCTGCCCGGCTGGAGCGAATGGAACGACCGCTTCCGCGACGACGTGCGTGCCTTCTGGCTGACCGGCGAAGTCGGCGTTGGCGCACTGGCGCAGCGGCTGTCCGGATCGAGCGAACTGTTCAAGGGCGCCGGCCGCGCGCCGCAGGCCAGCGTCAACTTCCTCACCGCACACGACGGCTTCACCCTGCGCGACCTGGTCAGTTACCAGAACAAGCACAACGAACTCAACGGCGAGCAGAATCGCGACGGACACGGCCACAATCTGTCGTGGAACTGCGGCGAAGAAGGCGAGAGCGACGACCCGGCAGTGCTCGAAAAGCGCCGTCGCCTGCAGCGCGCGCTGCTGGCCACGCTGCTCATCGCGCAGGGCGTGCCCATGCTGCAGGGTGGCGACGAGCTCGGCCGCACGCAAGGCGGCAACAACAACGCCTACTGCCAGGACAACGAAATGACCTGGCTCGACTGGCAGGATGCCGACGGCGAGCTGATCGACTTCGTCGCCGGCCTGATTGCCTTGCGCAAGCGTTTCCCGCAACTGCGGCAAGTGAACTGGCTAAGCGGCGAAGGGGGCGACCACGAGCAGCCCGACGCGCTCTGGTGGCATCCTGCAGGCCGACCGATGGGCGTCGCCGACTGGCAGTCGAACAAGCTCGGTGCCTTCGCGCTGCAACTCGCTCCCCAGCCAGGCAACGACACCTCTGCGCCGAGCAACGCGACACTGCTCTGCCTGATCAACCGCGACGAGATTCGGGTTCCCTTCCTGCTCCCGCCTGGCGTCTGGAAACAGCTCTGCGACAGCAGCGCGCGAGAACCATTTGCCAGCTTCCGACGCGAAAAGACCAGCCCGGTTGCGGCGCGCAGCGTGCAGCTTCTCAGCCTGGAGTGATGCCTGCTGGCGGCGTGTCGGCAGCGGCCGGCAAGCGGGCCGCTGCGCGCCGATCGCTGCGCAGACAGCTCGCTTTCGCCCTCCTCGCGCTGAGCGCCGCGGCGGCGGCCGATGGCGAAACGATGACCGGCGCGCACTATGCAGCGCCGGCCGAACGCTATGGCCATTTCGCGCTTGGCCGACCCCACGAATATGCCCGCCTGGTGGTGAGCACCGACGCCGGCCAACGCCATTCGCTCGCCCTTCCCGACGATGAAGTGTTCGAGGACCTGGCGCCGCGCCTGGTCACTCTGGCGACCGGCGAGCCCCCGGAACTGCTGACCATCGTCAGCCAACGCGACAGCGGATCGCGCCTGGCGCTGATCGGCTTGCGCGATGGGCACCTCGTAATCAGCGCGCAGTCGCCGCCGATCGGCACGCCGATGCGCTGGCTGAACCCGGTTGGCGTTGCCGACCTCGATGGCGACGGGCAAGCCGAGATCGCCGCGGTGAGCACACCGCACCGCAGCGGCACGCTGCGCATCTACCGACGCCACGGACAGCAGCTGGTCGAGATTGCCGCCCTGGCCGGCGTGTCGAATCACGTCTACGGATCACCCGAGCTGGGCCTGTCGGCGCCGGTCACCATCGACGGTCGAACGCTGCTCGTGGTCCCCGGCTCGACGCGCCGCCAGCTGCGCATCATCGCACTGCAGGACGGGCGCCTGGTCGAAACGGCTCACTGCCCGCTCTCCGCGCCGCTGACCGGTGCCATCACGCTGGCATCAGGGGCGCAGCTTTCGGTCGGACTGCTCTCCGGGCGCGCACTGATTGCTCTGCACGATTGCCCGGCCAGCAAGTAGTCGACGCGCGCTGATCGGCACTGCCTGCGGGCCGGGTGCTCGCCACTTCGGCCAACGCTCGCTCAGCGCCAGCCCCGCATCAGCGCGACGCCGTGCGCCCCGGCGCGGCAGGCGGTTTCGAGCATCTCCGGCTGCAGCCCGCCAAGCGCGTAGACGGGAAGCGGCGAACGTTCGACGAGGCGCGAGAACTCCGCCCAACCGAGACCGACGGCACCGGGATGGCTGAGGGTCGGCAACAGCGGACCGAGAACGACAAAGTCCAACCCCAGTTGCGCCGCCCGCGCGAGGTCGGCGGCGCTGTGACATGAAGCGGCAACACGCGCGAAATCCGGCCGGCAGTCGAGCTGCCAGAGCTGCTGCGACGACAGGTGCAAGCCGCGGGCACCGACCGAACGGGCCAGTTCCTGATCGTCGTTGATCAGCACGCAGACCCTTGGCGCGCAGCCCTCTTCGTAACGCTCGTAACGCTCGTAATGCTCGTAGCGGCGTGCAAGGGCCATGACGGCGCGCGCGAATTCCGCACGCCGCGCCGGCGCCAGCGTCTTGTCGCGCAGCTGCAGCAGGCGCAGCCCCCCGGCCAGCGCGCGCTCGATGCGCAGCAGCTCGGCTTCGACACCGTTCTCCTCGGCGTTGCTGAGCGCATACACTGGCGGCAGCGCGAGGGCCTGCAGGATCGGGCCATTGGCCGGCAGAATCGGCTCGACACAGGCCGCCGCGCCCGCTTTCAGCCAGGCGAAAGCGCTGTGCTCGATCGCTGCGATCGCACCCTGCCACGCGTGAATGCGGTAGAAGCGCAGGCGGACCGTGGCGTGCGGATAGGTAAACTCGCAGCAGACCCACGGCCAGACGTCGTTCACCGTGATCCCCAGCTCTTCCTGCAGTTCGCGGATCAGCGCCTGATGAAGCGTCTCTCCCGGCTCGACCTTGCCGCCGGGAAACTCCCAGTAACCGGCGTAGACTTTTCCGGGTGGGCGTTGCGCAAGCAGAAACTCGGGTGCGGCCGCATCGCCACGCAGCAGGACGGCCGCGACGACTTCGGTGATCTCCGTCATCGGCGAGCCCATCGCACGGCGCCGCGCGGCACGCCGACGATCATGCGCTGCGCGGGCGCTTGCGCGCCACCGCCGATGTTCCGGGCACCGTTTTGGTGCGCGAGCGCTGCGGGCGAACGGGCGCCACGAGCTGCCGACCCGCCCAGTCACGGGCAAACTGCCAGGCGACGCGGCCGCTGCGCGAACCGCGCTCGAGCGCCCAGTTGAGCGCGTCGCGCTCGGCGCCGGAAATCTCGTCCTGCGCACAGCCAAAGGCCTTCAGCCAGTGGGCGACGATGTTCAGGTAGGCGTCCTGGTCGAACGGGTAGAAGGAGATCCACAGGCCGAAGCGTTCGGAAAGCGAAATCTTCTCCTCGATCGCCTCGCCGGGATGGATTTCCTCGCCGACGCGCTTGCTCTCCAGATTCTCGGCGAAATACTCGGGCATCAGGTGACGGCGGTTCGAAGTGGCGTAGATCAGCACGTTTTCCGGCGCGGCGGCGATCGAGCCGTCGAGGACGACCTTCAGCGCCTTGTAGCGCGCGTCGCCGGAATCGAAAGAGAGGTCGTCGCAGAAGACGATGAAGCGTTCCGGACGCCCGTCGACGAGCTCGACGATATCCGGCAAATCGGTAAGCTCCCCTTTTTCCACCTCGATGACCCGCAAACCGTCGGCCGCGTAGGCGTTCAGCAGCGCCTTGATCAGCGACGATTTTCCCGAACCGCGCGCGCCGGTGAGCAGCACGTTGTTGGCCGGCCTACCGGCGACGAAGTGACGCGTATTGGCGTCGATCCGTGCCTTCTGCTCGTCGATGTCGTGCAGGTCGTCGAGCTTGATGGCCGGCAGGCGGGTGATCGGCTGCAAATAGCCGACACCGTGGCTCTTGCGCCAGCGAAAGGCTTTCGCCGCCCGCCAGTCGGGCAGCGCCGATGCGGGTGGCAGCAGGGGTTCGATGCGCTCGAGGAGAGTCTCTGCGCGCAGCAGAAAGCTGGCAAGTTGCCGGAAGAGGTCGGTCATCGAACGGTATACTCCGCGGTTTGACGAACCCGACACTCTAGCCAAACGATGCTCAAAAGCCAACCACGGACAACAGGTCCACTCCGCGCTCTTGCCGCCGCCCTGCTGGTCTTGCTGCTCACCGCCTGTGGCACGCGCAGCGAGGCACCGCAAGGCGACTGCCCCGCCTGCCCGGCTTGCCCGGGGTGCGAACCGGGCGCGACGGGCGAACCGGCCAAGCCGGCCACTCCCGCCTACAAGCCGCTGCAGCCGGCACGCTGGAGCGACCTGCCGGCGTGGAACGACGACGATCTGCGCGCCGCCCTGCCGGCGTTTCTGCAATCCTGCCGGGCGCTTGCCAAGCGCCCGCAATGGCCTCTGTGGCGTCCTGCCTGCGAGCAGGCGCAAGCGCTGAGCGCGCCATCGGCGGCGGCCATCCGCAAGCTCTTCGAGGCCCGCTTCCAGCCCTGGCTGCTGACCAACCCGGACGGCAGCAGCGACGGCCTGGTGACCGGCTACTACGAACCCCTGTTGCGCGGTTCGCGAACCCGCGGCAAGCCCTATGTCGAAGCCGTTCTCGGCGTTCCTCCCGATCTGCTGAGCATCGACCTCGGCGCCGTCCAGCCCGAGCTCAAGAACCTGCGACTGCGCGGCCGCCTGCAGGGCAACAAGGTCGTCCCCTACTACTCGCGGGCGGAAATCACCCGCGGCGACCAGAGCAACGGCGGCCGGGTCCTGCTCTGGGTCGACGACCCGGTGGAACTGTTCTTCCTGCAGATACAGGGCTCCGGGCGCGTCCGCCTGCCCGACGGCAGCATGACGCGACTGGCCTTCGCCGACCAGAACGGCCACCCCTACCAGTCGATCGGCAAGCTGCTCGTCGAACGCGGCGAAATGACCCTCGACCAGGCTTCGATGCAGGGAATCAAGCAATGGGCGCGCGCCAACCCGACGCGCCTCGGCGAACTGCTCAACGCCAACCCGCGCTACGTCTTCTTCAGCGAGCAGGCGATCAGGGGCGGCGACGGCGAAGGTCCGAACGGCGCACTGGCCGTGCCCCTGACGCCCGAGCGCAGCATCGCCGTCGACCCCCGCCACGTCCCCCTCGGCGCGCCCGTTTTCCTGTCCACCACCCGACCGGCAACGACCACCCCCTTGCGCCGCCTGATGCTCGCGCAGGATACCGGCAGCGCCATCCGCGGCGTCGTGCGCGCCGACTTCTTCTGGGGCTTCGGCGACCAGGCCGGCAGCGAGGCCGGGCGCATGAAGCAGCAAGGAAAGATGTGGGTGCTTCTGCCGCCGGGTGCCGCACCAGAATAGGTTCGACACGGCACGCACTGGTGCATCAAGCCCCATAAAGGGGCGACAGCATACGAAAAGCGCACAAGACTGGTGCGCTTTTCGTCTTTCTCGCGCGTGCTTACCTGATTACACGCACCAATTGGCATCGGCACGCATCTTGCTTGATGGCTTCGACACGATTTTCAGGAGGATCCATGGAAGCTCTCAAGTCTGGTAGCGACGTTCTCTTCATTCTGCTCGGCGGCATCATGGTCCTGGCGATGCACTCCGGTTTCGCCTTTCTCGAACTGGGCACGGTGCGCAAGAAGAGCCAGGTCAACGCGCTGGTGAAAATCCTTGCCGATTTCTCGGTATCGACGATCGCCTATTTCTTCATCGGCTACAGCCTCGCCTACGGCATCGACTTCTTTCGTGGCGCCGAAACCCTGATCGAGAAGAACGGCTATGAGCTGACCAAGTTCTTCTTTCTGCTGACCTTTGCCGCAGCCATCCCGGCCATTGTTTCGGGTGGCATCGCCGAGCGTGCCCGGTTCAATCCGCAGCTGGCAGCGACGTTCATGATCGTCGCCTTCATCTACCCCTTCTACGAAGGCATCGCCTGGAATCAGGCCTTCGGCGTGCAGGCGTGGCTGAAGGCAAGCTATGGCGCCGAGTTCCACGACTTCGCGGGATCGGTGGTGGTGCACGCCATGGGCGGCTGGATCGCCCTGCCGGCCGTACTGCTGCTCGGCGCGCGCCACGGGCGCTACACCAAGCAGGGCGGAATTTCGGCGCACCCGCCGTCGTCGATCCCCTTCCTCGCCCTCGGCGCATGGATCCTGACCGTCGGCTGGTTCGGCTTCAACGTGATGAGCGCGCAGACCATCGAAAACATCTCCGGGCTGGTGGCGATGAACTCGCTGATGGCCATGGTCGGCGGCACGCTGGTCGCCCTGGTGGCGGGCAAGAACGACCCCGGCTTCGTGCATAACGGCCCGCTCGCCGGTCTGGTCGCGGTCTGTGCGGGGTCGGACATCATGCACCCGATGGGCGCACTGGTCGTCGGCGGCATCGCCGGCGGACTGTTCGTGATGATGTTCACGCTCACCCAGAACCGCTGGAAGATCGACGATGTCCTCGGCGTCTGGCCACTGCACGGCCTGTGCGGTGCCTGGGGCGGTATCGCCGCCGGCATTTTCGGCAGCCAGGCCCTCGGCGGCGTCGGCGGCGTCGCTGTCATGCCGCAGCTGATCATGACCGCGCTGGCCATCGTCATCGCCCTCGTCGGCAGCTACATCGTCTATGGCGTGCTGAAAGCCAGCGTCGGCCTGCGCCTCGATCCGGAGCAGGAATACAACGGCGCCGACCTCTCGATCCACAACATCACCTCGACGCCGGAGCGGGAGAGCAACTGGTAAGGGCTCGTCACAAGGGTAGAGCCTGTCGGGCAGCGACAAGACTCACCGGACAGCCTTGCTGGCCCAGTAAACTCCTCCATCGGGAAGCCTGTTATTCTTGACAGACTTCGCAAGCAACGGTCGGGGAGGCGCATGGCAGTCAAAAAAACGACGACGAAGGCGCCGCCTGCAGCCGGGAGTTCCCGGCACAGCAGCCCTGACGCAACCGAGAGCGTCGCGGAGACGGCGGTCCCCGTTGTCGGCATCGGCGCCTCGGCCGGCGGCCTGGCGGCGTTCGAGGCCTTCTTTTCCGGCATGCCCGCGGCGACCGATCCGGGCATGGCCTTCGTCCTGGTGCAGCATCTGGCCCCGGACCACAAGAGCATCCTCGCCGACCTCATCCGGCGCTACACCCGCATGCAGGTCTTCGAGGTCGAGGACGGCATGCCGGTGTTGGCCAACTGCGCGTACATCATCCCGCCCAATCGCCAAATGGCGTTTCTCAACGGCCGACTGGAATTGCTGGAACCGTCCGAACCCCGCGGCCGGCGCCTGCCCATCGACTTCTTCTTTCGCTCTCTTGCGCACGACCAGCGCGAAAGGGCCATCGGCATTGTCCTTTCAGGGACCGGCAGCGACGGCACCCAGGGCGTGCGGGCGATCAAGGGCGAGGGCGGCATGGTCATGGCCCAGTCACCCGGATCGACGGAGTTTGACGGCATGCCGCGCAGCGCCATCGCCACCGGCCTGGTCGATTGGGAGCTGCCGCCCGCCGAGATGGCCGCGCAACTCATCGCCTATACGGCACACGCCTTTGGCCGACTCCCGGCGCTGTCCGCCAACCCGGCGCCGAAGATCGAGAGTGCGTTGAAGAAGATATTCATCGTCCTGCGCGCGCAGACCGGTCACGACTTCTCCCAGTACAAGCCGAGCGCCATCCACCGGCGTGTCCTGCGCCGCATGAGCATGCACCAGATCGAGGCGCTGGACGGCTACGTCAAGTTTCTGCAGCAGACCCCGTCCGAAGTGGACGCCTTGTTTCGTGATCTACTGATCGGCGTGACCGCTTTCTTCCGCGATCCGGAAGCCTTCGCTGCGCTCGAGGAACAGGTCATCCCCAGGCTTGTTGCCGACAAACCCGGCGGCGGCGTGATTCGCGTCTGGTCGACGGGATGCTCGACCGGCGAGGAGGCGTATTCGCTCGCCATTCTGCTGCAGGAGCACATGGAAGCACTGCAGCAAAGGTTCACGCTGCAGGTTTTTGCCACCGACATTGACAGCCGGGCGATTGCCACCGCCCGTGCCGGTCTTTTCCCGGCCGGAATCGCCTCCGACGTGTCGCCGCAGAGGTTGGCGCGCTTCTTCACCGCCGAGCCGGACGGTAGCGCCTACCGCATTCACAAGGGCATCCGCGACCTGCTGGTCTTTTCCGAGCACGACGTGATCAAGGATCCACCGTTCTCCCGACTCGACCTGATCAGCTGCCGCAACCTGCTGATCTATCTCGGTGCGGACCTCCAGAAGCAGCTTGCGGCGACTTTTCACTACGCACTCAAGCCGGGCGGGATGCTCTTCCTCGGCACCTCCGAAAGCCTCGGCGGCAGTGCCGAGCTGTTTGCCGCACTCGACCGCAAGGCGAAGCTCTATCAACGCAAAGACGATCTGGCTGGCGGCCAGGGTCCGTCTTCGCGCCGCTTCCGGCCACCGCTGATGACGCTCCAGCCGGGTGACGCGAAGCCCGCGCCGGGCATGAAGCTCTCGCTACGCGAGCTGACCGAACAGGCACTCCTGCAGCAGCTTGCCCCTGCCGCTGCGCTGGTCAACGGCGAGGGCGACATTCTCTACCTGCACGGCCGTACCGGCGCCTACCTCGAGCCCGCCCCTGGCGAAACCTTACCCTTACCCACATCGTGCCAGCAGACGGTAGCGAGTTGTTATTACGCTGGTCTGTAAGGTGACTGGGCATGGGTTGGCGCGGGGCTCAAGGAGCTTGTGGTGGAGGTGTAGCGAAGACGCGGTACATGCTGGTCAGGTCATCGAGTCGCTGGATGCCGATCCAGAGGACTTGAGCGCCGGGTTCGCCGTCGCTCTTACGGCCGAGGAAACCACCGAGGCGAGCGACCATTTGCACCGCCTGATGAAGAGTCGGTGGCGTGTCCGGGGGGATGGGCGTGCGGTGCACGAAGCCGTAGAGCGCCTTCCAGTGATCGTCATCGAAATAGGTGGTGCAGGGCAAGTCGGGGTGCTGGCGGGAGAGATGGACGAGGTGGAAGATCCGCCAGGCAACGACCATGTCGATCGCCAGACAGGCCTTCAGTGATTTGGCCGAGCCGAGTTGGCGGTCCTCGATGCGGCAGCCGCTTTTCAGCGTGCGGTGATAAATCTCGATTCCCCAGCGGCGACAATACCACTCGATACGGCTACAGGCTTCATCGAAGGTACGGGTCGGCACGGTGGTCAGCAGCATCCATTCCAGGGCAGAGCTGCCCTCGGGCGGATGTTCTTCGTGCGCCCAGATGGCCGACACCGGCACGTTTCCCAGTCGCGTCTGGTCGCGTGGCGGTTTGAGGGTGACGGCCTGCACACGCACGGTGAGGGTGGCCTCGCGCGCTGGCCTGCCATTGCCGGCCGCGACTTGCACGGTGAAGGTTCCGGCGACCGGCGCGGCGGCCAGGGCCGGCCACAGATGCGCCTGCTCGTCCGAGCACAGATGGCGGTTTGTCTGCGCCCGGACCAGCACGCCGGCCGTGGCGTCGCTGGCCTTGACAAAGAATTCATAGATGTCCGACTCGCGGTCGGCGACCATCACCCATCGGGTTTGCGGACAAGCGCGCTGGGCGGCCTCTATCCGGTCGAAGCTCTTGAGCCATTTGCCGCTTTCTTTTTCTTCGATCGGCCGCTTCTTGCGCGTGCGCTTCTTGCCATGCTCCGCCGGGTCACGCCGCCAATGCTGGACGTCGATCAGCCCGAGCGGGACGCCACTGGGCGTAAAGACCAGGGTCTCATGCAGCCACAGTCCGACCGGCCCATTGACCGTCGTGCCGATCAGTCCCAGCCCGTCGGTGGCCGGATGAGCCGAGTAATTTAACGCCGAGCTGTCGACGGCCGCCAGGACCAGCGGTTCCTGGGCAGCGCGTGCCTGGGTGGCCTGATAATGAGGAGCAAGCAGGGTATCGATGGTGACCTTCTCGTGCTGGAACAAGCGATAAGCGCCTCTGAGCTCGGCCAGGTGGCCTTCGCAGGCCTGCGGCAGGCTGGCCGTCGGACGGGCCTGAAAGCGGCGCGCCAGGGCCACTGTACGACGCTGCAAACGCGCGTCCAGTTCAAGGCCCGCAAACTCCGCGGCAGCCCAATCGGTCTCTGGTGTCGCGGGCGGTCCGGCACGCGGAAAGCGGCGCGGCTCGATGAGATGGAGAAACACCCGCTTCCTTGTCCGCTCGGCCGTATGCTGGCCGTCCTGCCGGCCACGACCGCGGCTTTCCCCGATCTCGCGCCAGTTCGCGGCGCGGTAGCTCGTGCCCAGACGCGGCGGGGCAACGAAGGTCTCGAGCGCCCACAGGGCGATACCGTAACGCTTCGGCCAGTCACGGACCAAGCGTCGGACGGCCAAGCCAAGCACATGCGAAGCCAGGTTGGGCACGCGAATCCCGGGAAGAATGAGAAAGCGCGAATTGCAGGCCACGTGCTGGAGTTGCTCACGACGCTCGTCCTCGCTCCAGCCCAGCCAGGCTTCTCGGTCTGCCAGACGGCGGGCGGCCGCCGAGAAGGCCAGACCACCGAGCCAGCCGAAGTGCTCGCAGCGAATCAGATAGCGCAACTGTGCGCCACACAACGGGCCACTGCCCAGTTCGTGGTGAGTGTCCATGAGGCCATTCCACACCGGCGACAGCGCTGCCTCACCGGTAACGTCGACCAGCTCGACCCGACCCAGTTCGGCCAACTCGCAGGTCACCGCGCCGCTCTCCACCACGGCCAGCGCTCCTCGCGCTGGAATGCTGCGCTGCGTCCCCGGCAGAACGACATCCCCCCGCGCTGCCATCTTCGCCAGAACTTTGCGACACGTCATCTCGCGCAAGCGCCCCAAGGGGTCCCGAAAATCGAAGGCTTCGCAAACGACTTGCGACAAGCGCGTGCGCGTCATGCCGATACGCGCGGCCATTTCCCGTACGTACGCCAGGGCATCACCTTCCCACAGCCGCTTCGCCATATCCATAGGCGAAACCATAGCGAAAAGTTGCTACGGTGTCCAGCGGAGATCTGGGAAAAGGTAAGGGCGAAACGGGGATCAACAACATTCTCAGGATGGCCCGCCCGGGGCTCCAGTTCGAGCTCAGCGCAGCGCTGCACAAGGCCGCGTTCAGCAAGGAGAGCGTCCATGTCCGGGAACTGCACGTCAGGAGCAACGGCCACTTCACGCGGGTCAACCTGAGCCTCCACCCGCTGCTGACCGGCCTGGCGGCAAGCCCCGGATCGCCGCTGTACCTGGTTATCCTGGCGGAAGCCGCCGCCCTTGCGCCCGAATCGACGCCACCGTCCGCTCAGCCCCTGGCTGCCTACGCCGAGGCCAGCGATGCGCACGCCGACGCGCAGCTCTGCGCGCTCAGGGAGGAGATGCGTGCCAAGGATGAATACCTGCAGAGCACGCATGAGGAACTGGAAACCGCCAACGAGGAACTCAAGTCGGCGATCGAGGAAATGCAGTCGGTGAACGAAGAATTGCAGTCCACCAACGAGGAACTGGAGACTTCCAAGGAAGAGTTGCAATCGGTGAATGAGGAAGTGGCGACGGTCAACGCCGAGTTGCAGAGCAAGGTCGAAGACTTGTCGCGCGCCAATAACGACATGAACAACCTGCTTGCCGGCACCGGCATCGCCACCATTTTTATCGACCATCAACTGCACATCCTGCGCTTCACACCGGCCACCTCTCAGATCATCAACCTGATTCCGGGCGACGTCGGTCGGCCGGTGGGCCACCTGGTCTCCAACCTTGTCGGCTACGACCGCCTGGTGGAAGACGCTCAGGGCGTGCTCGATACGCTGACGCCGCTGGAGACGCAAGTGCAAAGCAGCACCGGGTCGTGGTACGCGATGCGTATCCGCCCCTATCGCACTCTGGACAACGTCATCGAAGGTGCGGTGATCACGTTCATGGACATCACCGAAATGAAGCGGGTCGAAGCCTTGCTGGAGAGCCGCGCCAGCCTGTTCCGTCTCGGCGTCGTCGTACGCGATGCGTTTGACGCCGTGACCGTGCAGGATCTCGATGGCCGCATTCTGGCCTGGAATCCCGGTGCGGAAAGACTCTATGGCTGGAGCGAGGCAGAGGCCCTGCTGATGAGCACGCGCGACCGGATCCCGCAGGGTCTGGAGGACGACGCCCCGGCCATGGCGCTGCAGCTTGGCCGGGCCGAAGCGCTCACACCGCGCCTCACGCGACGCCTCACCAAGGGCGGCGCGGTGGTGCAGGTATGGCTGACGGCGAGCGCCCTGACCGGCGAGGACGGCCAGAGGTACGCGATCGCCACCACGGAACGACTGCATCAAGCGACGAAGGACGAAGCGACGGCTGCTGCCCATGTGCGGCCAGGATAAACGCGGTCAAGCCCGGCAACGCTCCCCGATGGCCGAGCGTCCGGGGGCGGGCCAGGCGCTGCGCCGGGCGGCGGAAGACCGCCTGCGGGGGATGGCTGCCCAACCGTCGGAAGAAATCGAGGCCGGCTGGCCGGAAGCAGCACAGCATGTGCTGTACGACCTGCGCGTGCACCAGACCGAGCTGGAGATGCAGAACGAGGAACTGCGCCGGGTGCAACTCGAGCTCGACGCCACCCGCGCACGCTACTTCGACATCTACGACCTGGCGCCGGTGGGCTACTGCACCTTGAGCGAGCAGGGGCTGATCCTGGAAGCCAACCTCTGCGCCGCGACCTTGCTTGGTGTCGCCCGGGGTGAGCTGGCCAGGCAGCGGATCAGCCGCTTCATCCTCAAGGCAGACCAGGACATTTTCTACCTGCACCGCAAGCAGCTTCTGGAAAGCGGGCAACGGCAGTCGTGCGAATTGCGCATGGTCACCCTTGCAGGCCGGCCATTCTGGGTGCTTCTGGAAACCGTCCTCGCGCAGGGCGCCGAGGGCGAGCGCGTACTGCGCACCGTGATCAGCGACATTACGAGGCGCAAACAGGCCGAGGCCGAACTGCGCATCGCCGCCGTCGCCTTCCAGTCGCAGCAGGGGATGCTGGTCACTGATGCCAAGCGGAGGATCCTGCGCGTCAATCAGGCTTTCACCCTGATGACCGGTTACAGCGCAGAGGAAGCCGTTGGTCAAACGACGTCGATGCTTGAGTCTGCCCGTCACGACGCGGACTTTTTCCGCGCCATCTGGAAGTCGGTCACTAGCAAGGGCTGTTGGCAGGGAGAAGTCTGGGACCGGCGCAAGAATGGCGAGGTCTATCCAAAATGGCTCACCATCTCGGCGGTCAGGGGCTGCGGCGGCGCCGTGACCAATTACGTCTGCATGCAATACGACATCACCAAACGCAAGCTGGCCGAGGAAAGAATCGAGGAACTGGCCTTCTTTGATTCCCTCACCGGTTTGCCCAACCGCACGCTCTTGCGCGATCACTTGCAGCAGGCCATGACGGCAGGCCAGCGCAACAGGACTTTCGGTGCGCTGCTGTTCGTCGATCTCGATCACTTCAAGACGCTCAACGACACCCAGGGCCATCGCCAGGGCGACCTTCTGCTGCAGGCAGTGGCACAACGTCTTACCGCCAGCGTCCGCGAATCGGACACCGTGGCCCGGCTGGGTGGTGACGAGTTCGTGGTCATCATGGGAAGCCTGAACCGCAACATGGCCGAGGCCGCCACGCAGACCGAGAGCGTCGGCGAGAAGATCCTCGCTGCCCTCAATCAACCCTACCGGCTCGACGATGCGGATCATCACAGCACGGCGAGCATCGGCGCCACCTTGTTCTGGGGCGTCGAGACGTCCATCGACGACCTGCTGATGCAAGCCGATCTGGCGATGTACAAAGCCAAGACCGCGGGCCGCAACGCGCTGCATTTCTTTGATCCGGAGATGCAGACCCTGGTCTCCGCGCGTGCCCTCCTGGAGGCGAGCCTGCGCAAGGCGATTCGCGAAAGCGGCTTCGTTCTTTACTATCAGGCACAGGTGGCCGCCGATGGCCGGGTCACGGGATGCGAAGCGCTGCTGCGCTGGCGGCACCCCGAGCGCGGCATGCTCGCCCCCGCAGCGTTCCTTGCACTGGCCGAGGAAACGCACTTGATCGTACCCTTGGGCTACTGGGTCATCGAGACCGCGTGCATGCAGTTGGCAGCATGGGCCACGCGACCGGAGATGGCCCCTCTCACGGTGGCGGTGAATGTCAGCGCGCAGCAGTTCCGGGAAGCCCACTTCGTAGACCGGGTCCTGGCGATAATCGCGCGCACCGGTGCCGACCCGAAGCGACTGCAACTGGAGCTGACGGAAAGTCTACTCGTGGACCACGCCGAGGACAGCATCGACAAGATGGTGGCGCTCAAGGAGCGGGGCGTTGGCTTCTCGCTCGACGATTTCGGAACCGGCTATTCCTCGCTGTCCTGCCTGAAGCGCCTGCCGCTGGATCAGTTGAAGATCGATCAGTCGTTTGTGCGCGATATCCTCAGCGACCCCACCGACGCCGAGATCGCCAGGAGCGTCGTGGCGCTGGCACGCAGCCGCGCGCTGGCCGTGATCGCCGAGGGAGTGGAAACACAGGCGCAAAAGGAATTCCTCGAGGATTGCGGTTGCTATCTCTATCAGGGCCATTTCTTTAGCCGACCCCTGCCACTAGAGGGGTTCGAGGAGTTTGTGCGGCGGCCTTGACACGCCAGCGGTGATTAGCTTACCGGCGCAGTCGAAGGTCGCTGGCATGGCGCCGGAACGCCCATTCA
>NZ_CAJQUD010000013.1:0-77643 GCF_907163205.1 Candidatus Accumulibacter sp. ACC007 | reverse complement strand
CTGGCAGCGAAGGCGTCGCGCTGGACCGGCACGCCACGCGCGCCTGCAGACCGGCGCACCAATGCCGCCAGTCGCTCCGGCTCGGCGCGCTTGAGATTGCGCATTGCGCCATTGAGTTTCTTCGTATTGAACTAACTGCCGGCCGCCGACGGGTGATGTTGTCACGGTCTAACCACGCGCAGAACTGCGCATCGAGAGATCTCGTCAGTCGTCCGTGTGCGACCACCCAGGCCTCCCATAGTAGCACGGCGTTCCGGCAGATAGCCTTCGTCCGTCGTACTTCAATGACTCTGACCGCACCGTGGGGCTCTTGGACAGATTTTTTTGCCCATCCGTCGCCCAAGGACATCACAGGGGTGGCATAGAGCGCACCGGTCTACGCCACAGCGCCCGCGCAAAATGTTGATCTGCCCTGGTGTCGTTTATTGACGTGGTCATCGTCCGCGATGACAGTGCGTACTGCCCATATCGAAATCATCAAAGACGACACAGAAGTTTACTCGCGGGCCATCGCACGGGCGATGACCAATCGTCGCGTTCGTCGTTGGCGTATCTCGATACGGCGGCCCCTTGACCCGGTTTGCGTCCCCGTCGACGACGCCGTCCTCCCTGATTACGTAACCGCACGGTGGCGATACGCATCGGGCGGCGGCCGGACCTGTCCCGGTTCAAGCCGCCATGCGCCGTTGTAGCGCGCCTTCACCCTTGTGCGCGCTTCTACCTCCGCTCAGAGGGGGGGGGGCCTAGAGTGGGCGGACGTCATGTCGGGTCATCCAGTTTAGCAATGGTTAGCCGTGCCGTCGCGGAGCATCTCTCCGCTCACGTTCTGGTACTATGCGCCTGCGCCGTGTCTGGTAGAAACGTAGCGTCTTCGTCGTGTTCGATTCCCACCGTGTGTGCATACCGTCATACATCGCCTGCAACGGCTTCCGGCGTCGAACTCGCCATGTCGGTATCCTCGATGCGCAGGATGAAGCGCCGCCGTGGTGGCGAGCGTAGGCCCACGAGAACAGCGCGGTGCGGGCGCCGCGCAATGTGCAGGAAACCGGTCGGGAAGGCGCAAAGCGGGTACGGATCATGGTGAACGGGTCGCAGTCTGGCAAAGCGCCCATTCTAGACCCAGACGCCGGTAGCGAATCCCTTGTCGCTCCGCTTTTCATCGGCGTCCCGCCCGTAAAGCACGCTGGACCCACGGCCGGATCGGCGCTTCCCTTCACGGCCGCAGCGTCGCCGGCGGGCAGGCTTTCAGCCGCGCTGCCCCCCGTCGTGAAAGCGAATGAAATTCCGCCCTGCCTGCTTCGCCTCATACATTGCGCAGTCGGCCCACTGCAGGATCTCGTCGCGGCTGGCTTCATACCGATGAACAGAGCGACGGCCAATGCTCGCCGAGGACTGGTGGGTGAGCGTCGTTCCGGCCTTCGCGTCGGACTTGAGGGTCAGTCGATATTCTTCCAGAAGGGCAAGGCGAATCTTTTCGCGATGATGGCGGCTTTCTCCATGATCTCGGTCCTGTCCGCAGCGAGCTCGCTGATCATCACCCACGAACTCGTTCGCCGCCAAAGGCGGGCGACCGTGTCCACCTCGCGGACACAGCTCTTCAGCCGCGCCGCAGCCTCGACCAGGAGGATATCGCCAAGACGTGCCCATGCGCATCGTTCAGGGGCTTGAAGTTGTCCAGGTCGACGAACATCACCGCGCCGTGGCAGGGTAGCCGCGAACTTGCGGCCATGGTCTGGTTCAGACGGTCGTCGAGCAGCGCCGGTTGGGCAGCGCCGTCAGCGGAATCATGAAACGCCAGTTGGCGAACCTTCTCCTCGGCGTGCTTGCGTTCGGTGATTTCCCGGCTGACGCCGTAATAGCCAATGATCGCGCCGCGCGCGTCGCGTTCGGGAGTGGACAGGACCTCCAGCCAGATCAGCCTGCCGTCCCGGCAGCGCTGCGGCAGTTCGAAGCGGCTGATCCTGGTTCTTGCGCCGCGCCGCTCGGCTTCTGCGCGCATTCTTGCTTTCGCCTGAGAATGGCGATTCCCTCGTCGGTCAACACCTCGGTCACGTGCCGCCCGATCACCTCCTCGGCCCGGTAGCCGCGCAAGCGTTCATCCGCCGGGCTGATATAGGTGAAGCGATGATCGCGGTCCTGTCGCCAGACAATGTCGGAAATATTCTCGGTCAGGCAGGCGGAAATGCGCCTCGCTGGTACGCAACCGCTCGGCGGCGAGATTTCGCTCGATGGCGATGCTGGCCAGACGGGCGGACTGCTCGATCAGCTCGATATGCGCTGCGCTCGGGCTGTGCGCGTGCCGATGATAGAGGGCGAAGGTGCCGAGAACCTTGCCAGAGGATGAACGAATCGGTTCCGACCAGCACGAGCCAAGCCCGGCGCTGGCCGCCAGCTCCCGGGCGCGCTCCCAGTAGCGATGGCTGGCGATGTCTTCGACGATGACCCGCTGACCGGTGAACGCGGCCGTTCCGCAGGAACCGGCTCCGGCGCGGATTTTCATGCCGTTGACGGCCGCGTTGAAGGCCTCGGGCAGGCTCGGTGCCGCGCCGGTGGTGAGGCGCATGCCTTCATTGTCCACCAGGAGAATGCTGCACAGCATTCCCGGATTGAGCTCCTCGACGCCCTGCGCCAGCGCTTCGAGAAGGCCACGCAACAGCTCGCCTTCGGCCAGTAGTTGCAGAATGCGGCTGCGAAACTGCTCGTATTGCTCGGCTCGTTTGAGGGCCGTGATGTCGGTATGGGTGATCACCACGCCGCTCTCGAGGTCGGTCCCCAGAGGCATGACGGCCATCGTGAACCAGCGCCGTTCCTGCGCCGAGTGGCAGGCGTATTCGAGGCTGAAGGAGGGCAAACGGCGCTCAAGAACCGACTCGATCCCGCGCCGGGCGTTACTGGCTTCGTCGTCCTGGACCTCAGCGTCGAGGTCGCAAAAATCGAGGTAATTCCCGCGATCTCGTATTCGCCGGCAGTTGTCCGGACTTTGCACGGTTTTCCCATGAAACCGCCGCCAGCGCTTGTTGACCGCTCGGATGACCCCCGTGACGGTCGAGAACGACGATTTCGGCAGCCATGGAATTGAGGATGACGTTCTTGAAGGCTTCACTTTCCTGTACTGCTTTCTCCCGACTTCCCAGGGTTTTCAGGAGGGAATTGAAGCCGGCAATCAGTTCGCCGACTTCGTCCTCGTGGGCGATGGGCAGCAACGGCGGGGGCCGTTGGCTCTCCGACAGGCTGGACAGCATTTTCGCAGCAGAAAGCATCGGGGCAAGCTCGCGGCCCAATATCCACCAGGTCGCGGCGGCGGCCAGCATGGAGAGGAGTAATGCAGCCAGGAGCATGCGCTGCTGCATGCCGTGAATCGGCGCAAAGGCTTCGGCGGTCGGAAGCACTGCCACCATCTCCCAGCCGGAAACGGGAATTCGCTTGGCCGAGGTGAGGACTTCGGAGCCGCCGCTGGTGACAGCGACGGTGGGGCCCTCGGAACCTACGACCAGGCGATCGACGGTCGGATCGACGCCTGGCGGCGGCAGGTGGCCGATGACCTGGTTCCTGTCGGTAGCGGTGATGATCTGCCGGTCATGCGACGCAACGAGAAGGTAACCCCCCGTCCTGCCGTAGCGGCTGTCGGTAAAACGGTCGAGAAAACTCGCCAGGGCCAGATTGACGACGCCACTTACGGCGCCAATGACTTTGCCACCGGGTTCTCGAATGGGTACGGTCATGCCAAAACGGGCACCGGTAGCTGCTTTCCCATCACCGGCCGGCTGATGGTCGATTTTCCCTCCTGCAGCGCAGCCGCGATGCTGTCGATGTCCATGTAATTGACACTCAGCCGCCCTGATGGGGGAGGAAATTCGGCAACAGCCGTACCGTCGAGTCGATGCGCAATGATACCGCCGTTGAACGGCTCGTCTTCCGGAATCAGGCTCTGCGCCAGGAGCGCCGGCAAGGCCGTGCTATCGGTCAGCATCGCCGGAGTGACTCGGCTGGCAACTCTGGCCAGAAACGCCAGGCGGTCGCCCAATTCGTGATTCAGCTCGTCGGCGAGCAGGGAAACCGTCGACAACTGCTGGTCACCCAATACGCGCTCCATGTCCTTGAGCAGCATCCGACTGCTGTAAAAAGCCAGTGACCAGATGCCGATCAGAAAAATGGCCAGCGTAAACAGAGTGATTCTCGTCTTGAGCGAGCTCCGTTGAAGGCGAGTCCAGTTCATTCAGTTTGCACGCAGTCGATAATCCTGCGGAAGTCACGATGCGGAAGCTTAATATATTTTTTCCGAGTATGGTTTCTCGTCAGCGACAACGCGCATTGCCAGTGCCGGCCTGTCGCTGATACTGGCGGCAGTTCCTTCTTGCATGCCAATAACCGGGCAGCGGAGGCGTGCCGGTCGCATTGGCGCGCGGAACCACCTTGCTCAGCGACTGCCAAACCGGCATCGGTCACCTTCGCTCGCTGGAACGCTAGCGCGATCATTTAACAAGCGTGCTTGGCGCACAATCGGTGACTGAAATCTGTGCGACGCGGAAAGTGCCAGCGCTTGACAGGGCTGACACCCGAACAGATACTGCCCTGCCGGCGACGACACTGCCGTCGAGTTTACCGCCTTTGGGGTTTCAAGCTATTTGTGCCCGTCAGGAGAGAACGCATGAAACGTAATCTGTTTGCCGCTCTTGTGGCCACACTCATTCTCGGCACTGGTGTTGGCGTTTTCCACCAGCGCAGTGTCAATATCGGCGATGCACATGCGCAAGGCGCGCCAGCAGGCCTGGTTGCCGCCGCTTCCGCGCAAGCGCTTCCGGAAGCGTCGATCATCGATCAGGATGCTCCGTATCACGAAGCCTGCGCCCGCGAAGGACTCAGTGAATCGGAATGCGTCGGACGGCTGATCTGGTTCAAGGCCACTGCCGGCAACGACCGCTTCCATACCTATACCTTTCAGCAGCGCATTGGCGTCCTGGTCGACTGGTTCCGCGTCTTGCGTGCCGACCAGCGCGACGATCGTTTCTGGGCCTGGGGAATCATCAACGACCCCTCGTGCTGCAAGCCGGGCGACCCAGACTGCCCGGCCAAGTCAGCCGCGGAAACCTACGGCTTCGACTGGTGCCCTGGCGACGACGTGCTCCTGAAGTACGTCGGCAAGCCCGGCTACGTCGACCCGGCCTGCGGCCTCAAGGACGCGGCCCTCGACCCGGACGACCCGCACAGTCAGGGCGGCAAGGTGGATCAGCGGCACTCGGCCTGCGATCTGAAGTTCGGCACCTCGACCGGTGCACTGGGAATTCGCAAGTTTCCCAACCCGCGCTTCGACGCCGCGAAGTGGCAGGCGCTGAACGGTGAGTCAGGCAGCTGGTCGGGCTTTGACAGCCCGCTCATCGCCAAGACCGGCATCGAATCGGACCAGCGGGTGAGCCGGCTTGCCGACGGCTCCGTGGAGCCGCCCTTCCTTATCGGCACCTCCTGCGGCTCCTGCCATATCGCCTTCGACCCGCTCAACCCGCCCGCCGACCCGGCGCATCCCAGGTGGGAGAACATCAAGGGACTGATCGGCAATCAATACACGCGGATGTCCGAACTGCTCGGCTCGGGCCTGCCGATGAGCAGCCTGGAGTATCAGATGTTCGCGCACGCCCGTCCCGGTGTTACCGACACTTCGGCGATTTCGCACGACCAGGTCAACAATCCGGGGACCATCAACGCGCTGATCAATGTCGCCCAGCGGCCGGTTTTCAAGGGCGAGGTGGTGACCAAATGGCGCAAGGCGGCGAGCTGCGGAAGCGAGAGCGACGAGAGCAAGTGCTGGTGCGAGCCGGGTCGCGACGGCAAGTGCTGGCAGCGCAGCACCCGCAACGACGACGTCACGCCGGTCAACCTGGGCGGCAAGAAAGTGGTCCTGCCCGGCGTCCATCACATCCTGAAGGGCGGCGAGGATTCGACCGGTGCGCTGGAGGCGATCCAGCGCGTGTACTTCAACATTGGCTCGTGCTCCGAGCAGTGCTGGGTCAATCACCTCGCCGACATGCGCGAGGTGGATCCGGAGCAACGTGGTTTCGGGCAGACGCCCTTCGATATCGGCCAGTGCCGGCGCGATTGCCCGAACTTCCGGGCCGTCGAGGACCGGCTGCAGAACGTGCTCGACTTCTTTGCCTCGGCCGAGTCGGACCAGGCCGACCTCTACGCAGCGCTGGCCAACGTTCGCCAGGCGGGAACAAGTAGCCTGGCTTACAGCCGTGCCGATCTGGTCCGCGACCTGGAAACCGAATTCGGTGCCGGTGCCGTGGGCCGCGGCCAGCTCGTTTTCGCCGAAAACTGCGCACGCTGCCATTCGAGCATTCCAGAGAGCGAAGGTGGCTCGTTCAATAACCGCGATTTCGCCGCCGCCAGCGAAGCGCATCCGCGCAAGATCAGGGCGGATTTCCTGGGTAACGATCAGGCGACACCGGTGACTGAAGTCGGCACTTTCCGTTGCCGCTCGCTGCACTCCAACCACAAGGCAGGAAACCTGTACATGGAATCCGCATCGGACACGCTGCGTGAGCGCCCGGTGGTCGCCGACATTCCGGAACGCGACGAACTCAAGGACGCCGGTCGTGGCTACATGCGCAACGTCTCGCTGGTCAATATCTGGGCGACCGCGCCATTCATGCACAACAACGCCATCGGGCCGGAAATCTGTGGCAAGCCGGCGAACAAGGCCAACGATTTCCACCGCGCACGCTATATCGACAGCGGCGGCCAGTTGCTCGCCCAACAGCCCGACTGCCTGCGCTACGATCCCAGCGTCGAGGGCCGCTTCGACCTCTACAAGCTGTCGATGTTCGAACTTCTCCACCCGAAGGAGAGAGGCAGCAAACGAACGCTGACCAACGCCGATCTGCTCATCGATGTCGGCATCCGTCCGCTCGACGGCAAGACCGAGAAGCCGCTGTTCGGTTTCGGGCAGGTGAAGATCCCGGCCGGCACCAGCGCCGGTTTCCTGAATGGACTGATGCACAAACAGCTGATCGGCGACCTCTTCCTCGCCAAGCGCCACCCGGACCGGCTCGAAGCAGTTGGCAAGGCGAGCCTTCTGCCGACGCTGCAGACGATCGCCGACGAGATCATCAAGAATCCGTCGCGCTTCGTCGACATTCTGCGCGAGCAACGCGATTTCATCAGTGCCAATTACCAGACGTGCACCGAGGAGATCGAGAATCAGGGTCACCGCTTCGGCGAGGACCTTTCCGAGGCCGACAAGAAAGCGCTCACCGCTTTCCTCGCCACGCTGTAAGGAAACGGGAGATCACATCATGCGACTGCCGCACACCTTGACCCCGAGTTGCCTGGATTCGCTGCCTGGCGGAGTACGTTTCGGTCGGATTGCCCGTATCGCCCTCGCCGCCCTCGCCGCCCTCGGCGTGGCGTCGTGCAGCAAGCCCGAACCCCCGGAGATTACTTTCGCGCCCTACGCCAAGAGCTACCAAACGAAAATGAGCCTGGCGCAGGTGGACTACAAGTTCCCGATTCCGCCGGCCGAACTGGCCAAGATCACACCCGACTACCTGGCGACGCTCGACGAGGAGCAGATCGATCAGATCTACGCCCGCCTGACTGCCGGCCCGATCCCGGATGGTGCTTTCGAGGGCCGCATTCTCCTGCCGCGCGGAAGCAGCGGCAAGTTCCGGCTTTCCGAGCTGGTCGGTGGCTTCGGAGGCACCGTCCTGCACCTCAAGGGGCTGGTCGTCGAGGAAATCGGCGAAGTGCTCTGGCGCGGCAAGGTTTTCTTCCGCGACGAGGGCGTGCTGCGCAACCGCATCGAGGATCTGTCGCTGCTCAAGAAGGTCGGCCTGGTCGAAGGCGATCCGAAGAAAATGAACTACGCTGGCAAGGAGACCTGGCTGCTCTTCCCGGCCAAGCTTTACTGCGGCCAGAGCCTGCTCGACTCGCGGCGCGAATCGATCATCATCGACTACTTCTTTAGCGACGAAATCGCCGGTTACCAGGAAAGCCCCGACTATCTCGCCGGTCGGCGAGGCCTCAAGGTGCGCGACGAGATCCGCATGATCCGTCCCGGCTTCTACCTTGGCCGCGCCTATCTGGACCGTGGTTTCGCGCTCAACTTCACGCTCTACGACAAGGACACCGACGACAAGGCGCGGGCAAATTTCGTTGCTACCGGCAAGGTGCAGGAAGACTGCTGGCCGGGAACGCAGCAACGCAGCGTCATCGCTGCTGCGCCCGCCAAGCCCGCCAAGCCCTGAGCAAGGCGCGCCCGGGGCATGGAGGCTGACGATGCGCTTGTCCGCAACCTCGCTGGCGATCCTGCTCGGCCTCGCTGCGGGGTCCGCAGCGATCTGCGCCATGCCGGTGCGGGCGACTGAAGCGCTGCCGCTGCCGGTGGTCGATCCGGCCGATCCCGGCGAGCATCTGCCCGGCCACGGGCGTTCGCTCTTCGAGCAGATGTTTGCCGTGCGGCGCGGTGTTGCGGCAGAGATAGAAGTGCCGTTTCCTTTCGAGGCTCTGCTCGCGCGCATCGACGCCCAGCTCCAGCGCGATCCGGCCAGCCCACTGCCACCGGCCAAGCGCGTCCTGATTCCGCTGGGCCGCTCGCTGCAGCGGACAGCCGCCGCCCCCGACTACTTCGCCTCTCCCCGCGTGGTGGTCGCCGTCGACAGCCCGCCGATAGCGGGCGATGTGCCGCTGCTCAAGGATCGCCTCTACCTTGGCTACCAGGAAAAGTCGGCGGTCGTCGAAATCATCAGCTACAACGAGCCTGCCGGCCGCTTCGAGTTCCTGTTGCTCAAGGATTACCGTGCCGGCGGCAAGCCGCGTCTGGCCTACGCCAACCGGACGATCTGCTTCGCCTGCCACCAGAACGGCGCGCCGATCTTTTCGCGCGCTCTATGGGACGAGACCAACGCCAACGCCAAGGTCGCCGCAGCGCTGCTGGCCAGCGGCCAGAGCTTCTATGGCATTCCCCCCGAGCGCGGCATCGACGTTCCCTACGCCATCGACAACGCCAGTGAGCGCGCCAACGGCTTTGCCCTCACCCAGCGCCTGTGGCGCGAAGGCTGCGGCGGCAATAGCGCCGAGGCGCAAGGCTGCCGTGCGGGTCTGTTTGCGGCCGCCTTGCGGCACGCCCTCGCCGGCGGTCAGACGTGGACGCCCGATGCCCGTTTCGAGCGCTCGGTCGACCAGCCGCTGCGCGCGCAGGCGCGGCGCCGCTGGCCAGGCGGACTGGCCAGCGGCAATCCCGACATTCCCAACCGCAACCCCCTGCAGGGGACGAGCAGTTGGCCTGCAGACGCGGCCGCTCGCGTGGCTTTGTCGGAGGTGCAGGCGCGCTTCGATCCACTCCTGCCGCGTCCACCCGGGGCGCTCTGGCGGCCCGACGCTGCGGACGCGCTGCGGCAGCTGGTGGCCGGCCTGGCGGAGTTCGTCGCCGACCCTGACCGGCGCCAATTGGCGAGTGCGCTGGAGCGGCTGACACCACCCACTCCATCGGCTCCACTGGCGGCACAGCGCCTCAGCGCTCCCTGCCGGATCGACACCAGAGTCGCTTCGCGCTGGTCGCTGCGCTGCTCCGCGGCGGATGGCACCCTGCTCGCCGGAACGCTGTCGGTGCATGCCGGAAGGCCGAGTGGCGGTCGGCTGGCAAGGCTGGCGCTGCCTGGCGGCAGCGCCCTGAATGATGTGGAACTGACCCTTCTCACTGCGGCGAACGCAGCCGGCGCGACCTTGTCACCACGCGCAGACGGGCTGCCGGCGAGAAACGCCGCCGCCAACGTGATCCACTCGATCGCCATTCGTCGCAGTGAAGCTACCTTGGCCACCGGCACTGGCGCCACCCCTGGCGGCGATGGGCTGGTCGACGGCGAAGCGACGCTGGAAATCCGCGAGGATTTCGCCATCGTGCAGCAGGCCATCGACCGCCTCGCCACCGGTCCGCAAGCCGCGACTCTTTTCGGACCCGATCCCTTCCCGCGCCGGCTGCTTTTTTCGGCGCTGTTCGCCGAACTCGGCGCGCCGGCCGCGGCGCCCTGCTGCGCGGCCGCCGAGCACCTGCCGCCAGCGCAGCTGGAAGTAATCGCCGTCGCGCCGGGACAGGCGCCGGGCAGCAGCGGTGATCCGCTCCTGCGTGGCTTTCAACCCTACTGTGCCGCCTGCCACCAGAGCGCCGAAACCTTTCCGCCGAATTTCCTGCACGGCCCTCCGGCGGAAGTCGGCGCCAGCCTCCGCCACTGCGCCCAACGCCTCTACGTCCGTCTGGCAATGGCCGACCTGGCGCCAGCGCAGCGCGCCAAGACGCCAATGCCACCGGAAAGCATGTTGCCGGCTTTTGCCAGCGACGCCCAAGCATGGCGCAGCAGCCCGGTGCGCGCCGCCATGCTCGCTCAGGTGACGCAATGGTTACGCGCCGAGACGGGTCGCCCACCGCAACTCGCAACCCTGCTGGCTGGCGGCTACGAGGCTTTGCGTCCGTGCCTGCCAGCGCACTGAGAACGAGAAAAAGGGGAACACAGCATGAACGAACCGCAAGCAGCCGCAAGAAGCCCCTGGAAGCGACGCTTCATCATTCTCTTCATCGTCACCGTCGTCTTGCCGCTGCTGGTCGTCATCTGGTTGGTCCAGCGCTTTGCCGGTGACGTGGCGGTGGATTATGCCAGCCCGACCGAACACTTCAAGTACGGGTCCACCGGTGGCGAGCACGAGATGGGCTTCCCCTACTGGATCTGGCGTGCGCTGCCCAATGTCTGCCCGCAATACCTGCCCGGCAAGGGCTACCAGTCGCTGGGAATGGTTTTCGAGAAGAACGCCGACGGCAGCGACCGCGACCTGCCGATCGGCACCTCGCAGCGCCGCTACCAGGGAATCGACCGTGTCTTCGTCAACTGTGCCGTCTGCCACACGAGCACTGTGCGCACGGCAGCCGACCAGCCGCCGACGATCGTCCTCGGCATGCCGGCAGCGACCTTCAACATGAAGGGCTTCGAGGAGTTCTTCTTCCGCTGCGCCGCCGACCCGAAGTTCGCCAAGGAATTCATCCTGCCGGAGATTGAACGCCAGGGTGGACAACTCGACCTGCTCGACCGCTACATCGTCTATCCGGTGGCCATCGCCATCATGCGCGACCGCGTGCTGGCGCTCGCCGGGCGCTTCGACTGGGTCTTCAAGCAGCGCGAATGGGGGCCCGGACGCGTCGACACCTTCAACTCGGCGAAAGTGATCTTCAACTTCCCGATGGCCCATCTCGACCCCGACGAGTTCGACGCGCCGGCCGATTTTCCCTCGCTGTGGCGGCAACGCCAGCGCAAAGAGCCGCACGAGATGCAGCTGCACTGGGACGGCAACAACACCACCGTCGAGGAGCGCAACAAGAGCGCCGCCTTTGGCACCGGCACGACGCCGCCGACCATCGACCTGGAACGTATCGGCCGCGTCGAGGACTGGATTCTCGATGTCTCACCGCCCAGCTTCAGCCAGTTCTTCCCGGTCGACGCCGGACTGGCATTGCGCGGCGCGCCGATCTACAAGGCCTACTGCGCCGGCTGCCACGGCGCCTCGGGCAGCGACTTCAGCGGCGAGCTGGTCGGCAAGGTGACGCCGCTGGCCGAGATCGGCACCGACCGGCGACGCCTCGATTCCTACTCCTACACGCTGGCGGTGAACCAGGCGACGCTCTACGCCGGCTACCCGTGGCGGTTCACCCATTTCCGCAAGACCTTCGGCTACGCCAACATGCCGCTCGACGGCATCTGGCTGCGCGCGCCCTACCTGCACAACGGCTCGGTGCCCAGCCTGCGCGACCTGCTCGAACCCGCTGCCGTGCGCCCCGCGACTTTCTATCGCGGCAACGACGTCTATGACCCGGTCAAGGTCGGCTTCGTCTCGGAGCAGGCGCAGGGCAACGGTCAGCCGTTCTTCCTTCTCGACACCGCGGTCCCCGGCAACGGCAACGGCGGCCACGAGGGCAAGGCCTACGGCACCGAGCTGAGTGCCGACGAAAAGACCGCGCTGGTCGAATTCATGAAGACCTTCTGAGGAGCCCACGATGAGCATGCGATCCTGCAGAACCTGGTTCCGCGCCATCGGCGTGGTGATCATCGTCGCCGTGGTCATTGGCGGTTGGATCGCCTGGGACCGTGGCTTCCGCGAACACCCGCAACCTGACTGGGTGACCGCCGATTTCGAGACACGCTTCAAGTACGGATCGATCGGCGCCGAGCACGACGCCGGCATCCCCTACTGGATCTTCTACGTCCTGCCGCGCGTCTTTCCCGAAAAGCTGACGCAGGACGGCAAGGTGCTTCCCGGTGGCTACGCCTCGCTCGGTGTTCCCTGGGAAGAGGGCCAGGAACTGCCGGCCGGCTTCAGCAAGAAAACCATCGGTTTTCCACGCGTGGCGAACAATTGCGCCGTCTGCCACACGACCAGCTACCGGGAGTCGCCCGACTCCACGCCGGTCTTCGTCGTCGGCGGACCGGCGCACACCACCAACGTCGAAGGCTTTTTCCGCTATCTGATCGACTGCGCCAAGGACCCGCGCTTCAACGCCGACATCCTGATGGCCGAAATCAATCGCGTCACCGATCTCGACATCATCGACCAGGTCCTCTACCGCTTCTTCGTCATCCCGATCACCAGGAAGCGCCTGCTCGAACGCGAGCAACAGTTCGCCTGGATCTATCGCCCCGACTTCCCCGACTGGGGACGTGGTCGAGACGACGCGATGAACCTCACCAAGTACTTCATGATCGGCGCCCCGATGGACGATACCTTTGGCCCCACCGACATGCCCTCGGTGTGGAACCTCAAGAAGTACGCCTGGGACAAGGGCCAGCGCATGAACTACGCCGGTGACAGCAGCGACGCCTACTCGGTGATCATGGACTCGGCCCTCGGCCTGCTCGGCGCCGCGCCAGCCGACAAAAAGGACTTCGTCGAGCAGGTGCAGTGGCTGCACAGCTATCTCTCCGAACTACCGCCACCGAAGTACCCCTTCGCCATCGATTCAGCAAAGGTGGCCGAGGGCAAGACGCTGTTCGACGCCCACTGTGCCAGCTGCCACGCCGGCGAACTCACCGGCCGGCCGCTGCCGCTCGCCGAAGTCGGCACCGACCGCGGCCGCCTCGACTCCTGGAACAAGGGCGCGGCGATCAAGGCCAACCAGGTGGTCAAGGAGATGGGACTCGAACGCCGCGGCCTGGTCGAGGAAGACCTGATCGGCTACGTCACCCCCTTCCTCGACGGCATCTGGCTGAAGGCGCCGTACCTGCACAACGGCTCGGTGCCGACGCTGCGCGATCTGTTGGAACCGGCGGCACAGCGGCCGACGGTTTTCTGGCGCGGCTACGACGTCTACGACCAGACCAAGGTCGGTTTCGTGACCGATACGCCGGCGGCGCAGCGCGTCGGCACCCGGCTCGACACCCGCGGCAAGGCCGGCAGCAGCCAGGGGCATGAGTTCGGGACGGGCTTGTCAGCGGCCGACAAGGACGCGCTGGTGGAGTACTTGAAGACCTTGTGAGGCGCGGGTTTAATTGACCCTGGCCGCCTTTGCCGCTGGCGCCGCCTGCCCGGGAATGGTCAGGCGAAGGCGCTTGTCCTTTGCTCCAGCGCTGGTGACGACGCCGGCGTTGATCCTTGGTATCGCTGCCCGAGGTTGATACAACTGGTAGATCTGGGTGACCAGCTGCACGTAGTTGCGGGTTTCGGGATAAGGCGGGATGGTGTTCTTGTACTGCTGTACGGCGCCTTCGCCGGCGTTGTACGAAGCGAGCACCAGATGTTGCTGATCTGGAAACATGCGCTGAAGGTCACGCAGGTAACGCGCACCCAGACGGATGTTGATTTCCGGGTCGGTCAGCTTCTCTTCGAGGGTCTTCTTCCTGTCGCCGCGCAAGCCATAACGCTCGGCCGTCGCCGGCATGATCTGCATCAGGCCGATGGCGCCCTTGGGGGAGATCGCTTCCGGATTGAAGCCCGACTCCGCAGCCATGACTGCCTTGAGCAAGGCGGATTCGACGGCGAAGTCCTTGCCTGCCGCTTTCAGCAGGGGTTCGAACTTCTTCAGGTTTGGATGCTGAGAAAAATAGCGCGACAGTTCAGGCCTTTCCTCTTCGATGGCCAGCGCTGACGACGGCTGCAGAGCATTGCCGCGTGAAAACAACTTGTAGCGCGAATCGATCTTCTCGGTGGCCAGATGCGCGACGCCCTGCTCGTCGACGTAACCATAGATACTCGCCTGGGCACTTGCGGCGACGAGGCTGAGTGAAAGCGCGAGAAGAAAACGGTTGATCTGCATGCGGTAGCTGAGCCTTTCCCGTGCCAGGTGCACGGGACGTTGGTAGGGTTGGCGCTTTACTTCCCGCCGGCACCTTGACAAGCGATCACGCTGAACACCACTCGGCGGTCGAGCGCATCGCTGGCGTCGTCGCGTCCGGTACCGACCAGCGGCTGGCTGAAGCCCATGCCGACCGCCAGCGTCCTGGTGGCGAGCGCTGGCGAAGCGTCGATCAGCTTGTTGCGCACGAATTCCGCCCGCAACTGGGAAAGCCTCTCATTGAGTGGCGCGGGACCGGTGCGGCTGGTGTGGCCGGAAACTTCGAGACACGCGTCCTTGACGGTACTGCGCTGGGCAATTATACGCAACCACTCTCCGTAAGAGCGCGACAGGGGCGAATCGGTGACGAACGCCGTGCTGCCCGGCCGGAAGAGAAACTTCATGGCCAGGTGCTGGGTGTCAAGTCCGAAATCCACCAATTGCGTGAACGCCTGCTCGGCAGCGGCTTTGGGTCCGAGCCGGCTACGCACCAGGTAGAGTCCATTGAGAACACGCAACTGCACGCCGGCGGGGCTGGCGGCAGCGGCCTCATAACGCTCGAGCGCGTCGCGATAGCGCCCGCTGTTGTAGGCCTGAATGGCCTCGCTGACGATGCTCGCGGTCAACAGGCCGTCCAGGTAGGCGGGCGGAATCGGATCGCCCGCCTTGCTGCCCTGGCAGGTACGGATGTAGCCGTCGATCCGCGGATCCTTGGCCCACGCCGGACTGTCGCGGAAGTATGGCGTGGGCGTGGTGTTGACCCCGCGAATCTGTGATCGCGCCACACCCTTGCCGACGATCTTGCCCGTCTTGAGGTCGGCCAGCGCCAGGCAGATGCGAAAGGCCTCACGATCGCCTTCGCTTTTCCCTTCGCTGTTTACCGGCGTGAAGGTACCGACCAGCACCAACGGGCTTGCCGCCAGAGTGTCCGCCTGGAAGGGCTGAATATTGAACTGCGGAAAGCGGCTCCTCGCCAGCTCGCTGATGCGTTGCCCCATGGCCACCGTGGCAGTGGATTGCTCGCCGGTAACGCCATCGACCAGGGGGTCGATAACCACGTTCACCCGGTTGGCGCCCTCGGCGAGTCTGGTGTTGGTAAAAAGAGCATTGGCTGCCGCCAACACGGCATCGCCATGCGGCAAGACCTTTATCGGGGCTGCCGGCGCGGCCGCGGGACCTGCCGTTGCCGATGGCGAAGTCGGCGTTGCCGAGGAGTCACCAGGGCGATGAAGCTCGCTGCAAGCGGCGAGCACCAGCGCCAGCAGGGCCAGCAGGGCCAGGGCAGGCAGCCGGACAGCGGATGGAATGGGCGGCTTCATAATCGACACTCCTTCAGTTCCGAGGGGCTTACGGGATCACCAAGGTCGCGTCGATCGCGTATCGCCGCGCAGCGTATGCTGAGCGTCGGTGAGCGCGGCTCCTTGATGCTCTGTGTTTGCCGGGTCGCGGCCGTGGCCGGCCGCGCCGTCGCTGCGGCAACGACCTTCCTGGGCTCGGGCGGCGCGGCTGAGGGGGCCGTTGCCGACGGCAATGTGCCGGGAGCGGCCAACTCGGCATTGATCGGTGCGTCCACCGGCGACGATGAGCGGGGAAGCGTCGCGGGCACAACAACTGCCTCACGGGTATTCGACGAAGGGTCAGGCAAGGCGTAATGAACGATGGCCGCCGCCAGGGCCACCGCGCAAGCGACCAGAATGAAGGCCATTCGGTGGCCTCTTTCCGGCTCTCCCGGCGCTTGCCGAGTCTCTGTGGCGGTGCTTTCCCTATCCTGCCGGATGCCTGCCGGGACCTGGCTCGATGCAACCCCGACGAGCGCTTCGATGGCCACGAGCAGCTGCTGGAAGCCCGCTGCCGACGTCATTTCTCCGTCCCGCTGACGCAAGTCACAAGCCTGAATGCTGCGAAAGCCCATCGGCGGGCGAACGCTTTCGATCAACACCGGTACCAGGCGCGCCAGAGCCAGGCCTTCCTCGGCCTCTTCCTGGACCCAGGGACTCTGTATCGAGTGCGTGGACCATAACACCACCATGCAGCCCATTCCGCTGATGGCATCCTCGATCGTCTGCCGCCAGGTTTTCCCCGGCGGTATTTGGCGATCCCACCAGACCGACCAGCCACGGGCGGCCAGCGCCGCCGCGATCTGGGCTGCCAGCGCGCGATCCTCTTCGGCGTAACTGAGAAAAACGTCATTCTTCATGAGCAGCCAGTCCTGAAGACGGCAAAACACCCTGCTGCCGATCTACCCCGCCGAGGACGAGGCAATAAAGCAGATGAAACGCTGGAAGTGGTCAAGCGAGGACGCGCTGTGCTCACGCTCGGAAAGTCGAACTCCCGCGAGCAGGAATATGCCAGAGACCCTCGCCCTTGGCTCCAGTTCCGCAGTAGTATGCGCCGGCGCGGGCTCGCCTGCCGTGCTGATTCCTCCGCATGCCACAGGGAGCCCGCAAAGCGCCGGATTTTCAGGCATCATCGCGAAATACTCCGGAGTAGAAAAATCATGCCCATTTACGAATATGCGTGTTCTGCCTGCGGCAAGGAGTTCGAGAAGCTGGTCCGTCACTCCTCGCCGGCCGCGGAGTGCCCGGACTGCCAGAGCAGCGACCTGCGCAAGAAGCTGTCCGCTTTTGCCGCGCTCACCGGATCGACTGCGGGCGCCAACGACCTGCCCGGTCCTTGCGGAAGTTGTGGCCACCCTGATGGCCCGGGTGCCTGCCGTTTCCAGTAGGCGGGTGCGCCGTCCGTTGCGCTGTCATCGGCCGCTTGCCGCTCGCTCGTCCGAGAAGACTGGGCAGCGACGACTACGCGCGCCTGCCTGCGCCTGGTCGTTGAAGCCAGCGGGCACTTTCCGACCCAGGACCGAAGAACCAGAGGAGCAAGTCACCCCGTCATGACTGCAAGCCGAGAGCCTGTTGCCGACAAGCATGGACAAGCGCTGAGCGCCCAACGCTTCCAGATGATCAAGGATATCGCCGACGAACTGGCTGCCGGCGACGTCGTTTTTCCGACCAGCTTCGACGCCGCTTTCCGCCTGCGCCGGGAACTGCAGAATCCCGATCTGCCCATCATGCGCATCAGCAGCATCGTCAGCCTCGAGCCGCTGGTGGCCACCAAACTGCTGCAGCTGGCCAATTCGGCCCTCTACCAGGCCCACGGCGCGCCGGCTCTCGATCTCAAGGCGGCGATCACCCGCCTGGGCGTCGACCTGGTGCGCACCACGGCTCTGGCCATCGCCATGCGCCAGCTCATGCGCTCCAAGGACATCGCGATTTTCAGCGACCTCACCGTCGCCCTCTGGAATCACACCCTGAAAACCGCCGCGGCGACGCGCATTCTTGCCCGCACCCAGACGCGCATCAGCCAGGACGAAGCGCTGCTCGCCGGCCTGGTCCACGATCTCGGTGCTTTCTACATGCTCTACCGGGCCGTCCAGTACCCGGAGTTGTGCGCGCGCCCCGAGAGCATGCGCTTCCTGATCATGCAGTGGCATGAAGGCATCGGCGTCTCCCTGCTCGGCGCCCTCGGCATGCCCGAGGAGATCGTCAACGCGACGATCGATCACGATCAGCCACGGCCAGCGCTGACAGCGTCGACGGCGATACAGACGCTGGCCGACATCGTTTATGTCGGCAACATCCTGGCCGGCACTCATTTTGAATGGCTGCATCAGGACGTCGACCCGAACGCCGGCGAAACGGCAGCCTTTCGCGAGCGCTATGCTGACCTGCTGCCGGCGATCGAAGTCGACGCTCGGGAGATGCAGACCATCTTTGCCTAGCCGTTGGTCGAGGGTGGCGACAGGCGACGTACGCGAAGATTGGGCGAGATCTTGCGGCACAATACCGTCCACGAAAAAGGGACGCCAAGGAAAGGCCAAGGCAATGCGCAGCATCGGAAATTTTCTCTGGTTCATCTTTGGAGGCCTGGTCGTGGGCCTCGCCTGGTGGCTGGCAGGCCTGATCGCCCTGCTGACCATCGTCGGCATCCCGTGGGCCAGGGCGAGCTTCGTGATCGGTCAATTCTCGTTCTTTCCATTCGGCAGGGAAGCGATCAGTCGACACGAGCTCAATCAGCAAGAGGACATCGGCACCGGTGTGCTCGGGCTGGTCGGCAACGTCATCTGGTTTGTCTTTGCCGGGCTATGGCTGGCAATTGGCCACCTCGCCGCTGCGCTGGCGTGCGTGCTGACGATCATCGGCATCCCGTTCGCCATTCAGCACCTGAAGCTTGCCGGCATTGCGCTCGCGCCGATCGGTAAGACGATCGTCACCAGTGAAGTCGCGCAAGCCGCCCGAGCGAGCAATGCGCAAGGGGCAGTGGTCCAGCTTCGTCGCGAGGCGTGAAGCCGTCCGAATAGCAGGCCCGGAGGTTTCCTTGAGCCGCTGAAATCTGCCGCTCGGCGAAGCGACGCCCGGGATGGGAAGCAGGCTTGACCGCCAATCACGCACTTTAGGCGCCGCGCCCTAGTTTCTCGTCGCCATCACGCTCATACTCTTTTCTTTCCCGATCATCGAAAGGAACGACCGTGACCGTTTGCCCGATTGCCATCGTCGCTGGTTGCCAGAAGTGCCCAGCCTTCAAAATCTGTCCGCTGAAGAGCATACTCGGCGACCAACCGAGCGCCACCGAGCAGGACGCCAAGAGCCGCGCCGCCGCCGCGCAGAACAAGGACGGCAAGAAGTAGCCGCGACCTGCCCTGTGTCGCGCCACGCGCCATGGCGGGATAGAATTCAGCCATGACAAGGAACGAAAGCCAGGAAGAAGGCGAAGCCAAGGTGCCCGGCGCGGTGAACTCGCCGCGCCTGTGGATCAACAACGGCTGGACCGCCCGCGTCATCAAGAACGAGGACGGCGACGGATGGGCCGTGGAGATGTTCAAGGACGGCGAATCAGAGCCCGCGCTGGTCGGACCATGGACCATGGGCCGCGACAAGAAGAATCCCAAGCCGCTCGACGGCGCGACGTTCCACACCCTGGTGAAGACGGCAGCGGAAGTGCTGCGCCGCCACGAGCAGCAGCTGCATGCGCTGTACCACAAGAGCATCACGGTCGACGCGCCGTCCGGGCGGATCACGGTGACGCTGGACATCGTTCCCGACGAATACGATCCGCATGCCCTGCTCGGCGCCAGCGACGATTTCGGCGAACAACTGGCGCAGGTGCGCGTGCTGCCGAGCTTCAAGCTCAGCATGGGCAGCGCCAGCGCCTGGATCGACAATGGCTTTCGCCGCCCGGACCGCTGATGTCCTGCCGGCCCGCCCAGGCTCAGGGAGGCAGGCAGTGACCGTCAAACTCGTCGGCTTGATCAAACAGCTCGACCCGGCCGCATTCGAAGACTACCGCAGCCGAGTCGGCGCGACGGTGACGAGGTTCAGGGGCCAGGTCAGTTATCGGGGGAAGCTGGCGCACTCGTTCTGGAACGAACTCGACGGCGACGCTTTCGACGCTTTTGTCGAGCTTGAGTTTCCAACGCTGGAGGATGCGACGCAGTGGGCCGCCAGTGCCGACTACCAGGAGCTGCTTGCCGTCCGCAGTCGGGCGATGAAGCTGACCCTGTTTGCCGTCACTTAGGCGTGCACCGGTGCGCCCTGGCAGAGAGGCCCCGGCGTGCCCGAATGGCAACGCTACGCCGCCCCTTCGAAGCCCAGTCACGATGTCCGTAAGGCGAACGAACGCCAGGACGATTGCTGGCAAGCCTGCCGACAAGATCGAGGATGCCGCTTGCTCAGACTGATGCACACTGCCGACTGGCAGATCGGCAAGCTCTTCGGCCAGTTCGAGCCCGACCAGGCGGCACTGCTCGCCGACGCGCGCTTCAGGGCCGTCGAGCGCCTGGCGGCGCTGGCCGGCGAGCAGGCCCTTGATCTGGTCGTGGTCGCCGGCGACGTTTTCGACGCGCAGGGCGTTGCCGACCGGACCATCCGCCGCCTGTTCAACGCCATGGCCGGTTTTTCGGGTCGCTGGGTCGTGCTGCCAGGGAACCACGACGCCGCGCTCGCGGAATCGGTGTGGACGCGCGCCGCACGCCTGCAGGCGATTCCCGGCAACGTCTCGCTGTGCCTGGCGCCCGAGCCCCTGCTTCTGGAAGCGCTCGGCGTCGCCATCCTGCCGGCGCCGCTGACCCAGCGCAACACCTTCAACGATCTCAGCGAATGGTTTGCCAGTGCCGTGACCCCACCGGGGATGCTGCGCATCGGCCTGGCGCATGGCAGCGTCCAGGGAATCCTCGCCGACAGCATCGACTCGCCCAACCCGATCGCCGCCGGGCGCGCCGAGCAGGCGGGCCTCGACTACCTGGCGCTTGGCGACTGGCACGGCACGCGCCAGGTGGACGCGCGAACCTGGTACAGCGGCACGCCGGAAAGCGATCGTTTCCGGGCCAACCAGTCTGGCCAGGCGCTGCTCGTCGAACTGGCCGCAGCGCAATCACTGCCTGTGGTGACGCCACTCGGCGTCGGACGACATCGCTGGCGATCCGAGGCCCTGGTGCTGCAGGTGAACAGCGACGTCGAGCTGGCGCTGCAGCGTATTGGCGAGTTTTCCACCGACGACGTCGTGCACTTGACCGTCTCCGGGCAGACCGATCTGGCCGGCCACCGCCGCCTGCGCGAAGCGATCGGACAAGCCGAGGGCCGCGTTCTTGCTCTGCTCACCGACTTCACCGCGCTGCGCCTCGAAATGACCGCCGACGACATCGAAGCCCTGCGCACCGACGGCTATCTCGGCGAGGTCATTGACGAGCTGCGCACACGGCAACAGGGAAGTAGCGCGGAAGTCGCCCGCGAAGCGCTGACTCTGCTCGCCGGAATCCTTGACCAGCGACAAAGAAAGGCCGCAACGGGAATCGACGCGGTCAGCACGGAGAGCAGCGCAAGCGCCGCGGGCGCCACTCCTGGCGGTGCCTCGTGAAGCTCACCCGCATACGCATCGAGCAGTTCCGGCAGTTCCGGCAGGCACTGGAAATACGCGCCCTCGACGCCGGCATCAACCTGTTCACCGGCGCCAACGAAGCGGGCAAGAGCACCGTCGTTGCGGCGTTGCGCGCCGCCTTCTTCGAACGCCATCGCTCGAGCAGCGTCGACGACTTCCGCCCCTGGGGCGATTCGTCGGCGACGCCCAGCGTCGAGGTCGACTTTACCGTCGGCAACCAGGGCTACCGCCTGAGCAAGAGCTTTCTCGGCAAGAAACGCTGTGCACTGCAAGTCGGCAGCCAGCGCCTGGACGGCGCCGACGCCGAAGACCATCTCGCCGACCTGCTCGGCTTTCGCTACGCCGGGCGCGGCGCCAGCACCGCCGAGCATTGGGGTATCCCCGGCCTGTTGTGGATCCAGCAGGGCGAAGCACAGGAGGTGCGGGAGTCGGTGACCCACGCCACCGACCATCTGCGCAGCGCCTTGAACGAGTCGCTCGGCGAAGTCGCCAGCAGCGGCGGCGACGAAGTGATCGCCAGCGTCGAAAGCGCGCGCAACGAGCTGCTTACCCCGGCGACCGGCGCGCCACGCGGCGCCTACGCCGCAGCCATCAAGCACGAAGCGGCGCTGGCGAGCGATCTCGAGTCGATCGCCGCCGAGATCGCCAGCTACCGTCAGAAGGTCGATACGCTCAGCTCGCTGCGCCGCGAACACCGCCTCGACGAAAAGGAAAAGCCGTGGCTGCACTTCCGCCAGGAGCAGCAGACGGCGACCGAAAAACTTGCTGCCATCGCGCGCATAGAAGAAACACACGCCGCCGAGAAGCTGCGCGCGAGCCAGTGCGAAGAACGGATCAAGCTGCTCCGCGGCCAGCTCGACAGCTTTGCTGGCCAGAGACAGGCGGCCGAGACGCGCGCGACAGCGCTAGACAAAGCCCGCCAGGAGCAGTCGGCAAGCGCCTCGCTGGTCGCGCAGTGGTTGGCGAAGCGCGTCGAGGCGAGCGCCGCTTACCAGGCGGCGCGCGAAGTGCTGCGCCTGGCGCGCCAGGAAGATACGCGCCGCAGCCTGACACGCCAGCGCGACGAGATCGGGCAGAAAGCGGCCAGCGCCGCGGCCGCGCTGGCCAAGGCCGAGGGTGAACAGGCCACGTTGCTGGAACGGCAACGCCTGGCCGCCGCGGCGGAGATCGAGCTCACCGACCTCGAAACGCTGCGCGAGCAGCAACGAAAGATCAGGGAACTGCAAATCCGCCAGGCGGCTGCGGCAACCCGGCTGCACTTCGCGCTGGACGACGGTTGCAGCTTGGCGATCGGCGGCGAGTCGGTGAGCGGCAATGGCGAGCGACTGTTGCTCGCGGCGACGGCAGTCACGCTTCCCGGACTTGGCAAGCTCGAGATTGCCCCCGGTGGCAGCGACCTCGCGCAACTCGGGCGCCAGGAAAGCGAACTCGGCGACCGCCATGCCGCCGCACTGCAGCGCCTGGGACTCGCCTCTCTGGACGAAGCAGAAGCCCGTCAGCGGACCTACGCCGAGCGACTTGGCGAAGTCAGGACAGCGACCGCGACGCTGAAAGCGCTGGCCCCCAAGGGGGTCGACGCGCTGCGCAGCGAACTGGCCAGCCAGCAGGCACGGGGCGGCGAGATCGAAGCGGCGTTGCGCCAAATGCCGACGACAGTCGACGGCGCGCCCGCCGTGCCGCCGGTGGTCGCCGCGGAAGCCGGCGAAGAAGCCGCGGGGAGATCGCTGACGCAGATCAACGACAACCTGCACCAGGCGCAGCTGGCAGCCGCCAACGCCCAGACAAGCTTCGCCGCGGCCAGGCGCGAGCTGGAAAGTGCCCAGGCGGTCCTCGATGCGCCCGACCGTGCGCCACGCGAGGCGACGGCAAATCACGATCTGGTGGACGCGCTCGCCGAGCGGACAACGCTGTCTGCGCGCATCGCAGCCCTGCAGCAAGAGGTCAGCGAAGCGCGGCCCGACATCCTCAAGCAGGACGTCGAGCGCTTCGGCAGGAGCGCCGAACAACACGAGAAGCGCTTTGGCGAGCGCCGCGACACGCTACTGCGCCTGGACGTCGAATTGCAGGCGGCGGGCGCACAAGGGCTGGAAGAGCGCAGCGCCGAGCTGGCGCGCGACCTGGCGCAGGCGCAGCGGCGCGGCGAAGAACTGCGGCGGCGCGCCAGCGCCCTTGACTATCTCCTGCAACTGCTGCGCGACAAGCGCCGCGTGCTGACCAGCAAGCTGCAGGCACCCCTGCAAAAGCACCTCAACCGCTACCTGCAGTTGCTCTTCGCGCAGGCCAGCCTGGAAATCGACGAGAACCTCGGGCCCGGCCCGCTGACGCGCGTGGGCAGCAGCGGCAGCGAGTCGGGCGCCTTCGCAAGCCTGAGCTTCGGCGCCCGCGAGCAGATGGGCGTCATCAGCCGCCTGGCCTACGCCGACCTGCTAAGGGAAGCCGGGCGTCCAACGCTGATAATCCTTGACGATGCGTTGGTGCATAGCGACGACGAGCGCCTGGCGCAAATGAAACGGGTGCTCTTCGACGCCGCGACGCGGCACCAGATCCTGCTGTTTACCTGTCATCCGGCCAACTGGCGCGACCTCGGCGTGAGCGCCCGGTCGCTGGAGGCGTTGCGGGCAGAGAGCTGAGCCGGCACCAGGCGAAGCCAGCAATTGCCGCCCCTGCCCGGCAGACGACAAGGGCACGACTTTCCACGCGCCGCCATTGCATGCGCCGTCAAGCCATGCGCACCGCCGTTCCACTGACCGCGACCATCAGCATGCCGTTGGACTCTCCGAGCACTTCGTAGTCAAAATCGAGTCCGACAATACCGTTGGCACCCATTTCCTTCGCCGCCTCGATCATGTCGTCGAGCGCGGCATCGCGGGCGCCGGAAAGGGCGCGCTCGTAGCCGCCGGCACGACCACCCACGACGTCGCGAACCGACGAGAACAGATCCCGGAAAATGTTGGCGCCGATGATAGCCTCGCCATTCACGACACCCAGATACTTCTCGATGCGCACGCTGTCCGTGCCCGGTACCACGGTAGCGAGAAAGAAATTCCGGTCCGCCTTCGAAAACCAACCCATGCCTCCTCCTTGGTCGATGCTGCACTGTTGCGTCGGCACGGCAAGAGAGCGCACGACGTACGCCTCCCTCACCCCCGTGGCGAATCTTGCACGTATCCGGCGCGGCGATCAAATGTCCATCACCGACCGCGGAGCGCCGATGAAACGCGATGTGGCAGCCGACGATCGACGCCTCAGGCGGGAAGCAGGAAGTCGTGGCTGATGCCAGCGCCGATTTCATAGATGCAATCCATGAAATCGGTCAGGTACTCATGGAGCCCTCCGGCGAGCACGTCGTCTATACGCGCGAAGTGCAACTTGGCATGCAGCAAGCCAGCCTTGCGCTGGGTCTCTGCCGAAGCGCTATTGGCAATCAGGGGCAGCATGCGAGCAATGCCATCGGCGCACGAATGCAGCGAACGCGGCAGGTCCTTGCGCAGGATCAGGAGTTCGGCGACGCGGGCGGGCGTGATCGCGTCACGATACACCTTGCGGTAGACCTGAAACGCCGACAGCGAGCGCAACAGGGCCCCCCAGCGATAGAAGTCACTCGCCCCCTCGTCGCCGTTGCGCAGGATGTGATATTGCATGTCGAGAATGCGCGCGGTGTTGTCGCCGCGCTCGAGCAGACCTCCGAGGCGGATGAAATGCACGGCGTCGTCCCTGAGCATGGTGCCGAAGGTCACCCCGCGAGTGAGCGCCGAACGCAGCTTGACCCAGTCGAAGAACTCGCTGACGCCGCGCGCCAGAATCTGATCGACGTCCTGCTGACGGAGTTCGATCCAGGTCGCATTGACCGTCTCCCACACTTCGGCGGTCAGCGTGCCGCGTACGGCATGCGCGTTCTCGCGGGCAGCGCGCAGGCAACTGTATATCGACGACGGGTTGGCCGCATCGACGACGGTAAAGCGCAGGACGTTTTCCGCATTGACTGCGTCATAGGCCTGGGCAAAAGCCTCCTCCTGGCTGTTCAGGGCAAGAATCGCCCGCCAGGTCTCGTTCTGCACGGCGAGCGGCTGCGGCACCATCGACATCTGGTACGAGGCATCGAGCAGGCGAGCCATATTCTCGGCGCGCTCGGTACAACGCGCCAGCCAGTAAAGGTGATCAGCGGTGCGGCTCAACATCTCGATTCTCCATCCATCTCAGTTCTCCAACACCCAGGTGTCCTTGGTACCACCACCCTGCGAGGAGTTCACCACCAGCGAACCCTCGCGCAGCGCGACCCGGGTCAGGCCGCCAGGTACCATGCCGACGCTCTTCCCGGAGAGCACAAAGGGGCGCAGATCGAGGTGCCGCGGAGCGACGCCCGACTCGACAAAGGTCGGGCAGTTGGACAGGGCCAGTGTCGGCTGGGCAATGTATTTCTCCGGAGCGGCAAGAATGCGCGCGCGGAAGTCCTCGATCTCGGCCTTGGTCGACGCCGGCCCGACCAGCATCCCATAGCCGCCGGCACCATGCACTTCCTTGACCACCAGTTCCGGCAAGTGCGCCAGTACATACTTGAGATCGTCGGGCTTGCGCAGCATCCACGTGGGAACATTGTGCAGGGTCGGCTCCTCGCCAAGATAGAAGCGGATCATCTCCGGGACGTAGGGGTAGATCGACTTGTCGTCGGCGACACCGGCGCCAATGGCGTTGGCCAGATTGACGTTACCCGCCTGATAGGCGCCGAGCAGGCCTGGGACACCAAGCATCGATTCCTTGTTGAACGCCAGCGGATCAAGGAAGTCATCGTCGATCCGGCGGTAGATCACGTCGACTCGCTGCGGGCCCTGCGTCGTGCGCATGAAAACTGTCTGCTCCTTGACGAAGAGATCGCGCCCCTCGACGAGTTCGACTCCCATCTGCTGAGCCAGGAAGCTGTGTTCGAAGTAGGCGCTGTTATACGCGCCGGGGGTCAAGACCACGACCGTCGGGTCACTGACCCCTCTCGGTGCCACGGTGCGCAGGTTTTCCAGCAGCATGTCGGGATAGTGCTGCACCGGCGCAATCATGTGCCGCGAGAAGAGCTCGGGAAAAAGGCGCATCATCATCTTGCGGTCTTCGAGCATGTACGAGACGCCGGACGGCACGCGCAGGTTGTCTTCGAGAACGTAGGACTCGCCCGCCCCGGCACGCACGATATCGACACCCGCGATGTGGGCGTAGATTCCAGCCGGCAGGTCGACGCCGATCATCTCGCGCCGGAACTGGGCGTTGTTCAGTACCTGCTCGGCCGGAATGTGGCCGGCGCCGAGAATTTCCTGATCATGGTAAATGTCGTGCAGAAAGGCGTTCAGGGCTTTGACCCGTTGCCACAAGCCGGCCTGCAGGGCCGTCCACTCGGTCGCCGGAATGATGCGCGGGATGATGTCAAAGGGAATCAGGCGCTCGGTACCGGACTTCTCACCGTAGACGGCGAAGGTGATGCCCAGGCGATGAAATGCCGTGTCGGCCTCGGCCCGTTTGCTCGCCAGGCGCTCGGGCGAGGTCGCTGACAACCAGTCCGCGAAACCCTCGTAATGAGCGCGCAAGTTTCCGTCGGCATCGTACATCTCGTTGTAGAAATCTGCATTCATGAGGCTCACCGCCAGTGTGGGTTAAGATTTGACAAGCAGAAACCGTGCCAAACGACAAATAAGCCTCAAGCGGGGCGAGGCCACGCAAAGAGGCGCGGGAGACGCCAGCGAAAGGTGCGCGAAACGCTCTTTAACGCACCGTTACGGTGCATGGCGGGCCAACACGGGGTCACTCGGGCGCCGCCGCAGAATGGGTGAAGGCCTGGATTACACAGGGTGATCACGCCGCCGGGCAAGCATCAGGGTGGCTGACGCAGACCCGCTGTAGTATATTAGCGCTTTCTTATAGTAAACCGGGAGCGATCATGAAAGTGTCCACCGCAGCAGTTCTTGCCCTATCACTCGCCACTGCCACGCAGGCCGTCCACGCGCAGGATACTGCGGCACTGATGAGCGAAACGCGCAAGACGGCAACGCCGGTCCTGCCAAAGGTGGTGCAGGCAATGCAGACAGCAGTTCAGGAACAGGGCCCGGTTGCTGCCATCTCCATCTGCAAGGAAAAAGCACCGCAATTGCTGCAGGAAATGCGACAGCAAACCGGCTGGGCTATCCACCGCGTCAGCCTTAAGGCGCGCAACGCGACGACGGGCACCCCTGACGCCTGGGAGGCGCGACAGCTGGCTGAATTCAACATCCAGGCGGCCAACGGGGCCGAACTGCAGCACCTGGAAGTCGGCGAGATCGTGGTTACCGGCAACGGACAACGCCAGTTCCGCTACATGAAAGCACTGCCGGCCATCGAGGTGTGCCAGACCTGTCACGGCCCCGCTGATTCACTGCCACCCGAACTCAGGGCCGCCCTGGCCAAAGACTACCCGCATGATCGCGCCACCGGCTACGTCGCTGGCGAGATACGCGGCGCCTTGTCTGTGACGCGGCCACTGTAAGCCAAGGAAGGCGTCATTCAGACCGCGGCAGCGATGCGGCCGAGCTTCGTCGCCAACCGGGCAGGCGTTTTGTGCAGGGTGCCGCGCGGAGATCGCGCTTCAGGTCGCCCGCGCCGTCGCCCAATGAAGATCGTTCCTGACCCGCCAACGGCGGGCGCCGGAAATCCTCGCACGAATTTTGCTTACAGGTACATCAGGGCTTGTGCCGCGCCAGTTGGGCTGCGCTAGCCGCGCTGATCGCACTGATCGCGCTAAAGCCAGGCCCTGGCGGGCCACCCTGATTAGCGAAAGACGAGATGAGAACAGCGACGATTTTTCCCTGGCCTGCGCGCTCGCCCAGGTCCACCGGGCAAGAGCGATGAGCGCCGATAGCGGCACGCCGGGCGCGCTTATCAGCGCCTTCAAGAAGCGCCTCCAGGACGGTCAAAGGGCGATCGGTGAGCAGTTCCTGGCCACGGGAGACGCTCTCCACCTGCTCCACGAGCGCTGCCACTCGATCGACGAGGTCCTCCGCGAGCTCTGGTACGGGCTGAACCTGCCGCCCACGCTGGCGCTGCTTGCCGTCGGTGGTTACGGAAGAGGCGAACTGTACCCGGCTTCCGACATCGACCTCTTGATTCTGCTCCCTGAGCAAGCCGACGACGCCCTGTCCACAAAGCTCGAACACCTGGTCTGCCTGCTCTGGGACATCGGCCTGGACACCGGCCACAGCGTGCGCACCATCGAGCAGTGCCTGGAGCAGGCCGCCGGAAACATCACCGTGCGCACGGCGATGATCGAAGCGCGCCTGTTGATCGGCAGCGCGCCACTTTTCGCCGACTTCTCGCTGCGCATAAACCGCGACATGAACGCTGCCGATTTTTTCCAGAACAAACGAATCGAACAGGAGGACCGTCACCAGCGATTCGCCGACACACCGTACAGCCTGGAGGCGAACTGCAAGGAAGGGCCGGGGGGCCTGCGCGACCTACAGGCGATTCTGTGGATCACGCAAGCGGCCGGCTATGGCCGGTGCTGGAAGGACCTCGCACAACGTGGCTTCATCACGCCAGACGAGGAGAAGCTTCTGGAAGACAGCGAGGCCTTCCTGCGCGGGCTGCGCACGCGCCTGCACCTGCTCGCCGGCCGCCGTGAAGATCGCCTGCTCTTCGAGTACCAGACAGCACTGGCCGAGCAGCTCGGCTTCATGGCCACGGACGCCCGCCGAGCCAGCGAGCAACTGATGCAGCTGTACTACCGGCGAGCGAAAACGGTACTGCAGATCAACGCCATCCTGCTCCAGAACATCGGCGCCGCGCTCGTGCCCCCGCGGCAAGAACCACCGCAGCCGATCAACGAACGTTTCCAGAATGCGCACGAATTGCTCGACGTGGTGCACGAAGACGTCTTCAGCGACGCCCCGCAGGCCATCCTCGAGGCTTTTCTGCTCCTCCAGCAACACGCGGGCCTGCACGGCATGACCGCCCGTGCGCAGCGCGCCCTGTGGCGAGCCCGCACCCTGATCGATGATGATTTCCGGCAGCAGCCGGCCAACCGTACTCATTTTCTCGAGCTATTCACCTACGGTCATCGCCTGACGCAGACCTTGCGACGGATGAACCAGCTGGGTGTCCTCGGTCGCTACCTGCCGAACTTCGGACGCGTTGTCGGGCAGATGCAGCACGACCTGTTTCACGTGTACACCGTTGATCAACACATTCTGCAGGTGATACGCCGACTAAGGCGGTTCACGATGGAAGAATTCGCGCACGAATACCCGCTCTGCAGCCGCCTGATCAGCGACTTCGGCAATCCCTGGGTGCTGTACATCGCCGCGCTCTTTCATGACATCGCCAAAGGGCGCGGTGGCGATCACTCGGAACTCGGGGAGGCCGATGCGCGGCAGTTCTGCTCGCTCCACGGTCTGGCCGAAGAGGAAGGCGAGCTGGTCGTCTGGCTGGTCGGCCAGCACCTGCTGATGTCCCGAACAGCGCAAAAGCAGGACATCTCCGACCCGGCCGTGATTTCTCGATTCGCCGCCATCATCGGCGACGAACGGCATCTCGTCGCCCTCTATCTGTTGACCGTCGCCGACATCCGCGGCACCAGCCCCAAAGTCTGGAATGCGTGGAAGGGCCAGTTGCTCGAACAACTGTTCAGCGCCAGCCGGCGACACCTGCTGTCGAGCGAGGCACCGCCAATGGCCGAGGGAGTCATTGTTCAGCGACAACAGGAAGCGCGGCGCCTGATGCGCTTCTTCGCACTTCCCGAAACGATCCATGAACGCCTCTGGGAACAGGTCGACACAGTGTATTTCCTCCGCCAGTCGGCCGAGGAAATAGCCTGGCACGCGCGCGTCCTCTACGACCACCGGCACGCCGACAAGCCGCTGGTCAAGGCGCGCCTCAGCCCCCTCGGGGGCGGCCTCGAGGTGATGGTTTACACGCACGACCAGCGCGACCTGTTCGTACGCCTGGTCGGCTTCTTCAGCCGCGCGGCCTACAGCATCGTCGATGCCAAGATCCACACCACCCGTGATGGCTACGCCCTCGACACATTCGTCCTGCTCGATGTCGGTGATCGTGGCAGCAATCGCGAAATGATCAGTTACATCGAGCACGAACTGCTCGAACGCCTTTCCGGGGCATCGCCGGCCGACATACCCGGCGGTGGACGCGTCTCGCGTCAGGTCAGGCACTTCCCGCTGCAGCCGCAGGTAACGATCCAGCCGCTGGTCAGCCTCGAACCCGACGAGACCGGAAAGCTCTTCGTGCTCACGGTCGTCGCTGCCGATCGCCCCGGTTTGCTGTTCATCATCGCAACGCAACTGGCAGCCCATGGCGCCAATCTGCATACCGCCAAGATTGCCACGCTCGGCGAACGTGTCGAAGACACTTTCCTGATCAGCGGCAGCCATCTAGAGGACAGCGCAGGGCGTGTCAAACTGGAGGCTGATCTGCTCAAGGAGTTGCAGATTTGACGCCCCCGCTGCCCGTCCTCAACCGTGTCCGCCGCCAACGCGGCGCCACGGTGCATGCCGCCTTTCTTGAACTTTCCCCGCCTCTGTCCTGGAGCTGATCGTGTCCATTCATGTTGCCCTCAACCACGTCACACATTATCGCTATGACCGCCCGATCAGCCTGGCACCGCAGGTTGTCCGCTTGCGGCCGGCTCCGCATTCGCGCACCCCTATCCTGAGCTACTCGCTGAAAGTGACGCCGGCGCAGCACTTCATCAACTGGCAGCAGGACCCGCAGGCCAACTATCTGGCGCGCCTGGTATTCCCCAAGAAAACCAGCGAGTTTTGCATTGAAGTCGATCTGGTGGCCGAGATGTCGGTGATCAACCCCTTCGACTTCTTTCCCGAGCCCTACGCCGCGACATTTCCGTTCAAGTACGAGGCCTGGCAGCGCGAAGAGCTCGAACCTTATCTCGCGCCCTTGCCGCTGACCCCATTGCTGGCTGACTTTCTCGCCACCGTCCCCAGGGAGCCGCGCGCCAGCGTCGATTTCCTGGTCGCTCTCAACCAGCAGGTGCAGGGCAAGGTCGGTTACGTCATCCGCCTCGAGGCGGGCGTGCAGACGCCCGAGGAAACGCTTGGACTGGCGCTCGGCTCGTGCCGCGACTCGGCCTGGTTGCTGGTCCAGGTGCTGCGCAATCTCGGCCTGGCGGCGCGCTTTGTTTCCGGCTACCTGATCCAGCTGGTACCCGACGTAAAGTCGCTCGATGGGCCTTCGGGAACCGATCACGACTTCACCGATCTGCACGCCTGGTGCGAGGTGTACCTGCCCGGAGCCGGCTGGATTGGCCTCGACCCGACCTCGGGTCTGTTCGCTGGCGAAGGGCACATTCCACTCGCCTGTTCGCCGCAGCCCTCTTCTGCGTCGCCGATCACCGGCCTGACCGAGAAATGCGAATGCCAGTTCGAGCACCACATGCAGATCGAACGTGTCTGGGAAGCACCCCGGGTGACCCGCCCGTACAGCGACGCGCAGTGGCAGCAGATCGAGGCTCTCGGCCATCAGATTGACGCCGACCTCGTCCGTGATGACGTCCGCCTGACCATGGGTGGCGAACCAACTTTCGTCTCGATCGACGACCACGACGGCCCGGAATGGAACACCGAAGCGCTCGGCCCGACGAAAAGGGTTCGCGCCGCGGAGATCTTTCGCCGTTTGCAGGAAAAGTATGCCGTGCACGGACTGCAGCACTTCGGCCAGGGCAAGTGGTACCCGGGAGAGCAATTGCCGCGCTGGTCTCTGAACTGTTTCTGGCGACGCGACGGGCAGCCACTTTGGAGCAATCCGGCCCTCTACGCCAACGAAAACCAGGACTACGGTGCCGACGAAGAACTTGCCGGGCGCTTCCTGCACCGACTCGCCGAGCACCTGGCAATCGACCCGAAGTATGTCTTTGCCGCCTACGAGGACGTCTACTATCACCTGTGGCGAGAAGACCGGCTGCCGGTCAACGTAGACCCCTTCGACGCCCGCCTCGACGATGCGCTGGAACGCAAGCGCCTGGCCCAGGTTTTCCGCCAGGGGCTCGATCAGGTCGTCGGTCACGTGCTGCCGCTGAAGGCCCGTCCGCAGGGGGGCTGGCAAAGCGGCCCGTGGTACCTGCGCGGCGGGCGCTGCTACCTGGTCCCCGGCGACTCGCCGGTCGGCTATCGACTGCCGCTCGATTCGCAGCCCTGGGTGGCGAAAGCGGACTATCCCTACGTGCACGCTCCCGACCCAACGCAGACTTTCCCGGCGCTGCGCCCGGCCAGCGACATTCGCGCGCAGTTCGCCATCAGCCGCAGCCTCGGACTACCGGCCGTCAACGCCGCGGTGAGCGGTGCAGCCTTTGCCGAGAAGGCACGGGAAGGCGTCGCGGAGGCGCTTGCCCGCACCGCCGAGGCTCCCGACTGCGCTGATGAAACCTCACCGGGAGACGGCGAGTCGGCGACTCTGGTCACCCGGACCTCGGTTTCGGCGCAGGCCCGCGATGGTGTGCTTTACATTTTCATGCCGCCAACCGAGACGCTCGACGACTATCTCGAACTGATTGGCGCCGTCGAAGCGACCGCCGAAGCGCTCGCCTCGCCGGTCATCGTCGAAGGCTACGAGCCGCCCAGCGATCCGCGCCTGACCAACTTCCGGGTCACCCCGGATCCCGGCGTGATCGAGGTCAACATCCAGCCGTCAGCCACCTGGGATGAACTCGTCGCCCGCACGACGCATCTCTACGACGCCGCCCACCTGTCGCGCCTGTGTACCGAGAAATTCATGCTCGACGGCCGCCACACCGGTACGGGCGGCGGCAACCACTTCGTCTTTGGTGGCGCAACGACGCTCGACTCACCTTTCCTGCGCCGGCCTGATCTGTTGCGCAGCCTGATCAGCTACTGGCACAACCATCCATCGCTCTCCTATCTGTTCTCGGGCCTGTTCATCGGCCCGACCAGCCAGTCGCCGCGCGTCGACGAGGCGCGCAACGATTCGGTATACGAATTGGAGATCGCCTTCAGTCAGTTGCCCAGGGCGACCGCCGACGCCAGCGAATGCGTCGCCCCCTGGGTCATCGACAGGGCGCTGCGCAATCTGCTCATCGACTCGACCGGCAATACCCATCGCGCCGAGTTCTGCATCGACAAGCTGTACTCGCCTGACGGCGCCACCGGCCGGCTCGGCTTGCTCGAAATGCGGGCCTTTGAAATGCCCCCGCACGCGCGCATGTCGCTGGCCCAGCAACTGCTGTTGCGGGCGCTGATCGCCCACTTCTGGCGCACGCCCTACGCACCCGGGCGACTGGTCCGCTGGGGTACCGAACTGCACGATCGCTTCATGCTGCCGCACTTCGTGAAGCAGGACTTCGACGACGTCATCGCCGACCTCGGCGGCGCCGGCTATGCGCTCGACAGTGCGTGGTTCGCGCCGCATTTCGAATTCCGCTTCCCGGCGCATGGCCGTATTTCGGCATTGGGCATGGAGCTGGAATTGCGCCATGCGCTCGAACCCTGGCACGTAATGGGCGAACAGGGCGCGATCGGCGGCACGGCGCGCTACGTAGACTCCTCGCTCGAACGCCTGCAGGTGAAGCTGACCGGCATGGCCAGTGACCGCTATGTCCTCGCCTGCAACGGCCACACGGTGCCGCTGCGGTCGACCGGCAAGGTCGGCGAGTATGTCGCCGGCGTTCGCTACCGTGCCTGGAACCCGCCCTCGGCACTGCATCCGACGATCGGCGTGCACGTGCCTCTGGTTTTCGACCTGGTCGACACCTGGATGAAGCGCTCGCTCGCCGGCTGCCAATACCATGTCGAGCATCCCGGCGGTCGCAACCCCGATCGTTACCCGGTCAACGCCAACGAGGCCGAGGGGCGCCGTCTGGCACGCTTCACGGCTTTCGGTCATACGCCCGGCGCGATCGAGGGGCAAGCAGCACCGCACAATACTGGCTTCCCGTTTACGCTAGACTTGCGGCGCTCCTGAAACCAGCTGGCCCGGGGTACTCCCGGGCCTGTTCATTTGATGCCGCGATCCTTGCTGTCAAGCTACCCGCAAACACCCGATCGCTTCGACGAGATGCTCGCCGAAGGCGGCGGCATTCGCCCCGCGTGGCAGCCTTTCTTTGCTCACCTGGAAGCGGCTACACCCGAGCAGATGCGCCACCGGCTCGATTACGTTCGCCGACGCATCCTCGAAAACGGCGTCACCTACAACGTCTATGCGGATCCCGAAGGCGCCGACCGGCCCTGGGAACTCGATCCGCTGCCGCTGATTCTCGGCGCTGACGAGTGGCAACAGCTGGCCAGCGCCGTAAAGCAACGTGCCCGTCTGCTCAACGCAGTCCTGCGCGACCTCTACGGCGAGCAAACGCTGCTCAAGGACGGCACTCTGCCGCCAGCGCTGGTCTACGGCCACAACAACTTTCTCTGGCCCTGCCAGGGCGTCAAGCCCGCCGGCGACACTTACCTGCACCTGTACGCGGCCGATCTGGCACGCTCGCCTGACGGTCGATGGTGGGTGATCGCCGACCGCACCCAGGCGCCCTCCGGCGCCGGTTACGCGCTCGAAAACCGAACCATTGTCGGGCGTGTCTTCCCCGAGCAGTTCCGCGACCTGAACGTCCAGCACCTCGCGTCCTTCTTCCGTGAACTTCAGGACGCGCTGGCGCATTGGGCTCCCCACGCCGGCGAGGCGCCACTGATCGTCCTGCTGACACCCGGCCCCTACAACGAAACCTACTTCGAGCACGCCTATCTGGCACGCTACCTCGGTTTTCCTCTCGTCGAAGGGCAGGATCTGACCGTTCGCGGCGAGTCCGTCTACCTGAAGACGCTCAACGGCTTGCGCCGTGTACATGCGATCCTGCGCCGCCTCGACGACGACTACTGCGATCCGCTCGAACTGCGCGGCGACTCGGCGCTCGGCGTCCCCGGCCTCCTGCAGGCGGTACGCGCAGGCACGGTCCTGGTTGCCAACGCGCTTGGCAGCGGCCTGCTGGAGTCGGCGGCGCTACCGGGATTCCTGCCCGGCGCCTGCGCGAAGCTGCTCGGAGAGCCATTGGCAATGCCGTCGGTGGCGACATGGTGGTGCGGTGAACGGGCGGCGCTGGACTATACCATCGCCAACCTGGACCACCTGGTGATCAAGGGTTCCTACCCCTCGCAGCATTTCGACCCCTTGTTCGGCAACGAACTGTCCGGCAGCGGCAGGGACGAGATGATCGCCCGCTTGCGCGCCCGGCCGCAAGCCTATGTCGCGCAGGAACTGGTCAATTACTCACAGGCTCCGGCCTGGGGCCCGCAGCACAAGCGGCGCCTGCTACCGCGCGGCGTCGGCCTGCGCGTCTATGTCACCGCCACGCCGAACGGGCATGTGGTGATGCCGGGTGGCCTGACGCGCGTCTCGGCGGCATCGAACGCGCGCATCATCTCGATGCAGCGGGGCGGCTCGAGCAAGGATACCTGGGTGTCGACCGATGCCGTGGTGAGCACGTTCAGCCTGCTCAAGCACTCGGTCGGCAAGGCCGATCTGGTCCGCGGCGGCGACAGGCTGTCCTCGCGGGTGGTCGAGAATCTGTACTGGTTCGGGCGTTACAGCGAGCGCTGCGACAAGACCGCGCGCCTGTTGCGCGTTGCCCTGTCGCGCCTGGTGGACGCCGGTGACGATGCGCTGCCAGCACTGACTTCAGCACTGGACCTGTGCCTGGCGCTCAAGCTTCTGCCCGTCGCCGAGCCCAAACCCGCCGGCGCCAGCGAGGCGAAAGTGCCGACCTCGCAGGCAGAGCGCGAAAGTCTGATGCTCGCGGCCATCTGCGGCGAGGAATGGGGCAGCGGGCTCGCTGGCGATCTCCGCCGCCTGCTGTGGGTGGCAGCACAGGTTCGCGAACGCTTCTCGCTCGACAACTGGCATGCTCTCAATCGCCTGCAGCACCGCTTGCAAGCCTACAGCCGGCTGGGCAACGACGAATCACGTCCCGAACTGGGCGAAGCACTCGCCTTTCTCGACCAGGTCTTGCTGGCGTCGTCGTCCCTGGCCGGCTTCGCGATGGACAACATGACGCGCGATGACGGCTGGCGTCTGCTGATCATCGGCCGACGTATCGAACGGCTGATCTTTCTCGCCAAAACGGTCGCCCACTTCCTGCGCCTGCAGTCGACCCGCGCACCGGGGGGGCTCGAGTGGTTGCTCGAACTGACCGACAGCATCATCACCTACCGTTCGCGCTACATGACGCAGCCAGAGCTCCTGCCAACGCTCGACCTGATCGTCTTTGACGATGCCAACCCGCACTCGGTCAGTTTTCAGTTGCACATTCTGCTCCGTTACCTTGACCAGTTGGCGCGCTTGCTCGGCGGCCCGCGTGAAGATGCACTGCCGTCGGTGCTGGAGCGACTGCAGGCCTTCGATCTTGCCAATTTCGAGGGCCAGAGCTTCGGCGACTGCCGTGCTTGCGACCCCTGTCTGCAACTGGCCAGCATTCTCGACCAGTCAGCAGCCGCCGCAGCCGCCCTTTCGGACCGCTTGGCGATGCGCTATTTCAGTCACGTCGGCGACGTCAGTCGCTACACTTTCACCTCTTGATCACCGTGACCTTGCCCGCCGCCCGCTACCATGTGGTTCATGAAACGACCTACCGTTACGACAGCCCGGTTTCGCTGTCGCGCCAACTGCTGCACCTGACGCCGCGCGATTGCCCGTGGCAACGTTGCCTGGCACACCAGATCACCGTGTCGCCCGACCCCACCAGCAACCGCGAGCGACACGACAGCTTCGGTAATCCGGTCAGGGAACTGAGCATCGAGTTTCCCCACGACAGCCTCCAGGTCAGGGCCGAGAGCACCATCGAGGTATTGCCGCACTTGCCGGTTGACGCACAGCTGGCCCGCCTTGCCTGCTCACCGGAAGCAGTCGACGCCCGCGGCCGGCAGAGGGCGGCAGGCAGCTTGCACGCCTCACCGGCATGGGAAAAGGTGCGCGATGCGCTGGACTATGGATCGCGGCCGGTCCTGGTCGACGCCAGTCGCTTCCAGTTCGAATCTCCGCACGTGCGCGTGAAACACGAGTTCGCCAGCTACGCCAGCAGCTGCTTCTCGCCGCAGAGGCCGCTTCTGGAGGCGGTTCTGGCGCTGATGAGCCGCATCTACCAAGACCTGGAGTTCGACCCCGAAGCGACGACGGTGGCCACCCCCGTGCTGCAGGTGCTGGCCGACAAACGCGGCGTCTGTCAGGATTTTGCACACCTGATGCTCTCCTGTCTGCGCTCGCAGGGTCTGGCTGCACGCTATGTGAGCGGTTACCTGCTCACCCACCCGCCAGCGGGACAAGCCAGAATGGTCGGCGCCGACGCGTCACACGCCTGGATCTCCTTGTACTGCCCGGGACCGGAAGGAGGCTACTGGGTCGACTTCGATCCGACCAACAACCTGTTGCCCGACACCCAGCACATCACGCTGACCTGGGGACGCGACTTCGCCGACGTATCACCACTGCGTGGTGTCATTCTCGGCGGTGACGCACACGAACTCGACGTTGCGGTGACCGTGACGCCGCTGGCCGAAGGAGCGGACGAGTAGGGCGTCGGCGCGGAGAGGTGCGTCTGCGCCAAAGGCGCAGCGAGCGCCCAGGGAGAAACGCACCACCGGGCGTTGGGGCGAGCAACGCGCAAGGGCTACGAGACGCTACCAGACGATCTGTACTTCCTGAATCACCTGCGGGGTCGCACGCTGAATGGTGAACTTGATGCCCGCCACCTCGATTACCGTTCCGACTTTCGGGATTTCGCGGGCATTCTCGAGGAGAAAGCCCGACAAGGTATCGTAGTCGCCCTCGGGCAGCTTCAGTCCCAGTTTCTCGTTGAGCATCGACGGGTCGGCGCGGGCGCTGACCAGGTAGTCATGATGGCCAAGCTTCTTCAGCCACTCGGCCGGCTTCTCCTGGCGGTCATACTCGTCCTGCATGTCCTCCATGACCTCCTCGATGATGTCCTCGATGGTGATGATTCCTTCCGCACCGCCGAACTCGTCCATCACCACGGCCATGGCATCGCCATCCTTGCGCAACTCGACGAGCATCGACTCGGCGCTCTTGCTGCCAGGAACATAGTGCGTCGGGCTAATGTAGGACTCGATCGAAGCAGACTCGTCCACGCCCAGCAGGTCCATCGTGTTGAGGACCCCGATGACGCGATCGATCCGCCCATCGAAGACGGGCAGACGGATGTGCGAGCCAGCGACTGCCAAACGAATCGCCTCACCCACCGTGCAGGTCTTCTCAACGGCATCGACGTCGATCAGCGGCACCATGACCTTTGAAACCGTCGCCTCTGAGAAATTGAACATGCGCCGGATCATGTTCTTTTCGATCAACTGGATATCACCGCCCTCGTGCGGTGGCATCTGCACCATGCTCTGAATCTGCTCGCGCAAGGTGAAGGGGTTGTGCTCCTCCGCACCACCGGCGAGCCGCGAAAGAACCTTCGACAGCGTCACGAAAACGATCAGGAGCGGAGAAAAGAGGATCGAGAAGAAGCGCAGCGCGTAGATCAGGTAGGGCGCCATGACGTCGGCGCGCTGCTGGAAGATGCTCTTGGGAACGATCTCACCGAACACCCAGATCAGGGGCGCGACGACGAGCACCGCCATCCAGCCACCGGCGTCGCCAAAGATGGAGATCATCATCGCGGTAGTGATCGTCGAGTTGGCGACCACAGCAATATTGGTCCCGACCAGCGTTGTCGACAGCAGCCATTCCGGCCTCTTCTCCAGCATATCGAGAGCCAGGCGAGCGCCCCGCGAACCCTTGGCCGCGTCGTGGCGCAGCTTCATGCGGTCGGCGCTGACGATGCCAAGCTCGGATCCGGAAAAGAAGGCTTCCGCGATCAGGCAGATGAACATGAACAGAATGGTGAGCCAGATATCCGCCATTTAGACGCCCTCCGCTTTCTTTGCCGGCTCGACTGGAACGTTTTCAGGCTCGGCAATCACCGCCATCGGGCTGCCAGACTCCTCGCTCATGCCCGGGCTCTCGACGCTGGCGCTTACTTCTTCGCCGTCGCTCGCTTTGGCGGGTGGCTCGACCAGAACACGGCTGATGCGGTTGAACTCGACGCTCTCGACGGTCAGCTTCATGCCACAAAGGACAATCGACGCGCCGGTTGCCGGCAGCTCGCCGAAGGCGTCGAGCAAGGCACCGGCGATGGTCTCGGCGTCTTCACAGTCGATGGTCACCGCGAAGGCCTGGTTGAATTCGTCCAGAGACATTCCGGCATCGATCAACCGGCGGCCATCGTCGAATTCACTCACCAGGTGCCGGTCAGGGTCCTCACTGTCGGAGGGACTGCCAATCTCACCGAAGACGCACTCCAGAAGGTCTTCCATGGTGACCAGACCGGTGACGCCGCCATACTCGTCCACGATCAGCGCGAAGGAGAGCTTGCGCTGCCGAAAGGTATGAAACAACTCCACCGCCGGCTTTGATTCAGGGAAGAAATTCGGCTGCCGCAGGAGTTTACGAAATGCGTGCGGATCACGTTCCAACCTGCCCAGGTCGACACCCAGCAGGTCACGCGTGTGCAGGATGCCGAGGATGGTATCGCGACGCTCGCGAAAGATCGGGTAGCGTGACTGACGGGTAGCCTTGATCTGCGCAATCAGCTCGGGCACCGATAGATCCGCGGACAGAAATTCGATGTCCGAGCGCGGCCGCATGATATCGCTCAGCGACTTGTTGCCAAAGTCGAAGATCTTTTCGATGTAGTGCGCTTCCTGGCTGTCCAGCGCGCCTTCACCGACGGCGTCGGTGACCAGGGTACGGATCATGTCCTCGGTAACCAGATTGCCCTGCGAGCGCTGCTTTCCGACAACCAGGGTGATGAAGAACTCGGCGACATGGCGGATCACTTCGCGCAGCGGGGTGATCAGACGGGCAAAGAGATGGATTGGGCGGGCCTGGAAACTGGCAAAGGCGACGTTGTTGCGAATCGCCAGGACCTTCGGGGTAATCTCGCCGAACAAGAGCAGGATCGGCACCATCACCAGGAGATTGAGCATGTCGTTCTCCGCTCCGAACAGTTTGATGATCACCGCAGCGGAGATCACCGAAGCAGCGACATTGACGAATTCGTTGCCAATGAGGATGGTCACGATCAGGCGGCGTGGCTCACTGCGCAAGCGCTCGATCAGATCAACGCGCGGGTTCTTGGCCCTGCGCATCTGATCGAGGTGGAATGAACTCAGCGAAAAGAGCGCCGTTTCGGTACTCGAGAAAAAGCCCGAAAACGCCAGCAGGACGACAAAAACCCCCAGCTCCATCCAGAGTGCTGGATCCATTCTTTACCCCCCAGAAACAAAGTGCACGCAGCTCTAGAACAAACCGCCGGAAGCGCGAAATCCCCAGAAAGCGAGCCACACGGGTAATTCGGCAGAAATGCAATCGCCATGAACATGCGTTGTGGACAGAAATCCTGCCCGTGCGCGCGCACGGCCGCTGATTATCAGTGAGCGTGGGGGCGAAGTCAAACCGTCGGCCGGACAATATTCGACGCGCCGATTGCTGCGCGCCCTGGATTTTTTCCAATTCACGACAAGTCATGACGTCAGAATTCTGACGACGCTAGCCAGCAGAGGCAGCGAGGCGCCGGGTGATCGCCTCCCGGCGGGCGCGAACATTGCGCCAGTTAGCCAACTCGTGTATCAACGCAAGAGTTGCCGTTTGCCACATCTTCGTTCATCGCAACCTCTGCCTGACCCACACCGGGAGCCATTTCACTGTGTCTGAAGCGTTCTTGCTGCTGATCATGCTCGCCGTCTCGGCCTTCTTCTCTGGCTCGGAGACTGCCCTCACGTCACTCTCCCGGGCACGTACCGAATCGCTGCTCGCTGAACGACGCCTCGGAGCCAAGGCCCTGCACCGGATGAAGAGCAATCTCAACCGAACGCTGGTGATCATCCTTATCGGCAACAACCTGGTCAACACCGCCACCGCGACCCTGGCCACCGTGGTGGCCACCGAACATTTTGGCCACCTTGGTCCAGGTCTTGCCGTCGGCGGCATCACCTTGCTGCTGCTGGTGTTTGGCGAGATCACCCCGAAGACCTACGCCTCGCGCTACGCAATCGTCGTCGCGCTACTTGCGGCAAAACCGCTGGAAGTTCTCGGCAAACTGCTCTTTCCCCTGGTTTGGGCGCTGGAGAAGCTCATCCACTGGATGCACAGCCTCACCAGCCCGCCCAAGGATCCCAGCATCACCGAGTCGGAACTCATCGCGCTGGCCGCGCACGGCACCGAGGAAGGATCGATCGAGGCCGGTGAACACCTGATGATTCGGCGAATTTTCGATTTCAGTACGCTGCGCGCCAGCGACATCATGGTGCACCGCCACCAGATCTTCTCCCTCGACGGCAATCGCAGCATCCGCAGCGCGCTGGACGAGATCATCGCCAGCTCGCACTACCGGATTCCGCTGCACTCCGGAAATCCGGAAGAAATCAACCACGTGATCACCCTGCAAACGGTGCTCCGTGAAGTCGCGCAAGGCAACCTGGACAAACCCCTCAAGGACATAGGCAGCGACCCCCTGTTCGTCCCGCCCAACCAGCCGATCGACAGCCTTCTGGACGTGCTCAAGGCGGACAAGGAGCGACTGATGGTGGTGGTCAACGAGTTCGGCGCCCTGCTCGGTATCTTTACGCTGGAAGACGTTCTCGAAGAGCTGGTCGGCGACATCTATGACGACCAGGAGGCGCCAAGAGGAGACCAGGCGCTGCTCATGAAGCCAGGCGGGAACGAGCTGGTCGTCGATGGCACGACCGAACTGCGCGTCCTCGAGGGCTACTTCGGACAGGAGCTCAGCGGCAAGCCCTACGACTCGGCAAATCTGTGGATCATCACTCATCTCGAACGCATTCCGGCAGCCGGCGAGTGCATCGCCCTCGAAGGCCTTGAGGTCAAGATCGAGCGGGCATCGCGGCGACGCATCCACGAGGTGCGTATCTGCCGTCGACCAACTGTCGCCTCCAGAGCAGAGGGAAAAGAGCCAGCGGCGAAAGAAAGCGACTCAAACGAGAACGCGTAATGCTGCAACACCTCTCTCTGATCAGCCGACGAGCGTAGCACCCACTCCCTGATTGCGAAATTGACTCTTGGCGGCGCATGGCAACCGTGTTTATAATGTGCGGCTAAGCTGTACCATGCCCACCTGAACCTTGGATGAGTCTATGCCTGCCATTCGCGTAAAAGAAAATGAACCGTTCGAAGTTGCCATCCGGCGCTTCAAGCGCACCGTAGAGAAAACCGGCCTGCTGACCGAACTCAGGGCTCGCGAGTTCTACGAGAAGCCCACCGCCGAGCGCAAGCGCAAGCTGGCCGCCGCGGTCAAGCGCCATCACAAGCGCATGCGCAGCCAGACCCTGCCTCCCAAGCTGTTCTAGAGATCGTAAGCGTTGCCAGCACGGCCGCCCGTCTATAGATGGGCGGCTTTTGGCGCTTCCGAAACGCCAGTATCCGCGGGCTGAGAAGCTGCCGTCATGCACCAAAAACGTAAACCCGGAGGTTCCCGGCGATGACGCTCAAAGCGCGCATCAATGAAGACGTCAAGGCAGCCATGCGTGCCCGCAACGCGAAGACACTCGGCACCCTGCGTCTGCTGCTGGCAGCAATCAAGCAGAAGGAGGTCGACGAGCGCGTTGTGCTTGACGATGCAGCGGTCGTCACAGTCATCGGCAAGATGCTCAAGCAACGCCGGGATTCGATTTCCCAGTATGCCGCTGCCGGCCGAAACGACCTCGCCGACGCGGAGCAATTCGAGTCCGAACTCCTCAGCGCCTACCTCCCCGCCGGTTTGCCGACGGAGGCGCTTGTCGCCGCCATTTCCGAGGCCATTGCAAGCACCGGCGCCGGCAGCCCTGCCGACATGGGCAAGGTGATGGCCGAGCTGCGGCCCAGGCTGAGCGGGCGCGCCGACATGGGCGAGGTTTCGCGGCTCGTGAAAACGCGCCTGGCTGGCACCTGAGCGCCTGCGCCACGACTGCCAACGGCCAGCCGCTGTGAACCCCGGATGATCCCGGACTCGTTCATTCAGGATCTGCTGCACCGTGTCGACCTCGTCGACCTGATCGACAACTACGTGCCGCTCAAGAAAACAGGCGCCAACTTCGCGGCGTGCTGCCCGTTCCACGGCGAGAAATCCCCATCGTTCACGGTCAGTCCGAGCAAGCAGTTCTACCATTGTTTCGGCTGTGGCGCACATGGCAATGCCATCGGATTTCTCATGGCCTACACCGGCGCCGGCTTCGTCGAAACGATCAAGGAACTCGCCAGCAGCTGTGGATTGCAGATTCCTGACGATAAGGCGCACGCAGGGCAGAGCGGTCCACGCCCGCAGGCGCTCGCCGAGCGCATGGCGCAAGCGGCAAAGTTTTACTACGGGCAGCTCAAGCGCTCCGAGAACGCAGTCCGTTACCTCAAGGAACGCGGCGTTAGCGGCGAACTCGCCCGCCGCTTCGGCATTGGCTATGCGCCTGCGGGGGGAAAGAGCCTGGCCACCGCCTTCGATGATTACGACAGCGCCGAGTTGCAACTCGCGGGGCTGGTAATAAAAAACGACGAGGGCCGCCTCTACGACCGTTTTCGCGACCGGATCATGTTTCCGATTGCCAACCAGAAGGGCGAGGTGATCGCCTTTGGCGGCCGCGTTCTTGGCGCCGGCGAGCCAAAATACCTGAACTCTCCCGAGACTCCGCTGTTCGAGAAAGGCCGTGAGCTGTTCGGCCTGCCGCAGGCACGCACGGCCATACGCGAGAGCGACACGGTGATTGTCGTCGAAGGCTACATGGATGTCATTGCCCTCGCCCAGCACGGGATTGGCAACACCGTCGCCACGCTGGGCACAGCGACTACGGTCATCCACGTGCAGAAGCTGCTGCGCCAGGCTGACCGCGTGGTGTTTTGCTTTGACGGCGATGCGGCCGGCCGCAAAGCGGCGTGGCGCGCGCTGGAGAACAGCCTGGAAGTGCTCAGCGAGCAAAAAAGTATCGGCTTCGTCCTTCTGCCGGAAGGCGACGATCCCGACAGCCTGGTACGCGAGCGCGGTGAGCAAGCGTTTCAGCGAATGATCGTCGAGGCCACACCGCTTTCCGACTTCCTGTTGCGCGAGCTGAGCAGGCACTGCGACCTGAGCAGCGCCGAAGGGCGAGCCCGACTGGTCGCCGACGCCAAGCCACTGCTTGGCCGGATGCTGTCACCCCTATTGAGGCTGCAACTCGTCAAACGCCTCGCTCAGATCAGCGGCTTCTCGCAAGCCGAGATAGAACGCCTGTGTTCCCTGCGAGCACTCGCCAGGCCAGCACCGACCCGCGCGCCACGCCAGGCGCCCTCACTGTTGCGACCCTTGCTGCGCCTCCTGCTCCAGAAGCCGGCTCTGGCTGCGCGCTTGCCACTCGAACTGCTCCCCGAGCGCTCGCCGGAAGCGCACGCCATTCACCTGCTCTGCGCAACGATTACCGCCGTCGGCACGCAGCCACTCGCCTATCCGGCCCTGCTCGAAAAGCTGCGCGGCAGCGAGGACGAAACGGTGCTGCACGAAGCGGCGGCTGAACTAATGCAGGAGCCTTTTGCCGAAGACGAGATCGACAGCGAATTTGACGGTGCGGTCGCCCAGCTGCTGGAAGGTGAGCACAAACGGGCCTTCGCGCGACTGCAGGACAAGATCCAGAAGCTTGGCGTCGCAGGGCTGTCGAACGAGGAAAAGCAGCAGTACCTGCAAGCGCTCAGCGCGCGCAGCAGAGGCAGCGAGGCTGTCTAAGGTATGATAGAATTTAGAGTTTTTCCAGTATAACGCTATCCGGGAATTGGTCATGGCAAGGGAAAAGGCGGCAACTACGAAGGCGGCAAAAGCGAAGGCAGCGGCGGATCTATTGGCACAGGTTGGCAACCAACCGGCTCCGATAGACGACGAAACGCGCAAGACGCGGCTGAAGACGCTGATCAAACTCGGCAAGGAGAGGGGTTTTCTGACCTACGCCGAAATCAACGACCATCTGCCCGATGATGTCGTGGATGCTGAGCAGATTGAAAGCATCATCAGCACCTTCAACGATATGGGGATCCAGGTCTACGACGAGGCCCCCGACGCTGAAACTCTGCTGATGTCGGACTCTGCGCCGGCTGCCGGCGCGGACGATGCTGACGTCGAAGAACAGGCGGAACAGGCGCTGTCGACCGTCGACTCCGAGTTCGGCAGGACGACCGACCCGGTGCGCATGTACATGCGCGAGATGGGTTCTGTGGAACTTCTCACCCGCGAAGGCGAGATCGAGATCGCCAAGCGCATCGAAGACGGCCTTAAACACATGGTCCAGGCGATCTCGGCCTGCCCGACAACGATTGCCGAAATCCTCTCTTGCGCAGACAGGATCACGCGTGAGGAAATGCGCATCGAGGAGTTGATCGACGGGCTGATTTACCCCGAGGGCGAAAGCGCTCCCGACGGTCCCGCCGACGATGACGACGAGAGCGATGACGACGACAGTGAAGACGACGAAGACGACGATGAGGACGACAACAGCGAGGCCGCCGAGGGTGCGGCGGCCGCGGCCTCGTTGCTCAAGCTCAGAACGGAAGGGCTGGCGCGCCTTGAGCTGATTCGTGAGCACGACAGCAAGGCGCAGGCCCTGCTGTCCAGGAAGGGCTCGCAGGACAAGGCCTATCTGAAGCTCCAGGAACAGATCTCGGACGAGATGATGGGCATTCGCTTCACCTCGAAAACCATCGAGCGCCTCTGCGACACCGTGCGCGCGATGGTTGAGGAAGCGCGAACCTGTGAACGGAAGATCCAGAGAATCTGCGTGGACACCGTACGCATGCCACGCCCGCATTTCATCAAGGTCTTCCCGGGCAATGAGCTCAACCTCGACTGGGTGGACATCGAAATCGCGGCAGCGGGAAAGACCTACGCCGCGATCCTCACCCGCAATGCACCGAACATCACCGAAGAACAGCGCAAGCTGCTCGCCCTGCAGGATCGCATCGGCATCCCGCTGAAAGAGCTCAAAGACATCAACAAGCAGATGTCGACCGGAGAAGCGAAGGCTCGTCGCGCCAAGCGCGAGATGACTGAAGCCAATCTCCGCCTAGTGATCTCGATCGCCAAGAAATACACGAACCGTGGCCTGCAGTTCCTCGATCTGATCCAGGAGGGCAACATCGGCCTGATGAAGGCTGTTGACAAGTTCGAATACCGTCGCGGCTACAAGTTTTCGACCTACGCCACCTGGTGGATTCGCCAGGCAATCACCCGCTCGATCGCTGATCAGGCGCGAACCATCCGCATCCCGGTGCACATGATCGAGACGATCAACAAGATGAACCGCATCTCCCGGCAGATTCTCCAGGAGACCGGTCTTGAAGCCGATCCGGCGACGCTGGCCAAGAAGATGGAGATGCCGGAAGAGAAAATTCGCAAGATCCTCAAGATCAGCAAGGAACCGATCTCGATGGAGACGCCTATCGGCGACGACGACGACTCGCATCTGGGCGATTTCATTGAGGATCAGGCAACGCTCGCACCGACCGAGGCAGCCCTCTACTCCAGCCTGCGCTTCATCACCAAGGATGTGCTGGACACGCTGACGCCCCGTGAAGCGAAGGTGCTGCGTATGCGCTTCGGTATCGAAATGAATACCGACCACACCCTGGAGGAAGTCGGCAAGCAGTTCGACGTCACCCGCGAGAGGATTCGTCAGATCGAGGCCAAGGCACTGCGCAAACTCCGCCACCCGTCACGTTCCGACAAGTTGCGCAGCTTCCTCGATAACGGCAACAGCTAGGACACTCGGCGCGAGCGATGAAGGGGGCTTCGGCCCCCTTCGTGCGTTTGCGGCCTGCCCGTCTGCCGACGGGGAGCGCCTTCTTGGCGTGAACCGCCGGCGACGGTCAGCGTTTCGAGGCCCCGTGCGTTGCTTGAGGGTAACGATAATCAAAGGTCTCGAATGAAACTGACACGCTTCGCTTGCGCAGCACTTCTCGCGGCCACCGCCGCCCCTGCTTTCTCTTCCAACCTTGGGGTGTCGGTAAGCATCGGCCAGCCAGGCTTCTACGGCCGCGTCGATGTCGGCGCCGTCCCGCAACCACAAGTGGTCTATCGGCAACCGATCATCGTCGAGCGAAGACGCTTGGCCGGCCAGCCGCTCTATCTACACGTGCCCGCGCACCACGCCAGGCAATGGCACAAGCACTGTCGCAGTTACAACGCCTGCGGAGAGCAAGTCTACTTAGTGCAGAATGACTGGTACCAGCGCGATTACCTGCCGCAGCACGTGCAGCGGATCGAGCACTACCCTCGCTATGGCGGCCAGCGGAACGCCTACCGCGAAAGCTATCGCGGTGATCACGGGTACGAGCGGCGTCGCGACGATGGCCAGCGTGGTCGTCAATAGAGCCTTGCCGCTCGAACCGATAGCGTCCCGTTCGCGCGCCCAGCCGGCAAGTCGCCGATGATCGAATCGATCCTCCTTACCGCCACGCGAGTCGCCACATTCCATCAGCAGCGGCCGCTGACCAACGCCAGCGGTTTCTTCTTCATACGTGAGGAGCGGCTGTTCCTGGTCACCAGTCGGCATGTGCTGTTCGATGAACCGAGCCAGCACTTCCCGGATCGCATCGATATCGACCTGCATACCAGCCCGGAGAATATCGCCGCAGCGACCACATTCTCGATCCCCCTGTACGCGCACGGCGAGCGAGTCTGGCGACAGGGCCAGGATACGGCGGGAGAGATCGACGTCGCTGTTGTCGAAATTGAGCGCCGTGCGCTGCCGGAGAAGCTGCTATACCGTGCCTTCACGCCGCAGCACCTGCCGGGGCGCTTCGATCAGGTCGAAGTAGGCAGCTCATTGCTGGTCGTCGGCTTCCCGCTGGGTTTCCAGGACAGCCTGCATCACATGCCGGTGGTCCGCCAGGCGATCGTCGCTTCTTCCTTCGGGCTGCGTTTTCAGGGGGAAGGGTACTTCCTCACCGACGCACGCACGCACCGCGGGACCAGTGGTGCACCGGTGGTCATGCGCGGCACGGCACGGGAGTTCGTATCTGGCGACCTCCCGTGGATGCTGCTCGGCGTCCACTCCGCTCGCCTCGACGTCGGCTTCCGCGACCCGAACCAGGACGAGGCACTTGGGCTCAACTGTGCCTGGTACGCCGACATCCTGCTGACCTTGACCGAACGCTGAGTGCGGGTTTCGCCAATGCCAGCGCCACCCGCCTCCGCACCTCGCCGACACACGGGCCATGGCGGTCTCGGCGGCTGGCTACTTTGCGGAGCTGGCGACCTCGGCAAGCTTCTGCTCGATTCTGGCCAGCGGGATCGCGCCGGGGATACGCTCACCATCAGCAAAGAAGACGGTCGGCGTGCCATTGATGGCTAGCTTACGGCCCGTTTCGACGCTTTTCTTCACCGCCGTGGTATCGCAATCGCCCTTTCCACCCGGTGCCTTGCCATCGATCATCCAGTCGTTCCAGGCCTTAACCTTGTCAGCAGAGCACCAGATCTGATTGGATTTTTCCAGCGAATCCGGCGAAAGGATCGGGTAGAGGAAAGTATAGATGGTCACGTTTTCCAGCTTGGCGATTTCTCTTGCCAATTTCTTGCAGTAGCCACAGTTCGGATCCTCAAAGCTCGCGAAGACACGTTTTCCGTCGCCACGCACCTGTTTGATCGCCTGGGACAGGGGAAGATCCGAGAACTTGATCGCGGTGAGTTTCTGCATCCGCTCGGTAGTCACATTCTTCATCGTCTTGCCGTCGATCAACGAGCCGACAAGCAAGGCCGAAACCTTCTCGTCGGTGTAGACAATCTGGCCGTCCGCGTAGACTTCATAGAGCCCGAGATAGGGGGTCTTGGTGACGCTGGTCACCGGCGCGCCAAGCTTGCCTTCGAGCGCCTTCTTGACGCTTGCCTCGTCTGCCAGGGTGGGCAGGCTGAGTGCGGCAGCGACGGCAAATGACACGAGTTTCATATACATCTGGTTTCTCCGGGGTTGGGATACTGGCGTTTCAAAGGGTGCCGATTGCGTAGCGCACAAGAGCGTTCTTTAGGACTGGCAAAACATTCGTCAGGTTCATTCCCAGGTTGCGCAAGGGCTTCAGCCCCGGCAAGTCGTCACGGAAAAGCTTGTGCAAGGCGTGGGTCGTGGTCTGCATGAGCAGGGTTTCCTCGCGCCGTTCGCGTTGATAGCGAAGCAGCAGGCGCTCGTTGCCAATGTCCTGCCAGTCGGGCGTGCTGGCGAGCAGGGCGGCGAGCACTTTGGCATCCTGGTAGCCGAGGTTGATGCCGTGGCCGGAAAGCGGATGGATGCCGTGCGCGGCATCGCCAACCAGCGCCAGCCTGGGGGCGACGATTCGCGGCACCTGCATCAGGCGAAGTGGGAACGCCGCCGGTGGGGTGAGCAACTGCAAGGCACCCAACTGGTGGTGGCCGGCAGCGGCGACACGGGCTGCCAAAGCCTCTGCGGGCATATCCAGCAGCGTTTTCGCATGCTCATCGGGCGTCGACCAGACGATTGAGATGCGATCTCCCGCCAGCGGCAACCAGGCAAGGACCCCGTCCGCACGAAACCACTGCCGCGCAATGCCGCCGTGCGGGCGTGCACATTCGAAATTGGCCACCAGGCCCATCTCCCCATAAGGGGTGTTGATCGCCGGCAGGGCAAGCGCTTCACGTATCCAGGAGTCGCGCCCATCGGCGCCAACCAGCAGCTTTGCCGAAAGCGTGTCGCCGTTGGCAAGGGTCAGCGCGGCGGCCGCCGGACCCATCGTCAATGAATGCGGGACGGCGGGGCAGCAGAGGGTGAGATTGCCCTGCCGCTTGGCGTTTTCCCAGAGTTCGCAGGCCATCAGCGACGACTCCAGAATCCAGCCCAGTTCCGGGAGGCCAGTCTCATACGCTGAAAACTCAAGCTCGGCGCCATCATCGCCAAAAATCTTCATGGCATGGATGGGAGCAATCCGCTCGCCCGCCAGATGCTTCCAGACGCCAATCTCACGCAGGAAAACGGCGTTGGCCGGCGACACCGCATAGACGCGGGCATCCCAGGCTGCCGGCCGCAGCGGCGGGCGCTGCTCTACAAGGCCGATCCTGAGCCGTGTGTCGCGCAGCGCACAAGCCAGTGAAAGACCGGCCAGGCCGCCACCTACAATAAGAACGTCGAACTCGCTAGCTTGCATGCAGATGGGGCTCGGAAGAAATGCGCTCGTCAAACGAGCCAGATTTTACAAGTGCGGCCAAGAGTGTGAGAAGCTGACAGTAATGAACACGCTCGCCAGACAAGCTGCTCACCTTTACTTCCCGGCGATTGTTCGTTCGGAGCATGATTCTCCACTTGACGCGTTGGTCGCCGCGTGTGTCCCGCGACCCGAGGCAATGAACCTGGTCGCTGCGTCCTGGGCCGACAGCGACCCGACCTGCCTGCTGGCAGTGCTTGACGGCGGCCGCCCGGTTGTCGTGTTGCGTACGCAGGCGGGGCGTTGGGCAGCGTGCAATGCCTTTCTCGGCAGTCTCCATGCGACGTGGCAGGAAGCTGATCGGCAGCTGAGAAAAGGTCGCTACCCCCAACGCCAAGTCTACGTCGTCAGCGTCCAGAAGGGGCGAATTCACAGGCCCATGCCGGAAAACCTTCTTTCCGATCCGGCCCAAGGCGGCGAAGAGCCATCGGCATTAGCGCGAGGCAACACTCCTAAACACGGGCCCGCAGCGACAAGGCGCAAGGCAACGCCGGCGCCGGCCCGAGAGCCGCCGCCGGTGAGCGATGCTTGAAGGATTCCGGCCTAGCCCTTGAGGCACTCGCTCATGAAGGCCTTCCGCTCGTCACCTTTGAGCGCCTTGCTGCCAGCCGTGGCGTTGCAGTCCTTCATCTTGTCCTGCTGGCTAGCCTTCGCCGGTACGGCGGCGGCTGGAGCGGCTGCAGGACTTGCCGCCGCCGGAGCCTTCTTTAGACAATTGCTCATGAACTGCTTGCGGCCGTCGCCAGCCAAGGCCTTTTCTTTGGCCTCCGCGTTGCAGGACTTCATCTTTTCCTGCTGGGCCTTCTGGGCTTCCGAGGGTTCTTTCTTCCCTTCGGCAGCAAAGGCACCGCCGGTGGTGAAAACGAGAGCGGCAATAGCGATCCAGGCTTTCATCGGGGGTTCTCCTTGGTTGAGGAAACCCCGTAATTAGGCCACTGCTACAGGTCTTCGTCAAGCAAGGCCTGCTGTTGACGGTCGATGAAGTCTCCCATGCTATCGATCCCTCGTAGCTGCAGAATGCTGTTGCGAACCGCCGCCTCAAGCAGGACCGCAATGTTCCGGCCGGCAGCAACCGGGATGACGACCTTTCGAATGGGCAGACCAAGGATATCCTGCGCCTGGGCGTCGAGCGGCAAGCGCGGACCGTCGGTCCCGGTCAGCGGCCTTTGCAGATGGGCGATCAGCTTGAGTTTCATTTTCCGGCGCGACGCCGTCTCGCCGAAAATGGTACGGATGTTGAGCAAGCCAAGGCCGCGCACTTCCAGATAGTCGCGTAACATACTGGGGCAGCGACCTTCGATCGTCGTTGGGGCGATGCATGCCAGCTCGACGACGTCGTCAGCGACCAGTCCATGGCCGCGCGAAATCAGCTCCAACGCCAGTTCGCTCTTACCGACACCAGAATCTCCGGTAATCAGGACGCCCATCCCGAAAACGTCCATCAGCACGCCATGCATCGATGTCGAACCTGCCAGGCGGCGTGAGAGATAGATGCGCAGCAAGTCGATCACCGCGGAACACGGCTTCGAGCTGACGAACAGGGGTGTTTGCGTCGACTCGCAACCGTCACGAATCGCCGGCAGGATATCAAGATTGTCGGCGATGATCAGCGCCGGCGGCTTGGCCGCCATCAACTCCCGCACCTGCTGACGCAGGCGTTCAACGGTAACTCGTTGCGCCCAGGCATGCTCAGCTCGGCCGATAACCTGTAAACGCTCAGGGTGAATCAGGTTGAGATGGCCGACGACATCGGCGCCATAATTACTCTGCTCTTTGAGCTCGATCTGGCGATCGACGCCTACTGCCACAACCCAGGACAGCTTCAGTTTCTCCCGGTGATCCTCATAGAGCTGGATCACGCTGAACTGACGCACGGCGTTCATGTTCCGTCGGCAAAGATCTGGTGAACGGTTTTCGAGTCGATGGCGCTGGAAAGAGCTTCGCGGCACGTGCGGTCGGAGAAGTGCTGTGCCAGCTCAGAGAGGATTTGCAGGTGCTGCTCGGTCGCCACTTCGGGAACCAGCAGGACAAACAACAGTGAAACCGGCTTGCCATCCGGAGAATCGAACGGCACCGGTGCAGCCAGCCGCAGGAAAGCGCCGGTGGCATCCTTCAGACCTTTTATCCGACCATGCGGGATGGCCACACCCTGCCCAAGCCCAGTCGAGCCGAGCTTCTCGCGAGCGAACAAACTGTCGAACACCGTGCTGCGCGCGATGCCGAGGTAGTTTTCAAAAAGAAGCCCCACGTGTTCAAAGACGCGTTTCTTACTGCTGGCGTCGAGATCAAGAATGATATTTTCGAGGGGAAGTAACTGGGTAATCTGGCTCATGCGACAAAAACCCGAAAAAGGCTGACGTGGATTGGTTCAAACGTGGAAGCGCACGGGCTGGCCGGCGATTGCTGCCGACGCTGCCGTGCGCAGACTATACATCTTTCACTCGACGACGATGTGGTCGATGATCTTGCTCCCGCGGTGATGATCCTGCAACTTCTGCTTGTACTTCTGGACCTGGCGCTCAAGCTTGTCGACCAAGCCATCCACTGCGGCATAGAGGTCCTCGTCGACCGTCTCGACATAGACGTCCTTGCCAGCCAGGTGAACGGTCACTTCTGCTTTCTGCTTCAGTTTTTCCACCGACAGAATCACGTTCACGTCTATCACGTTATCGAAATGACGGGTGATTCGCTCGAGTTTGCCAGTGACGTAGTCGCGCAGCGCCGGGGTGATCTCGAGGTGGTGTCCACTGACTTGCAGGTTCATGATGTGGCTCCTTCTTCTAAATGGACTTGCGTAGGTTGACCGGCGGAATACTGAGCGCCTCGCGGTATTTTGCTATCGTACGCCGCGCAACGACAATGCCCTGCTGGCCAAGGACTTCGGATATCTGGCTATCCGAAAGAGGCTTCTTCGGTTCTTCGGTGCTGATCATCTGCTTGATCAACGCACGAATGGCCGTTGCTGAACACGCCCCGCCAGCCTCCGTGCCGACGTGACTGCCAAAAAAATACTTCAGTTCAAAAATCCCGCGCGGCGTTGCCATGTACTTCTGCGTGGTTACCCGTGAGATGGTGGACTCGTGCAACCCCAGCACATCGGCGATTTCGCGCAAGACCAGCGGCCGCATCGCGACTTCACCGTGATCAAGAAACTGGCGCTGCCGTTCGACGATAGCCTGCGCCACACGCAGGATGGTGTCAAACCGTTGTTGCACATTGCGGATCAACCAGCGCGCTTCCTGGAGCTGACCAGCCAGCCCGGAGCCCCGCTGTCGGGAGAGAATCTGAGCGTAGAGACTGTTGATCCGCAGACGTGGAAAGGCGTCGGCGTTGACGCTTACCGACCACTGCCCCCGCACTTTACGTACCACCACGTCGGGCGAGATGTAGCGTGTGTCCTCCGAAGCGTACTGTGCGCCTGGCCGCGGATTCAGGCTGCAGATCAACAGGTGTGCTGCGCGTAGCGCGTCGTCATCGCAGCCTGTCTGCTTCTTGAGCTTGACAAAGTCATGGCTGGCCAGCAGCTCCAGACAGTGACCAACGATATCGAGCGCCAGCGTACGCGTCTGGCCGGCAGGCAAGGCTTCGAGCTGCAGCCCGAGGCATTCCTGCGCGCTGCGCGCACCAACGCCGGTGGGGTCGAAATGCTGCAGGTGATTGAGCGCGATTTGCAATTCTTCAGGCTCGATCTCCAACTCCGCCGGCATGGTTTCCGCAAGCTCCGCCAGCGACTGGGTCAGATAGCCGTCATCGTCAAGCGCATCGATCAAACAGCGCACCAACACGCGGTCACGGTCGGGAAGGGTCATCAGTCCGAGCTGCCACAGCAGGTGTTCGCGGAGGGAGACGGTCGCCGCCTGGACGTCCTGATAGTCGCTGTCCTCGTCGTCGAAGGAAGCCGATGAACCGTGCTGCCCGTTGTCGTCACCGGGCCAGATTTCGTCGTCGGAAAACGACTGTTCGCTGTGCTCGGAGAGTTCGGAGTGCTCGTCCGTCGCTACCGGGTCGGCAGCCTCTTCCTCGTTTCCGCTGCCGCTTGTTGGCGCGTCCGAGCGAGCGTACTCGTCTTCGCGCTCAAGCAGCGGGTTCTCCAGCAAGTACTTTTCGAGCTCTTGTTCGAGTTCGATCGTCGACAGTTGCAGCAGCCGGATCGATTGCTGGAGCTGTGGGGTCAGTGCGAGATGCTGAGTAAGCTTGAGCTGGAGGGACGGTTTCATTTACAGAACCGGGGAAGTCGCCGCATTGTCGTGGGGAAACTGCCCATATGGTTCTCGAATTGTGGCTGAAAAACCGGCGCGCTCAGAGGCGGAAGTTCTCACCCAGATACACCTTCCGGACGTTTTCATTATAAATGATTTCCTCAGACCGACCAGCAGCCAGGACGCTCCCTTCGTTGATGATGTAGGCGTGATCACAGATACCAAGGGTTTCCCGCACGTTGTGGTCGGTGATCAGCACACCGATGCCGCGCCCCTTGAGGAAACGGATGATCTTCTGGATATCAAGCACGGCGATCGGGTCGACGCCGGCAAAGGGCTCATCAAGGAGAATGAAACGTGGCGCGGTGGCCAAGGCGCGCGCGATCTCGACGCGCCGACGCTCGCCACCCGAAAGTGAAGTTGCCGGGCTCAGACGAAGGTGGCTGATATGCAGCTCTTCGAGCAACTCCGCGGTACGCGCCTCGACTTCGGCGGCCGACAGCTTCTGTAGCTCGAGGACCGCCATGATGTTTTCACTGACGGTGAGCTTGCGAAAAACCGATGCTTCCTGTGGCAGGTAGGAGAGGCCCAGTCGGGCACGCTTGTGCATCGGCAAGTGCGTGAGCTTCTGCCCATCGAGACTAACGTCACCGCCATCACAGGCAACTAGGCCGACGACCATGTAGAAACAGGTCGTTTTACCGGCGCCATTCGGGCCGAGCAGACCAACGACTTCCCCGCTGACCACTTCGAACGAAACATCATGCACCACGGTACGCGACTTGTAGCGCTTCTTTAGGCTTTGGGTGGAAAGTGTGCTCTGCGTATCGGACATTTCTCAATCGTTTTCAAAGTCGCCGCGCAGTACGCGTCGGATTGTTTCAGCGGAAAATCCTCGGCCAGCCAGAAAGCGCATCTGGCGGCTGCGCGCCACGGCATCGTCGGCGACCGCCCCTGGCTGACGAGCAAACCTCCGCTGCCAGACGCGACACGCCCGGGCCAGTTCGTCTTCACCCGTCGCCAGCGCAGCGCTCACCAGCTCGGCGGCAACGCCTTTCGAGCGCAATTCGTGAACCAGCTGCGCATCACCTACGCGCCCAGCGCGGGCGTTTACCCGCGCCAGCGCATAACGTTCGTCGGACAGCAGGCCGCTTGCAGTCAGGTCGTCGAGCAAGGCCTGCAAGTGCTCCGTTGATGGCGCATGCGGCGCCAGCTTCTGGGCAAGCTCAAGGCGCGCGTAATCGCGCCGCCCGAGCATGCGCAGAGCCCGCTCACGCAAAACGTCACCCACCGCGGGGCACTAGGCGGCCGCGGCGGCCGTCCTCACCGGCGGAGAGGGGACGTTCACGGCAGCGCGAATCTTTCCTTCTATCTCCTCGGCGATCTGCGGCTTGCTCTTCAGATACTCGCGCGCATTGTCCTTGCCCTGGCCTATTTTCTCGCCGTTGTAGGCATACCAGGAGCCTGATTTCTCGACCAGCTTGTGCAGCACCCCAAGTTCGATGATCTCGCCTTCACGCGAGATTCCCTCGCCATAGAGGATATCGAAGATGGCTTCCCGGAAGGGTGGCGCGACCTTGTTCTTGACAACCTTGACGCGCGTCTCGTTACCGATGACCTCGTCGCCCTTCTTGATGCTGCCGATACGGCGAATGTCGAGACGTACCGACGCGTAGAATTTGAGTGCATTGCCACCGGTGGTCGTCTCCGGACTGCCGAACATGACGCCGATTTTCATGCGAATCTGGTTGATGAAGATCACCAGGGTATTGGTACGGTTGATGTTGGCGGTCAGCTTGCGCAGTGCCTGACTCATCAGACGTGCTTGCAGGCCGGGCAGGGAATCGCCCATCTCGCCTTCGATCTCGGCCTTGGGCACCAGCGCGGCCACCGAGTCTATGACGACCACATCGACACTGGCGGAACGCACCAGCATGTCGGCAATTTCCAGCGCCTGTTCGCCGGTATCGGGCTGAGAGATCAGCAGTTCGTCAAGGTTTACACCAAGCTTCTGCGCATAACCCGGGTCGAGCGCGTGCTCGGCGTCGATGAAAGCGGCTGTACCACCGAGTTTCTGCATCTCAGCGATGACCTGCAGCGTCAAGGTCGTCTTGCCCGAGGATTCAGGACCATAGACCTCGACCACCCGGCCACGCGGAAGGCCGCCGATTCCGAGAGCGATGTCGAGCCCGAGCGAGCCGGTGGAGACGACCGGGACATCGGTCACCACGCTGCCCTCGCCCATTTTCATGATCGAGCCCTTGCCAAACTGCTTTTCGATCTGGGCCAGCGCTGCAGCCAGCGCCTTTGCCTTGTTGTCGTCCATTGCCAGTCCCCTTGCTTGAGTGAGCGGAATTATCCCATGTTCGAAGGCAGCGAAGATGCCAAGCTCCGCAGCAACACGGACTGTCATTATATACAGTGACTGGCGAATGGTCAGCCCTTGCGGACGACAAGGCGAAGCGAGTGGTCGGGTATCCGCCTGTTCAGACGGCGCGAACGAGGCGATTTTCCAGCAGTTCTATCAGCAACAAGAGCTCGCGCACCGCACCCGAAGCAAAGCCCTTTCGCTCGCCATCGCGGTTGTCGCGCAGCAGCCTGTTCAGGTAAGTCAGGCATTCTGGCGAGCCCCAGGTCCGCGAAATCTCCGTTGTAATGCGTACCTCCCGCCCTAATGTTGGCAAGCGCGGCAGGAGTTGGTCAATGGAGGCTGATTGCTCAGCACCAACGGTAGCCACGGGTCCAAGAGTTTCGCCGACCAACTCCCATTCTGGCGCAGCAACGTTGAAATGGCGTCGCAGTCGCAGGCCCAGCGCATCGAAAGCCTGACGCTGCCCATTCTCGCGATAGAGTTCGATAAGTTTCAGCCAAGGGGTCAGCGCCACGCGCGGATGGGCACTGACGAACTCCTCCAGTGCCTGCTCGGCACCTCGCGTCCGTCCGAAGGAAGCCATGATCTCGGCAAGTTCGAGGGCCGCAGCAAGCTCCGCGTCATCACCCTGCGGGCACGGCTGGGCGGGCCTACCCGACACGCTGTCGGCAACCGGAACGACATAGGCAAGCACGCCGCTGTCGCTCTCGCCGAGTGGAGCATCCGGACTGCTGCTCGCCTGGAGTTCCCAGCCGGAATCGTCGCTGGTGTCGAGCGGCAGGTCGGCGACAGCGGGGATCAGCAGCGGCTCGGCGCGCCAGCCCGCGCGACGGCCAAACAGCCAGCTCAAGCCGCCAACCAAACCGAGTAGGACCGCCAGTTCGAGCCACCAACCGCCCTTTTCCAACCCTGCTGCTGCGCCTAGGTGCGGTGTCAGCGGCCAGGGAGCTGCTGCTGGCGCAGCCAGCGGCGCAAGGGTTGGCGACGGTAATGGAGAAGGCGTCCCGGTTCCCTTCTGCAGATCGGCAAGCACAGCCTCCAGATGACTCAGTTGCTCGGCAACGGCCAACTGCTGCTCGGCCTGCGCGTAAAGCGCCGACAGAAGCCGGTATTCCGTACGCAACATTGAACGCTGACCGTCGCTCGTCTTGCCGAGCAAGGAAGTCGACAGGCGCGAACTCAAACGCAAGGGAGGTTGTTCGGCCCCTGCTGAGCGGTAATCACCGTCCGCGTCGGCGAAGATGAGCAGGCGATCTGCCGGGCCGAGTTCAAGCGACACTTTCCGGAGGCGCGGATTCTCGCCGCGCGAGACGGGATGTCGATCTGGGATGGCCGCGTAACCGTTGCCGACGAAAGCCGCGTTGGCCAGAGGCGCCGTCGGCGACGCAAGTGCTGCCGGGGCGGTCGCCTGGCCAGAACGGAGAGCGCCGCGGTCCCCCACTGCCAAGACGATAATCGACAGCAGCGAAGAAATACCCCATAAAGCCGCAGGAATCGTGATTATCGCGCGCATGTTCGGGAAGGAAGACAGGGCAGATTCTGGTTACTCATTCTATTCCAAGGCGCCCGTTCCTGCCGCGAATATCTGCCCAAATTCGTTGTTTTACCAACGCGCTAGGGCTCCTCTCGCGAAACGCTCTCGACCGCCGTCAGCCCAGTTGCCGCGCGGCCCGCTGCAACACACCGTGGAGAGCATGCGCCACCGATTGTGCGCGTACCGCTGCCCGCTCTCCGGCAAAACAACGCCTTTCCGTATCGAGTCGCCCTTGCGGTCCTGCCCAGGCAAAGCAGACTGTCCCCACTGGCCGGCTCGGAGAGCCGCCACCCGGACCAGCGACGCCAGTGATCGCCAGCGCCCAATCGGCGCGACTGCAGCGCAGGGCCCCCAGGGCCATGGCCGCTGCAGTCGCCTCGCTCACCGCCCCCTGTGCGACAAGTAGTTCGGCGCCGACACCGAGCATTTCGATCTTGGCCTCGTTCGAATAGGTGACGAAACCGCGCTCGAACCAGCGCGAGCTGCCGGCAATCGCCGTCGCGCACTGTCCCACCCAGCCACCGGTGCAGGATTCGGCGGTCGCCAGGCACTCCCCGTTGGCCAGCAACAACTCGCCGACTGCTGCGGCAAGCGCTTCCAGCGAAGGCTGATCGCAAGCCCTCATGCCAGCACGAAACGCAGGATCGCCAGCACCAGCACGGTATAGCCGGCAGCGATCAGGTCGTCAGTCATTACCCCGAAGCCATTCTTCACCTGTTCGTCGAAGTAGCGCGCCGGCTGCGGTTTGCTGATGTCGAAAAAGCGGAACAGGCAGAAAGCCGTGGTCTGCCACAACCAGTGGCCCGGACAGAACAGCAACACCAGCCAGAAGGGAACGATCTCGTCCCAGACAATGCTGCCGTGATCGACGACCCCCAGGTCGATCCCCGTCTTGTGCACCGCCACCGCGCCGCCAACGAAGCAGACGACAATGAAACCGAGCAGCTCGAAGTCGCTCATGTACGGACGCAACAGCGGGAACGACAGCCAGCCGAAGAGTGTGCCGACAGTCCCCGGCGCCCGCGGCGACAAGCCACTGCCAAAGCCACAGGCGACCAGGTGCGCGGGATGCGCCATGAGAAATTGCACGGAAGGAGGAGCGGGGCTAGCCAAAGTGGTCGAATCCTTTGCCGTCGATGGCCATTGCCTGCCCGTCTTCGTCGAGCAGCGTCAGGCGAGTGTTCGCCGCGGCGACTATCCGGCCAAAGCGCCAGAGCGGCAGATCGAGCTCGGCGGCGAGTGCGGCAATCTCGAGTCGCCTTTCCGGCAGGGCCGAGAACACCAGTTCATAGTCGTCGCCACCAGCCAGCTGACACTGGCGCGCGAACGCCGGGTCGACTCCAGCCGGCCTTGACGGAAGCTGCGCCGCGCCGACTTCGGCGGCGACCGCCGATCGATCCAGGATGTGGCCGAGGTCGGCGAGCAAGCCATCCGAAACGTCGATGGCCGCGTGCGCCAGACGACGCAAGCGCAACTCGAGTCCCAGTTCGACGCGTGGCATGGGCTGCTGCAGTGCGGCCAGACAGCGTTTGGCGAGCGCTTCCTTGAGCTGTACGCGCCCCTGCAGACAGGCCAGCCCCATCGCCGCCAGGCCAGGCCAGCCGGAAACCCAGAGATCGTCACCCGGCAAAGCCCGATCGCGACGCAGCGCCTCGCCGGCGGGAAGTTCACCAAGCACCGTGAAACACAGGTTGAGCGGACCGCGCGTCGTATCGCCGCCGACCAGGTCGACGCCATAGCGACTGGCGCAGGCAAAGACGCCTTCCGAAAACGCCACCAGCCACTCGGCGCGCGCCTCGGGCAGGCTTCCGGCAAGCAAGGCCCAGCGTGGCTTGGCGCCCATCGCAGCGAGGTCGGAGAGGTTGACCGCCAGCGCTTTCCAGCCGAGCTGCCTGGGATCCGTGCCGGGCAGGAAATGGCTTCCTTCGACCAGCATGTCGGTGGTTATCGCCAGTTCGCAGCCCGCGGACGGCGCCAGCAGCGCGCAATCATCACCGGGGCCGAGGACCGCTTGCGGCGTCGGCCTGGAAAAGTACGTCCGGATCAGTTCAAACTCGCTGGGCATCTCCATTTCCTTGCACCTGCACGACTTGCCGGACTTGCTCGGCGACGCTGCTCAGCGTGCCTTGGCGCGAGCCGCGCGCTTGGCTTCGACCTCGGCCGGACGCAAGCGGGCAGCCAGCTTGTCGAGGACGCCGTTGACGTATTTGTGGCCGTCGGTGCCACCGTAGGCCTTGGCCAACTCGATCGACTCGTTGATGATCACCCGGTACGGGGTCTGCGGATAGTTGCTCAACTCGAAAGCGCCGGCCAGCAGGACGCTGGCTTCGATCGGCGACAACTCAGCGAAGGGACGGTCGAGATACGCCTGTAGCTGCTCCTGCAGCGCCAGGCGCTGAACGAGCACCCCGCGCAACAGCTTGACGAAAAACTCGCTGTCGGCCTTGTCGAAGCCTTCGACGTCGCCCAGGTGCGCCTCGATTGCCGCTTCGTCGTTGCCGCTCAGCTGCCACTGGTAGAGCCCCTGCAGCGCGAATTCGCGGGCCCGGCGACGCGGCGATCGAGCGGCAGTGGCCTTGCCGTTCGTCTTGTTCGGCGACGGCCCGGCCATCACGAGCGCTCCCCGAGTACTGCCAGCAGATTGGCCATCTCGACCGCCACCTGCGCGCAGTCGGCACCCTTCTGCTGCATGCGGGCGAGCGCCTGATCGTCGTCTTCGCAGGTCAGGATTCCATTGGCGATGGGCACGCCGCTATCGAGCTGCACCTCCATCACGCCCCGGCACGAGTCGTTGGCGACGATCTCGAAGTGATAGGTTTCGCCGCGAATGACCGCGCCGAGCGCGATCAGCGCGTCGAAATGCCCGCTTTGGGCCATCGTCTGCAGCGCTAGAGGTATCTCCAGAGCACCCGGGACGGTCGCTAGCGTAATGCGGGCTTCGTCGACGCCGAGGCGCTGCAGCTCGCTGAGGCTGGCGCTGAGCAGGCCTTCCCCGATGTCCTGGCTGAAGCGACTCATGACGATGCCGATCGCCAGCCCGTCGCCATCAAGTGAAGCATCGTATTCGTGGATATTCTCGTCGCGACGCACGGGAACGGTCTTGTTACGCGTTGTCTGGGTGCTCATCAGAGCCTCTCAAGGTCGGTCAGGTTTGCGATGTGGCCGGTCACTTCGAGATCGAAGCCGGTCATGCTCGGCATGCGCCGTGGACTGGCAAGTAGTTTCATTTTTCCCACCCCGAGATCGCGCAGAATCTGCGCCCCGATACCGTAGATGCGCGGGTCCCAACGGGCGGCCGGACGTTTGCTGGCCACAGGCTCACGGAGCATGGCGAGAATGTCCTGACCGCTCTCCGGCCGATGCAGCAAGACGATTACACCCGCCCTTGCCCGCGCCAGCGCCGCCTGTGCCACGTCGAGTGAAAAAGTATGCCGATCCCCGCCCGGATCGAGGAAATCGACCACCGAGAGCGGCTCGTGCACGCGCACCACCGTTTCCTGGTCGGGGCAGATCTCGCCCTTGGTGAGCACCAGGTGCACCTCGTTCGAGGTGCAATCCGTGTACGCGTGCAGCATGAACTCGCCGTGCGCGGACTGCACCGGCTTCGACAGCGTACGCTCGACCAGCGTCTCGTGCTGGCTGCGGTAGTGAATGAGATCGGCGATGGTGCCAATCTTGAGGCCATGCTGGCGAGCGAAGTCAACCAGGTCGTGCAGACGGGCCATGCTGCCATCCTCGTTGAGGATTTCGCAAATCACCGCCGCCGGCTCAAGCCCGGCGAGCAGCGCCAGATCACAGCCGGCTTCGGTATGGCCAGCGCGCACCAGGACCCCCCCCGCGCGCGCCATGATCGGAAAGACATGTCCGGGCTGGACGATGTCGGCAGGCCCCGCGTTGCGTGCCACCGCCGCCTTGATGGTCAGCGCGCGGTCCTGCGCCGAGATGCCCGTGGTCACCCCTTCGGCGGCTTCGATCGAAACCGTGAAGGCCGTGCTGTAGGGGCTCTTGTTGTCACGCGCCATCTGCGTCAGGCCCAGTTGCCGACAACGCGCCTCGGTCAGCGTCAGGCAGATCAACCCGCGCCCAAAGCGGGCCATGAAGTTGATCGCCTCCGGAGTCACATGTTCGGCGGCGAGAATCAGATCGCCCTCGTTCTCACGGTCTTCTTCGTCAACCAGGACGACCATCCGTCCGGCACGCATTTCGACAATGACTTCTTCGATCGGTGAAACATCGGTCGAAGTGCTCTGTGGTGACATTCTCTACATCCTCCGCGGCGGGCATGCGCGCAATTGAGCCCGCGCCCACTGGCGACAAGCCACGCCTTGACTGGTCAAGCCGCATCGTTCCCGAACCCGGCATTCTCTCAGTTTCCCGGCTCCACCGCCATGCGGAGATAAAGCCCCTGGCGCTTTCGCCGCCACTCGCCGCCCGCCACTCGCCGCCCGGCAATCGCTTCGTGGCCAAGGCGGCCAGGTGGGCCAGGGCGGCGATCAACGCCATTCGCCGAGCACCCTGGCCGCAAGCGCGCGGCCAAGCGATCACCCAATCAGTCAATTATTCGTTTTATCATGGTCGCCAGCGAGGGCACAACGCCATCGGCTGATCAATTGAATCGTGACTGGGTGTGCGTCGGCACATTCCGACGAGGGTGAATGCCAAGAAGGCGAAGGATCAGTTCAATGTCCATCAATGAGAGCTTGCTGTTGGTCGCCGCGATAGTGATCGTGTCGTTTTTCGCGTTGCGCGCCTTCAGGACTCGTCGTTCAGCAGACGATCAAGAAGAGCGGGAAGCCACTGAAGAGGCTGCCCGCGCCGCCGCCGAGCGCAAGGCCGCCGAGGAAGCCGCGCACGCCGCAGCCCAACGCCAGGCCGCCGAGGAAGCCGCGCACGCCGCAGCCCAACGCCAGGCCGCCGAGGAAGCCGAGCGTGCCGCCGCCGAGCGCAAGGCCGCCGAGGAAGCCGAGCGTGCCGCCGCCGAGCGCAAGGCCGCCGAGGAAGCCGAGCGTGCCGCCGCCGAGCGCATGGCCGCCGAGGAAGCCGAGCGCGCCGCCGCCGAGCGCAAGGCCGCCGAGGAAGCCAAGCGCGCCGCCGCCGAGCGCAAGGCCGCCGAGGAAGCCGAGCGTGCCGCCGCCGAGCGCAAGGCCGCCGAGGAAGCCAAGCGCGCCGCCGCCGAGGAAGCTGCGCAAGTCGAAGCGGACCGCAAGGCCGTTGAGGAAGCCCTGCGTGCGGAAGAAGAAGAGTGCCTGGCCGTTGCCGAAGCCATTGCTCGCGAAACCGAGCGCCAGGCAGCCGAGGAAGCGCAGCGGCTGGCCGCGGCCAGCGCCCCGCCGGTGGCGCCAGCAAAAGCCAGGACGCCAGAAGAAACGGTGGTGATGATCGCTGACGATTCCAAGGTAGTGCGCGTCAAGACCGGCCGCCTGCTCGGCACCCAGCGCTACCAGGTCGTCATGGCTGAAGACGGACTGGACGCGGCCCAGCAAATCAAGGCCGCCTTGCCGGACGTACTGATTACCGACGTTGATATGCCCGGCATGAGCGGCTTGCAGCTGACACGACAGCTGCGTGCCAATGCCGCCACCGCGCGCCTGCCGATCATCATGGTCACTTCGGACAGTGAGCAGTTGCGTGGTGAAGCCGACGCCGCGGGCGTAGACGTACTGCTCGGCAAACCCTACCCCGAGGAGCAGCTGATCGCCCACATCCAGCGCCTGGCCAACAGCCAGGGCAGCGCTTGAGCCCGCGTTCAGCGAACGCCGGCGTCATGGAGAGCGCGCCTCGCACCGATCACCCGGAAAAGCATGGGCAACGAAACCCCACGCTTGCCGAGTTCGTGATCGTTTGCCTGTGCGCCGAATGGTGCGGCGTTTGCCGCGAGTACCGGGAAGGCTTCGCGGCGCTCGCCCGCCAGTTCCCGGAGGCCGGATTTCACTGGCTGGATATCGAGGAACACGCCGACAACCTGGGCGACATCGACGTGGAAAACTTCCCAACGCTACTCATCAAGCGTCGCAACCTGGTCCTCTTCTACGGCATCATGCTGCCGACACCGAGTCACCTGAAACGCACGCTCGAGGCTTTCCTGGAACAAAGCAGCGAAGAAAGTGAGGAATACGCATTCTCCAGCGTCGACCGTCACGGCTGGCAGGACGACCCGGACCTGCGCCACCTCGATGCCGCTTGCCTGGGAAGACTCTGTCCCCAGGACTGAGCGGGTGCAGCAGCGCGATAGCGCAGCTACATGGCGACCAGCACTCCCTGCTCGTCGCGTAGCGTGCCCACGCGGATCAGGTCGCGAGCCAGGCGGTGCGCCAGCACCTCGTTGCTGAGGTTCAGGTAGCGCGCGTTGACGCTCTGGCAAAAACTCAGGCGCGCAAGAAAAACGGGCAGATCGGCGCGCGGCAGCTGCCGTCTTTCCAGCAAGGCAAAAGCAAGAATCACCTTGAGCGCGTGCCAGACGAGCAGATCGATGTCGTGTTCGAACGCAGCCAGCCGCCGATACGCCCGCTCGAAAGCATCTTCGACGTCGACGAAAGGCGCGCCATGACCGGGGATCACCACTTCGACCGGCAGGCGAGCAAGCACATCGAGCGTTTCACGCGCCGCCTTGAGGCCACCAGCACCTTCCGGATGGCCAAGAAGTTCCGAAAAAATGACCCCGAAGCCATTGCGCCACAGCGCATCACCGGAGATCAGGATACGCCGTTCGGGGTTGTGATAGGCGAGGGCGTCCATGTCGTGACCGGGAACCGCGATCGCCCGCCAGTTGAGACCGCCGAGCTCGATTTCATCGCCAGCGGCAAGCGTCGCATCGTGGCGAAAGCGGGCGGCGGACTGACCAAGCGGTGAAAGCAGCAGCGCCTCTTCGTCCCACTCGGCGATCGTCGCGTCGATTCCGTGCGGAACGACGACCTGGCAGCCAAAAGCCTCGACCAGCGCGGCGTTGCCTCCGATATGGTCAGAATGCGAATGGGTGTTCAGCAAGCGCGTCAGGCGACGACCAGCCAGCGCGTGTTCGAGCAAGGCAAGCGTCTGGCCGGCCTGCGTGACGTAACCGCTATCGATCAGTGCCGCCCGCTCGCCTTCGAGGAAAACGATGTTGTTCGACGACAGCCAGCCGCGTTCAAGAACCAGGAGGTTGTCGGGCAACATCAGGACTTGTCGGGGGAATCGCCGTTCAGTCCCTCATCGACGACCCGCAGCGGCTGCACCTCTTCGACGACGATCCCCTGCGCGGCGTCTGACACCGGCTCGGGCGGGCGCCCGCAGCCAAGGCAGTAACCCGAATCCGGGTCGAACATGCAGACCCCGACACAGAGATAGTCGTCTTCAGTCTCGCTCATGGGCGCTGGCCATGAGCAATGAATTCGCAGCGAACCGGTCCGTGTTTCATTTGCCCACTCCTCGCTTGTCTCGCCGCCGGTCAGCGCTCACAGTCGCCACGAAACTCCCCTCCCGACGCACAGCCGGCGGGGTCGTGCTCAACGCGGCGACGCTCTACAGCGACCAGGATTCTCAGGCGCTGCTCGTCCGGGGCGCGGCTCCAGACGGCAATCTCTTCGATCGTCCGGAAGCAGCCGAGACAGAAGCCGCCGTCGTCGTCCATCTTGCAGACGTTGATGCACGGCGACGCGACGCTTTGCGCCTGCACTTGACTCACGGCCATTTCCTCCACATCAAAAGCCTTGCCCCTGCCTTTAGCCCGTGCGCTGGCGCGCACGCAGCGCGCGCGCGGCCTTTGACGCCGGTTCGCGGCCCAGGTGACTGGCTATGAACTGGCCGGCAGCGAGCAACTTGCCCATGTCGACACCGCTTTCGACGGCCAGCCCCTGGAGCAGATAAACGACGTCTTCCGTCGCTACGTTGCCACTCGCCCCGGTGGCATAGGGGCAGCCACCGAGACCGGCGATCGAGCTGTCGAAAACCGCCATGCCCATCTGCAGCGAAGCGTAGATATTGGCAATCGCCATCCCGTAGGTATCGTGATAATGACCCGCCAGGCGCTTGATCGGCACCACCGTCGCACAGGCTTCGAGCATCTTGGTGATCGACGCCGGCGTTCCGGCGCCGATGGTGTCGCCGAGCGAGACCTCGTAGCAACCCATCTCGAAAAGCTGCCGGGCGACCCAGGCGGCACGTCGCGGATCAACCGGGCCTTCGTAAGGGCAGGCGACGACACAGGAAACATAGCCCCGCACGCGGATCTCGAGGGCGCTGGCGGCGTCGACGACGGCGGCGAAGCGCTTCAGGCTTTCGGCGATACTGCAGTTGATGTTCTTCTCCGAGAACGCTTCCGAAGCGGCGCCAAAAATCGCCACCTCCTGCGCGCCAGCCTCGATGGCCGCGTCGAAGCCCTTGAGATTGGGCGTCAGTACCGGGTACGCTACCTGCGGCCGGCGACGCGGACTGGACAACACCGCGCGCAGGACTTCGGCGCTGTCGGCCATTTGCGGCACCCACTTCGGCGACACGAACGAGGTCGCCTCGATGGTCGACAGCCCGGCATCGGCGAGACGTTCGATCAATTCGATCTTGATCGCCGCCGGAACAATCTGCGCCTCGTTCTGCAAGCCATCGCGGGGACCGACTTCGACCAGTTTGACCTGTTTCGGCAACGCCATTTCATTTCTCCGCGGCAAAGTCGACCAGTTCGGCACCATCGGCAACCTGATCGCCGGCAGCGTAGCAGAAGGCCTTGACGATGCCATTCTTCGGCGCGGTGATCGTATGTTCCATCTTCATCGCTTCGAGAATCAGCAGCGGCGCACCTTTTTCCACCTGCTGGCCGACCGCTGCCAGCAAGGCGACAACTTTGCCCGGCATCGGCGCCGTCAGGCCCCCGCCGTGCGTACCGCCAGCCTCGACCAGGTGCAGCGGATCGTCGCGCAGGATCAGGTAGTTGCTGCCATGCAGGAAGACATACCGCTTCTGCTCCTGCTTCTCATTGACAGCGACGACGCTGGCCACCAGGCGACGATCGTCGAGTTCGACGGCAAGCTGGCCGGCAAAACGTCCGCTCTCGAGAACCCGACCGCGGGCAAGCACCGACTCGCCAGCCAGCGTCAGGCGCCAGCCATCGACCTCGTAGTCAACCGCCACTTCGAACACTGCTTCGCCACTGCGATAGGTGAGCGTGCGTCGCGACTGAATGTTCAGGCGCCAGCCGTCGTGCGAACTCCACGGCGACCAGGGGTCGCCCGAATGGCTGGCCCTGCTGAGCGCCGCCGCCTGCTCGCGCAGCAAACCGGCGACCGCGGCGACGAAAAAGACATTGCGCGGCGGTTCGCTGTGGGCCGGAAAGAGGAACTCGCGGCTGCGCTCGATGAGGCCGGTATCGAGATCGGCGTCGGCAAAAGCCGGACAGACCACCAAGCGTGACAGGAAGGCGACGTTGGTGCTGACGCCGACGATGCGGTAGTCGGCCAGCGCCTGCCACATGCGCGCCAAGGCCGCGTCACGGTCCACGTCCCAAACGACGAGTTTGGCGATCATCGGGTCGTAGAACGGCGTGATTTCGTCGCCCTGTTCGATGCCCGTGTCAACGCGCACGTTGAGGCTTTCGGCCGGCGGCGAGAGATGTACCAGCCGCCCGGTCGACGGCAGGAAATCCTGCTCGGGGTTCTCGGCATAGATCCGCGCCTCGAGCGCGTGCCCACGGATTTCCAGTTGCTCCTGGCGTAGCGGCAGGGCTTCGCCGCTGGCCACGCGCAGCTGCCACTCGACGAGATCCTGCCCGGAAATCATTTCGGTGACCGGGTGCTCGACCTGCAGGCGGGTGTTCATTTCCATGAAATAGAAGCTTCCATCAGCCACGAAAGTGTCGCTGGCGATGAACTCCACCGTGCCCGCGCCGACATAACCGACCGCGCGCGCGGCGTCGACGGCCGCCTTGCCCATCGCCGTGCGCCGTGCGCTCGTCATTCCCGGAGCCGGTGCTTCCTCGAGAACTTTCTGATGACGGCGCTGCACCGAGCAGTCACGTTCGAAAAGATGAACGCAATTGCCGCGCGTATCGGCGAAGATCTGGAATTCGATATGCCGCGAACGGCTAAGATACTTCTCGATCAGCACCTTGTCGTCGCCGAACGACGAGAGCGCCTCGCGCTGGCACGACGCCAGCGCGGCGGCAAAATCCTCGCCACGCTCGACCAGGCGCATTCCCTTGCCGCCGCCCCCGGCCGCTGCCTTGATCAGCACCGGATAGCCGATCGCGTCGGCTTTTACCCGCAGCAGCTCCGCCTCCTGGTCGTCGCCGTGGTAGCCGGGCGTCACCGGGACGCCGGCAGCGCTCATGATCGCCTTGGCCGCCGACTTCGAACCCATGGCGCGGATCGCTGCTGCTGGCGGCCCAATGAAGACGATCCCCGCGGCAGCGCAGGCGTCGGCAAAGACGTCGTTCTCGGACAGAAAGCCGTAGCCGGGATGGATCGCCTGCGCACCGGTTCGGCGGGCGGCAGCAAGAATTCGCTCGCCGACCAGGTACGACTCGCGGACGGCAGCGGGACCGATGCACACCGCCTCGTCAGCCAGGCGCACGTGGCGGGCGTTGGCGTCGGCCTCCGAATAGACGGCCACCGTACGCACGCCCATGCGCCGCGCGGTCTTGATCACACGGCAGGCGATCTCGCCGCGATTGGCTATCAGAATCTTTGTAAACATCGGAGCACCTTTCGCCTCCACGCCGCCAGTGCGCCGTGAATGTCGAGTCAATGGTTCAACAGCGGCAAGCCGCAGGGCAATGCATTTTGATGGCGGTGCGTCGTTCTCCGGCTGGCCACTCCGCGCATCACTCCAGCAGCCAGTTCGGCCGCCGCTTTTCGAGGAAAGCGGCCAGACCTTCCTGGCCTTCCGGACTGCTGCGCACGCGGGTAATGCGTTGTGCCGTTTCGGCGATCGTCTGCTCGTCGATCGGCTGCCCGACGACGACGCGGAGCAGCGCCTTGCACTCGGCCTGCGCGCTCGGGCCGTTGGCCAGCAGGCTGTCGACGATTTCGCCAATCGCCTCGTCGAGTTGTTCCTCGCCAGGAACGATCTCGTGCAGCAAGCCGATCCGGTAAGCTTCTGCAGCCGAGAAGCGCTCGGCGGTCAGCATGTAGCGCCGACTGTAGCGCTCGCCGATGGCCGCCAGGACGTAGGGACTGATCAGCGCCGGAATGATCCCCAGTTTCACTTCGCTGAGCGAGAAGATGGCGTCGTAGGTACCCACGGCGATATCGCAAGCGGCGATCAGGCCGACGCCACCGCCGTAGGCAGGTCCCTGGACGCGTGCAATCGTCGGCTTCGAGAGTTCGTTGAGCGTCGACAGGAGCTCGGCCAGGCGATTCGCGTCGCGCAGGTTTTCCTCCTCCGAGTAGCCGGCAGCGGCGCGCATCCAGTTCAGGTCGGCGCCGGCGCAGAAGCTCTTGCCGGTAGACGAGAGGACGACGACGCGGACATCGGCGTCGGCGTCGAGTTCTCGCAAACCGGCAGTGATCTCGGCGATCAGTTGCGCGTCGAAAGCGTTGTGGCGCTGTGCCTTGTTCAGCGTCAGGATGCCGACACCGGCGTCGACCTCGGTCACTATTGCTTGGTAGTCGCTCATCAAAACCTCGCTCACATCCGAAAAATGCCGAACTTCGTCGCTTCGGCTGCGGCGTTCATCGCTGCCGAGAGGCCGAGTCCGAGAACCCGCCGGGTGTCGGCGGGGTCGATCACGCCATCGTCCCAGAGGCGGGCGCTGGCGTAATAGGGATGACCCTGGACCTCGTACTGGGCGCGGATCGGCGCCTTGAATGCTTCTTCGTCCGCAGCGCTCCACGACTTGCCGGCGGCTTCGATGCCGTCGCGCCTGACCGTTGCCAGAACAGCCGCCGCCTGCTCGCCACCCATCACCGAAATGCGCGCATTCGGCCACATCCACATGAAACGCGGCGAGTAGGCACGACCGCACATGCCGTAATTGCCGGCACCGAAAGAACCGCCGATGACCACCGTGAATTTCGGCACCTTGGCACAGGCGACGGCGGTGACCATCTTCGCACCGTCGCGAGCAATGCCGCCGTTCTCGTACTTGCGACCGACCATGAAGCCGGTGATGTTCTGCAGGAAAAGCAGCGGAATGCCGCGCTGCGCGCAGAGTTCGACGAAATGGGCGGCTTTCAGCGACGATTCCGAAAACAAGATGCCATTGTTGGCGACAATTCCGACCGGATAGCCCCAGACGCGCGCAAAGCCGCAGACGATGGTCGTTCCGTAACGCGCCTTGAACTCGTCGAAGTCCGAGCCATCGACGATGCGCGCGATGATCTCGCGCACGTCGAAAGGCTTCTTGCTATCGCTCGGGATCACTCCGTACAACTCGTCGGCCGCGTACAGCGGCGCACGCGGCTCGCTCAGAGCAAGCGGCGGGCGCTTGCGCCAGTTGAGATTGCCGACGATGCGGCGAGCAATCGCCAGCGCGTGCGCGTCGTTTTCGGCGTAGTGGTCGGCGACACCCGAGACGCGCGTATGCACGTCGGCGCCACCCAGATCCTCGGCGCTCACCACTTCTCCGGTCGCCGCCTTGACCAGCGGCGGCCCGCCGAGAAAGATCGTTCCCTGATCCTTGACGATGATCGATTCGTCGGACATTGCCGGCACATAGGCCCCGCCCGCGGTGCATGAGCCCATCACCGCTGCGATCTGCGGGATACCCGCCGCCGAAAGATTGGCCTGGTTGTAGAAGATGCGGCCGAAATGCTCCTTGTCCGGAAAGACGTCCTCCTGCATGGGCAGGAAAGCGCCGCCCGAGTCGACCAGGTAGATGCATGGCAAGCGGTTCTCGCCGGCGATCTCCTGCGCGCGCAGGTGTTTCTTGACGGTCAGCGGGTAGTAGGTACCCCCTTTCACCGTCGCGTCGTTGGCAACGATCATGCACTCGATGCCGTTCACCCGCCCGATACCGGTGATCAGCGACGCCGCCGGCACCTCGAAGGGATTCTCCGCGCTGCCGCCATACATGCCGTAGGCGGCCAGCTGCGATAGTTCGACAAAGGGCGAGCCGGGGTCGATCAGGGCGTTGACGCGCTCGCGTGGCAGCAGCTTGCCGCGCGCCAGATGTTTCTGGCGCGCGCTTTCAGGCCCCCCGAGGGCGATGCGCGCGACGGTGGCACGCAGATCGGCAACGACCGCACGCATGGCCTCGCCGTTGGCCTTGAATTCGGCACTCCGCGCGTTGAGCTGGGTTTGCAGTACGGGCATCAGAAACCTCCAGAGGTCAGCCAGCGATCGAGCTGTGGCAGCCGGTCAACACCGAAAAAACGGCTCGCCGTCGACGATCATGTACGGCGAACCAAAAACACCCCTGGCGAGCGCCGCGTCGCCTTCGTCTTTCAGCCGCTGCTTGAGTTCGGGGCCGTTCAGCGCGACAGACAGGGAGTCGCGATCGGCTCCGTGCCGCGCCGCCAGTTCGAGGACCACGTCCAGGTCGGAGATGTCGCGCCCCTCGGCGTAGAACGCGCGGAAAAGCGAGTGCGCGAAGGCCCGCGCCGTTGCACAGTCCTGATCGTCCAGCCAGTAATAGGCGCGCGCCGCGTGCTGGGTAGCGAGCGGAAACTTCGCCGGATGGCGGTAATGCACAGAGAGGAAGCGCGCCGAGCGCGAGAAGTCGTGCACCGAGTACTCGCCCTTGAGCGGCACCAGCGTCAAGGGCGCGGCGCCGGTGTGCTTGAACACCACGCCGAGCAGAATCGGCCGCCATCTGACCTGGCGCCCGTGGCTCCTGGCGAGTTCGTCGATCTTCTCGGAGGCCAGGTAGCCATACGGCGACGAGAAGTCGAAGTAGAAATCGATGGGTTCCGGCATGGCTTGGTCTTCCCGATGAGTGGATGTGTTGACGATTCAGGCGCAAAGCCCGGGGGAAGCGACTTCGCTACGGACCGATATCAGCCAAGCAGTTTGTCGTGGTCGGCATGGGTACCTATCCAGATGCAAAGGAAACCGCCCGCAAGCGGTATGGCGAGCGGACCTTGAGCCAGGCGGGGTCCGCCTCCGGCCGCAGCGCGTGGCGGCTCATGTCAGGCGTCGGCAACGGCGCGGCCGATGACCAGCCGCTGGATGTCGTTGGCGCCCTCGTAAATCTGGCAGACGCGGACGTCGCGGTAGATCCGCTCGACCGGGAAATCGCTGACGTAGCCATAACCGCCGAGAATCTGGATGGCGTCCGAACAGACCTTCTCGGCCATTTCGGAGGCGAACATCTTGGCCATCGACGCCTCCTTGAGGCAGGGCTTGCCGGCATCCTTGAAAGTTGCGGCGCGCCAGACCATCAGCCGCGCGGCGTCGATCTGGGTGGCCATGTCGGCAAGGCGGAAGCTGACCGCCTGGTGTTCGATGATCGGCTTGCCGAAGGTTTCGCGGTCCTTGGCGTACTGCACCGCGCATTCGAAGGCGGCGCGCGCCATGCCGACCGACTGCGCGGCGATGCCGATGCGGCCGGCTTCGAGGTTCGACAGGGCAATACGGTAGCCGTCGCCTTCCTGGCCGAGCAGGCAGGACGCCGGAACACGGCAGTCTTCGAACAGGATCTTGGGCAGTATCCGAAGCACGCTGTCCCATCTTTTCCTCGATGCGCGCAACGATATAGCCGGGGGTGTCGGTGGGCACCAGGAAACACGAGATGCCTTTCTTGCCCGCAGCCTTGTCGGTCACCGCGAAGACGATCGCCACCCTGGCCCGTATTTTGCCGGTGGTGATGAACTGCTTGACGCCATTGAGGACGAAATGGTCGCCCGTCGCGGTCGGCACGGGTAGTGATCGCTGCGGCGTCGGACCCGGTGTGCGGTTCGGTCAGGCAGAGCAGCCGAGTTTTCTCGCCGCTGGCCAGCGGTTTGAGCCCAGGTTTCCTTCTGCTCGTCGGAAGCCGTACTTCATGGTGATCCCGCAGGCCAGCGAGTTCTGAGACGCTGACGATGGTCGAGGTGGCGCCATCACCGGCAAGCGATTTCCTCGATCACCAGCACCAGCGACATGTAGGTCCATGCCGGCACCGCCCCACTCCTCGGGAACCACCATTCCCGAGCGCGCCAAGTTCGCCGAGTTCGCGTAAAGGCCTCAGCCGGAAACTGTGTGATTGCGGTCCCATTCGCCGGCGAAGGGGGCCAGACGCTCGCGCGCGAATTCACGCAGCGAGTCACGAATCATTTCCTGTTCCTGAGTCAGAATCATGCAGCTTTCTCCTTGAGGTTCGCACCGGACGCAAGTTTCACGCCGGCGCGATTGGTAATGTAGACGCCGGCAATCACCAGGGCGCCGCCGCCTCAGCAACGGCCAGCCCGAGCCGCTCTCCGAGCAGCACGGCACCAAGGATGACGGCGCTGACCGGCACCAGATTGATGAACGCCGCCGAACGCGTGGCGCCGATGCGCTGTACGGCCTCGGCGTACCAGGTGAAAGCCAGGGCGGTGCCGAAAAGTCCGAGGAAAACGATTGCGCTCCAGCCACGCCAGGTCGTTTCTGACAGCGAAAAGAGCGAACCCTGCAGCAGGGCCGCGCCGGTCAGCATCAACCAGCCGGTGACACTGGCGCCGAAAGTCATCGCCAGCGGCGAGAGCGAGCGGGTACCGCGCCGCCCGAGGAAGGTGTAGATCGTCCACATCACGGCGCAGCCGATGTCAGCCATTCGCCGAGCCCCACCTCGCCGGCGAGCAGCAGAGAGGGATGGCCATTGGTGACCACCAGCAGGCAGCCGAAGGCAGCCAGGCCGATGCCGAGCGCCTTGTCGGCGACATCGGCGCGCCGAACAGCAGCCAGTCGCTGGCGGCGATCAGCGCCGGCGTCAGCGCCACGACCCAGCGCACCACGGCCGGCCTGAATCATCGTCATGCCGTAGAGAAAGCAGACGTTGTAAAGGAAGATACCGGTGGCGCCGAGCGCGGGTGAGCGTCAGCCACTCGCCGAGGCGACCACCGCGGCCAGCCTTCGCGAACGACCAGCAAGGCGCCGAGAACCAGCGCCGCGAGCAGGAAGCGCCAGCTGGCCACGGCCAGCGGCGCCGCTTCGCTGACCGCGATGCGCGCGGCCGACCCACGTCCGCCCCCACAGCGCCGCCGTGGAAATCAGCTTGAAATAGGTTCGCCGGCGACGCAGAAATCCGCTCCGGGTAAGTGACAAGTGAGCCGTCACGTCAGCCCTGCAAGGCTTCGAGTGCCGTCAGATAGGTGGGCAGCAGGTCTTCCTGGCGGTGCACGGTAAACACCGAGGTCGCGCATCAGACCGGTCCTTGAGGCCGTAGATCCAGCCGTGCACGGTCCAGCGGCTGGCCACGCTGCCAGGCATCCTGGACGACGAAGGTCTGGCAGACGTTGGCCACCTGTTCGAGGACGTTGAGCTCGCACAGGCGGGTCATGTCGCTGCTCGGGCGGCAGCTGTCGACGCGCGCCAGATGCTTGTCGTGCACGTCTCGCACGTGCCGCAGCCAGATGTCGACCAGGCCGACGCTGGTCACGATTGAGCGCCGCCTTCACCCCCCCGCAACCGTAATGGCCGACGACCATTACGTGCCGCACCTTGAGCGCATCGACCGCGAACTGTATCACCGACAGGCAGTTGAGATCGGTATGCACGACGACGTTGGCGACGTTGCGATGCACGAAGAATCTCGCCCGGCAGCAGGCCGACGATCTCGTTCGCCGGCACCCGCGAATCGGAACAGCCGATCCAACAGATACTCTGGCGTCTGCAGCCGCGACAGGCGCATGAAATACTCGGCGTCGCTTTCCTGCATGCGATTCGACCAGGCGCGGTTGAAGTCGAAGAGGTGAAAGAGGTTTTCGTTGGCCACTTCCTCCTCGGTCCAGTTCTGCAGATCGAGGGGCGAGAAACATGGTCCCCTCGATCGGCGTCTGGTAGTACGCGGGCGCTTCGTGAAAACCCAATTCACGATACAGGCGGACGGCGACGCGCATCGACGGCAGGGTGTCGAGCAGCAGCCGCTTGTAACCGATATCCTTGGCCGCCTTGATCGCCGCCAGCGCCAGCTCGAGACCGACGCCACCACCGCGCTGCCCGGCTCGACGTACAGGCGCTTCATTTCGCAGAGACCCGCGGACAGCGGCCGGATGCCGACGCAGCCCGCCGGCTGGCCGTCGCGCTCGGCGTAGAACAAGCGACCCGATGGGGCCGCATAGGCGCCCGGCAGCGACGCCATTTCCTCCTCGAAACCCTGGAATGACAGATCGACGCCCAGCCAGGCGGCATAGTTGCGGAAGAACTGGCGAACGTGTTCGACAGCAGCGCTGTCGTCGGCGGTAAGGTTGCGCAGGATGGTGGTCATGATCTTCCCGAAAGCTGCGGACAAGGGCTGCAGAATAGCTGCTGGAAACGCGCTACGCCGTGGCGGCAGGCATGTTCCCGCGCAGCGGCGTAACGCTCAGTGTAGGGCGCATGGCGCCTCAGAGCGTGTCGGCGAACAGTTCGCGACCAATCAGCATACGGCGGATTTCCGAAGTACCGGCGCCGATTTCGTAAAGCTTCGCGTCGCGCCACAGCCTGCCGGCCGGATACTCGTTGATGTAGCCGTTGCCGCCGAGCGTCTGGATGGTCTCGCCGGCCATCCAGGTTGCCTTTTCGGCGGCGTAGAGAATCGCGCCTGCGGCGTCCTTGCGCGTCGTTTCGCCGCGATCGCAAGCCTGGCCCACGGCATAGACGTAGGCCCGGCAGACGTTGAAGGTGGTGTACATGTCGGCGACCTTGCCCTGCATCAACTGGAACTCGCCGATCGCCTGCCCGAACTGCTGGCGGTCGTGCAGGTAGGGCAGCACCAGGTCCATCGCCGCGGCCATGATCCCCAGCGGCCCGCCGGCGAGCACCGCGCGCTCGTAATCGAGGCCGCTCATGAGCACGCGCACGCCGCCGTTGACCTGGCCAAGGACGTTGTCCAGCGGCACTTCGCAGTCGTCGAAGAACAGCGGGTAGGTGTTCGAGCCGCGCATGCCGAGCTTGTCGAGCTTCGAGCCGCAGGAGAAGCCCTTCATTCCCTTCTCGACGATCAGCGCGGTGATTCCCTTCGCCCCGGCGTTGATGTCGGTCTTCGCGTAAACCACCAGGGTGTCGGCGTCACCGCCGTTGGTGATCCACATCTTGCCGCCGTTGAGCACAAGGTGGTCACACCCTGGCTTCGGCGCGCAGCTTCATGCTCACCACATCGGAACCGGCATTCGCTTCGGACATCGCCAGCGCGCCGACGTGCTCGCCGGAAATCAGCTTCGGCAAATACCTGGCCTTCTGCGCTGCGTTGCCGTTGCGCCCGATCTGGTTGACGCAAAGGTTGGAGTGCGCGCCATACGAGAGTCCGACGCTCGCCGACGCCCGCGAAACCTCTTCCATGGCGATGATGTTGCGCCAGGTAGCCGAGCCCGGTTCCGCCGTACTCCTCGTCGGCGGTCATCCCGAGCAACCCCATGTCGCCGAACTTGCGCCACAGATCGGCGGGAAACAGGTTGTCGCGATCGATGGCCTCGGCACGCGGTGCGATTTCGGCAGCAGCAAAGCCGCGAATGCTTTCCCGCAGCATGTCGATCGTTTCGCCGTGGGCAAAGTTGAGGCTCGGATATTCCATGTCTCTCGCTCCTTGGGTGGGCTGGGGCAGGTACTAGCGCGGATGCTCTTTCTTGCCGTGCACGGTCATGATCGTCTGCTGCATCAAGGCACACATGCTCTTGCGGCCATGCTGAACGGCAAACACTTCGGCGCGGGTGACGATCAGCGTCCGCCCGTAGCGGAGTACCGACCCCTCGGCAATCAGCAGATCGCCCTCGGCCGGCGCGAGCAGGTTGAGCTTGTACTCGACGGTCAGCACGCCCGTCTCCGGCGCGGTCAGCGTACTGGCGGCGTAACCGGCCGCCGAGTCGGCGATCATGCCCACCACTCCGCCATGGATGTAGCCATGCTGCTGCGTGATTTCGGCTTTATGCGGCAAATGGATCTCGGTGTACCCGGGCTCGACCACCGCCATGCGGGCGCCAATCAGCGCCATCGCCTGCTGGCGATCGAAGCTGGCGCGGACACGTTCGGCAAAATCGGAATCCTGAGCTTTGTGCATGACCGCCATTTA
>NZ_CAJQUD010000012.1:0-105133 GCF_907163205.1 Candidatus Accumulibacter sp. ACC007 | reverse complement strand
GGTCCGGCCGAAGGCCGCGGTGGTGGCCTCAGGAGTGTACGGGCCTGATTTGCGGGTCGTCGATCGACCAATGTTTCTTTTTCTTCGATCACCACCGGGACGTTTACCATTCCGCTCATGAAGCGCGTCGGTTATCGACCCGACAAGGCCGCCGCCGTCGAGGTCGCGGCTTCGGTCGACGGTCAGATCATGCCGCCGGTGATGGGTGCGGCTGCCTTCCTGATGGTCGAGTACGTTGGCATTCCCTACACGCAGGTGCTCAAGCACGCCATCCTGCCGGCGCTGATCTCGTACATCGCGCTGTTCTACATCGTGCACCTGGAAGCGATGAAGGCCGACATTCGCGGCATTCCGCATGTGCACGAGGCCACCTTGAGCCAGCGCATGATTTCCTTCCTGATGACCGTTTCCGGAATGGTCATCCTTGCCGGCATCGTCTACTACGGCTTTGGCTGGCTCAAGGATGTCTTCGGTGACGCCTCGATCTATATCGTCGGTGTGGTGATGATGGCTGGCTACATCGGCCTGTTGAAGTTCGGTACACGTTATCCCGAATTGCACATGGACGATCCGGATACGCCTATCGACCACCTGCCGGATGCCGGTCCGACGCTGAAGTCCGGTCTGCACTTCCTGCTGCCGGTGGTGGTGCTGATCTGGAACCTGATGGTCGAGGAGCTCTCGCCGGCCTTGTCCGCGTTCTGGGCGACGGTGTTCCTGATGTTCATCCTGGTCACGCAACGGCCGATGATTGCTTTCTTCCGCCAGCACGGTGACCTTGGTGCAGCGGCTCGCCAGGGCTTCCAGGACCTGCTTGACGGTCCTGGTCACCGGTGCGCGCAACATGATCGGTATCGGTATCGCCACTGCGGGCCGCCGGCATCATCGTCGGTACCGTGACGCTGACCGGCATCGGAACTGGTGATGAGCGAGCTGGTCGAGCTGATCTCGGGCGGCAACCTGATGATCATGCTCTGTCTGGTGGCGGTGATCTGCCTGATCCTTTGGCATGGGTCTGCCGACGACGGCCAACTACATCGTCGTATCCACCCTGATGGCTCCGGTGGTGGTCGAACTCGGTGCGCAGAGCGGTCTGCTGGTGCCGCTGATTGCCGTACACCTGTTCGTCTTCTATTTCGGACTGATGGCCGACGTGAACACCGCCCGTAGGCCTGGCGTCGTATGCCGCGGCCGGATAGCGCGCTGCGGACCCGATCAAGGTCGGTGTCACGGCCTTCGGCTACAGCATTCGAACGGCGATCCTGCCCTTCATGTTCATCTTCAACACGCAGTTGTTGCTGACTCGGCATCGACAGCCTCGGACACCTCTTCCTGACGGTGTCTACGGCGATCATCGCCAATCTCCTTTTCGCCGCCGCGACGCAGGGCTGGTTCATGACCCGCAACCGCTGGTGGGAAAGCCCTGGTTCTACTGCTGGTGACCTTCACTCTGTTCCGTCCGGGTTTCTGGATGGACATCATCCATCCGCCTTACGACAAGTTGCCGCCGACCAAGATCATGGAGGTTGTCGAGCAGGCGCCCGACGGTGCTGGTCTGAGGGTCTGGACGAGGGTGAGGACATCAACGGCAAGAAGGTCGCCAAGGGGGTCCTGCTGCCGCTCGGCGTCCAGGCGCCCGCACTGCAGCGTCTCAATGCCGTGGGCCTCAGCCTGATGGCGTCGGGTGATCAGGTCGATATCCTGGGGGTCAAGTTCGGCAGCCGTGCGGCGAAGCTCGGCATCGAGCAGGGCTTTGTCATCACTGCCCTCGAGGTGGCCACCGAGCGACCGGACAAGGAATGTTCTATATTCCTGCCTTTCTGCTGATGGGGCTGGTGATTGTCATCCAGCTTCGGCGTGCGCGGGTGATTGCTGCCAACGAGCTGAAGCCGGCTAGCTAGCAGGGCTGCTTGCCTCTGGCATGGGCTTTGCTGCGTTGAGGCCACCTTTCGACCATGCTGCACGATCGTGGTCCACCGGTGGCCTCTTCCGTTTGCGCGCTAGCCGCTCCCGTCGCTGAGCGCTTGCGTCGGCGTTGTGTCCGGCTCATGAGCTTCGCGGTCGCGAGGCTTGATCGATTGACAGGTACGGGTCGCACCGACAGTATTCCCGCGCCAAGGTCTTGCGCCGGCCAGGCGAACGGAAAAAAAAAAGAGGGCTGATGACCACTGGAAGCCGGCAGGCAGGCCGCGTTGAGAGTGTCCGCTGTGTTTGCTCGGGCGGCAGGCCGTGAGCTGGCCGCTCGGGCTGCATACTGCGCTGGCGGCTCTCACTGGCGCACTGGGCCTGTTCATCGCCGCCAATCATCCCTTGTGGCCGAACCTGCTCGGTGTCGCTTTCGTCGCCTGGGCCATGGCGGTCGGCCTGCGCCCGTCGCTCTTCCTGTTCGTCCTCCCGGCACTCTTGCCGGTCGCCAGTTTCTCGGCGTGGACCGGCTGGATCGGCATCGACGAATTCGACCTCTTGCTACTGGCAGCGGTGAGCGGCTGCCAGGCACGCATGGCCGCCGATTGCTGGCCACGCCGGGGTCGATCGCCAGCGCGCCCCGGTTACGGCGCCCGGACGGTGCAGCGAGGGCGGCTGAAGGCGCTCCTCACCCGTTGCTGCCGTCCGGACGGCAGCGCGGGATCCGCGGAATTCACCCTCGTTCGCCTGGCCAGAATCGGGCTGGCGGCGCTCGCCGTATCCTACGCTGTGGCCCTGGTGCGTGGTCTGAGCGCTGCCGATCCCTCGCTGGCGGGATGGTTCCAGGGCTACGAAGAGCCCTTGAACAGCTGCGCGCAGGCAAGGCTTTCTTTTTCGCATTGCTCCTCTTGCCGTCGTTGCGCCAGCTGCACGAACGCGCGCCGGCGCTGGCGGCGTCCCGTCTCGCCGCGGGCGGTGGCGACCGGCCTGGGGCTGCTCTGTGTGGCGATTGTCTGGGAGCGCAGCGCCTACCCGGGCTGTTCGACTTCTCGACGGCCTATCGCAGCACGGCCCTGTTCTGGGAGATGCACGTCGGTGGCGCGGCGCTCGACGGCTATCTTGCGCTGGCGGTTCCGTTTGCCGTCCATGCAGTGGTGCGCGCGCCGGATCGGCGGCGCTGGGGCATCGCCGCAGCGCTGGCGGTGCTCGTCGCCTACGCCTGCCTGACCAGTTTCTCGCGCAGCGTCTATCTTGGCGTGGGGCTGTCCCTGGCGCTGCTGGCCTGGCGTTTGTCGGCGCAGCGGCAGTCGTTTCCCGCCGACGAGCTTGCCGCAACAAGCGCGCCGACGGATTCGCCATTCCCGCCGCCGGAGGCCTGGCGCCTGTGGGGAGGACGTGTCCTGCTGGTGGTCCTGGCCTTCGAGGTGGTCGCGGTGCTTGGCTTCGGCAACTTCATGAGCCGGCGGCTGTCGGCCAGCGAGCGCGATCTGGGCGGGGGCGCCTGGAGCACTGGACTGCCGGGCTGAACCTCTTGCGATCGCCGTCAGAGATAATGTTCGGCAGGGGCCTGGGACGTTTTCCTGCCAATTATTCACAGGCCGTGCCGGAGAGCGCGATTCCCGGCCGCCTGCTGCTTGTCGACGACCGCCGGAGCGGCACCTATTTGCGCCTTTCCGGCCCGTCACAAGACGCGCGTCGGCAGGGCGCTTTCGAACTGCTGCAACGCGTGTCGCCACTGCACGACGGGACCTACACGCTGGCGATGGACCTGCGTGCGCCGCAGGAAGCCAGGCTGAGTGTGGCTGTCTGCCAGAGGCATCTACTCTACGAGGCTTCCTGCCGTGGGACGCTGGTGCGGGTTCCGGCAGGGGACGCGCAATGGCACCACTTCTCGCTGCGCCTGAACGCTCCCGCTGCCAGCACCGCCGGTGCGTGGCCACCGGCTCTCGGTTTTCTCAGTTTGCGCCTCCTGGCCGGGTCGGGTGACGCCATCGACGTCGCCAAGCTGCACCTCCTTGACGACACGGGGCGGGACCTGTTGGAGAATGGCGGCTTTTCCGACGGGCTCGCGCATTGGTTCTTTGCCGGTCGCCATTATTTCGTTCCCTGGCACATCGACAACCTGTTTCTCGAAATGCTCATCGATCAGGGCGTCTGCGGCCTCCTGCTCCTGCTCGTCCTGCTGGCGCTGGCCTGCGTCAACCTGCTCCGCGGGCCGGGACGTACGCATGTTTTGGCCCCCTTTTTACTGGCTACATTAATTGCATTTATGACCGTCGGCGTTTTTTCCAGCCTTCTGGACATGCCGCGGCCTGCTTTCCTGTTCTTCTTGCTGCTATGCTTTGCCCTGTTCCTGAACGGGCGCGCTGCTGCCAACCCTCTTGCAGCGCCGTCGGTTCCCGGTCGGACGCCCTGACAGACGCCGCAGCTTGCAGAATTCCTGACTGCACGCGCTCGTCAAAAATCAATAGAACAAGACATATCAATGTATTAGCGCATTGTATTGAAGTGCACGTTTGGTATTTGTAGGGAGTTGGACGGTATGTTTTACAAGGTATTCCCCCCCGCTTGTGTATTCGGTCACGGTCTTGGCGTTGTTCCGTTGATAACCTCTGTTTCGTGATACTTGCCTGCTTTCCCTTTCACCAGGGCGACGTTCGGCAAGTCCGTTATCAACGAAAAGCTTTCAGATTGGCGATTGCAAGGGGTCTGTCGTGATCAAGGTCTCAATCATTGGTTTTATCGGGCGACCATCGCCCGGGTGGCGATCGATCTGATGTTCCCGGTGGTCTGCGTGATCCTGGTCGCCGTCTGGGTCGGTCGTGGCGGCGAGATAGCACTCGAGAAGGTGGCTTTTCTATGCGCTGATCTTCGCGCTGATGAGCATTGCCTTCAACGCCTGGCTGGGTATCTATCAGCGCGTTCATAGCCGCACTCGGGCCGAGACGCGGGCGCGTGCAGTGCTGTCCCTGTATCTGGCCATTCCATTGGCCTATGTCGTGTTCTCCATGCTCTCCGTGGCCGAGGTCGATCGTGGCTTCATGCTCCTCTCCGGCCTGGCGGCGCTCTTCGCGACCTTGCTGCACCGCGTCCATTCGGCGCACAGCCGTAGCGGCCTGCTGCTCAGTCACCGGGTGCTGGTCTTTGGCGCCGGCGACGAGGCGGAAAATGTCGGTCGCGTCTTGCGCAAGTCGGATCCGGATATCCACATCGTCGGCTTTTATCCCAGCCCGACCGATACCGAGATCGTCGTTCCGGCGCAGGTCCTCCTGTCGCGCGACATGTCGCTGTCCGACACCGCGCATTCGCTGAAGGTGGACGAGATCATCGTCGCTGTTCGCGAGCGTCGTGGTGGCGCGCTTCCCTTGCGCGAACTCCTGGACTGCAAACTGTCCGGGGTCAAGGTTCTCGACCTGGCGAGCTACTTCGAACGTGCCCTCGGGCAGATTCGCATCGATTCGCTGCGTGTCAGCTGGCTGATCTTCGGCGACGGCTTTCGGCAGAGCTGGCGGCGGACCGGCGTCAAGCGCCTGTTCGATATCGTCGCCGCCAGCGTCCTCTTGCTGCTGGCCGCACCGGTGATGCTGCTGACCATGCTGATGATCATCCTCGAAGACGGCTTTTCAGTCTTCTACCGGCAGGAGCGGGTGGGTCTCGACGGCCGCCTGTTCAATGTCATCAAGTTTCGCAGCATGCGCAAGGATGCCGAAAGCGATGGCCAACCGCGCTGGGCGACGGCCAACGACGATCGCGTGACGCGTGTCGGCAGGATCATCCGCAAGCTGCGCATCGACGAGTTGCCGCAGCTGTACAGCGTGCTGACCGGTGACATGAGCCTGGTCGGACCGCGTCCGGAGCGCCCCTATTTCGTCGATCAACTGACTCGCGACGTACCCTTCTACGCCGTGCGCCACAGTGTCAAGCCCGGGGTCACCGGCTGGGCGCAGGTAAGCTACCACTACGGTTCGACGGTCGACGATTCGATTCAGAAGCTGCAGTACGATTTGTTTTACGTCAAGAATCACAGCCTGTTTCTCGATGTCGTGATTCTCTTTCAGACGGTCGGCGTGGTGTTGACCGGCAAAGGCGCTCAGTGAGCTTTCTGGCGATCCTGGCAGATGGCGTGTGGGCGCGAATTGGGGAGGCTGGTCGATCGTGATGGCAACCAATATGGCGATGATTGCTACCTGGAGCTACGGGCTGACCGGACTGCTGGCCGCCTTCCTGGCGCTCTATCTGGCCTCGGGTTGGCGAGTCGGAGGACGCAGCCGCGCGATGTTCCTGGCGGTCAGCCTGTGTGCCGTATGGGGACTGCTGGGGATGGCTTTTGCGCTGACCCATAACCTTGTCTTCCTCGCCGGCAGCATGCTCGCCGATGCCTTGCGCTTCGGTGGCTGGTATCTGTTCCTGATCCTGTTGATGAAGCCGGAGCCCGGCGACGGTGCGCCGGCGCGCGTGCGCGTCGGCTGGTTGGGTGGCATCGCCCTGCTCCTCGTCGTCGTTGGTTTCGGCGCGCAGGTACTGGTGGTCACCGGCATTGACCTGCTCCTGCCCGCGCAGCGCCTGTCGCTATTTACGTCGCTGGCGATGAGTGTCTTCGGTCTGGTCCTGCTCGAACAACTGTTTCGCAACGTCTCGCCCGACTTTCGCTGGAGTATCAAGCCGCTGTGTCTGGGCCTTGGTGGCACATTCCTGTTCGATCTCTACCTTTACTCCGACGCGCTGTTGTTCAACCAGGTCGACGCCGACGCCTTCAGTATCCGTGGTTTTGCGCACGCCGTGAGCTTGCCGATGGTCGCTCTTTCGGCGATCCGCAGCCACGACTGGAAGCGCCGTCTGGTGATGTCGCAGCGTGCCGCCCTGCAGTCGGCAACCCTGGTCATCGTTGGCATCTATCTGTTGTTCATGGCTTCCGCCGGCTATTACGTTCGCTTGTTCGGCGGCGAGTGGGGGCGGGCCCTGCAGTTGGCGCTGCTCTTTGCTGCCCTGCTGGTTCTCGTTGCGCTGACCTTTTCGGGGTCCATGCGTGCGCGCTTGCGGGTCCAGGTTGGCAAGCACTTCTTCAGCTACCGCTATGACTACCGTGAGGAATGGCTGCGCTTCACGCAGACGCTTTCCTCGCAAGGCGGGTTCTCGGGAATGGGCCGTCACGCCGTGCGCGGCCTGGCCGACATGGTCGAGAGTCCCGGCGGTGCGCTGTGGTTGAAGGATCCTTCGGGGCGTTTCTTTGCCCAGGCCGCGTGCTGGAACATGCCCGTGTCGGCGGCCACGGAGGATGATGGCAGTCCTTTGTGCAGGTTTCTGATCGACAGCGGCTGGGTGATCAATCTCGAGGAGTATCGCTCGCTGCCGCGGCGCTATGATGGCCTCGCCCTGCCGTCGTGGCTGGTCGAAGTGCCGAACGCATGGCTGGTTGTGCCGCTGACCACCGGCAACGAGCTGATCGCCTTTGTCGTGCTGGCCACGGCTCGGGCCCGAATCGACGTGAACTGGGAGGTCAACGACCTGCTGAAAACGGCTGGCCGGCAGGCGGGAGCGTTTCTTGGCCAGATGCAGGCCAGCGAAGCGCTGCTTGAAGTGCGCAAGTTCGACTCCTTCAACCGCATGTCGGCTTTTGTCGTCCATGACCTGAAAAATATCGTCGCCCAGTTGTCGTTGATGATCAAGAACGCAGAACGCCACCGCGACAACCCCGAATTCCAGAAAGACATGCTGATGACCGTCGAAAACTCGGTCGAACGAATGCGCCAGTTGATGTTGCAGCTGCGCGAGGGCGCAACGCCGCTTGACAGTCCACGCGGCATCGATCTGGCTGACGCGGTGCGCCGCATCCAGACCGCCAAGTCGGGTCAGGGACGCGAGGTCGAATTGACCATCGAGGATAAGCTCGTCGCCCGCGGCCACGAAGACCGTATCGAACGTGTCATCGGCCATCTCGTCCAGAACGCGCTGGAGGCCACGGACCCGACTGGGCGCGTGTGGATCCGTCTTGCCAGGCAAGGGAACTATGCGCTGGTCGAGGTCGGTGACAGCGGCCACGGGATGAGTCCGGAGTTTGTTCGCGAGCGCCTGTTCAAGCCTTTTCAGACGACCAAGCCGACCGGCATGGGGATTGGTGCCTACGAGAGTTTTCAGTACGTGCATGAGCTGGGCGGCAAGCTGTCGGTCGACAGCGCTGTCGATGTCGGTACGCAGGTGGCCCTGCTGTTGCCATTGTTCGACGCGGGCTCGACAAAGAACTCCGCTGATTTGCCCGAGGAGTCGGAATGAGTTCCGAAAAGCTACCCCATCTGCTCATCGTCGAGGACGATCGAGCATTGCAGAAACAGATTCGCTGGGCTTTCGACCAGTACGAGACCATCACCGCCGACGACCGCGAGAGTGCTCTGGCGCAGATTCGCCGCTTCCAGCCACCAGTGGTGACCATGGACCTCGGCTTGCCACCCGATGCCGACTCCGTTTCCGAGGGGTTCAGGCTGCTCGAGGAAGTCCTGACCCTGGCGCCGGACACCAAGGTCATCGTTCTCACCGGCCAGAACGATCGCGCCAATGCCTTGCGGGCGATTGCCCTCGGAGCCTACGATTTCTTTGCCAAGCCCTTCGAGATCGAAATGCTCGGCCTGACCATCGATCGTGCCTACCGCCTGCATGAACTGCAGCAGGAAAACAAGCGACTGCAATCGATGCAGCAGCCCGATGTGCTGTCCGGCCTGCTCACTCGCGACCCCGCGCTGCTGCGCGTTTGCCGAACCATTGAGCGGGTGTCGGTCAGTGATGCGACGGTCTTGCTGCTCGGCGAAAGTGGAACCGGCAAGGAAATTCTGGCGCGCGCGGTACATGAGTCGTCTACGCGGCGTGGTGAACGCTTCGTGGCCATCAACTGCGCAGCGATACCGGAGAATCTGCTGGAAAGCGAGCTGTTCGGTTACGAGAAGGGCGCTTTTACCGGCGCCGCACGAATGACTCTGGGCAAGATCGAGACCGCCAACAACGGTACCCTGATGCTCGACGAGATCGGCGATCTGCCGCATTCGCTGCAGGCCAAACTGCTGCGTTTTCTGCAGGAGCGTGTTGTCGAGAGGATCGGCGGGCGGCAGGAGATTCCGGTCAATGTGCGCATCGTCTGTGCCACGCACCAGAATCTCAAATCCCTGATCGCAGACGGGGGATTTCGTGAAGATTTGTACTATCGCCTTGCCGAAATTGTGGTAAATATCCCTCCCTTGCGGGAACGCTCCGGGGACCCCGCTCTATTGGCGCATGCCTTCGTCCGACGCTTTGCCGAGGAACAGAATCGCGGCGCGATGACCCTGCGCGAAGATGCCACCCGGGCGATCGAAGCCCACCGCTGGCCGGGCAATGTGCGCGAACTCGAAAACTGCATCAAGCGGGCGGTCATCATGGCCGATGGCAATCAGATCACCGCCGACGACATCGGCTTGTCCACCGCGCAACCGCCGGAAGCGACGCCGCTGGATCTGCGCCAGGCGCGCGACGAAGCCGAGAGGCGGGTGATCATCACCGCCATGGCGCGTGCCGACGGGAACGTGGTCAAGGCCGCCGAACTGCTTGGCGTCAGCCGCCCGACCCTGTACGACCTGATGCATCGATTTGGACTCAAGTAGACTAATTGCAATTTTTACCACTCCGTGGGGATACCTATGAATACGCGTGACTCATCAATGCAGCGATTGCGTAAAGCGACCGTTTCGGGTTTGCTGGCCGCTCTGCTCCTGGTTGGTTGTGGCGGCGAGAAACCGGAAGCCATGCTCGCATCGGCCAAGGAGTACCTGGCCAAGCACGATGCCAAGGCCGCGACCATCCAGCTGAAGAACGCTCTGCAGCAGAAACCGGACCTGGCCGAAGCGCGTTTTCTTCTCGGCAAGGCGCTGCTCGAGGCCGGCGACGCGACCGGCGCCGAGGTCGAATTGCGCAAGGCCAAGCTCTACAATTATTCGGCCGACGAGGTGACGCCGGCTCTTGCGCGCAGCATGCTGGCGCTGGGGCAGGCCGACAAGGTGACCGACGAATTTGCCAACGCCGACCTGTCCACGGCGCAGGCCAAGGCCGACCTGCAGACGTCACTGGCGACGGCCTACCTGATGCAAAACAAGCCGGTGCAGGCCGAAACCGCTTATGCGGCCGCCGTCGCGGCGCAACCGGGCTACGGCCCGGCGCTGCTTGGCCAGGCCGGGCAGAAGGCGAGGAAGGGCGAGCTGCCGGCCGCGCTGGTGCTGGTCGACTCGGCGATCGAGAAGTCGCCGGACCTCTACGACGCCTGGCAATTCAAGGGCGACGTTCTGTCGTCCCAGGGCGACTCAGCGGGCGCCATGCTGGCGTATCGGAAGGCCCTGGAGCTGCGGCCAGCGTACCTGCCAGCGCATGCGGCGATCGTCAGGCTGTTCATGGCCGACGGCAAACTCGCCGAGGCGGGGCAACAGATCGCGGCGATGAAGAACATCGCTCCGACCCATCCGCAGACGACCTACCTGTCGGCCTTGATGGCTTACCAGCAAAAGGACTTTCCGGCGGCCAGGGAATCCATCCAGCAGATGTTCAAGTTCACGCCGGACAGTCCTCTCGGCCTGCAGCTGGCCGGCCTCATCGAGTACGAGCTGAAGGCCTATCCGCAGGCCGAGATCTACCTGCTCAAGGCGCTTCCGAGCACGCCGGAGCTGGGGATCGCGCGGCGCGTGCTGATTGCCAGTTACCTGCGTAGCTCGCAGCCCGGCAAGGCGCTGGGCGTTCTCACGCCGGTGCTCGGCAAGATCGACAAGGATTCGAACATGCTGGCCCTGGCCGGCCAGGTCTATGTTCAGAACGGCGAGATCGACAAAGGGGGTGAATACTTCGCCAAGGCTGCCGCGCTCGACCCGCAGAACGCCGGCAAGCGGACCTCGCTGGCGATGGTCAATCTGGCGCAAGGCGAGAGCGAGGTGGCCTTCCGCGACCTCGAGCAGGTTGCCGCTGCCGACCCGGGCAACCGCGCCGACCTGGCCCTGATTGCCGCGCACCTGCAGCGTCGTGAGTTCGACGCTGCCCTCAAGGCCATCACCAGCATGGAGAAGAAGCAGCCCGATGACCCGCTGGTGCATAACCTGCGCGGCACGGCACTGCTCGGCAAGCACGACCTGGCTGGCGCGCGGGCGAGTTTCGAGAAAGCTCTGGCCGTGAATGCGGCGTTCTATCCGGCAGCGGCCAACCTGGCCAATCTGGATATCGTCGAGAAAAAGCCCGCCGACGCCAAGAAGCGCTTCGAAGCGGTGCTCGCCAAGGATCCCAAGAGCATGCAGGCGCTTCTCGCTCTCGCGCAGATGCGTGCCAAGGAAGGCGGCTCGACCGAGGACGTTGCCGCCCTCATCAATCGGGCAATGGCGGCAAACCCGACCGAGTCCGCACCCCATCTCGGCCTGATCGGTCTTTATCTCGGCAAGAACGACATCAAGAGCGCGCTTTCCGCCGCCCAGAATGCGGTCGCCGTGCTGCCCAACGAGGCCGAGATCCTGGACGCTGCCGGACGTGCCCAGCAGGCCGCCGGAGAGTTCAACCAGGCGCTGGCCACCTACGGCAAGCTGGCCGCGCTCAAGCCCGATCTGCCATTGCCCTATCTGCGCATGGCCGAAGTCGAAGTTGCGGCAAAGAACAAGGAAGCGGCTTTGCAGAGCTTGCACAAGGCCTTGAAGGTCATGCCCGATTCGCTCGAGGCACAGCGCGGAATCATCATGCTCCAACTCGACGCCGGTCGCCTGCCGGAGGCGGTCGCTGTCGCCCGTGAGGTGCAGAAGCAGCGGCCGAAGGAGCCTGTCGGCTACATTTTCGAGGGCGATGCCTATGCCGCCAAGCGCTCGTGGACGGAGGCCGCAACGGCCTACCGGGCCGGGCTCACGCAGATTCCCGCGGCGACCGAGCTGGCCGTCAAGTTGCATGTGGCCATGTCCGTGGGTGGAAATGCTGCCGAAGCGGACAGGTTTTCTCAGACCTGGCTCAAGGATCACCCCAAGGATGGTCGCTTCCGCCTGTATCTGGCCGAGGCGGATACCGCCCGCAAGGACTATGCCGCAGCGGCCAAGCAATATCGCATCCTGCTCGATGCACAGCCGGACAACGCCGCGGTGCTCAACAACATGGCCTGGGTGGCCGGTCAGTTGAAGGATCCGAAGGCCGTCGATTATGCCGAGAAAGCGAACAAGTTGGCACCCAAGCAGCCGGCCGTGATGGATACTCTCGGTGTCCTGCTGATGGAAAAGGGCGACAAGGCGCGCGGAGTGGCGCTGCTCAAGGAAGCGGTGGAACTGGCCCCGCAGGCGTCGCTGATCCGTTTCAATTATGCCAAGGCACTGATCAAGGCCGGACAGAAGAAGGAAGCCAGGAGCGAGCTTGAGCAGCTTGCCAAGCTGGGCGACAAGTTTGCGGCGCAGGCCGAAGTCACCGACCTGCTCAAGGGGCTCTGAGCGCAAACGTCTGGCAATCGATGATCTTGAAAGGATGACAAGTAAATGACTACCGTTGCTGTGGTTGGTTTGGGGTACGTGGGTTTGCCGCTGGCAGTCGAGTTTGGCAAGCGGCGGCGGACCATCGGTTTCGACCTCTCAGCCAGCAAGATTGCGCATTACCGGCAGCACCTCGATCCGACCGGCGAAGTCAGCAGCGCCGACCTCAAGGCCGCTACACACCTGGAGGTGGGTACCGATCCGGCGGCATTGGCGGAAGCCGATTTCGTGATTGTCGCCGTGCCGACGCCGGTCGACGAGGCGCATCGGCCGGATTTCGGGCCCCTGGTCGGCTCGTCTGAAGCGGTCGGCAGGAACCTCAAGCGTGGTGCGACGGTCGTTTTCGAGTCGACGGTCTACCCCGGTGCCACCGAGGAAGTCTGCATCCCGATCATCGAGAAGTTCTCCGGAATGAAGTGGAAAGTCGATTTCTTCGTCGGTTATTCGCCCGAGCGGATCAACCCCGGCGACAAGGAGCGGACACTGACGAAAATCGTCAAGGTCGTTTCCGGCGACACGCCGGAGACCCTCGAACGGGTCTCCGCCGTCTATTCGGAAATCATCACCGCGGGAATTTTCCCGGCCTCGAGCATCAAGGTCGCCGAAGCGGCGAAGGTCATCGAGAACACCCAGCGCGACCTCAATATTGCCTTGATGAACGAGTTGGCGATCATTTTCGATCGCATCGGCATCGATACGCTCGAAGTGCTCGAAGCGGCCGGCAGCAAGTGGAATTTCCTGCCTTTCCGTCCCGGTCTGGTCGGCGGTCACTGTATCGGCGTCGATCCCTACTACCTGACGCACAAGGCCGAGATGCTCGGTTATCACCCGCAGGTGATCAACGCCGGGCGGCGAATCAACGATGGCATGGGAAAATTCATCGCCGAACAGACGATCAAGCACATGATTCGCAATGGCCTGCCGGTCAAGGGCGCGCCGATCATCGTCCTGGGCCTGACCTTCAAGGAGGACTGCCCCGATCTGCGCAACTCGCACGTCATTGACGTGATCCGGGAACTCGAGTCGTACGGGGCACAGGTGCTGGTGCACGAGCCGGTCGCCGACGCCGACGAAGCGCGCCACGAGTACGGTGTCGAGCTGACGCCCTGGGAGCAATTGCCGGCCGCTGTGGCAATCGTCGCCGCCGTCGCCCACCGCGAGTTCAAGCAGCGGCCGCTGGCCGACATCGCCGGCAAGCTGCAGAAAGGCGGTGTTCTGGCCGACGTCAAGAGCATGTTCAGTGCGGCGCAGCTGCGTGCCCAGGGTGTGACCGTGTGGCGCCTGTAATGTCTGCATTGCCGACCGCTTTTGCCGCCCTTGAGCAGCGCCTGCTGGCCCGGTCGGCACGCTGGCTGGTGACCGGCAGCGCCGGCTTCATCGGGTCGCATCTGGTCGAGAAGCTGCTCAGCCTCGGGCAGACGGTGGTCGGTCTGGACAACTTTGCCACCGGACATCGTCGCAATATCGACGAGGTGCAGGCGCTGCTCACTCCCGGGCAGTGGCGGCTTCATCGTTTCATCGAAGCGGACATCTGCGATCCCGACGCCTGCCGCGAGGCGTGCACCGGGGTCGACTTCGTTCTTCATCAGGCAGCGCTGGGTTCGGTGCCGCGCTCGCTGGCCAATCCGCAGGCCACCAACGCCGCCAACATCGACGGCTTTCTCAACATGCTGGTCGCCGCCCGCGACGCGGGCGTCAGGCGCTTTGTCTATGCCGCGTCGAGTTCGACCTACGGTGATCATCAGGCGCTGCCGAAAGTCGAAGACACGATCGGGCGACCCCTGTCGCCGTATGCGGTGACCAAGCTGGTCAACGAGCTCTACGCGGAGGTCTTCGCTCGCTGCTACGCCTTCCCGTCGATCGGCCTGCGCTATTTCAACGTCTTCGGCGCGCGCCAGGATCCGCAGGGCGCCTACGCGGCGGTCATTCCCCGCTGGACACGGGCTCTGCTCCTCGGTGAGCCGGTGACGATCAACGGCGACGGTGAGACGAGCCGTGACTTCTGTTTCGTGGACAACGCCGTGCAGGCCAATCTGCTGGCCGCGACGAGCGACGAGCCGGCGGCGCTCAACCAGGTCTATAACGTCGCCGTCGATGACCGCACGACGCTCAATCGGCTGTTCGAAATCCTCCGCGACGCGCTTGCCGATATTCGCCCCGACGTACGCCAGGTGCAAGCCGCCTACGGGGACTTTCGGGCCGGTGACGTGCGCCACTCGCAGGCCGATATCGGCAAGGCCAGGCGCTTGCTCGGCTATCTCCCGAGCCACGCACTGCAGGCGGGGGTGCAAGCCGCCATGCCTTGGTATGTGTCACGCTTCGCCGTCACCGGCGGGGGTGCGTGATGACCGCCGCCGTTCGCAGTCCGCTGCCAGTCTGCGCCGCAATGCTCGTTTGCGCCTTGCTCGTCTTCGCCGCGCCGGCGCCCGCCGTGGCGGCGGACAAGGCTGCCGATGCCGTGCGCTGGCTGGCGGTGCGCACCGAGGCGCTGAGCTACGAGCATGGTGAAGGGGTGGCCAAGGACCCGGCGCGGGCGGCTCGTCTGTACTGTGAAGCGGCGCTGCTCGGCGACGCCGAGGCGCAGTTCAACCTTGGCTGGATGTACGCCAACGGTCGCGGGGTCGACCGCGACGACGCGCGTGCGGCGTACTTTTTCGCTCTGGCGGCGAAACAGGGGCACGCGCAGTCGCAGAAAATGCTGCGCTTCGTGGGTGAGCCGGGCGCCAAGGTGCCCGAATGCATGCGTCCGGCGCTTCTTGCCGACGACGGTCGCGATATGCTGGTTGCCCGCGGTGAAGCTCAGGAAGCGGTTTTTGGTCTGGTCCGGCAATTGGCGCCCCAGTACGGTGTCAGCCCGCGCCTGGCTCTGGCGGTCATCCGCGCCGAGTCCAACTTCAACCCGCAGGCGCTCTCGAACAAGAACGCGCAGGGCCTGATGCAACTGATCCCGGACACCTCGGCGCGCTTCAACGTCAAGCAACCGTTTGACCCGGAGCAGAATCTGCGTGGCGGTCTCGCCTATCTGCGCTGGCTGCTGGCCTATTTCGAAGGCGACGTCAGCCTGGTCGCGGCGGCGTACAACGCCGGCGAGGGTGCGGTCAATCGTTACCGCGGCGTACCGCCGTACGCCGAGACGCGCGGCTACGTGAAACGCATCATGAGTCTTTTCCAGCGCGAAGCGCATCCCTACGACGCCAGCGTGACGACGCCTTCGCCGGAGTTGCCGCGCATCCGCCTGACCCAGGGAAGCTAGGAAAGCTGGCGCGCCGAGGCGCGGCGCTGTCGGCTGCTCGTTCCCCGGTCGCTTCCCGTGTCAGCAAGCGTCTGATCGTCGTCGAAGGAACATGATGAGCCTCTGGTCCCGAATTCCTTTCCTCTCGCGCAACCGCCTCGGCGACCTGCCGGGCAGCTTTTCCCTGCCCGCAGCCCGGGCACGGGCAGTGGCGTACTACTGGTGCACAGCCGTCGCGGCGGCCAGCTTGCTGCTTTTCGCCGCGCCAGTGGCGGCGGATCTGCCCGACGTGATTGATCGGGTGAAGCCTTCGATCGTCGTCATCGGCACCTATCAGCTGACGCGCAGCCCGCAGTTCATGATGCGCGGTACCGGCTTCGTCGTCGGCGATGGCCGTCAGGTGGCGACCAATTCGCACGTCCTGCCGGACAAGATCGACGAAGCGGCCGGCGAGCGCCTGGTGATCATGGCCCGTCCAGCGGGACCCTCGCTGCAGCGGCGCGAAGCGCGAACGGTGGCGGTCGACAAGATTCACGATCTCGCCCTGCTGCGGGTCGACGGCCCGAGCATGCCGGCGCTGACGCTGCACGACTCCAATCGGGTGCGCGAGGGACAGTCAGTGGCATTTACCGGTTTTCCGATTGGTGCCGTTCTCGGCCTTTCGCCGGTCACGCACCGGGGAATCATTTCGTCGATCACGCCGATCGTCCTGCCCAGCTCGAACGCCCGCAACCTCAACGCCAAAGTGATCGCTCGCTTGCGCCGGGGCAGCTTCGACATTTTCCAGCTCGACGCGACCGCCTATCCGGGCAACAGTGGTGGCCCCCTGTACGAGCTTGACCGCGGCGAAGTGGTCGGCATCATCAACATGGTCTTCGTCAAGGAGAGCAAGGAATCAACGCTGAGCAAGCCGTCGGGGATCAGTTTTGCCATTCCCTCCGAGTATCTGAGCGACTTGCTGCGCGAAGCCAGGCAATAGTTCGCGGCGCAGTCGGGAATCGCGCTGGCTGCGCCGGCTTCTGGTAGCATGCGCGCTGCTTCCGACGATTCGCGCATGACCGCCCTGCTTTCCGAAGTTTTCTCTGCCGATGGCCCGCTGGCCAGCGGTGTTCCCGGCTATCGGCTGCGCACTCAGCAGCTCGAACTGGCCGAGCGCATCGCCGCCGCGATGGCCGACAATAGCGTGCTGATCGCCGAAGCGGGCACCGGCACCGGCAAGACCTATGCCTATCTGGTTCCGGCGCTGCTCTCGGGCGGCAAGGTGATCGTGTCGACGGGCACCAAGAACCTGCAGGACCAGCTCTTCTCGCGCGACATTCCGACCATCCGCAAGGCGCTCAAGGCACCCGTCAAGGTGGCGCTGCTCAAGGGCCGCGCCAACTACCTCTGTCACTATCATCTCGAGCGAGCGCTGGCCGACGGCCGTTTCCTGGCGCGCGAGGATGCCGCCTACGCGCGGCACATCGCCCGTTTCGCCAAACAGACGCGCAGCGGCGACAAGGCCGACTGCGCCGACGTTCCCGAGAACGCCACGGTGTGGGGGATGGTCACCTCGACGCGCGACAATTGCCTCGGGCAGGACTGCCCGCAGCACAAGGAATGCTTCGTCCTGGCGGCGCGCCGCGAAGCGCTGGCCGCCGACCTGGTGGTGGTCAACCATCACCTGTTCTTTGCCGACGTGATGCTGCGTGACGAAGGAACGGCCGAGTTGCTGCCGGCGTGCAACACGGTAATTTTCGACGAAGCGCATCAGCTACCGGAAATCGCCAGCCTGTTTTTCGGCGAGAGCGTGTCGACGGCGCAGCTCGGCGAGCTGGCGCGTGATACCCAGATCGCCGCTCTGGCGTCGGCGCGCGACTGCCTCGATCTTCCCAGGCTGTGTGCCAGCCTGGAAAAGGCGGCGCGCGACCTGCGTCTGACGCTGCCGGTGGAGCCGGCGCGTTTCGCGCTCCTGCAACTCGAGGGAAGGGCTGGCTTCGAGAGTGGCGTCGCCGGCGTGGTCGACGAGCTCGAAGCGCTGGCCGGTTTGCTGGAAACGCAGGCGCAGCGTTCCGAGGGCCTGGACAGCTGCTGGCGGCGTGCGGGCGAATTGCTGCTGCGCGTGCGCAACTGGCAGAACGGCGGGCAGAGCGGCGCCCACGCCGATTTCGTCCGCTGGGGGGAAACGCATAGCCATAGCCTGCAGCTCAACGCGACGCCGCTGGTGATTGCCGAGATCATGCAAAAGCAGATGAGCGGTCATCCGCGGGCCTGGATATTCACCTCGGCGACGCTTGCCGTGCAGGACGATTTTAGCCATTACTGTGCCGAGATGGGGCTTGCCGACGCCAGTTCGGCACGTTGGGAGAGCCCCTTCGACTACGCGCGTCAGGCCTTGCTGTACGTGCCGAAAGGTCTCCCCGAGCCGAACAGTCAGGGTTACAGCGAAGCAGTGGTCAAGGCCGCCTTTCCCTTGCTCGAGGCCAGTCACGGGCGGGCGTTCTTTCTGTGCACCTCGCTGCGCGCGATGCGGCGAACGCATGAACTGCTTGGCGAACAGCTTGAGCGGGCAGGACTCGACCTGCCTTTGCTGCTGCAGGGCGAGCGCAGCAAGAACGAGTTGCTGGAGCGTTTTCGCCGCCTCGGCAACGCCATCCTGATCGGCAGCCAGAGCTTCTGGGAAGGCGTCGACGTGCGCGGCGAAGCCTTGTCGCTGGTGGTCATCGACAAGCTGCCCTTTGCGCCGCCCGACGATCCGGTGCTCTCGGCGCGCATCGAGCGCATGAAGAGCGCCGGCCGCAATGCCTTCATGGAGTACCAGTTGCCGCGCACGGTGATCAACGTCAAGCAGGGTGCCGGGCGCCTGATTCGCGACGAGAGCGATCGCGGCGTGTTGATGATCTGCGACCCGCGCCTGATCAGCAAACCCTACGGCAAGCGCATCTGGCGAAGCCTGCCACCGATGAAGCGCAGCCGCGATGTCGAAGAAGCGCTGGCCTTCTTCGCCTCGCCAGGGGTGGCGGGCAGTTGATGGCCGCGCCCCTGCCGCCGGCGGTTGCCGAACTGATGCCCGCCGACTGCGCTGCCGCAGCCGAGTGGCTCAATCGCGGCTGCGCGTGCATTTCCGTCGATCACCCGTCGCTGAAGCGGGCGCTCGAAGAAGGCCAGGGGAGCGTCTCGCATGCCGAACTCCTGGCGACGCGGCCACACCTGTTCTCCGACAGCGTCGTCTTTGTCAGCGAAGCGCACCTGTTGCGCATGGCGCAGACCATTGCCGCTCTCGAACGCGTGCTGCGGCTGCCCGCCTATCGCGAGCGGGTGCTCGCCTACGCGCCGGCAATCGCCCGCCATTCACCGGCCGCCGCGGGCGTTTTCCTCGGCTACGATTTTCACCTCGGGCCGGACGGTCCGCAGCTTATCGAGGTCAATTCGAATGCCGGCGGGGCACTGCTCAACGCCCGCCTTTTGCGTGCCCAGCGCGCCTGCTGCGCTCCGGTGGCGAAAATGATGCCTGCCCCGCGTCCGCTGGAGGCGGCTTTCGTCAACATGTTTCGCGAGGAGTGGCGGCTGGCGCGAGGAAAGTCTCCCGAACAGCCGCTGACGCGCGTAGCGATCGTCGATACCCGCCCCCGCGAGCAGTATCTGGCGCCCGAGTTCGAGCTCTTCCGCGAGTTGTTCGAAGCGCATGGCATCGCGACGGTGGTTGCCGACCCGGAAGAGCTTTCCTTTGACGGCGAGCGTCTCGCCTGTCGCGGCGCGACCGTGGACCTGGTCTACAACCGGCTGACCGACTTCGCGCTTGCCGAGGCGCAGCATGCAGCGCTGCGTGCCGCCTATCTGGCCGACGCGGTGGTCCTCACCCCGCATCCACAGATGCACGCGCTGTACGCCGACAAGCGCAATCTGGCGCTGCTCGGCGACGAGCAATGGCTGGCGCAGATCGGCGTCGGGGAGCACGATCGGCGGCTCCTGGCGAGCAGTATTCCGCGTACCGAGGAAGTCCTGCCGGCCGCGGCCGAAGCGTTCTGGAAAAGTCGCAAGCAATGGTTCTTCAAACCGGCGGCCGGTTTTGGCAGCAAGGCGGCGTACCGGGGCGACAAGGTCACCCGCCGCGTTTTCGCCGAGATCGCGCGCGGCGGCTACGTCGCGCAGGCACTGGTCGCGCCATCCGAGCGCCACCTCCTGGTCGATGGCGTTGGCCAGGATTTCAAGCTGGACTTGCGCAACTACGTCTACCAGGGCGAGGTACAACTGCTTTCCGCACGCCTCTACCGTGGCCAGACGACCAATTTCAGAACCCGCGGTGGCGGTTTTGCGGCGGTGCTGCCGGTGTCTTGTCAGGATTCTTCCGGAGGCTGTCGATGAAGGTTTTCGGGGTCGCCGGCTATTCCGGTTCGGGCAAGACGACGCTGCTCGAAAAGCTGTTGCCACAGATGACGGCACGCGGTCTGCGCGTTTCGGTGATCAAGCACACGCATCACGATTTCGATATCGATCGTCCGGGCAAGGACTCTTTCCGGCACCGCCAGGCGGGCGCCGGCGAGGTGTTGCTGGCCAGCAGTTCGCGCTGGGTGCTGATGAACGAGTTGCGCGGCGCTCGCGAGCCGTCGCTGGCCGAATATCTGGCCCGTTTTTCGCCGTGTGATCTGGTTCTCGTCGAGGGTTTCAAGGACGAGGCGGTGCCGACGCTGGAGGTCTATCGGCCGGCCAACGGCAAGCCGCCGCTGTGGCCCGTGCATCGCCAGATCGTCGGCGTGGCCTCCGACCAGCCGCTGCCGCCGGGTTTTCCCGCCGGCCTGGTGGCGCTGGACCTGAACGACACGCCGGCGATTGTCGGCTACATTCTCGATACCGTTCAACTGAGGGGAGCGAGCCATGCTGTCTTTTGATCAGGCGCTGTCGCAGTTGCTGGGCGCGGCGTCGGCGCTTGCCGAAGCGAGCTCGCTGCCCACCCTGGCCGCCGCCGGCCGCGTGCTGGCGCAGGCGCAGCGGGCACCGATCGATGCGCCGCCACTCGATAACTCGGCGATGGACGGCTACGCCGTCGCCGTCGCCGACGTCCGCCAGGTGCCGACACGCTTGTCGGTGGCGCAGCGCATCCCGGCGGGCAGCGTCGGCAGCCCCTTGCAGCCGGGAAGCGCCGCGCGGATTTTCACCGGCGCGGCGATCCCGGCCGGCGCCGACGCCGTCGTCATGCAGGAACTCTGCCAGCACGTCGCCGGCGAAGTGACGATCAATCATCTGCCCGAAGCTGGCGACCACATCCGTCGTGCCGGCAGCGACATCGCCGCCGGCAGCGAGATTCTCGCCGCCGGCCAGCGCCTGCGGCCACAGGACACGGCGCTGGCGGCGTCGGTGGGGATCGCTTCGCTGCCGGTGTTGCGGCGCCTGCGGGTGGCCGTTTTCTTCACCGGCGACGAACTGCGCATGCCCGGCGAGGCGCTGCAGGAAGGGGCGATCTACAACGCCAACCGGTTCCTGTTGACCGGTTTGCTGGACGGTCTGGGCTGCGAGCTGCTCGATCACGGACAGGTTCCCGACGACCTTGCCGCGACCCGCCAGGCGCTGCGCGCTGCGGCGCTGGACAGCGATCTGATCCTCACCTCGGGTGGCGTTTCCGTCGGCGAGGAGGATCACGTCAAGGCTGCTGTCGAAGCCGAGGGTCGGCTCGAGATGTGGAAAATCGCCATCAAGCCGGGCAAGCCACTGGCTTTCGGTCAGGTCCGCGGAGCGCAGCGCGAGGTGGCCTTCATCGGCCTGCCGGGTAACCCGGTGTCGAGCCTGGTCACTTTCCTGATGCTGGTGCGGCCCTTCGTACTCAAGATGCAGGGCATTCGCCGCACCGCGCCGCTGAGCTACTGGCTGCGCGCCGACGGCGAATGGGCACGGCCCGATGCGCGGCGCGAGTTCATGCGCGCCAGGATCAACGCCGATGGCGGCGTCGAACTCTTCGCCAACCAGGGCTCGGGCGTGCTGACTTCGGCGGTGTGGGGCGATGGCCTGGTCGACAACCCACCGCAGCAGGCGATTCGGCGCGGTGACATGGTGCGCTTCGTGCCGTTTTCCGAATTGCTGAGCTGAGCCGATCGCCGCCAGCGAAAAGCGTGAAGATGCTGAAGATTTTCTACTTTGCCGGTCTGCGTGAACGACTGGGACGGGGCAGCGAGGAACTCGAGCTGCCGGCCGGAGTGGGCGATGTCGCGGCCTTGCGCGACCTGCTGGCCGCTCGCGGCGGCGCCTGGGAAAGCCTGGTAACGCTGCAGAACCTGCGCTACGCGGTCAATCAGCAAATGGCACGGCCGGACTCGCCCCTGCGCGCGGGCGACGAAGTCGCTTTCTTCCCGCCGGTGACCGGTGGCTGAGATGCGCATCAGCGTTCAGGAAGCCGATTTCGACGTCGGCAGCGAACTCGCCGCCCTGCGCCGGGGAAATCCGCAGATCGGCGCGCTGGCGTCCTTCGTCGGCCTGGTGCGCGATACGAACGACGGGGCCGGCGTTTGTGAAATGACGCTCGAACACTATCCGGGAATGACCGAGCAAGCGCTTGCCGAGATCGTCGCCGAAGCCCGCCGGCGCTGGGCGATCATCGACGCGCTGGTGATTCATCGTGTTGGCCGCCTGGTGCCGAGCGATCAGATCGTCCTGGTCGCGGTGGCCGGCGCGCATCGCGGCGAGGCCTTCGCAGCCTGCGAGTTCATCATGGACTACCTCAAGACGCGCGCGCCGTTCTGGAAGCGCGAAGTGACGCCGGCCGGCGCACGCTGGGTGGACGCCCGCGACGCCGACGACCAGGCAGCCGAACGCTGGCGTGAGCCGGGCGCCGACTGACCGAGCCGCGCGCAGCGCTCCTCATCCGCCGTGCAGGGCACGCAAGAAATAAGCCATCACCTCAGCCTTGGTGTTGACTTAGCCTGGTATGCCCCCACTTGTAGCGCATGAACATATATCTCCCAAGGAGTGCAGCATGCGTTTCGACAAACTGACGACCAAATTCCAGCAGGCGCTGGCCGATGCCCAGAGTCTCGCGGTCGGCCACGACAACCAGCTGATCGAGCCACAGCACCTGTTGCTCGCCCTTTTGCAGCAGGACGACGGCGCCACCTCGCCCCTGCTGGCGCGCGCCGGCGTCAACGTGGCGTCGCTGAAGGCGGCGCTCGCGCAGGCGATCACCCGCCTGCCGAAAGTCGAAGGACACGGCGGCGAGGTACAGATTGGCCGCGATCTGGGCAACCTGCTCAATCTCGCCGACAAGGACGCGCAGAAGCGCGGCGACCAGTTCATCGCTTCGGAAATGTTCCTGCTCGCGTTGTGCGACGACAAGGGCGAGTGCGCTCGCCTCGCCAAGCAGCACGGGCTGGTCAAGAAGTCACTCGAGCAGGCGGTGACCTCGGTGCGCGGCGGACAAGGGGTCGACAACCAGGACGTCGAAGGGCAGCGCCAGTCGCTGGCCAAGTACTGCATCGACCTCACCGACCGCGCCCGTCAGGGCAAGCTCGACCCGGTGATCGGGCGCGACGACGAAATCCGCCGGGCGATCCAGATTCTGCAGCGGCGTACCAAGAACAACCCGGTGCTGATCGGCGAGCCGGGCGTCGGCAAGACGGCGATCGTCGAAGGACTGGCGCAGCGGATCGTCAATGGAGAGGTCCCGGAAACGCTCAAGGGCAAGAAAGTGATGAGTCTCGACATGGCTGCGCTGCTCGCCGGGGCCAAGTATCGCGGCGAGTTCGAGGAACGTCTGAAGGCGGTGCTCAAGGAAATCGCCCAGGAAGAGGGTCAGATCATCGTCTTCATCGACGAACTGCACACCATGGTCGGCGCCGGCAAGGCCGAGGGGGCGATCGACGCCGGCAACATGCTCAAGCCGGCCCTCGCTCGCGGCGAACTGCATTGCGTTGGCGCGACGACGCTCGACGAATACCGCAAGTACATCGAGAAGGACGCCGCGCTCGAGCGCCGCTTCCAGAAGGTGCTGATCGACGAGCCGAGCGTCGAGTCGACGATTGCCATCCTGCGCGGCCTGCGCGATAGATACGAGCTGCATCACGGCGTCGCCATCACCGATCCGGCGATCGTCGCTGCCGCCGAACTTTCGCATCGCTACATCACCGACCGCTTCCTGCCGGACAAGGCGATCGACCTTATCGACGAGGCGGCGGCGCGGATCAGGATGGAGATCGACTCGAAGCCGGAAGTGATGGACAAGCTCGACCGGCGCATGATCCAGCTCAAGATCGAGCGCGAGGCGGTGCGCAAGGAAAAGGATGAGGCATCGAAGAAGCGTATGCAGCTGATCGAGGATGAGTTGCTCAAGCTCGAGCGCGAGTACAACGACCTCGACGAGGTCTGGAAGGCTGAAAAGGCGCAGGTGCAGGGCAGTGCGCAGATCAAGGAAGAGATCGACAAACTCAAGATCGAACTCGTTCGCCTGCAGCGCGATGGCAAGCTCGACAAGGTGGCCGAGTTGCAGTACGGCAGGTTGCCGCAGCTTGAGGCGCAGTTGAAAGCGGCGGAACAGCCGAACCAGGGCGGGCAACAGAACAAGCTGCTGCGCAATCAGGTGGGCACCGAGGAGATCGCCGAGGTCGTCTCGCGGGCCACCGGCATTCCGGTGTCGAAAATGATGCAGGGCGAACGCGAGAAGCTGCTGCTCATGGAAGAGCACCTGCACAAGCGGGTCGTCGGGCAGGACGAGGCGGTGCGCCTGGTGGCCAACGCCATCCGCCGTTCGCGTGCCGGCCTGTCCGATCCCAATCGGCCTTACGGCTCCTTCCTCTTTCTTGGCCCGACCGGCGTTGGCAAGACCGAGCTGTGCAAGGCGCTCGCCGGTTTCCTCTTCGATTCCGACGAGCACCTGATCCGCGTCGACATGAGCGAGTTCATGGAGAAACACTCGGTGTCGCGGCTGATCGGCGCGCCGCCGGGCTACGTCGGCTATGAGGAAGGCGGCTACCTGACCGAAGCGGTGCGCCGCAAGCCGTATTCGGTGATCCTGCTCGATGAGGTCGAGAAAGCGCACCCGGATGTCTTCAATGTCCTGCTGCAGGTTCTCGACGACGGCCGGATGACCGACGGGCACGGCCGCACGGTCGACTTCAAGAACACCGTGGTGGTCATGACCTCGAACCTCGGCAGCCAGATGATCCAGCAGATGGCTGGCGACGATTATCAGGTGATCAAGCTGGCGGTGATGGGCGAAGTGAAGACCTATTTCCGGCCCGAGTTCATCAACCGCATCGACGAAGTCGTCGTCTTTCACGCGCTCGACGAGCAGCATATCAAGTCGATCGCCGGCATCCAGCTCGCCTACCTCGAAAAGCGCCTGGCTCTGCTCGAACTGCAACTGCAGGTGGACGACAGCGCGCTGTCCGAGATCGCCGCTGCCGGCTTCGATCCGGTCTTCGGCGCCCGCCCGCTGAAGCGCGCGATCCAGTCGCAACTCGAGGACTCGCTGGCCAGGTCGATTCTCGAAGGGCGTTTCGTCGCCGGCGATACGATTCGTGCGCGATGCGAAAATGGCATCATGCGCTTCGACAAGGTATAGGCTATAGCCATGGCCCACCGGAGCAATAAGGAGCGATCATGAACCTCGTCTATGACAGTGCGCATTACGCGATCGTCGCTTATCCGGTGCAGGAAGGTTTCGAGGTGGTCGACAAGGCGGCCAGTCGCAGCCTCTTCATCCAGGGCTCGGTGGCCAGGGCCCTGCGCCGAACGCTCGACGAGATTCCCTACAGCGAGCGCGACGAGGAGTCGATCGACGCCGTCCTCGATACCTACTGCGCAGGCGCTGCCCGCGCCATCGTGCTGCACTGAGGACTCGAGAGGGCGGCCGGACGGCCGCCCTCTGGCCCGGGCTCGCCTGCTGAAGGACTGGCCGCTATACTCGCGAAAGTGCGCTTCAGGCTGCGGCGAGCAGCGCTGGCGCCGAGCAGAAGTCGGGGAGTGCAAGGAAGGCCCCGCCCGAGTAAACCCAGCCAGCAGGCATTCGATGCCATGAACGACCTCAGCGATCCTCAACCTGTTCAACCCGCACATGCGGCGCGCGGCGGACCATGTCCGAGCTGCCAGGCACCGATGGCGGTGCAGCATTTCCAGCGCCAGCTCAACGGCATCGTCTCGCTCGACATCTGCTTTCCCTGCCAGGGCATCTGGTTCGACGAGTTCGAAAGCGCGCAACTCGCCCCGGCCGGCGTTCTCGAACTGTTCCGCCTGCTGCACGAACACCACGCCGACCTGCGCCAACCCTGGCGCGACATCCTGCAATGCCCGCGCTGCCGCGAACGCCTGATGCACCGGCTGGACAGCACGCGCAACGGCCGCTTTGCCTACAGCCGCTGCCCGCAGCGCCACGGTCGCTACAGCGCTTTCGCCGCGTTCATGATCGAAAAAGGTTTTGTCCGTCAGCTCAACGGCGTCGAGGTCGCCGAGCTGGCGCGGCAGGTGCAGACCATCCGCTGCTCGGGCTGCGGCGCGCCGGTCGATATTCGCCGCGATCACGTATGCACGCACTGCCGTTCGCCGATCGTTATTCTCGATCCCGACGCGGTGCAGGACGCGCTCGACAACTTCGGTGACCAAGCCAGCCGCCAGCAGCATGTGAACCCGCACGCCGTCGCCGACGCGCTGGTCGCCAACGAGCGGGCAAAATCGCTGGCGACTCGCGAAAAGCGCAAGGGCTGGCTCGAGGAAGATATTTCCGATCTGGTGCTGGGCGGGATCGAAACCGTCTGGAACCTGCTGCGGCGCTGAGTGACCGAGTACTTGCACGCGCGGCGAACGACGATGACATGCCAGTGGCCAGGTCCGCCCCGGCGGGGGGGGTGCCGTGGACGCGGTACGCGCGCTTGCCGTAGCGCGATGAACGGCCAGTGCCGTGCCAGCTGCCTCCGTTTCGTCTCTCCCGGCCGCACCATCCCGACGCACGCTCCTCAAAACGCTCGCCTTTTCTATACAGGGCAGTCTTTTTCCCGTAAAATCCATGCCCTTGCAAGACGGTGTGCGAACCCCTTTCAAAGCACGCCGGAACGGACCGATTCTGGTTTCACTGCGTATCACGTCTATCTCGTAATTCGGCGGCGCGAGCCGCCGTTTCAGTTTCAAGTGCTTTGCAATGGGTGAACCATGTCGCACCTGATGAATACCTACGCTCGCTTGCCCATTGCCTTCAGCCACGGCGACGGCAGCTGGGTGACTGATACCGACGGCAAGTGCTACCTCGACGCGCTGGCGGGTATTGCCGTTTCGACGCTCGGGCACAACCACCCGGCGCTGGTCGCGGCGATTGCTGCGCAGGCCGGGCGCATCCTGCACTCGTCGAACCTCTACCGCATTCCGCAACAGGAGCAGCTGGCCGACAAGCTGGCCGCGCTGGCCGAGATGGACGAGGTCTTCTTCTGCAACTCGGGTTGCGAAGCCAATGAAGCAGCGATCAAGCTGGCGCGCTATTACGGTCACCGGCGGGATGTCGAGCGGCCGGCGATCGTGGTCATGGAGAATGCTTTCCACGGGCGCACCATGGCGACGCTTTCGGCGACCGGCAACCGCAAGGCGCAGGCTGGTTTCGAACCGCTGGTCTCGGGCTTCGTGCGTGTTCCCTACAACGACCTCGAAGCGATTCGGGCGGTGGCCAGGGCCAATCAGAACGTCGTCGCGGTGATGCTCGAAATCGTCCAGGGCGAGGGTGGTATCCACATCGCCGATGTCGATTTCCAGCGCGGTCTGCGTGCCCTCTGTGACGAGAACGACTGGTTGCTGATCTGCGACGAGGTGCAGTGCGGTACCGGCCGTACCGGCACCTGGTTCGGCTTTCAGCACGCGGGTATCCGTCCGGACGTGGTGACGCTGGCCAAGGGGCTCGGCGGCGGCGTGCCGATCGGCGCCTGCCTGACGCTGGGCAAAGCGACGGGCTTGTTCAAGCCCGGCAAGCACGGGTCAACTTTCGGTGGCAGCCAGCTGGCATCGATCGCGGCGCTGACGACCATCGCGGTCATCGAAGAGGATGGTTTGATCGACAACGCGGTGGCCATCGGGCGCTTGATCCGCGAGGGCCTGGCGCAAGCGCTGGCAGGCTGCGCCGGCGTGGTCGAGATTCGCGGTCAGGGCCTGATGATCGGCATCGAACTCGATCGCCCCTGCGCCGAGCTGGTGCTCCGCGCGCTCGCCGTCGGGCTGCTGATCAACGTCACCGCCGACAGGGTCGTGCGCCTGCTGCCGCCGTTGAACTTCAGCGCCGACGAGGCGCGCGAACTGGTGACCCGCCTGGGCGGACTGATTGGCGATTTTCTCGCCCCCTGATAGAGATCTGTGATGGACAGCGTCAAACATTTCCTGCAGTTCAAGGACCTCACCCGTGCGGAGTTCGATCACCTCTTCGAGCGCTCGCGCTGGATCAAGGGGCAGTTCAAGTCGTACCGGAAATACTGGCCGCTCAGCGACCGCACGCTGGTGATGATTTTCGAGAAGGCCAGCACCCGTACCCGCCTGTCTTTCGAGGCCGGTATGCAGCAGCTCGGGGGGTCGGCGATCTACCTGAACAGCCGCGATTCGCAATTGCAGCGCGGCGAGTCGGTCGAAGACGCGGCGCAGGTGATTTCGCGGATGAGCGACGTGGTCATGATCCGCACCTTCGAGCAGGCAATGATCGAGCGCTTCGCCGCCAATTCGCGTGTGCCGGTGATCAACGGCCTGACCAACGAGTATCACCCCTGCCAGATCGTCGCCGACATCTTCACCTTCATCGAGCATCGCGGTCCGATCCAGGGCAAGACGGTGGCCTGGATCGGCGATTCGAACAACGTCTGCAACACCTGGTTGCAGGCGGCCGAAGTGCTCGATTTCAACGTCCATGTGTCAACGCCGCCGGGCTACGAGGTCGAGCCGGCACGCGCCGGGCTGTATGGCACCGATCACTTCGAGTTCTACGCTGATCCGATGGAGGCCGCGCGCGGCGCCGACCTGGTGACCACCGATGTGTGGACATCGATGGGTTTCGAAGCCGAGAACGACGAGCGTCGGCGTCACTTTGCCGACTGGCAGGTCGACGTAGACATGATGCGCGCTGCTGGCCGCGAGTCCCTGTTCATGCACTGTCTGCCGGTGCATCGCGGCGAAGAGGTCGAAGCGGCAGTCATCGACGGTGCGCAGAGCGTCGTCTGGGACGAGGCCGAGAATCGCATGCACACCCAGAAGGCGCTCCTTGAGTACCTGCTTCTGGGCCGGGTCGAGACGCCAGAATCCAAATAGCTGAATCAACACGATCAGCATCGTCAGCAGAACCAGAAAAATCAGCAGGGAAATCTCATGAGCGACGTCAAGAAAGCGGTACTGGCCTATTCCGGCGGTCTCGATACTTCGGTGATCCTGAAGTGGTTGCAGGATACCTATCAATGCGAGGTGGTGACCTTCACCGCCGACGTCGGCCAGGGTGATGAACTTGAGGCGGCGCGGCCGAAAGCGCTGCAGTGCGGCATCAAGCCGGAGAACATCTATATCGACGATCTGCGCGAGGAGTTCGTTCGTGATTTCGTCTTCCCGATGTTCCGGGCGAACACCGTCTACGAAGGCGAGTACCTGCTCGGCACGTCGATCGCCCGTCCCCTGATCGCCAAGCGGATGATCGAGATCGTCGAGATGACGGCGTCCGACGCCGTCGTGCATGGGGCGACCGGCAAGGGCAACGACCAGGTGCGCTTCGAACTCGGCGCCTACGCACTCAAGCCGGACATCCGGATCATCGCCCCGTGGCGCGAGTGGGACCTGCTGTCGCGCGAGAAGCTGCTCGCCTACGCCGAGAGGCACGGTATTCCGGTCGAGATGAAGCACCGCCAGGGCGGCTCGCCGTATTCGATGGACGCCAACCTGCTGCACATCAGCTACGAAGGCCGCCACCTCGAAGACCCGGCCGCCGAAGCCGAGGAGTCGATGTGGCGCTGGACGGTGTCGCCGGAAGCGGCACCCGACGCGGCCGAGTACGTCGATCTCGAATTCGAGAAGGGCGACCTGGTGGCGATCAACGGCACGCGCATGCCGGCGCACGAACTTCTCGCGTTGCTCAACCAGCTCGGTGGCAAGCACGGCATCGGCCGTATCGACCTGGTCGAGAATCGCTACGTCGGAATGAAGTCGCGCGGTTGCTACGAAACGCCGGGCGGGACCATTCTGTTGCCCGCGCACCGGGCCATCGAGTCGATCACCCTGGACCGCGAAGTTGCGCATCTCAAGGACGACCTGATGGCGCGCTACGCCAGCCTGATCTACAACGGCTACTGGTGGAGCCCCGAGCGCCTCGCTCTGCAGACGCTGATCGACCACACGCAGCAGCCGGTGAATGGCTGGGTGCGGGTCAAGCTGTACAAGGGCAACGTGATCGTCGTCGGCCGCGATTCGAAAACCAACTCCCTGTTCGACTCGACCATCGCCACCTTCGAGGACGACGCCGGCGCCTACGACCAGAAGGACGCCGGTGGCTTCATAAAACTCAACGCGCTACGCATGCGCATCGCGGCAAAACTGGCGAATCGCCCACACTGATCCTGGAGATGAGCCCGCCATGTTTGGGCTGACGGAAGAGCAGATATCGGAATTTGGCATGACCTTCGGGATCGGTGCCTTCATGCTCTTCATGCTGTTCATCGTGGGCGAGATTGCCTGGAAAGCGAAAGCCGGGAGGACAGGGACCCTCATCCTGTTCTTCGTCCTGTCCTTCGGGATGCTTGGCTTCATTGCCAAGACGATCATGGAGAAAGTCTGGGGATTATGAACAGCTCGCAGTTCGACAACGTCAGCGTGGTCAAGCAGGCCAACGTTTATTTTGACGGCAAGTGCATCAGCCATACCGTGCACCTGGCCGACGGCAGCCGCAAGACGATCGGCGTCATCATGCCCTCGTCGCTGACCTTCACCACCGGCGCCCCGGAGGTCATGGAATGCGTCGCCGGCTCGTGCCGTGTCCGTCTCAACGGCAAGCATCAGTGGCAAACCTACGCCGCAGGCCAGTCATTCGCCGTGCCCGGCGATTCGTCGTTCGACATCGTCTGCGAAGACGCTTTTCACTACGTCTGCCACTTCGCGTAGTTCTCTCCGTCCGTTTGCTGTCAGTAGGCGCTATCGCTCCACGCAGGAGAAAGCCTTACCATGGCCGCACGCTCAACACCGGAGATCCTGAAATGTCCGCGCACGAAATTGAAAACGTCAGCCGTAGCGCACTGATCGTCATCGATGTGCAGGAGTCCTTTCGCCAGATGCCTTACTGGTCCGAAAGTGACCTGCCCGCCTTCAAGGCGGCGCTGCTCGCCCTTGACGACGGTTGCCGCGCGCGTGGCGTGCCGGTGGTACACATTTTCCACGTCGGTCAGGCCGGCCCGTTCACCGAGGAGTCAGGCGCCGTACACGGACTCGACTGGTTGCCGGGGTCGCCCGCCGCGTCTTTCTTCAAGCACACGCACAACGCTTTCTCCGATACCGGCCTCGACCTGTGGCTTCGCCGGCGCGGCGTCGAGCGGCTGATCATCGCCGGTATCCGTACCGAACAATGCTGCGAGACGACCACCCGGGTGGGGTCGGATATCGGTTACCAGGTCGATTTTGTCAGCGAGGCGACGCTCACTTTTCCGATGACGCATCCGGTCAGCGGCCGCGTGTACTCGGCGCAGGAAATCAAGGCCCATGCCGAACTGGTACTGGCCGGACGCTTCGCGCGCATCGCCAGCGTCGACGACTGCCTGGCCAGCCTCGGAGCCGTACATGCTTGAACTGCGCCCGAACTGCGAATGCTGCGATGGCGACCTGCCGCCGGAATCGCTCGAAGCCATGATCTGCTCGTTTGAATGCACGTTCTGCGCCGACTGCGTCGAACAGCGGCTGGCCGGTCGCTGCCCCAATTGTGGCGGTGAACTCGTGCGCCGGCCGATTCGCCCGGCGGGCAAACTGCTGCGCCATCCGGCCTCGACGCAACGCGTCGTCAAGCCGCTGGGGTGCGCGGCAGCCGAAACGCGCTCGGTGGCCCCCTCGGTGGCCTCCACTCCGCGCTGATCTCGCTGCCCTGCGCGCTGGAGACGCCCTGCACCTGGCCGTTGCTCGTCGCCTGAACGCCCGCTTGGCCAGCACTGACCAACGACTATGTGAGGCGGCCGACCTGCTGGGCATAGGGCGGGTCGATGTCGCGTGACTTACGGCGCCGCAAGGCCGTATCAGCCGGGTTGTGTGGCAAGTCGGGGCCGGTTCTGAGAGAGCCTATTGGCGGCAACGACCCATTTGACCGCCGCCCCTTTGCTGAGGATACTTCGTTCCTTGCGCTGGCGCTCACGTCGCCATTCATCTGACATTCATCGACGCCGGCAGGGCGGCAGCACATGAGACTGATTGACCTGCAGCAAGCGATTGCCTGGCTCGTTCGGCGAGCGGGGCTGCATGGACCGACGCGGTCGCCCGCGGCGGCGTTTTCCGCCGCCCTTGGCGCCCTCCTGGCCCTCCTGATCCTTCTCGCCGCAATGCCGCCGGCGCACGCCCAGAACACGCCCGTGGCCACCAAAGCGACTGCGCTGATCATCGAGAGCGCGCCCCTCGGCGAGGTCATCATCCACCCGCAGCGCGAACTGGCGGCGAGCGTGATGGCGCGCAACGAGTCGAAGCTGTCGGCCGAGGTCAGCGGGGTCGTGCTGCGCTGGACCGCCGAAGCCGGCAGCGCGGTGAACAAGGGGCAGGTGCTGGTAGACATCGATCCGGTCGACTTCCGGCTGGCGGTGGCGCAGGCGCAGGCGGCGGTGGATGCGTCGCTGGCGCGCTTCAGGCAGGCCGAGCAGCAGCACCAGCGCTCGCAGGCGCTGGTCGCGCAGGGCTTCTTCTCGCAGGAGGCGCAGGTCGAGCGTGCAACGGAGGTGGCCCTCAAGCGCAGCGAGCTGGCGTCGAATCGCGCCCAGCTGGCCGTCGCTCAGCGCCAGTTGGCGAAAGCGACGCTGCGCGCGCCGTTTGCGGGCAGCGTCGTAGAGCGGCTGGCGCAGGCCGGCGAAGCGGTGGCGCCGGGAAGCGTGCTCTACGTCCTAGCCGAGACCGGCGCCGCCGAAGTGAGCGCCAGTATCGCACCGGCCGACGTCGCCGGACTGCGGCGCGCGACCGACCTGGTTTTCGAGACGCGCGGACAGAACTACCCGTTGCGCCTGCTGCGCGTCGGCAGCACGGTGTCGGCGCCGGCGCGCACGCAGGAGGTCCGCCTGGCTTTCGTGGCCACTGACGCGACGCAGCCGCCGCCAGTTCCCGTGGGCAGCGATGGGCGCCTGCTGTGGTCCGATCCGCAGCCTTACCTGCCGGCGCCGCTGCTCGTGCGCCGTGGCGAGGCGATCGGAGTTTTCGTCGAGCGGGGCAAGGTCGCCCGCTTCGTCGTCCTGCCCGACGCACAGGAGGGCCGGGCGGCGGCAGTCGAGCTGCCGCTGGCGACGCGCGTCGTCGTGCGCGGCCAGGCGACGCTGCAAGACGGCGCGGCGATCAGGTAGGCTGCGCCGCCAACCATGAAGCTGCTGCGCGCGCTGATCTCGAACCATCCGCTGGCCAACGTCGCCTTCGTGGTGGTCTTGCTGCTCGGCCTGCTCAGCTACCTGACGATGCCGCGCGAGCAGGACCCGGAAATCAATTTCAACTGGGTGAGCATCATCACCGCGCTGCCCGGTTCGAGTGCCGAGGAAGTCGAGCGGCTGGTCACCAACCCGCTCGAAGACGGCATCAAGGGCGTCGCCGACGTGCGCTTCGTAATTTCGACCTCACGCGAGAACATCTCGACGATCCTCGTTCGCTTTCGCGAAATCTCCGAGCGCAACTTCGATAAGCGGATGAACGACCTGCGCCGCGAAATCCAGAACAAGTCGAAATCCGAGTTGCCGCCCGAGGCCAAGGACCCGCTGGTGATGGAGATCACCACGTCGAACGGTTTTCCGACGGCGTCGATCCTGCTCGTCGGCCAGGCCGACGACGAGACGCTGCGCCTGAATGCGCGGCGCATCAAGAGCGATCTGGAGCGCATGAGCGGCGTCGATACGGTCATCGCCTCCGGACTGCGCGACCCGGAATTGCTGATCAGCGCCAATCCGCAGGCACTGGCGGCGCGCGGGCTGACCAGCACCGACCTTGCCGACAGCGTGCGCGACTGGTATCGCGACGTTTCCGGCGGAACGCTGAAGGGGCAGGGCAGTGCCTGGTCGGTCGGCGTCACGGGTGTGGTCACCGACCCCGAGTCGCTGGCGACGCTGCCGGTGATGTCGGCGTCGCGGCCGGGCGTTTCGGCGCGCCTGGAAGACGTGGCGGCCATCGAGCGAGCACGCGCGCCGGCGACGCAATACTCTTCGACCGACGGCCGCGATGCCGTGTCGCTGGCGATCAACAAGAAAGCCGGCAGCAATACGCTCGAACTCGTCGACCGCCTGCGCAGCTTCATCGCCGGGGAAAACGCCGTGCTCGCCGCCAGCGGCCTGAAGATGACCCTGGCCGACGACCAGACCATCCCCACCCGCGAAGCGATCAAGGTCATGCAGACCAATGCGCTCTACGGGGTGATCATGGTGCTCGCCGTCTGCTGGCTGTTCCTCGGCGCCAAGATCGGCGTGCTGGTGGCGCTGGGCATCCCGTTTTCGCTGCTCGGCACTTTCGCCCTGCTGGCGGCCATGGGACACACGGTCAATGTCTCGGTGCTGCTCGGCGTGGTCATCGCACTCGGTCTGCTGGTCGACGACGCGGTGGTCATCGTCGAAGCCAGCTACTACCGCATCGAACGCGGCCAGCAGGCGCTGCAGGCCAGCCTCGACGCGATCGGCGAAGTCTGGGCGCCGGTGCTGGCGTCGGTGGCGACGACCATGGCCGCTTTCCTGCCGCTGATGCTGCTGCCGGGAATCGTCGGCAAGTTCATGTTCATCATTCCCTTCGTGGTTACCCTGGCCTTGCTGATCTCGCTGCTCGAAGCGTTCTGGATGATGCCGGTGCATGTCGTGGCCATCGGCATGAGCCTCGATCGGCCGTCGCCTCTGCAACTCTGGCGCAACCGTTTCAATCGCCGCATTCGCCTGCGCTACGGGCAGGCGCTGGCCTATACCCTGCGCCGGCCGAAGCGCTTCGCGGCGCTGACCCTGGCCGCAGTTGCCGCCGCCGTGGCGCTGGTTGCCACCGGCGTGATCCGCGTGCAGTTCTTCGCCTTCGATCCGATCCGGATCATCTACGTGAACGTCGACATGCCGGCGACGGCGACGCTCGAAGATACGCTGGCCGAAACCAGGGCCGTCGAGCAGGTGGTGCGCAGCCAGCTCGATGGCGTCGGGACGGGCGGCGAAGCGCGCTCGGTGTATGCCAACGCCGGCGTCAAGTTCACCGATACCGAGCCGCTCTACGGCGACCCCTACGGGCAGGTGATCGTTTCGCTCAACCCGCTGGTCAAGGGAGCACGCGACGTCAGCGCCACCGTCGAGGCGATGCGCGCCAGCGTCGAAGCGGTACCGGGTCTCGGCCGCAAGAGCTTTACCGTGCTCTCCGGGGGGCCGCCGGCCGGCAAGGCGATCAGCGTCAAGGTGCGCGGCGACGATTTCGCGCAACTGCAGGCCGCCGCCGACGCGCTCAAGGAGATCACCGCTGGAATCCCCGGCGCGCGCGACGTCCAGGACGACAACGTCCCCGGCCGACCGCAACTGAGCCTGCGCCTCGACCGCGATGCGCTGCGCAAGGCCGGGTTGAACGCCGCGCAACTGGCGCGCCAGGTGCGCATCGCCGTCGACGGCGAGGTGGTTGCCTTCACCCGCGACGAGGGTGACAAGATCGAGGTACGCGTGCGTTCCGAGCGTACCCGACGCCTCGACCCGGCGACTTTCCTGAACGAGCCGATTGCCCTGCCGGATGGCCGGATCAGCCGCCTCGGCGCGCTCGTCGAAGCGGAGATCACGCCGGGCCGCGGCTTCATTCGCCACTACAACCTGCGTCGCACGGTCACCGTCGAAGCCAGTCTCGACAAGACGCTCACCGACACCGCCGCGGCCAACGCGATCATCGCCGGCGAATGGGACAGGATTCGCGCCGCGCATCCCGGCGTCAGCCTCGATTTTTCCGGTGAGCTGGAGGACATCGAGGAAAGCCTGGAGGCGATGAAGATGCTTTTCCTGCTCGGCATCGGCCTGATCTATCTCATTCTCGCCGCGCAGTTTGCCAGCTACTGGCAGCCGCTGATGATTCTGGTGACCGTTCCGCTGGCCTTCACCGGCGTCGCTTTCGGGCTCGCGCTGTCGGGAAATCCGCTCTCGCTGTACACGCTGTACGGGGTGATCGCGCTGACCGGCATCGGCGTCAACTCGGCGATCGTCCTGATCGACGCGGCCAACGAGCGAATGACGCGCATGGGTGGCATGCACGCCCTGATCCAGGCGGCGCGACGGCGCGTCGTGCCGATCCTGATCACCACCACGACGACCATCGGCGGCCTCTTCTCGCTGGCTTTCGGCCTCGGCGGCAAGAGCCTGCTGTGGGGGCCGGTCGCTTCGAGCATCGTCTGGGGGCTGACCTTCTCGACCGCGCTGACCCTGTTCGCCGTCCCGCTGCTCTATCTGGCTTTCATGGGCGAACGCCAGACGTTGCCGCGGGGAGGCTCGCTGCTGCGCCGATTGCTGGCACGCGTTCGGCGACGCTGATGCTGGCGCGCGCCGCTGATCGCGGCGCGCCAGACGAGAGTGGCACAGCAGCCGGCAGGCCGGTTGGCGAACGACGCCTCTTGGGTCTATAGTCATCACATTGCCCTTTGCGGTCCGAGGTTGTCGTGGTCAACAGTGTTGCTGCTTCGCAGGCTTCAGTTCTTCGCATGGTCGTATCGCCCGGCCAGGGAGTTCGCCGCGTTGCCGCCCGTGAAGAACCGGGGCCGGCCGAAGAAACGGCGGCCACCGAGGCCGGGCGACCAGGCGCAGCGGGTCGATCCGCCGAAACCATTCCGGCGGCCGAAACGGGTGCTGTCGCCGCAAAGGCTATCGCCACCACCCGTGCTACGGGTGCGCTTTCCCCGGAAGACCTGCGCCTGATCGATCAGCTCAGTGCCACCGACCGCCAGGTGCGCGCGCACGAACTGGCGCACATGGCGGCGGGGGCCGGTTTGACCGGCGGCGCGACATTCACCTACCAGGTCGGTCCCGACAATCAGCGCTACGCGGTCGGTGGCGAAGTAGGTATCGACACCTCGCCCGCCGCTGATCCCGAGGAAACGATCGCCAAGGCGCAGCAGATTCGTGCCGCGGCGCTGGCGCCGGCCGATCCGTCGTCGCAGGACCAGAAAGTCGCGGCGATGGCCGCGCAGATGGCCAGCGTGGCGCGCCTGCAGCTGGCTGCCCAGGAACGTGCGCAGAACCAGACGCCGGCGCAGGAAAGCGAGTCACGCATCAGTGCCGCGGCCGCTGCCTACCAGTCGGTGGCCGCTGCCGGCGACGACTCCTCGGCAGCTTCTCGCGCCGCAGGATTCCGCGCCTTCGCCTGACGGGCCCGCCCGCGGGCGCACTGCGCGCGGCCGTGTTCAGCGCGATTGAAAAGCAGGCGCCGGCGAATTAGTATCCATCCACTGTGCACACAGTCTGTGCTGGCGGAGGAGAAATCAATTGGCTTACCAATATAGCACCCTGCTCGCGGCGAGCGCCCTGGCGGCGCTGTCGGCGCTGCCCGCGCAGGCGGACAGCAATGCCGATCAGGCGCGCGCGCAGCAGATCGTCGTCGAGCGTTGCTCGCTTTGCCACGGCAAGGAAGGCGAGGCGGCAAGCGTCGTCTTCCCGCGCCTGGCCGGGCAGCATGCCGAGTATGTCAGCAAGCAGCTCGCCGATTTCAAGAGCGGCAAGCGCAAGAGCGAGACCATGAAGCCGCAGGCTGCGGAGTTGACGGCGGCCGAGATGAAGGCACTGGGTGCCTTCTTCGAGAGCAAGAGCGTGCCGGCAAAAACGTCGCGGGATACGGCGCTGCTTGGTGTCGGCCTGTATATCTTCAGCCAGGGAAATCCCTTCTCGGGCCTGCCGGCCTGCGCCAGTTGTCATGGCGAGAAGGGCTATGGGACGCCGCAATTGCCGCGCCTGGCCGGGCAGCACCCACGCTACATCGAAGACCAGCTCAAGCAGTTCAACACCCGCGAACGTACCAACGACAACGCCGTCATGCATACCGTTGCTGCCAAGCTCACCGAACTCGAGGCGCACGCGGTTGCGGAGTACATCGCAACCCTGCAGTAGGCGCTCGGCGGCCGGGAAGAACGCCTGACAAGGTCCGCGAATGGCGGGCAATGCCCGGCAATGTCCGCAGTGCGCATTAGTTCCTGTGCCTCGCACGCCCCAGCTGAGAGACTTTGTCCGTAGGCAGCGGTTCGCCGTGACCGGCAACCGGGCTGCCACCCTCGCGCCGCGGGCGAGCCCGCGGACGATGGCCGTGAGCTGGGCGAGCAGGGGCAAAGAAGATGATGCGAAGCGCATTGCTGGTGCTGTTGCTGGCGACCGGGCTTCATGGTCTGCCGGCGCGGGCCGAAGGCGACGTTCAGACGCCACGCGTGCAGGCCGCGCTGGCCCAGGCGCACGCCGCCGAACTGGGGATCGGCATCGGCAAGAACCGGATGCTGGCCATGGCGCTCTACTGCGACGCCGGAACGATGGGCAGCAGCGAAGGCTTCTTCCACGTCGGCCGTGTGCTGGCCAGCGCGCCCCGCGCCCTGCGCAACCCGGGTCTGGCCAATTCCTATCTCGCCCTGGCTACCCGCCTCGGCAACACGCAGGCGCTCCAGTACTACGATCCCCGCGTCGACAACGTGGTTCTCGGCGAACCTTGCGCTGCCTTCGCCGCTGGCCTGCAAACGCAGTCCTTCGACATCGAAGCCTATCTGTCCACGCAGCCGCGCGCCCGGCAGAGGATTGCCCAGTCGATCCGTAGCGCCGCGCGCCAGTACAAGGTCGATGAGCGTCTGGCGCTGGCCATCGCCCTGGTCGAGTCGAACCTCGATCCCGCCGCCGTTCCGGAAGGCGGCGCACAGGGCGTGATGCAGCTCGCCACAGCTGCGCGGCAGAATTCTGGCGGTCCCCGCATCGTCGATGGCGAGCAGGACATTCGCGCCGCTCTGGCGTATCTGGGCCAGCTGCACGAGCGCTTCGCCGGTGACTGGCGTTCGATGGCCACGGCCTACGACGCGGGTGCGGGAAGCGTCGGGCGGTGCGGCGCCGTGCCTCCGCATCCGTGCCTGGAGACGCAGCAGTATGTCCGGCGCGTTCTCTACTTTGCCGGTGCATCGCCCGACGAACAGCCCGGCCTTGCCCGGCAGGCACCGGCTGCGGCGCGCTCGCCGCATCCTGGCGGGGTGGCCGGCAAGCGTGCCGACCTTCCTTGCTGCGGGTGACGGGCGCTGTCGCCGTGTGCCTGCGGGCGCAATGTTCACCGCGGCGTGAATATTCCATGAGGACTGCGGGAGAATCGCTTCCTATCATCGTTCGTGCGAGCTCGGGTTTTCCGGCTCGCTTTCCATCCGCTTCCTTCCTCGAGGAGAACCCAGATGCACGAACGCCTTTCCATCCCTTTCCGCCTGGCGGCCGGTGCTGCGGCGCTGGCCGTTTGCTCTGCTGCCAGCGCCGCACAGGTCAACCTCATGGTGACCATTGAAAATCTCGCTGCGGCGAACAGCATCGGCTTTGCGCCGCTGCACGTGGGTTTCAACAACGGTAGCTTCGACGCTTTCGACAGCGGCTCTCCTGCCGGCCCGGAAATCATTTCCGTCGCCGAACTGGGTGGCGGTGCACAATGGCAGGCCGCCTTCGCCGCGGCCGATCCGACGTCGACGCGCGCCGCGATTGGCGGCGCCTTGCTGCCTGGCGCGAGCAGCAGTAAGCTCTTCTCGCTGATCGACTCGACCAGCAATCCCTTCTTTACCTTCGCGGCCATGGCCTTGCCCAGCAACGATCACTTCATAGGCAACGATTCGCCGACGCAGTATCAGCTGTTCGGCGCTGCCGGCAATCTGCTCATCTCGTCGATCGTGCAGACCGCGGGTGACATCTGGGACGCGGGATCGGAAACCTTCAATAGCGCTGCCGCCGCTTTCGTCGCCGGCAGCGACGCCACCCTGCGGACTGCCGAAGGCGGCAACGTCGGTTTGAACTTCGCCGGACTGGCGGCGTTCAACGGCGTCAATACGGCCGCCGGCTACGTTTTCAACAGTGGCCTTGGCGCCACCAGCGAGGTCTATCGGATCAGCTTCGCGACGGTGCCCGAGCCGGAAAGCCTGGCGCTGATGCTGCCTGGACTGCTGGCCATTGGCTGGGTCGGCCGCCGGCGTCGTAAAACAGGCGCCGAGAGCGCGGATTCGCCTCTGGCGACGGCGTCACCCGTGTGAGAACTGTTTGAAGACGACGGCCGCCGGCTCTCTGTTCACCGTCCTCCGGCGTCGGCACCCGCAGCGCGCCGCGCCGCTGGGCGCATGAACGAGCAGCTGCTCCTCGTCGAGGATGACGACGCGATTGCCGGCGCCTTGCGCCTGCACCTCGAAGAAGCCGGCTATCGCCTGCATCGCGAGTCCGACGGATTGCGCGCGATGGCGGCCATCGATCGCCAGCGCTGGGACATGGTGCTCCTCGACCTGATGCTCCCCGGCGCCGACGGCTGGGACGTCTGCCGCCATTTGCGCGCCCGCCATGCCGACGTGCCGGTGATCATGCTCAGCGCGCGTTCGGCCGAGGCGCACCGCGTGCTGGGCCTCGAACTCGGCGCCGACGACTACCTCGCCAAGCCGTTTTCGATGCTCGAACTGGTCGCCCGCGTGCGTGCCCTGCTGCGCCGCATCGAGCAGCTGCGTTCATCGCCTGCGGTCGCCTCGTCGGAGTTGCGCTTCGGCCCCTTCCGTCTCGATACCGAGCGCCGCGAACTGCAGCGCGGCGACACCGCCGTGCCGCTGACCCTGCGCGAGTTCGACCTGCTGCACTTTCTCGCTCGCCACCCGGGCCGCGCCTTCAGTCGCGGCGAACTCCTGCAGCGCGTCTGGGGCGCCGGCTTCGACGGCTACGAGCACACCGTCAACTCGCACATCAACCGCCTGCGCACGAAGATCGAAGACGATCCGCGCGACCCGCAGCGCATCGTCACCGTCTGGGGTGTCGGCTACCGCTTCGAAGAGATCCCGTGATGAGCGGTGAGCGCAATGTGAGCAATGTGAGCCCTGGCGCCGCGCATGCCACGCGGTCTTCGTCAGCGTGTTCCGTGCGGCACGCGCGACGTTCATTTTCCTCGCGCCTGACGATGGCCATGGCCTTGCTCCTGCTCGCCTACGGCACGCTGGTCGGGGTGCTCGGCTGGCACGTCGCCGCCGAGGACGAGCAGGAATCCCTGCAGCGGCTGTCGCACGGGCTGGCCAGGCACATCGTCGAACACTGGCCGGAGATCACCCTTGCCGACCGTGACCAGGCCGATCGCGCGGCGCGCGACGAGTTGCTGTCGATGCTGATGGTCGTCAACCCGGGCATCCAGGTTTACGTGCTCGACGCCGACGGCCGTGTGCAGGCCTACATTGGTGACCCCGGCATGGTGCGCCAGGAGCAGGTGGACCTGCGCCCGGTGCGCGACTTCCTGGCCGGTGGCGCCTTGCCGCTGCGCGGCAGCGACCCGATGGGCACGGGTCTCCCGCGCATCTTCAGTGCGGCGATGTTTCCGCCGCGTGCCGGCGACAGCCGCCCGCCGGGTTACCTGTACATCGTCCTCGACGGCCAGGCGCGCGAAGCGGTCGCCGGGCAGCTGAGTCAGCGCCGCGTCTGGCAGGGCACCGCACTGGTCGCCGGACTCGGTCTGCTGGTGACCCTGGCGGTCGGCGCCTTTACCCTGCGTCGGCTGACGCAGCCCCTGCACCGGCTCGCCCGCCGCATGGGCGACTACAGCCAGCGCCGCCGGCAGTCTGGCGAAGCCGCCGCAAGCCGCTCGTCGCCGAGCGCTGGCGACGAAGTGCTGGCCATTGGCGCCGCTTTCGACGCCATGACCGAGCGCATCGAGTCGCAGGCTGCGCGCGAACAGCAGCAGGCGAGCGCGCACCGCGAGACGATGGCCGGCGTCGCGCACGACCTGCGGACGCCGCTGACCGCGCTGCACGGCCATCTCGAAGCGCTGGCCGGCAAGGGCCTCGGCGAACCCGCGCAGCGCCAGCGCGTCCTCGCCGCGGCGCTCGCGCAGAGCGACAAGGTGCGTCGGCTCTCGCAGCAGCTCTTCGAGTTGGCGGCGCTGCAATCGACCGACCAGCTGCTGCACCGCGAGCGCTTCCGGCTCGACGAACTGGTCGCCGACGCGGTGCAGAAATTCGCGCTCAACGGCGGACCGCCGCCGGTGACCCTGCACGGCGAACCCCCCGGACGCCTCGAGCTCGACGGCGACCTGCAACTCATCGAGCGCGCACTGACCAACCTCATCGACAACGCCATGCGTCATGCGCCGGAGTGCGCACCGGTGCGGGTCAGCGTCACCCAGGATGGCGCCCAGGCCCGGATCACCATCGAGGACACCGGCAGCGGTCTGCCCGAAGAAGTCCTGTTCCGCCTCGAACGTGGGCAATCGCTGCGCGACCCGCCGGTCCGGCGTAGCAGCGGCGGCATCGGCGGCCTCGGCCTGGCCATCGCCCAGCGCGTCGCCACCCTGCACGGCGGCAGCCTGCGACCGCTGCCGTCGCCGGAAGGCGGCACGCGTCTTTGCCTGGCGCTGCCGCTGGCGCAGTCGATGCAGGGTGCGCTGAGTCTGGGCTAGGGTAGTGTTTTACGCAGTAGGGAAGCTAAGAATGCCGGCGGCGACAGGGTTTCAAGCGGCTGTCCAGCGTGCTAAAAGTCGCGTCGGAAAAGCAGCGCCCCAGCAGCGTGCACGTCATTGCGAGGAGGCGCAGCCGACGCGGCAATCCAGAGGTCTTGTTTTTCGCCTGGCTGATGTGGTGCACCTGCAGTCAGAGAATGGAACTGGATTGCCGCGTCGGCTACGCCTCCTCGCAATGACGATGGCTGGGGAATGGTTGCCCGGATTTGGCGACGCGGGCAGAGGTATGGGCCGGGCGAACTCCAGCTACCCTGCGCTTTCACGCTGCTCTCAGGGTCGCTGAAAGTCTCATCAAGAATGCAGCACTACACCGGTCGGCGCGGGTTGCGGTGACCCTGGCGACAGCGGCTACAATGAGCGCTCACCGCGAACGGGAAAATGCGATGCCGACCACCACCCTCAAGATCACCGGAATGAAGTCCGACGACTGCCTGCGCCTGGTCATGAACGCCATTCAGGACCTGCCGTGCATCGGCCACGTCGACGTGTCGCTGGAAACCGGCCAGGCGACCATCGAGCATACGGCGATGGTCGATGAGGGCGATATCCGCCAGATCATCGAAGACGCGGGTTATCCGACGGAGTAGATTCGGCGGGACGGCGGGCGCGTATCGTTGATCTTGTGCGCGCGTCCACCTGAACCGATTTGACCCGGGGACAAGACATGCCGTTTGTCGTTCGCCTTCTGACCGGTCTTTGCCTGCTGCTGCTGGCGGCGAGCGCTTCGTTGCGCGCTGCCGAGCTCGACCTGAGTGGCGCCGAACGCGCCTGGCTCGCCGAGCACCCGGTGATCCGCATGGGCATCGATGCCGGCTACGGCCCCTACACCTTCCTTGACGAGAACGGCCGGGTGCAGGGTGTGGCGGCCGATTTCATGGCCGAGATCGCCGCGTTACTGGGAGTCCGTTTCGAGTTCGTCGCCGACCTCTCCTGGCCGCAGCTCATGGACGCGGTGCGCGCGCGCCAGCTGGATGCCGTGGCCACCGTCGCCCATCTGCCCGAGCGCGAGGCTTTTCTCGAATTCAGCGCCCCCTACCTGATCACCCCGCTGGTCGTCGTGACCCGCCGCGAGACCGCGCAGCTGCATTCGCTCAAGGATCTCGAGGCCTTGCGCCTGGTGCTCGTCGAGGGGTATTCGTCGAGCCGCCGGGTGCTCAACGAATACCCGCAGCTGCGCCCCCTGCTGGTCGCCAATCCGCTTGACGGCCTGCGTGCGGTGGCCTCCGGCGCTGCCGACGCCTATGTCGGCGTGATCGGCGTGAACATCTTCCTGGCGGCGCAGAGCGGCATCACCAATCTCAAGGTCAACGTCGCTTTCGACATGGCCGACAACAATCAGCGCTTCGGCGTGCGCAAGGACTGGCCAGAACTCGCGCCACTCCTCGACAAGGCCTTCGCGGCCATCCCGGCGGAGCGCAGGAACGCGATCTTGCAGCGCTGGGTGCCGCAACAGGCCGAGCAGCTTGTGCGTTTGAGCAAGCCGACGCTGTTGGTCCGCGCGGTACCCTGGTTGCTCGGCGCGCTGGCGCTGGCGCTCGTCGCCTATCTGGTCATCCTCGGCTGGAATCGCCAGCTCAAGCGCGAACTGGCCCGCCGCCAGCACGCCCTCGACGACAGCGAGAAGCGGCAGAAGGCCTCGGTGGCCCTCGCCCGCCTAGGCCACTGGGAATTCCGCGTCGCCGACGGACGCATCCTGTGGTCCGACGAAACCTATCGCCTCTTCGGCCTCGAGCCGCAGTCGCTGCAACTGAGCTATGAGGAGTTGATCGCCCGCGTCCACCCGGGTGACCGCGAGCGCCACGACGCCTATCTGCAGCGCATGCTGGCCAGCCGGCCAGGCGACGACATCGGCGAACTCTGGTATCGGCTGCTGCGTCCTGACGGCAGCGTGCGCGAGGTCAGCGTGCGCGTCGATATCGACTATGACGAGACGGGAAAGCCCGGTCGCCTGTTCGGCGCCATCCAGGACGTCACCGACTGGCGCGCGATGCAGCACAAGCTGCAAAGCCAGCTCGACGAACTGACCCGCTGGCAGGCCGTGATGCTCGGCCGCGAAGACCGCGTGCAGGAACTCAAGGCCGAGATCAACGCCTTGCTTGCCGAACACGGACAGCCGCCACGTTATCCCAGCCAGGCCGCGCATGGGTCGACGGGGCGGAACTGACGTCGTGACGACACCGCCAGAGCACCCCGACAACCCCGACAATGGCGAGCGTTCGCGGCGGGCCCTGCTGAGTGTTCTGGAAGACCAGCAGCAGGCGGAGAACGCGCTGCGGGCGAGCGAGGCGCGCCTGAACGAGGCGCAGCGACTGGCGCATGTTGGCAGCTGGTCGCTGGACCTGACAACGAGCCGCCTGAGCGGCAGCGCCGAGCTCTACCGCATTTTCGAGATCGCCCCGCAGTCCGTCGTCGCTTCCTACGAGGACTTTCTCCACGCCATCCATCCGCACGACCGGGCAGCCGTCGACGCGGCGCGTCGTGAGTCGCTGGCCACGCGCGCGCCTTACGTCATCGTCCATCGCCTGCTTTTTCCCGGTGCTCGGGTCAAGCATGTGGAAGAACGCGGCGAAACGGTCTGCGCCAGTGACGGTTCGCCGTTGTACCGGCTGGGAACGGTGCAGGACATCAGCGAACGGGTCGCCAAGGCCTCCGAACTGGAGCACCTCCACGGCATGCTGGCGGCTCTGGTGGAAGGCTCGCTCGACGCCATCTTCGTCAAGGACGAGGACGGGCGCTATCTGATCGGCAACCGCGCCCTCGCCGATCTGGTCGGACAGTCTCCCGACGCCGTCGTGAACGGCGACGACTTCGCACTCTTCCCGCGCGAGGTCGCCGAACGTTTTCGCGCCGATGACCAGCGCATAATGGCCAGCGGTCAGGTCGAGATCTACGAGGAAACCGTGCGCGTGGGTGGTCGGAGCGCGCCGTATCTGACCACCAAGGGGCCGTTGATCATCGCCGGCGAAGTGCGCGGCGTATTCGGCATCGCGCGTGACGTCTCGCCGCTCAAGGCAGTGCAGACCGACCTGACCCGCGCCCGCGACGAACTCGAAGAGCGGGTGCAGGAACGCACCCGCCAGCTCGCCGCCGCCAACCGGGAGCTGGAGACCTTTGCCTACGCCGTCGCCCACGATCTCAAGGCGCCGCTGCGGGGCATCGCCGGTTACAGCCACATGCTGGCCGACGACTACCGCGCGCAACTCGACGCCGACGGGCAGCAGTTCCTCGCCAACATTGCGCGTGGCATCGAGCAGATGAACGACCTCATCGACGATCTACTCGCCTATTCGCGGCTGGAACGCTGCGCTCTGCAGCGCGTGACGGTCGCCTTGCGTCCGCTGGTCGACGAGGTGCTTGCCGAGTTGCACGGGGTCATCGGCCAGCAGGGCGCAAGAGTTGAAATCGACCTCGACCAGCTTGCCGTGTGCGCCGATCCGCAGGGGCTGACCGTGGTCGTCCGCAACCTGATCGACAACGCCGTCAAGTTCAGTGCCGGTGTGCCGTCGCCGCTGATCCGCATCAGCGGGCAGCGCTGCGGCCACTCGACGAAGCTGGCCATCGAAGACAACGGCATCGGCTTCGACATGCGCTTCCACGACCGAATTTTCGAGATGTTCCAGCGCCTGCAGCGCAGCGAGGACTACGCCGGCACCGGCGTCGGCCTGGCCCTGGTCAGGAAAGCCATGCAGCGCATGGGCGGGCGCGTGTACGCCGAAAGCACGCCCGGCCAGGGTTCGGTGTTCCGGCTGGAGTTTCCCGACGGCAAGGCGCGCGCGGCGGAAGCGTGACTCGGCAGGCCGGCGGCTGCTTCCCGCGGTTTCCCGCGGCTTTCTGCGGCTTTCTGCGGCTTTCTGCGGCGTCTCACAACGCCTCCTGTCAGTGACGTTTCCACCTGTTTGCCGAGTGCCTTCCGACCGCCGCCATTGCCAAGCCCTGGATTGCTTCGCTGCGCTCGCAATGACGGGCTGGCCGCCGCGCGCTGTAGTTGCTCTCTTTTGCCGCTGTTTGTTGTACTCTGTGCTCCGTTTTCACCGCCATGGCCGGGCTCACACGGTACGGCGGCGATGGCGAAGCCTTGTTTCGGGCGTCCGATCTTTATCGACAGGAGGTGTCATGCGATTTCTAGCCAGGTTGTTGAGTGTCGTTATTCCGCTAACGCTGCTGATTGGAGGTGCGGCGAACGCGCGTGAATGGAAAGCGATCCAGGAGTCGGGGACGATCAAGGCGGCCACCGAGGGTGCCTTCCAGCCGTTCAATTACTACGAAGGTTCGACGCTTACCGGTTTCGAAGTCGAGCTCGCCGAGGTCATCGCCAAGAAGCTGGGCCTCAAGCTGGAATGGAGCGTGGTGCCTTTCGATGCCCAGATTGCGGCGCTCAAGCAGGATCGTTTCGACTTCGCGATTGCCTCGCATGGCTTTACGGAAGAGCGGGCGAAGTCGGTCGATTTCGCCAATCCGCACTACTGCACCGGTGGCCAGATCGCCGCGCACAAGGGCGGCCCGCTGACCGTTGCCGCGCTGAACGGCAAGTCCGTCGGCGTGCAACTGGCGACCACCTACGCGGGTGCCGCGCAGAAGATCAAGGGCATCAAGGCCATCAAGACCTACAAGGGTGACCCGGAGGCTTTCTCGGCGCTGCGCGCAAAGAAGGTCGATGCCTGGATCTCCGACAAGTTCACCGTCAAGGGCACGCTCGACAAGAACCCCGACGCGGGTATCGTTGGCGGCGAGCTGGTCTTCGTCGAGAAGGTTTCGATGATCATGCCCAAGGGCAACAAGGAACTTGCCGAGAAACTCAACCACGCGCTGGCCGAGGTGATGAAGGACGGCAGCTACCAGGCGTTGTCGCAGAAATACTTCAAGGAAGACGTTTCCTGCCGCCCCTGAGTAGGTGACTGAGGCAGCATGAACTGGACCAGGAACAACCCCGGATGGACGATGTTCGGCGCGATGATCGGGCTGCTCGCCTTTCTCTGGGGGATGGCCATCCCGCTCTCGGCAATGCCGGCGCCGGTCGGCCCGGCGGCGCAGCAGTTCGCCGACGGGGCGCGGATCACCGTCTGGCTGACGCTGATTGCCGGCTCCGTCGGGGTGGTCATCGGCGTCCTGGCCGGGCTCGGCAAGGTGTCGAAGTTCTGGCCACTGCGCGTGCTCTGCGACGCCTACGTGTGGCTGATACGCGGTACGCCGCTCCTGCTGCAGATTCTTTTTGTCTGGCTGGCGGCGCCCGAGCTGATGCCCGAGGGCGTCATCCTTTCCGACTTTGCCTGTGCGGCGATCGCCCTGTCGCTGAATATCGGCGCCTATAACACCGAATGCGTGCGCGCCGGCATCCTCGCCGTTCCGCATGGCCAGGTGGAAGCGGCGCGTGCCCTAGGGCTGAGCCCGTTGCAGACCTTCATGGACGTCGTCCTGCCGCAGAGCATGCGCGTCGCACTGCCGGCACTGGCCAACAACCTGGCGTCGCTGGTCAAGGATTCGTCGCTGGCCTATGCGATCAGCGTCGTCGAGCTGACCATGATCGGCTACCGGGTGCAGGCGCAGAGCTATCAGCCGATTCCGGTATTCCTGACCATCGGTGCCATCTATCTGATCCTGACCACCGCTTTCACGACGCTCACCGCCGCTCTCGAAGCCAGGCTCGACGTCGGACAGAAGCGCTAGGGGGCGCAGCGCATGAACACAGCAGCCGCCGAGGCAAGTCTGCGACCGATCATCGAGGCGCGGGCGATCGGCAAGCGTTTCGGTTCCTTCGTCGCGCTGAAGGACGTTTCGGCCACTTTCTACGAGGGGCAGGTGACGGCCATCGTCGGGCCGTCCGGTTCCGGGAAGTCGACCTTCCTGCGCACGCTCAATCGCCTCGAAGCGCATGATTCGGGCGAGATCGTCATCGACGGCATCGTCCTCAACGACAACGTGAAGAATCTCGACGCCATTCGTCGCGAGGTCGGGATGGTCTTCCAGAGCTTCAATCTCTTCTCGCACCTGAGCATCCTGCGCAACGTCGCCCTGGCGCCGATGCGCGTGCGCAAGATGAGCAGGGCCGACGCCGAGGCCAAGGCGCACAAGCTGCTCGAGCGCGTTGGCCTCGCCAACCAGGCGGACAAGTACCCGGTGCAGCTATCCGGCGGCCAGCAACAACGGGTGGCCATCGCGCGGGCGCTGGCCATGGACCCCAAGGTGCTCCTGTTCGACGAGCCGACCTCGGCGCTGGACCCGGAAATGGTCAATGAAGTGCTGGCCGTGATGCGCGAGCTGGCGCACAGCGGCATCACCATGCTGGCGGTGACGCACGAAATGGGTTTCGCGCGCGAAGTTGCCGATCGGCTGATTTTTTTCGACGAAGGCGTGATTCTCGAAGACACGACCCCGGAGAACTTCTTCTCCAATCCGGACCACGCGCGCGCGCAGGCCTTTCTGTCGCAGGTTCGCCGCGGCTGAGGCGCAGCAGCCCGGTTGGCTGCCCCCTATGGTGCGCGTCGCGCGGCCAGCGCCTGTCTGCCGGCCGCAGCCAGGGGCGCGATCTGCACCGCGACGATGCACACCAGAATCAGCACGCATCCGGCGATGCCTTCGGCGTTCAGCCGATCGCCCATGAGCAGGAAGCCGAACATGGCCGCGAAAACGGTCTCTGCCGAGAGGATGATCGCCGCGTCGGCGGGCTGTGCATAGCGTTGCGCGACGACCTGCGTGGTGTAGCCGATGCCCACCGATACCAGTCCCGCGTAGGCGATCGGCAGCGCTGCCAGCGCCAGGCCGTCGAGGGTGAGCGTCTCGGTGAGCGCGGCCGACAGCAGACTGAGCAGCCCGCAGACCAGGAACTGCCCGCAGGCGATCAGAAACGGCGCATGCAGGCGCTCGGCGATGCGCCCGACGAAAATCACATGCAGCGCCCAGAAGACGCTACTGGCCATCACCCACAGGTCGCCGACGACGAGGTCGACGCTCTGCGCGCCGGAGAGCAGCCAGGTGCCGGCGAGGCAGCCGAGCGACGTCGGCCACACCGACCAGTGTGCCGGTGTGTGCAGCAGCAGCCAGCAGAGCAGCGGCACCAGCGGCACGTACAGTGCGGTGAGAAAGCCGGCGTTGGTCACCGTCGTGCTGGTGATGCCGATCTGCTGAAAAGCGGCGCCGAGCATCAGCAGCACGCCCAGGGCGCCAATGCCGAGCGCATCGCGGGGCAAGGGCTGCGCCTGACGCACGGCGAGCAGGCGCCACTCGCGCCAGGCGAGCGGGGCGACCACGGCGGTGCCGAGCAGGAAGCGGATGCCGGTGAAGGTCAGCGGCCCGACACCGACCATGCCCGCAGCCTGAGCGACAAACGCCGAACCCCAGATCAGGGCGACGGCGAGTAGCAGGAGATTGGCCTGGGCGCGTGTCACGGCGATCGCCTCCGCAAAAAGCCGGCGAGTGTAGCCGAAATCGCGCCAGCTGTGGCTGCGCGCGTCTGTCCATGCCTCGCTTGGCGTCGTTCAGGCGGCGCTGACCGTTTCCGCGCCAAGCCTGCGCCGGTGCCTACAGACCGAGGGTTATCGCGCTCAGCCGGTCGCCGCCTTCGCCGAGAATCTCGTCGAAGCGCTTGGCGTAGGGCTGGCACTCCTCGACGTCGTCGAGGATCTGTCGACAGCGGGCATGATCGCGGTGGAAGCGGACCAGCGCGTGTTTGCCGTCGGCAATCAGCAAGGAGTCGGTGAGTGCTTCGAGATGGGGCGGCGCGTGGATGATGGTCAGCACTGGCGCATGCACGCCGAGCAGGGCCATCAGGCGCGGGCTGTAGCGCCGGACGAATTCCGCTTTCTTGACGACGATGGTCAGTTGCTTGCTGGCCTGCTCGCAACTCAGCAGGCGACTCAGCGCGGCGATTCGCTCCGGCCGTTCGAGTTTGAGGGGTGACAGATCTTCGTCGAAGATCAGGAGTCGGCTTGGCGACCGTTCGAGGATTTCCTGAACCGCGCTATCGTGCTCGGCCCAGTGGGTGATCAGGCGACTGCTCATCAGGAGAACTCCGCGTACGTGTGGCGAATCTTCCGGGGAATTTCCTGGCGAAGATAGCAGGCCTGGCCCGGGGTCGGCAAGTCTGAAGCGTGCCGCCGCGCGTTGTCGCGGCTTGTCGGCTGGGCGCATCGGGCGGGGCCGCGAAAGTCACGCCGCCCGGATAAGTCATTTCCATTGCGGTAGAATCGCCCGTTCTTTTGCGGATGGACACGATGCCCACAGGAGTCATTGATTCGCTGGACCACGAGGGGCGCGGGCTGATCGTGGTCGACGGCAAGACGGTCTTCATCGACGGCGCCCTGCCGGGGGAGCGCGTCGACTATGCCGTCTACCGCCGCAAGCCGACCTATGAGCAGGCGCGGACCTTGCGTGTCCTCGAGCCGTCGTCGGATCGCGTGCCGCCACGCTGTCCGCATTTCGGCGTTTGCGGTGGGTGCAGCATGCAGCATCTCGATAGCGCTGCGCAGGTGGCCGCCAAGCAGCGCTTGTTCGAGGACACCCTGCGCCATCTTGGCGAGATCAGGGCCGAGCAACTGTACGCGCCGATTCATGGTCCGGCGTGGGGGTATCGCTATCGCGCCCGCCTCTCGGTTCGCTTCGTGGCCAAGAAAGACGCCGTGCTGGTCGGCTTTCGCGAGCGCAAGGGCAGCTACGTTGCCGACATGGGACAGTGCGAGATTCTCCCGCCACACCTGTCGGCGCTGTTGTTGCCGCTGCGCGAGTTGATCGGCGGACTTTCGATCCGCGATCGCCTGCCGCAAATCGAGGTGGCCGTCGGCGAGCGAGTGACGGCTCTCGTGTTGCGCGTTCTCGAAGCGCCGAGTGGCGATGACGAGATCCGGCTGCGCGACTTTGCCGACCGCCACGCGCTCGTCTTCTATCTGCAGCCGCAGGGGCCGGCGACCGCCTACCGCTTTCATCCGCCGGAGGGGCCGCCGCTTTCCTACCTGCTGCCCGACTTCGGCGTCGAGCATTTCTTCTCGCCAACCGAGTTCACGCAGGTCAATCACGCGATAAATCGCGTGCTCGTGCGGCGCGCGATGACTCTCCTCGAGCCACAGGCGGGCGAGCGCATCGGCGACATGTTCTGCGGCCTGGGCAACTTCACCCTGGCCATTGCGCGTTCGGGCGCGCAGGTTCTCGGGGTCGAGGGCAGCGCCGAACTCGTCGCCCGTGCGGCCGAGAATGCGGCCGCGAACGGCCTCGACGGACGCGTCGAGTACCGTGTCGCCAACCTGTTCGCAGCGGCCGCCGAGAGCGTCGCTGCCTTCGGCCGGCTGGACAAGATGCTCATCGATCCGCCGCGCGATGGCGCGCTGGAACTGGTCAAGTCGCTGTCCGCCGACGGCCCGCGCCGGATCGTCTACATCTCGTGCAGCCCGCCGAGCCTGGCACGCGACGCGGCGATCCTGGTCAGGCAGCAGGGCTACCGCCTGCGCGGCGCGGGCGTGGTCAACATGTTCCCCAACACCTCGCACGTCGAGTCGATCGCCCTATTCGAGCGCCCGCCAGCCGGTTGAGGGACCGGAAGCGGCCGCCAGGCCCCCGGCAGGCATGACGATCGCCGTCATGCCTGCCGCCGGCGTCTAGTGCACCATCGTCCAGCTGGTGTCGGGATTGAAGCTGCGCATCGCCCTTGCCGAACTCGCCGTGCCCTTGCCGAGATCCTTCTGATAGACGATTCCATTGTGATTGACGATGAAAGTCATCACCCCCGAGGCACCGTACTTGGCAGGATAGGCGACGACGGCGAAGCCGCCGATCATCTTGTCGCCAACGAGGTAGCTGTATCCGCCATCCGGTGAGTTGCTGCCTTCTGCAGTAAGCATGCGATAGAGATAACCATGATAGGGCCTCGGCTCGTGGCGCCTGGCTTTCGACTGCTTGACGGCATAACCTTCGCCGGTGGCCTCCGCGATCAGCTCCCCCAGGGGACTCGGTGGCTGGCCCTCGGCGACGGGCCAGTAAAGGCCATCTCGTTGACCTGTGGTCGACACGATCCGGCGTGCGTAGTCGTTGACTCCGTTGCCGTCGGGATCGTCGTTGGCATAGTCACGCTGCGCATCGACGATCGCCAGCAGGGTCTGGACGGTATCCAGCTCGTTACGACCGATGCGCCGGTTGGTGATCTCCTCGCGTCCGGCTTCGGCGTCGAACGCCCAGCCGCCTCCCTGGCGCACCAGTGGTGCCGGGAAAGGCCAGTCGCTGTCCCCGACGAGCAGCACTGCCTTGCCATCGGCCTCGGCGCTGATGCTGTGTTTCTGATCGTATTCGGCCAGGAATCGCTTCCAGTCTTCCCGGTCGGCCACGTCGTCGCCGCTGAACAGCCAACTGCCGGCGTTCGGGCCGACGACCGCCAGCAGCGCTTTCGGGTCCCCGCTGCGTACCGCTTCAGCGAGCGCCAGGGCGGCGTCGTCAGGCGTTGCAAAAGCGCTGTGGACCACGTGCGCGGCCGGTTTCGCGGCTGCCGTGGCGAGGACGGCAGGGGCGGTGGCGACCAACACGGCGACCGCGAGCGTCGTGAGCGTGTGCTTGAGTACTTTCATCATCTTCTTCTCCGCAGAAAGGGGTGGGCAGGGCTGTTCAGCGACCACGTCCGCCACCTCCACCTCCACCGCGATGTCCGCCCCCGCCGCCTGCGCGGCCGCCTCCGCTGCTCGCATGGCTCATCTGAGAGCGGCTGCTCTGGCCGCGCTGGCTGGCTTCGCGCGTTGAGCGGCCGTTGCCGGCACCCGAGAAGCCGCTCCCCCTGGCGCTGCTCGTCGCGTTTCTGCGTGCGCTACCGCCGTCCATGCGGTTGCCTGCCGACGCCCTGGCGCCCCCGCCGGCCATGCGGTCGCTGGCCGTTGCCCTTCCACCACCGACGCCATCGGGTCTGTCGCGCGTCCCCGCCTGAGCGCCACGGTCGGCGTTCTGCACGCGATCATTGAGCTGGCTGCGATCCATGCCCTTGAGTTCCGAGCGCCCGCTTTCGGCGCGGCCACGGAAATTGTCCCGTGCCTGGGCGGCAGAGGCGTTGCCGCCGCGATTGTACTGGCGCGCCACGTTCTGATCGCGGTAGGCGACGCCGCGACGGTGCTGGACGTTGTGATTCCAGTTGTTGTTGCTGATGTTCGTGCGGTTGAACGAGTTGTAGCGATTGACGTTGACGTTGACCGAACTGCGGCCCCAACCCCAGTTGCAGGCTCCCCAGATCGCTGCGCCGACGAGAACGCCGGTGGCAAACACCAGGCCGGGACGATAGACGTAGGCCGGCGGATAGACGTAATACGGCGGTGTCGGATACCACCAGCTACCGTAGACCACGCTCGGGTTGTAGGTGGGTACGTAGATCACCTCCGGCTTTGGCGACTCGACGACATAGATCGTCTGACTGCCCTGCGTCTGCGTCTTGACCACCTGCTGTTCGGTCGTCTTGAGATTGCCGGTGGCATCGGCCTTGGCGCGCAGTGACTGCACGGTGTCCATCACCGCCTGCTGCTGGGCCAGGAAGGCGTCGCCCAGCTTTTGCGTCCAGCTGAGGTTTTCGTTCATCTGCTTGAGCACTTCGGGCACCGAAGTCAGCGACTTGACCGCTGGATCCCATTGCTGCCTGACCATTGCGTCTTCCAGCGCCTTGCCGGTGACCTTGGGGTTGGCCTTTGCCCAGCGGGCCGCTTCGACCACCTCCAGCGGATAGGTCGAGGCCATGAGGACTTGCGCGAGCAGCGCATCCGGATAGAGCGCAATCGGTGCCAGCAGCCGGTCAAGGTCTTCCTGCGAGAAGGTCTGCTGTGCCGGACTGGCTGACGCCGCCTGCGCCGGCGCCGCCGGCGCTTGCTGCGCCAGCGTCGGCGACACCGCAAACACGAGTGCGGTGAGCAGCGCGCAGGATCGGGAGGTTTTTTCGTTCATCAAGCATCCTCGGATTGAAAACAGCGATTTACCAGCGAAGCGACAAGGGTCGGGCACAACGGCGCCCGGGCCCGATAGCGCCGAGCAGGGGGCAACTACCGTCGCAGCATATCTGCTGCGAGCGGGGCTTGCCAAGTCGACCGGTCAGGATTGCCGCGCTGAACAACGACCAGACGCGGGCCGAGCGGGAGCAAGCGCATGCGGCGCTCGCGAAGCGGATCACCGATTCGCCCGTTGCAGGCGTCGTCCAACCCGCTTCAGCAACAGCAGCAGATCATCGACGTAGGTGAATACCACCGGAATCACCAGCAGACTCAACACCGTCGAAGTCAGCAGCCCGCCGATCACGGCGATGGCCATCGGCGAGCGAAAGCTCGGCTCCGCTCCAATCCCCAGGGCGATCGGCGTCATGCCGGCGACCATGGCGATGGTGGTCATCAGGATCGGTTTGGCGCGTTTGTGGCAGGCGTCGATCAGGGCTTCGTAGCGGGCCATGCCGTGCTCGCGCCGGGCCATTACCGCGTACTCGACGAGCAGGATCGAGTTCTTGGTGACGATGCCCATCAGCATCAGGAGGCCTATCACCGACGGCATCGAGAAGCTGTTGTGGGTGACCAGCAGGGCGAAGAAGGCGCCGCCGACCGAGAGCGGCAGCGCAGCGAGGATGGTCGCCGGTTGCAGGAAGTCGTGAAAGAGCAGCACCAGGACGACGTAGATGCACAGCACGCCGATCAGCATCGCCGAGCCGAAACTGCCGAACAGTTCGGCCATGCGCTCGGCGTCGCCCGACGGCGGGCGGCTGATTCCCGGCGGCAGGCCCTTCAACGCCGGCAGTTCGTTGGCTTCGGCGACGACCGCGCCGAGGTCGCGGCTACCGAGTTCTACGTCGATGGTCACGTTGCGCTGGCGGTCGAGGCGGTCGATCTGCGCCGGGCCGCTGCCCATGCGGATGTCGGCCACGGTGTCGAGTGGCACGGCGCCCTTGTTGGCCGGTACGCGCAACTGACGAACGGCGTCGAGGTCGTGGCGCAGGGCCTCGTCGAGGCGGACGCGGATCGGGATCTGGCGCTGCGCAAGGTTGAGCTTGGGCAGGTTGGCGTCGTAATCGCCGGCGGTGGCGATGCGGATGACGCCGGCCATGGCGGCGGCGGTGACGCCGAGGTCGGCGGCGCGGGCGAAGTCCGGCGTGATGTGGATTTCGGGACGCTGCAGGCTGGCGCCGGAAGTGACGTTGCCGATGCCCTTGAGCGTGCGCAGTTCGGAGGTGATCGACTGGCTGGCGAGGCGCAGCGCTTCCGGGTCCTCGCCGGCGAGCACCAGCTTGAGGTTTTCGCCGGTCTGGCCGGCGCCGACCGATATCCGGGCGCCGGGAAGGACGGCCATGCGCTTGCGAATCTCGGCTTCGACGGCGCTCTGCTTGGCGCGCTCGTGGCGCGAGACCAGGCTGACGTTCAGCGTCGCCTTGCGCACGTCGCTGCTGGCGCTGCCCGCGAACGGGCCGTCGTTGCCGCCCGAGCTGCGGCCGATGGCGCTGAAGACGCGCGTCACCTCGGGCATTTGTTCGAGCAGACGGCGCGCTTGGGCGGCGATGGCCAGCGTTTCGTCGAGCGTGCTGCCCGGCTGCAGTTCGATGCTCACCTTGGTCTGCGCGCGATCAGCGGCCGGGACGAAGCCGGTCGGCAGCAGCGGCAGCAGCGCCAGCGAGCCGACGAAGAAGACGATCGCCGCCAATGCCGTCGTCTTGCGGTGATGCAGGCACCAGCTGGCCGAGGCGAGGAAACGGGTCATCAGGCGACTGTCGGCTTCCTGTGCGCCGTGTGGCTTGAGGAAGTAGGCGGCCATCATCGGCGTCAGCAGGCGGGCGACGAGCAGTGAGGCAAGCACCGAGACCGCCGCGGTGATCCCGAACTGCTTGAAGAACTTGCCCGGCACACCGCCCATGAAGGCGGTCGGCAGGAAGACGGCGACCAGCGTGAAGGTGGTGGCGATGACCGCCAGGCCGATCTCGTCGGCAGCCTCGGTGGCCGCCTCGACCGGCGTCTTGCCCATGCGCAGGTGGCGGACGATGTTCTCGATCTCGACGATCGCGTCGTCGACCAGGATGCCGACGACCAGCGCCAGGGCCAGCAGGGTCAGCGTGTTGAGGCTGAAGTCGAAGAAGTACATCGCGGCGAAGGTGGGGATGATCGACAGCGGCAGCGCCGCCGCCGAGACCAGCGTCGCACGCCAGTCGCGCAGAAACCACCAGACGACCAGAATGGCCAGGAAGGCGCCTTCGTAGAGCAGTTCCATCGAGCCGTCGAAGTTGTCCTGCACCGGCGCGACGGTGTTGAAGGCCTCCTCGATGAGCACTTGCGGGTGCTTCGCCTGCAGCTGCGCGACCGCCTTGCGTACCGCATTGGCGACGGCCACTTCACTGGCGCCCCGGATGCGCGTGACTTCGAAGCTGACCACCGGCTGGCCGTCGAGCAGGGTGATGCTGCTGCGCTCGGCAACCCCATCGCGGACCCTGGCCACGTCGCCGAGGCGGACGCTGCGCCCGCCGGCGAGCGGAATCTCGAGCGCGGCGATGTCGGCAACGCTGCCGACTGCGGCCAGCGTGCGTACCGACTGGATGCCGCTGCCGATGTCGCCGCGGCCACCGGAGGCGTCCTGCTGCACCTGCCGCAGCAGGTTCGAGACGTCGCCGGCGGTGACGCCCAGCGCGGCCAGGCGGGCGCTGTCCAGATCGACCTGCACTTCGCGGTTGACACCGCCGATGCGGGCGACCTTGCCGACGCCCTTGACCGCCAGCATGGCCTTGGCGACATCGTTATCGACGAACCACGACAGCGCCTCTTCGTCCAGGCGCGCGGAGCGCAGTGCGTAGGTGAGGATGGCACTGCCCGAAGTGGTGACCTTGGAGACGACCGGGTCGCGCATCGCCGCCGGCAGGTCGGCGCGCACCGTATCGATCGCGTTGCGCACCTCGTTGAGCGCCACCTCGGCGTTCTTGTCGATGTTGAAAGCGACCTTGATCGACGCCGAGCCATCGGTCAGCGTCGTGGTGATGTGCTCGATGCCGCCGAGCGAGGCGACCTGGTCCTCGATCTTGCGCGCCACTTCGGTTTCCATCTGTGCCGGCGCGACACCCTCGTAGGTGGCGGCGATGGTGATCGTCGGCAGTTCGATGTCCGGGAAATTCTGGATGCCCAGTGAGCGGAAGCTGCTGATGCCCAGGAAAGTCAGCAGTGCAAAAAGCAGCAGCGCCGGAACGGGGTTGCGGATCGACCACGCGGAAAAGTTCATTTCGCCGCCTGTGCCGGCCCTGCGCCCCGCGCGTCCACACGCGCTTCTGCGTTCCCCGCGGCCGGCGCTGCCGCTTCGATGCGCACCGCGTCGCCATCGTTCAGGAAGGCGCCGCCACTGACGACGATGCGCGCGTCGGCCGGCAGCGGGGCGAGGATTTCGACGTCGCCGTCCTGACGGCGACCCGTGTCGACCTTTATCTGGCGCACGATGTCCTGCGCGCCGACCTGGAAAACATAGCTGTGCCCGTCGCGCAGAATCACCGCCGACGATGGCAGCACACTGGCCGTCGTGCTGCCGGTGAGGATCTCGCCGCTGGCAAACATTCCTGCGCGGGCGACACTGTCGGTGGGCAGGTCGACGTAGACCAGTGCCTTGCGCGTGGCGGCGTCGAGCGTGGGCGCCAGCATGCGTATGCGGCCGTCGAGCTGCGTGCCATCGGCCAGGCGCAGTTGGGCCTTCTGCCCCGGCGCGAGGCGTGCCAGCTGCTCGGCAGACACTTCGGCGCGCCACTCGAGGCGATTGCCGCGGAGCATGCGAAACAGCTCGTTGCCGGCTTGCACGACACTGCCCAGCGTTGCGCTGCGACTGCTGATCACGCCGTCGTCAGGAGCGACGATGCGCGTCTGCGCGAGGCGGACGCGTTCGCTCCTGAGCGCTGCCGCGGCTGCGGCGACGGACGCTTTTGCGCTCTGTTCGGCGCTCAGATACTGGTTGATCAGCTGCTCGGACATCGCGCCGCTGCCCTTGACCCGGCGCGCGCGGTCGCCATTCGCCGTCGCTTCGGCGACGGCGGCCCTGGCCTTGGCGAGGTTCGCCTCCTGCTGAGCGAGGCTGGCTTCGACGCTGTCGCGCGAGAGTTCGGCGAGCAACTGGCCAGCGCGAACGACGCTGCCGACATCCGCTGCGAGCTTGACGACGCGCAGGCCGCTGGTCTCGGCGGCGATCACGGCTTCCTGCCACGGGAAGATGCCGCCGCTGACGCTGAGCTGCTGCGACCAGGTCGCCTGTTGCGGGTGTACGGTGCTCACCGCCAGCGCGGTACGTCTTGGCGGAGGCGTCGGGGTGGCCGCTTTGGCGTCGCTGCTCCTGGAGCCGTCGGCGCCGCGAGACGCGAAATGGAAGGCCGCGAAAGCGCCGCCGAGCACGAGTACGGCGGCGATCACGATGAGAACCAGGCGAATCCTGGCGCTGGAGGCGGCGAGGGTCGGGGAGGGGGAGGGGGTGGGGGTCGGGGTGGGCATCGGTGAGAGGATCGGTTTTCAGGGAGGCTGGCGTTGGGCGGGTGCGCTGCGGTCGTTGGCAAAGGCCGTGTGCCGCGGCAAGGGCTCGTGCCGGTTGCTTGGCGTCCTGGCGCGCTGCTGGCCGGTCGGGCCGCTGTCAAGCTCGGACATCGATGGCGTTCGTGGAGCTCAGGCTGACATTATCGCCACTGCCAGGTTAACTGCCGTCGCCGTTTGCAAAGACAGGTAAAGACGCGGCGGCGAAGCATCTCCGTTGCGCGGAGCGGAGCGCGTGCAAGGTCGCGCCACCGCCCACCGCTGCGCTGGCTCAGCCGCTGTTGCGCAGCCCGGCGGCGATACCGTTGATGGTGATCAGGCTGCCGCGCTTGAGGCGGATGTCGTCGTCGCCGGCGCGCAGTCGGTGCAGGAGCTCGACCTGCAGGTGGTTGAGCAGGTCGATGTACGGAAAGCGGTTACGCATCGAGCGTTGCAGCAGCGGGTTGTCGGCGAGCAGTTCGTCCTGGCCGTTGATGGCCAGCAGTGCTTCGCGCGTGGCCTGCCATTCTTCGCTGATGCGCGCGAAGATGCTGCTGCGCAATTCGGCATCGCTGACCAGCTCGGCGTAGCGCGAGGCGATGGCCAGGTCGGACTTGGCGAGCACCATGTCCATGTTCGACAGCAGGGTGCGGAAGAAGGGCCAGTCGCGGTGCATCTCCTGGAGCAGTGGCAGGGCGTCGGGGCGTTGCGCGCGCCAGCGCTTGACGGCACTGCCGAAGCCGTACCAGCCGGGCAGCATCAGCCGGCATTGCGCCCAGGAGAAGACCCAGGGAATCGCGCGCAGGTCTTCGATTCGGTCGGATGCGGTGCGCGCGGCCGGCCGGCTGCCGATGTTCAGCGTCGCGATTTCGAGGATCGGCGTCGATTCGCGGAAGTAGCGGGTGAAGCCGGGAGTTTCGTAAACGAGCTGGCGGTAGGCCTGGAAGGCCAGTGTCGACAGCTCGTCCATGGCCTGATGGAAAGCGGCGGTCGGCAGGTCGTCGCGGTCGATGCCGAGCAGGGTTTCTTCGAGCGTCGCGGCGGCGAGAATTTCGAGGTTGCGGCGGCCGACTTCCGGGTTGGCGTACTTCGAGGCGATCACTTCGCCCTGCTCGGTAATCCGTATCTGGCCGGCGACGGCTCCCGGCGGTTGCGCCAGGATGGCGTCGTAGCTCGGTCCGCCACCACGCCCGACGCTGCCGCCACGGCCGTGGAACAGGCGCAGGCGGATGGCGTGCTCGGCGAAAGTCGCGGTCAGGCCGATTTCGGCCTTGTACAGTTCCCAGCCGGAGGTTAGAAAGCCGCCGTCCTTGTTGCTGTCGGAGTAGCCGAGCATCACTTCGTGTTCGTCGCCGCGCGCGGCGAGCAGCGCGCGGTAGGCGGGCAGTGCGAAGAGTTGTTGCATCACCGCCGGTGCGCGCTGCAGGTCGTCAATGGTTTCAAACAGGGGGATGATGTTCAGTGCCAGTTGCGGCGCTTCTCCGGGCACCAGCAGGCCGGCTTCCTTGAGCAGCAGGGCGACTTCGAGGAGATCGGAGACGCCGTCGGTTTTCGAGATGATGCAGTTCGGCAAGGCGGTGGCGCCGTAGCGCTGGCGCAGCTCGCGAGCGGCGAAGAAGATCGCCAGTTCGCCCCGCGTTTCGGGCGAGTAGTCGATGTACGGCGAGTAGAGCGGCCGCGGGCTGGCAATTTCATCGCTCAGCAGGGCGATCCGTGCCGGCTCGTCGAGAGCGGAGTAGTCGGTGCAGCGCTGTGTCCGCGCCAGCAGTTCGCCGACTGTGCGCGCGTGCACCTCGGAATTCTGGCGCAGATCGATCGGTGCGAGATGAAAGCCGAAGACGCCGATGGCCCGCACCAGGTTGCGCAGGCGGCCAGCGGCGATCAGCTCGGCGCCGTTGGCGATCAGCGAATCGACCAATACCTGCAGGTCGGCAACGATCTCTTCGGGTGTTGCGTAGGCGTCGGCGACACCGACGGCGTGCTCCGGCGATTCGTGCTGGTCGAGCGTGCTGGAGGTTGCTGCCAGGCGCGCGTAGATGCCCGTCAGCGCCCGCCGGTAGGGCTCGTCGAGGCGCTGCGGCGCGCTATCCGGAGAAGCTTCGGCGAGCGCTGCGAGGGCCTCGGAGACATCGACCAGGGTATGCGACAGCGGCAGCTCGCGACCGAGCGCGTGGATTTCGCCGAGATAGAAGTCGAAAGCGGCGATCGACTGCCGGCGCACGCTTTCACGCAGCACTTCGGCGGTGACGAAGGGGTTGCCGTCGCGGTCGCCACCGATCCATGAGCCGACGCGGAAAAAGTTGGGCAGTGCCCAGCGCTGGCCGGGGAAGGCCTGCCTGAGCTGATCTTCGAACTGGCAGTAGAGGCGGGGCAGCTCGACGAAAAAAGTCTCGTCGAAATAGCTGATCCCGTTCTTCACCTCGTCGATCACCGCCAGGCGCGTCGAACGCACCATGCGCGTCCGCCACAGCGTCAGCACGGCACGGCGCAGCGCGACCTCGTTGTCGGCGAGCTCGCCCGGCGTCAGGCGTTGCCGGTCGCGGTCGTCGAGCAGGCCCCTGACCTCGTGTTGACAGAAGAGGATGCTCTTGCGACTGACTTCGGTCGGATGCGCGGTGAGCACCGGCGAAATCAACGCCTGTTCGAGGCAGGCGCGCAGCCCTTCGCCGCTGACGCCGGCGGCTTGCAGCCGCGTCAGCGCCAGTTCCAGGCTGCCGTCGCGTGCCGGCGAGCCGATCATCTCGTGCGCTCGGCGGCGGCGGACGTGGTGCTCGTCCTCGGCGATGTTGGCGAGATGCAGGAAATAGGTGAACGAGCGGATGACGGCCAGCATCGTGTCGCGTGGCAGTTCGGCGAGGATTTTCTCCAGCTCGGCGCGGGCGCCTTCGTCGAGATCGCGAGCGAAGCGCACCGAGTTCTGGCGGATACGTTCGACGACATCGAAGACTTCGCCACCCTCCTGCTGACCGACCGTGTCGCCGAGAATTCGGCCGAGCAGCCGGATGTCCTCGCGCAGGGGAAGGTCCTTGTCGGTTTCGGTGGCGGTCGTATCCATTGAATCCAGCAAACTCATGTGTTGATGCTCTTCGGTTGAGGAGGACGGTCGGGGGAAGGCCGGCGGCCCTGCCCGAACAGGCCGCAGCAGGCGATTATAGGTCTTCCTGCTCCTCAGCTGCGTTCGCCGACCATTCCCGGATCTGATCGATGGTCGCCGTCGCGCCGCCGCAGACGATGAATGCCACTCTGGCAAAGCCGGCAAGTGCTGGCGAGCCTGCATAAGCCAGCGCCAGGCCGGCGCCACAAGCTGGCTCGACGAGCAGCCGGTGGTCGGCGAGAAAGCGCTCGCAGGCGTCGAGCGCAGCGCGGTCGGAGACGACGACGCTGTGGATCGGGTGCTCTGTCGACCATTGAAACGCGCGCTCGCAAACGCGCTTGGCGCCGAGAGACGTGGCGACGCTGCGGATGGCTTCGAGTTCGACCCTTTGACCGGCCAGTAGCGAGCGATTGAACGACGCCGCGCCGGCGGTCTCGACGGCGATCACCGGGACCCGCCCGAGACCGTTGCGATGCAGGCCTTCGATGACCCCGCAGAGCAGGCCGCCGCCGCCAACCGAGAGGACCACGGCATCGGGAGCGGGCATCGAGCGCGCAAGCTCGTCGACCATGGTGGCATGGCCGTGCCACAGCAGGGGGTCGTCGAAGGGGTGGAGAAAGGCGTCCGATTCCTCGATCATCGACAGCGCCAGGACATTGGCTTCGTGCCAGGAGGCGCCGTGGACGATGATCTCGGCAGCCTCCTGCCGTAGGAGCTCCCTGGCTCTTGCGGAAGTGGTTTCCGGCACCACCACGGTGACAGGGGTCGCCAGGCGGCGGCCCGCATAGGCAACCGCCAATCCGGCATTGCCGCCGGATGAGGACACGAAGCGCCGCGCGCCTCGTCGGCTGTACTCCTCGCAGGCAGCACCGATGCCGCGAATCTTGAACGATCCGGGTGGCTGCAGCGCTTCCAGCTTGAGCCACACGGAACAATGGCCGGCGCTGCTCAGCGAGCGCGATTCGATGAGCGGTGTTTCGATGTGCAGTGGCATTCTGGTACTGGCTCTCCGGGGTGACCAGCGGCCGATGATAAGCAGCCGCTGCGGCATTGGGCAAGAACGCATGCCGGCCCGCTTATTCGACTTCCCGACTCCCCTCTCCGTGGGTCGGGTGCCGGCTGCGCAGCGGGCAGGCGCGCTGCGCTCAGCCAATTTTTGGCATCCTTCGGTGCTATTTGATCTACCATGCTCCGTGAGTGGCTTTGCCCCTCACCCGTGCTACTTTCGCAAGTCGTTGTTGTTGTTTGATAACTTGAACTTGATAAGGAGAGTCTCGATGCTACGTCAATTAGCCATAGCCTCAGCAGTTGCAGTCTTCTCATCCGCTGGTACCGCATGGGCAGCAGAATACGGTACTCCCGCCGAAGCCAAGGCCATGCTCCAAAAAGCGGTCGCCGCGGTGAATGCCGACAAGGCTCAGGCGCTCGCGATGTTTACCAAGGGCGAGGGCGGTTTCAAGGACCGGGACCTTTACCCCTATTGCGGAGGGCCTGACGGAAACTTCACCGCCCATCCGTCCCTTGTCGGCAAGAGCCTGAAAGACCTCAAGGACAAGGCCGGCAAGCCGTTGGGCGTCGAGGTCTACGCTGCCGCCAAGGATGGCGTGATCGTCGAGGTTTCGTACATGTGGCCACGTCCCGGCCAGACTGATCCGGTGAACAAGGTGGTCTACGTGACCAAGGTCGGCGACCAGGTCTGCGCGGTCGGCTATTACAAGTAAGTTCCGCGAAGCCAGACCGGGGACTCGCTGCCGAAGGGCTGGCGCCGCGACCGGTGTGACGATAAAAAACCCCGCCGCAGCGGGGTTTTTTTGCAAGTGCCCTGCCGCTTACCGGCGGCGGGCCGGCTGCAGGCAATCCTCAGGGGCTTGGTCAGGATGCCCGACCTGAGGACGTCAATACACTTCGGGAATGAAGGTCTGATCCGACATCGGCGGCCGTACGTAGCCAATTTCTTCCTGTCGGGGCGGCAGGACGATTGGCTCGGGGGTGAGATCCTCGTAGTCGATCATGTTCAGAAGGTGCGTGATCACGTTCAGGCGGGCGCGCTTCTTGTCGTCGCCATCGACGACGTACCAGGGCGCCTGCTTGATGTCGGTGTGCGCGAACATATTGTCCTTGGCGCGCGAGTACTCGACCCAGCGCGCGCGCGATTGCAGGTCCATCGGGCTGAGCTTCCAGTGCTTTTCCGGATGGAAAATGCGTTTCTGGAAACGGCGCTCCTGCTCTTCGTTGCTGACCGAGAACCAGTACTTGATGAGGATGATGCCGCTGCGCACGAGCATACGTTCGAACTCCGGGCAGCTGCGCAGAAACTCGCGGTATTCCTCGTCGGTGCAGAAACCCATCACCCGTTCGACGCCGGCCCGGTTGTACCAGCTGCGGTCGAAGAGCACCATTTCGCCGCCGGCGGGAAGGTGCTGCACGTAGCGCTGGAAATACCACTGGCCGGTTTCCCGGTCGGTGGGCGCCGGCAGAGCGGCGACGCGGGTGACCCGTGGGCTGAGGCTTTCGGTGATGCGCTTGATCGTACCGCCCTTGCCGGCGGCGTCGCGTCCTTCGAACAGGACGACGACTTTCAGCTTCTTGAACTTGATCCATTCCTGCAGCTTGACGAGTTCGACCTGCAGTTTCGCCAGGGCTTTCTCGTAGTGCTTCGTCTTCAGCGGCGTCTTGCGCGCGCTCTTGACACTTTCCACTTCCTTGGTCGCCGCAGTGGCTGGCTCTGGCTTCTGCGCGGCGGGTTTTGCTTTGGCCGTCTTCACTGCTTTCTCCTCCTTAACCCTTGCCGGCGCCTTCTTGGCTTCTTCTTTTTTGACGGGCACTTTCGCCGCTGGCTTTGCTGCGGCCTTGGCCGGGGGGCTTGCCGGAGGCGCGGCCTGTTCCACGGTCACGCCTTCGGTGTCGGCTGGATCGCTCGCGGGTACGACCTCTGCTTGCTCGGTATTGACTTCACTCATTGATGCCTCCTTGGTGTGGCTAAAAAGCGGATAGGGGTTGAAAGCGTTTCCTGGCAAGGTCGCGGCAGTTTATGGAAATGTTGTATTCCCTTGCTGGTGACGCTGTAACCGGACAATGTCGGGCGGCGGCAATGGCTGCTTCCACTGCGTGCCGCATGGTGTGGGTGAGCGGATCAAGGCTCCGGGTACGAACGCGACGCCGGGAGACCGCGCCGAGTGCCGATGCCGATGCCGGGGCACGGCAGGAGCAAGCGGCGACCAGGTTCTCGTTGCCCTGAAGATCGGACAATTCAACGCGATCTTGAATTGCTGGCATGTTTCATTTCCTCGTTGCGCCTGAATGGCCGCGGCCGGCAATTATCATGCATTTTTCTGCAGAGATGAACATTGTGGTGCACGAAACGTGCAATTTGATTCGAGAACTACAAATAGCCGGGATTCCCTGCTGCCCCATGGCCGCCTCGGCGGCGAGAACGCTTGCGACCCGGGCGGCTTTGCCGGCCGCTCCGGTGGGCAATGGCAGGCCTTCACCCGAGGGCCGAAGCCGTGCGCTGCGTGTCGTGGCGCTGCGTTCGACAGTTCGGCAAAGAAAAACGAGCGCCAGCTGGGCTGGCGCTCGTCAATGTTTTCGCGACCTCCGGGGACTCGGTCGGCGCTATGCTCAGGCCTGCTTTCTCTGAGTCGGCGGCCCGAATGCGTTGCCCGCGTCGGCGAACAAGCTGCTTGAAAAGGTGCTCTAGATGATGCCCGGCTCTCAGGAGGCCAGTTTGGCGAAGGCTTCGATGACCGCAGGGGGGGCCTGGACCATTTCAATCAGTACGCCTTCGCCACCGATCGGGAACTCGTCATTGGCTTTCGGATGCATGAAGGTGATGTCGAAGCCGGCGGCTCCCTTGCGGATTCCGCCCGGTGCGAAGCGCACGCCGTTGGCCGAAAGCCATTCGACCGCCTTCGGCAGGTCGTCGATCCACAGACCGATGTGGTTGAGTGGCGTCACATGTACCGCGGGTTTCTTTTCCGGGTCGACCGGTTGCATCAGGTCGACTTCGACCTTGAACGGGCCGGAGCCGATCGCGGCGATGTCTTCGTCGACGTTCTCGCGTTCGCTGACGAAGTTGCCGGTGATTTCCAGGCCAAGCATGTCGATCCACAACTTGCGCAGCTTCATCTTGTCAGGGGCGCCGATGGCGATTTGCTGGATACCGAGGACTTTGAAGGGACGTTGGCTCATAGGGGCTTCTTTCTCTGTAGCGGAAGGGAAAAAGCGCTCGCTACGCGACTTCAGTCGCGAGCAGAGCGACGTATGGCGGTGGCTGCTGCAATCTCGCCACTGCGGGAAAACGCTTCGACATTCTCTTCGATGGTATCAGGGTCGTACACATAATTCACCATCATCCCGTAGGACTGATGGCTGCCGCGTGACGAGGTATCGGCCAGATAGTTGAGGCGTTCGATGTGTGCACCGTTGCCGAGGTGAAAGCGGGCGACCGGGTCATAGGGCTGGTCGCCTTTGCGGGCCGCCAGGAGGTAGCGCGCGGCGAGGCGTGTCAGGCCGCTCCGCAGGGTGCTGGACAACTGCTCGTCCGCCGCCCAGTTCTGCGCGGAAAGCAGCGACGCAAGATCGCCAGGGCTGGCAACGGGGGCCATCTCTGGTGGCAGCCGCCGTTTGATCTTCGCCAGGTCCGAATCGGTGAAGGCTTTTGGCCAGGCCTCCGGGTTGCTCTCGGCCCAGCGTCTGAAGGTGGGCAGAGGCGAAAGCGTCGCAAAGCTGGTCAGGCGCGGGTAATCGCGCTTCAGATCGTCGACCACGCGCTTGAGCAGGAAATTGCCGAACGACACGCCACGCAGTCCAGGCTGGGTGTTGGAGATCGAATAGAAGATCGCTGTACTGGCACGCTGCGCGTCAAATACCGGCGCATGTTCGTCGAGGAGTGCCTGGACGTTGTCAGCGAGGTGTTCGGTCAGCGCGACCTCGACAAAGATCAGCGGTTCCATCGGCATGCGCGGGTGAAAGAACGCGTAGCAGCGGCGATCGGAATCGAGTCGATTTTTGAGGTCGCTCCACGAGCGGATTTCATGCACGGCCTCGTACTGGATCAGCTTTTCCAGCAGCGCGGCCGGCGAGTTCCAGGTGATGCGCTGCAGTTCGAGAAAGCCGACGTCGAACCAGGCGCTCAGGCGGGACTCAAGCTCTCGGTCCAGTGAGCGCAGGGCGGGATCCTTGTCCAGCAAGCGCAGCAGGTCGGCGCGCAGATCAACGAGGAACTTGACGCCCTGCGGCAGGGCGTTGAATTGCGTGAGGATGCGTAGTCGCGACGAGCGCATGGCCTTGCGCAAAGCCGATTCGGCAGTCCACTGCTGGTCGGTACCGACCGCCGCCTGATAGTCGGCGTGCGCCTTGGCAACCGCTTGCGGGTCGGGGCCGAAGTCGTTGGCAATGGTGCTCAGGAAGGTGGTACGGCCGTCGTCATTGAGGTGCTGGTAGGTTTCAGCGAGCAGGGCGGCTCGCTGGCGGACCGAGACTTCGCCGCCAACACCGCCGGCGCACTCGCGTAGCAGATCGCGAACACGTCCGAGGTGTTTGCCTTCAAGTTCGAGTGGGCCGGGACTCTCGAGCAGCTTGCGCACCCGGCGCAGGCCGCGGACAACAAAGCCCTCTGACATTCTTTTCTCCTCCGTCCCGCGGCAAGCGGCGCATCCAGTTCAGATGCGTTGGCGATGGGCGAGAACGACTAAAAGCAGACCACACAGAATCATCGGCAGCGACAGCCACTGTCCCATGCTGACCGTGAATGACAAGCCAAGGATACCATCATCGGGGGACCGGAAATACTCGGCAAGCCAGCGCAGGCTGCCGTAGCCGATGAGAAAGACCCCCGAAACGGCGCCGCGTGGTCGCGCTCGCGTCGAGTACAGCCAAAGCACCACGAACAGCGCCACGCCTTCGAGGCTCGCCTGATAGAGCTGCGAGGGGTGGCGTGGCAAGTTGTCTACCCAGGGAAAGACCATCGCCCAGGGCAGCGATGGGTCCGCCACACGGCCCCACAGCTCGCCGTTGATGAAGTTGCCGATGCGTCCGGTGGCCAGACCGAGCGGTACCAGCGGGGCAATGAAATCCGTAATGTCGAACCAGGTCCTGCCGATCTTGCGTGCGTACAGGCCCATCGCGACGAGGACACCGAGGAAGCCGCCATGAAAGGACATGCCACCCCGCCAGACGGCGAAAACCTCCAGCGGATGTTCGAGGTAGTAGCCCGGCTGATAGAAGAGAACCTCACCCAGACGACCGCCGACGATCACGCCGAGAACGCCATAGAAGAGCAGATCATCAAGCTGGCGCACCGTCCAGCCGCTGGCCGAAAGCTGCGCATGATTCAGAATGCGGTAGCGACCCAGCCACCAGAACTGCAGGAAGGCTGCCAGGTACATCAGTCCGTACCAGTGCACTTTCAGCGGGCCGAGCGAAAGCGCGACGGGGTCGAACTGGGGATGGGTCAACACGGTACGAGAACTCCGAGGCTTTCGGATAGAATCCGCATTATATCGCGCCACCCCCGGGCGCGTTCCGGATTGGAGATTGGCAATGCCCGACTATCGTTCCCGCACCTCGACCCACGGTCGCAACATGGCTGGCGCACGCGCCCTGTGGCGCGCAACGGGCATGAAGGATGGCGACTTCGGCAAGCCGATCATCGCCGTCGTCAATTCGTTTACCCAGTTCGTCCCGGGTCACGTGCACCTCAAGGACATGGGCCAGCTGGTGGCGCGCGAGATCGAGGCTGCTGGCGGCATCGCCAAGGAATTCAACACCATTGCCATCGACGATGGCATCGCCATGGGCCACGACGGAATGCTCTATTCGCTGCCCTCGCGCGACCTGATCGCCGACTCCGTCGAATACATGGTCAATGCCCACTGCGCCGATGCCATGGTGTGCATCTCGAACTGCGACAAGATAACCCCGGGGATGCTTATGGCGGCGATGCGGGTGAACATCCCGACGATCTTCGTCTCCGGCGGCCCGATGGAAGCCGGCAAGATAGATTGGGGTGGCAAGGTGATTGCCATCGACCTGGTTGACGCGATGGTCAAGGGCGGCGACAGCAATTGCTCCGACGAGGAGGTTGACTCCTTCGAGCGTTCGGCCTGTCCGACCTGCGGCTCGTGTTCCGGCATGTTCACCGCCAACTCGATGAACTGTCTGACCGAGGCGCTCGGCTTTTCACTGCCCGGGAATGGGACCGTTCTTGCCACCCACGCCGATCGCAAGGGGCTTTTTCTCGAGGCGGGCCGGCAGATCGTCGAGCTGTGTCGCCGCTACTACGAGAACGACGATGGCACGGTGCTGCCGCGTTCGATAGGCAGTTTCGAGGCTTTTGAGAACGCGATGACGCTCGACGTATCGATGGGCGGGTCGACCAATACCGTGCTGCATATTCTGGCGGCGGCGCAGGAGGGCGGGGTGAACTTCACCATGGACGACATCGACCGTATTTCGCGCAAGGTGCCGTGTCTCGCCAAGGTGGCGCCGGCGACCCCTGACTACCATATCGAGGACGTTCACCGTGCCGGCGGAATTTTCGCCATTCTCGGCGAACTCGATCGCGCCGGATTGATCCATCGCCAGCAGCCGACGGTGCATGCCAGCACGCTCGGCGAGGCGATCGACCGCTGGGACGTGATTCGCAACCAGGACCCGGCGCTGAGCGAATTTTTCCGGGCTGCGCCCGGCGGCATCCCGACGCAGACTGCTTTCTCGCAGAACAGGCGTTATCCGGATCTCGACCTGGATCGCGCACAGGGTTGCATTCGCAACCGGGAGAACGCGTACTCGCAGGATGGTGGCCTGGCCGTACTGTATGGCAATCTGGCGATGGACGGATGTATCGTGAAAACAGCCGGCGTTGACGAGAGCATCTGGGTGTTTACCGGCAAGGCGAGGGTTTTCGAAAGTCAGGACGATGCCGTGCAGGCGATTCTTGGCGACCAGGTCATTGCGGGCGAGGTGGTGGTCATTCGTTACGAAGGGCCAAGAGGCGGCCCGGGCATGCAGGAAATGCTCTATCCGACTTCCTACCTGAAATCGAAGGGACTCGGAAAGGCCTGCGCACTGCTCACCGATGGCCGTTTTTCGGGCGGGACTTCCGGGCTGTCGATCGGGCACGCTTCGCCGGAGGCTGCTGAAGGCGGCGCGATAGCCCTGGTCGAAGAGGGTGATGTGATCGAGATCGACATTCCGGGCCGCCGCGTTCATCTGGCCATAACAGAGAGCGAAATGGCCAGGCGTCGTGCCGAAATGGGAGCCCGCGGGGAGGCTTCCTGGCAACCGGCAAGCGCGCGCCAGCGGGTCGTTTCCAAGGCCTTGCAGGCGTATGCGCTGATGGCTACGTCGGCGGCCACCGGCGCAGTGCGTGACCTGGAACGGCTGAAAAAACGGTGAGCCCTGTGCTGCCCGCCGTCATGGAGGTGGCGTGGCGGGTGCTGCGGTCAACGCTTCGCGCGGCCCGTGCGTTGAATGCTTTGTAGCGCCGTCGTCCTGCGGCAATTGCCTTGAGCGACTGGCTCAAGAGGCTTTGCAAGTGGGCCAAACTGAAATAATATCGGTACGTTCCAAACCATCTTTCTGAACGGAGTAAGTGTATGAAAGCGATCTACGTGAGCCTGCTGGCTGCTGCCGGCGTGATGTCTGCTGGTGTGGTACAGGCCGATGAGGCACTGGCCAAGTCCAAGAACTGCCTGACCTGTCACCAGGTCGACAAGAAGGTCGTCGGTCCGTCATACAAGGACGTCGCCAACAAGTACACCGCCAAGGACGAGCCGATGCTCGCCGAGAAGATCATCAAGGGTGGCAAGGGCAATTGGGGCCCGGTGCCTATGCCACCGAACAAGGTGACGCCCGACGAGGCCAACAAGCTGGCCAAGTGGATTTTGAGCCTGAAGTGATCGTCGCATGAAGAACAACCGGCCAAGCGCCGGTTTTCTTTTTTTTGGCCGCCGCCAGGCAACCGATAGGCATCTTGAAAGAGAATATGCATGTTGACAAGCGTCTGATGTGCTTGGACAATCGCCCGTTCGCTACCCCATTAAAAACACAATATCGGAGATGAAACCTATGAACCAAATGCGTATGCCCGGTGTATTGATTGCTCTGGCCGCGTCTGTGGCGCTGATTGGTTGCGGCAAGAAAGAAGAACCCAAGGCCGCTGCGCCGGCGGCAGCCGCCGCGCCGGCGCCGGCGGAAGTGATTGTCAAAATTGGTCACGTTGCGCCGCTGACCGGCCCGATCGCCCACCTCGGCAAGGACAACGAGAACGGCGCCCGCCTGGCGGTTGATGACGCCAACGCGCAGAAGATCACCATCGACGGCAAGCTGGTCAAGTTCGAGCTCCTCGGGGAGGACGATCAGGCCGACCCGAAAACCGGTACTGTCGTCGCCCAGAAACTGGTGGACGCCAAGGTCGTCGGCGTTGTCGGTCACTTGAACTCGGGGACCACCATCCCCGCTTCCGCGATCTACAACCAGGCCGGCTTGCCGCAGATTTCGCCGTCGGCCACCAATCCCAAGTACACCCAACAGGGCTTCAACACCGCGTTTCGCGTGATGGCCAACGACGTCCAGCAGGGGTCGGTGGTCGGTACTTACGCGGCGAAGGACCTCGGCGCCAAGACAATCGCCATTATTGACGACCGTACCGCGTACGGGCAGGGCTTGGCGGACGAGGTCGAGAAAGCGGCCAAGGCCAACGGTGCGAAAGTGGTCGCCCGCGAGTTCACGAACGACAAAGCCATCGACTTCAAGGCCATTCTCACCAAGATCAAGGCCACCAAGCCCGACGTGATCTTCCTCGGCGGCATGGACGCGGTCGGTGGTCCGATGCTCAAGCAGATGAAGGAACTCGGCATCAAGGCGCAGTTCACCACCGGTGACGGCGGTTGCTCACCCGAGTTGATCAAGCTTGCCGGTGAGGCGTCGGAAGGCGTGATCTGTACGCAGGCCGGCTTGCCGGTCGACAAGCTGCCGAACGGCCAGAAGTTTGTCGCCGACTTCACCAGCAAGTACGGCCAGATCCAGATCTACTCGCCGTACAGCTACGACGCCGTGATGGTCCTCATCGACGCCATGAAGCGCGCCAATTCGGTCGATCCCGTCAAGTATCTGCCGGAAGTGGGCAAGACCTCGTACGACGGGGTGACCGGCAAGGTCGAATTTGATGAAAAGGGCGACATCAAGAATGGCGCGATTACCGTCTTCGAGATCAAGGATGGCAAGCTGGTCACTCTGAAGAGTGAAGGCGGCGCCATGGCTGCCGCTGCGCCTGCAGCTGCAGCTGCTCCAGCCACGGAAGCCAAGCAGTAAACCGGCAACCGGCACCAAGGGGATGGCGGCTTTGCTGCCATCCCGCGCTTACCTGCATCCGCTCAGCATGAGCCGGGCCCTGCGCCCGCACGCCCGATTCCTGGCGCCATGAGTCGGACCCTGCGGTTCGCCCCACGCACCTTGTTGCGGAAAGCTCGACCATGGACACTCTCCTCCAGCAACTGATCAACGGCCTTACTCTCGGCGCGGTCTACGCGCTTGTCGCTCTCGGTTACACGATGGTCTACGGCATCATCGGCTTGATCAACTTCGCTCACGGTGAGGTGGTGATGATCGGGACGATGGTCGCTTTCACGGTCATTGTTTCGCTTGCCGGTTCCGGCATGCCGCCGCTGCTCATACTCGGCGTCGGTCTGGTGATTTCGGTGGTCGTCTGCATGGTGCTTGGCTGGTTCCTGGAGCGAGTCGCCTATCGCCCTCTGCGCGGTGCGCCACGGCTGACGCCACTGATCACTGCCATCGGCATGTCAATGGTCCTGCAGAACGTGGCGATGATCATCTGGGGCCGAAACTACATTACCTTTCCGCCGATGATCGAAAAGCACATTTTTCATCTCGGCGGCGCGACCTTCACCAACGTGCAGGTCGCCATTGTCACGCTCGCGGCGCTGGTGATGTCCGGATTGATCTATCTGGTGCACCGCACGCGCCTCGGCATGGCCATGCGCGCAACGGCGCAGAACCCACAAGTGGCCTCGCTGATGGGCGTCGATATCAATCGCGTCATCGCCATGGCCTTCATCATCGGCTCGGCGCTCGGTGCCGTTGCCGGCTGCATGGTCGGTTCATACTACGAGATTGCCCACTACCAGATGGGCTTCATGCTCGGTCTGAAGGCCTTTACGGCAGCCGTTCTCGGTGGCATCGGCAACCTCGCCGGAGCGATGGCCGGCGGTATCCTGCTCGGCGTGATCGAAGCGCTTGGTGCGGGCTACATCGGCCAGCTGACGGGCGACTTTCTTGGCAGCCACTACCAGGATATCTTCGCCTTCATTGTTCTGATCGTAGTTCTGATGTTTCGCCCCTCGGGTCTCTTTGGCGAGCGTACGGGAGACCGCGCATGAACGAACAGTTCAAGAAGGCCGCTCCCTGGCAGCGGCATTGGCTGGCAGTGGTGCTCATCGGTGTCGTCCTGCTCGCCGTGCCTTTCGTTGCTGCCCTCGGCGGCCAGGCGTGGGTACGCATCGCAAACTTCGCGATTCTTTATATCTTCCTGGCGCTGGGGCTGAATATCGTCGTTGGCTACGCTGGCTTGCTCGACCTCGGTTACGTTGCCTTCTACGCGGTCGGCGCCTACGTCTATGCCTTGCTGGCATCGCCACACTTCGGCTTGCACCTGCCCTTCTGGGTGATTCTGCCGCTCGGTGCCGCCATCGCCTGTCTCTTCGGGATGTTGCTCGGTGCGCCGACGCTGAAGCTGCGGGGTGACTACCTGGCCATCGTTACGCTCGGCTTTGGCGAGATCATCCGCATTTTCCTGAACAATCTGAATGCCCCGATCAATGTCACCAACGGGGCACAAGGGATTACCCTGATCGACCCGATCAGAATCGGTGATTTCTCGTTTGCCGACACGACCACCGTTTTTGGCCTGGCCATCTCCGGGCCACAGAAGTACTACTTTCTGCTCGTCGCGCTGGCGATCATGGTGATCATCGTCAATATTCGCTTGCAGAATTCTCGCGTCGGTCGCGCCTGGCAAGCCATTCGCGAGGATGAGGTTGCCGCCAAGGCTTGCGGGATCAACACCCGCAACATCAAGCTGCTGGCTTTCGCCATGGGGGCGTCATTCGGTGGCATCGCCGGCGGCGTGTTCTCGGCGATGCAGGGCTTCGTCAGCCCGGAGAGCTTCTCGCTGATGGAGTCGATCACCATCCTGGCCATGGTCGTTCTCGGCGGCATGGGGCATATCCCCGGCGTCATCCTCGGGGCTATCCTGCTGACCGCGCTTCCCGAGGTCCTGCGCTATGGCATCGAGCCGCTGCAGGATGCACTCTTCGGGCGCATGATTATCGATCCGGAAAGCTTGCGAATGCTTATCTTCGGCCTGTCGTTGGTCCTCGTGATGCGCTTCCGGCCGGCAGGTCTGTGGCCCTCGCCACAACGCCGTCGCGAGCTTGCCGAGAGCGCGAATTGACCATGAGCGAACCCCAGATTCTTCTCCAGGCGCACGACGTTGCCAAGCATTTTGGCGGCGTCAAGGCCTTGCATGACGTCTCGCTGACGATTCGGCGGGGCGAGATCTACGGCCTGATCGGCCCCAACGGTGCAGGCAAGACGACGTTCTTCAATTGCCTGACCGGTCTCTACAAGAACGAGAGCGGCCATTTCGTCTTTGACGGCGTAAAGCTGACTGCCGACGCTCCGCACAAGGCGGCTGAAGTGGGAATTGCGCGGACCTTTCAGAACATTCGCCTGTTCGGCAACATGACGGCGATTGAGAACGTGATGGTCGGACGGCATCTGCGTACCCATGCCGGCGTGCTTGGCGCGATCACTCGCAACCGGGCGACGATGGCCGAAGAGGCCGCGATTACTCGTCGTGCCGAGGAGCTCTTGCACTACGTCGGTATTCACGAACGCGCGCACGACCATGCCAAGAATCTCTCATACGGCGACCAGCGCCGACTCGAGATTGCCCGTGCTCTGGCCACGGAACCGAAGTTGCTGGCGCTCGACGAGCCCGCTGCGGGGATGAACGGCACCGAAACCGAAGCCTTGCGCGTCCTTGTCGAAGGCATCTGCAAGGATGGCGTGACGGTCTTGCTGATCGAGCACGACGTCAAACTGGTGATGGGCTTGTGCGGGCGGGTGGCAGTACTCGACTACGGCGAGAAGATCTGCGAGGACGTGCCAGCGGTGGTCCAGAAGGACCCTCGCGTCATCGAGGCCTACCTCGGCGGATCGGTCGCTTGAACGAACGGACAGACAATGCTTGAAGTTACCGGATTGCGCGTTTCCTACGGTGGGATCCAGGCCGTTCGCGGCATCACGTTTCACGTCAACGAGGGTGAGATGGTCGCTCTGATCGGGGCCAATGGCGCCGGCAAGAGCAGTACCCTGCGCGCGTTGGCGAGATTGCTCGAGCCTGCGGGCGGCAGTGTTCGCTACCGCGGCAAGGAGCTTGTCTCCCTGCCGCCATATCAGCTGGTCGGCGAGGGCATCGCGCTGGTACCCGAGGGCAGAGGCGTCTTCCCGCGCATGAGCTGCCTGGAAAACCTGCGTATGGGTGCCTATGCGCGCAACGACAAGGCCGAAATCGAACGCGATCTCGAGCATGTTGTAGGGCACTTCCCGCGCCTCAAGGAGCGCGCCCAGCAAACCGCCGGGACGCTTTCCGGTGGCGAGCAGCAGATGTTGGCCATCGGTCGAGCGCTGATGAGCAAACCCAAGCTGATGCTCCTCGACGAACCTTCGATGGGCCTCGCACCGATCATGGTGCAGAAAATCTTCGAGGTCATCCGCACGGTGTCGCTGGAGGGTATGACCATTCTGCTCGTCGAGCAGAACGCCAAGTTGGCACTCGAAGTCAGTCAGCGCGGTTACGTCATGGAGAGCGGCGAAATCACGGTTACCGACGAGTCGAAGAAGCTGCTCGCCGACCCGAAGGTACGCGCCGCCTACCTCGGCGAGTAAGGGTGGCCTTGTGCCGTCGCCACGCGGGTGGCGACAGTTGCCCACCACCCGCGCCACCACCCGCGCCACCACCCTGCTGCTCTGCCTAGAACTCCATCGCCTCGGCGAATGCCTGTGCCTGCAGCTGTGCGCGATTGAACTGGTCCGCGGTCAGTCCGAGCATCGCCGCCTGTTCGGCGATGCGCTCGCCCTGATTGCCTTCACTGCTCAGCGCCAGTTCGAGGAAGGGCTGATAGCGACCACCATTTCCCAGCAGGGCGTCACAGATCGGGTCTGGCAGGCGCATGGCATCGAGTGCCTGCTCCATGCTGACGCCGAGCAGTACGTCGAGCAGGGAGAAAGCCCCGGTGATGAACAGGTTGTCGTACTCAGCCTTGTCGACCAGACCCGCGGAGAGCAACTCCATCAGCCGGCCGCGCAGCACCGCGGTGTACATCAGTGCCGGCGCCATCGGGTCCTTGCTGGCTGTCGCCAGTAGCAGTGACAACCAGCGATTGAGCTTGTCGTAGCCGAGCATGTTGACCGCGTGGCGGAACGACTGAATCTCGCAGGACAGGCCAAAGCCCGCGGAGTTGATGTAACGCAGCAGCTTGTAGGACATCGCTACGTCGTGCTTGAGTGCGGCTTCGATGTCCCGAATCTCGCCGTTCTGGCGCACCAGATTGAGTACCCGCACGATGTTCGTCTGCGCTGGATTGAGCGTCTTGGCCGGCTGCCTCGTCGGCACCGTGAAGAACCATCCGGCAGCAGCGGTCATGCCGGCATCCATGCATCCCCGGAAGTCCTCGCTGGTCCTGATATCGAACGCGACGCCCATGCCATAGCTGCGGGTGCGCGCAGCGAGCAGTTTCAGCTGGGCAAGCGTGAATTGCTGGGCGTCAAAACCGATGAAGCGAAACGGTACGTCTACCGCCAGCGCCTTCGTTGCCTGCGCGTCAAAGAGCAGGCAGGCGGTCGGCTGCCAGGTTTGCAGGGCACCAATAAGGTCGGCTCCGTCGGCGTCGAGGAGCGCTGCGGCCGGTATTTCAATGGCCGCATTCTCGGGTGCTGACCAGTCCAGCAAGCCGGCGTCGATTTTTCTCGGTCCGCAACTGATGAACACCGATTTTTCGCTCCGCGTCCAGATGTCGTCAAGGGCGCCGAGGGCATTCGCGGCATCCTGCATGCTCTGATCCTCGCCGAGGTGTAGCGTCAAGCGGCTGGCGATGATCCTGCTCTGACGATTGAGCAGAGGCTGGCGGGACATGAAGACCTTATTCATATGGGTCGACCTTTCGGTCCGAAGGATGGAGGGTGTCGATCGCCGCGAGGGTGTCCGACGCAAAGTCGAAAGAGTCGGCAAAGAACTCTTCGGCTGGCAAGTGACAGCGGGTCAGGAAATCCTCTTTGGCGGCAGCGACCATCGCCGGCGACCCGCAAACGTAGGCTTGATAGCCGGAAAGGTCGGGATGGTCCGCCATTGCTGCCTGATGAACGAGGCCGTGGCGGCCATTCCAGTGTTCGTCTGCGGGCGCGTCGGAGAGCACCGGGACGAAGCGCAGGTTCGGATGCTGCGCAGGCCACTGTTGGGCGAGTTCCAGGAGGTAGAGGTCGGCGAGCTGCCGTCCACCCCAATAGACGGCCATCGGGCGCTCGTCGCCCTCCGCAATCGCCTGGTGAACGATGGCCTTGATCGGCGCAAAGCCGGTACCGCCGGCGACCAGGAGCATGGGTTTCGGCGAGTCGGAGCGCAGGAAGAAGCTGCCCTGCGGTCCACGCAGGCGGAGAAGATCTTTCTCCTTCATGGTGCTGAACACCTGCCCGGTGAACTGTCCGCCTGGCATGTGGCGGACATGCAATTCCAGGAAAGCGTCCTCGTGCGGCGCGTTGGCAATGGAAAATGCCCGCCGCTTTCCTTCCCGGAGCAGGATGTCCACATATTGCCCGGCGAGAAACTGCAGGCGATCGCTGGCCGGGAGTTTCAGTTTGATGATCATTACATCCGGTGCGGCGCGGGTGAGGCTGTGCACGCGGGCGGGCAGGGTCCTGATCGGAATGTCCTCGAGCGAACGAACCTCGCGGCTTTCGATGTCCAGGTCGCTGCGTGCCATGGCGCAGCAGAAGAGGGCATAGCCGGAGTTGCGGTCAGCCTCGCTGAGAACATCGAGGCCTGCCTTGCCATGCGTCACTTGGCCGCTCAGGACCTTGCCCCGACAAGAGCCACAAACGCCATCGCGACAGCCGTAGGGAAGGCATAGCCCCTGGCGCAGTGCGGCGTCGAGAATCGTCTCCTCCGGCTGTGCCTGAAAACTGTGCTGGCTCGGCTGTACGCTGACCTGAAAACCCATTGCGTCTCCGCTGCTGTACGAATCCGGTAAAATTGCGCGGTGCAAAAACTATTGATCGTCGGTTGTGGAGATATTGCCCGCCGTCTTCTGCCCCGGCTGCTTGGCCACTACCGCGTTTTCGCCCTGGTCCGCGACCCGGAGCAGGCCGCCTTCTGGCGCGACAAAGGTGCCCGACCGGTGCTTGCCGACCTCGATCGACGCGCCACGCTGCAGCGCATTGCCGGTCTGGCCGAGATCATCGTCCACCTGGCTCCGCCCGCCACACTCAAGCCGACAGGTGGGGCCGGCGACCGGCGCGATACACGGACCCGCTGGCTGCTTGCCGCACTTGCCAGCGGGATGAGTCTACCACAGCGCATCGTGTATATAAGCACCTCGGGTGTCTATGGTGACTGCTCCGGCGAACGCGTGGACGAGACGCGAGCGCTCTGCCCAGGCACTGCCCGTGCCCACCGCCGGGTTGACGCCGAGCGCCAGTTACGAGCTTTCGGTCGGCGTGGTGTCGTCGTCAGCATCCTGCGTGTGCCCGGGATCTACGCCGCTGACCGTTTGCCGATCGAACGCCTGCGGCGCGGCGTCCCAGCGCTGCGCACGGCCGACGATGTCTATACCAACCACGTTCATGCCGACGATCTGGCGATGATCACCTGTGCCGCGCTGCGCCATGGGCGCAGCAACCGCAGCTACAACGCAAGCGATGATTCGGAGATCACCATGGGCGACTATTTTGATCTCGTTGCCGATCGTTTTGGTTATCCCCGGGTGCCCCGCCTGTCGCGCGGCGAGGCGCAGGAACAGCTGTCGGCCCTGCAGTTGTCGTTCATGAGTGAATCACGTCGGCTGCTCAACCAGCGGCTCAAGAAAGAGCTTCGTGTCAGGCTGCGCTATGCACGCGTCGAGGATGGCGTCGCGGCGGCGGCAAGGGAAAGGAAGAGTCAGTGCTCGTAGCCAAGGTTCTGCATCTGTGGATGGTCGTCAGCTGGTTCGCCGGTCTGTTCTACCTGCCGCGTATTTTTGTCAATCTGGCAATGGTCGATCCCGATAGCGAGAAGGAGCGCAAGCGTCTTTTGATGATGGCAGAGAAACTCTATCGCTTCATGACGCCGATCGGCTTTCTGGCGGTCGCTCTTGGTCTCTGGTTGTGGTTCGGCTACGGTTTTTCGGGCGGCTGGCTGCACGCCAAGACCGCGCTGGTCGTCTTGCTGATTTTTTATCACGCGTATTGTGGTCGCCTGTTGAAGGGTTTCAGGGATGGTCGCATCAAGCGTAGTCATGTCTGGTTCCGCTGGTTCAACGAAGTGCCGGTGCTGTTGTTGCTGGCGGCGATCTACCTCGCCGTCCTGAAGCCTTTTTAGTCGGAGACAATCTTGGAAACCTTCTTTGCCAGCTGTCCGCGTGGTCTTGAGACCCTGCTCGCCGAAGATCTGGCGATGGCTGGCGCGTCTGATCTGAAGCAGATCTCCGGCGGGGTGCATTTTTTCGCCGAGTGGTCGGTTTGCTACCGGCTCAATCTCCATTCGCGGATTGCCACCCGCGTCCTCTGCCGCGTCGCGCACGCCCGTTACGCGAAGGAGGAAGACATCTACCAGTTGGCGCTCGAGACAGCATGGCCCAAGTGGTTCGTTCCGGAACAGACCATTCGCGTCGACGTCAATGCGGTGAAAAGCCCACTGAAGAGCATCGACTTTGTGACTCTGCGCATCAAGGACGCCATTTGCGATCGCTTTCGCCGTGATTTCGGCCGCCGGCCAAGCGTCGACACGCGCCAACCGGACGTGCGTATCCAGGGTTTCATCAGCAGCGACGAGTGCACGCTCTATCTGGATACCTCGGGCGCCCCGCTTTACCAGCGCGGTTTTCGCCAGAAGACCGTAGAAGCGCCGCTGCGAGAAAACCTGGCGGCGGGCATCCTGCGCCTCAGCGGCTGGCAGCCGGGCATCCCGCTGCTTGACCCGATGTGTGGCAGCGGCACTTTTCTGCTCGAAGCCGCCCAGATTGCGCTCGGTCTGGCGCCGGGCGCCCGGCGTGATTTCGCTTTCCAGAATCTGCGCAACTTCGATGCCGCGGCCTGGCAGGCGCTGCACGACGCAGCGCGGGCTGGCGAGAAACCGCTTGCCGATGCACGGATCTTCGGTAGCGACCTCTCGCCGGTGGCGGTGCGCGCTGCGCTGGCCAACCTCGACCGCGCCGGGCTGCTGTCCGCGGTCAGCCTGCGTTCGGGAGATCTGCTCGCCATCGACGCACCAGCGAGCAGCGGGATAATGGTCAGCAACCCGCCTTACGGCGAGCGGGTTTCCAGCGATGACGAACTGGCCGCCTTCTACCCCTTGCTCGGCCAGGCGCTCAAGCAACGCTTCGCGGGCTGGACCTGTTACCTGATCAGCGCCGACACGCGCCTGCCGAAAATGGTGCGCCTGACGCCCAGCAAGAAGACGCCGCTGTTCAACGGTGCGCTTGACTGCCGCCTGTACGAATTCAGAATGGTCGCCGGCAGTAACCGCGGCAAGGGCGGGGCAGCCCCCGCGTAGAGCCGATTGCTTGCGCTCGTGGAAGCATGCGTGCGCGGGCGCTCGGGGCGCTCGCGGCAAGCTCGCTGTGCCGCCGCCGGCTGCGCAGCGTCTCAGCCGGCGGCAGCTTCCTGCCGCCCTAGACGATGTCCAGGTGGCCGATGCCGGCGGTGAGGTCTCGATCGTGCGACTCCTTGCCGTGCAGCTTGATTTGCAGGCGTAGGTCGTTGAGCGAGTCGGCGTTGCGCAAGGCTTCCTGGTAGTTGATCTGACCGGCTTCGTAAAGATCGAAAAGCGCCTGGTCGAAGGTCTGCATGCCAAGTTCGCGCGAGCGCTTCATGACGTCCTTGATCTCGTGCACCTGTCCCTTGAAGATCAGGTCCGAAATCAGCGGTGAATTGAGCAGCACCTCGATCGCCGGCACCCGTCCCTTGCCGTCCTTCTTCGGCAGCAGACGCTGCGAAATCAGGGCGCGCAGGTTCAGGGAAAGGTCCATCAGCAACTGGTGGCGACGTTCTTCGGGGAAGAAGTTGATGATCCGGTCCAGCGCCTGGTTGCTGCTGTTGGCGTGCAACGTCGCCAGGCACAGATGGCCCGTTTCGGCGAAAGCGACGGCGTAGTCCATCGTCGCCCGGTCTCTGATCTCGCCCATCATGATCACGTTCGGTGCCTGGCGCAGGGTGTTCTTCAGCGCGATTTCCCAGGAGTCGGTGTCGACGCCGATTTCGCGTTGCGTGATGATGCACTTCTTGTGCTCGTGCACGAACTCGATGGGGTCTTCGATGGTGATGATGTGGCCGTAACTGTTGCGGTTGCGGTGATCAAGCAGCGCGGCCAGTGAAGTCGTCTTGCCGGTGCCGGTGCCGCCGACGAAGATCACCAGGCCGCGGCTGGTCAGCGAGAGGTCCTTGAGGACCGCTGGCAACGCCAGTTCGTCCAGCGTCGGAACCACCAGGTTGATCGTTCGGCAGACCACCGCGACGCGCCCCTGTTGCACCAGGGCATTGACCCGAAAGCGGCCGATGCCCGACGGTGAAATGGCAAAGTTGCATTCCTTCTTCTCTTCGAATTCGGTTGCTTGCCGATCGTTCATGATCGAGCGTGCGAGTTCGGCGGAATGCTGCGGCAGTAGCGGCTGGTTGGATACCGGCATCACCTTGCCGTCGATCTTGATTGCCGGCGGGAAATGCGCGGTGATGAACAGGTCGGAACCATTCTTCTGCGTCATCAGCCGCAGCAGTTCGTGCATGAACTTCAGCGCTTGATCGTGCTCCATGCTTTTTCTCCTGCTCGCGAAGCGGGCTTAGACGCTGGGGAAGGTGTCTTTGTTGGCGGCCTTGGTCTTGGCTTCCGCCGCCGACACGATGTTGCGGCGCACGAGTTCGACCAGATTCTGGTCGAGCGTCTGCATGCCATGCTGCTGCCCGGTCTGCAGCGCGGAGTACATCTGGGCGACCTTGTTCTCCCGGATCAGGTTGCGGATTGCCGGTGTGCCGAGCATGATTTCGTGCGCGGCGACCCGTCCCAGGCCATCCTTGCTCTTGAGCAGCGTTTGCGAGATTACCGCGCGCAGCGACTCGGAGAGCATCGAGCGAACCATTTCCTTTTCGGCAGCCGGGAACACGTCGACGATCCGGTCGATGGTCTTCGCCGCGCTCGAGGTGTGCAGAGTGGCGAATACCAGGTGTCCCGTTTCGGCTCCCGAGAGTGCCAGGCGGATGGTTTCCAGATCACGCATTTCACCAACCAGGATGACGTCCGGGTCCTCGCGCAGCGCCGCGCGCAGCGCATTCTGGAATGACAGCGTATGCGGTCCAACTTCGCGTTGGTTGATCAGGCACTTCTTCGACTGGTGAACGAATTCGATCGGGTCCTCGACGGTCAGGATGTGCCCGTACATGTTCTCATTGACATGGTTGACCATCGCCGCCAGGGTGGTCGATTTGCCTGAGCCGGTAGGGCCGGTGACCAGTACGATGCCGCGGGGAAATTCGGAGATGGCCTTGAAGATCTTCGGGCAGTTGAGTTCCTCGAGGCTCAGCACTTTCGACGGAATCGTCCGAAAGACAGCGCTGGCGCCACGGTTCTGCACGAACGCATTGACCCGAAAGCGCGCCAGATTGGGGATCTCGAAGGAAAAATCGCATTCCAGGGTGTCTTCGTACTGCTTGCGCTGGCCGTCGCTCATGATGTCGTACACCCTCGCGTGCACGTCCTTGTGCTCCATGGCTGGCAGGTTGATGCGCCGCACGTCGCCGTTGACCCGGATCATTGGCGGCAGGCCCGATGACAGGTGGAGGTCGGAAGCCTTGTTCTTGACGCTGAAGGCCAGCAGTTCGGTGATGTCCATCAGGTTCGGTCCTCGGGCGGTGGGCAGGGCGCGGTGCTATACTCGGGGCAACCTGCGTAGCGCCTGATTATGACCTCACTCTCCGCCAAGCTGCAAGCCGTTCTCGCGCAAATCGCCGGCGCGGCACGGCAATGCGGACGTGACCCGGGGGATGTTCGCCTGGTCGCGGTCAGCAAGACCTGGCCTGTCGCGTGCATCCGCGAAGTGGCGCTTGCCGGGCAGACGGCCTTTGGCGAGAGCTTTGTCCAGGAAGGCATCGACAAGGTAGATCAGCTGCGCTCCCTGGCGCTGGACTGGCATTTCATCGGTTCGGTGCAGAGCAACAAGACCCGTTCGCTTGCCGAGAATTTCAACTGGGTGCATTCTGTCGACCGCTTGCGGATTGCCGAACGTCTTGCCGAACAAAGACCAGCGTCGCTGCCGCCGCTGTCGGTCTGTGTGCAGGTGAACGTCAGCGGGGAGGCCAGCAAGGGCGGGGTTTTGCCTGCCGAAGTACCGGCGCTGGCGCAGGCGATTGCTGCGCTGCCAAACTTGCGCTTGCGCGGTCTGATGGCCGTTCCCGCGCGCAGTGACGCCTTTCTCGAACAGCGTCGCCCGTTCCGCCTGTTGCGCCAGCTGTTCGAGCAGCTGCAGGCCGATGGCTTGGTGCTTGATACCCTTTCAATGGGTATGTCGCATGATCTTGACGCGGCGATCGCCGAGGGGGCGACCGTGGTTCGTGTGGGTAGCGCGATTTTTGGTGAGAGACACAAAGCATGAGAATTACTTTCCTGGGTGGCGGCAATATGGCCAGCGCGCTGATCGGTGGCCTGGTGAAGACCGGATTTTCGGCGGCCGACATTGCGGTGATCGAGGTCGGTGCGCAGGGGCGTGCCAAGCTTCGCCTGATGTACGGGGTGCGCTGTTACGAGGCGCCGACTGCCGCCGCGCTGGACTGCGATGCGCTGCTGCTATCGGTGAAGCCGCAGCAGATGCACGATGCCTGTGCGTCGCTTCCCAAGCGCCTCAACCAGCAACTCGTCATCAGTATCGCGGCCGGCTTGCGCCTGGCAGACATCGCCCGCTGGCTCGACGGCTATGCCAAGATCGTGCGCGCGATGCCCAATACCCCGGCGCTGATCGGTGCCGGCATCACCGGGCTGTGTGCCTTGCCGGGGGTATCGATGGCCGAGCGGCTCGGTGCCGAGCGCATCCTGCAGGCCGTCGGCAGTACCCTGTGGGTCGCCGATGAGGCGCAAATGGACGCCGTGACCGCGGTCTCCGGAAGCGGCCCGGCGTATGTCTTCCTGTTCATCGAGACCTTGCAGCAGGCGGGGACCGAACTCGGTCTGACGCCAATGCAGGCGCGCCAGCTGGCGATAGAAACGGTACTCGGCGCCGCCAAGCTGGCCGTGCAGTCGGATGAAGCCGCTGCCGTGCTGCGTGAGCGCGTCACCTCGAAAGGCGGAACGACCGAAGCCGCGCTGCAAATGATGGAAGAGCGTGGCGTCAGGGAAGGCTTCATCGCTGGCGTGCAGGCGGCCAACGCTCGCAGTCGTGAACTGGGCGAGCTGCTGGGAAAGGATAGTTGATGGCTGCACAGGCGGGTTTGTTTCTGCTCCAGGTGGTGACCGGGTTCCTGAGCTTTGCCCTGCTGCTGCGCTTCTATATGCAGGCTTTCCGGGTATCGTTCAACAACCAGGTGGGTACTTTCGTCGTCGACCTGACCAACTGGCTGGTCAAGCCCTTGCGCAAGGCGCTACCCGGCCTGTGGGGTCTCGATCTGGCGAGCCTGCTGCCCGCGTATCTGCTGCAGCTCGTTTTTGCCGGCGCCGTGCTTTCCCTGCACGGTGGCAGCGAAGCCTGGTCACCACTGAGCCTGTGGCCTGTGCTGCTGTGGCAGGGGGTGCTGGCTACCCTGCGCATGAGCATTTACCTGCTCATTGCTGCGCTGGTGGTGCAGGCCGTGCTCTCGTGGGTCAGTCCGTACTCGCCTTTGACCCAGCCGGTCGGGCAGTTGACCAGGCCTTTTCTGAGTCCCATCCAGCGTCTCGTTCCACGCATCGGGGTGGTCGATCTGTCGCCATTGATCGCCATCGTTCTGGCGCAGCTGGTCCTCATGTTTCTGTAAGCCGTGGCCGACTGGCTACGCGAAAACGGCGCTGCGCTGACCCTGAGCGTCCATGTTCAGCCGGCAGCAAAGCGCAGCGAAATCGTTGGCCTGCACGGCGACGCGCTCAAGGTCCGCCTCGCAGCACCGGCGATCGACGGGCGCGCGAACGCTGCCCTGATCGAGTTCCTCGCGCAGCGGCTGGGGCTGGCCAAGTCGCTGATCGAGCTGAAGAGTGGCCACCAGTCGCGGCGCAAGCTGTTGTCCCTGAGCGGGGTTTCAGCGAGTGCGCTACGGCGCCTTCTCGGGCAGTAAGGCTCAAGCCTCGAAGATGATTCGTCCGCCGACCAGCGTCATGCGCACCCTGCCGATCATTTCGTAACCCAGGTAGGGGCTGTTCTTGCCCTGGCTGCGCAAGGTCTCGGGGGTAAGCCGCCAGGCTTCGCAGGGGTCGAAGACGCAAATGTCGGCACGACTGCCGATGCTCAGCGAACCGGCGTCGATGCCGAGAATTTCTGCCGGATCACAGGTGATGCGGGCCAGCGCTTCGGCTAACGGAAGCTGCATCTGTTCCGCCCACAACAGCGTCAAGGGGAGCAGGAGTTCCAGGCCAATGGCGCCGGGGACGGCTTCGGCAAACGGAAGCTGCTTGCCATCCGCATCGACCGGGGTGTGGTCCGAACAGATTGCCGCGACGCCATCCCGAACGGCGGCACGGAGCGCGTCACGGTCGCTTTGCGCGCGTAGCGGCGGGTCGAAGCGCGCGTTGCTGTCGAAGTAGCCGATGTCCATTTCCGAAAGATGCAGGTGGTGGATCGACACGTCACAGCTGACCGGCATGCGCGAACGTTTGGCTTCGCGGACCAGCGCCACGCCGGCGGCTGAAGAAAGCCGCGAAAGATGCAGGCGGACACCGGTTTCGGACGCCAGGTGCAGGGCGGTGGCGATGGCCACGGTTTCCGCCGATACCGGTACCCCGGTCAGTCCCAGCCGCGACGCAACTTCACCATCGTGGGCGACACCCTCACGGGCGAGAAACTGGTCTTGTGGTCGCAGGCGCAGCGCGTACGAAAAAGTTGCCGCGTACTGCATGGCCCGCAGCAGCAACTGCGTATCGATGGGCTCGTTGGCCTGCGAGAAGCCAATGCAGCCGGCCCGCGCGAGCGCGTTCATTTCAGCGAGCCGCTGGCCGGCCAGCCCGTGGGTCAGGGCGCCGATCGGATAGACGCGTGCCAGGCCAAGCGTTTCGCTGCGCCGTACCAGGCGTTCGACCAGCCCCGGTTCATCGAGCGGTGGTTTGGTGTCTGGCGGGCAGGCCAGCGAGGTGACGCCGCCGGCGACGGCGGCGGCGAGTTCGGGTTCGATGGCGCCCAGCCGGGTCGACAGATCGACCAGACCGGGGCAGGCGATCAGCCCGCTGGCGTCAATGCTGCGGTCCGCCGAGAAGCCGGCCGGCGGCTGGCCTATGGACGCAATGCGCGCGTCGGCGACGAACAGGTCGAGCTGCTCATCGAGGCCGTTCCTGGGGTCGATCAGCCGCGCGTTGCGGATGTGGAGGTTCTGCCTGTTCATCGCTCAGTTCCCTGCCAGAATGCCCATGACCGCCATACGCACGGCAATCCCGAAGGTCACCTGCGGCAGAATCACCGCCTGCGGTCCGTCGGCGACATCAGAGTCGATTTCAACGCCACGATTCATTGGCCCCGGATGCATCACGATGGCGTCCGCTTTGGCCAGCGCCAGCATTGCCGGCGTCAGCCCGTAACAGTGGAAGTATTCGCGCGCCGAGGGCAGCAGCGCACCATTCATGCGCTCGTTCTGCAGGCGCAACATGATGACCACGTCGCAATCGCGTATTCCTTCACGCAGGTCATGGCAGACACGCACACCCATTCTTTCGATGGCCGTTGGCAGCAGTGTCTGCGGGCCAACGGCGCGTACCTCGGCGGCGCCGAGGGTGGTCAGCGCGTTGATGTCCGAGCGCGCCACGCGCGAGTGCAGGATGTCGCCGACCACCGCCACCACCAGATTGCTGAAATCCTTCTTGTAGTGACGGATGGTATACATGTCCAGCAAGCCCTGCGTCGGGTGGGCGTGACGTCCGTCGCCGGCATTGACCACGTGCACGTCGTTTCGCCCGAGGCGGCGCAGATGCTCGGTGATCAGGTGCGGCGCGCCGCTGGCCGCGTGGCGGACGACGAACATGTCGGCGTGCATGGCGATCAGGTTGTCGACCGTGTCGAGCAGGGTTTCGCCCTTGGCGGTGGACGAGCGTGTCACGTCGAGGTTGATGACGTCCGCGGAGAGGCGTTTGGCGGCAATCTCGAAGGTCGTTCGCGTCCGCGTGGAGTTTTCGAAAAAGACGTTGAACACGCTCTTGCCACGCAACAGGGGGACCTTCTTGACGTCGCGGTCGGACACCTCGAGGAAGCTCGATGCCGTATCGAGAATCTGATGAATCAGTTCGCGCGGCAAGCCCTCGATCGACAGCAGGTGCGTCAGCTCGCCATTGGCGTTGAGTTGTGGATTATGCATTGGCGCCCAGGCTCCAGCGCAGGTGGCCGTCGCCGTCCGCAGAGAGCACCAGTTCCTGCGTCGCGTCGAGGTCGACCCGCCAGGTGCAGAAGTCGGCGCAGATGGGCAGTTGCCGCTGGCCGCGGTCGGCGAGAACGGCAAGCTGGATGCTCGCCGGTCGACCGTAGTCGAACAGCTCGTTGATCGCCGCACGCGTCGTGCGACCCGTGTACAGCACGTCGTCGACCAGGATCAGCGGTCGGCCTTCCACATCGAAGGGAATCGACGTTGGCCGGACGCGCGGATGCAGACCCTTTTCGCCGTAGTCATCGCGGTAGAAAGAGACATCGATCAGGCCAATCTCGTTGTCCAGTGCCAGCAGATCGTGCAGTCGTCGGGCGACCCAGACGCCGCCGCTGTGAATGCCGACCAGGACCGTCTTCGGGAGCAGCCGGGGTCGGATGAGTTCAGCGAGTTCGCTGCATTGCACGTTGGCGTCGGGAAGTTCAATGGCTGGCATCTGTGGGCTCGTCGGGGGTGGGTGAAAGCGTGGATGAGTCGCCGCGGGTGCTATCGAAATAGTCCTGCAGGATGAGCTGCGCGGCGACGGCGTCAAGATGCCTGCCGGCCTTGCGCGAGTCGTGACCGGCTGCGCGCAGCCGCGCCTGTGCTTCGTGCGAGGAAAGCCGTTCGTCGGCATAGTCGACGCTCAGCCTGAAGCGGCCGCGCAGTTGATTGGCGAAGCGTTCGCAGCGGGCGGTCATGGCATGTACATTGCCATCGAGCGACAAGGGCCGTCCGACGACCAGAGTGCGCGGCTGCCATTCTTCGATCAGAGCGGCGATGGCGGCGAAGCGCGCGGCGTTGCCTTCGCCATGGACGGTGGTCAGCGCATGCGCTTGTCGCAGCTGCCATTCGCCGGTCGCGACGCCGATGCGTTTTTCACCGAAGTCGAAAGCGAGCACGGCGCCAGTCGGTCCGCCGGTCGCCTCAGGCATGACCGACTTGGTCGGCTAGGTTGGTGAGGCTGACGCCGAGGAGGTCAAGTGCCGAGGCCAGTCGTTCCTCGTAGGGCAACTCGAAGAGAATCGGCAGTCTGGCAGCGACGGTCAACCAGGCGTTCTGGGCCAGTTCGTGTTCGAGTTGGCCGGCAGACCAGCCCGAATAGCCGAGTGTGACCATCAGGTCCTGCGGTTGACCTTTTTCGGCAACCGACTGCAGAATATCGCGCGAACTGGTGAGTCCGACGTGATCGTTGACCACCAGTGTCGATTGCCATTGGCCGACCGGTCGGTGCAGGACGAAGCCGCGATCGGTCTGCACCGGTCCGCCGAAAAGGACCGGCAGGTTGGCGAAGCCATCGGCCTCGAGCACGACGTCGATCTTGCCGAGCAGCGTTCCCAGACTCATGTCGATCGGGCGATTGACGATCACCCCCAACGCGCCACGCTCGTTGTGCTCGGCAATATAGACCAGCGTCCTGGAAAAATACGGATCTGCCATTGCCGGCATGGCAATGAGAAAATGGTCAGTCAGGTTGATGCTTTTCATGGCCTCATTCTAATCGGCGGCGGCTGGGGACACAAAGGTAATCCATGCTCGATTCAATTCTGGTCTGGTTCAGGCGCGATCTGCGTGACAGCGATCACGTGGCGCTGGGCGAAGCGCTGCGCAGGGGAAGGCGCGTCCATTGCGCGTTTCTCTTCGACCGCGAAATTCTCGATCCGCTGCCCAGGCGTGACGATCGGCGCGTCGACTTCATTCGCCAATCGCTGCTCGAACTGGACACCGCCCTGCATCGGCGTGGCGGCGGTTTGCTGGTCCGCCATGGCTGGGCCGCCGAGGAGATACCGAGACTGGCCGGCGAGCTTGGCGTCGCGGCGGTTTTCGCCAATCGCGATTACGAGCCGCAAGCCAAGCGTCGCGATGCCGCGGTGAGCGCTGCCTTGCACACCGGCGGAATCGCCTTCGAGTCTTTCAAGGATCAGGCAATTCTTGACGGCGACGAAGTGCTGACCCAGGCCGGGCGACCGTTTACGGTGTTTTCCCCGTACAAGAGAGCCTGGCTCAAGCGCCTGACCGAGGACGACTGGCAGCCCGGTGAACAAGAAATCGGGACGCTGGCCACGCCGCCGGGCGCGCAGCGCGTGCCCTCGCTGGCGGAACTCGGCTTTGCCGCGACCGACCTGCGCGCGCTGGGTTTCGTCCCCGGGATGTCCGGGGCACGGCAATTGCTCGACGATTTTCTCGGGCGCATCTCCCGCTATCGGCAGCAGCGCGACTTTCCGGCGCTGAAAGGGGTGTCCTATCTGTCGATCCACCTGCGTTTCGGGACCGTCTCGATTCGCGAACTGGTGGCCAGGGCGATTGCCGCGGGGGCCCTGCGGACGGGTAACGAGGGCGCTGCGACCTGGCTTTCGGAACTCATCTGGCGTGACTTCTACTTCATGATCCTCGATCGCTTTCCCTACGTCGCCGAGCGTGCTTTCAAGCCGGCTTACGACGCCGTCGCCTGGGAGCAGGGGGCGCCTGCGGAGGAGGCCTTCGCGGCCTGGTGCGAAGGACGCACCGGCTATCCGCTGGTCGACGCCGCGATGCGCCAGCTCAACGGCACGGGCTATATGCACAATCGTCTGCGCATGCTCAACGCTTCGTTTCTGAGCAAGGATCTGGGTATCGATTGGCGGCGCGGCGAGGCTTATTTTGCCGCCCGGTTGAACGACTTCGATCTCGCTGCCAACAACGGTGGCTGGCAATGGGCCGCGTCAAGTGGTTGCGATGCCCAACCCTATTTCCGGATCTTCAATCCCGTCCTGCAGTCGGAGCGCTTCGACCCTGCCGGCAAGTTCATCCGTCGCTACCTGCCGGAACTGTCCGCCGTTCCTGACCGCTTCATCCACGCGCCGTGGCGGATGAGTCCGGCCGAGCAGGAAGCCTGCGGAGTGCGTATCGGGCGCGAGACGCCGGCACCGCTGGTCGACCATCAGCAGGCCAGGCAGCTGACCCTGGAACGTTACGCGGTCGTCAAGAGCCCCGCTGTTCCCTGACGTGCGCGGCCACCAGGCGTAGCAGTTCCTCTTCCTGATAGGGCTTGCCGAGATAGTGATTGACGCCCAGCTCGAAGGCGTACTGCCGGTGCTTGTCTGCCGTACGCGAGGTGATCATGACAATCGGGACGCCGCGCAAGCGCTCGTCGGCGCGCACGTTGCGGGTGAACTCGAAGCCGTCCATACGCGGCATTTCGATGTCCACCAGCAACACATCGGGGATGATCGCCACCAATTGTTCGAGAGCATCCATGCCATCCTTGGCGGTCATCACCTGGTAGCCTTCACGGGCCAGCAGCCGGCTGGTGATCTTGCGCACGGTCAGCGAGTCGTCGACGATCATCACCGTCGGCAGCGTGGCGGCGACGCCGCCGGCGCTCACTGCCTGGCGTAGCGTCGGGACCGGCGAGACCGGCGTCGCCGTGCGCGGACGACTGACCAGCGCAATCGGGTTCAGGATCAGCAGCACCTGGCCATTGCCGAGCACCGTCGCGCCAGCGACGCCGCTGACCCGCGCCAGCTGCGGGCCGATGTTCTTGACCACGACTTCCTGACTGCCCAGCACCTCATCGACCTGCAGCCCCACCCTGCGCGCACCACTGCGCAGGAGCAGGACCCAGTACTGGGGGTGCTTCTCCGGAAGGGCTTGCGGTGCGCCGAGGAGGTGCGGCAGATAGTGGAAGGGATACGGGTTGCCGCTCCACAGCGCAGCATTGGCTTCGCGAATGCGCGTCAGCCCCTTTTCCTTGAGGTCGAGAACCTGCTCGATCATTGCCGCCGGAATCGCGTACTCGCGTTGGCCGGAGCGTACCAGCAAGGCCTTGGTCACCGCCAGCGTCAGCGGCAGATAGAGGCGGAAGGTGGTTCCCTGGTCGGGCGTTGACAGCACCTCGATACGCCCGCCAAGGCTGACCACGGCGCTCTTCAGGACGTCCATGCCGATGCCGCGCCCAGCCAGGCGCGTGACGCCGCTGGCGGTCGAGATTCCCGGCGCAAAGATCATCTCGACGACCTGCGCGTCGTCCGCGGCCTGCTCCTCGGTCAGCAGGCCAGCGGCCAGACCGCGCTCGCGCAAGCGCTGCCGGTTGAGTCCGGCGCCGTCATCGGCAAAGGCGACAATGACCTCGTTGCCTTCCTGGGTCAGTTTCAGAGACAGTTCGCCGATTTCCGGTTTGCCCTTGGCCCGGCGCTGCTGGGTGTTTTCAAGGCCGTGGGCGACGGCGTTGCGCAGCATGTGTTCGAGCGGCGCCAGCATCTTGTCGAGGACCATGCGGTCGAGCTGCAGCTGACCACCGCTGATTTCCAGGTTGGCTCGCTTGCCCAGCTCCTTGCCTGCCTGGCGAACAATTCGGTAGAGGCGGTCGGCAATGCTGCTGAACGGCACCATGCGCACCGACATCAGCTCCTGCTGAACTTCGCGGTTCAGACGTGACTGCGCGAGAATCGCGGCGTTGGCGTCGTCAAGGTTCTTCAGCAGGTTCTGCTGCACGGTGGCGACATCGTTTACCGATTCGGCCATCATCCGTGTCAGTTCCTGAAAACGCGTGAAGCGGTCGAATTCGAGGGGGTCGAAATCGATCGGGCGGCGTTCATCGCTGTGCGCCGTGCGTGACTGCATCTGCAATTCGGCCTGCAGTTCGATATCGCGCAGTTGGCGGCGCAGACGGATCACGTTCTCGGTGAGGTCGAGCAGCGATCCCTTGATGGCCCGCATTTCGCCCTCAATCCGCGAACGCGCAATGGACAGCTCGCCAGCTTCGTTGACCAGGCGGTCGATGAGGTCGGCACGCACGCGCAGCACGGCGCGCTGCCCGCCGCTCTCGCTTTCGCCTTCCTGCGCTTCGGGCTGTCCCGCAGGCGCATTCTGGTCGGCAGAGGGAAGCGCGACTTCGGCACTGGCGACAGCGTCTGAGGCGATTTCCTCGGCGGCTTCATCGGGAACGTCGACCGGCGCGTCGGCCAGCTCGCCACGCTGCAGTCGTTCGACAATCTGGACGATGACGTCGAAAGCATTATCGATGTCGTCGATCAGTTCGAGCGGCGAATTCTCCGTCTGCTGCGCTTCCGCCATGCGCGTTTCGATGGCGTGCGTCAGCTCGCCAAGGTTCATCGCTCCGGCCATGCGTGCGCTACCCTTGAGGGTATGGAACAGGCGCGCCAGGCGGCGCAGGACGTCGCTGTCGGAAGGCTTGCTGCGCCAGGCGCGCAGTTGCGCGGCAATGCTCTGGGTGAGATCGAGCGCCTCTTCCAGGAACAGAGGCAGCAGCTGCTCGTCGAGCTCATCCTGCATCTCCGGGATGGCCAGCGCGCTGCCGCTCGGCGCTGCCGCAGGGGTCGGCGGCCCGGCAGTCGCCGGCGATGCCAGCGTGTCGAGGTCCGGCGTTTCCGCAGCGAGCGCTTCCTTGCTCGCTTGGTCGCCGGTATCGCCGTCGCTGCGCGCCTGCTCTGCAGCCAGTTCGGCCTCTTTCTCGGCAGACTGCTCCAGATACAGTGCGTCGAGCGTGTCGATCAGCACGGGAGCCGCGTCGGGTTCGTGCTGGCCGACGATGTCGGTCAGCATCAGGGCCAGTCCGGCAATCGCCTGGCGGATGGCTTCCAGCGCTTCGGCGCTGTCCGGATGCGCTGCGTGATTGCGCCGTGAGACGGCGTGTTCGAGAGCCATGCTCAGGCGATTCACCGGCTCGATGCCGACCGTTCCAGCGATGCCGGCCAGCGTATGCGCTGCGCGATACATCTCGTGCGTGGTTGGCGCCGCGGGGTCGCTTTCGAGCACCGAGAACTCATGGCGCAGGGTTGCCAGGTGAGCTCCCGCCTCTTCGTTGAAGATCTCGGCCAGCGCCGAGGTGATGGTCAGCCGCAGGCGTGGGCCGGGCTCGTTGCCCGCGTCTTCGCCGGGCACCACGGCGCTTCCTGCGCCGCCTCCGTCAGGCGTCCCTGCAGCGCTGTCATCCGCTGCGGCTGCCACTTCCGGCTGAGGCGTTTCGCCGCCTCCCTCCTCACTGCCGCGCAGAAGCGACGCCGCAAGCGCCATCATTGGCGCGGCATCGGGTGCCTGCGCCTGGCCGGTTTTCAGATGCTCGACCCAGGCGACAAAGATCGCGTAGGCCTGGCCGATGAGGTCGACGATCGCTGGCGTGACCTCGTGTTCCTGGCGCAGCCACAGGTTGAGAACCTGTTCCACCGACCACGCCGCTTCACCGAAATCCCTCAGCCCGACCATGCGGCCACTGCCCTTGAGGGTATGTACCGAACGGCGGATGGCGGTCAGCAATTCTGCTGCTTGCGGCTGCGTTTTCAGTGACTGGAAATTTCTGTCGATGCTCGCCAGCACCTCTTGCGCCTCGTCAAGAAAGATCTCCAGGATTTCGGCGTCGACTTCCTCGCTGCTGGCCTGCGCGAGCTGGATCGTTTCTGCGGAGGGCTGTGGGGTCTCGGCGGTTTGCGGCTTGAGCGCAGCCATCATTGCGTCGAGTTGTGCGCTGGCGTCGCCGCCAGCGGCGAGCACCGACAGGAGATCCTTGATCTGTGGCTCGACTTGCCTGTCGCCAACCAGATCGCCGTCTTTTTGCAGCGCGGCGAGATGTCTGGCGACCTGCTCGCGCAACTGCACCTCGTCCGGCCGATCCTTGAGCGCTTGCAACAAGGCGTGCGCTTCGAGTTTCTGCTCCTCGACTTCCTTCTCCACGGTCCCCGCGGGCGCCTCGACGAGCGCTTCGCGGCCAACACTGGACTCCATCTTGCGGACGAAGGCATCGAAATCAGTCGCGCCGTGTTGCAGTGCGTCGACAAAGAAACCGACCAGCGACAGCTTCTCGGCCAGTTGCTCGAAGTCGCTCTCCAGCGGGACATAGTCCGGGGCGGAGAAGGTTTGTATCTCGGCGGCGCACTTCTTCAGAACGGCAACCGCCCCTTCGTGGCGCATCATGGTCAGCGCGCCGATGACCTGGCGCATCGGTGTTTCCAGACCTTCCAGATCGGACCCCTTGTCGACGTCCCGGAAGAAGCCGTCAAGCACCTGTTCGACCTGCGTCAGGTTGCTCTGGATCTCCCTGGCAACCTGGCTGACCAGCAATTTTTCCTGTGCCTGCCGGGACATCGCGTCGAGCGAAGGCAGTTCGGACCCGGCGGCCAGCGACTTCCCGGCCAGGCAGGCATGAATTCGATCGACCATTACATCGACCTGGTGCGTGAAGCTGCTGTCCAGGTACTGGATGTTTCCCTGCGCATTCAGCGCCAGCAGGATGGCCGTGGCAGTTTCCATGGCCAGCACTTCGTTGTGCATCGTCGGCGCTTTGCGGAGGAACTCGGCGACCTCCCCGATGGCCTGAGCGAGGCGGCGAAAGTCGTCCTGGCCAAGCTCCTCGACCACTGCCGCCAGCGCCATGCTGCTGGTCGCGAAGGTCGGCAGCGCCTGCGTCGTTCCCGCGCAGAACTTGTTCCAGGATTCCTCGGTGCTGGCGATCGCCTCACGCAGGCGACGGCGGACAGACTCCTCGGCGACCGCGGCTTCCGGTGCTGTACCGGGCAGCAGCGCGGCCAATTGGTAGGCTTTCTGGACGCGCTGGACGGCGCGATGCTTGCTGTTGGCGTTGCCGACGAGGTAAAGCGCGTCACGCATCAGGCGCTCGGCGACATTGTTCGAGCCTTCGAGGAGTCGCCGAATCTGCAGGTCGATGCGCGTGCACAGTTGCCTGGCATCGGCATCCGGCGGCAGCGCTCGTTCACCCAGCGCGGTCAGGAAGGCGGTGGCCACCCACCAGAAAGAGCGTGCCGAAGGCAATTCCTGGATGGCCTCGATGCGTTTGACGGCGTCGAGCATTTCCGGCACGCCCGTACCGCTCTGCGGTGCCCGCAACCATGACAGCAGGCCGCGCTGGAAGTGAGCGCGTTGCTGCCGCAGGCGGCCCTGGATCTCGCCAGCACCGGTTTTCGCCGTGCCGCCTGCGCGCCGTGGAGGGCGTACGCGCAGGTCGGGGAAGAAGAGATCGGTGGCCAGGACGCGTTGCAGGCCAAGTGCCGCCTGCAGCTCTCGATAGAGGGGCAGGAGGCGCAGTGGCTGGTTCGGCTGGCCGCCGATCAGGTCATCGAGGTAATGACGAAGGCTGGCCATGGCGCGTTGTGCCAGCTCGACGTGCTCCGAGCTGCACGCTTGCTCCTGCCGCTCGATCGCCTCGAGCAAGGATTCCAGCGCTTCGGTAAACTGGGTGACTCCGTCGAGACCGACGATGGTCAGAGCGCCCTGCACCTGGTGCAGGTGGGTGCGACAGAATCTGACCTGGCCGAGATCGGCGCTGTCGAGGGCTAGGCTCGCCGCAACTTCCTGCAGCGCCTGGTCGGCACGCTCCAGGGCGAGGTCGATCTCGTTCTTGACCCAGGTCAGCGGGCCGATATCGAAGTCCGTCTGGGCATTCATCCGGGAAGGGGTCTCCACTCCAGTCTATAGGCGCGGGCGCTCACTTGACTTTGAAACCGGCGACCGAGCCTTTCAGCTCCGTAGCCAGACCGGCCAGCTCGCCAATGGCCGTCGCCGTTTTTTCCGTACCGGCCGTCGTTTGTCCGGTGACCAGCAGGATGTCCTGCATCTTGCGGGTCACTTTGGTCGCCAGTTCCGATTGCTGCCGCGTGGCGCCGGCGATGGTTTCGATCAAGGCCGTGAGCTCCCGCGAAACCTCGCTGATTTCGGCCAGAGCCTGGCCTGCAGCGTCGGATAGTCGAGCCCCTTCGACGACGCCGCGGGTGGACTCCTCCATCGCCGAGACGGTGTCCTGGGTGTCGGTCTGAATGGTCCTGACGATCGCCCCGATCTGTTTGGTCGCTTCGCCCGAACGTTCGGCGAGGCGCTGCACCTCTTCGGCAACGACGGTGAAGCCGCGCCCCGCCTCGCCGGCCGAGGCAGCCTGGATGGCTGCGTTGAGCGCCAGGACATTGGTCTGTTCGGTGATGTCCGAGATGAGCTCGACGATTTCGCCGATTTCCTGCGACGACTCCCCGAGGCGCTTGATACGCTTCGAGGTTTCCTGAATCTGGTCGCGGATCTTGTTCATGCCCTTGATCGAGTCTTCGACGGCCTGTGTTCCCTTGGCGGCGGCCGCCAGCGACTGCCGGGCGACGGTGGCCGACTGCTTGGCGTCGCCGGAAACGTTGGTCATTGACGTTGACATGTTCAGTACCGACTGACCGGCCGATTTTATTTCGGCGGTCTGTTGCTCGGCCGCGGCGAGCAGTTCGACGGAGATTTGCTGCGCCATTCCCGTCGCCACGGTAACCCGGCTGGCAGCATCGTTGATACGACCGACGAGTACGCGCAGTTCTTCAATGGTGTAGTTGATCGAGTCGGCGATGGCCCCGGTGATGTCCTCGGAGACCGTCGCGGTTACCGTCAGGTCACCGTCGGCGAGGTCGCCAAGCTCGTTCATCAGGCGCAGGATGGCACCCTGATTCTGGCGGTTGACCAACTCGGTTTCCCGGCGGCCGCGCTCGGCAGTCTCGGCCTGTCGTTTGCTCTCCGTCAGGTAGGTCCTGGCGAGCAGGAACAGCAGGCTGATGGCGAGCACGATCAGGCCCGCAAGAGCGAAACCGTAGCCGCTACGTTCCATGACGTTGGCTTGGTAAGCCCTGGCCAGCTGGTCGGTGGCACCAAGCAGCTCTTCGCTGTCACGAAAGATCTGCGAACCCGCCTGCTTGGCAATGACCAGCCGCTGCAGATTGCCGAGGATGCCGCCAACAGCGGTTCGATACTCGCTGAAACTGGTATCCAGTTCGCCTAACTTCTGTTTCGTCTCCGTGTCCGTGGTGGCGGTGATGCGTAGCGTCTCGCTGCCTTTGCTCAAGGCGCTGATGAGATCGCGAAAAGTGTTCGTGTCCTTGCCCAGGAGGAAGGCGATTTCCGCGTCGATGGCGTCGCCGACGAGCAGCGCATTGGCGTTCTTGGCGATTCGCTGGGTGAGCATCACCAGCTGGTTGGCGGCTGCTATATCGCGGATGCCGGCGCTGCTCTGCAGCTTGAGTGCGGCGATCTGCTCCGAGCGCTCGAGTAGCTGCGGGTTCTTGTCGTTGATCGAGGCGACGTCCTTGCCCAGCGAGATCAGGTTTTTCTCCATCTCCAGGAGCCGCCCGGCATTCTTGTCGGTCTTCGCCCAGGCCTCGCTCAGGAAGAGCAGCTGCGGGTGCACGCTTGCCGGCGAAGCGGGCACCAGCGTGGCGCCCAGTTCGCCACCGTTGATCAGTCGGTCGAGGCTGGTCACGAAACTGTCACGCGAATCCCTGAGCTGCTTGAATGCTGCCGGATCGCCCAGCAAAGCCAGGCTGGATGCCTTGGCCAGTCGCTGCGAGAGCATTCCCATGTCGCCGGCGGCGGCGATGTAGGCGGTGCCGTAGGTCGACTGCCGGTCGTCACGATAAACCACGACGGCGATGATCAGCATGACCAGCAGCAGTGCGCCACCCAGAATCTGCAGCTGTTTGGACACCGGGTAGCGGCCGAGCAGAGGCAGCGCAAACGGGGGCTCCTCGTCGCCCATCTCGGCATCGGAATCCATCACCGTGCGATCCCCCAGGGTCTCGCCTGCCGGGTCTGTCGTACCGGACAAAAAACTCGGCAGTTTGGACTTCAACGTCATATTTCTCTCCGGTTACACGGTCGCTACGGGGTGACTGATGGTCGTCGAGGCGCTGGCTCGACCAAGCGGCTCATACGCCAATGTCCATGAACGCCTCGTCAGCCAGAAGCTCCCGCACCTTGAGCTTCTTCCAGCGCCGCCCTTCGTTGTCGCTGTAGGACTCCTGTGCCCAGATTGGCGCTGTCGCATCGGCTGCTTCCGGATGCAAGGCTTCAACATTGCGCAAACCAATCATGCGCGTGACCAGCAAGGCGGCGTTGCTGCCGTGGCGGGTACCGATCAACAGCAGCCGAGAGCTGGCATTCTGCGGCGTTGCCTCCTTGCCGAGAAAGGCCGCCAGGTCGACCACCGAGTACAGGTTGCCGCGAATATTGGCGACGCCGGCGAACCACGGCAGCGTCAACGGCACGCTGGTCAGCGGGGTCAGCGGAACGATTTCGCCTGAGTCGGCCAGGTCCAGGAGCCAGTAGTCGGGGCCCGCCTGGATGCCGAGCAAGCCTGCCGAACTCTGATTGCCCGTGCCGGCGAGCCGTGCCGCCAGGTAGGACTGGAAATCGTGCAGGCTGATCTTTTTGGTCATGCGCTTGCTGGCAGTCAGAGTGCCGCAATCTTGGCCAGCAGCTCAGGGCCGTTGACGGGTTTGACCAGGTAATCCTGCGCGCCCTGGCGCAGGCCCCAGATCTTGTCGGTTTCCTGCCCCTTGGTCGTGCATACGATGACCGGAATGTTGCGCGTCGCCTCGTCACGGGTCAGGGTGCGGGTCGCCTGATAGCCATTGAGGCCCGGCATGACCACGTCCATCAGGATCAGATCCGGCAGTTCGCTCTTCGCCTTGGCGATTCCCTCTTCGCCGCTCTCCGCCGTAATGACCTCATAACCACTGCTGGTCAATAAGGCTTTCATGACATGGCGCTCGGTGGGCGAATCGTCAACGACGAGGATTTTCTTGATGGTCATGGTGTCTGGCTCTCTCAGGCTGACCGCGGTGCAAAAGTCGCCACCGTTTGCAGGAGGCTGTCTTTGGTGAATGGCTTGGTCAGATACTGGTCCGAGCCGACCATGCGACCGCGCGCGCGGTCGAACAGGCCGTCCTTGGACGACAGCATGATCACCGGCGTGGCGCGGAAACGCTGGTTCTTCTTGATCAGCGCACAGGTCTGATAGCCGTCGAGTCGCGGCATTACGATGTCACAGAAAATGACTGCTGGCTGATGATCGGCGATTTTTGCCAAGGCATCGAAACCGTCCTCCGCCACCAATACCTGGCAGCCGGCCTGGACAAGGAATATTTCCGCGCTCCGGCGTATGGTATTACTGTCGTCAATGACCATGACCTTGACGCCGCGCAGACTTGCCGCTTCAGCCAATTGTCTCCTCCCGAGTGCGTCAGGTTTTTATCTTGAGGGCGTCACTTTTCCGACGTCATCTCCTGCTGACATTACTATAACGCATTGTCTTCAAATCTCGACCATTTCGAAGTCTTCCTTGCGCGCACCGCATTCCGGACAGGTCCAGTTGATCGGCACGTCCTGCCAGTGGGTCCCGGGCGCGATGCCTTCGTCTGGCAGGCCCGCCGCCTCGTCATAAATGAAGCCGCAGGTGAGGCACATCCAGGTCAGGTACTGTGGGTCGTTTGCTGTGTTCATGGCTACCGTCGGTTTTCGGTTAGAATCGGCGAAAATCCGATAGATTCTAGCCAAACCCCTCTCTTGCTGCCAAGACTTTCTTTTTGACAGAAAATCTTTGCTGACCGCGGCCCTGCACTGATGAACTCCTTTTCTGCCCGAATGCCGCCACCGATCGTGTTGAGCTTCGCGGCCAGCGACCCCTCCGGCGGAGCGGGCCTGCAGGCCGACCTGATGACTGTCTCGGCGCTCGGCTGCCACGCCCTGTCGGTGACCACGGCGCTGACTGTTCAGGATTCTGTCGGCGTCGCCGGCGTTCTCGCCGTCGATGCCGACTGGGTTGAAGATCAGGCGCGTACCCTGCTCCAGGACATGCCGGTAGCGGCGTTCAAGATTGGCCTGCTGGGGAGCGCCGATAACATCCTGATCATCGCCGATATCCTCGCCGACTACCCGCTGCTGCCCGTAGTCCTCGACCCGGTCCTGGCCTCCGGGCGCGGCGATGAACTGGCGGATGACGAAATGATCGCCGCCTTGCGCGAGCTCCTGCTCCCCCTGACCACGATCCTGACGCCGAATACGCTCGAAGCGCGCCGACTCTCCGACCAGGCGCAAGCGGCGCACGACGATCAGGCTGTCGATGTCGATGTCGATGTCGATGTCGACGTCTGCGCGCAGCGCTTGCTCTCCCTTGGTTGCGAGTACGTGCTGTTGACCGGAACGCATGACAACACGCCGCGCGTCGTCAATCGGCTTTACGGACGCGAGGCGGGTCTGTTGCGCAGCGACAGCTGGGATCGCCTGCCCGGCAGCTACCACGGGTCGGGCTGTACGCTGGCCTCGGCGATAGCCGCCCATCTCGCCCGCGGCCTGCCGGTCAGCGAGGCGACGCAGGCCGCGCAGGACTATACCTGGCAAGCGCTGGCTGCCGGTTTCCGGGTCGGCATGGGCCAGTACCTGCCGGATCGCTTCTTCCGGCTGCGCGCCGGTGGCGGTGGTCTCCTTGCCTGACGCCCTGCGCCAGTCGCTGCGTGGCCTCTACGCGATCACCCCGGATTGCCTGGCCGCCAACGTCCTTCTTGACCGCGTTCGGGCCGCCCTGCAGGGTGGGGCGGCGTTTGTCCAGTATCGCAGACAAGGGTGGCAACGCGACCCGCCAGGCAGAGACGGCGCGCGCCTTGCTCGCCCTTTGCCGGCAGTTCGGCGCCCGCTTGCTGATCAACGACGATCTGGCACTGGCGCTGGCGGTGGGCGCCGACGGTGTGCACCTGGGCGCCGCCGACGGCAAGCTGGCGACGGCGCGCGAGGCGCTGGGCGGCGCTCGCCTGCTCGGCGCTTCCTGCTACGACGATTTCGAGCGCGCCCGGGCTGCCGCTGCGTTCGGCGCGGACTACCTTGCCTTTGGCGCCATGCACCCGTCGTCGACCAAGCCGCTGGCGGTGCGTGCCTCGCCGTCGCTGATTACCCGCTGTCGCGCCGAACTGCAGGTGCCGGCCTGCGCCATCGGTGGGATCACGGTCGAGAACGCCGCGCCGCTGCTCGCCGCCGGCGCCGACTTGCTGGCCGTGATCAGCGATCTCTTCGAGGCGCCTGACGTGGCGTCGCGCGCCGCCGCCTATCACCAACTATTCGAGGAAAATGCTCTTGATCTCCCACAATCAACAACTTTTTGAGCGTGCCCAGAAGCACATACCGGGTGGCGTCAACTCGCCGGTGCGCGCTTTCAAATCGGTCGGCGGTACGCCGCGCTTCTTCGTCGCCGGTTCCGGCGCCCATGTCACCGACGCGGACGGCACGAGCTACGTCGATTATGTGGGCTCGTGGGGGCCCTTGATTCTCGGCCACGCGCATACCGGAGTGCTGGCAGCGGTCAGGAAGCGACGCGCAAGGGGCTGTCCTTTGGCGCGCCGACCGAAAGCGAGGTCGACATGGCCGAGCTGCTGTGCGAGTCGCTGCCGTCTCTGGAAATGGTTCGCCTGGTCAGTTCCGGCACCGAGGCGACGATGAGTGCCATCCGCCTGGCACGCGGCCATACGGGCGGGACCTGCTGATCAAGTTCGAAGGTTGTTACCACGGCCATTCCGGACAGTCTGCTGGTCAAGGCCGGTTCGGGGATGCTGACGCTCGGCAACCCCAGTTCCGCCGGCGTACCCGCTGATCTTGCCCGGCACACCCTGGTTCTCGACTACAACGACACGGCCGGAATGGAAGGCCGCCTTTAACCGAGCACGGCGCGCAGATTGCCGCGCTGATCGTCGAACCCGGTCGCCGGCCAATTATGGAACCTGGTCATGCCGCAGGCCCGAATTCCTGCAGGACGATGCGCGGTTGTGCAGCGAGGCACGGCGCGGTTGCTGATTTCGACGAGGTGATGACAGGTTTCCGGGTCGGATCGCCGGGTGCGCCGCCGGGCCTGTACGGATCACGCCGGACCTGACCACGCTCGGCAAGGTGAATCGGCGGCGGCTTTGCCGGGGGCCGCTTTCGGCAGGTCCGCCGGGAGAATCCATGGCCCAGGTGCGCCGCTCGGGCCGGTCTACCAGGCGGGCACGCTGTCCGGTAATTCCGGTCGCCGTGGCCGCTGGTCTGGCGGACGACTGAAGTGTGGTCCGTGCGTGCGGCGGTTTCTACGAGCAGCCTCACGGCAGCGTACCGACAGCTGACCGACGGCTTTGCGCGCGGCGGCGGCAAGGAACGGCGTGCCGTTTTCGGCGCAGGCCGTCGGCGGCATGTTCGGCCTCTACTTTCGTCACGAGTGTCCGCAAACCTACGCCGAGGTGATGAGCTGCGATCAGCAGGCCTTCAACCGCTTCTTTCACGGCATGCTCGACGCCGGCCACTATTCGCTCCGGCTGCCTTCGAAGCGGGCTTCGTTTCGGCAGCGCACGCAGAGGCCGACATTGCGGCGACGGTCGCATGCTGCGAAGCGGTTTTCAAGGCCTGGTAGCTGGCGGGGAGAGGAGGGCAGGGCGCGCGCACGGGGAGAAGCGCCCGCTGGCGCAGGACGGCCGTGGTCAGGCGGTCTCCTGCGGTTGGCAGCGCGATTACTCCTGATTCGGCGCTTCTCGAAATACTTCACGCCGACATACATTGCTGCTGCCGACGGCGATCATGGCGACCAGAAAGGCCGCGTAGGCGGACGGCCAGGGAATGCCCTCGGTCATCATCGAGAACTCGGACATTCCACCCATGCCGGCGAGGACGTTGATCGGACATGAAGATGACACTGAGAACCGTCAGTCGCTTGATGTCCTTGTTCTGGTTGATGTTGATCGCGCTGTCCGTGGCGTCCATCAGAAAGTTGATCTTGTTGAACAGGGAAATGCGGTATGGCCGTCGAGTGATTCGATGTCGCGCAGGATTTCGCGTCATCGGCCGAGTTGCTCCTCGGACAGGAAGCGGCCACGCAGCAGGAACGACAGCGCACGCCGCGTATCCAGCACGTTCCGTCGCGTGCGCCGTTGAGGTCCTCGGCTTCGGAAACGGCCGGCCAGGATCTGGGTCGCTTCCTGGTCGAGTGATATGCGAGCGCAGGACCTGCCTGCCGACCCGCTCCAGCTCGGCGTATACATCCTCCAGCGCGTTCGCCGAGTACTCCACGTCGGCCGCGTAGAGGTCGAGCAGGACGTCCTTGCCGTCGGTCACGTAGCCGGGCCGTGTGCGCGCACGCGCGCGCTGCAGGCGGAAAACCGGCAGTTCCTCGGTGCGGATCGTGAACAGGATGTCGTTCTGGAGGATCAGGGCCACCGGGACGTTGCGCGATTCTTCCTTGGTGTCGAGCAGGAAGTCCGAATGCAGGTGCGTATGCCCTTCTTCGTCGACGTAGAAGCGGGCGCTGGCTTCGAGGTCGGTCAGGCTGCCGGGATCGGGCAGGTCGACGTCGAAGCGGCGGCCAATCCAGCCGCGGATCTTCTTCGTCGGCGCGATCAGGTCTACCCAGATCGGGTTCAGGTCCTGCAGTTCCTCGGGGCGGGTGATGGTGATCTGGCGCAGGTGGCCGTCGACCAGTTCGAAAGCGGTGACTGCCGTCTTCTCGTTGCGGTAGTGGCTGTCGTCGATCAGCTCTTCGAGGACGTCGTCGGAAAGTATGGCCAGGATCGGATCGGCGCCTTCCTTGACTTCTTCCCAGACGATCAGGCGCTCATTCGCTTCCAGCGACTCAAGAATGTAGGCGACTTCCTTGGCCGGCATCAGCTTGAGCTTCTGGCGCAATTCGCGGCGATACTGTTGCTGGATCTCGGCGCTGGCGTCGTCGAGCGCTGGCGTATCCTGCTCGCGCAACAAGGGTTCGACGAGTTCCTCGACGCGTTTTTGCAGCGAGAGGAGCGAGCGCACCTCGCTGAGATGTACGTCGGCGAGGCCTCTTTCCAGCGCATCGGGCGCCAGCCGCTTGTTTTCGTCGCTCAAAGTCTTACCTCGCCGATGTGAATGCCGTGCTGCAAAGCGCGCGAGTTTAGCACTGCCGGGGCGGACAGGATGCACCCTTGCGAAGCTTTTTTCCTCAATCGAAACAGGATGAAATCGCGCCTGCGCGACGCCTGCGCAGCGCTTCCGTCGCTTCTGACAAAGGGCCATTTCTTGCTCCTGTTGTCGCCTTGAATTCGCCCTAGAATCGCGCCTTCGTCGCCTCCCTGAAGGGGGCGAAGAGAACTTCTGGGGGTGACTTCCCAACGCTGAGCCGTGACAGGCTGCATCTGCCTGCCCGACCCGCCGCCAGGGCGAGGAAGAACCGGGCAATCGCATCGCGAGCAGAATTCACGGAGGGGCAATGAGCACCGAGAACGCAGAACAGGGCGAGAGTCCGCGTTTGGCAGCGACCGCTTTGGCGGCGATGGGCGTCGTCTTTGGCGACATCGGCACCAGCCCGCTGTACACCATGAAGGAGGTCTTCGGCGGTCACCATCCGCTGCCGATCGACACCGACACCCGTCCTGGGAATTCTGTCGCTGGTTTTCTGGGCGCTGACGATCACCGTCTCCCTCAAATACGTGCTGTTCATCATGCGCGCCGACAACAAGGGCGAGGGCGGCATCATGGCCCTGACCGCCCTGGCCCTGCGTACCGCCAATGCCTCGCCACGCATATTGTGGGCCTTGTCGGCGCTGGGCATTTTCGGCGCCGCGCTTTTTTACGGCGACGCCGTGAT
>NZ_CAJQUD010000011.1:0-104934 GCF_907163205.1 Candidatus Accumulibacter sp. ACC007 | reverse complement strand
ACCGCCACACCGACGTCGCGGGTCAGCCAGCGGGCAAACTCCTGGTCGGGGAGGTCGGAAATGGCGCTGTAACGCGCCAGTTGAAAGTAGGTGCCGCGGCAGGGCAGCAGCTCGAAGCGCGAAGCGCCGAGCTGGCGGCGGAAAAACTCGCGCTTCCCTTCGTAGAACGCGGCCAGGCCGAGATGCCGCGAGGCGTCGCGCATGTACTCGGCAATCCCCAGCTGGCAGGGCGTATTGACCGTAAACACGTTGAACTGATGGACCTTGCGGAACTCGCGCATCAGTTCGCGAGGACCCAGCACGTAGCCGATCTTCCAGCCGGTGATGTGATAGGTCTTGCCAAAAGACGAAACGACGATGCTGCGCGCGGCCAGTTCCGGATGCGCAGCGACGCTCTCGTGCCGGGCACCGTCGAAAACGATGTGTTCATAGACCTCGTCGGCGAGAAGCACGATGTTCGTATCGCGCGTCAGTTCGGCCAGGGCCGCGAGATCGTCAGCGTCGAACAGGCAGCCGGTGGGGTTGTGCGGCGAATTGATGATGATCATCCGCGTGCGCGGGCTGAGCAGCGAACGAACCTGCTGCCAGTCCGGCCGGTAATCGGGGAAGCGCAGCGCCGCGTAAACGGCCTTCCCGCCAACCGTTTCGATCGCCGGCACGTAGCTGTCGTAGACCGGCTCGAAGACGATCACCTCGTCGCCACTGCGCACGAAGGCGGCAATCGCCGTGAAGATCGCCTGCGTGGCACCGGCGGTCACCGTGATTTCGTCTTCGGCGTCGTAGTCGGCGCCATAGAGCGCCGCGACCTTGTCGGCGATCGCCGTGCGCAGTTCGGCCACACCGGCCATTGGCGGATACTGGTTGCGCCCCGCGCTCATCGCCCGCAGGGTGGCGTCGAAAAGCGCCGCTTCGGCTGAAAATCGGGAAACCCCTGCGACAGGTTGATCGCGCCGCAGTCGGCGGCGAGCTTCGACATCACCGTGAAGATGGTGGTCCCCACCCAGGGAAGTTTCGAGTCGATGGCGACTGGGGACTGGCGCATGGCGATCCGCGACAGCCGCGGTGGAGAGTGAGCAAGGGCGTAGTTTAGGGGCCCCATGGCGATCAAACAAGGCACCGCCGCTTCAGGTCGGCGAAGCATCGAGCGGGCGGTCGCCGCCAGCCGCCCTGGTCGTCGGCAAGGCGATCTGCTAGCATTTGCCGGTCGCCGTTTTCATCGTTCTTGCCCGGCAACCACCATGGCCACCGCGAATACCCTCCGGCGCAGCCTTGCCGCCACGGCTCTCGTCCTCCTGCTGAGCACCGGCCACGCCCGCGCAGCGGAAGCCCCGCCGCCGCTGCCGGCGCTGGGCGCCGAGTTGAGCGGCCTGACCGTCTCCGGCATCTCGTCGGGGGCGTTCATGGCGGTGCAGTTTCATGTCGCGCACGCGAAGCTGGTTGGCGGCGCAGGCGTCCTCGCGGGCGGCCCGTATTACTGTGCCGAAGGATCGATCTGGCGAGCGCTCACCCATTGCATGGCGCCCTCGTGGTGGGCAGCGCTGCCGTCGGTGGAGGAACTGCGCGCCAAGGCGGAAGCACTTGCCGGCGCGGGCCGCATAGATCCGCTGGACAGGCTGAGCGACGATCGCGTGTGGCTGTTCTCAGGCGGCAAGGACAGCATCGTTGACACCACGGTGATGGAGCGGCTGGCTGCTTTCTATGGCCAGTGGATCGTGCCGACGGCGATTCGCTTCGTCAAGCTGACGGAGGCCGGGCACGCCATGATTTCGGTCGTCGCCCCGGCGGCCAAACCCTGCAGCAGCGAGCAATCGCCGTTCATCAACCGCTGCGGCGACTTCGATGCCGCCGGCGAAATGCTCAACCATCTGCTGGGCCGATTACGGCCGGCGGCGACGACCCTCAGCGGCGAAATGCTGCGCTTTGATCAGAGCGCCTTCGTCGCCGGCAAAGCGATCGACGCCGGACTGGCAGACGCCGCTTACGCTTTCGTGCCGCAGGCCTGCCACAGCAATGCCTGCCGGGTGCATGTCGTCTTCCATGGGTGTCGTCAGAGCACGGCGCAGATCGGCCGCCGCTTCGTCGATGGCGCCGGCTACAACCGCTGGGCGGACAGCAATCGCATCATCGTCCTCTATCCGCAGGTGGAACCACGCTATGGCCTGGCGATCGGATCCTGGCGGTGGCTGAACAACCCCTTCGGCTGCTGGGACTGGTGGGGCTATTCGGGCAGCGACTACGCCACGCAGGGTGGCGTGCAGATCAAGGTCGTGCGCGCCATGCTCGAACGCCTGGCGGCGCCCCGCCAGCCACAGGCCGACACCGCGGCGGCACGCCAGCCCTGAGCGCGCAGCGCGCCGCGGGTCCGGATCAGAGGGGAGGAATGCGCAGCATCTGGCCGGGATAGATCCTGTCCGGGTGACCGAGCATTGGCTTGTTGGCCTCGAAGATGAGCATGTACTTGTTCGGATTGTCGTAGTGCAGCTTCGAGATCTTCGACAGGTTGTCGCCGGAGACGACGGTGTAGAAGAGGGCTTCCGGCGCGCTCTGGTCTACCGAAAGCATGTCGTTGACCCGGGCGACGCCGCTGACGTTGCCACAGCACAGGAGGATTTTCTCCTTGCTGGTCTGATCAGCGGCGACACCGAAAACGGTCGCCGCCCCACTGGCGCCGTCAAAGGTCACGGTCAGCCCGGTTACGGTCAAGCCCTGCGTGATGACGTAAGCCTCAATGGCATCGCCAGCGGCACGGTTCATCTGGTCCAGTCTGGCTTTGGCCGCATCGTCGTTGGGCGCATTGGTCACCGCATCCGACGCGACTTGCGCCTCCTGGGAGCGAAAAAGCTTCTCACCTGCTTCCTTGACGAAATCGAAAAGGCCCATGCTGATTCCTCCGGTTGAGCGACGCCCGGTGGCGCCGGAAAGTGACTTGGCGGTGGTTTGACGAGGGTCGGCAAACGGCAGCGAGTCTAGCAGTTTCTCCCGGCTTGGCAAGCCAGTGGCAGCGCCCCGCACGGCACAACGCCCGGCGGGCCGGGCGTTGCCTCGTTGCGCGCAAACCGTAGGCTCAACCGTAACGGCCTTCGATATAGTCAGAGGTCTCCTTGTGTACCGGAGTCACGAACATTTGCTCGGTAAGCGCATGCTCGACCACCTTGCCCATCAACATGAAGATGCATTCCTCGCTGGCACGACGGGCCTGCGCCATGTTGTGGGTGACGATGAGTATTGTGTACTGGCCGCGCAGTTCCCAGAGCAACTCCTCGACCGCTTCGGTCCCCTTCGGGTCGAGGGCTGAACAGGGCTCGTCCATCAGCAACAGCTTCGGCTTCACGGGTAGCAGACGAGCGATACACAGCTTCTGCTGCTCTTCCAGCGACAGTTCGGTCGCCTTGCGCTTGAGTCGATCCTTGACCTTGTCCCACAGCAGCACGGTGCGCAGGGACTCCTCGACGATTTCGTCCGCAGTGCCCTGGTGCACGTCACCGCCGCCCTTGGCGTGCAGACGGTGACTGAAAAGGATATTGTCGCGAATCGAAATGGGCAGCGGATTGGGACGCTGGAAAACCATCCCCACCTGCTTGCGCACCTGGATCAGTTCGACGCCCGGGTCGTAGATATTCTGGCCCATGACGTCGATACTGCCCTCGATGCGCACGTAGCCGAGACGCTCGTTGATGCGGTTGACGCTGCGCAGATAGGTACTCTTGCCACATCCCGAGGGCCCGATCATCGAGGTGATCATGCCCTGGCGGATGCGCAGATCCACGTCGTACAGAGCCTGGAAGGTTCCGTACCAGAGGTTCAGTTTTTTGGTATCGATCGCGTATTCTGGAGCTGGCTGCTGCAGAGCAGCGGCTTGGACGGCGGTCATCTCGTTATGTCCTTCGTTGGCATTCAAGTCAATTCAGTGGCAAGCGGCGTCGCCCGGCGCGAAAGCTGGCGCCCTGCTGCCGTCGGCAACAGGGCGCCAGCTAGGCAACCGGGCTCAGCCGAATCGTCCCTCTACGTAGTCGCGGGTCCGCTGATCCTTCACCTCACCGGTGAACAGATCCTCGGTGACGCCCACCTCGACGCACTCGCCATTCAGGAAGAACGCCGTGCGGTCGGCCAGGCGCCGCGCCTGCTGCACGAGGTGGTGACCAGGATGATGGTCACCTCCCGGCGCAGCTCCTTGAGCACATCTTCGATGCGCATCGTGGTCACCGGGTCGACGGCGATCGAGAACTCGTCGAGCATCAACAGATCGGGCTCCTGCGACAAGGCCCGGGCGATCGTCAGGCGCTGCTGCTGGCCGCCGGAAAGCAGGCTGCCAAGCGCATGCAGACGATCCCTTGACCTCGTCCCAGAGGGCCGCCCGGGTCAGGACAGCGCTGCACGATCACGTCCAACTCGGCCTTGTTCTTGATCCCCCGCAGGCGCGGCGACAGGGCAACGTTCTCATAGACCGTCATCGGCAGGGCCGACCGGCAGCGGAAAGCGACACCGATGCGGACTGCGCAGCGCATAGACATTTTTCAGGTGGCGGGTATCGAGGCCGTTGAAGCGGATTTCGCGGCACGTGCATTCCCGTGTTGAACACGTCCATGCGGTTGACCGCCTTGAGGAACGAGGTCTTGCCGGCGTTGGCGGGGCCAATGATGCCGAAGATCTCGTGCTCGCGAATCTCCAGGTTGACGTCCTTCAACGCCACTGCCTTGCCGTAACTGATGGTCAGGTCCTTGGCCGCCAGCTTGATCCGCGGCGCCGCGGAAGCGGCACCGTCCTGACCGGTAGCCGCCACTCGTTCGAGAGCGCTTTGACTTACCATTTCTTCTTCCCCCTGAGCCACATGCGAAACGCGATCGACGCGCTGTTCATCAGCAACACCAGTCCGATGAGGACCAGAGCGATACCGAACGGGACCTCCTCGGCGATGCCCGGAACCTGGGTCGCGGCGACGAACAGGTGCAGCGACAAGGCCATGGTCTGGTCAAAGACGCTTTGCGGCAGGAAGGGCGTGAAGAACACCGCGCCGGTGAACATGATCGGTGCGGTCTCGCCAGCGGTGCGCGAAACCTCGAGGATCACGCCGGTCAGGATGCCGGTGATCGAGTTCGGCAGCACCACCTTGCGGATGGTCTGCCAGCGCGTCGCTCCCATATTCCAGCAGGCCTCGCGAAACGCCAGCGGGACCGACTGCAGCGATTCTCGGGTGGCGACGATGACCACGGGCATGGTCATCACCGCCAGCGTCATGCTCGCCGCCAGAATGCTCGTCCCGAACTTGAAGAAGATGACGAAGGCGCCGAGCCCGAACAGGGCATGCACGATCGACGGCACGCCGGCCAGGTTGATGATCGCCAGATTGATCACCCGCGTGAACCAGTTGTCGCCGGCGTACTCGCTGAGGTAGATGGCCGCGAAGATGCCGATCGGAACCGACAGCAACAGGGCGACCATCACCAGCCAGACGGTGCCCAGCAGCGCTGGCAGCACGCCGCCGGTACGCATGCCGTCGGTCGGCGCAGTAAACAGAAACTCCCAGGAGATCGCCCCGCCACCCTTGTGGATCAGGGTTCCGAGAATAATCAGTACCGGCGCAATCAACATCAGGGTCATCAAACCGAAGAGCATTCGATAGAGGCTCTGGACCCTGGCATTGCGGTGATTCAGGCTGCTCGCCTGGAACATGGCTGCGTTGGCAGTTGTCATTTTCTATCCCTTGCGAATGCCGCGCACGATCAGATCGGCGGTCAGGTTGACGGTGAAGGTGACCAGGAAGAGCAGAATGCCGATGGTGAACAGCGCCTGATAGTGCTCGCCACCCACCACCGTTTCACCCAGCTCCGCGGCGATGGTGGCGGTCAGCGCGCGCACCGAGTCGAAGACGCTGTCGGGGATATTGACCGCGTGCCCGGTGGCCATCAGCACGGCCATCGTTTCTCCGAAGCCACGTCCGACGCCGAGCAGCACGCCACCGAGGAGACCGTTCTTGGCCGCCGGCAGCACCACCTTGTAGGTCACCTGCCAGCGCGTCGCGCCCATCGCCTCGGCGGCTTCGCGGTAGCGATCGGGAACCGCCTTGAGCGCATCCTCGGCGATCGAGGTCATGATCGGCGCGGCCATCAAACCAAGGATGATGCCCGCGTTGAGCACGCACAGACCCACCGGCACGTCGAACCACTTGATGATCAATGGATTCATGATCACCAGGCCGATGAAACCCCAGACCACCGACGGAATCGCCGCCAGCAGCTCGACCAGCACTTTCAGCGTTTTCGCGCGTCTTGCCGCTGGCAAACTCGGCGATGTAGATCGCCGCGCCGAGCGAAAACGGCACGGCGACCAGCATCGCCAGACCGGTGACGCTGGCGGTACCCGCCATCAGCGCCAGGATCCGTATTCGGGGGCGTCGGCGTCGCTCGGGAACCAGTACGGCGTGAGAAAGAACTCCCGAACGTTCATGTGGTGGAAGATGAAGCCGACACCTTCCTTAAAGACGAAGATGAAGATTCCCAGGACGAAGACGATCGCCGAGATGCCGCAGAGGAACACAAGCGCCTGAACGGCCTTGTCTACGTACCAGTCTAAATCGCGACGATCGAACGCGCCCGCCCCCCCGGCAGCCACAGCGGCGCCGGGTACAGTGTTGCTGTTGGCCATGTCAGTCGGCCTCCTCGCCCCGCAGGGTGGTCATCAGGTTGTTCACCTGCACGGCGATCTCGCGACTCAGCGCCTCGTAGCGCTCGCGCTGCTGTTCGCCGGGAAGTTCGGCCGCAACCAGACCGCCGACGTCCCATTCCAGTGCCGCGGTGTGGAACGGTATGTTGTCGACGTAGGACTTGACCGGACCCTGCAGGCTGACGATGACGTGAAAATCGGCAAGATCGCGAAGACTCAGATTGATCGCTCGTGGCTGATGGCGGGCCAGATCGACGCCGCTCTCCTGCAGCAGGCTGACCACCTCCGGCGCCGTCGTACCGGCCTGGCGACCGAGGCTACGGAATTCGCCCCCCTCGGGGAAATTCTTGCGGGCGACGGTCTCGGCAATCGGACCGAGGACGCTGTTGTCCTCGTCGAGGAAGAGGATGCGAAAGACCTTGTTCGCCTTGGTCTGCCCGGTGACCGCGAACACCGTTTCCTCGCAGATGTTCTTGGCCTGGTCGGAAACGCGCTCGAGCGAGTTGAAAACACCCAGATAGGCGAAGAGATCCTCGATGCTGAATTTTTCCCCTTCCGTGACCAGATCGGCAAAGACCACATCGAAAGTCCGCTCGACCTGATCGGCCATGATCATCGTCGCCTTGGCCTTCTCGGCGTTGCCGTCGATGAAGGCGCAAACCGCCTGCTTGAACATCTGCCGTGACTCGCCGGCAAGCAGTTCGACCTCGCGCTTGATCAGCGCGTCCGGCCGCTTGGCCAGATGCACCGACTCGCGGGCGATGGTCACCGCGTAGTCGCCGACGCGTTCGAGCGCGATATTGGCGTGAATCATCGCCGTCATCAGGCGCAGATGCCCGGCGCTTGGCAGATGGACGCCGATGAAAGCGTGGCACATCTTGTCCAGCTTGGTGTTTTCGGCGTTGATTCGCTGATCACCCAGGACGGTTGCGTAGGCCAGCTTGTCGTCGCCGGTCAGCAGCGCGCGGACCGCGGTGCCGAGGGCCTCGTCGACGCGCTTGGCCAGCAGGGTCGCTTGTTGTTTGATTCGGGACAGGTCTCTCTCGAGACGTTCTTCATAATGACTCATCGGTTGCGGCTCCCCACAGCGCTAACGGACAACAGATCGCAGAACGGGCACGGGAACTGCAGCGTCCCCGTGCCCGGCATCGAGAATGATTTACTTGCAGGTGACTTTCTTGATTGGCGCGTAGCCTTCCTTGGCCACGATGCACTGGCCGACGTCGCTCTTGATCCAGTCCATGTACTTCTTGGTATCGGCCTTCGGCTGACCATCGGTGTACATGAACAGCGGACGGGCGATCGGATAGGTGCCGTCGAAAGCGGTATCCTCGGTCGGCTTGACGCAGGGCTTGCCTTTCTCGGGCGCGATGCACAACGCCTTCAGGTGATCGGTGGCGTAGGCCAGGCCGCTGTAGCCGATCGCGCAAGGCGTCTTCTCGACCAGGTCGGCAACGTCCTTGGAGCCGTGCATGTCCAGCGTTCCCTGGCGGAACTTGCCCTTCTCACCGAGAACGGCCTCCTGGAAGTAGGCGTAGGTTCCCGAGTTGTTCTGCCGGCTGACGACGACGATCTCGTCCTTGCAACCCGGAATGGTGATTCCCAGATCGCTCCACTTGGTCGCTCCGCCGCCGCGTCCGTAGATCTTGGCCAAGTCGGTGATGGTCATCGAATCGCCGGGGAAGTTCTTGTGTACGAAGATGGCCAGGGCATCGTAGCCAACGACGTGCTCGACCGGATCGTGACCCTTGGCCTTGGCCTCGGCGATTTCCTTGTCTTTCATCTTGCGGCTGGAATTGGCGATGTCCACGGTGCCGTTGATCATCGCTGCGATACCGGTACCCGAACCGCCGCCGGAAACGGCAACGGCCACATTCGGATTGATCTTGCCGTATTGCTCGGCCCACGACTGGGCAACGTTGACCAGGGTATCCGAACCCTTGTTCTGGATCTCGGTTCGTGCGGAAACAGCGCCGGAAGCAAGGGCGCCGGCGACGGCAAGACTGATGCTCAACAACATCGATTTCGAAGTCATTTGGGATTCTCCAAGGGTGGGAAATTTTTTGAAGTCTCTAGATGCAGATCAAAGACTTCGGTGCAACGGAAAGCATTTGAGGGACAAAGACTATCAGAAAAATTTTGTCTGACAAGCCCCATAGGCGCAGGAAATAATAATAAAAATTGGCCTGACCAATAACCGGCGCAAGTTTTGCCGACAAGCCAAAAATATCATGCTAAACGCATGTATCAAAAAACCACACGAAGGTATAAAAGCTCAGCTTTTTTACGTACACTGCTGTTGTAGTTGTGTTTTTTTGTATCCAAAAGATGCTGAAAGCATTTTTGTTGGCCGATAACTGCTGCGCACATGAATTTTTAGGCGATTAACAGAATCTCGCGATGAAATGCCATGGCCAGAGAATTTTTGGCTAAACGTTTTCAACCGCGATGGTGGCGTAAAACCCGCAATAACCGCCAGAGTTAATCGTCACTACATAATATTAATTGTTTTTTATCATCGAGTTGCACGGCGTTTTCGGAAGTCTTCCGCAGGCGTACAATCCTTCGCCAGTTTTCCAAGGATCATGACATTGGAACGTCCTCGGGGAGGCGCCGGAAGGGCCGGGTTTCCGGCCTTCATTTCCATACTTCCAGAATTCCGGTTCATGCGTTCAACATGCACTGGGGCGGATTGCGGGCGCGTTCTCAGGACGCGAACGCGCGGGGAACGTCGGCGATCTGGTCGGCAAGCGAAGGGTATGGCGAAGACGGGTGCGAGCCGTCTGCACAGCCGACGACACACTGCGGGGTCGGGCGGCACTGGCGCGGGCAAATCCCGGGCGAGCGAGCCGCCGCGCCTACTTGCTGAGCAGCCGCATCCCCCGCTCCAGCCCGTCGAGCGTCAGCGGGAACATGCGCCCGCCCATCAGGTTGTGGATCAGCGACGTCGATTGGCGGTACTGCCAGGCGTGCTCGGACTCGGGGTTGAGCCAGATCGCGTGCGGCCAGGTGTCGGTCAGCCGGCGCAGCCAGGTGGCGCCCGGCTCGGCGTTGTTGTATTCGACGCTGCCCCAGGGCTGCAGAATCTCGTAGGGGCTCATCGCTGCGTCGCCGACGAAGATCAGCTTGTAGTCATTGCCGTACCTGTGCAGCACGTCGTGGGTGTCGATACGCTCGCTGTGGCGGCGGCGATTGTCCTTCCACAGGTATTCGTAGACGCAGTTGTGGAAGTAGTAGTACTCGAGGTGCTTGAATTCGCTGTGGCAGGCCGAGAACAGCTCCTCGCAGACGCGGATGTGATCGTCCATCGAGCCACCGATATCGAGAAACAGCAGCACCTTGACGGCGTTGTGGCGCTCGGGCCGCAGGCGCAGGTCGAGCCAGCCGGCGTTGCGCGCGGTGCCGGCGATGGTGCCTTCGAGGTCCAGTTCCTCGGCCGCGCCCTGGCGGGCAAAACGGCGCAGCCGGCGCAGGGCGACCTTGATGTTGCGTGTGCCCAGTTCGACGCTGTCGTCGAGGTTGCGATACTCGCGTTTCTCCCAGACCTTGACCGCCGAGCGGTTCTCGCTCTTGCCGCCGACGCGGATCCCTTCGGGATGGGTGCCGCCGTGCCCGAAGGGCGAAGTGCCACCGCTGCCTATCCACTTGCTGCCGCCGGAGTGACGTTCCTTCTGTTCGGCGAGACGCTTCTTGAAAGTCTCCATCAGCTTGTCCCAGCCGAGTTTTTCGAGCTTGGCGCGTTCGGCGTCGGTGAGGTGTTTCTTCACTGCCTGCCGCAGCCAGTCTTCGGGGATCAGTGCTTCCATGCCGGGCAGTGCTTCGACGCCCTTGAAGTACTCGCCGAAGGCGCGGTCGAACTTGTCGAAGTGCGTCTCGTCCTTGACCAGAATCGCGCGCGAGAGGACGTAGAAGTCGTCGAGGCTGTGCTCGATGACGTGCTGCTGCAGGGCTTCGAGCAAGGCCAGGAACTCCTTGATCGACACCGGCAGCCGGTTCTCTTTGAGATGCAGGAAGAAATCGATCAGCATGGTGGCTATCGTTCAGCCGAAGCGGCTGTCAGCGCTCAGCGATTCTGGCGGGCCATGAAGATGAGCCGTTCGAAGAGGTGGACGTCCTGCTCGTTCTTCAGCAGCGCCCCGTGCAGCGGCGGGATGGCGCTCTTGTTGTCCTTGCTGCGCAGCGCTTCCGGCGGGATGTCCTCGGCGAGCAAAAGCTTGAGCCAGTCGAGCAGTTCCGAGGTCGACGGCTTCTTTTTCAGGCCGGGGATTTCCCGCAGATCGAAGAACACTTCCAGCGCCTCGCGCAGCAGGGCCGGCTTCAGTCCCGGGAAATGGACGTCGACGATCTGCTTCATCGTCTCCCGGTCGGGGAACTTGATGTAGTGGAAGAAGCAGCGGCGCAGAAAAGCGTCGGGCAGTTCCTTTTCGTTATTCGAGGTGATGAACACCGCCGGCCGGTGACGCGCACGAACGTTCTGCCGCGTCTCGTAGACGAAGAACTCCATGCGGTCGAGTTCGCGCAGCAGGTCGTTGGGGAATTCGATGTCCGCCTTGTCGATTTCGTCGATCAGCACCACCGACGGCGTCTCGCATTCGAAGGCCTGCCAGAGCACGCCCTTGAGAATGTAGCTGCCGATGTCGGCGACCTTGGCCTCACCGAGCTGCGAATCGCGCAGGCGGGAAACGGCGTCGTATTCGTACAGCCCCTGCTGCGCCTTGGTCGTCGACTTGATGTGCCACTGGAAAAGCGGCCGCCCGAGCGCGGCGGCAACCTCTTCGGCAAGCATCGTCTTGCCGGTACCCGGTTCACCCTTGATCAGCAGCGGTCGCTGCAGGGTGACGGCGGCATTGACCGCCAGCGTCAGGTCACCGGTCGTGACGTATTTGTCGGAGCCGGAAAAGCGCATGGGGAATCTTCCTCTCGAAGCGACCCGTCGATTCTACGCGCAAAGTCCGCACGCCGGGTTCGCTGCCGCACCCTGCCGCACCCTGCCGCACCCTGCCGCACCCTGCCGCACCCCGCTGCGCCTCAGGCGCCGGCGGCACGCCGCACGCAGTCGAGGTAAGCGACACCGTCGATGGCGCTGCCGTCGCGCTGCGAGCGCCACAGCGCCTCGCCGAGACACTCGAGGATGGCGTGCTCGGCGTCATGGACTTCGAGCCGCCCGCGCAGCGCCTGATAGGCGGCACGTATGCCCGGCGGCTGATCGATGCTGATCTGCTCGGCGACGGCGAGGTGCAGCGAGAGGTGCAGGAAAGGATTCATCTGCCCGTTCTCGGGCGAAAACTCCTGCTCGACCGCCAGCTCGGGATTTTCGAGCAGCGCATGATATTCCGGATGCTCGACGATCAGATCGGCGGCCGTGACTTCGGCGCCCTCGAGGATGGCGCGATCGAGATGCTTGCGCCAGGCGGCACAAAAGAACTGCCGTACCTGCTCACGACTGGGATTGAACACTGGACCTCCGGGACGAGTTGCTGATCAGGGCGGTGACCACGGCATTGTGCAGCGAACGATTGCCGCCCGCTGCGCAGGCCGCGATTTGCCCGGTTCCGTAAACACCCAACAGCGGCAGACCGGGAAACGCCTGGCGCAGGCAGTCAAGCTCAGGTTCATGTGCGCCATGAAAGTACGGACCGCGACCGATGCACGAGAAAACCAGGCCGGCAACCGGTTCTGCCACAACGGCGGCCAGTTGCTCGACGCTGCGACGCATGTCGTCCTCGGCCGACTGTGGCCGGCGAATCGCCCAGGCCAGCCTTTGCCCCGGCCTTGTCCCTTCGGCCAGGGTCAGCGAGCGATCAGCTGCGTTGGCCGAAAGAATGGCGATCGAATGCCGGCCAGCGGCACTGAAAGCGTCCCGGTTGGCGCCACTCTCCTCATCGATCAGCAGCGCCGACAGTGCGGCCAGCGGTAGCGGTCCCTGCTCGCGCAAGTCGTCTGGCAGGGCGCCGAGCAGGCTGTCGAGCGCGGTTTCACCCCCCAGCGAGAGCAGATCGTAAGCGCGGCTGCGCTCTATCCGTCGCGGCTCGGCGAGCAGGCTCCAGCCACTCGAGACGCCGATGTCGACCCGCGCTCCGTGCACGCGCACGCTACAGCTTGCCGCCAGGCGGCTGTGCTGCCAGACCGTGGGCGCGCTGCCGCCAGTGCTGCCAGCGAAGCTGCCGCCGAAGCGCCGCTTCGTCGCGTCCCCCCAGGGGTACGGAAAGCTGCCCCCGGCATAGCTCATGAATGCTTCCTGATGCGCCTCGCCCGCAGGCGCGCCGCCTTCGCGATGATCCAGCGACAGGCTGCCGGCGAAGACCATGACGGCTGCCGCAGGTCGATCGATCACCCAGCCGTGCTCGCTGAAGACACCGGCCGCGATGCCACCGGCGACCTCGGTGCACTGGGCGACCCGGGCCACGGCGCTGACCGTCTGCTGCGCGCAGCGGGAGAAGTCCGGGGTGAGGAAGAGCAGCACCCCCGTGGCATGGCTGGCGCCGGTCCTGGCGAGCGCCTTCGCCAGCGCCTCTTCGGCCAGCGCGGGCAGCGCATCGTTGCCCGCGACCAGCGCGCTGGCGACGCTCATGGCAGCTGCGCTCCGTAGGGATCGGCCTTCCCGGACCAGGCGCACAGATCGGCGATCGCGCAGCGCCAGCATTCCGGCTTGCGCGCCTTGCACACGTAGCGCCCGTGCAGGATCAGCCAGTGATGCGCCGATTGGCGAAACTCCGCGGGAACGCACTTGAGAAGCTCGCGCTCGACCGCCAGCGGCGTCTTGCCGGGGGCCAGTCCGCTGCGGTTGGCAACACGGAAGATGTGCGTGTCCACGGCGATCGTCGCTTCGCCAAAGGCGGTATTGAGGACCACGTTGGCCGTCTTGCGACCGACTCCCGGCAAGGCTTCGAGCGCCGCCCTCGAGGGCGGCACCTCGCCGCCGTAGAGCTCGACCAGTTGCCGACAGGTGGCGATGACGTTGCGCGCCTTGCTCGGGTAAAGACCGATGCGATTGATGTACGCGGCCAGCCCCTCCTCGCCCAGGGTCAGCATCGCGGCCGGCGTCGGCGCATCGGCGAAGAGCCGGCGGGTGGCCAGGTTGACGCTCTTGTCGGTGGCCTGCGCCGACAGGATGACGGCCACCAGCAACTGGAAAGTCGTCGCGTACTCGAGCTCGGTGGTCGGCTCGGGATTGGCCGCGCGTAGCCGCGCGAAGAGCTCTTGCCGCTGCTGGCTGTTCATCCGCAACCCTGGAGGGGGAGAAATCCGGCGCTGCTCAGACACCGTCGGCAAGGGGCAGCGGCGACCCATGGTCCGACCCGGCCGCGGGCTTGCGCGCCGCGGCACGCGCCTCGACCCAGTTCTTCCAGGCGATCAGCAAGCCAAGAAGAATGAAAGCACCGGGCGGCAGAACGGCGAGCAGGAAGCCCGGGTAGTCGGCAGGCAGCAGTTGCAGCCCGTGGACGCCGGGAAAGACCATGTCGATTCCCGCAAACAGCGTGCCGCCGCCGATCAGCTCGCGCAAGCCGCCGAGCAGGGCCAGCGTCCACAGCAGGCCGATACCCATGAAAATACCGTCAAGCAGGGATTGGAGAGGGGGATTCTTGTTGGCAAAAGCTTCGACCCGCGCCAGGACGATGCAGTTGGTGACAATCAGCGGGATGAAGATGCCAAGGACCAGGTACAGCTCGTGGAAATAGGCGTTGAAGATCAGGTCGACGACGGTCACCAGTGCGGCAACGACAAGGATGAAGACCGGAATGCGAATCTCGTGCGGAATCAGGTTGCGCAGCGAGGCGACGGCGACATTGGCCACCGCCATGACGATGATCGTCGCCAGGGAAAGCATCACCCCATTGACCAGCGTCGTGGTCACTGCCAGCAGCGGACACAGACCAAGCAGCTGTATGAGGCTGGCGTTCTGGTGCCAGACGCCGTTGTCCAGGATCTGGCGGAATTGTTCGCGATCGATCACTTGCTTTCTCCTTGGCTGGCCGCGGGGAGTGTGGGGAAGAACTGCTGGCGGTTTTCGGCGACGTACTGCAGCGCCTTGTGCACCGCCTTGATCACCGCACGGGGCGTGACCGTCGCGCCGGCGAGCGAGTCGAAACGGCCATGGTCTTTCCTGACCGCCCAGTCGCGCTCGGCAACGCTGGCCAGCGAGAGACCGTTGAACTGGCTGATCCACGGCCTTTTCTTGTCCTTGTCCTTGCGCGGGTCGATGTAGTCGCCGAGTCCGGGCGTCTCCTTGTGCTGCGTGACGCGAACGCCAAGCAGGGTGCCATCGGCAGCCACCGCCAGCAACAGGCGAATCCTGCCCGAATAGCCGTCCGGGGCGACGGCTTCGAAAACCAGCGCACTGGCGCTGCCGTTCCTGCGCGCCAGATAGGCTGTCGACGGCTCGTCGAGCCCGAGACCGGCGCTTGCCGGCAACTGCCGCTGGTCGTTGAGCAGGTCGTTGTCGTAAAGCCCGCGCGGCAGTACTTCGCCGATCAGTTTCATTTTCTCGGCCGCCGCCGCGGCTTCGATGGCCGGCTCGGTCGACGTGTAAACCGCCGCCAGCAGAGCAGTGAAGACGACGACAAAGACGAACAGGACGATGGCCGTGCGCACCGCCATCGCTGCGGCGCCGATCGTCTTCAGCGGCGGCGTCATGGCTCGCCCTTGAGACCGAAGATCGGCGGCTGCGAATACATGTCGATCAGCGGCACACAGAGATTCAGCAGCAGCACCGCAAAAGCGACGCCGTCGGGAAAACCGCCGAAGACGCGGATGATGTACGCCAGCAGGCCGGCAAGCAGGCCGAAGATCAGCTTCCCTTTCGGCGTCGTGCAGCCAGAAACCGGGTCGGTGACGATGAAGAAGGCGCCGAGCAGCGCGCCGCCCGAAAAAAGATGAAAAACCGGGTTGGCGAACTGTTGCGGATTCCACCCCCAGAGCAGCAGCGCCAGCAAGCTCAGGCCGACAATGAAGCCGAACGGCGCGTGCCAGCTGATCAGCTTGCGCTGCCACAACCACAGACCACCGAGCAGATAGGCGCTGGCCACCCACTCCCAGCCACGGCCGGCGAAATTGCCGAAAACATCCTGCGTGGCCAGCAATGTCGGCACATCGACGCTGCCATTGGAGAGCTTCAACGCGGTCTTCAGCGCATCGAGCGGCGTCGCGCCGCTCATCACGTCGACACGCGGCGCGAGACCGGCAATGATCTTCAGCTGCTCGGCGAAACCGAGTTCCAGGCCGAGCGTCGGCCATTGCGACATCAGCGCCGGAAACGAGACGATGCAGGCGGCAAAGGCAACCATCGCCGGGTTGAACGGGTTCTGGCCCAGGCCCCCGTAGAGATGCTTGGCAACGATGATGGCAAACAGCGTGCCAACGACAATCAACCACCAGGGCGCCAGCGGCGGGAAGCTCAGCGCGATCAGCCATGCGGTGACGATGGCACTGCCGTCGCTCAGGAACAGGGCCAGCGGCTTGCGCCGCAGGCCGAGCACCAGTGCCTCGCCGGCGAGCGCCGCCAGAGTCGCCAGCCCCAGCTGCACGACGATACCCGGACCGATCAGCCAGACGTAGGCGGCAATGCCGGGCAGCAGTGCGAGCAGCACCTGCACCATGACGCGGCGAACGCTGGTGCCTTGCTGCAGCAGATAGGGGGGCGTGCTGAAATCGCTCATTCGGCCGTTTGCCCGGGTTTCTCGCCGGGTGTCGACGTGGCCCGCCCGGCTGTCGCCGCCGCCAGCTCCGCCGCGTCTTCTGCCTGCAGCGCCGCCCTCCTCGCGTCGACGGCAGCGAGCTGGCGCTTCTGCTCGGAAGTCAGTTGCTCGGTGTTGCGCGGTTGCACCGCCGCGCGCTGGGCGCGCGCACGTTCCATCGCCGCGACGATGGTCGCCTTCTTGATCGCTTCGGCGTCGGGCGCGGGAGTTTCAGGGGCCGCAGAGGCGTCGGGCGCGGAAGCTTCAGGGGCGACAGAGGCGACGGGCGCAGACGCGTCGCCGGATTGCGCCGACGGCCCGGCGACCGCTGGCAGCGCTTCGGCTTCGGACCCGACGGCGCCCGGTGGCCTATCCGCCGCCGCGGCAGGACCTTGAGCGGCAGCCGGCAGCTCGCCCGCTGCCGCCAACCGCGCCTGCTTCTCGGCCGCGCGCGCGGCAGCGCCTTTGGCCAGGCGTGCTGCTTTTTCGGCCTGTTCGCGTTCCTCGCGCGCGTTGCGCAGCTCGAAGCGCGCCTTGGCGGCGTCGGCGCCCTTCTTTTCCCGCTCGCGCGACCAGATCTCGCTCTTGGCGAAACGAAAATACTGCACCAGGGGAATGTGCGACGGGCAAACGTAGCTGCAGCAGCCGCACTCGATACAGTCGAAGATGTGGTACTCCTGCGTCTTGCCGAAGTTGCGCGCCCGTGCGAACCAGTACAACTCGAACGGTTGCAGCTCGTGCGGACAGACTTCGGCGCAGGCGCCGCAACGGATGCACGGCATCTCCGGCGGACTCGCCGGGAACATCGTCGGCGATGCAGCGATGATGCAGTTGGTCGCCTTGACCACCGGCGCATCGAGGCTCGGCAAGGCGAAGCCCATCATCGGCCCGCCCATCAGGTAGCGGTCGGTATCGGCTTTCGGCCGGCCGAGCGCGACCAGCTCGCGCAGCGGCGTACCGAGCCGCACTTCCCAGTTACGCGGCTGTTCGAGATTGCCGGTCAGGGTGACGATGCGCGAGATCACCGGCTCGCCGAAAGCCAGGGCGCGATACGCCGAGTAGACCGTGCCGACGTTGAAGCACTGCACGCCCAGTTCGGTCGAGCGCTTGCTCGCCGGGACCTCCTTGCCGGTCAGGACGCGAATCAGCTGCTTGGCGCCGCCGGCCGGGTAGCGAGTCGGGACGGCGATCACTTCATAGTCTTCACCGACCTGCTGCACCGCTCGTTGCATGGCGACGACGGCTGCCGGCTTGTTGTCTTCGATACCGATCAGTACCCGCTGCGCGGCGAGCAGGTCGCGAAAGATGGCCGTTCCGCGAACGATCTCCTCGGCACGCTCGCGCATCAGGACATCGTCGCAGCTCATGTAGGGCTCGCACTCGGCGCCGTTGATGACCAGCTCGTCCACAGCCACGCCTGCGGCAGCCGTGAGCTTGGCGTGACTGGGAAAGACGGCACCGCCGAGACCGACGACACCGGCGTCACGCAGCGCTTCGCGCACCTGCTCGGGAGGCAGACTGCGGTGATCGAGCGGCGTGCGCGCGATCCACTCATCGCGGCCGTCGGGCTCGATGACCACGGTAAGCGTCGGCAGGCCCGAGGGATGCGCAGCCATATGCTCCTCGATGGCCAGCACGGTACCGGAAGTCGACGCGTGCGCGGCCGCCGACAGCCAGCCGTCGGCGCCGCCAATGACCTGTCCCTTGCGCACCCGCTCACCGACTTCGACGAGCGGGTTGGGCTGGCCGCCGATGCTCTGATGCAGCGGCACGTAGAGGCGCGACGGCAGTGGCGCCCGGGCGATCGGTTCCTGCACCGAAGGCGTCTTGTGCGTCTGCGGCTTGACGCCGCCCTTGAAGCTGAAGAGTCGCTGCAGCATTCCGCTCGCCTCAGGCGGCACGCTTGGCTGGCTTGATTTCGATCACCGGGTATTTCCACTTCCAGTTGTCGAGATTTTCGCTGATCGGCCGCATTTCGATGCACTCGACCGGGCACGGTTTGACGCACAGCTCGCAACCGGTGCACAAGGGTTCGACGACCGTGTGCATCTGCTTGGCGGCGCCAACGATGGCGTCGACCGGGCAGGCCTGGATACACAGGGTGCAGCCGATGCACGTTTCCTCGATGATGATCGCCACCTGCTTCGGCTTCTCCTCGGCCTCCAGGGGTTTGACTTCACGGCCGAGCAGGTCGGCGAGTTTGCGCACGCCATCCATGCCGCCTGGCGGACAAAGGTTGATGTCGGCTTCACCCGCCGAAATTGCCGTGGCGTAGGGTTTGCAGCCCGGGTAGCCGCACTGCCCGCACTGGGTCTGCGGCAGGATGGCGTCGATCTTGTCGACCAGCGGGTCGCCCTCGACCTTGAACTTGATCGACGCATAACCGAGCGCCGCGCCGAGGACGATGGCCCCGAGCGCCATGACCGCCAGGGTGATGATCATTGGCTGGCGACTCTCACTGGTAGCGGTCCAGTCCGGCGAAACCCATGAAGGCGAGGCTCATCAGCCCGGCGGTGACCATGGCGATCGCGTTGCCCCGAAAGTAGGCAGGCACGTCGGCGCCTTCGACGCGCTCGCGAATGCCGGCAAAGAGCACCAGTACGAGAGAGAAGCCGATGGCGCTGCCGGCACCGAAGAGCAGCGATTCGACGAAGTCGTTCTTGTTGGCGATGTTCAGCAGCGGCACTCCGAGAACGGCGCAATTGGTGGTGATCAGCGGCAGATAGATACCGAGCACCTGATGCAGCAGCGGACTGGTTTTCTGGATGACCATCTCGGTGAGTTGGACGACCGCGGCGATGGTGATGATGAACGACAGCGTGCGCAGGTATTCGAGATCAAAGGGCATCAACAGGTAATGGTCGATGATATAGCTGGCACCGGTGCCGACGGTGAGCACGAAGGTCGTCGCCGCACCCATGCCGAAAGCCGTCTCCAGTTTCCTGGAAACGCCCATGAATGGACAAAGGCCGAGAATTTTCACCAGCACGACGTTGTTGACGAGAACCGCGCCGATGATGATGAACAGGTAGTGGGTCATGGTGAGCGTAGGCTGTTGGCAGCGCAGTCCGGGGCGCAGCGATTATCCCGTGTCGAATGCGAGCGTTCAACCACCTTGTCAGTAGCGCCTTCCGGGCTCAGGCCGTGCCCGGCATGTGCAGCGTGCGCTGCCTGGCGATGGCGACGGCGGCCTCGGCCACCAGTTCCGGGCCGCGGTAGATGAAACCGGTGTAGAACTGAACCAGACTGGCACCGGCGGCGATCTTGGCCGCCGCATCGGTCCCGCTCATGATCCCGCCGACACCGATGATCGGCACTTCGCCGCCCAGCGCTGCCGCCAGCTTGGCAAGCACCGCCGTCGACCGGGCAAGCACCGGCGCACCGGAAAGGCCGCCGGCCTGCTCGGCATTCGGCAGCCCCTCGACGCCGGCGCGCGAGAGCGTGGTATTGGTGGCGATGACGCCGTCCATGCGGTGCTGACGCAGCAAGGCCGCGATCGCCCGGACCTGCTCGTCTTCGAGGTCCGGGGCGATCTTCAGCGCCAGCGGCACATATTTGCCGTGACGGTCGGCAAGCCTGGCCTGCGCCGCCTTCAGGCGGCCGAGCAAGGCGTCCAGCGCGTCGTCGCGCTGCAGCTCGCGCAGGTTGCGCGTATTCGGACTGGAAATATTGACCGCCACGTAACTCGCCGCCGGGTAGACGCGGTCAAGGCAAAGCAGATAATCGTCGGCCGCTTTCTCCATCGGAGTATCGAAATTCTTGCCGATATTGATCCCCAGAATACCGCCCTGGCGGGCGAACCTGGCGGTGGCGACATTGCTCAGAAGTTTTTCGACGCCGTCGTTGTTGAAGCCCATGCGGTTGATGATCGCCTGTCTTTCCGGGATGCGGAACAGGCGAGGCTTGGGATTTCCCGGCTGCGCACGCGGCGTCACCGTGCCCACCTCGATAAAACCGAAACCCTGTGCAGCCAGGGCGTCGACATGCTCGCCGTTCTTGTCCAGACCAGCAGCCAGGCCGACCGGGTTGGGGAAATCCAGTCCCATCACCTGCACCGGGTCGGGAGCCACCGGGCGGGCGAGCAGCGAGGCCATACCGGCGGCCTTGATCAGGTCGATACCCGCCATTCCGACACCATGTGCGGTCTCGGCATCGAGCGCGAAAAAGAACTTGCGAAGCAGTGGATAGATCATCGGCACATTTTACCGCATCGCAGCATGCGGCGGCTGCAGCACACTAGCGCTCGGCGTTGATTCGGCTCGCCCAGCAAAAGGCACTCAATTGGGCCATGGCGTGGCACGCCGGACTGATCCCCAGGCCTGCCAGGAGTGTCTGCGCCTTTTCCAGCTCACCGGCCTCTCCGGCAACGATGGCCGCCAGCAGTGCACCCAGCGTACCCTGCCGCGACGACAGCGCCTGCCCGACCTCTACCGACAGAGGCAGCTCGCCGAGAATTTCGCTCATCGGCATCTTGAGCAGGATATCGAGCAAGGAAAAGATGCCGGTCATGAAAGCGGCGTCGCCGCCGTCTGCAAGCTCGCCTGTCGCGGCCAGGCCCAGGGAGAGCAGTTCCATCTGACGGCCGCGTTCAGCGGCCAGTTGCAACAGGGGGTTCGGCCGGTTGGCGTGGGTCAGTTGATCGGCGTAGATGAGCAGTTGCAACCAGCGTTGCAACTGGCGGCGGCCGAGCAAGGCAATCGCCTGATGGAAACTGCTGATACGCGTCTTGGCGCCAACGGCGACCGAATTGACCAGACGCAGCAGGTTGTACGCCAGCCGCGCTTCCTGACGGAAGACCTCTTCGATCTCGGCAGTGTCGGCATCCTGAATGACCAGGGTCAACAATCTGAGGACCTTCAACCGCGCCAGGTCCGGCTGGCCACCTGCGTGGGCGTCGACAACGGTCACGAATCTGCTGTCGGCAAGCTCGAAGTTCTTTTCCGCCAGCCACTCGAAGGAATCCAGGGAAGCGACGCCTGCCGCGATCCGGCCCAGACGTTGGCGTTGGAGGGCGCTCCAGTCGCGCGCCGTGAGTTCGTAGCGCGCCATCGCCGCGTCGATTTGCAGGTAATCGAAAGGAGCGCCGGCAAGGCGCTCGATCAGTTGGCGGCGGTCGAGCTGTACGCCGAGATGACGCCCCTGCTGACGCAGGTCCTGGCACAGAGCGAGGCTTGGTGCATCTTCCAGGACTCTCGCCGGGAGGACGAATATGGCTTGGTCGGGCTCGAATTTGTCGATAAACTCGCTCTCCGGCAGCCATTCCGGTTCGATTGACACCACCAGTGGCGCGCGCTTTGCCAGAGCCGCCGCACCTGCATCGACGAAGCGCGCGGCCAACTCGCTGGCGGCAAGCAGACTCGGGTCGGCGAAACAGCACTCCAGCGCAGCCCAACGCTTGTCAGCGGCCAGCAGGGGGCGAAAAAAAGAATAGAGTTCAGGCATGATCCTGGTTCTTTTTGGATTGTTCTTGGGTTTATGCCGGCTTCTGCTGGCCTTGGTCGAATGCCTGTGGTCGGCAATCGCTGCAGCCGGTCACAACCAGGTACAGAGCTTATGGCGATGGCCGTGAATCCTGAGCTTCAAATCATCGCCTTCTAGCAAGGGTAACGACATGGCAGGCAGTTTCTTTAGCGTCTATCGCCTGGCAACGGCATTCATCCTGCTCTTCGTCCTGCAGTCGACGGCGATCGAGGCGCGCGATTTGCGCCTGGCGACGACGACCAGCACCGACAATTCAGGTCTCCTGCGGGCCATCCTGCCGCCGTTCGAACGGCAGCAGGGAATCAAGGTGCATGTCATTTCGGTGGGCACCGGCAAGGCTCTCAAGCTGGCCGAGAACGGCGATGTCGACGTCGTCCTGGTTCATGACCGCCAGGCCGAGGAGGCCTTTGTCGCCGCCGGCCACGGCAGCGAACGGCACGACGTGATGTACAACGACTTCGTCCTCGTCGGCCCGAAAAGCGATCCCGCCGGGGTGCGCGGCGGTGGTGACGTGCTGGCTGCACTGCGGCAGATTGCGGCGACGCAGGCGCGCTTCGTCTCGCGCGGCGACGATTCCGGGACCGAGCGCATGGAGCGCAGCTACTGGCAGGAACTGGCCATCGCCGCCCAGGGAAAGCCATGGCACGTTGCGGCGGGTCTCGGCATGGGCGAGGTGCTGACCATGGCTGGCGAGATGCACGCCTACACCCTGTCCGATCGGGCCACCTACGCGACCTACCAGGCGCGGACGGGGCTGGAAATCCTGGTCCAGGGTGACCCGCGCATGTTCAACCCCTATGGCATCATGGCCGTCAGCCGCAGCAAGTATCCGGACATCAACTTCAGCGGTGCTCTGGCGCTGATCGACTGGTTGACCAGCGCCAGCGGGCGCGCGGCAATCAGCGCTTTCAGGCCCAACGGGGAACAGTTGTTCTTCGTGACGCCGGTCGGCAAAAAGTAGCGGCCGCTCGTTGGGCTTGCTCGACGCCACCCACGCCGCACTACGACTGCTGCTCTCCGGAGATGCGGAGCTGTGGACGATCGTCGGCGTCTCCCTGTCGGTGACCCTGCGTGCCATGCTCATCGCCATGCCGTTGGGCATTGGCTGCGGCTATCTGTTGGCCACGCTTCGCTTCCCGGGGCGGCGCGCGCTGATCGTCGTCATCCAGGGACTGCTCGCCTCGCCAACGGTGGTTGTCGGCCTGCTGCTCTACCTGCTGCTTTCGCGCCAGGGCGTCTTCGGACAATTGCATTTGTTGTTCACCCAGACGGCGATGGTCATCGGCCAGGTGCTCATCGCCCTGCCCGTACTCATCGCCTTCTCGCTATCGGCGATTCAGGGCGCCGACCCGCGCGCACGCGAGACCGCCGTGGCGCTCGGTGCGTCGGGCCCACGTGTCGCCTGGACGCTGCTCTTCGAGGTGCGCTTCGCGCTGATGGCGGCGGTCTGCAATGCCTTCGGTCGCGTGGTTTCGGAAATCGGCTGCTCTTTGATGGTGGGCGGCAATATTGCCGGCGTGACCCGCAACATTCCCACGGCGATCGCCCTGGAAACCAGCAAGGGCGACTTTGCGCAGGGAATTGCCCTGGGCATCGTGCTCCTGGTCGTCGCCCTCGGCGTCAATTTCTCGTTCGCCTTCTTTCAGGGGGAATCGCGACGATGAGCCTGCTGGCAGTGGCCGGGCTGGCCAAGTCTTTCGCCGACCGGCGCTTGCTGTCGATCGAAACACTGAGCCTCAGCGCCGGCGAGCGCTACGTGCTGACCGGCGAAAACGGCAGCGGCAAGTCGACTTTGCTGCGCATCCTGGCCGGCATCGACGCGCCGGACGGCGGCAGCGGCCACTTCGGCAAGCACCGTTTCGACTGGCACCCGTATCCTGACTGGCTGCGGCGGGAAGTCATCTACGTCCATCAACAGCCCTATCTGTTTCATACCAGCGTCGCCGAGAACATCGCCTACGGCTTGCGCGCGCGCGGTATCGAGGCCAGCCAGCGTGAGCGCCTGGTCAGTGCAGCGATCGCCTGGGCACGCCTTGGCCATCTGCTGCGCACACCGCCGCAGAAACTGTCGGGGGGGGAAAGACAACGCGTGGCGCTGGCACGGGCCTGGGTACTGGCGCCGAAGGTGCTCTTGCTCGACGAACCCACGGCCAACCTCGACGCCGAATCGCGCCAGCAGACGATCGATCTGGTGCACGGCTTCTGCGGTCCAGAAAGCACCGCCGTCGTCGCCTGTCATGATCGCGACATGATTGCGCTGGCCAACAGGCGTCGGCTGCACCTGGTCGACGGTGAGATTCGCCACGACAGCGAAGCGGCACTCTGAGCCTGCAGAAAGGAGTGCGTGCCGGTCGGGGCTGGTAGGGGCACAAACCGGGCGGCGCTACGCCGAGCCGATCACCCGCCGCGGTTGAACGCTGCCCTGGCCATCGACTTCGCCGAGGCCGAGGAGCCTGCCGTTCCCGTACACGCGGCATTTTCCCGGCGCGGCTGCGCTGCCCACCGGATTACCGTGCGCGAAGCGCGCCGCGGCGTCGTCGTCGAGAGTGACCGCAGGCAGACTCTGCAGCAGGGTGTCCGGGGGCAGTAGCCAGCGCTCGCGCCCGTCTTCGGCCAGCGCCGCCAACTGATCGAGGGTCACGGCTTCGGCGACCACAAGGGCGCCAACGGCGACGCGGCGGAGCGCGGTCAAGTGCGCGCCGCAGGCGAGCGATCGCCCCAGGTCCTCGGCCAGGCTGCGGATATAGGTGCCTTTGCTGCAGGCGACCCGCAGACGACAACGATCACCGGAAAAGTCCAGCAGGCGCAGCTCGTGGACCGTCACCTGGCGTGCCTCGCGCTCGACTTCGATTCCCTGGCGGGCAAGCTCGTAAAGCGGCTTGCCATCGCGCTTCAATGCCGAGTACATCGGCGGAACCTGGCGAATCGGCCCGCGCAAGCTGACCAGAGCGAGCTCGAGCTCGCTCAGCCCGAAAGCGACCGGGCGACGCTCGATGACGCTGCCGTCGGCGTCACCGGTATCCGTCGTGACGCCGAAGAGAAGATCGGCTTCGTAGGTCTTGTCGGCGGCGAGCAGGTCGACCGCGAACTTGGTCGCGTCGCCGAAACAAAGGGGCAGCAGGCCGCTGGCGAGAGGGTCGAGGGTGCCGGTGTGGCCGCCCTTGGCCGCTGAAAACAGGCGTCGGGCAGCTTGCAGCGCCGAGTTCGAAGTCATCCCCGTCGACTTGTCGAGGAGCAAGACGCCATCGACGCGCTGCCAGCTCTTGCGGGTAGTCAAGCCTGTTCGGGAGGATCGGTTTGATCCGAAATGGCCGCCGCCTCTCTGATCAGCTTGGACATCTTCTCGCCGCGTTCCAGCGACTCGTCGAAGATGAAATGCAGCTGGGGGGTGCTGTGAATACTGATCCGCTTGCCCAGCTCGCCGCGCAGGAAACCCGACGCTTTCTGCAAACCGAGCAGAACCGAGTCCAGCTGCTCACCAGCGGCCAGGCTGCTGAAGTACACCTTGGCATGCGCGTAGTCGGCACTGATATGCACCTCGGTCAGACTGATCATGCCCACGCGCGGGTCGCGAAGCTCGGTACGGATGACCTCGGCGAGCTCGCGGCGGATCTGCTCGCAGATCCGGTCCCGGCGCAAAAACCCCTTGTTGGCAGGCATTTACAGCTTCCGCGCGACTTCCGTGACGTCGTAGGCTTCGAGCTGGTCACCCTCTTCGTAGGCATTGTAGTTCTTCAGCGACAGACCGCATTCGAAGCCGGAACGCACTTCCTTGGCGTCATCCTTGAAGCGCTTCAGGCCATCGAGCTCGCCGTCCCAGACGACGATATGGTTGCGCAGCAGACGCACACGCGAGTTGCGCCTGATCACGCCTTCGAGAACGTAGCAACCGGCGATGGTGCCAATGCGCGTGGCCCGGAAGACCTGCCTGATCTCGACCAGACCGGTAATGTCTTCGCGCTTCTCTGGTGAGAGCATGCCGGAGAGCGCGTTCTTCACCTCGTCCACTGCGTCGTAGATGATGTTGTAGTAGCGGATATCGACACCGGCATGCTCGGCTGCCTTGCGCGCACCGGCGTCGGCACGGGTATTGAAACCGATGATCACGGCATTCGACGCCTGCGCCAGGTGCACGTCCGATTCGCTGATCGCACCGACGGCGGCGTGGATGACGTTGACCTTGACTTCACTGGTGGACAGCTTCTGCAGCGACTGCACCAGCGCTTCCTGCGAGCCCTGCACGTCGGCCTTGATGATCAACGGCAGCACCTTGGCTTCGGCCGTGGTCATCGTCTCGAGAATATTCTCCAGATTGGCCGCCTGCTTGGTCGCCAGTTTGACGTCGCGGTACTTGCCCTGGCGGAACAGCGCGATCTCGCGCACCTTGCGTTCGTCAGCCAGCACGACCGCCTCTTGCCCGGCCGCGGGAACATCGGAAAGACCGAGGATTTCGACCGGGATCGACGGTCCCGCCTCCTTGATGACCTTGCCGTTCTCATCCAGCATGGCGCGCACCCGACCAAAAACCTGGCCTGCCAGCAGCACGTCGCCCTGTCGGAGCGTTCCCGACAAAACCAGCATCGTCGCCACCGGCCCGCGACCCTTGTCGATACGCGCCTCGATGATCAAACCTTTGGCCGCCGACTCCCTCGGCGCCTTGAGTTCGAGCATGTCGGCCTGCAGCAGGACGTTCTCGAGCAATTCGTCGATACCCGCCCCGGTCTTCGCCGAAACCAGGATGAACGGCACGTCGCCACCATACTCTTCGGGAACGACCTCTTCGGCAACCAGTTCCTGTTTCACGCGTTCGGGTTGTGCGCCGGGTTTGTCGATCTTGTTCACGGCGACCACCAGCGGGACACCGGCGGCCTTGGCGTGGTGAATCGCCTCGCGCGTCTGCGGCATGACGCCGTCGTCAGCGGCAACGACCAGGATAACCAGGTCGGTCGCCTTGGCACCGCGGGCACGCATGGCCGTAAAGGCTTCGTGACCAGGGGTGTCGAGAAAGGTCACCATGCCACGCTCGGTTTCAACGTGATAGGCACCAATGTGCTGGGTGATGCCACCCGCTTCGCCGCTGGCCACACGCGTACGACGAATGTGGTCGAGGAGCGAGGTCTTGCCGTGGTCGACGTGGCCCATGACAGTCACCACCGGCGCGCGCGGTTCGAGCGGCGCATCCTTGTGGTCGGCGGCGTCCACGTCAAGGAGGAAGGCGTCCGGATCGTCGAGCTTGGCGGCAAACGCCTTGTGGCCCATCTCCTCGACGATAATCATCGCCGTTTCCTGATCGAGCACCTGATTGATGGTCACCATCGAACCCATTTTCATCAGCGCCTTGATCACCTCGGTGGCCTTGACGGCCATCTTGTGGGCCAGGTCGGCAACGGAAATGGTCTCGGGGACAGAGACCTCGTGAATGACCGGGTCGAGCGGTGCCTGGAAGGAATGCTCCTCGTCGACCCCGCTGCCGCGCCCGCCGCGCTTGCCATGCTTGTTGTCGCGCCAGCCACTGGCCCCCGTTGCGCCACGCGTGCGCAGCCCCGCCCGCTTGTTGGCGCCTTCGTTCTTCCACTGGCCCTTCTTGTCGGCGGCTTTCTTGTCGGGCGTTTTCTTGTCGGTGCTGGCAGGCTTTCCCGCCGGCTTGTGCAAGGTCTTGTCTTCCGCCGGTCGCTCGCTGGCGGTCTGCGCGGCGACCTGCTTGGCAACACCGGCGGCCTTGGCCGCGACGGCCTTGGCTTCGGCGTCCTGCTTCGCCCGCGCCAGATCGACAACGCGTTGCTGCTTGTTCTTGAACTCGGCTTCCTGCAGCGCACGCAGCTCGGCGTTGCGCCGTTCTTCCTCGGCGCGCAGCTTCTGCTGCTCCTCGCCGATGATCGATGCCCGCGTCACCACTTTTCTGCCACCCGCTTCGGCCTTGGCTTTCTTGCCGGCCGGCTTGGCCTTTTCGGTGATGACGGGTTCGGATGTCGTGTCGACCGGCGCCTCGGCCGGCGTCTCGACGGGCGTTTCTTCGGCGGCCGCCTCGACCACCGGCTCGGGCTCTTTTTCGACCACCGGCTCGGGCTCTTTTTCGACGACCGGCTCGACAGCCACTTCCGCGACCGTGGTCTCAGGCAGCGGCTCGAATACCGGCTCGAAGACCGGCGCAGGCACCGGCACGGTAACTGCCTCGACCATCATCTCCTCGCCCGCGGCGGGGATTGCCGGCTGCGCCACCACCCCGGGTCGCGCCTCGACCGGATCACGTTTGACCAGCACCCGTTTCTTGCGCACTTCGACCTGGACCGTGTGCGATTTTCCGTGCGAATCATGCGACCGGATCTCGCTGGTCTCTTTGCGCGTCAGGGTAATCTTGGTCTTGGCGTCACCACCATGAGAGCGCCGCAGGTACTCCAGAAGTCTGGATTTGTCCTGCTCGGAGAGCAACTCGTCGGCCTCGCTCTTGGCCACGCCGGCACGGCGCAGCTGCTCGAGCAGGACACCCTCCGCCATCTTCAGTTGGGTAGCAAATTGGGCAACACTTGTTTGCGCCATATGAATTCCTTTTTCCCGCTTACTCGAACCAGTGCGCACGCGCCGTGGTGATCAGTTGTTTAGCCCGCTGGGTATCCATGCCGGTCAGTTCGGTCAGTTCGTCGACCGCCAGATCGGCGAGATCGTCGCGCGTCTTGATACCACTTCCTGCCAGTTTCCCGGCCAGGGACTTGTCCATCCCTTCGAGGCTCAGCATATCCTCGGCGACATCCTCGATCTTCTCTTCGGTGGCGATCGCCTCGGTGAGCAGGACGTTACGTGCACGCTCGCGCAGCTCCTGAACGGTTGCCTCGTCGAAGGACTCGATCTCGAGCATCTCGTGGACCGGCACATAAGCGACTTCCTCGAGCGTCGAGAATCCTTCCTCGATCAGGATATTGGCCACTTCCTCGTCGACATCGAGCTTTTCCATGAACAGCACACGGATCGCCGCAGCCTCGGCCTCGACCAAGGTCTGCGACTCTTCTTCGGTCATCAGGTTGATCGTCCAACCGGTCATTTCCGAAGCGAGACGGACATTCTGACCGCCACGACCAATGGCAATCGCCAGGTTCTGCTCGTCGACCACCACGTCCATGCAATGCTTCTCTTCATCGACGATGATCGAACTGACTTCCGCCGGAGCCAGCGCCCCGACGACGAACTGGGCCGGATCTGGCGACCAGAGCACAATATCGACACGTTCGCCGGCCAGCTCGTTGGTCACCGCGGTGACCCGCATACCACGCATGCCGACGCAGGTGCCGATCGGATCGATGCGCTGGTCGTTGGACTTGACCGCGATCTTGGCACGCATGCCGGGGTCACGCGCAGCGGCCTTGATTTCGAGCAAGCCGTCATCGACTTCCGGCACTTCCAGGGCGAACAACTTGACGATGAACTCCGGCGCCGTGCGCGAGAGGATCAGCTGCGGCCCACGGGCGGCACGATCGATACGCAGCAGAAAGGCCTTGACACGGTCACCGACACGCAGATTCTCGCGCGGGATCATCTGGTCACGCGGCAGCAGGGCTTCGATCTTGCCAGTCTCGATGATCGCGTTGCCCCGTTCCATGCGCTTGATGGTCCCGATCACCAGGTGTTCCTTGCGCCCCAGGAAATCGTTGAGAATCTGTTCGCGCTCGGCGTCGCGGATTTTCTGCAGAATCACCTGTTTGGCAGCTTGTGCGCCGATCCGACCGAAATCGATCGGCTCCAGCGCCTCTTCCAGAAAATCCTCGACTTCGACCTCGGGATCCTGACCCTGCGCTTCCGACAAGGGAATCTGTTGCTCCTCGTCAAGAAAGTCATGATCGGCAACGACCTCCCAACGGCGGAAGGTTTCGAAATCGCCGGTTTCGCGGTCGACCACCACGCGAACGTTGGCATCGTCGTGGATGCGCTTCTTGGTAGCCGACGCCAGCGCCAGCTCGAGCGCGCCGAAGACGATGTCCCTGGTGACGTTCTTTTCGCGCGCCAGGACATCTACCAGCAGCAAGATTTCGCGGCTCATTTGCTCATTACCTCCTAAACCAGCCTGTCAGTCGATTTTGCCCGGTCGAAGTTGGGCACCAGACGCGCCTTGTCGACGCTCATCAGGTCGAACACCACCTCGCCCGAATCGATCTGCAAGCGCACCTTGCCTTCGCGCACACCCTGCAGGACACCTTTGAAGTTCCGTTGACCGTTCACCGGCAAGCGCAGCTTGACCGTGATCTCGGACCCCGCGAAACGCTCGAAATCAGCCTCCTTCTTCAAGGGCCTGTCGATTCCCGGCGAGGAAACCTCGAGCTGATCGTAATCGAAGTTCTCGACCATCAACACCCGCGACAATTGATTGCTGACCAGCGCACAGTCTTCAACATCGACCCCACGCGGCTTGTCCGGCTTGTCGATGAAAACACGCAGCACACGGCCACGCGGACTGCGCTCGACATCGACCAACTCGTAGCCGAGGCCGGACACCGTTTTCTCAAGAACTTCGTGCACATCCATGGCTGCAAATAAAAAATGGGCGAAACGCCCATCCCCGAAAAATTGTGCCCACAAGGGGCGACCGGAAAACCGTTGGATTATAACGAAAATAGTGGCCGACGTAAATCGGCCTGCGAGCTTGCAGAGCTTGCTCGACGCTTGTTCACCGCTTGTTCAGCGCTCGCGGCTGCGCCGCGGCGGGCGATCGGCTTCCGGGTTCTCCATGTCGAAGCCGGCCAGCAAGCGTTTCACTTCGGCGTCGGCGAGTTCCAGAACCTGACCCCGCCTCAAGCTCGGCGGCAGCGCGATCGGGCCGTAGCGCACGCGCATCAGGCGACTGACGACGCCGCCGACGGCTTCGAACATGCGCCGCACCTCACGATTCCGGCCCTCGAAGAGCGAGACGCGGTACCAGCGGTTGGCACCTTCGCCGCCGGCCTCCTGAAAGCTGGCAAACTGCGCCGGCCCATCGTCGAGCTCGACGCCTTCGAGCAGGCGCTGGCGTGACTCGTCCGAAATTTCGCCGAGGATGCGCACGGCGTACTCGCGCACCAACTGATAGCGCGGGTGCATGAGCCGGTTGGCGAGCTCACCCGAGGTGGTCAGCAGCAGCAGACCACTGGTGTTGAAGTCAAGCCGGCCGACCGCCACCCAGCGTCCGGCCGAGAGGCGGGGCATCGAGGTGAATACGGTCGGGCGATGATCGGGGTCATTGCGCGAAACGATCTCGCCTTCGGGCTTGTGATAGAGGATCACCCGCGGCAGACGGTTGGAAAAGCGCAGATTGACCAGCTTGCCGTTGACCTTCACCCGGTCCCCGGGGCTGACGGATTGGCCGATGTGCGCCGGCTGGCCATTGACGTTGATCCGCCCGGCGGCAATCAACTCTTCCATCTCCCGCCGCGAACCGACGCCGCTCTGCGCCAGCGCCTTGTGCAGGCGTTCAGGCTTGCTCGGAACGTCATGATGCCGACCACGTTTCGACGCGTCACCGGCCGGGCTCGCCGCCGGGCGGGGCCGAGCCCGACCCTCCTCGCCAGCAGGCTCTGGCAACTCATCAGCGGACGGGCGTCGCCGGACGGTACCGGCGGCAGCCGGGCGTGGCGAACGGGAAGGGGCGGCAGGCAATCTGCGCTTGCTATTGGCCATCAGCGAGGTCCAGGGTTGAATTGATCTGTTGCAGAGGCGGCAACTCGGCAAGACTGCGCAAGCCGAGGTCGTCGAGAAATTTGCGGGTGGTCGCCAGCAGTCCGGGCCGCCCCGGCGTGTCGCGATGACCCACGACATCGACCCAGCCACGCTCCTCGAGCAGCCGGATGACCTGCGTGGCGACGGTCACCCCGCGGATATCCTCGATGTCGCCACGCGTCACCGGCTGACGATAGGCAATGATGGCCAGCGTTTCGAGGACTGCGCGCGAGTAGCGCGGCGGCTTTTCCGGATTCAGTCGCTCCAGATAGGGCATGAACTCGGCGCGCGTACGAAAGCGCCAGCCACTCGCCACCGGCAGCAGCTCCAGTGCTCGCGTGCTCCATTCGCTGCGCAGCTCGTCGAGCAGCACGCGCAGGACCTCGGCACTGATCTGGTCGTCGAAGACCTTGCGCAGCTCGAGAACGGACAAGGGCACGCGGGTGCTCAGGAGCACCGCCTCGAGCACGCGCTTGAGGTCGTCGGGAGCACCCGCCGGCGCTTCGTCACGCGCTGGTTTGTCGAGATTCGCTGCGCTCATCGCTCAACCTGAGATAAATAGGCTCGAAAACTTCCACCTGCGTCATTTCGACGAGGTGCTCGCGGGCCAGTTCGAGCAGCGCCAGAAAGTGCACCACCAGCACCGGCGCGCCCTGCCGGGGGTCGAATAGCTCGCCGAACTCGACAAAGCCGCCGGCGTCGCGCAGATGGCGCAGGATCAGCGTCATGTGCTCGCGCACCGACAACTCCTCGCGCTGCACCATATGATGCGTGTGCAGCCTGGCCTGGCGGAGGATGCCCAGCCAGGCATTCTGCAAATCCAGCACGCTGACCTCGGGCAGGCGGCGCAGCAGAGTCTTCTCGACCCACACCTCGACCCACTCGAAATCACGCTCGGCCTGTGGCAGTTCGTTGATCCCGTACGCGGCCAGTTTCATCTGCTCGTACTCGATCAGGCGGCGCACCAGTTCGGCGCGCGGGTCCTCGGCGTCGTCGCCAGCGTCGACCTTCGGGCGCGGCAAGAGCATGCGCGACTTGATCTCGATCAGCATCGCCGCCATCACCAGATAATCGGCCGCCAACTCGAGGTTTTGCGAGCGCATCGCCTCGACGTAGACCAGATACTGCTCGGTCAGCGGCGCCATCGGAATGTCGAGAACGTTCACGTTGGCCTTGCGGATCAGGTAGAGCAGCAGGTCGAGCGGCCCCTCGAAGGCGTCGAGCATCACCGCCATCGCGTCGGGCGGGATGTACAGGTCGAGCGGCAGCTGCGTCAGCGGCTGGCCGTAAATCCGCGCCAGCGGACTTGCCGCCGTCGCCGGAGGCGGCGCTTCTGCGGCGGCCATGGTCGCGCTATCGCTCATTTCCGTCATCCTCGGAGCAGTGCTCAGCCGTAGTTCAGCCCCATCGCGTCACGCACGTCGCGCATCGTCTCGCGAGCGAGCTGGCGCGCCTTGCGGTTACCTTCGGCGACGATCTCGCGCACCAGGCGCGGGTCATCCAGATAGGGTTGGGCACGCTCGTGCATCGGCGCCTGCTCGACGAGAATTGCGTCGATCACCGGCTGCTTGCAGTCGAGGCAGCCGATGCCTGCGCTGCGACACCCCTGCTGCACCCACTTCTGACACGCTTCGTCCGAATACACCTGATGCAGTTGCCAGACCGGACACCTGTCGGGATCGCCCGGGTCGTCGCGGCGAACGCGCGCCGGGTCGGTCGGCATGCGCCGCAGCTTGTGCGTCACCGAAGCGGCATCCTCGCGCAGGGTAATCGTATTGCCGTAGGATTTCGACATTTTCTGGCCGTCGAGCCCGGGCATCCGTGAGGCGGCGGTGAGCAGGGCACCCGGCTCGACGAGAATCATCTTTCCGGTGCCCTCGAGATAGCCGCAAAGCCGCTCGCGGTCGGCGTGCGCCAGGCCGGGAACTTCGTCGAGCAGCGCGTGCGCTCGCTCGATGGCCGTCCTGTCACCGTTCTGCTGAAAGTGGGTGCGCAACTGCGTATACGAGCGGGCGCGCTTTGAGCCCAGCTTCCTGACCGCCTCCCTGGCCTTGTCCTCGAAGCCTGCCTCGCGTCCGTAGAGGTGGTTGAAGCGCCGTGCCAGCTCGCGCGAGAACTCGATGTGCGGCACCTGGTCTTCGCCCACCGGCACCTTGTCAGCGCGATAGATCAGGATGTCGGCCGACTGCAGCAGTGGATAGCCGAGAAAACCATAGGTCGACAGATCCTTGCTCTCGAGCTTTTCCTGCTGGTCCTTGTAGGTCGGCACACGTTCCAGCCAGCCGAGCGGGGTCATCATCGACAGCAGGAGATGCAACTCGGCGTGCTCGGGAACCTGTGACTGGATGAACAGCGTCGCCCGTTGCGGATCGACGCCCGCCGCCAGCCAGTCGATGACCATGTCCCAGGAAGCGGTGACGATTCCCTGCGGATCGTCGTACTGGGTGGTCAGCGCGTGCCAGTCGGCGACGAAGAACAGGCAGGGATGCTTCTGCTGCAGCTCGACCCAGTTCTTGAGTACGCCGTGGTAGTGGCCAAGGTGCAGGCTGCCGGTCGGGCGCATGCCGGAGAGGACTCGTTCTGCGTACATGTTCGCGCTCCGGACGCTCAGGCGGAAAACTGAAATATGAAGAAAATCATTCCCATCACCGCGCTCATCACCGGCATCAGGAGCTTGCCCAGAATGCCGGTGAACAGCAGCAGCAGAAGGATCGGGAAACCGAAGCGCTCGAGCTGCGCGAAGCGCCAGGCGGCTTGCGGCGGCAACAGGCTGACCGCGATCCGGCCGCCGTCGAGCGGTGGCAGCGGAAAGAGATTGAGCACCATCAAGGCCAGGTTGACCAGGATGCCGATCTCGGCCATGCGCGCCATCGGCACGCTGAAAAAGTTGATCGGCAGGGTCACCGCCAGCTTCATCAGCACCGCCCAGAAGAGCAGCATGGCCAGGTTGGCCGCCGGCCCGGCCGCGGCGACCCACAGCATGTCCTGCTTGGGATGGCGCAAGCGACCGAAATTGACCGGCACCGGCTTCGCCCAGCCAAACAGAATGCCACCGGTCGACAGCAGCAGGATAATGATCGGCACCAGGATCGTGCCCACCGGGTCGATATGCTTGAGCGGGTTGGCGGTGATGCGGCCCTCCTGCCAGGCGGTCGGATCGCCGAAATGGCGTGCCGCGTAGCCGTGCGCCGCCTCGTGCAGGGTGATCGCCAGGATCACCGGCAGGGCGGCGATGGCGATGGTCTGGATCATCTCTTGCATCTGCGCTTCCTCAATCGAGACCGAGGGGCGCCAGTGGGCCCAGTCCGGGACGGACCAGCGTCGGCAGCGCGCCGGTCAGATCGACGACCGTCGTCGGCTCGATGCCGCAATTGCCGCAGTCGAGAATCAGTTCGAGCTGGCTGTCGAGCCGGTCCTGAATCTCCCAGCCTTCGGTCAGGGGCCCCTCGTCGCCGGCAACGATCAGCGTCGACGTCAGCAGCGGTTCGTCGAGCGCTGCGAGCAAGGCCAGGGTCACCGCATGCGCCGGCACGCGCAGGCCGATCGTCTTCCTTTTCGGGTGCAGGACGCGCCGCGGCAACTCGCGGGTCCCCTCGAGAATGAAGGTGTAGCTGCCCGGCGTCGTCGCCTTGAGCAAACGATAGGTGGCATTGTCGACGCGCGCGAACTGACCGATCTGCGACAGGTCGCGGCACATCAGGGTCAGCAGATGGCGCTCATCGACGCCACGGATGGCGCGAATTCGCTCGACCGCCGCCTTGTCGCCGAGATGGCAACCGAGGGCGTAGCTGGAGTCGGTGGGCAAGGCAATGACGCCGCCCTGGCGAATGATCTCCGCCGCGCGCTGCAACAGCCGCCCTTGCGGATTGTCGGGATGAATCGAAACGTGCTGTGCCATTGCTCTCTCCCCGGCTCAGAACGCTGCCCAGATGGGCTTCAACCCATCCGGCAAGGCGGCCAGCTGCCCCAGATCAAAATAACTCTCGCCGGGCCCGTGGAAATCGGAGCCACGCGAGGCCAGAAAGCCGTACTCCCTGGCGTAGCGCGCGAAGACATCGACGTGCTCCTGCGTGTGGCTGCCGGATACCACCTCGATCGCCTCGCCGCCAAGATCCTTGAACTCGGCGAGAAAGCGACGCATTTCGACCCGCGACAGCTTGTAGCGCCCGGGGTGTGCCACCGCCACCAGACCTCCGGCAGCGTGCACCCACGCCAGCGAGTCGGCTAGCGTCGCCCAGCGGTGATCGACATAACCCGGCCGACCGGGAACCAGGTACGACTCGAAGACGCTGCGCAGATCCTTGGCCACCCCACTGTCCACCAGAAAGCGGCCGAAATGCGCACGACTGATCAGGCTGGGGTTGGCCGCATAGCGCATCGCTCCGTCGAAAGCGCCTTCGATACCGACTTTCTGGAGCTCGGCCGACATCCGTTGCGCGCGCTCCACGCGCCCCGCGCGAATACTCGCCAGACCGGCATTGAGCGCCTGATCGCTGCGGTCGAACGCGTAGCCAAGCATATGTATCTGCAGCCCCTGCCACTCGATCGAAATCTCGACGCCATTGACGAACCCCATTCCCGCCGCTGTCGCCGCCGCTTGTGCCGCGGATAGGCCGTCAAGCGAGTCGTGGTCGGTCAGCGCCAGCAGGTCGACGCCGTTGGCCGCCGCCCGCGTGGCGACGTCGGCCGCAGCCAGAAGGCCGTCGGAGCAGGTGGAATGACAATGAAGATCGCAGTTGAACACGGTAGCGGATAGCCTTGGGCAGCGCAAAATCGTAGACCGCGCATGATAGCACAGCCGCCGGATGACGCCCCGCCCCGCCGGCTCGCCTTGTCGATCGATCAGCCTGGCCGCCACCGCGGCCGGACACTACCGGATGCCGGCACGATGGCGCGCTTCTACCGCGCCGGCGACGATGCGCATCTGGCGAAGATCATCAAGGTCAATCTGGCGGCGGAGGTATCTACCGACGAAATCGACCCACTAAACGAGATTCGGAGCGGGTGCTTTTGCCACTATCCCTTTCCATACACCCTCTATACTGACTTCCCGAGCCGAGGTTCGGGAGAGAAAGGTGCTGCCAGTTTCCCTGCGCGCCGCCTGAGAGGACCAGTTTTCCCCGAGGCACTTCGCCGCAATCGCCGTCGCCCAGCCGCTACCGATGCCTGTCGATCACTACGAAAACTTCCCTGTTGCTTCGCTCCTGCTACCCCGGCGCCTGCGCCGGCCGATCGAGGCCATCTATCGTTTTGCGCGCGGCGCCGACGACATTGCCGACGAAGGTGACGCCAGCGACGCGGCGCGCCTGCAAGGCCTCGCCGATTATGGCGAGGAAATCGAGCGCATCGAACGTGGCGCAGCGCCTGTTCGGCCAGAGTTCAACGAGTTGGCCAGGGTCATCGCCGAGTGGCGCCTGCCGACGCAGCTGTTTCGCGACCTGCTCGACGCCTTTGCGCAGGATGTGGTCATCAAGCGCTACGCGGACTACCCGCAGTTGCTCGACTACTGCCGGCGCTCGGCGAATCCGGTCGGTCGCCTGCTGCTGCACCTCGTCGGGCGCGCCAGCGACGAGAATCTGCGCCGCTCGGATTGCATCTGCACAGCGCTGCAACTGGTCAATTTCTGGCAGGACGTGGCCATCGACTGGCAGAAGGGCCGCATCTACCTGCCGCAGAGCGACCTCGAACGCTTTGCTGTCTGCGAAAGGCAGATCGCCGCCGGAAACTGCAGCGCCGAATGGACGGCGCTGCTCGCCTTCGAGATCGAGCGTACGCACGACTTGATGCGCGCCGGGGAGGCGCTGGTGCACCAGCTGCCGGGCCGTATGGGCTGGGAAATCCGCTTTACGGTGCAGGGCGGTCTGCGCATCCTGGAAAGGATCGCGCATTCCCGCGGCGACGTTTTCCGGCAGCGTCCGCAACTGGGCGCGACCGATTACCTGTTCATCGCCGGCCGCGCCCTGTTCATGTAACTGCTGCAAGCGGGGCAAGTCATGTGAAAATTGCTGCCCTGTGCACTCCCCAGAGATTGCGAATGAGCCCCGACGAATACTGCCAACAGAAAGCCGCCCGCAGCGGCTCCAGCTTCTACTACAGCTTCCTCTTCCTGCCGCCGCCCAAACGCCGCGCGATCACCGCGCTCTATGCTTTCTGCCGCGAGGTTGACGATGTCGTCGACGAGTGCCATGACGCGCAGATCGCCGCGACCAAGCTGGTCTGGTGGCGGCAGGAATTGAGCAGCGTCTATGGCGGCAAACCACAGCATCCGGTAAGCCAGGCGCTGCAATCGGCCTGCGCCGAATTCAACCTGCCCGAAGAGCAGCTGCAGGAAATCATCGACGGCATGGAAATGGATCTGCAGCAGTCGCGCTACCTCGACTTCAAGGCGCTGTCGCTGTATTGCTACCGGGTCGCCAGCGTCGTCGGCCTGCTCGCCGCCGAAATCTTCGGCTACCAGGACCGCAGGACGCAGAAGTACGCGCACGATCTTGGCGTCGCTTTCCAGCTCACGAACATCATTCGCGACGTTGGCGAAGACGCGCGCATGGGACGCATCTACCTGCCCATCGACGAATTGCAGCGCTTCGAAGTGACCGCCGCCGACATCCTCAACGCGCGCCATGGCGACAACTTCCAGCGCCTGATGGCTTTCCAGGTCGAGCGCGCCGAGCACTACTACACGCAAGCCATCGACGCCCTGCCGGCCAGCGATCGGCGCACGCAACGCCCTGGCCTGGTGATGGCGGCGATCTACCGCACCCTGCTCGACGAGATCAAACGCGACGGCTACCAGGTCCTCACCCAGCGCACCTCGCTGACCCCGATACGCAAGCTGTGGATCGCCTGGCGGACCTGGGTGCGGGGATGAAAGTAGCGATCGTCGGTGGCGGCTGGGCAGGTCTGTCCGCCGCCGTCGAGCTGTCCGGAGCAGGCGTACGGGTCACCGTCTTCGAGGCCGCCAGACAGGTCGGCGGCCGGGCCCGCAGCGTCGAGGCGCAGGGACGGCGCCTCGACAACGGCCAGCACATTCTTATCGGCGCCTACCGCGAAACCTTGCGCCTGATGACGGTGGTCGGCGTCGACCCCGAGCGACTGCTCAAGCGCCTGCCCCTCGAAGTGAATTTCCCGGACGGCAAGGGCAGCCACTTCCGGATGCGCCTGCCGCGGCTGCCAGCACCCCTGCACCTCGCCGCTGGCCTGCTCGGCGCGCGCGGCGTCAGCGTCGCCGAGAAGTTCAGCGCGGTGCGCTTCATGCGATTTCTGCAGGACGCTCGCTACTGCCTCGGCGCCGACTGCACGGTGAGCACGCTGCTCGATCGCCATCGGCAGCACGGCAAGCTGCGCAGCTGTCTGTGGGAGTCACTTTGTCTGGCCGCGCTGAACACCTCGCCGGAACAGGCATCGGCGCAGATTTTCGTCAATACGCTGCGCGACAGCCTCGGTGGTGGTCGCGCAGCAACCGACCTGCTCTTGCCGGCAGCCGACCTCGATCGCCTGTTCCCGGCCGCCGCGGCAAGCTTCATCTCCGGGCACGGCGGGACAATCCGCTGCTCAACGCGTGTCGAGACCATCGACGACGGTTTCCAGGTCGCTGGCGAGCGCTTCGACGGCGTTCTTCTCGCCGTCGGCCCGCAGCACGCGGCGACCTTGCTTGCCCGGCAGCCGGCAACGGCCGACACGGCAAAGTTACTCGCCGGTTACCGCTTCGAGCCCATCGCCACCGTCTATTGCGGCTATGCCCTGCAGCTACGCCTTCCTTTCCCCATGCTCGGCCTGGCCGCACGCGACCGCGGCGAGATCGGACAGTGGGCCTTTGATCGCGGAGCGCTGTGCGGAACACCGGGAGTGATCGCCTTCGTGCTCAGCGGCCATGGCGCCTGGGAGGAACTCGACAGACAGGAGCTGGTTGCGCAGCTCGACGCCGAACTCGCATCGGCGCTGCACACCCGGCTGCCGGCGATCGAATGGCAACAGGTGATCCGCGAACAGCGTGCGACTTTCTCGTGCCGCCCGGGCTTGCGCCGCCCGGCCGCCCGCACCGCGCGCTGCGGTTTGTGGCTGGCCGGCGACTACGTCTGCGCCGAGTATCCGGCGACCCTCGAGGCGGCCGTGCGCAGCGGTCTTGCCGCTGCCCGCGGCATGCTGCTCGACAGGCGCGCCTGAGCGCGCTGTCAGCCGGGGGCTTTCCAGCCGTCGATGCGCGTCCGCGAACACTCGACACTGGCCGCCGAGAAGAGATCGGGGTGGCGGACGACGACCTCTTCGAAGGCGTAGTCCTCGAGGCCCAGTTCGCACAAAGCCGGATAACCGGTGACGTCCGGGTCGCGATTCACGGTGCGCTCGACGGCGCCGATGATGCCGTGGCGTTTTATCAGCTGCCAGGTGCGCAGGTCCCGTGTGGCCTTGCCATTCCTGGCCGAGAGCACGCCTTCGTAGGCATAAACCGCCTCCAGGCACTGACGCTCCGGTTCGCTGCCGGCGCCGTACTTCTGCGCACGCAGTTCGAGCGCGCGCTTGCGCGCCGCTACCGCCAGATCCGGGCGCCCGCGTTCGATAACATTTTTCTCGAACATGGCGCACTCTTCGGGCGTCTTGAGGTTTGCTACTCGTTCGACCATCAGCGACATAAGATTCCTAAGCTGTTGAACTACGGTGGTTACTGCCGGCGCGAAGGGAGATGGGCCATCTCCCTCCTCGGCGCCTCGTTTCTCGCCCAGCCGGCTACGACCTGTGCAGCCACTCGGCGCTGACCTCTTCCAGCTGCCCGGCGTCCATGCGCAGACGACGCCGACAACGCGCGGCGATCTCCTCGTCATGGGTGACCAGAATCAGCGTCGTCGCGCTTTCGGCATTGATGGCGAACATCAGTTCGATCACCTGATGGCCGGTCACCGCGTCGAGATTGCCGGTCGGCTCGTCGGCCAGCACCAGCCTCGGCCCCGGCGCAAAGGCGCGGGCCAGGGCGACGCGCTGCTGCTCGCCGCCCGAGAGATGCTTCGGGTAATGCTTCAGGCGATGCGCCAGCCCAACTCGCTGCAGCCAGCGCTCAGCCTCGCTGCGAGCGTTGGCGGCGCCCGCCAGTTCAAGCGGCAACATGACGTTTTCGATCGCCGTCAGCGACGGCAGCAGCTGAAAGGTCTGAAAGACGAAACCCAGCATCCGACCTCGCAACACGGCCCGCGCATCCTCATCCAGCGCCCCCAGATTCTCGCCCGCCAGGGTCACCGAGCCGCTACTCGGCTGGTCGAGACCAGCCATCAGACCAAGCAGGGTTGACTTGCCGGAACCCGAGGCGCCGACAATGGCCACCGTTTCGGCCGCCGCGACGGCGAACGAAATGTCGTGCAGAATGGTCAACGGCTGGCCACCGCTATCCACGCGCTTAGCCAGATCGCGAACCTCAATCACCATTGCTGCTGCCTCTCCTACCACGCCACCATGCTCCGTTTCCCGATATGCCGCTCCCTGTTGCTCGCCGGACTGCTGTTGCTTGCCCCCGCTGCTTTGGCGGCACGCACCATACTGGTCTTCGGCGATTCGCTGTCAGCGGGCTACGGTATCCGCCAGGATGCGTCCTGGCCAGCCTTGCTGGCCAGACGCCTGCAGGAGAAGAAGCTCGATTATAGCGTCGTCAATGCCAGCATCTCCGGAGAAACGTCCGCCGGCGGCCGCGCGCGCATCGGCGCGGCCCTGAACAGGTACTCGCCACAGGTCGTCATCGTTGCCCTCGGCGCCAACGACGGCCTGCGCGGCCTGCCAGTGGCGCAGCTGCGTGAGAACCTCAGCGCCATCGTCGCCAGCGCTCAGCAAAACAAGGCGCAGGTCCTGCTCGTCGGGCAACGCGTACCGCCCAACTATGGCGCCTACGCGACTGAATTCCACAACACTTTCGCCGCCGTGGCCCAGGCCCGCAAGGCCGCACTGGTGGGCTTCCTACTCGAAGGGGTGGCGACCAGAGCACAGTTCTTTCAGGCCGACAATCTGCATCCTACCGCTGCCGCACAACCCCTGCTGCTCGACAATGTCTGGCGCGGACTGGCGCCACTGCTAGAATAGCGGGTTGTCTCAGCCACAGGACTTGCGCAGCATGCAGGCAAGCGTATGAAACGCGATATCGCGACCGTCGAACAGCTCGGCGAGCTCTCTTCCTTTGACCAGATCATCGACGTCCGCTCGCCGGGCGAGTTTGCCGAGGACCATATTCCGGGGTCGATCAACTGTCCGGTACTCGACAACCAGCAGCGGATCGAAATCGGCACCCTCTACAAGCAAGCGTCGCCCTTCGAGGCCAAGAAACTTGGCGCGGCCTACGTATCCACGAACATCGCCAGGCATCTGCAGGCGCAGTTTCTCGACCGCCCGAAGAACTGGCACCCGCTGATCGTCTGCTGGCGTGGCGGACAGCGCAGCGGCGCCATGACCTACGTCTTCCGGCGTGTCGGCTGGGACGCGCAGCAGCTGGAAGGCGGCTACAAGGCCTATCGCCGACTGGTCGTCGACCAGCTCGCCGAGGTGCCCCGGCAACTGCAGTTCAAGGTCCTCTGCGGTGCCACCGGCAGCGCCAAGAGCCGCATTCTGCAGGCCATCGGGCGGCGCGGCGAACAGGTACTCGACCTCGAGGAACTCGCCTGCCACAAGGGCTCGGTGCTCGGCGTCCTGCCCGACTCGGCGCAGCCGTCGCAGAAAATGTTCGAGTCGCAATTGCTGACCACGCTGCGCTCGCTCGACGCCAGTCGCCCGGTCTACGTCGAAGCCGAGAGCCGCAAGATCGGTTCGCTGCAAGTACCGGCAACACTGATCGAAACCATGCGTGCCGGCGAATGCTTCAATATCGAAGCGTCTTTCGCCGCACGCGTCGATTTTCTCTTGCGCGACTACGACTATTTCCTGCTCGCACCCGAACGCCTGACCGCCTGCCTGCACCCATTGCGCAACCAGCAAAGCACGGAAACCCTCCTGCGCTGGCAAGGCTACGTGCGCGACGCGCAGTGGCGAGAACTGGTGAGCGAACTGCTCGAGTTGCACTACGACCCGCTCTACAGTCGCTCGCAGACGCGAAACTACGGTGGATTCGCAGCACCGGCGCGCTTCACCAGCGACGACCTGACGCCCGGCGGCATAGAAGCGCTGGCCCTGAGAGTCAGTGGCGAGTAGTGGTTCCGCAGGCACGTAGTCCGCAGTGCCGAGTCGCGCGGTCGGCGGGTTCGCTGCTCCAGTCTCCAGGTCGGCGTCAGAGCACGGCAGCAAGCGCCCCGCGGCTGGCGCACAGGCGCTGCAGCATCGCCGGCCTGGGAGAGTCGACCTGGCCTTCTTCGAAAGCCACCACCCGCCAGCCACGCCGCCCCATCCAGGCGAGCATTTCCTGCGAGCGCAGCAGGAAATCCGGATTCGACGGCTTGCCGTAGCGCTCATTGCCGACCATGAAGGTTTCGTAGATCAGGACCCCGGGTTCGGCCAGGCAGGCCAGGAGTTCGTCGATACGCGGGCGAAACAGGTAATTGGTGACCACGATCCCCGCGAACAGCCGACCGCGATAGGGCCAGCGGCCGTCTTCAAGGTCGGCCTGGAGCAGCGTCACGCGCTCGCTACCGTGCAGCGAAGCGAGCGCCTGCGAACTACGATCGACCGCCTCGACGCGGTAACCGAGCCCGGCCAGCAGGCGCGTATGGCGGCCACTCCCACAGGCCAGATCGAGGACCTCGCCGTGCTCGGGAATCAGCCGCGCAAAGCGCCGCACCCAGGGGGACGCGGGCAATTCTTCGGGCGAAGCTGCCATGTGGGGCCTTCCTTCCATTATCATTCGGCAAAACTCTCGGAGAGCACAGCATGGCACAGGAGCAAGCGGCCGTGGTCGTCAGCGAGAACGGCCTGGGACCCTACCAGCAGACGGTTCGCCTCGGCAGACACACGCTGATCGCCGACGAGCCGGTGGCGATGGGCGGCGAGGACGCCGGCCCGGAACCGATGGACTTCCTGCTCGCCGGCCTCGGCGCCTGCACCTCGGTGACGCTGCGCATGTATGCCGAACGCAAGCATTGGCCACTGGCCGCGGTCAGCGTCGCGCTGACGCACGACAAGCTCGAGCTTGACGGCGGCCGTGGCACGGTCGATCGCATCAGCCGCGTGATCACGCTGGCTGGCGAACTGACCGCGGAGCAGCGCGAGCGGCTGCTGGCCATCGCCAACAGGTGCCCGATGCACCGGACACTGCAATCCGACACGCGCATCGACAGCAGGCTCGACGACGTCTGCGCGGCAACAGCAGCCGCCTAGGCATGTCCATCTGCTCGGCTGCTCGGGAACCGGCTGCGGGCCCGCTCGGCGATGCCCGCAGCGCCGCGCACCGGTGCTTGCCCAGGTGCTCTCGCGGGGTGATTAATGTCACACTGCGGCGTCATCAAGAGCGTCGTATCTAGAGACTTGACAGACCATCTGTGATAAATTGATGCGGTGCAACATCCACCCGTACCGCGCCTCTCAAACACGAGGTGAAAGCCCCCCATGCTAGAACATCACTACCTCACCACCCTGTTTGAACCCAAGTCTGTCGCGGTCATCGGCGCTTCGGACCGAGAGAATTCGGTCGGCAACGTGCTCTTCAGGAACATCCTCGATTCTGGCTACAAGGGTCGTCTCTACCCGATCAACAAGGGGCACGACAACGTACAGGGCGTACCGGCCTACAAGTCCATCGAGGAGATCAGCGCTCGCGTCGAACTGGCGATCGTCGTCACTAGGCCGCAGACCGTTCCGAAGATCATCGAGCAATGCGGTCGCAGCGGCGTCAAGAACGCCATCGTCATCTCGTCCGGCTTTGCCGAAGCCGGTCACTCGGGCGCCGCGCTCGAACGCAAGATGATGGAAATCGCACGCAGCTACGGCGTTCGCCTACTGGGCCCCAACTGCCTGGGGATCATTCGCCCCGACCTCGGACTGAATGCCACCTTTGCCAGCGTGCACGCGCACGTCGGCAATCTGGCGCTGGTCGCGCAGTCGGGCGCCATCTGCTCGGCGGTCCTCGACTGGGCGGCGAGCAACCGCATCGGCTTCTCCAGCGTCATCTCGCTGGGTGGGACTGCCGACGTCGATTTCGGTGAAATCCTCGACTACCTGATCTACGACAACCGCAGCCACTACATCCTGCTCTACGTCGAAGGCATTCGCGACGCCCGGCGCTTCATGAGCGCGCTACGTTCGGCGGCACGCATCAAGCCGATTGTCCTGCTCAAGGCCGGTCGCCACGCCGGCGGGCTGGCCGCCGTCGAAACGCACTCCGGCATGGCCGGCGGTTCGGACATCGTCTTCGATGCGGCCGTGCGCCGTGCCGGCGTGGTGCGCGTAAAAAACATCGGGCAGCTGTTCTACGCCGCCAAAGCGCTGGCCTCGAAATTCCGTCCGCAAGGCAAGCGACTGGCGATCATCACCAACGGTGGCGGACCGGGAGCCATGGCCGCCGACCGCGCCGGCGACCTCGAAATTCCCCTCGCCGAGTTGTCGCCAAGCACCATGCAAGCGCTCAATGCGGCAATGCCGGGAACCTGGTCGCAAAGAAATCCGGTAGACATCGAGGGGGATGCGACACCCAAGCGCTATCACGATGCGATTCTCGCCGTTGCCGAGGACAGCGAAGTCGACGGCGTTCTGGTCATGCTCTCACCGCAGGCAATGACCGAACCGATGGAAGTCGCCAAGGCGGTCATCGAGGTGGACCTGCTGACCGCCAAGCCGATTCTCACCTGCTGGATGGGCGAGGAACAGGTCGGTGAATCGCGCAGCATGCTGGAAGAGGCCGGCATCCCGTCCTTCCGGATGCCCGAAACCGCCATCGAACTCTATTACCACATCTCGACCTACTACTGGAACCAGAAGCTGCTCTTGCAGACACCGGCCCCCCTGTCCAAGCACGCCCGCCCGGAAACCGAAGGGTCCAAGATGTTGATCGACGCGGTATTGCACGAGCGCCGCAAGATCCTCTCGGAAATGGAATCAAAAGCGATCCTGCGCGCCTTCCGCATTCCCGTCGCGCAGACCATGGTCGCGCACACGCCGACCGAATCGCTGCTGCTCGCCGAACAGATTGGCTTCCCTATCGCCATGAAAATCGATTCGCCGGACATCGTGCACAAGAGCGAAGTCGGCGGCGTGCGGCTGAACATCACCAACGCGCCGGCGGTTCGCAACGCCTATCACGACATCATCGAGACGATCAAGAAGCGGCACCCGACGGCACGCATCAATGGCGTATCGATCGAACCCTACCTGGCGCGCCCGAACGGCCGCGAGCTGATGATCGGCGTCTCGCGCGATCCGATCTTTGGTCCGATCATCACCTTCGGCGCCGGCGGCGCCGAAGTCGAGGTGTTCAGCGACCGGGCCGTCGCCTTGCCGCCGCTCAACCGCTTCCTGGCCCGCGACCTGATCGCGTCGACGCGCGCTTCGAAGCTGCTCGGCGAGTTCCGCAACATGCCGCCGATCAACCTCGAAGCGCTCGAAGACGTACTGCTGCACGTCTCGCAAATGATCTGCGAACTGCCATCACTGCACGAACTCGACCTGAACCCGCTGATCGTCGACGAGAACGGTGCCATCGCTGCGGACGCGCGCATCGTGATCGACTACGCGGCACCGTCGGGCGACCGCTATTCGCACATGGCGATCCACCCCTACCCGGTGCATCTGATCCAGGAATGGGAACTGCCCGATGGCCGCGTGGTAACCATTCGCCCGATCCGCCCGGAAGACGCCGAGCGCGAAAAGGAGTTCGTCATCGCGATGTCCGACGAAAGCAAGTACTACCGTTTCATGGACACCATTCGCGAGCTGACGCAGACCATGCTCGTGCGTTTCACGCAGATCGACTACGACCGCGAAATGGCGCTGGTCGCGACGATCCTCGACGCAGAAGGCAAGGAAGTCCAGATCGGCGTTGCCCGCTACGTCACCAACCCGGACGGCGAATCAGTCGAGTTTGCCCTGGCAATCGCCGATGACTGGCAAAAACACGGCGTTGGACGCAAGCTGATGAGTGCGCTGATCGCCTGCGCGCGGGCCAAAGGCTACCGGACCGTCGTCGGCGACGTGCTGTCGATGAACTCCAAGATGTTCAGTCTGATGAGCAAGCTTGGTTTCACCATCCACCCGCATCCCGACGACCCGGCGGTCAAGCGCGTCATCAAGCCCCTGGCCAGCTAGGCTGGCGGCGCCGCGGCCGGGCCATGGCACCGCCGTACCCAGTCTCCAGATCGAGCCGGAACAACGCTAAAAAGCGCCCGCGCCCTGCGCGGGCCGGTCACTTCTTGCGCAAACCCCCTGAAGAAGCTTACTGCTGTTCGAAATTCACGTCGTAAGGATAGGGCCGCGGCGGGTCGCCGGCTTCCCGGTAGGCTTTCTGCTCGTCGAGATCGGTCTTCCTGTCCCAGAAGATCGCCCGCCCGCGACGTTGGTCGTCAAGCCACTCGGGATGCTTGGCCATCATCTCGCGCATGAACTTGGTGTGCTCGGATTCGTACAAGGCCATCTGGCCTACTCCCCATAAAAAACAGCTTTGATCAGCGACATCGTCGAGCACCACATTATACGCTTGCCGCGCTCAGGCGCTCCCTCACTGTTCCAGCTGGCGAACCCAGAACAGCTCGTGCCGGCGAACAGCCTTGCGGAAAAATTCGTTCTCACCGCTGGCAGGCCACTGGCGAGCGGCGAGCAGTTTCTGGATCGTCCGCCGCAGGCGCTTCTTGCAGGGCAGCGTGCCCTGCAGGTCGTGCTGCATGGCCAATGCCATGGCCTTGTCGATCTGCGCTGCCGGGCTCAGGCAGGGGCTCCACAGCGCGTCGGGCGGCAATGGCGCCAGCGCCGGCGGCAAGGCGATTCCCTGCCCGGCCGGGCCCATCGGCCAACGGTCGTTGTCGTGCAGGTGATTGGCATAGAGGAGACCAATTTCCGGCTTCCAGAACGAGCCCTCGACCGCTTGCAGCAGTGCCTGCGTACCGGCAATGTGATCGGCGTGCGGGTCGAGCTCGGGGTGCGGCATGACGACCACTTCGGGGCGGAAGTGCTCGAGCAACGCCACCAGATCGGCGAGCAGGTTCTTGCCGGACGGCAAACCGTCGGCGTCCGCTGGCAGGGGGAGCGGGTTGTGCGCTCGCGCCTGGCGCACGTCTGTCGCCCCGGACTCGCGTGAAGCAAACGATTGCTCGGGTTCGGCGAGCATCGCCGGCAACTGCAGGCAGTAGTAGCCCAACTGCACGCAGCAGCTCTGCGCAACGCCTCCCCAGAGCGGTACGGCCAGGCTGTCCCAGGTCCGCAGACGCCCCTTCAGGCGCGCCGCAGCGGCGCTATCCAGGCCCAGGAACTGATACCGACCCGCCTCGATCTCGCCCTGTGTCAGGGTCACGATGGTCACCCCGCAATTATCGCGCGAGCGAGCGAACCCTGCAGCACGGCTGTACAGGCCATAGGCCGCCAGTTCGGCGTCGTCGGCGTGTGGCGCGATGAGCATCATGCGCCGCTGGGCGTAGTCGGGGTTGTCCAGCACGTGCAGGATGGCTGTCGGCGGCAGGCGGCAGAAGCGGCCACTGATCGACAACTCATTCCTGGCGAGGGCCGCGGCCTGCCCGGAGAGGTTCAGATAGCGCCGCCCGTTGACAGCGCGCTCGAAGTCCTGCCGGTCGTCGCCGAGAACGACGTGGGGGTCCAGGCAGTGGCCAAGCAGGGTGCTCTGCAAATGCAGCTCGAGAATCAGGGTCTCGCCAGCTGCCAGCGGCGCGCTCAACTGCACGCGCCCGGCGATCAGCGAGACCTTCTGCTGCGCCGTTTCGGCCGGGAAGTGGTATTGGTAGTCGTCCTGCGGCGAATAGAAGAGGTGGTCGGCAAACCAGGCTTCGTGCGCCACCCAGCCAGGCAGCAACAATACCGGCGGCAGCCACCAGGCGACGAAGACCCCGAGCGCGGCGAGCAGCAGCAGCGCGACCAACAGGAGGAAGCGCTTGTGCTGGCGGTGTCGCTTCAGCAATTGCTGTTTTCTCGAACTCATGGGTGCTCTCGGACGGTGGCCCCGCTCGCCAGGCGAGGCATGTTCATGACTACGCTCTTTCGTGCACTCTATATTTGATACGCCGGCACCCGGTGGCACCAGCGATCCTTATACTCGCGATCGGCACGGCCAAAGGAAAAGCGCAAGGGCTTGCCGAGCGCGCGCGCCTCTGCCCAGGCGCTCTGCGTATTGATGAAACTGAGCACGCTTCCCGGGCTGAAATCACGCGTTGCGGGATCGACACCGCCATTGATGTATTCCAGAGAAATCCACGCCGGGGCTTCGACGCGATAGAGAATCTGGACCGCCATCGGCTGCTCGTTACGCAACAGGACGGCGCCGGTCATGAACTCGCGCAGTAGCGTGAACACCTCAGCCAGATGCTCGTGGCCCCTGGCCGCAAAACCCCAGCGACGCTGAAAGAGATCGGCATACATGGCGGCCTGCTCGCACGGCGAAAAGTCGCACATCTGGCGTACCTGCCCGCCTGCCTCTTCGAGCAGGCGAAGCTCGCGACGCTGGTTGTAGCGAAACTTCTTCGAGTAGTCCTCGGGCGCACGCGCCAGCGCCAGGCCTTCCGGCTGCGCCTTGAGTTCGCCGATCCGTCCGGCGTTGAGCTCCGACACGTAACGCATGTGCTGGCGCACCGGCACGCAGGCGTGTGCGGCAATCGGCAGGATCACCTCGGCGTTGCCCAGATCAAACAGGTCGCGCTGGCCGCGCTGTTTCAACACCGCCTTCGACAGCGCCAAGTGGCGCCCCCAGCAGGGAATCGCCGCCACTAAATCTTCGCCGGAAGGGCAGCCTAGGTAGCGCACCCGGATTCCCGCCAGCGCCGAGAGTCGCTCGACGACTGCCGGATGGGTGAACACGCTGCCGCCGAAGCGCTGCCACGCGGTGGCATACGCCGCGGCATCGATTTCGCTCCAGCCGCGCTCGCGCCAGACTCGCAGCCGATTCAACATGCGTCGGCGGAGCGTGTGCAGAGGCGGGTCATGACGGCGGGAATCCTCGCTGTTCGCTGCGCCCGGAGGGATCTCCGGGTGCTCGTGGTGGGTGGTCGTTGAACGGGGCAAGCACGCCACCGCCACGGGCGCAAGGATAAACCAATTACGGCGCCGTTTGCCCTGCGTGCGGGATCAGCGCAGGCCATGGCTGGCGCGGTATACTTGCCAACCTCGAGCGCCCGGCGCGGCCGCAGGATTGCGCAGGGCCAGCAGCAGCCAATCAACATGGAGGACCACGACGATGTCGGCTGAATCGCGCCGCGTGCTGCAGCTCTGCCACAGCTATGGCGCGCCGTTCACGGATGTCGCCTGCCAGTGGGCCAGGCTATTCGCGGGCCAGGGCTGGACGATGACGACCGTATACCTCACCGGCGAACCGGACAGCGAAGTGGTGCGCAACTCGGGCGGCGACGAAGTGCTGTTTCTCGGCTTCGACTCGCGACAGGTGCGCGGACTGAAGCTGGCGGCCCTCTGGAAATTGCGCAAGCTGCAGCAGACGCACGCCTTCTCCCTGGCCATTGCCCACCGCTTCAAGCCGATCTACGCCTGCTGCCTGGCGCTGGACATCCCGGTCATCGGCGTGCATCACGCCTTTGGCGACTACCAGCGCCTGGGACGGCGCCTGCTTGCCGGCGCCTTCGCCAAGCGGCTGGCATTGCTCGGGGTCTCCAATGCCGTGCGCGACGACATTCGCGCGTGCCTGCCGCGCTGGCCCGCGGGGCGCATCCAGACCCAATACAACCACATCGAACTGGTGGCCTTGCAAGCTCGCCAGCTTCCCAGGAACGAGGCGCGGCGCGCGCTCGATCTGCCGCCCGACGCCTACGTCTTCGGCAATGTCGGCCGCCTGCACCCGGACAAGGACCAGGCGACACTGATCCGCGCCTTTGCCCGCCTGCCGCCGGCCGGCGCACTGCTGGCAATTGCCGGGCGCGGGCGCCTGGATGAATCGCTGCAGGCCCTGGCCGCCGAGTTGGGCGTCGCTGACCGTGTCCGCTTTCTCGGCCAGGTGCCGGCCATGGACCGCTACTTCCGCGCCTTCGACAGCTTTGTCCTGAGCTCGGATCACGAGCCCTTCGGAATGGTGCTTCTGGAGGCCATGGCTGCCGGAATCGCGGTGCTCAGCACCGATTGTGGCGGTGCCCGCGAAGTGGTCGCGGCCAGCGAGTGGCGGTTTGCTCTCGGCGACGTCGAGAGCCTGTGCCAGTGCATGCTCGCCGTCAGGGCCTTGCACGAGCCTGCCCGGACGGAGCTCGTTGCCGCACAACTGGCACATCTTGAGGCCCACTTCTCGCTGGCCGCCGCACGCCGCCAGTTCTGGGCGCAGCCCTGCCTGCACAGCGGGAGCGAATGCCATGCAGGGGTCTGAGGTGCGCTGGCATGCTGGCTGGCCAGCCAGCGCGCACAGGCCATCGAACGTAGCGGCGAATGACGGGAGATCAACATGAGCGGCCAGGCCTTTGCCGCAGATAGCGACGTGACTCTGGTGTTGACCAGTTGTGGGCGATTCGATCTCCTCAGGCGCACCCTGGAAAGCTTCGCACGCTTCAACACCTACCCGATCCGGACCTGCATCATCACCGAAGACAGTGGTGACGAGGGTGTGTTCGAGGCGCTGCCCGAGGACTGGCGCGAGCACACGCAAGTGATCCTCAACCGACCACCGCTTGGCCAGATTCGCTCCATCGATGCCGCCTACAGCCGCGTGGAAACACCGTACATCTTTCACTGCGAGGACGACTGGGAGTTCCACCGACCGGGCTTCATCGAGGATTCGAAACTGATCCTCGAGAAAAGCGCAAACACCCTGCAGGTCTGGCTGCGCAGCTACTACCACGACCTGCTCGTGCACAGCCCTTTCCACGGACTCGGGGCACGCGAGTTGCTGGACGGGGTCGCCTTCTATGGCCTGACTTCGGAGAAGGCCGGCTGGCAGGGCTTCTCGTTCAACCCTGGCCTGCGGCGAGTGGCAGACTACCAGCGCCTGGGCAGCTACGGCGCGACCGGCGGCGAGGAGAAGGCGGTGGCTCGCTGGTACGCCGAGCACGGCTACCGCGCGGTGATCCTGGAAAACGATGCGGTCGCCCACACCGGCTGGGGAGAGCACGTGGTCAGCAGCAGCGACCGCGTCAAGCGCAAGCATCGCGAGCGCCGCGCCCGACAGCGCTCGCTGTTGTGGCTCCTGCTCGGCCTGGCCATCGGCGCAGCGCTGGGCGCGCTATGGTAAGGGTCTGCAAACGAGCACCTGAGAGGAGAACTGCGTCATGAGAATCCTGCTGTTGGTTCAGGACGAACAGCGAGTCATTCTTGACGAGCTTTACGAGGCCATCGTCGCGGCTGCCGGCGAGGGCGAAATTCGTCGCCTGAACAGCGCGCAGCAAGCGGACCTGCGCAGCTATTTCAAGAACGTCGACGTCACCGCTTACGAGCGAATCGTTCTTTTTCTACGCTTCAAGAAAGAGATTCGCCAACGCCGTTTCCTGCGTGCCCTGCCGCGACTGGTTTTTCTCGAACACGACGCCTACCAGAACTACATCCCCGGCAAGTACCAGGGCGCCTTTTCGAAGCACTACGCGGCGCTGCCCTGGGTACGGGTAATCTCTTCCGGTTTCCTGGTCGTCGAGCATCTTCGCGCCGAAGGTATCGACGCGGCGTTTGTACCCAAGGGCTACGACCAGCAGGCGATGTGCAATCGCAGCCTGCCGCGCGACATCGAACTGGCCTTCCTGGGCAGCATCCAGAACCAGGCCTACGACGGCCGGCGGAGCTTTCTCGAGGCGCTGGCGGAGCGCGAGAAGCTGCTCGTCACGCGCACCAAGTCCGGCGAGGAGTACGTCGAGATGCTCAACCGCATCCGTTTCTTCGTCAGCGCCGACGTTGGCATGGGCGAATACATGATCAAGAACTTCGAGGCCATGGCCTGTGGCTGCATGCTTTTCGCCTTCGATCAGGGAGACGCCGAAAACACCGCTCTCGGTTTGCAGGACATGCACAACGTCGTGCTGTACCGAAACCTGGACGACTGTCAGGCCAAGCTGCAGCGCCTGCGCGCCGACCCCGAGCTGGCAGACAGCATCGCCGCGGCCGGTTGCGCGCTGGCACAAGCCCGCTTCGGCTACGACAGCATCGCCCGCGCCATTGCCGACGCCTTGCAGCCGCCGCTTCGCAAGCCGGTGATCCGACGCTTGCTCGGCTTTCCGTACAGCGTCGGCTGGGAGTAATCCCGGCAACAACAAGGCAGCGACGCCGGCTCGGGATACATCGGGATACAATCACGCCTGGGTGGCTTCTCTTGCCGCGAAGCTTGCGCAGGAGCCCCGAAGGGAAGCCCGTGTCCTGGAGGCCATTCCCCGGTGGCATCGCGAGCCGCCGCCGGAACCGAAAAACTCTCGTCGAAAGCGGTTGAATGTACATCCTGGGTATCCACACCGGGCATGATGCCGGTGCCGCACTGTTCAAGAACCAGCAGCTGGTGGCCTTCTGCAAGGAAGAACGCCTGAGTCGAATCAAGAACCACGGCGGGGTATTTGCCCTTGCCGCCATCGACGAGGTACTACGCATCGCCGGCATTCAACGCCCGCAGATCGACGTGCTGGCGATGACGCGCATCAAGATCCCGCTCTCCGCCTACAAGCGCACTTCGCGCCCCGCCAAGGACTTCGTGGACCGTTTGCGCGATGGCAGCCGCTTACGCAACCTGTACCGCGAAATGTACCGGCTGCGCACGCTCGACGAGTCGTCGGTGGTGGATCTGCCGGCACTGCGCAAGGCGCTGCAGCTGCGCCCGGATACGGAAATCGACTTCGTCAATCATCACAAGGCGCATATCCTCGGCAGTGTGATGTACACCGACTGGCAGACGGGACTTTACCTGTCGTTTGACGGTGGCGGCGATCACGCTTTCTACTCCGCCTATGAACTGAAAGATGGCCAGCTCGTCTGCCATCAGGGCGAAGACGAGATCCTGCTCACCGAGGCCCAGGATCCGGCGGCATCGGTCGCTCTGGCCTACGCCTACACGACCGAAATCTGCGGCTTTACGCCGCTTCGCCACGAGGGCAAGATCACCGGTCTCGCCGCCTTCGGCAAGCCACTCGCTGCAGACGCGATTCGCGATCAGTACCTGATTGGCGACGACGGACACATCGCCAGCCGCATGCAGGGCTACGCCGAACTCAAGGCATTTCTGCAGAAAATCTTTAGTGGCATGCGCCGCGAGGACATCGCGGCTTCGATCCAGACCGCCGCCGAGGAGGTTACCCTTGCCTGGATCCGCAGTCTGCGCAAGCGCCATCCGGCAACGCGTCTCGGACTGAGCGGCGGCCTCTTCTCGAACGTGCGGCTCAACCAGCGCATCGTCGAGATGCCGGGAATCGAAGAGATTTTCGTCTTTCCGGCGATGAGCGACGAGGGCCTGCCGGTGGGTTGCGCCATCGACAGCCTGCTGCGCAGGCACGGCGGCGTCGCCGGGCTGCAGCGCGGACGGTTCACCGATCTCTATTACGGCTACGCATATAGTGGAACCGACCTGATGGCTGCCGCCGACAGCCGCTTCCGCCTGCAACCCGACGGCGAGCCGGCACTGACGACAGCAAGGCTGCTCGTCGAAGGACTGGTCGGCGCGGTCTTCGCAGGCGGCATGGAGATGGGGCCGCGTGCACTGGGTGCGCGCAGCATCCTCGCCAGCCCGACCAGGCGCGAAGTCAACGACAGCATCAACAAGCGCCTGGAACGTACAGAATTCATGCCCTTTGCGCCCTACGTGCTGGACCAGGATGCCGAGAAGGTCTTCGAGATCGACGACCGAAACCGCTACGCCTGCCGCTTCATGACGACAACCACGGGCGTGCGCGCTGCCTACCAGTCGAGCATTCCGGCCGTGGTGCACGTCGACGGCACGGCCCGGCCGCAGATCGTTTACCGCGACGACAACCCCCTGTACTACGACATCCTGGCCCAGTTCAAGGAGCTTTCCGGAGTGCCGTGCCTGGTCAATACCAGTTTCAATGCCCACGAAGAGCCGATCATCAACACGCCACAGGAAGCCTTGCAGGCGCTGGCTGACAACCGCATCGACTTCCTGGTCTGTGATCGCGGCCTGATTTTTCGTAGCTGATGACGCGCGTGCGCGGGCGGATGTCGGACGGCGCGGAGACCGAGACGGCGGCGGGACTGCGCCTCTGCCTGGTAATCCCCTACTTCGGTCGCTGGCCATTCTGGTTTTCCCACTTCCTGGAAAGCGTGCGCTGGAACCCCGGTATCCAGTGGCTGTTTTACACCGACTGCGGCGTTCCCGAGAACGTACCGGCCAACACGCGTTTCGTGGACAGCAGCTTTGTCGACTACTGTCGGCGAGTCTCCAATGCGCTCGGCATCGTCTTCGCGCCGGAGAATCCGTACAAGCTCTGCGACCTCAAGCCTTGTCTCGGCCGTGTGCACCAGGAGGAACTGCGGGGCTTCGACTTCTGGGGGTTCAGCGACATCGACGTGATCTACGGCGACCTCGAACGCTATCTCGCGCCGCGTCTGCACTACGACCTCATCTCCACCCATGCCAACCGAGTTTCCGGGCACTTCTGCGTACTGCGCAACACGCAGGACATGCGCGATCTGTTCATGCGGGTGCCTGACTGGGCGCGGATGTTGGCTTCTCAGGAACACCACGCCTTCGACGAAGGGCCATTCTCGCGCATCTTCATTCGCCACAAGAACTGGCCGCAATGGGCCAGGCGACTTGCCGACCGTCGCAATCCGTATCGGCAGCGCGCCCTGTTCGAAGAGGCCTACTCGACACCCGGCGGGCGCATTCCCTGGCGCGATGGATCGCGCAGCTTTCCCGAGTGGTGGCACTGGCAGCGCGGCGAACTGAGCAATTCGTTCGCCGATGGCCTCGACTATCCCTACTTCCATTTCATCCAGTTGAAGTGCGAGCGCTGGTCCGCAACCACCACAGCGTCGGGCGACGCGGGAGCCGAAGACGGCTTTGTGGTGTCGGCCGACGGAGTGTCGCCCGCGTCATCAGAACAGGCTTCAGTCGTCCCGTCGCCAGTGGCGGCGTCGGCGGCGAGGGCCTGCGGAGCGCGCCAATGATGCTTGATTGCAGCCGTCCGTGGCTAGCAAGGAATTACTTTGCACTGGCCCTTGCCTGCTTCTGGCTGGCCTTTCTGGTGCTGCCTACCGCCAAGTCGGTCAACAACGTCTTCTATGCGCTGGTCGCATTGCCCGGGCTGTTCGTCGTCAGCCGCCGCTGGCGAGAGCTTCCCTGGCGAGAGACCGGATTTCTGCTCTTCGTTGCCTGGCTGTCGTACGGCGCCTTGTCGGCAATGGCGTGGGGGCCGGCGGGCTACGACCGGATCAAGGATGTGGTGTACGTGTTTCTTTTCTACAGTGTCGTGATCGTGACCGTCGATCCGTCATGGTGGCAAGCCGAGTTGCTGCGGCGCATGGCGTTCTGGCTGGCTTTGAGCTATGTCCTGGTGGCGTGCGTCTATCTCTGGCTGAGCGGGGCCTACGCCTTCGGCGAGCAGGTCCTGTGGTTGCCTGCACGCATGACAGGTCCTATCTATACATCGATGTTCCTGGTTTCTCTCTGGGCGCTGGCAATAGAAGACTGGCTGGTGCGCAAGCGCTACGCGGAGCTTTCCCTGGCAACGGTGCTGATGCTTTTTTGCATGTTGCAAGGGCTGCAAAGCCGTACCGGCCTGGTTGGCTTCGCTGCCGTAGTCCTTTTCCTGCTGCTGCGCAGGCGCTCTGTGGCCGGCCTGGCAATTCTCGCCGGGCTGGCGGCGCTGGTCGTCGCTTACCTGGGCCTGGCTGGCGGGGCCGAGACTGTGCAGAGCTGGAGTCTTGTCGCCCGTGCCGACAGTTACCGCTTCGAGCTTTGGGGCAAGGTATTTGGCGAAATGCGCGAGTGCGGCTGGCTCCTTGGCTGCGGTTATGGCCACGCCATTCACTCGAGCCTGGATGTTTCCGCCGCGCTCCGCATTGCCCACTCACACAGCATTTTCGTCGCGCAGGCCCTGTTAGGTGGCGCGATCGGCCTGTCCTTGCTCGTGGCAATGCTCCTGTGGTCCCTGGTCGGCGGTTGGCGGCGGAACACCCCCTGGGCGCTCTGCCTGGCCGCCGGGGCAATTATGCTCAACTTCGATGGCAACCGCCTGATCGATAATCCGGACGAGCTCTGGCTGCTATTCCACTGGCCGCTGGCGGTGCTCATCGCGCTACAGGCGCACCGCCCGCGCTTTCAGGGATGAAAGGGCAACCTTGATGCCGCCGCGGAAAGCATCTCGGCCGGGGGGGTCACGAGCCCCTTCTGCATTGTGCAAGTGCCGCTCAGGCGGCCGTCACGGCGGCCACGTCTAGCGCCGGATAGTCGACGTAGCCCTTCGCTCCGCCCTTGTAGATCGTCGTCGAGTTCCAGGGTGCCAACGGCGCCCCGATGCGCAGGCGATCGACGAGATCCGGGTTGGCGATGAAGTGCTTGCCGAAGGCAATCAGATCGCCGCGACCGGCACGCAGCGCCACTTCCGCACGCTCGCGGTCGAAGCCTCCGCAAAGAATCATCGTTCCCGGGAAGCAGGCGCGCAGGTGCGGCAGCAGATCGCCCTGCCGATCGTGGATCCAGCTCCCTTCCTGGTCGTAGACGTGCAGATGAGCGATGCGCAGGAGCTTCAGCCGCGTCGCGAGGTAGCCATAGCTGACCAGGGGATCCGGATCAGGTTGCATCTCGTGCGCGGTCCCCAGTGGCGAGATGCGTACGCCGACACGCGCGCTGCCAATCGCCGCGGCAACGGCCTGCACGGTCTCCAGGAGAAAGCGCCAGCGATTGGACAGCGAACCGCCATACTCGTCGGCACGGTCGTTGACGTAGGGGCAGCGGAACTGATCGAACAAATAGCCGTTTGCGGCGTGAATCTCGACGCCGTCGAAACCCGCGGCGACGGCATTGCGCGCTGCGCGGACGAAATCGGTGACGATCAGCCGCACCTCCTCGGTCGTCAGCCCGCGCGGCGCATCGCAGGGCACCATCACCGGCTCGGCGCCGCCGTTTAGGATCGGCACCCGATCACTGTGCAGACCGATTCCGGTCGGCCCCACCGGCGGTGAGCGATCCGCGCGCAGGCTGCTATGGCCGACGCGACCGACGTGCCAGAGCTGCAAATAGATGCGGCCCCCGGCATGGTGCACGTCTTTGGTCACCTTGCGCCAGCCGGCGACCTGCGCGCCGCTGTAGATGCCAGGCGTGCGCGCACAACCGCGCGCCTGCGGCGAGACCGGCGTTCCCTCGGCAATGATCAGGCCGGCCGAAGCGCGCTGTGCGTAGTATCTGGCGGTCATCGCCGGTGGCGCGAGTTGCCAGTCGGTGGCACGGTTACGGTTCATTGGCGCCATGACGACGCGGTTTGGCAGCAGCTTGCCGCCGAGCGAATGACGAGAAAACAGTTTCTTGAACATTGTTTGCCTACCTCCTTGATGGCTGGGCACACCAGAAATCTAGCAATTTCCGTGCCCGAAAGCCATCAGCTTTCGTGTATGTTGGTCAGGGTGATGCACCGCCAGCGGTTTGCCACTGCGGCGAGCGTACGATCTGCGTGACGATCACCGGTTGCGCGGCGCGCCCGGGATGCGTGACGTGACGTGACGGCCGCAGCGAACACTGGCGACGCTGTCAGCGCTCACTGGACAGCGAAGGCATCATAGAGGGCTAAAGGTTTCGCATTTGTGGCAGCGGCACCCGCTTCTGGAAACCGCGACCTGCGTTCGAGAGCGCGGTCTGACCCCCAACTGATGAGAAAGTTTCGTCAGCGCCGAAGCTGCCAAGACGATTCCCGGCGGCAACCATGTTGGCCGCCGGCTATGTACCCTCGTTCTTCGGATCCCGGCTGAGCAGTTTTTCGACCGCCGATGCTGCCGGTTCAGCGTGATAAAGCATGGCGTCGACGGCCTGCGTGATGGGCATCTCTATTGCCAGCTGGCTCGCCAGGCGAGCAACTTCGCGCGTCGTGCTGACGCCCTCGGCAACGTGGCCGAGATCACGAAGGATCTGTGACAGCGTCTTGCCAGCGGCCAGTTCCAGACCGACACGGCGATTCCGTGACAAGTCGCCGGTGCAGGTAAGGATCAGATCGCCGATCCCGGCCAGCCCCATGAAAGTCTGCGCCTGTCCACCGAGAGCGACACCAAAGCGCGCTATCTCGGCGAGCCCACGCGTAATCAGCGCGGCGCGCGCGTTAAGCCCAAGGCCAAGGCCATCGCAAACGCCGGTGGCAATGGCCATGATGTTCTTCACCGCGCCGCCGACTTCAACACCGGGCAAATCGTCGTTGGCATAGATGCGAAAGCGCGGGCTATGCAGGGCCAGCGCCGTCTGTTGGCCAAATGCGGCGTCGTTGGCCGCCAGCGTCACCGCAGTCGGCAGGCCGCGCGCCACCTCGTCGGCGAAGCTCGGCCCCGACAAGGCAGCACACAAGCGTTGCGCACCCAGTTCTTCGGCGACAATCTGGTGCGGCAGCTTGCCCGTTTCGGCCTCCAGACCCTTGCACGCCCAGATCAGCGGGCTGGCAACAGCGGCATCACGCAAGCGGCAAAGCGTCGGCCGCAGGCCGGCAAGCGGAGTGGCGATCAACAACAGATCGGCGTCGGCTACGGCAGTCGCGAAATCGTCGCCGATGTGCAAGGCCTCGGGAAAGCGGCGGCCCGGCAGATAGCGCGGGTTTTCGCGCTTGTCGCGCAGAGCACGCAGCACTTCCGGCCCGCGCGCCCACAGCGTGACCGTGTGCCGATCGCAGAAAGCGGCGGCCAGCGCGCTACCCCAGGCGCCGGCCCCCAGCACCGTCAACTTCATGTATTCACCGATTCACAGGCCCCAGATCTGGTCGGCGCGGACGTAGCCGGACTGTCCATCACGGTGGCGGACCTTTACCCAGCCACCGGGAACGATTTCCAGGTAATCGAGGGCGACGTTCCTCTCGGCTTCGAAGACCAGCGCAGCGGCATCGTCGGCGCTCTCCCGGACTTGCGCACGCGCGGCGACGACGACCACGGAATGCCGCAAGCCGAGGTACTTGCTCTCCAGCCAGGCCATGGCGCCGTCCGAATCCCGCACCTTTGCCCAGCCTTCGAGGTGGACGACCAACTCGACCGGTGTATCGCGCTTGATGACGAAAAGCTTATTGCCCCGCTGGGAAGGCGCATCGTAGAGCACGGTCGCCGTGTCGACCGTGCGAAACTCGACCGCCAACGCCGGTACAGCCGAACCAGCCGCGAGCAACACGCTCAGCCATCGCTTCATTGGCAAGGCCCCTTTTTCTGGCCGCCCCTGCTTACTGGATGGTCGCTTCGCCCGGCTCCTCGTTCGGCGCATCCTTCGCCGCTTCGGCCTGCTGCTGTTGGAGGCGCGACATGTAAAGCGCTTCAAAATTCACTGGCTGCAGCATTACTGGCGCAAAACCAGCACGGGTCACGGCGTCGGAAACGACTTCGCGAGCATAGGGGTAGAGAATATTGGGGCAGGCAATCGACAATACGGCGTCCATATTCTCGCTCGGCACATGCTGAACGCGGAAGATACCCGCCTGACCGACCTCGACGAGAAAAACGGTCTTCTCTTCTATCTTGGAGGTCACTGTGGCCGTCAAGGCGACCTCGAAGAGCCCCTCGCCGATACCCTGCGCCTTGGTCTGCAACTGGATGTTGATCGTTGGCGTCTCGCGCTCGAGATAAATCTGCGGCGCATTGGGCACTTCGACCGAGAGGTCCTTGACGTAGATCTTCTCGATGGAAAAAACGGGGTTCGGGGTTTCTTGTTCGCTCATGGTGTTTTTCGGCCTGTGGTTGGGGGTGGAAAAAATGCGCGCGGGAAAGTGCCGGGAACTGCCGGGAAGCGCGCGGTCACTCGGCGAGCGGTGGTCACACGGGATCACCCGCCAGCAAGGGTAACAACTTGCCCGCCCGATCAAAAGCAAGGAGATCGTCGAAACCGCCGACGTGCACCTCCCCGATGTAGATTTGCGGGACGGTGCGTCTGGCGGTCTTCTCGAGCATCTCGCTGCGGCGCTCGGGATCGAGGTCGATGCGAATCTTGTCGATCATGGCCACGCCGCGGGCAAGCAACAGTTGCTCGGCCCGGATGCAGAATGGGCAAACGCCGGTGGAGTACATCAGCACCCGCGGCGACTGGGTCACTTCCGCGAACCCTTCTTCAACGGCAGGCCAGCCTCGGCCCACGCGCCGACGCCGCCCTCGAGGGAGTGCAGCCTGGAGAAACCGAGCTTGGCCAGCTTGGAGCAGGCGGCGGATGAACGCATGCCGGATTGACAGATCAGAATCAAGGGATTGTCCTTGAACGACGCCAACTCCTCGGCCCGCTCGTCGAGCGACCCGACAGGAATGTTGATTGCGTCGGCGGGGTGTCCGGCAACGTATTCGCTCGGTTCACGGATGTCCAGCAACTGCGCATTCTCGCGGTTGATCAGTATCGTTGCCTGGGCGGTGGTCAGCGATCGCGCGCCACCGGGGCGATGCACCGAAAGCACGAGCAGCAGCGTGCCGCTGACCACAGCGACGGCCACCAGAAGAAGATTCTGCTGTATGAATTCCAATCGAAACTCCAGAAATTGACGCGAAACATGGCTAGAACGTGGCACAAACATGGCGAAAAAACGGGGCCACACCGGGAGCGAGGCCCGACCCCACTCGCCGGCAAGGACGGGTCGGGCAGCGACAACGCGCCGCTAATCGCCGCAGAACACCTCGCGCATCATGCCAATCAACTGCAGCGTGCGCGCGTCGCCAACCCGATAGTAAACTCGGTTGGCGTCCTTGCGCGCGAGCAGAACGCCCTTTTCGCGCAGTATTGCAAGATGCTGGGAGATATTGCTTTGCGAAGTCCCGACAGCGTCGACGATCTCTTGCACACAAGCATCCTGGTCACCAATCACACACAGAATCTTAAGACGCAAGGGATGCGAGATCGATTTGAGCGCCCGTGCCGCTTGTTCGATATGCTCCTGCTTGTCGATGATGCTGGTCCGGATAGGCACGTTACGCCAGACTCGCCGTTTATCATATAATCCGCGATTATAGAACAAAACCACCCGCCAAGGGGTGCCGCACACGCCTTGGACGCGCTCGCCGGGTTCCCGCTTACCAGCGGCGATACCGGCCACGTGACCTCGCCAATTTGCCACCACCTCGCCACCATCTCGGCCTCCCGTCCCTCTCCAGCCAACTCACGTTTAAGCCAGGCGTGCGCCGCTCATTGACCAACACATCCGCAAGCCCTTTCGACGACGCAACGCCGACCCGCACAGCCGCCAAGGCTGGCGTCGCGGCAAGGCTTCCGGGGAAGCGCCAGGACACGCGCCTGCCCGCAGCAGCCGTGCGTTCGGCACGCCGCGCACTCGGACGCAGCCTGGCCATTGCAGTGCTCGCCAGCGTCTTGTTCACGCCGGCTTTCGCCGCCGACGGCAACAAGGAGCGGCCGGACTCTCCCGCCAGCTCGACAGGCGACGTCGCCGAAAAGCAGGGCAACCTGAAATCCTTGCGCACCCAGATCGAAGCGCTGCGCCGGGAGATGGTCGCTGCGGAAGGTTCACGCAAGGAATCGGCGGATCAACTCAAGGACGCCGAACGCGCCATTTCATCGACACAGCGCGACCTTCACCAGCTCAAGGAGCAGATCGCCACACTACAGGGCAAGCTCAAAGACCTCGATGGCCAAGCCAAGGCGCTCGAGCAAGGGCTGACCCTGCAGCAGCAACAGCTCGAAAAACTGCTCTACAGGCAGTACCTGCGTGGCAATCCGGATGCGCTGCAGCTGTTTCTCAACGGTGACGACCCGCACCAGCTGGCGCGTGACCTGCACTACCTGGAAGCGATTGGACGGGCACGCAGCCAGCTTCTCCTGGAGATCGAAACCAACCTGCAGCGCCAAAAGGCTTTGGCCGTCGACGCCCGCGAGCAGGCGGCGCAACTCGCTGCCGCGGAGGACAAGCAGCGCGAGGAACATGCCAAGCTGCTCGCTCAGCGCGCGCAACGCCAGGCGACGCTGGATGGACTGTCTGAACAGATCACCACGCAGAGACGTGAAATCGGCAAGCTGCAACGGGACGAGGCGCGCCTGACCAACCTCGTCGAGCGCTTGTCGAGAATCATCGCCGCCAAAGCTGCCGAAGCACGCCGGGAAGCCGAGCGCCAGGCAAGCGAGCGCCAGGCGGCGGCGCAACGGGAACGGGCCTTGGCGCAGCAGGAAATTGCCCGCCAGGAGGCACAGCGCACAGCCCGCCAGCACAAGCCGGCACCGCCCGATGCCGGGGCTGGCAGAGCGCAGCCGGAAAGCGAGCCTCCCCGCCCGGAAATCCGCCGCGAAGCACCGCCGGCAGCACCGCCGGCAGCGCGCCAGGAAGCGCCGCGTGCGACCCCGCCGGCCGAAGCTTTCGTCGGCAACCTGGCGAAAATGAAGGGTTCCCTGCGCCTGCCCACAAAGGGGTCGGTAAGCAATCGCTTTGGTAGCGCGCGCCAGGAAGGAAGCACCTGGAAGGGGCTGTTCATCCGTGCCGGCACAGGCAGCGACGTGCACAGCATCGCCGCTGGCCGCGTCGTCTTTGCCGAATGGATGCGCGGGTTCGGAAATCTGCTCATCGTCGACCACGGTAGCGACTACCTGTCGGTGTACGCCAACAACGATTCACTGCTGAAACAGGTCGGTGACGATGTCCGCGGTGGCGAGAGCATTGCCACGGTCGGCAACACCGGTGGCAACCCGGAATCCGGTTTATACTTCGAAATCCGCCACGATGGGAAACCGCTTGACCCGCTGGCGTGGGTCAACAGCAAATAGGGCGCGCACGGAGTGAGAGAAATGGGCAAGTGGAAACAGGCCGGGCTGGTTTGCGCCGGAGTTCTTGGTGGCATTCTGATCAGCCTGCAGTTTTCGGCGCTGGCCGAAAAGGAGACGCGTACAAGCCTGCCCGTAGAAGAGTTGCGCACCTTCGCTGAAGTATTCAATGCCATCAAGAAGGGCTATGTCGAACCCGTCGGCGACAAGACACTGATCACCCACGCGATCAGCGGCATGCTCTCCAACCTGGACCCGCACTCGACCTACCTTGATGCCGACGCGTTCAAGGACTTGCAGGTCGGGACGCAAGGCGAGTTCGGCGGCATCGGTATCGAAGTCGGCATGGAAGACGGACTGGTCAAGGTGGTGTCGCCGATCGAGGACACTCCCGCCGATCGTGCCGGCGTCAAGCCTGGAGACCTGATTTTCAAGATCGACGACACGCTGGTCAAGGGTCTGACGCTGACCGAAGCCGTCAAGCGCATGCGCGGCAAGCCGAAGTCGCAGATCAGATTGTCGATTCTGCGCAAGGGCGAGGCGAAACCGATCGACGTCACACTGACCCGCGAAGTGATCAAGGTGCAAAGCGTCAAGTCGAAGCTGGTCGAAGACGGCTTCGGCTATCTGCGCATCACCTCTTTCCAGGAGAATACTGGCGCAGCGGTGGTCAAGCACCTCAACGACCTTTCCAAGCCCGGGCCGCTCAAGGGGCTGGTGCTCGACCTGCGCAACGATCCGGGCGGCTTGCTGAACAGTGCCGTTGGCGTCTCGGCCGCGTTTCTGCCGCCCGATTCCTTGATTACCTCGACCGATGGTCGCGCCCCCGACGCCAAGCACGAGTTTCACGCTTCGCCGGCGGACTATCTGCGCGGCAGCCGGGACGATTACATCAAGCGCCTGCCGGCGGAAGCGCGCACCGTCCCGATGGTCGTGCTGGTCAATGGCGGCTCGGCTTCGGCGTCCGAAATCGTCGCCGGTGCGCTGCAGGATTACAAGCGTGCCGTCGTCCTCGGCACGACGACCTTCGGCAAAGGCTCGGTGCAGACCGTTCTGCCGCTCCCCGGCAATACCGCCATCAAGCTGACGACGGCACGCTACTTCACGCCTCTGGGGCGTTCGATCCAGGCCAAAGGCATCGACCCGGACATCGTCGTCGAGGAAACGGCCAACGGCGGCTCAGCGCAGCGTTTGCGCGAAGCCAACCTCGACCACCACCTTGAGAACAATAGCGAAGCGGACAGTGAGGCCGCGGTCAAGGAGGCACCGGCCAAACCGTCAAGCAGGACACAGCCACCCGCCCAGCCGAAGCCCAGCGGACCGAAGGACAACAAGGACGAAGGCGACGAGTCGGCCGAACTGCCGAGCCGCGAACTGGCTTCGAAAAAGGACTACCAGCTGACCCAGGCGCTGAATATTCTCAAGGGCATGCAGCTTATCCGCAACAAGCCCTGAACCCCTTTCTCTCCAGGGAAGGAACGTGAAACGACCGGCGGCGACAACCGACAAGACAGCACCGATCCGCAAGCAGCGGAATATCCTGTTTGCCAAGTTTCCTCCGCATCAGGTGCCTGAGGCATCCGAATTCCTCGGCCAGATCGAGCAACTGGAGGTCGAGCGGCGCGAACAGGAGCGCGCCGTCGGCGTCGCCTACGATCTTCACCAGCACTCGCTGGAAGAGCTCGAAGGCTCGCTCGAGGACAACGGCTACCACCTCGACAACACCTTGATGAGCAAGATGATGCGGGCGCTGATCTACTACGTCGAGGAAACGCAGCTGCATAATCTCGAGGCGCCGGAGCGGCTACTGAAACGCTCGCAGTCGGAAGCCTACACGCACGCCTGGGAACGTCACCCGCATGGCGACCACGACGACACGCCGCCGGAGTGGCGCGAGTACAAGTAAGCCCGGCATGCAGGGCATTCGCAACATCTGCCGCAGGTGCAGGAAAAGGCCAGGGCCAACCCGATGAACGACGAGCAGTTGCTTCGCTATAGCCGCCATATCCTGCTCGACGAAATCGGCATTGAAGGGCAGCAGCGCCTGGTCAACGCCAAGGCATTGATCGTCGGTGCCGGCGGCCTGGGTTCTCCGGCCGCCCTCTATCTCGCCGCCGCCGGCGTCGGCCGGATCACCCTCGCCGACGGCGATCAGGTTGACCTCACCAATCTGCAGCGCCAGATTCTCCACACGCAGGAGCGCATCGGCCAGCCCAAAGCCCTGTCAGGAAAGATGGCGCTGGCGCATATCAATCCCGAAGTACGCGTCGAAGCAATCAACAGCCGTCTCGCTGGCGATGCTCTGGCTGCTCTGGTCGCCGACGCCGACGTGGTGCTCGATTGCTGCGACAATTTCGCCACCCGCCACGCCGTCAATCGGCAATGCGTCCGCCAGCGCACCCCACTGGTTTCCGGCGCTGCGATCCGTTTTGCCGGCCAGCTCGCGGTATTCGACAGCCGGCGCGCTGGCGCGCCGTGCTATAGCTGCCTGTTCCCGGAAGCAGACGATGTCGAGGAGGAGCGCTGCGCGGTGATGGGGGTATTCGCACCGCTCACCGGCATCATCGGCGCCATGCAGGCAGCCGAAGCGCTGAAGCTGATCGCCGGCGCCGGCGAAGTCGTCCTTGGCCGCCTGTGGCTGCTCGACGGTTTGTCGATGGACTGGCGCAGTGTGAACTTCGGCCAGGACCCGCAGTGTCCGGTCTGCGCGTCAGGCGACGTCAAGTGAAGCGTGCCAGCAGGCGCAAGTCGGGCCCCACCGAACGCAGGTCGCGGATGAGCAGGCTGCGTTTGCCGGCCAGCGACTCGAGCGCTGGCAGGTCGAACATGCCACGTGCGGCGTCGCCCAGCAGGCAGGGCGCCAGATAGAGCAGCAGTTCATCGACCAGACCGGCGCCGAGGAGCGAGCCGCTGAGGCGAAAACCCGCTTCAGCGTGAACTTCGTTGATGCCGCGGCGGGCGAGTTCGGCGAGCAGCGCGCGCAGATCGACCTGCCCGTCCGCCCCGGGCAGCAGCAGCACCTCGGCGCCGGCCTTCCGGAAAGTGGCAACCCGCGAGGCGTCGGCGTGGGCGGCAGCGAGCAGAACGCGAGCACCGCGCAACAGTCGGGCGCCAAGCGGCAGCTCAAGCCGGCTATCGACGACGACTTTCAGCGGCTGGCGCGAATCGCTGGCCAGCCCGGTCACCCCACGCACATTGAGCTGCGGGTCGTCGTGCCGGACAGTACCGATGCCGGTCAAAATGGCGCAGGCACGCGCGCGCCAGCGATGCCCGTCCTGGCGGGCATCGGCACCGGTCAGCCACTGGCTGGCGCCGTTGCGTAATGCCGTCTTGCCGTCGAGACTGGCGGCGACCTTCAAGCGCAGCCAGGGCCGCGAGCGAGTCATGCGGGCGACGAAACCAATATTGAGCTCGCCGGCCTCGACAGCGAGCAAGCCCTCCTCGGCAAGCACTCCGGCCGCGCGCAGGCTGGCGAGCCCCTGCCCGGCGACCAGCGGATTGGGATCGGGCATGGCGACGACGACGCGGCGCACTCCCGCCGCCAGCAGCGCGTCAGCGCAGGGCGGCGTCCGACCCTGATGACTGCACGGCTCGAGCGTCACGTAAACGCTTGCCCCGCGCGCACGTTCAGCCGCCGCGCGCAGGGCATGCACTTCGGCGTGCTGCCCGCCGGCGCGCAGATGCCAGCCTTCGCCGACGATCTGCCCATCATTGACGATGACGCAACCGACACGCGGATTCGGAGTGGTGGTATGCAAACCCAACTCGGCCAGGCGCAACGCCCGCGCCATCATTTCGTGGTCGAACGCGCTGAAGCCCTGCGCCATCAACGACCGAGTTTCTGCGGCGAGCGGGAGACCTCGCGAATCAGCTTGGAGAACTCGTCTACGTCCTCGAAATTGCGATAGACCGACGCAAAGCGGACGTAGGCCACCTTGTCGAGTTTTTTCAACTCGAGCATGACCATCTCACCGACTTTCTCCGAAGCCAGTTCCCGCTCACCGAGGGCCAGCAGCTTGCCCTCGATACGGGCAATCGCCGCCTCGACCGCCTCGGTGCCGACCGGGCGCTTGCGCAGCGCCAGGCGGAGACTGGCGGCCAGCTTCTCGGCGTCGAAGTTGACCCGCGAGCCATTCTTCTTGATGACCTGCGGCATGCGCAGTTCGGCACGCTCGTAAGTCGTGAACCGCTTGTCGCATTTCAGGCAACGCCGACGACGGCGAACCAGATCGCCATCGTCATTGATACGGGTGTCAGCGACGGTCGTTTCGTCAGCGCCGCAGAACGGGCATTTCATCCCGCCGACCCGCCATAGACCGGAAACTTCCTGCACAGCGCCGCACCATCGGCGCGCACTCTGGCGAGGACCTTTTCGTCGCCGGGCGCATCGAGAACGTCGGCGATCAGGTGCCCGACCACTTCCGATTCGATCTCGGTGAAGCCACGCGTGGTCATCGCCGGCGAACCGATACGAATCCCGGAAGTCACGAAGGGCTTCTGCGGATCATTGGGGATGGCGTTCTTGTTGACCGTGATGTGTGCGGCGCCCAGCGCGGCCTCGGCTTCCTTGCCGGTGATGTTCTTGGCCCGCAAATCAACCAGGAAGACGTGCGATTCGGTACGCCCCGAAACGATGCGCATGCCGCGCTCTTCCGACAGCACGCGCGAGAGAACCCGGGCGTTGGCCAGCACCTGCTCCTGGTATTTGGTAAAGCTCGGCTTCAGCGCCTCTTTGAAAGCCACCGCCTTGGCCGCAATCACGTGCATCAGCGGCCCACCCTGCAGACCCGGAAAGACCGCCGAGTTGATCGCTTTTTCGTGCTCGGCCTTCATCAGGATGATGCCGCCACGCGGCCCGCGCAGCGTCTTGTGCGTCGTCGAGGTCACCACATCGGCGTGCGGAACCGGGTTCGGGTAGCAGTCGGCGGCAATCAGACCGGCGTAATGCGCCATGTCCACCATGAAAATCGCGCCCACTTCCCTGGCCACCCGTGCGAAGCGCTCGAAATCGATGCGCAGCGAGTACGCCGAGGCACCGGCGATCAGGATGCGCGGCTTGTGCTCGCGGGCCAGCGCTTCCATTTTCGCGTAATCGATGGCTTCATGCTGGTCGAGACCGTAGGCAACGACGTTGAACCACTTGCCGGACATGTTCAGCGGCATGCCATGCGTCAGGTGCCCTCCTTCGGCGAGGCTCATTCCCATGATCGTGTCACCCGGCTTGGCAAAGGCCATCAGGACTGCCTGATTGGCCTGCGACCCGGAATTCGCCTGGACGTTGGCCGCCTCGGCGGAAAACAGTTTCTTGAGGCGATCGATGGCCAGCTGCTCGGCGACATCGACGTGCTCGCAGCCACCGTAGTAGCGCCTGCCCGGATAGCCTTCGGCGTACTTGTTGGTCAACTGCGAGCCTTGCGCGGCCATCACCGCGTGGCTGACGTAGTTCTCCGAAGCGATCAACTCGATATGCTCTTCCTGGCGCCGATTTTCGTTTTCGATCGCCTGCCAGATCTCGGGATCCACTTTCGCCAGTGTGTCGTTAGCCGAAAACATCGTACGCCTCTCAAGCCTTGAAAAAGAAAGGGATTATAGCATGCGGCGCGTACCTGACCGCTGCCCCCCGCTACTGATCGTCAGCAGGCAGAGGCGCCGGTTGCGCCTGCCGCGGAGAGCACAAGCAAGCTGCCACGCAGCCGACGACTGCCGTTCTGTCGGCGCTCCCGGGAAAAATTGCCGGCCGAGAATCAACCGCGGCGGACGGGAAAAATACGCTGGCGGTAGTTGATCGACAGGGCGCTGAGCAATGGATGCGCGCGCAGGCGCTCGGCGAATTCGCGTTCTGCCGTACTGACCAAGGCCGGGTCGGCGAGTATCTCGCAAGGCAGGAAGACTTCGGCCTCGACGCGACCATTGAGATAGTGCAGAACCACTCTCTGCGGTTTCGGCAGCGTCGCCAGCACCGGCGCCAGGAAGCCCATCAACTCGCTGCGGTCCGGCATGTTCTGGCTCTTGCTATCGTGATCGACGTCGTCTTCGACGTCGACGTGCACCAGCACGTCGGACACTGTGGGATGGCTGTCGAGCACCCGCTTGCGGGTCGCCTCAGCGATGCGATGCCCCTCGGAGACGCTGATCCGCGGATTGACGCAGACATGCGCGTCGACCAGCGAGCGATGCGCCATGCGGCGAGTGCGCAATTCGTGCAGGCTGCCCACACCCTGAGTGTCGATGATCACCTGGCGAATACCATTCACCTCGTCGACCGACAGCCCGGTGTCGATCAGTTCCTGCAGCGCTTCCCAGGAAAACACCACCCCCATGCGCACGATCATGAAACCGACGATCACCGCGGCCACCGAATCGGCGAAGACGAAGCCCATCAGGTTGCCGCCGATCCCCACTGCCACCACCAGCGACGAGGCAGCGTCCGAGCGAGCGTGCCAGGCGTTGGCGACCAGCATCGGCGAGCGCAGGCTTTCACCGACGTGCAACATGTAGCGAAACAAAGTCTCTTTGGCGATCAGCGCAAGCAGCGCCGTCCACAGCGCCAACGGCGCAACCGGCGGCAGGCTACCCAGGTCCTGCAACTTCACGCCAGCGCTCCAGATGATGGCGCCGCCAGTCGCTGCCAGAATCGCCCCCAGGGCAAATGACGCCGCTGTTTCGATGCGCGCGTGACCGTAAGGGTGACTCTCATCGGCCGGGTCCTTGCTGTGATGAGCAGCGAAGAGCACCAGGAAGTCGCAGACGAGATCGGACAGCGAATGCATGCCATCGGCGACCAGTGCCTGCGAGTTGGCGATAATGCCAGCGACAACCTGCGCCGCGGTCAGCAGCACGTTGACCACGACGCTGATCCAGGTGCAGCGCTGCGTCATCGCGTGCCGGCGTGGGTCGTCGAAGGAAATTTCCGGGGCGGCGTTACCGGTGCTCATTGTCGGGGTCGCTTCTCGAAAAAGGGGGGGTCATTATTCTATCGCCGCCTTGGCGGTCGCAGCAGCAGGCTCCCGGCAGCACGGCAAGCATCGGTACCGGGAGCCGTTGGGCACAACGAGAGGCGAACCGCCAACGGGATGGCCTGCCCTCACAACAGGGCAGGGATCATGCGTTGACCAGCTGAAGCGTGCCTTAAGCCCGAATCATCCAATCCCGGCAGCTTGCGGGCAGACGCGGCGAAGCGGCTTCTTGGTTGCCTGCGGACTGGCGGACGAGGCCACGCCTCGCCAGCAGTCCTCGGTGCGACTCGCCAAGCACCGGCCAACAAAAATGAACACGCTGCGTCGCAACCGCCAGCCGGCGCGTGTTGCGCCGACTCAGCGCCCCAGCGAATTGACCACCTGCGAGAAGGTGTGCGCGACCTCGTCGGGTCGCGACTCGCCACCCATCTGACGCTCGATCTGCGACAGGAAGAACGCCCCGCAAAGGACATGGTTATCGCTCTCATCGTGCTCCACTACCAGGCAGCTCGGCGTCCCCAGTTCCTTGAGCGTAGCCAGGACGTGGCCGACCTTGGCCGCGGCAAGGTCCTTGAGGTGCACCACCTCGGCATCGTCGTGCTTGTTGATCATCACATTGCCGACCACCAGCTCGCGCGGGCGTATTCCCATCGCGTGCGCTGTTGCCAGCGGCCGGTGCCCCTTGGTACTGGCCTCGGTGACGATTCCCAGCAACTGCCGCTGCTCGTCACCAACCAGCAGGTAGTGCACATTACACAGGGTCATCAATCGGTTGGCCTCGTCGAGCGCAGCATCGCGGGCAATCGTAACTGGCGCAAAGCGACGAAAGTCGGTCATCACCGCCAGGGCCGGAGAATGGGCGTCAACCCGAGCGCCCACGGCAGCCTTCGGCAGGTAACACGGAACGCCTCTCCTGAGCTTGGTCCAGAGCAGAGGCTTGAAGTGACTATCTGGCATCTCGTGACTCCTCACAGTGGCTGACGGTAGGGGGATTAAAGCACCTGTCTTTCCCGATTGACAAGCACAATTCGGCCACTTCTGCCGCGTTCGGCCGGGGGCCGCCGCGACAGCCGCAGCGGCAGCTGCCGAGACGCTTTGGCGACACGCAGCACGGGCTGCCACGACAAGGTGCTGGCAAATGCCCGCCAGTCGCAGTCGCCGCCATCAGACGCCACTCGGCGCGCCCGCGTCACGGCGCCAGCGGAAGCCAGAATTGCGTCTATCCCCTCTTGAAGGTAGTATCCATGCCGCACGCCTTATGATTGCGTTGATCCTGTCACCCTGCGTTTGCGGCGCTGCAATCCCGGTTACTCACGATTGGCTCTCCAGTGCTCGCCATTTCTGGCAGTGGCAGCGCTTCGCTGCTGCTGCCAGACTGGAGTCCTTATACTAACTTCGCAGCTTCCTTTACCGTTCCCAGAATGATTCCCGGCCTACTCAAAAAGATTTTCGGCAGCCGCAACGATCGGCTGATCAAGCAGTACTCGTGGGTTGTCCGCAAGATCAACGCGCTCGAGGAAGGTATCAGCGCGTTGTCCGATGAAGATCTGCGCGGCAAAACGGTCGAGTTCAAGGAACGAGTCGCCAGCGGCGAGACGCTGGACGCACTCCTCCCGGAGGCATTCGCGGTCGTACGCGAGGCCGGCAAACGAGCCCTCGGCATGCGTCACTTCGACGTGCAGCTGATCGGTGGCATGGTCCTGCACGACGGCAAGATCGCCGAAATGCGGACCGGCGAAGGCAAGACCCTGGTCGCGACCCTGCCCGCCTATCTCAATGCCCTGGCCGGCAAAGGCGTTCATATCGTCACCGTCAACGACTATCTGGCCAACCGTGACGCCGAATGGATGGGACGCCTGCATCGCTTTCTCGGCTTGTCGGTCGGCGTCAACCTGTCGCAGATGGCACACGACGACAAACAGGCAGCCTACGCTGCGGACATCACCTACGGCACCAACAACGAGTTCGGCTTCGACTACCTGCGCGACAACATGGTCTACTCGACCGCCGAACGGGTGCAGCGCAAGCTCAGCTTCGCCATCGTCGACGAAGTCGACTCGATTCTCATCGACGAAGCGCGCACCCCGCTGATCATCTCCGGACAGGCCGAAGACCACACCGATCTCTACGTGCGAATGAACAAGGTCGCCCCCTTGCTCACGCGCTGCCAGGAAGAAAACGGTCCCGGCGACTACTGGGTCGACGAAAAGGGTCATCAGATCCTGATGACCGAGGCTGGCCACGAGAATGCCGAAAGGGTTCTCGAGGAAGCCGGGCTGCTCCCGGGCAACGGCAGCCTTTACGACGCCAGCAACATACTCCTGATCCATCACCTCTATGCCTCCCTGCGCGCCCACAACCTGTTCCTCAAGGACCAGCAATATGTGGTGCAGAACGGCGAAGTGGTGATCGTCGACGAGTTCACCGGTCGGCTGATGAGCGGTCGCCGCTGGTCCGAAGGCCTGCACCAGGCGGTCGAGGCCAAGGAAGGCGTGAAGATCCAGAACGAGAATCAGACGCTGGCGTCGATCACTTTCCAGAACTACTTCCGGATGTACAGCAAGCTGTCGGGAATGACCGGTACGGCGGATACCGAAGCCTACGAGTTCCAACAGATCTACGGCCTCGAGACCGTGGTCATCCCGCCCAACAAGCCGATGCGCCGGACCGACAACAACGACCAGGTGTTCCGTACGGCACAGGAAAAACACGCGGCCATCGTCGCCGACATCCGTGGCTGTCGCGAGCGTGGGCAGCCGGTGCTGGTCGGCACGACGTCGATCGAGAATTCGGAACTGCTCTCGGCGCTGCTTGACCACGAGAAGCTACCGCACCAGGTACTCAACGCCAAGCAACACGCACGCGAGGCGGACATCGTCATCCAGGCCGGCCGCCCGGGGGTCATCACCATCGCCACCAATATGGCCGGGCGTGGAACCGACATCGTTCTCGGCGGCAGCATCGAAAAGCAGATCAGCCTGGTCCGCGACGACGAAACGCTGCCGGCCGAAGAACGCGATCGGCGCATCGCCAAAATCCGCAGCGAGTGGCAGGTGCTGCACGACCAGGTGGTGGCCTCCGGCGGCCTGCACATCATCGGCTCGGAACGGCACGAATCGCGGCGCATCGACAATCAGCTGCGCGGCCGTTCCGGCCGCCAGGGCGACCCCGGCTCCTCACGTTTCTATCTGGCGCTCGACGATTCGCTGCTGCGCATTTTTGCCGGCGATCGCCTGAAGGCGATCATGGAGCGACTGAAGATGCCTGAAGGCGAGCCGATCGAGCATCCGCTCGTCTCGCGCTCGCTTGAATCGGCGCAGCGCAAGGTCGAAGCGCGCAACTTCGACATTCGCAAACAACTGCTCGAGTACGACGACGTCTCCAACGATCAACGCAAGGTCATTTACGCGCAACGCAACGAGCTGCTCGAAAGCGAAGACATTTCGGAAACGGTCACCGCGATGCGCGCCGCCGTATTGCACGAGACTTTCCGGGTGCACGTACCGGCCGACAGCGTCGAAGAGCAATGGGACCTGCCCGGTCTGGAAAACACCCTGGCCGCCGACCTACAACTGCCGCTGCCGATCGTCGCCTGGTCGACCGACGAGCCGAATCTGCGCGACGAGGAGATACTGGAGCGGGTCGTCGACAACGCGTCTGCAACCTACTCGGCCAAGGTCGATCTGGTCGGCGCCGGGATGTTTCACCAGTTCGAACGCAACGTCATGCTGCAGAGCCTGGACACGCACTGGCGCGAGCACCTGGCGGCACTCGATCACCTGCGCCAGGGAATTCACCTGCGTGGCTACGCCCAGAAGAACCCCAAGCAGGAATACAAGCGCGAAGCCTTCGAGCTTTTCGAGCGCCTGCTGGACAGCGTGCGTGCCGATGTAACACGCTTATTGATGACCGTTCAGGTACGCCCGCAGGACGTCGAGGAAACCGCGCCACATGCCGAAGTGCAGAACGTACAGTATCAGCACATAGGCTTCGATGAAGCGCTGCGCAGCGACGACCAGGCAGCGCCGCCAGAGGGCATGACGCCGCTGCCGGCGGGGCCGAAAGTCGGTCGTAACGACCCCTGCCCCTGTGGATCGGGCAGGAAGTACAAGTTCTGTCACGGCAAGTTGTCGTAAGCGCCGCTGCCGCCACGCGCATCGCCGTGGGTTGCCACCTGCGCGGGCGCCAGCTGCCGAACCTGTAGCCTGCCAGGCGCGCCCCCACTGCCGGCCACGCTGCCACAGCCATTCCCCGTTCGCGAGGTTGCAATGCCCGTCAATTATCGTACCCCCGCCGCCGCAGATCTCTTGCCGGTTGCCGGCGTTCGTCTCGGCGTCGCCGCGGCGGCCATCCGCAAGCCGGACCGGAACGACCTCACCGTTCTCGCCCTCGACCCCGGCTGTCGTGTCGCTGGCGTGTTTACCGCCAACCGCTTCTGCGCCGCACCGGTACACGTCTGCCGCCGCCATCTGCAACTCGGCAGCGACGTGCGCGCACTGGTCATCAATACCGGCATCGCCAACGCCGGGACCGGCGAGCAAGGCTGGCAGGCAGCCGCTGAAAGCTGCGCTGCGCTAGGTCTGCTACTGGGAATCGCCGACCGCCAGGTGCTCCCCTTTTCGACCGGAGTGATCCTCGAACCGCTGCCCGTCGAGCGCCTGATCGCCGGCCTGCCAGACTGTATCGCCGACCTGCGTGCCGACAACTGGCATGCTGCCGCACACGCCATCATGACCACCGACACCGTCGCCAAGGCTGCCTCGCGGCGCCTCGGGATTGACGGCAGAAGCGTCACCATCACCGGCATCAGCAAGGGCGCCGGGATGATCCGCCCGAACATGGCGACCATGCTCGGCTTCATCGCCACCGACGCCGGCGTCGCGGCGCCGCTGCTGCAGCAACTGCTGCGCGAAGCGGCCGACGAATCGTTCAACTGCATCAGCGTCGACGGCGATACGTCGACCAACGACTCGCTGATCCTGATCGCCACCGGCCAGGCGGGCATCGAATGCAGCGACGCCGGCTCACCCGCCTACGCGCAACTGCGCGAAGCGGTGATCGCCGTCGCCATGGAACTGGCGCAGGCGATCATCCGCGACGGAGAAGGGGCCAGCAAATTCATCACCGTCGCCGTCGAAGGCGGCCACGACCGTCAGGAATGCAAGCGCGTCGGCTACGCCGTCGCCCATTCGCCTCTGGTCAAGACCGCCTTTTTTGCTTCCGATCCCAATCTGGGCCGCATCCTCGCGGCGATCGGCTATGCCGACGTCGACGCCCTCGACGTCAATAGGCTCAGGGTATGGCTGGCGGGCGGCGGCCGCGAGATTCTGGTCGCCGAAAACGGCGGCCGGGCCGCTTCCTATAGCGAGAGCGACGGCGCGCGCATCATGCACGCGGACGAAATCACCGTCCGCGTCGAGCTTGAACGCGGCACTGCCCGAGCGGCGGTCTATACCTGCGACCTCTCCTACGACTATGTCAAGATCAACGCCGACTACCGCAGCTAGCGCCTCTTTGCGGAACGACTGGCGATGAAGCCCGGACGGAATGATCCCTGTCCCTGCGGCAGTGGCAGGAAGTACAAGAACTGCTGCCTGGGCCAAGGGGCCGCGGAAGCGGCCCGGCATCGCCAGCTCACCTTGCCGCCCGACGCGGTCGACGCGCGCCAGCTGGTGGCCATGTTCCAGGCGGGCCGCCATGCCGAACTGGAATCGTGGCTGCACCTTCTGGTGCGACAATCGCCGCAGTCGGGATTTCTCTGGGGCCTCCTTGGTGCCAGTCTGCAGGCGCAAGGCAAGGATGGTGTGCCCGCCCTGCAGCGCGCAACGACGCTCGCGCCCGGAGATTTCGATGCCCAGACTGCGCTCGGGAGAGCTTTCATCGAACGCGGGCTTTTCGACGCGGCGGCCACCAACTTCGAGCGCGCCGCGCTACTTCAGCCGGGGAACGCGGGCGCGCAGTTCGCTCTTGGCGATGCCTTGCGACTGTCGGGAAGGTTTGCCGAGGCGGAAGCCTGCCTGCGCGGAGTCCTGCGCAGCGCGCCGGATTCGGCCGAACTGCTGGTCTGTCTCGCTGATACGCTGGGCGAACTGGGGCGATTGGACGAAGCCGAAGCCTTCTCTCGTCGGGCGGCACAGCGCGCACCGGAATATCCTGCGGCACACTTCTGCCTGGGCAACATCCTGTGCAAGAGCGGGCGGCTGGAAGAAGCAGGGAACTGCTTTGCAGCCGCGCTGCAGCACGCTCCGGACTACGTCCCCGCCCTCGACAATCTTGGCAACGTGCTCCAGGAACTGGGGAGCCTGGTCAAGGCTGAGGAATGCTATCGTCGGGCCCTGCAATTGGCTCCTGGCTACGTGAATGCGTGCACCAACCTGGCACGACTTCTCGTCGACCAGACCCGTTTTGCCGAGGCCGAGCGCTGCTATCGGGATGCTCTGAAGACGCCGCCGGCGAACGCCGAAATCCTTGAACGGCTGGGCGGCGTCCTGGTGGAACTCGGACGCTCGAAGGAAGCCAAAGACTGTTACCTTCAGGCACTCGCCGCGCAGCCTGACCGCAGCACCACGCGGCTGGCGCTGGCGACCGTCGTCCTGCCGGTGGTCGTGAACAGCAGCGAAGAAGCAGCCACCGTCCGCGGCGCTTTCGCTGGCGCGCTCGATACGCTTTCCGAGTGGCTGCACGCCGACCCCGGTCGGCAGTTACGCGCTACCGACCTGGCCGGCGCGCAGCAACCGTTCTTCCTGGCCTACCGCGATGGCAACCACGTCGATCTGCTATCGCGCTACGGCGATCTGGTCGCTGAATGCCTGCCCTCGCGGGACCGTGCACCGCGTCCGCATCGCGACAGAACCCGGCTGTTGGTGGTATCGCATCACGTGCGCCGGCATTCGGTATGGGATATCGTCTTGCGCGGCCTGTTGCTGCACCTGGATCGTGCGCGTTTCGAGGTGCTCATCTATCACCTGGGCAATGCCGAGGACGAGGAAACGGCCTTTGCCCGCACGCAGGTCGATGGCTGGCGTGACCGGCACACGATTGGCGAGGCCAGCGGCTGGCTGGCCGCCGCTGGCGAAGACTGCCCGGACGTGATTTTCTACCCGGAAATCGGCATGTCGTCGATCGCCTACTTCCTCGCCGCACATCGGCTCGCGCCGCTGCAGGTGGCCAGCTGGGGGCACCCGATCACCACCGGCCTGGCCAGCATCGACCTGTTTCTTTCCGGCGACCTGCTCGAGCCCGCGGATGCCGATGCCCACTACCGGGAGCGCTTGATCCGCTTGCCGGGCACCGGCTGCTGCACCGCTTCCCTGCCGATCGCTGCCGCGCCCATTCCGGAGGTGGAGGCCGCCCTGCACGGTCTGAAGGGTAGCCGCTTCCTGATCGCCCAACGGAGCATCAAGCTCGACCCGGTCGACGATGATCTCTATGCGCAGATAGCCGTAGCAGCCGGATCGAGTGTCTTCATTCTGCTGCGCGATCCGGTTTGCCCCTGGGCGACCGACCAGGTCGTGGCGCGCCTCGAATCGGCGTTCCGCAAGCGCGGCCTCGATCCGACGCGACACCTGCTGTTGATCCCCTGGCTCTCGCCCGGGAAGTTCCTTGCCTTGCTCGATCTCTGCGACGTCTTTCTCGACTGCCCGGCTTTTTCCGGATACACCACGGCCTGGCAGGCACTGCATCGCGGCCTCCCGATCGTCACCCGCGAAGGACGCCATATGCGCCAGCGCCTTGCTTCGGGATTGCTGCGCAAGGCCGGCCTGGCCGACAACGTCGCCTCGTCGGCAGACGACTACATCCGCATTGCGACACGTCTGGCCGAGGAGTGCCGCGACGCAGGTCGCCGAACGGCGCTGCGCGCCGCGGTTCTCGCTGCCGCGCCAGCGGTGGACGATGACGTCAGCGTCGTCAGATCATTTGAAAGCTGCCTGCTGGCTGAACTGGACGTCGCCCGCCGCGCCGAAGTCACGGGTTCCCGACACGCTTCAGACTGATCGACCTGAACCAGCCAGCCGCCAGTGCCGCCTGGTCGCTGGCCAGGACCAGTTGCGGAGTTGCCGCCAGCAGCTCTTCAGAAACCCCATCGAGTCGCGGCGGCAAGCACCGGATCGTAGAACGGCGAGAGCAGAGCGTAGCTATGCCTGAGGCGCAAAGGAAATGCGTCAGTGCAGAACGCGCGGCACGGCCAGGGTGAACTCGTGGATTTCCGCTTCGAACTGCTTGCCGTCTACGGCCGTCATCTGGTAACTGCCACGCATCGTGCCCACCGGCGTATCGAGCTGACAGCCGCTGGTGTATTCGAATTTCTCGCCCGGCTGCAGCAGCGGCTGGCGGCCGACGACGCCCAGCCCACGTACCTCCTGCACCTCCCCCGCGGCATCGGTAATGATCCAGTGCCGGGAGATCAGCTGCGCCGGCACGGTGCCGACGTTCTCGATGGTAATCGCATAGGCAAAGACATAGCTGTCGTTGGCGGGGTCCGATTGCTCGGCGATATATTGCGGGACCGCGCTGACTGCGACCTCGTATTTCTTGCTTTCGGCCATGTTTGCTCAATGTCGGGACGATCAGAAACGGCATTGCACACCAAAGTGCGCACGCTGACAAGCCCGCCGCGACCCGGCAACGGCGCGCCGGGCCGACGGAAGCCGTTTCACGGTAGAATAGGACCTCGCTTTTTCGCCGGGTTTCCTGTTCATGCACGTCATAGCGCCGAGTATTCTTTCCGCCGATTTCGCCAGGCTTGGCGATGAGGTGATCAACGTCCTCGCCGCTGGCGCCGACTGGATTCACTTCGATGTCATGGACAACCATTACGTCCCCAACCTGACCATCGGCCCCCTGGTCTGTTCCGCCATACGCCCGCTGACAACGGCGCCGATCGACGTGCACCTGATGGTCAAGCCCGTCGACCGGATCATTCCCGACTTCGCCAAGGCCGGCGCCAACATCATCACCTTTCACCCCGAAGCTTCCGAGCACGTCGACCGTTCGCTGGCGCTGATTCGCGAATGCGGCTGCCAGGCAGGCCTGGTGTTCAATCCAGCGACGCCGCTGGACTACCTGGACTACGTCATGGACAAGCTGGATATCGTCCTGCTGATGAGCGTCAACCCGGGCTTTGGCGGGCAGACGTTCATCCCCTCGACGCTGGCCAAACTGCGCGCTGCGCGCACCCGCATCGACGCCTACCAAGGCAAGAGCGGGCGCCGCATCCGGCTCGAGGTCGATGGCGGGGTAAAGGTGGACAACATTGCCGCGATCGCCGCTGCCGGTGCCGACGCTTTTGTCGCCGGTTCGGCCGTCTTCGGCGCCGGCCGCGACAGCGACGCCAACCGCTACGACACGGTCATCGCGGCGCTGCGCGCCGAACTGGCCGGCGCATGATGGTGCCAGCACTCGCCGTGCGCGCCGTGCTCTTCGATCTGGACGGTACGCTGATCGACACCGTCCTCGACCTGCACGCCGCAGCCGACGCCATGCTCGGCGACCTCGGTCGCCCGGAAATTCCCGTGGCGGCGATTCGCAGCTACGTCGGGCGCGGCATCCCCAATCTGGTCAAGCGCGTTCTCGCCGGCAGCATGATTGCCGCCGAAGATCCCGCACCGCCGCCCAAGGAAGCGCTGGACAGTTTCCGGCACCACTACGCGATCGCCAACGGACGCCATGCCGTCCTTTTCCCCGGCGTCCGCGAAGGCCTCGAAGCCTTCCAGTCCCTGGGCCTGCCGCTCGGGGTGATCACCAACAAGGCGGAAGCTTTCTCGCTGCCATTGCTCGAACATGTCGGTCTGGCACCATTTTTCCAGGTGGTGGTCAGCGGCGACGTTCTGCCCCGCCCGAAACCCGACCCGATGCCTCTGGTCTGGGCCAGCGGCCGCCTTGGCGCCTCGCCCGCCGACGTGCTGATGATCGGCGATTCGGTGCACGATTTTCACGCCGGACGGGCCGCCGGCTGCCACGTTTTTCTCGTCCCCTACGGCTACAACGAAGGGCGCGAAGTCCGCGATCTCGCTTGCGATGCTATAGTCTCGACCCTCGCCGAAGCGGCCCAGCGCGTCAGTCACGCATGAGCACCCACGACCACGAACTGCACGCGCCGCCTGCCCGCCGGGCGGGGGCCTGGCCCTGGCGTCCCTGACGCCTGTAGGCAGACCAGCCGCCTCGTCGCGCTGCCCGGCCGCGCCGTGCAGCAGCCCGGCGCACCTCTGTTCCAGCCGTGTTTTCTTGTGGAGTTCCCATGACTGCAGCGTATTTCAATCGGCTGGCCGCCGAAGGCTACAACCGTATCCCGGTGACCCTGGAGACCTTCGCCGATCTCGACACCCCGTTGTCGATCTACCTGAAGCTGGCCAATCAGCCCTACACCTACCTGCTTGAGTCGGTACAGGGGGGCGAGCGCTTCGGCCGTTACTCGATCATCGGCCTGGCCAGCCCGACGCGCATCGTGGTCAACGCGCATCAGGTATTGGTACTCAATGGCAATCGCATTGCCGAACGCGAGGACGACACCAACCCGCTCGACTTCATTGCCAACTACATGCAGCGCTTTCGGGCGGCGCCGACGACCGGTCTGCCACGCTTCTGCGGTGGCCTGGTCGGCTGCTTCGGCTACGATACCGTGCGCTACATCGAGACCCGCCTGACGCGCTCGCAGAAACCCGACGACCTCGGCATTCCCGACATCGTCCTCCTGCTCTCCGAGGAGATTGCCGTGGTCGACAACGTCTCGGGCAAGCTGACGCTGGTGGTCTACGCCGAGCCAGGCGTTCCCGGCGCCTACCAGAAGGCGCAGGCGAGACTGCGGGAACTGCTCGCCAGGCTGCGCGAACCGGTGCGCATTCCCGCTGAAAAACCGCAGCCCTCGCAGCCGGCGACGTCGATGTTCGGTGAAACCCAGTTCAAGAAGGCGGTGGTCAAGGCCAAGCGCTACATCACCGAAGGCGACATCATGCAGGTCGTCCTTTCGCAGCGCATGAGCAAGCCCTTCAGCGCCAGCCCGATGGCCCTGTATCGTTCGCTGCGCTCGCTCAATCCGTCGCCGTACATGTTCTATTTCGACTTCGAGGACTTCCACGTCGTCGGTGCCTCACCGGAAATCCTCGTTCGCCTCGAGGGCGACACGGTGACCGTGCGGCCCATCGCCGGCACCCGCCGGCGCGGCGTGTCCTTCGACGAGGACCAGGCGCTCGCCGACGAGTTGCTGGCCGACGAGAAGGAACGCGCCGAACACGTCCAGCTCCTCGACCTCGGCCGCAACGACGCCGGTCGCGTCGCCCGCGTCGGCAGCATCAAGCTCACGGAAAACATGATCGTCGAGCGCTACTCTCACGTCATGCACATTGTCTCGAATGTGGAAGCCCGGCTGCGCCCCGAGCTGAACGCCTTCGACGTTCTCAAGGCCACCTTCCCGGCGGGAACGGTCTCCGGCGCCGCCAAGGTGCGGGCCATGGAAATCATCGACGAGCTGGAACCGGTCAAGCGCGGCATCTACGCCGGTGCGGTCGGCCACATGGGTTTCAACGGCGACATGGACCTGGCCATCGCCATCCGTACGGCCGTCGTCAAGGATGGCCAGCTGCACGTCCAGGCCGGTGCCGGCATCGTCGCCGATTCGGACCCGGCCTCGGAATGGCAGGAGACCCAGAACAAGGCTCTGGCAGTGCTGCGCGCCGCAGAACTTGCCGAGCACGGCCTCGACACGCGCTTGTGAGCCACCGACCGCCACCCGCAATGACGGTGGCTGGGGAGTGCTTGCCCGGATTTGGCGATGACGGCAGCGCCATGGAGCGGGCGAAATCCAGCCACCGCACGGGTTTCACGCGGCGATCCGGGTCGCTGCAGGTCTCATCAAGAACGCAGCACGACACCAGGGGCAATACGACCTACTCGTGCGGCCAGTAGAAATAAAGCTCCCGGCGACGACCTTCGCCAACACTGGCGGTCTTGCTGAGCACCCCGCCATTGTATTCGGCGTCGACGCGGTAGTGCCCTGGGCGCAGGCTGACGAAGAACAGAGGTCCCGGTGAATACGCATCGAGGACTGTCTGCCCCGCCGCATCCTGAATGCGCACCTTGACATCGGCCAGGTAGGCACCGCTGCCCTTCTCGACAAAAACGAGTTGCAGGTTGTACTCGTTGCGCATCGCCTCGACCTCGATCGGGTCGTCGTCACCAATACCGCCACTGACATACGGCACCGCGGCGCCGGCCGCGCAGACGACTCCCAGCGAGAGCAGGCTTGCGCCGAGAAATTTTGCCAGCAAATCCTGAAATCCTTGCATGTCTGATCTCCTCCTGAATGGCCTTGGCGAAAACTCGAGATTCCCGGACCAGCGCCGCGAATGACGGAAAGCCGCTGCGCAACACGCAGAACACGAGCGGGGATCGATGCTGCCCAATGAACGCGTGGCTGCGGTAACAGCTTATCAAGGGTAATGGCCGGCGATGCGTTCTGAGCGGGAATGCGGTGGCGTCTGCGTCATGCTAGTCAGTATGACTAATTTATCAAAGCCGTCACCGTGCATGGCCGCGACGAAGTCGTCATCATCGCCACCGAAGAGTTTCGCCGTCTCAAGGGCGTTCGCACCGGCCGGGCATTGATCGCGGCATTGCAAGCCTCGCCGCACCGCGATATCGATCTTGAACCCCAGCGCGTGCCGATGTCCGTGCCGGACTTGAGCCTGTGACGGATTGGCTGCTCGATACGAATGTCCTGTCCGAGCTGCGTCGTCCGCGGCCCGCGCCGCCGTCAAGGCGCGGCGCTTGCCTTACCAGGGGCAATCACGGTGCCTGAGCGGCGCCGTGGTGGTTTGAGCCGGAGCCGATATGGGCGACAATAGTCGTTTTCGTGCATTCGCTTCCAGACCATTGGCACGAGGGTGGCAATCGAAACAGCGGGTATCAACGAGGGCATTGAACCCGACCATCCGGACCGCTGGCCCTAGAGAACAAAAAGGATAGGCCCTGCATGCTGTTGATGATCGACAACTACGACTCCTTTACCTACAACCTCGTGCAGTATTTTGGCGAGTTGGGGCAGGAAGTCAGGGTATTCCGCAACGATGCCATTTCGCTCGCCGAGATCGCGCGTCTCGACCCGGCCCTGCTGGTCATTTCTCCCGGCCCATGCACGCCGGCACAGGCGGGAATCTCGCTGGCCGCGATTCGTGAGTTTGCCGGCAGGATTCCACTGCTCGGCGTCTGCCTCGGTCACCAGGCCATCGGCGAGGCCTTCGGCGGCCGCGTGGTGCACGCGCACAAGCTGATGCATGGCAAGGTATCGCCGGTCGAGCACAGCAACCAGGGCGTTTTCCGCGGCCTGCCGAATCCGCTGACCTGCACTCGCTATCACTCGCTGGCGGTTGAGCGCCACTCCCTGCCGGACTGCCTGGAGATTACCGCCTGGACCGACGACGGCGAGATCATGGGCCTGCGCCACCGTACCCTGGCCGTCGAAGGCGTTCAATTCCATCCCGAATCGATCCTCACCGAACGCGGCCACGACCTGTTGAAGAACTTCCTCGAGGAGCACCACCAATGAAAGCACAGGAGGCCCTGGCGCGAGTCGTCGAACACCGCGAGATCTTTCACGACGAAATGGTTTCCCTGATGCGCCAGATCATGGGTGGCGAAGTGACGCCGGTCATGATTGCGGCGATCATCACCGGCCTGCGCGTCAAGAAGGAAACCATCGGCGAAATCTCGGCAGCGGCGCAGGTGATGCGGGAATTGTCGACCAAGGTAACCGTCAGCGACCGTGCGCACCTGGTCGATACCTGCGGCACCGGCGGCGACGGCGCGCAGACCTTCAACATTTCGACGGCCGCGATGTTCGTCGCCGCGGCAGCCGGAGCCCGGGTAGCCAAGCACGGTGGCCGCTCGGTGTCATCGCAGTCGGGCAGCGCCGACGTTCTCGAGGCGCTTGGCGTGAATATCAACCTCACCCCGGAACAGGTCGGACAGTGCATCGACGAAGTCGGCATCGGCTTCATGTTCGCCCCCAATCACCACAGTGCGATGAAGCACGCGGCGCCGGTTCGCCGCGAGCTGGGTGTGCGTACCCTGTTCAATATCCTCGGCCCGCTGACCAACCCGGCCGGCGCGGAAAGCCAGGTTCTCGGCGTCTTTCATCCCGACCTGGTGGGAATCCAGGTGCGTGTTCTGCAGCGACTCGGCAGTTCGCGCGCGCTGACCGTTTTCGGGCGCGAAGGTCTCGACGAAATCTCGATCGCCGGCGAAACGCTGGTCGGCGAACTGAACGACGGCCGCATCGACGAGTACACCGTCCACCCCGAGCAATTCAATCTGCCGCTGCACGATCCCGCGGCCTTGCGCGTGGCCAACGTCGAGGAGTCGAAGGCGATGTTGCTGGCCACCCTGCAGAACAAGAGCGGTGCGGCGCGTGACATCGTCGCCCTCAACGCCGGCGCGAGCATCTACGTCAGCGGTCTTGGCGATACGCTGGCCGACGGCGTCGAGCGGGCTTTCGAAGCCATCGCCTCGGGCGCGGCCCTCGCCAGGCTCGACGAGTTCGTCGCGTTCACGCGCGACTTCTCGGCGTGATCAGCCGCTTGGCGAGGGAGACACAAGGCATGGCCATCCCGCAAACTGAAGAGCCCTTCGATGCTGCCGCCTACCTGGCCTGGGAAGAAGTGCAGGCAGAGCGGCACGAATACGTCGCGGGCGAGGTCTTTGCCATGGTCGGCGTGCGCCAGTCGCAAAATGTCGCCACACTGAACCTTGCCAGCACCCTGCGCCAAGCCCTCAAAGGCACGCCATGTCGCGTCTTCGTCGAATCGGTCAAGGCCCGCGTCGAAGCTGCGAATTGCTTCTTCTATCCCGACGTACTCGTCACCTGCGACCCACGCGACCGCTTGACGCCCGATTACGTCAGCCACCCCGTGCTGGTCGCCGAAGTCCTCTCCGAGTCGACCGCGGCCTTCGACCGCGGCAGCAAGTTCGCCGCCTATCGCATGCTTGACAGCCTGCAGGACTACGTCCTCATCGACCTGGCGGCACAACGCATCGAAGTCTTCCGGCGCGACTCCGAAAATCACTGGGTCCTGCACGATTATGGCCCTGGCGAGAACGTCGAACTGGCGTCTCTGGCACTGCAGATGCCGGTTGGCCAGATATTCGAAGACACGGAAGAAGACGCCACGGTACCGGCCGCGGAGGCAGCGCCACGATGAGCGACATCCTCAAGCGCATTCTTGCCGTCAAGCACGACGAAGTCGCGACTGCGCAAGCGGCCACCCCCCTGATCGAGCTACGTGCCACCGCCGAAAGGCAGCCGGCGGCACGCGACTTCGTCGGCAGCATCCGCGCCAGAATCGCGGCCACGCAGCCGGCGGTGATCGCCGAAATCAAGAAGGCCAGCCCGTCCCGCGGCGTGCTGCGTGCCGATTTCCACCCCGCCGAGATCGCTGCCAGTTATCAGCGCCACGGCGCGGCGTGTCTGTCGGTACTCACCGACAGCCCGTTTTTCCAGGGCTCGCCCGCGTATCTGCAGGCGGCGCGTTCAGCCTGCGCCCTGCCCGTATTGCGCAAGGACTTCCTGGTCGACGCCTATCAGGTCTTCGAAGCACGCGCGATGGGTGCAGATGCGATCCTGCTCATCGCCGCGGCGCTCGATTTGCCGAGCATGCTTGACTTCGAGGCCGTCGCCGCCAGCCTCGGGATGGGCGTCCTCGTCGAAGTGCACGATGGCCACGAACTCGAGCTCGCCCTGCAACTCGCCACACCGCTGATCGGCATCAACAACCGCAACCTGCGCAGCTTCGAGGTCAGCCTGCAGACGACCCTGGACCTCCTGTCATCGACCCCTGGAGATCGCGTCGTGGTCACCGAAAGTGGCATCCTTGCCCGCAGCGACGTCGCCCTGATGCGCGACCACGGCGTCAATGCCTTTCTTGTCGGTGAAGCCTTCATGCGCGCCGGCGAACCCGGCGAAGCGCTCGCGGCCCTGTTTGCCTGACCTCGCCCGATCGACCGCTGGTCGACCGGAACCGGTCTGCGCCCAACACCCACAACCCGTATGACGAGGCGTCGCGAACCGGTCAGCGCAGGAAATTGGCAGGCTTGTTGCAAAAACCCAACACTATGTTCCCAACAAGCCACTAAAGCGCTCGGGGAACTTGCCGCGCTTGGCGGCGTTTGCCACAATCACTTCAACTTCTCGTCTTTACCGAGAGGCCCAGTTTGATGAAGCACCAGTTGGATTCATTGATCGCAAACATAGAGGAGATTCACCATGCAAAAGAAACTTATCGCACTGGCCGTTGCCAGCCTGGCCTCGGGCGCTGCTTTTGCCCAGACCAACGTCACCGTTTACGGTGTTGCTGACGCCGGCTACGTTTATAGCTCGGGCAGCGCGGGCAAGGACGACTTCCAGAACGGCGACAAGATCGGCGGCAACAACACCTTCAGCGGCATCCAGTCCGGCCTGCTGAGCGGTTCGCGTATTGGCTTCAAGGGCGAGGAAGCCCTCGGCAACGGCCTCAAGGCGGTCTTTACCCTCGAATACTCGCTCGGCATCGACGGCAACGGTGGTATCGGCAGCGGTACCGGGAGCTCTTTGAATTCCCGTCAGCAGTTCGTCGGCCTGCAAAGCGACAAGCTCGGTACTGTCGCCCTGGGCCGTCAATATGCTCCCGGCTATCAGGCCACGGTCAATAACGACCCGTTTGCTGGCGCCGCCTTCGCGCCGACGGCTTTCCTGACCACTAACGCAGCCAACACCATCAATCCGGGCAGCCTTGCCCGCTGGAATAACGCTGCCACCTACACTTCGCCGAACTGGAGCGGCTTCACCGCCAAGGCCAACTACAGTTTTGGTGAACGCGCCGTAAATGGTATGTTCAACAGCAAGGACACCAGCACCACCGACAACGGCATGTTCGGCATTGGTGGCAACTATTCCAATGGGCCACTGAACATCGACCTGGTTTACCAGACGCATCAGAAAGTCTATGGACTATACGGTTCCGTTCCAGCTTTTGGTGCGAACTTCTCCGGCACCGGTGACGGAAAAGACATTAACGAGTACTACATCGGCGGCTCCTATGACTTTAAGGTCGTCAAGGTCATGGGTTCGTGGCAGCAACAGAATGACAAGAACCCGCTCACCAATACCACGCTGGGCAATCTCGACAACACGATCTGGACAGTTGGCGCAGTCGTCCCGGTCATGGCCGCGAGCAACATCCTCTTCAGCTACGGCAATCTGGGCTGGGATATGGGCCGCGCTCCCGATGGCGAGAAGCTGTTTAACAACAACAGCCAATCGGCCGCCCTGGGTTGGACGACAGCCATGTCCAAGCGCACCACCCTGTACGCTGGTTACGTCTGGACCTCCAACGACAACTACAGCAGCGCAAGCGCGCCAGTGGCCGGCGTCGGTGCGGTGAACGAAGACAACAACACCTTCCTGGCTGGTGTGCGTCACACCTTCTGATTCCACCGGATCAGCTAGTATGTAAGACGGGCGCTACGGCGCCCGTTTTTTTTTTGCGTTCATCAGCCAATCCACTAGCCCTGCGTAGCGTATAGAGCCCGCGCCACTATCGCCCGTGCCGGTGACCATAGCGCCGCGACCCCACTCGGCCACCCACTCACCCCGGGGATGTAATTCACATGGCATCGCCATGCGCCGCCCGCAAAGGGGGCTGTGGCAGAAACACAACAATTACTCCTTTCTGCACCAATCGACGCTTGTCGCGCTTGCCCACCTCCCTACAGTTTGCCAAACTCTGTCCAGCCATTTCGCAGCGCTGCCTCAGTCACAGCAGGTCATTTCGGCGCAAAGCGAACAGTCCAATTGATGAAAAACGACACCGGAGATTACTGATATGCAAAAGAAACTCATCGCGCTGGCCGTTGCCAGCCTGGCTTCAGGCGCTGCGCTTGCCCAGACCAACGTCACCATCTACGGCGTCGTCGATGCCGGTTACGTTTACAGTTCGGGTAGCGCCGGTCCCGGCATGGGGACGAATACCTTCAGCGGCATCGCCTCGGGAATCGCCGCCGGTCCGCGCCTCGGCTTCAAGGGCGAAGAAGCGCTAGGTAACGGCCTCAAGGCGGTATTCACGCTGGAGTACGCGCTGAACATCGACGGTAACTACGGCATCGGTAACAACGGCGCCGACGGGTCTCTCAACGCCCGTCAGCAGTTCGTCGGCCTCTCCAGCGACAAGCTCGGTACCGTCGCCCTTGGCCGCCAGTACTCGCCTGGCTTCAACGCAGCCGCCCGCAACGACGCTCTCGACGCAACCGACATGGCCATACAATCCAGCCTCAGCGCCCTGTCCGGAATGACGATCACGCCGAACAGCCCGGCCCGCTTCGACAACTCGGTCACCTATACCAGCAACAGCTACTCGGGCTTCACCGTTAGCGCCATCTACGGCTTCGGAGAGAGCAATCTCGGCGGCTACAACAACGCCAGCACCTCGGACAACGGCAAGGCTGGCCTCGGCGTCAACTACGCCAACGGCCCGGTGAACGTCGACTTGGTCTACCAGTCGCGCACCAATGTCGTCCTGCCCAATCCCGCCCCGCCTCCGGTTGAGGCACCGGGTAGCGGCAAGAGCATAAACGAATGGTACGTTGGCGGTAGCTACGACTTCAAGGTTGTCAAAGCTTTTGCCAGCTATCAGTCACTCGACAACAATGCTGGTTTCCTGGTCAATGGCATCGACGACAGCAAGCTCTGGACCCTCGGCGTAAATGCGCCCGTTGGTCCCGGCACGCTGGCTTTCAGCTACGGCAAACTGTCACTTGACAAGAAGAACGCCCCCGACGGCGATAGCTGGGGCGCAGGCACCATGTACACCTACCCGCTCTCGAAGCGCACCGCGGTGTACGCAGCGTACAGCTACTTTAACAACGACAATCACTCCATTCCCGGGCAGGCGATCATCACCCCGGGCCTGATTGGCGCGCCAGGCGAAAGCAACTACACGGTCGGTGGCGGCCTCGTGCATAGCTTCTGAGTTGCCGTCTCTTGATGGCAGAAAAAACGGGCGCCTGGCGCCCGTTTTTTTCTCGCCCGCCGGATTCCCGATTATCGCGACGAGCAAAAAAGCCACACCCCGACCGACGGGCGCTTGCTTCCCTTGGCCTGCCCCTGTACAATCCTCGCCTTTCGCTGCAACCAACCGCTTTCATAGGAACGAATATTCATGGCCAATAGCGCACAAGCTCGCAAACGAGCCCGCCAAGGCGTCAAGCAACGCATCCACAACGCCGGCCTGCGCTCGACGCTGCGGACCGCCGTGAAGCGCGTTCAGAAGGCGATCGTGGCAGGCGACAAAGCTGCTGCCCAAAGCATTTTTCAGGAATCAGTCGCGGTGATTGATCGTATCGCCGACAAGAACATCATTCACAAGAACAAGGCCGCTCGCCAGAAGAGCCGCCTCTCGGCCCAGATCAAGGTTCTCGGCGCCTAAGCCCGGACAGGGCTCGATAAGCAGCGACAGCGGCACCTCAGGGTGCCGCTTTTTTTTCGCCCTGCGACCAACGGTGAGCACTTCGGCACGGCCTGCAGGAGCGCCGAACCGCGCCACGGCAGCCGAGGCAAGACCCTGGTCAGATAGCAGGGTATAATTTCGCTGAAGATCGCATATTAGATCGTGCTAATATGGCTATATTGATGAGGAATGCCATGACAGCGGTGAAGATGGATATGGAACAGGCTCGCTTCAACATGATCGAGCAGCAAATCCGCCCTTGGGAGGTGCTCGATCCGGAAGTGCTGGCGGTTCTTGACGCGGTGAAGCGCGAACAGTTCGTACCGGCCGCCTACCAGATGCTGGCCTTTGCCGACATCGAGCTGCCGATCGGCAATGGCCAGACCATGCTGCAACCCAAGATCGAGGCGCGCATTCTCCAGGAAGTGGCCGTCAAGAACGCCGACATCGTGCTCGAGGTCGGTACCGGCAGCGGCCATATGGCCGCCCTTCTGGCGACCAAGGCCGAGTATGTCTATAGCGTCGAGATCGATCCGCTGCTCGCCGAAACCGCCAGGGCCAACCTGGAGCAGGCGGGAGTGGCCAACGTCAGCGTTGAAACCGGCGACGCGTCCGAGGCGTGGCCGACGCAGGGACCCTACGACGTGATCGTCGTCTCCGGCTCGTTGCCCGAGTTGCCCGAAGCCTTCCTGCAGCAGTTGAAGATCGGTGGCCGTCTGGCAGCGTTCATCGGTGAGCGACCGGTGATGCAGGCCCGCCTGACGACGCGCACCGACGAGAAGGCCTTCAACACGATCAATCTTTTCGAAACCATCGTCGCGCCGCTGCGCACGGCAAAGCCGCGCCAGCGCTTCGTTTTCTGACGCTTCCGAGACCAGATGCAGCAGCTCTCGGCGACCCAGCTGAAGGAATGGTTGACGGCAAGCACCTCGGCGGGCGGCAGTGGCGGGTCGCCAGCACGCCGGCGACCACTGCTGCTCGATGTCCGCGAGCCCTGGGAGTTCGAGCTTTGCCACCTTGCCGACTCACTCCTCCTGCCCATGCAGAGCGTACCGGCGCGCATTGACGAGCTCGAGCGCGATGCCGACATCGTCGTCATCTGCCATCACGGCGTGCGTAGCCGGCAGGTTGGCGGCTTTCTCGAGCGGCAGGGCTTCACTTCGATCTACAACCTCAGCGGCGGTGTCGACGCGTGGGCGAATGACGTCGATCCGGCGATGCACAAATATTGAAAGCGAGTTCGAAAAACATGTCCGTGAAACCCGGCGCCCGGAAGTTTGGCCCCCGGAAGTTTGGCCTCCTCCTGGCCGCACTTTTCTCTGCAGCTCCCGCGTTCGCCGCCGACCTCCTGCAGGTCTATCGTGATGCCCTGACCTACGATGCGCAGTACGCTGCCGCGCGCGCCAGCGCTGCTGCCGGGCGCGAAAAGGAGCCGCAAGCGCTGGCCGGATTGTTGCCGACGATTGCGGCGACCGGCAACACCTTCTGGAACGACACCACCTACAAGGTCAAGGTTAACCCACTCAGCGACTCGTATCGGAACAAGTACAACAGCAACAGTTACGGGGTCAACCTGACGCAGCCGCTGTTCCGCTGGCAGAATTTCGTTCAATACGACCAGTCGAAGCTGCTGGTCATGCAGAGCGAAGCCACTTTCGCCCAGGCGGGCCAGGATCTGGTCCTGCGTGTCGCGCAGGCCTACTTCGACGTCCTCTTCGCGGTCGAGAACCTGCGCGCCGTGCAGGCCAACAAGACAGCGATCGCGCAGCAACTTGCGCAGGCGAAGAAGAACTTCGAGGTCGGCATCGCCACGGTGACCGACACCTACGAATCACAGTCGCGCTACGACCTGGCCACCGCGCAGGAGGTTGCTGCCGACAGCGAACTGGCGGTAAAGCGCTATGCGCTGAGCGTGCTCACCGGCAAGGACGTCGGCGAGCTGAATCGGCTCAAGCCGAAAGCCGTCATGCAGCCGCCACAACCGGCAAACATGGAACAATGGGTCAGCGCTGCCGAGAACGATAGCTTTGTCGTCCAGGCGCAGCAGGCGGCCAGCGAAGCGGCGGCCAAGGCTGTCGAGGTGAGCAAGGCGGGGCACTACCCGACGCTGGACATGGTCGCCAACGTCAACCAGAACAACGGTCCCGGCCAGTTTGGTGTCGGCTCGATCGACAACACCACCCGCCAGGTGGGTCTGCAGCTCAATATCCCCATATTTCAGGGTGGCTCGGTCAACTCGAAGACCCGCGAAGCGATCGCCAGGCGCGACGCCGAACAGGCTGCGCTCGACAATGCCAGACGCAGCTCGACGCTCAACGCACGTCAATCCTACCTGGGGGTGGTCAACGGCCTCGCCGGCGTCCAGGCGCTGGAAGCCGCGCTGGTTTCCGGCCTCAGCTCGCTGGAATCGAACCGGCTTGGTTACGAGGTCGGCGTACGCATCAACATCGACGTCCTCAACGCCGAGAATCAGGTCTATGTCACCCGCCGCGACCTGGCCAAGGCGCGTTTCGACACCCTGCTCGCCCAGCTCCGCCTGAAAGCCGCCGTCGGCGCGCTCGGCGAAGCCGACCTGGAGAAGATCAACAGCCTTTTCGAGGCCCCGTAAGCGTCTCGATCAGCGCCACGGTACGCGCCGTGGCGCCGCGATGCGCCTGACTGAACGCCGTCGCCGCAGCGCGCATGGTCAGCAGTTCCGCCGGCTGGGCAAACAGTTCGCCGGCCACCAGCGCCGCCTGGCCGGCGTCGACGATTCGCCGCGCAGCGCCACAGGCCACGGCATCGTCACTGGCCTGGGCGAAGTTGAAGCTGTGCGGACCCAAGAGCAGCGGACAGCCACAGGCCGCGGCCTCGATCAGGTTCTGTCCGCCAAACGGCAGCACCGTGCCCCCCATCAAGGCCAGATCCGCCAAGGCGTAGTAGGCGGCCATTTCACCCATGCTGTCGCCCAGCCAGACGCGGGTCTCGCTGCCTGGCAGTTGCGCTGAGCTTCGCTGGCGGAAAGCCAACTTGCGGGCGGCAAGCAGCGCGGCGACCTCGGCAAAACGCTGCGGGTGGCGAGGGACGAGGACCAGCAGGAGGTCGGCAACGCCCACCGCTGCCAGGGCGTCGAGCAGCAGCGCCTCCTCCCCTTCCCGGCTGCTGGCCAACAACCACACCGGCCGCTGGCCAACGGCTTGCCGCCAGTGCGCGCCAAGCTGCAGCTTGTCCGCCGGCGGCGTGACGTCGAATTTCAGATTGCCGCAGACGCTCGGCTGGCGAGCACCCAGGTGCTGCAGGCGTTCGCCGTCGGCCTTCGTTTGCGCGGCGACCGCACTCAGCGACGCCAGCGTCGGTCGGATCAGGCGGCTCAGCCGCTGGTAGCCGCGCAAGGAGCGCGCCGACAGGCGCGCGTTGATCAGCGCCATCGGCACGCGCCGCCGGCGCGCCACGTCGATCAGGTTTGGCCACAGCTCGGTTTCCATCAGCAATCCGACGCGCGGCCGAAAATGATCGAGAAACCGCCCGCAGGCGTCCGGCAAGTCGTACGGCAGGTAGGCCTGTTGCAGCCGCCCGGGATGTGTCGCCAGCAACTCGCTGCCGGTTTCCCGGCCGGTCGGCGTCATATGGGTGAGCAGCAGGTCATGGTCCGGATAGGCAGCCAGCAGCGCGTCGATCAGCGGTGCGGCGGCGCGCGTCTCACCCACCGAAACGGCGTGCAGCCAGAGCAGCGGCCGCTGCCGGGCCGCCAGCGGCGGATAGAAACCATGGCGCTCGCCAAGATGTTGCACATACGCCGGCTGGCGGCGGGCGCGCCAGAGCAGCCGCAGCCAGACCAGCGGCAGCGCCAGGTAGAAGAGCAGCGAATAGGCGAGAAGGGCCAGACGCGCCATCAACGCAGCGCCTGCTCGGCAACCCTCAGCACCTCGCCGGTCGACGGCGGCGCGCCGCTACGACCGAGGTTGCGCACGAAACCGCTGCCGTAGACGCCGGTCAAGGCCGGATCGGTAGCGACGTAGAGGGCAATCACCGGCACGCGCAAGGCAGCCGCAAGGTGCGCCAGGCCGGTATCGACACCGATCGTCAGGTCTGCCCGCGCGATCAGGACGGCGACCTGCGGCAGCGACAGGGGTGGCGGCACGATGGCCCCGTCCAGGGCGGCGGCGATACGCTCGGCCCGCTGCCGCTCGAGCGCACTGCCAGCCGGAAGAACCGGCGTCAGCCCACGCTCCAGCAAGGCGCGACCAAGCACGCACCAGTTCGCCTCGTCCCACAGCTTGTCGTCGCGACTGGTCGCCGTCAGCAGGATGACCGACCGACCCCGCGCAGGACCAGCGCCATCGATGGCCGGTGCCGAAATACCGTAGTCGAGCACCAGGTCGACCGGATAGTCGAAAGCCGCGGCGGCCAGCCAGCGGTTGCGTTCGACCGCGTGCACGTTGCGCGGGATGACAAAGGTTTCATCGTAGAAGCGCGCTGCAAGCGGCTCACGCGCCGATTCGGCGGCGTAGCCGTAGCGCCTGCCGCTTGCCTGGCGGGCAATCAGCGCGCTTTTCAGCAAGCCTTGGGTGTCGAGTACGGCGTCGTAAGTCCGGGAAACGATGCGGGCGCGAAAAGCGCGCACTTCGCGCCAGGTCACCAGCCGCGAGAGATTCTTTCGCCAGCGCCTGATGGCCACCGGGATGACCTCGTCGACCGCCGGATGCAGCCGCGCAATGTCGGCGAACGATTCTTCGACGCACCAGTCGATCGACGCTTCGGGGAAGCTATGGCGCAGATCACTGACGACTGGCAAGTTGTGGATTACGTCACCGAGCGACGAGGTTTTTACCAGTAGGATGCGCATCGGTGGGCCAGTTCAGGGGAAAAGGGGCGGCAAGCGGGAAGAGTGCATTATAGAAGATGGCGCGCGCCGCCAGCCGCCTTGCCGGCCGCCCCTGTCGGCCAGCGCTTGCCGGCACTCGCCTACACTCCTCGCCGCCGCCCGCGAGGGGCAAAACGCGGCAGCGCTATAATGCTGCCTCCCAAATCCCTTGGCGGCAAGCCTGCAGCAACTGGAGACGCTGAAAATGAACACCTCTGTGATCCGCCCGGTAATCCTCTGTGGAGGCTCGGGCACCCGTCTGTGGCCGCTGTCACGAACGCACTACCCGAAGCAGTTTCTCCGCCTGGTCGACGACTTCTCGCTGCTGCAGAACACCGTGCGCCGCCTCGACGGTATCGCCGGACTCGGCGGCGCGATTGCCGTCGCCAACGAGAACCATCGCTTCCTGGTCGCCGAGCAGTTCTTCGAGATCGGCCAGAAAGCCGACATTCTCCTCGAACCGGCCACACGCAACACCGCACCGGCAGTCGCCGCGGCCGCGGTGCACGCCATCGGTACCGGCACGCAGCAGGACCCGCCACTGCTCCTGGTGCTGCCCTCGGACCATGTCATCGCCAACGTGGCCGCTTTCCAGGACGCGGTCAGGGCAGCGATTCCACACGCCGACGCCGGCGCCCTGGTCACTTTTGGCGTCGTCCCTGACCGTCCCGAAACAGGTTACGGCTACATCCGTCGCGGCGAGGCCGTGGCCGGCGGTTATGCGCTCGATCGCTTCGTCGAGAAGCCCGACGGCGAAACCGCGCAGCGCTACCTCGATTCCGGCGACTACTTCTGGAACAGCGGCATGTTCCTCTTCCGCGCCGACAGCTACCTCGACGCCCTCGAGCGCTACGCGCCGGAAATCCGCGAGTGTGTCACGGCGGCTGTCGCCAGCGACCGCTGCGACCTCGACTTCGTACGCCTCGATCACGCCGCTTTCGTCGCCAGCCCCTCGAAGTCGATCGACTACGCGGTGATGGAAAAGACCGACCGTGGCGTGGTCATTCCACTCGATGTCGGCTGGAACGACATCGGCGCCTGGGACGCGATGGCGGCGCTGGGCCAGGCCGACGGCAACGGCAACACACAACGCGGTGACGTGCTGAGTATCGACACCCGCAATTCGATTCTCCTCTCCGAAGGGCAATTGCTGGCCACCGTCGGGGTCAGCGAACTGATCGTCGTCGCCACTCCCGACGCCGTACTTGTCGCCGACAAGTCAAAAGCGCAGGAAGTCAAGGCGGTGGTCGAGGAGCTGAAGCGCTCGGCGCGCAGTGAAACCGAACTCAGGCACATCGTTCATCGCCCCTGGGGCAGCTACGAAGGGCTGGCGCATGCGCCGCGCTATCAGGTCAAGCGTATCCTGGTGAAAGCTGGCGCCAGCCTCAGTCTGCAGAAGCATCATCACCGTGCCGAGCACTGGGTGGTCGTCAAGGGAACGGCGCTTATCGTGCGCGGCGACGAAACCCTGTTGCTGTCCGAAAACCAATCGACCTATATCCCGCTCGGCGTCGTCCATCGTCTGGAAAACCCCGGCAAGATCGACCTCGAGATGATCGAGGTCCAGTCCGGCAGCTATCTTGGCGAGGACGATATCGTCCGTCTGCAGGACAGCTACGGTCGCTGACTCGAAAGCGGTAGGCCGCGCGTCCCGGCTGGCGGGCTGTACCCGATGCCTGCGCCTGACTGCGCCGACACCGCTTCTCCCGTTTACCCTCCCTCTGAAAGGACCTGTACATGATTCTGGTCACCGGCGGCGCCGGCTTCATCGGCGCAAACTTCGTCCTCGACTGGCTGGCACAAAGCGACGAGGCGCTGATCAACCTCGACAAGCTCACCTACGCCGGCAATCGCGAGAACCTCGCGACGCTGGCCGGCGACCCGCGGCACATCTTCGTGCACGGTGACATCGGCGACAGCCAGCTCACCGCCAGCCTCCTGGCGCAATACCAGCCGCGCGCGATCGTGAACTTTGCCGCCGAGTCACACGTCGATCGCTCGATCCATGGCCCCGAGGACTTCATCCAGACCAACATCGTCGGCAGCTTCCATCTCCTCGAAGCGACGCGCGCCTATTGGGGCACACTGGCGGACCCGGCCAGGCAGGGCTTCCGCTTCCTGCACGTGTCGACCGACGAAGTGTATGGCTCATTGCGCAGCGACGAAGCGGCTTTCAGCGAGACGCACGCCTACGAGCCGAACAGCCCGTACTCGGCAAGCAAGGCGGCCAGCGACCATCTCGTGCGCGCCTACCACCACACCTACGGGCTGCCGGTGCTGACCACCAACTGCTCGAACAACTACGGTCCCTACCATTTCCCGGAAAAGCTGATCCCGCTGATGATCGTCAACGCCCTCGCCGGAAAAGCCCTGCCGGTCTATGGCGACGGCCAGCAGATCCGCGACTGGCTGTACGTCAAGGATCACTGCACGGCCATCCGCCGCGTGCTCGAAGCCGGTCGCCCGGGCGAAACCTACAACGTCGGCGGCTGGAACGAGCAACCCAACCTCGACATCGTGCACACCGTCTGCCAACTGCTCGACGAACTTCGTCCGCGCGCCGACGGCCAGCCCTATCGCGAGCAGATCACCACCGTCGCCGACCGGCCGGGTCACGACCGCCGCTACGCCATCGACGCGCGCAAGATCGAGAACGAGCTCGGCTGGAAACCGGCAGAAACCTTCGCCACCGGCATTCGCAAGACCGTGCTCTGGTACCTCGAAAACCAGCAATGGGTGCACAACGTACAGTCCGGAAGCTACCGCGACTGGGTCGAAAAGAACTACGGCGAACGCGAGAAATGAGGATCCTGCTCTTCGGCAAGCGCGGACAGGTCGGCTGGGAATTGCAGCGCAGCCTGGCGCCGCTCGGGACTATCGTCGCCCTCGATCGCGAAGGCGATGGTCAGCTGTGCGGCGATTTCACCAAGCTCGACGGCCTGGCGGCCTGCGTGCGCGCAGTCGCTCCCGACGTCATCGTCAATGCGGCCGCGCACACGGCGGTGGACAAGGCCGAAGCGGAACCCGCGCTGGCCAGAACGCTCAACGCGCTGGCGCCCGGCGTGCTGGCCGAGGAAGCCAGCCGCCTCGGCGCCTGGCTGGTGCACTACTCGACCGACTACGTCTTTGACGGCAGCGGCGAGAGGCCCTGGCAGGAAAACGACGCGACCGCCCCACTGAGCGTCTACGGACAAAGCAAACTCGCGGGCGAACAGGCGGTCGCCGCTTGCGACAAACACCTGATCTTTCGCACCAGTTGGGTCTACGCCGCGCGTGGCAACAACTTTGCCCGCACCATGCTGCGCCTGGCCGGCGAGCGCGACCGGCTGCAGGTCATCGCCGACCAGATAGGTGCGCCAACCGGCGCCGAACTGCTCGCCGACGTCACCGCACTGGCGCTGCGCAGCGTTCGGCCACAGCCGCAGCTGGCGGGACTCTATCATCTGGCAGCCGGTGGCGAGACCAGCTGGCACGGCTACGCGCGACACGTCGTCGAGTTCGCCGGCCAGGCCGGCGAGAGCCTCCGCGTCGCCCCGTCGGCCATCGAGGCGGTGCCGAGCAGCGCCTACCCCCTGCCCGCGCCGCGACCGCTGAACTCGCGCCTGGAGACGCGCAAGCTGCAGACGACGTTCGATCTATGCCTGCCCGATTGGCGGGTCGGCGTCGACCGCATGCTGGCCGAAATCCTCGAAAAGTAGGAGCGCATCACCGCCATCGCCCGCGGGCAGACGCGGTGCGGCACCCGATTCGTGGGATGATAGGTCGTCTTGGCACAGTCGGTTGTTGACCTGAAGGGAGTCTGCCTTGCTCTGGTGGCTCGCATACATCGCGCTCGGATTGTTCACCGGCTTCTTCGCCGGCATGCTCGGCATCGGCGGCGGACTGGTGATGGTCCCGACACTGACCATGATGTTCGCCGCGCAGGCTGGATTTCCGGCCAACGAGGTCCTCCATCTGGCGCTCGGCACGTCGATGGCCACGATCCTGTTTACCTCGCTGGCCAGCCTGCGCGCCCACCATCAGCATGGCGCCGTGCTCTGGAAAATCGTCTTCCAGATCACCCCGGGGATTCTGCTCGGCACCCTGCTTGGCACCTTCTTCGCCGGCAGCGTACCGTCGAGGCCGCTGGCCCTCTTCTTCACCGTTTTCGTCTGCCTGGTCGCTGCGCAGATGATCCTCAACCTGAAGCCGAAAGCGGCGCGCGAGCTGCCCGGCTTCGGCGGTGTCTTCGCCGTCGGCAGCGGCATCGGCGCGGTCTCGGCGCTGGTCGCCATCGGCGGCGGATCGCTCACCGTCCCTTTCCTGACCTGGTGCAATGTCCGTGTTCAGCATGCCATCGGGACATCCGCGGCAATCGGCTTTCCGATCGCCTTTGGCGGTTCTCTGGGTTACATTTTCAACGGCTGGGGACAGACCGATCTGCCGCCGTGGAGCCTCGGCTACGTCCACCTGCCGGCTTTCGTCTGGCTGGTGCCGTCGAGCATGCTGATTGCGCCACTCGGCGCGAGACTCGCCCACCGCCTGCCGGTGGCCACCCTGAAGCGTCTTTTCGCCGGCATCCTGATCGTCCTTGCCGGGAAGATGATGTGGGGTCTGTTCGCCTGATGGCGGCGATCAGCGGCCGGTGAATTGCGGCTTGCGCTTTTCCATGAATGCCGCCAGGCCTTCACGATAATCGTCGCTATCGAGAAAAGCGAACGAGGCGCGCAGTTCCTCGTCGCTGAGCGGACCACCCTGCTGCAACCGGCGTAGCCACTGCTTGTGCCAACGGGCAACCAGCGGTGCACCGGCGCAAATTCGACCGGCGCTGGCGTAGGCCTCGTCGACGACGTCGGCATCGGCAACGACGCGGGTGACGAGGCCTTTGCTCAGCGCTTCCGCGGCGCCGAGGATACGCCCTTCGAGCAGGATTTCGAGCAGGCATGCCGGCCCAGCCAGACGAAGAAGACTCGCCATTTCGGCGGGATACATGGAAAAACCGAGCCTGTTGATCGGTGCGCCGAAACGCGACGACTGCGCGCAGATGCGCAGGTCGCACTGCGCGGCAATCTCCAGCCCGCCACCGATACACGCCCCCTGCAGCAACGCGATCGTCGGCTGACGACAGTCGGCCAAAGCCTGCAAGGCGGCTCCCGCTTGCGCGTGGTAGGCCATCGCCCGGTCCACCGTGTCTCGCCGGCTGAGAAACTCTTCGATGTCGCCACCGGCGGCGAAAGCCTGATCACCATCGCCGCGGACGATGACGCAGCGCAGCTGATCGTCGCCCGACAGTTCGGCGACGATCTCGGCCAGGCTCTGCCACATGGCGAAGTCGATGGCGTTGAGCTTGCCCGGATTGGAGAGGGTGACCGTGGCCACATTTTCCGCGCGCGTGCACAGAACACGCCCGCTCATGTCGCCAGTTCTTGAGCGACGTGGCTCCTGGCCAGTGCCTGGCGTCCGGCCAGAATGTGATCGTGCATCGCCGCTTGCGCGCCCGCCGCGTCGCCGGCCTTGATCGCCGCCAGGATGGCCGCGTGTTCGACGAGCGACTGCTGCAGGCGGCCGTCAATGCTCAGTGAAAACAGGCGCGTCAGTTTGAGCACCTTGCGCAGGTCCTGGATCACCTGGCGCAATCTGCGGTTGCCGGACATTTCCTGGATCTGGTAGTGAAACGCCTGATTGGCCTCGAAGAAACGCGCGATCTCGTTGCTCTCGGCGAACTGTTCCAGTTGCCCGTGCAGCGCATCGAGCCTGGCCAGGTCTTCGGGCTGGGCCCGCGTCGTCGCTTCGAGGGCGCAACGCCCTTCGAGCATGGCCATCAAGGGGAAGATGTCATCGAGATCCTGCTCGGAGACCTCGGTAACAAAGCAGCCACGGCGTGGCCGCAGTGTCACCAGGCCTTCGGAGGCCAGCACCTTCAGCGCCTCGCGCAGCGGCGTCCGGCTGATCCCGTAATCGAGCGCCAGCGCCTGCTCGTCGATTCTTGCGCCCGGGAGCAACTCATGCGCAAAGATTCTCTGCCGTAGTCGTTCAGCGACTTCCTGATAGAGGGCAGTCTGGGCGATTTGACTCGGATTCCATCGATCTCTTTATTGCCGATTCGTTCAGGGTCTCAGGCGAGACCTTGCTTTCATAATTATGGATACAGTATTATTCGTCGGGCGGGGTGTCAAGCGTTACAGTCATCTGTCCGCCGTTGTGGCTCTCCTGGTCGGTATAATTCCTAGAGTCGTCGGGGGCGAGAGCCCCACCCCATTCCTCTGATTCCGTGAAAGGTTCCGTCATGTCCAACGCGAACAATCCTGCACCCGCTGATTCGTCAAACCTCGATGCCTGGAAAAAGGCAGCCGCCAAAGCGCTGCGCGGTGCCGAGCTTGACACACTGAACTGGGTCACTCCTGAAGGAGTGGTCGTCAAGCCGCTGTATACCAGCAAGGATCTGGAAGGCCTGCCCTACACCGACACGCTGCCCGGCCTCGCCCCCTTCGTTCGCGGCCCGCAGGCCACCATGTATACCGGCCGGCCATGGACCATTCGCCAGTACGCCGGCTTCTCCACCGCTGAAGCGTCGAATGCCTTCTACCGCAAGGCGCTGGCCGGCGGCGGCCAGGGCGTCTCGGTGGCCTTCGACCTGGCCACCCACCGTGGCTACGACTCCGACCATCCGCGCGTCACCGGTGACGTCGGCAAGGCTGGCGTGGCAATCGACTCGGTCGAAGACATGAAGATTCTCTTCGACGGCATCCCGCTCGAGAAGATCTCGGTATCGATGACCATGAACGGTGCCGTCCTGCCGATTCTTGCCGGCTACATCGTCGCCGCCGAAGAACAGGGCGTGCCGCAGGACAAGCTCTCGGGGACCATCCAGAACGACATCCTCAAGGAGTTCATGGTCCGCAACACCTACATTTACCCGCCGCAGCCGTCGATGAAGATCATCTCCGACATCATCGGCTACACCGCACAGCACATGCCGAAGTTCAACTCGATCTCCATTTCGGGTTATCACATGCAGGAAGCCGGTGCGACGCAGGCGCTCGAACTGGCGTTCACCATTGCCGACGGGCGCGACTACGTGCGCACGGCGATCGCTTCCGGCCTGGACGTCGACGCCTTTGCCGGCCGGCTTTCGTTCTTCTTTGCCATCGGCATGAACTTCTACCTGGAAGTGGCCAAGCTGCGCGCCGCGCGCCTGCTGTGGTGGAAAGCCATGCAGGAGTTCGAACCGAAGAATCCCAAGTCGAGCATGTTGCGTACGCACTGCCAGACCTCCGGCTGGTCGCTGACCGAACAGGACCCCTACAACAACGTCGTACGCCACGACCATCGAGGCCATGGCCGCCGTTTTTGGCGGCACGCAGTCGCTTGCACACCAACGCCCATTGACGAGGCGATCGCCCTGCCCACCGAGTTCTCGTCACGCATTGCCCGCAACACGCAGCTGGTCATCCAGGAAGAGACGCACATCACCAACGTCATCGACCCCTGGCCGGCTCGTACATGATGGAGAAACTGACCCAGGATCTCGCCGACGAGGCCTGGAAAATCATCGAAGAAGTCGACAGCATGGGCGGCATGACGCACGCCGTCGAATCCGGCTGGGCGAAGATGAAGATCGAGGGCTGCGCAGCCGACAAGCAGGCGCGTATCGACTCGGCAAGGACGTCATCGTCCGGCGTCAACAAGTACAAGCTAGCCAAGCAGGACGACCCTCGAAATCCGCGACATCGACAACAACGCCGTCCGCGACTCGCAGATCGCCCGCCTGAAGAGCGTCCGCGCCGGTCGGGATAGCGACAAGGTCAACCGCCGCACTTGCCGACCTCACGCGCGGCCGAGACCAAGGAAGGCAACCTGCTCGACCTCGCCGTCAAGGCGATGCGCCTGCGCGCTTCGGTCGGCGAGGTTTCCGACGCCATGGAAAAGATTCTACGGGCGTTTCCGTGCCACCCCAACAGACCGTTTCCGGAGTCTACGGCGCGGTCGTCGAAGGCATCGCGAGCTGGGAAGCGCTGAAGGCCGAGATCGCCAAGTTCAATGACGACGAAGGCCGGCGGCCGCGCATCATGGTCGCCAAACTCGGTCAGGATGGCCACGACCGAGGCGCCAAGGTGGTGGCTACCGCCTTTGCCGACCTCGGCTTAGGACATTCGACGTCGGCCCGCTCTTCCAGACCCCTGGAAGAAGCGGCGCGGCTTGCCTCGAAAACGACGTGCATGCGGTCGTGTAATCGCGCTACGCACGCCGGCCACAAGGACGCGTTGCCGGCGCTGGTCAAGGCGCTCAAGATCCGGCGCCGACGACATCATGTCCTTCGCCGGCGGGGTGATCCCGCGCAGGGACTATGAATTCCTGTACAGTCGGGCGCCAAGGCCATACTTCGGAACCGGGAACGCGTATCGAAGGATAGGTTCGGCGATGGACCATCATCAGCAGAGATCGCAATAGCCCGCGCTCTGCTGAACCGGCCCACCGATGCTGTCAGCATGGTATGACCCACTCTTCAACCGCTGGTATGGCAACGGTGACAGCATCCGTCCGGCGTCCTAGCGCGCCGTCGGCGAGCGTGGCGATAAGCCATCACGCTCGTAGAGTCGCGCGCAATGATCATCAGCGTCGGGACCGAAGGTTGTAACGGGACGATGCTCCATACCGGGCGACCATCCGCGTCGGGCATCTCGGCGCCACCGGCGCGCAAGTCACTTTTATCGAATCGCTGGCCCTGTACCTGATCCGACGCGCAGCGCGTCGGCGTGCGCGACCGCGACCGTCGTCTGTCGTCTCCGGAGGCTCGATTCGGCGAAAGACGCGCATGGGTTGCTCTGCCAGCCGAGACGAAAGAGTTCATCCGCCCCAGCCCTCCGGGGTGCGCATGGGCGGGGTTGCGACAAGACGCGCGAGGACGCTCTCTGAGAAGCCGGCGCTTCGACGTGATCATAGTCGAGTACCGCCATCGGTGCGGCCAATCCGAAAAAAACACGGTGGCCGGCATGGTCGATGCGTCGTCCTGCTGTCAGTGCCGCAGGTACAGCACGATGACCTGCAGGCAATAACAGAAGGGAATTTGTGCGAGAATGCCGACTGATCGTCTTCACTAAGGCCGCCAGATATCGACGCAACGCGGCCTGCCGCCGCTGCGCGCAGTCGATGCGGCGGCGCTGACCATGCTGCGCTGAGCGCCAGCCCAAACTGGCGGCCGCCGCCGGTGCTGACCTGCAGCGCGCTGGGGCAAGCGACGCATCGCCGAGTTCTGGGCCGAATATCGAGCGCTACCAGGCGCGATGACGACACGGCGAAGTCGAACAAAAGCGCCGCAGACAAGGCGGTGAGATCTGGTGGGGAGCATGCTCGATTCAGGTCTGCGCCGCTACTTTCGCGCCCACCCGGCAGTCGCGCGGCAGCCTGCCACCGATCTTTGCGCGATCGTCGCCGAGGGGCGGGACGACGCCCGGTGCGGCAGAGTCACGGTCTGCTGACGCAGATGAAGGAATGAATGTTTCGAGTCGCATCAGGATAGTCCGACTTGAAAACGCGTAGTTCTGAGGTTTGAAGTAGTTCTGATTGAACCGAACGTAGGGAAGTAAACCTTATGCACGACATTATCGGACAGCGTGCAGAAAAGCGTGCGGCTGGCGCGCCGGTGGTTGGCCAGACAGAAACGCATCGACAGCAAGAACCACGCAAAGGGAAAGCTGTCCGCCGCGAGCGCATCGAGCTGTTGCTCGACAGTGGCTCTTCGAAGATGGGACATGTTCACAGGCGCACCGATGTCACGACCTTCGGAAATTGGCGACAGTCGGTTACCGGCGACCACGGTGAGTGATTGGCGCGGGCCGGATCACGGGCGGGCTGAATGTTCGTGTTTTCGCAGGAACTGTCACGGTTTCGGGGGCTCGCTGTCGAAGCGCACGCGAAAAAGATCTGCAAGGTGAGGACAACGCGATCAAGGTGGAGCGCCGGTCATCGGTCGCAACGATCTAGGGGGGGCGCAGCATTCAGGAGCGGGCGCGCGCGGGCCGGCTACGACCCGTCTTTCAGCGAACGTTCTCGCCGCCGGCGTCGTTCCGCAGATTTCTTGCTCATGGGCCCTGTGCGGCTGGGGCGTTTATAGCCAGTCGAGACCGACGTAATTTTCATGTCAAGGACTCGTAGTACATGTTCGGTCCAACGGCCCCGAAGTGGTTCAAGACGGTGACCATGAGGACGTCACCGGCTGAAGAATGGGAGGCCGCACGTCACCCATACAGCAATTCCGGGTCGCCGATTGGCTTCGAAAAACGAGTCGAGCGTTGATGATGATGCGCCGCTTCATCAGTTT
>NZ_CAJQUD010000010.1:0-166465 GCF_907163205.1 Candidatus Accumulibacter sp. ACC007 | reverse complement strand
GCGGTCATGCGCCCGAGCGCCTCCCACAGGGTCACGTAATGGCGCGGCAGCACGTCGATGCCATTCGACATCTGGCTCGCGGTATCGACGCCCCACACCGCCGGTCCCAGGCACCCCGGCTGCAGTGACCAGCCCGGAATAGAGCGTCTGCTGTGCGCCGAGAACGCCGCTGGTGTTGTTCTGATACTCATCGGGCAGACCCAGCATATGACCGAAACTCGTGCTCGCCGACCGAATAGCGGTTGGAGGTATAGGTCGTCTCGAAGGCGTGATCCACCGATAGGTCGGCCCGGCGGTTGGCGGCGTCGCTGGCAGCACCCACCGGCCCGTGGCCGAGGACGCCAATCGGCTGCGTCACACCAAGGCCGGCAAGGAAGCTGCGCACTGCCACCCGCGCGCCTCTCGGAGAGGTCGAGGTTATGCGTGGCGTCACCGTCGAGACTGGCGAAGCCGTCGACCTTGAGCGGGATCAGCGGATCGGACGGGTTCTTCTGCCTGGCCGCATCGGCGAAGGCGGCAAGGGCCGGTCGCGCTGCCGGACTGATGACATCCGAATCGTTGCCGAACAACACCGGCGAAGCCGCCGCCGCGGCGAGTGCGCTCTCCAGGCGCTGGCGCTCGGTGGTGGCCACGCTGCCGCTGTTGAAGTTGGGCTCTTCGCGTACGTCGGACTGGTAGAGGGTGGCCGTTGCCGGCCGCTCGGGATGCGCGACGTCGGGATCGTTGGTGGCGGACTTGTAGTCGATCCCCGGTCCGGGGCTCTTGTGTACCGTCGTCACGTAGTGCGCCGAAGCGTCGTCGGCGACCTCGACCGGCGTCACCAGCGGGATCGCCCGGAAGTCCCAGCACGGCTTGGTCGATGTCATCGCATGCTGGGCGCTCCAGCGCGCCGAGACACGACCGATATAGGCGCTCTTGAAGTCCGCCTTTTCCGTGTCGCTCCAGAAAAAGCGGCTGAGGTCTTCGCCAGCCATGGTGCGGCTGATCCATTCAAGCATTCCCGGCGCGTTGTCGGCCGAGACGAAATTGAACTTCATCTTCACCGTCACCGGCATCAGCCCGACCAGCGGGAAATAATCGGCGTCGAACATGCCGAAGGTGGTCGAGGGAATATAGCGCGCGAGGTGCATATGGCGCAGCGCGAAGGCGTCACGGCGCACGCCCTCTTCCGGCGTCAGGCAGGTGCCAAAAAGGCTGTCGAAGAGCGGCGTCGGCACTGCCGGAACGCCTGCCGGGCAGGGGCACGCCGGCGTCGGTCGGGCCAGCAGCGGCAGCGGCCGCGAGCGCTGCGTCCGGAGTTGCGCCCGGCATCGGGAGTGACCCCCGCGGTCAGGCACGCGAGAAACGGTATTGGCTGTGCCGCCGCTGACGACATGGGCGAGTTCGTGCGCGATCAGCCGGCGCCCGGAATCGGACTCGGGTTCGTAGCCGGGCCGGGTGCAAACACGATGGTCGTTGCCGAGTGTGAAGGCGCGCGCAGCGCAGAGAGCGCGCCATGCTTCCTTCGCGCGATCCGCTGGTGCACCCGCACCGCACCGAGATCACGCCCGAAACGCGGCTCGAAGAAGTCGCGCGCGGACCTGTCGAGCGAGCGACCCCGAGCCCGGGGCAGCGACGCCGACAGCGTGCCCGCCCCCTCGGCCGAACGCTGGATACCGGAAGCGCAGCTGGCACAGGGCGCCTCCGGCGTACAGCCGAGGCATCCGTGGGGCGCCATCACCGCGTCGGCGATGCGCTCTGCCTGCCGCTCGCCGGCATCTTCCGGGCTGGAGACCCTCATTCCGCGCGCCGCAAGGAATCGCGGGGTGCCGGCGGCGCGTGTTGCAGTCGTGGACCTCGGATCTGGCGTGCTCTGGCTGAGGAACCGGCCATGCGGCCTCGTGCCTGTGTCGTGAATGTCATCGTCTGCCCTCCAGGATTTGCCTGCAGTAAGCTCCTACAAGCCGACGAGCGCATCGATCTGCGCGCCGTGCTTCAGCATAGCGGATGCTCGAAGGCTCGCCGTTCGCCGACTCGCCGTCCAAGCCCAGCCATGTACCCGCCGTTCCGGCGGTCTCGGCCGGCGCCTTCGACCCCATGCCTCGATGCAGGCAAATTCAATCGGCAGCGCCATCGACACAGCCGAACTCCCCCATCCCTTCACGCACGGCATGTTCGATATCGTCACCCCAGATGGAATCGACCAGGAGATAGCCGCCGAAACCAACGATAAAGCCAACCGCGTTACCGAGGAGCGGCACCTCCGAGCCAAGCACGGCGCCCGTAATCCCGGCGGCCAGGGCTCCGCCGCCCCCGGCGACCGCTGTGCGGGCGCCAGTGGCGTAGTAATCAATGTCGCTATAGTCCGCATCAGGAAGGTTTCCTGGAAGGCCATCGACCCCAGCGAAATCACCGGCGCCGCCACGGCACCGACACCGGTCGACACGAATAGCCGTCCCCCCAGGACACCGCTACTGGCGAGCAACCCCGGCGTTTCACCGCTAACCAGGCCACGGCTGGCCCATTGCGATAAGCCCAGTGCGGCACGACTTTCCACCAGTGCAACCGCCGTAACCGACCGGAATCGACGCCCCCACATTGAACATGCTGGTCGCCACCATGCCACCGTTCAAGTCGCCTTCGCCAGCATGCCACAGCAGGCGACCCGACTCGGTAAGCGCCGCCAGCGCGCCACTCACGCGAGCGGCGCGCGCAGCGCTTCCACCCGACACCGTCGACAGGGCATCTTCAGCCGCCATCCCGTTGGCAACCAGGCGGTGATACTCGACGACCTCAGGCGGGAAGAGGACATTGCGCTGCAGGCGGGAGACGGCCAGCGTGTTCAGACGCTGCAGGGCCATCACCGAAGCCAGGGTCGCGCGCATTGGCGCCACACGCGCACCGGCACGCTGCGCGACCTCGCCGAACACCGCCTGGATTCGTGCCGTGGCATCGACATCGCCGGAAAGGATCAGCGCTTCGATCTGTGCCCAATTCGAGGACCGCCGCAGCACCCTCGCCCACCGGCGCGCCATGTACCAGCGCATCGACCAGCGGCGCCAGACGGCCCGCCGACGCCCGCTCGCGCCACGCGGAGGCCAGCCCGGCGTCGACGCTGCCGGCCGCCGCGCCGCGCAAATCCCCCGACAGGGCACGGGCACGCAAGCGCGCGGTGAGTTGGGCGCGAATGGTTCGGTAGGCCCGGCTCGAAGGCGACAACGCGCGTACCTGATCCCATGACGAGTAGGTGCTGCCGCCGTGGCTTATCGGATCGGCAGCCAACGAGGCCTCGATGATCGCGCGGCTGGCATCGGTCATCCGCGACGGCGACGCGCTGACCGCGCGCTCGATTCCCGTCGCAAAATCCGCGCGCGAGAGGTTTCCGCCCGCGACCATCGTCTCGACTGCGGCACGCACCGCCCCGACATGCTCATCCGGCACCAGCAGCCGGGCGCTCGCCGCCGCATCCAGCTCGGTGCCAAACTCGGGATAGACCGGGCCCAGCATGTTTGCCGCAGACGTCAGCGTAGAGCCCTCGGCAGTCGGGCTCATCATGCGCATGAACTTGGTCAGATAGTGATCCGGATTGAGCGGGCCGCCGGTATCGACGCCGCTCATCGAGTGGGTGAGCGACTCAAGGCTGCCAGTGCGCAGATCGAGGGTGTCGAAGGTCGGCGCATTGGCCTGCAGGCTGTTCAGGTCAACCACGGATGGATCAAGAATAGTGGGAAGATCCGCACCCAGATGCAGCTCTTCGAACATCGTGCCACGCCAGTTGACGCCGGCACCGCGCATCGAGGCCGGATTCGACGGATCGGTGCCCGGCGTCACTAGCGGGCGAAGGAAGGCGTCGCGGATATAGAGATCGGTCGGGTTTGCGTAGAGGTCGGTCGGCAGGATCGCTGCGGTCGACGCCCCCGACAGCCGCCCGGGGACGCCCGGAAAACCCCTTGCACCCGGATCGGCAAAGCTGAAGTCTGGCCCCATGCCCGCTTCCGGCCCTGCCAACCCTGACCACAACGGTGCCGGCTCCGGAGTCGGCGGCGGGAGACGAACGGTGAGCGCCTGCGAGAAGGGATCGTGGCTGGCGTAGAACTCGTTCACGTCCACCTGTGGCACGTTGTAGCGAGCCAAAAACCGGTCGAACTGGGCGGGGGTCAACACCTGCCCCTCGTGCTGGAAAGCCAGACCCTCCTCACGCGCAGCATCGGCCAGCACCACCGCGAGCATGTCGGGACCGACCGGCCGGATCTCGTAGAGCGTTGTCGGCACCGCCGTGATGCTCTCCTCGGCGAGCCAGGAGTGACCCATTCCGCCACGCCGTCGACGCTCGCCGCCAAGGCGGCGCCGCAGGTTGGCGTGGTCGTAGGCAGGCCGTGAGTCCGGACGGCGATCCCCAAGGTAGGCGACAACACGCTGCCAATGAGCAAGGAGTTCGGCATTGCTCAGCGCACGGGCCGACACCGCGCAGGGATCGTAGGCGGCACCCGCTTCAGGCGGCATCAGCGAGGGACGGGCAGCGCTTGAACGGGTGGCCAGCGGCACCGCGACGCTTGCCGCATCGGCACTGGTCATGCCGGCAAACTCGTCCTCCGGGAGACGCCTGAGCACGCCCCCACTCCGCCCTCGCTGCTGCACCACGTGCGCCACCTCGTGGGCCATCAAGGCGAGGTCGTCAGCGCGCTCGCGAGCACCGAGCCAGATATCCCGACCACGGGTGAACGCGCGCGCACCGATGGCGCGAGCGGCGCGCGCAGACGCTTTGCCTCGATGGACCCGGATTCCACCGAGATCGGTGCCCAGGGCTGCTTCGAGCTGACCGCGCACCGCGCCGTGCAGGCCCGTGGCAGCACTGCCATTGCCTGCCGGCCGGGCATCGCCGTCGGCGCCGCTGTGTCCACCATCGCCATCGTCGGGCGGCTCGGCGCTCAGGCACTCGCGGCGCAGCGGCTGTTCATCGTTAACGGGCTCCGCGCTCTCCTCGACGAGTTCCTCTGCGCATTGCGGGCAAGCCCGCCGCAGCGACGCCCCGGGATCGCGGCCGAGAAAGCGCGGAACCGTCGCCCCCGCCACCAGCGCGCGCGAAAAGGCCTCGGCCTCGTGCTCGAGCGGGTCGTCCGGCTCTCCGACCTCGAGGCGCGCCTGCACCCCGTCACCGCCGAGGCAACGCGGCACGCCGGCCGTCGAACACGTCGGCCCGGTACAGTCGCAGGCCCGGCGACTGCCGGGCGGAGCTGCATCGGGCTGACGGCGCCGGTCGAGGACAAGGTTCATCCACTGCCTCCAACGCCGGCCGGCATCTGCTTGCCGAGCTTGCGGTATTCGCTGGCCAGAGCGGCGCTCAACTCGGCCTCACCGAGGGGAGCGCCCTGCGCACCGGCCAGTGCGGCGGCACTGAGCACCACATTGCGGATGTGCCCGCCGGGGAGATCACAATTGGCGGCCAGCCGATTGAGCGCCACGGCGTCGAGGATATTCGACTCCCCAAGGTGGGCCAACCACAGGGCCCGCCGCTCGACCGGCCCCGGAGCGAGGAATTCGATGATCGCGTCGAGCCGTCGGGTAAAGGCCGAGTCGAAGCGCGCCCGGCTGTTGCTGGTCAGGAGCGTTATGCCCTCGAAGCTCTCGATGCGCTGCAGGAGGTAGTTGGTCTGCTGGTTGGCGAAGCGGTCGTTGGAGTCCTTGACGTCGGTGCGCTTGCCGAACAGAGAGTCGGCCTCGTCGAAGAGCAGCACCACTTCGGCATGCTCGGCGCGGCCGAACAGCTCGGCGAGATTCTTCTCCGTTTCGCCGATGTACTTGCTGGTCACCGAAGCCAGGTCCACCCGGTACAGCGGCAAGCCAAGCCGGGTCGCGAGCCAGCCCGCGGCGAGCGTCTTGCCGGTGCCCGAAGGCCCGACCAGCAAGGCGCGGACGCCGGGTCTGTAGCGCGCCCGTGCGGCCAGCCCCAGCGAGGCGGCCAAGGTGTCGCGCAGGCGGCAGCGGGCGACCAGCGAATCCAGCGCCTGGCGCTGCAGCGGCGCCAGCACCAGAGCCTCGTCGGCGATGTCGTCATCCAGGAGCTCGGCGAGCGCGCCGAGATCGGCGCCCACCCCGTTACGGGCCACCTGGGCGACATGCGCCACGCCGGGCGCAGCGCCGACGCGTGCCGCGGCCGAGCGAGCCGCCTGACCCAGTTCGGCAATGCGGCCGGCGCCGTGACGGTGATGTGCGGCGAGGCGATCGACGGCCCCGTCATCGCCCAGCGCGGCGCGCCACAATCGGGCACGCTCTTCGGCCGGCGGCACCGGCAGGCGCCACTGGGCGACCGCGCCCGGGCCTTCGATGCTGCCTTCGAGTCCGGTGGCGACGAGCATCGGGCCGGCGTAGCCCGGGATCCCGACCAGCCGTCGCCGCTCGCCCGGCGCCAGCGTCACCTGCCAGACCGGCAGACGATCCTGCAGCCACAGCCACGGCCCCAGTCCGCGCGGCGGATCGCCCTCGTAGAAAGCCGGGCGGCGCCCGCTGGCCGCAGCCACCGCAAGGGCTGCCGCGCGTGCTTCGCCGGGCACCGCGCTGCGCAGTACCAGCACCCGGGCACCGTCCTCGCGCAGGCCGGAAGCCTGGTTGCGCGCCGCCGCCAGCGTCGAATCCGGCAGCATTGGCAGCACCTCATCGGCATCGCCTACCCCGTCGAAGCGACCCGCATAGCCGGCCAACGCCAACACCAATGGCAGCGGCGTGCGCACGCTGCGCTCGCACAGGGGCCGTTCCTCGGGCTCGAGTTGAACCAGGCCGCTGCGCCGCGCCGGACCTTCCGCCAGCAACGCCAGCGCGTGCACTTCGCCGAGCCGCTCGCACAAACTGGCCAGCAGCCCGAGCGTGGGGCGTGCTCCGCCGACCGGATGCTGCAGCCAGATAAGCGAGCGCGCGGCCATCGGGACGAGCTCTGCAGCGCAGGCGAGCGCGGTGGCCAGCGTTTCGGGCAAACTAAGGCCATCGCGCGCGGCGAGTGCGTAGAGCGCACGGTCGGGCGCCGGCGGATCGGCAAGCCAGGCAGAGATCAGTGCCTGCACCGCTGCCTCGCGACCCTGTGCCTCGGGAGCCAGACTCGCGGCACAGTCATCGGCCAAGCGACCGAGCGCTCCGAGCCAGGTCGCCTCGGCCCCTTGCGCTGCGATGCAGTCGGTGGAGAGCAGCGCGAAGGCCAGTTCGGCGAGCCGCGGCAGGGCAACCCGATGTTCTGCGCCTGGGCTCGCCGCGGACAGATTCTCGGGCCGGTTCATGGATCGTCCCGCCCATAATGGAAGCGCAGCACCCGCCCCAGCCAGGGCACCCAGCCGGGGTCGATGTCCAGGCCGGCGCGGCGGACACGCAGGTCAACCGCGTCGATGGCTTGCCAGAGATCGACGTGCGTGGCGGTGATGGCAATTCTCGCCGGACGGCAGACCAGCGAGTAAAGACCGATGCCGACATCGCGGCGCAAGAGCCTGCGGCAACGCCCAAGCCAGCGCGCAACCTCGCCATCGGCCTCGCTGTCGGCCGCCAGCGGCAGTGCAAACAAGAGCCACAGCGGGTCGTCGTCGGCAATCGGCAGTCGCCGCAGCAGGGTCGCGAAGATGCGCTGCGGCAGATCGCTCGGCAGCGCGTCTTCGCCGATGGCGTCGGCCACGCCGAGTCGGGTGAGCAGGGGCACCAGGAACAGCAGGCCGCCAGCGGCGGTTGCCGCGTCCATGCGTCTCGGCGCGGCGCGGTGATCGATGGCCAGCGGCAAAGCGTCGGCGGGCGGCGCGGGTGACTCATTGCCGGCAGCCGGCGCCACCGCCTGCGACCGCGCTGCGGCGGACTCGCTGGTGACGACGACCTCGCCGGCACCGAGCAAACGACCGGCACCCGGCAAATGACCGGCAGCCGACGCGCATGGCCCATCGCTGTCCGCGCCCGCTTCCTGCGCTACAGCGAATGGCGCGGGGCTGGCGCCAGCCTCACCTGCTCGCGGCGATGCGGACGCTGTCCTTGCCGACGGCGAGGCCGCTGGCGCTGCCCGGCGAGCAGCAGGCGAGGGAGGATCGAAGGCGTCTCCTTCGGCGCGCCATTGATCACCACCCCCATCGCCGCCGGGATGGCCGGCGACGAGCCTGTCGGCGAAGGCTTCGTCGGCTCCCTGACTACCGCCGCCGTTGTCCCGGCGAGCGTCTCGATCGCCGTCGACACCGCACACGGCAGCCATGCCGAGCAGCCAGCGATGGCGAACATCGTCTCGGCCAAGGCGCGCGGCCGACCAGTCGAGCAGTGCCCGCCAGCGTGCCGGCGCGACGCGAGACGGCGGTTTGCGAGCGCCATGGCAGGCGTACTGCAAACGGGCGATGTCGTCGCTCTGGAGTGCCAGCAGGAAAGCAGTGCAGCCAGCGCAGCCAGCGTCCTCGCGGGCAACCAGTAGCGCGAGCCAGCACGGCAGAGCTGCCGGCGCTTCCGGCAAGGCGGCCAGTGACAAGGCCAGCAGACGCAGCGCAGCGCCGCGGCCGAGCGCGGGCCGATAGCCGTTGACCAGCAGCGGCCAACACCATGCCTGGCGCGGGCTATCGGCGAGGAGCAGGCGTGTCAGGGCAAGATGAGCGGTCAGCGCATCGGCAAAACGCACGGCCGGCGCGACTGCGAGTGCGGCGTCGTCCACCACGCTGCCATCGACGGCGATCGCCGCGCGGCAAACGGCTTCCAGGCGCAGCGCCACCTGCTGCGCTGACGCCGCGGCGGTGAACGGCGGCAGGCGCAGCCGGCGCAGCAGCAGGAGCTCGGCACCGTCGCCCGGCAGGCTGGCCGTGCGCAGCGCGTCCTCGATCAGGAAGCCGGCGCGGCGCGCGAGGGCATCGGCCGGCGCGCGGATCGACAGGCGGCGGACCGTGCGCTCGGCGAGCATGCGCTTACCTGATCTTCACGCTGGCCAGGCGCGCGCTGCTCATCGCCAGCGGGCTGTCGGCAGCGACGAACTGCACCCGGCTCTCGGCAGCCAGTTCGAGACGGTTGCCCTCGACGTGCAGCACGGTGGTCGACACCTCGCTGCTCGCCAGATCATCGACCCGTGCTCGCGCCACGACCCGATCGCCCTGGTACACCAGCGCCTGCATGCCGACCCTGAGCTTGAGGCCGTCGGTGACGCGAATCGGCAGGCGAATGCCGGGCAGCGCAGTCACCGGCGCCGGCAGGCGGCCGGAAATGATGCGGTTGACCGGTGCGTGGCTGGCGAGCAGCAGACACATGTGCACGACGTCGTTGATCAGCGCCGCGGCCTCGCTGTCGCCGGCCTTCATCTGCCCGAACAGCCAGTCGACGTAGGTCTGCAACTGGCGCCGCGTCTGGTAGTCCAGCTCGCCCCAACGGGGCAGACCGGCGAGGTTTCTGAGCTGCGGCGTGGCGTCGAACTGCGACAGGCGTTCGGCCCAGTCGAGACGAATCGACGGCAGAACTTCCGAGAAGGCCTCGTGCAGGCAGGCGGCAATGCGCGACATTTCCTCGAACACCCTGGCGGCCTGGCTGGCGACCGCGCCGCGACCGTGCTCGCCGTCGACCAGGTCGCCAAGCGAGACCACTTTTTCGGCCTCGGCGCGCGCGCCTTGCCAACCCAGCCCGGCGATCAGCAGCGGGTCGATGCGCGTCGCCGCGACGCGCAACTGCTGCACGGCGGCGAGCTGCTTGCCGTGCAGCGCGGCGATCGCCCCGGCGACGCCGCGCACGGCGCTCGCTGCCGGCTGTGCCGCCACCCGCAGGTTCATGATCTGGCTGCGCAACTGGGCCGATTGCATGGTCTTGACCAGCAGATCGACGCGGTCGAGCTTGTCGAGCAGCGCCGGCAGCCGCGCAAACCAGCGCGACGGCGCCTCGCGCACCACGGCCAGCAGATCGGCGAGTTCGTCGGGCGCATCCTGGTGCGCCATCAGGCACGCCGGCACCGGCGCTTCGAGCAGGCCGGGATCGAGCTGGCGCATCGGCGCCGGGCTGATCAGCTCGGCCTCGCGCGGACGCTGATAGGCGACGAACTTGACGTGATCGAGCAGGATCTGCGCCCGGCGATCGTTGATCGCCGCCAGCCGCGCCTCTTCTTCGCCGATCAGCGCACGCGTCACGGCGACGTCGTGGCGCGCCTCGGCGAGATCCTCGGCGACCCCTTGCAAGCCCTGTTCGAGTGCGGCGGCCTGCGTCCTGAGGCTGGCGAGCAGCGCCTCGCTCAGCGAGATCGCGTTGCGGTAGAGCTTGATGCGCCCTTCGAGCTGACGCATCAGCGCGACGGTGTTGTCGGAGAGATCGGCGCCATCCGAGAAGTAGGCCGACTCATCGACCTTGCTGCGCCGCGGCGCCTGCAGCATCAGCGGCAAGCGCCAGCGCTGGTTGAGCACGGTGCGCAGTGGCAGGCTGCGGCGCAGGCTGTTGAGCGTGTTCTGCTCCGCCGGGTCGCTGCTGTCGACGATCGGCAGCGGGCGGTTGGGATTATCCACCTCATCCTCGCTGTTGTAGAACAGCGCCGGGTCGCCGCGCACGCCGTGGAAGGCGATGCTCTCGAAGAGCCCGGCGCTGTCGCCACCGTCCTCGGCCTCGAGCGCGTCGGCGAGCGAGATCAGCGCGCGCACCGCTTCGTAGCGCGTGGAAGTCGTGTAATCCTTGGCCTCGTTGGCTTTCGGCGCCTCGAGCCGCTCGGCGATACTCACCGTGCGCACCTCGGCTCTGCCGATCAGCGGCGCGGCGTTGGTGATGTCGAAGGGCACGAAGCTCGTACTGCCTGCCAGCAGCTGGACGCTGGTCGCATCGCGTACCTGTGCGTTCCGGACTGCTGGCGAACTGTCGGCAACGTTGAAGGTGAGCCCTTCGGCCTGGAACAGCGCCTGTGTACCCGGCGAAGAGAGATTCACCGCCTGGGCGCCGCCGCCGGCAAATGCGCTGCCGCTGGCCAGCGCGCTGCCCCCGGCTCGTGCCGAGGCGACCGGTGCGGCAGCGGGCGAGCCACCGCGCGGCGCCGCCGGAGCGTTCTTGAGCTCGTCGAAGAAACCCGCGATGCGCTCGCTGGAAGCGACCGCCGTCTCGGCCTGTGCAATGCTGGCCAGCGCCGGCGAGATCGCCAGCCGGGTCGCGGCGGTGGTGCCAAGGACCAGCTGCCGTACGCGGTAGATGTCCGTCTGCACCTTGACGAAGTTGTAATCGACCAGATCGTCGGCACGGTCGGCGCGACTCTTGAGATAGGCGACGAAACCCTCCACACCGAGCTGGAAGATCTGGTAGCGCTCCTGCGCCGAGAGATGACCCAGCGCCGGATTGTCGTAGAGGCGCAGCGCGGCCTCGACCTGGCCGTTCACCGCCGCGGTGGTCGGCGCGCGCAGGTCGCGCGCTTGCAGAAACTGCCACACACCGCGTTGCTGGGCGCCGGCCGGCACCGCGCCGGAGAACCACGGCCGCTCGACATTGGCCGCCGACAGCGCCCCTGCGTGGCCGAAGGCGGCAGCGCCGTCGAAGAAGGTGAAGGCCATGCCGTTCAAGGCCGCGCCGGCCAAATTGACGCCGCTGGCGGCATCCAGCGGCACCTCGAGCCGGAGCCAGCGACCCGGCCGCGGAATGGCGCCGATACGCCGGCGCGACGCCGTTCCTTCCGTTCCCCAGCTGATGCGACTCAACCCCCAGTAGGCGCGGTGTTCCCAGCTCGTACCGCTGCGCCACTGCAGCATCAGCTGCGTCGGCGGATTGTCCGGATCGACGAAAACCCACGCGTAGAGCCGCTCGCCGGCAACCGCCGTGAAGCTGGCGCCGGCATTCTCGAAGAAGTGCTGGTGCAGGCCGGCCTGCGGTGGCTCCGTATGACCGCCCTGCCCGCCGCTCTCCGGCGCGCCGCTGCCATCGACCGGCAGTACCGCCGCCGAGGCGTCAAACGGCGCCCACAGATCGTTGTGGGTCATGAAGTCCCAGCGCTCGTCGCCATTCTGCTGGGCCGCCGTGGGAAGAACGCTGCAGAACCATTTCCTCGGCGCACCGCCGCTGGCGATCGCCCCGGTCATCGCGAACGCCGCCTGACCGTCGTAGAGCGTGAACGCCATGCCGTCGGCGGCGAGCCCCTCGAGACCGACCAGCAGCGCCGGCAGGCGCAGCTGCACCCACTCGCCGGCTGTCGGCAGATCGCCGACGCGGGCGCGCGCGACAGTGCCGTCCGCGCCCCAGTCGATGAGATTCTCGCCCCAGTAGGCGCGGTGGTCCCAGTTGCCGGCGTGCCATTGCAGCATCAGCGTGCGCGGCGGACGGTCGGGGTTCAGGTACACCCAGGCAAAGAGCTGCTCGCCCGCGGCGACGCTCAGCGTCTCGGTCGCCGCTTCGAAGAAATGCTGGTGCACGCCGGCACGCAGCCCCGAGCGATGCCCGCCGCCGGCCGGTGGCGGGCCCCAGGGGGCAAGCGTTTCTGCCTCGAGTGCTTGCGGATCGTCGGCCATCGCCGGCACGGTCAGCGCCTTGCCGCTGATCGCCCGGGCCAGCACCGACGCTCGCGTGCGCAGGCCATGGCGGGCGCCGAGTGCGCGCGAGCGCTGCAACTGGAAAGCGGCGAGCGTGGTGGCGAATTCCGCGTCGATGACTTCACGGATCAGCAGGCGCGGCTCGAACACCGCCTGCGGCACCGGTACCAGCAGGCGCACGCGCTCTCCCAGCGCCAGGTCGAGCGGCGCCAGCGACGCCGCCTCGGCGAGCGCGGCATCGAGTTGCTCGCTCGGCAGCGGCGCAGCATCGAGCGTGAAACTGGCCGGGAAGAAAGCGCTCGACAGGCGCTCGAGGTCGACCACATGCGCCGGCAGGAGACCAAAAGGCGGCAGGCGGACGTAATCCGCCGCCAGCGTCGCCGCGTCGGGTACCGGGTCAGCCGCCGCGGCAATCTGCTCGGCGAGCTGTTCGAAGCGCGCTTGCCACAACGCCGGCAGCCGCCAGTGGATGCCGAGGCTGTCGGCGGCCCCCCCCATACGCCCGTAGCGGGCGCGACCGCCGCTCCGCACCACGCTGGCGCGATCGAGGAACAGCGGCGTCCAGTCGCTGGCGCAGGCGACCAGGCCGATCGGCACCCCGAAGGCCTCCCAGGGCAGGGTCTCGTCGGCAGCGAGCATTCGTTCGGCGTCGAAGATGTGCCATGCCAGCTCGTTGCGCCAGCGTCCGGGTGCGCCGGACGGAAGCGGCGGCAGGCTGACGAACTCTTCCGGCCAGGCGTACCAGAGCAGGCGCGCGGCGTCGCCGATGCGCCAGTCCTCGAAGGAAATCACGTTGCCCTTGCCGCAACCGTCCAGCGCGCAGGGGTCGCTGGGATCGAACTCGCCGATGCGGTCGGCGGTGACCGGTTGCAGGAGCAGGATGCCGACCCTGGGCAGCGCATCCGGCAAAGCCGCGACCACCGTGCCGAGTGTCGGGCCGACGACCTTGGCGGCGGTGCTGGCAAGCTCGCCCCCCTCCTCGCCACCGGCGCTGCCCAGGCCGGCAAAGGCCGACCCGTCGGCCACCACCGGCAGATCAGCCAGCGCCACCTCCAGCGCCTGCAGCACGCGCACGTCCTCGCCGTCGACACTCAGGCCCTGGCCCTGCATCAGCGCCAGGCGGGTGCCGGCAAGCCCCCCTGCCGTGTTGTTGAACAGGGCCGTCTCCAGCCCGCGCACGACGCCCGGCGTGTAAGCCTGGCCACGCAAGGCGATGTGGCGGGCGGCCCAATCCTGACGAGCGGACAGCGTCGGCGCGGTGAGCGTACGGCCGGCAAACAGGTTCGGCCGACGCAGCCACCAGCGGCTGGCGTCGGCGGCATTCTCTGGCGCAAGGCCGACGACATGCTCGCCAGCCAGGGGTCTGTCGATCGGTGTGATGCTCACGATCCACCTCCTTCAGTCATTTGCGGCTGCCGCCGGTCTTGCCGGTGGCCGGGCTGGTGCTGGCGACGGACGCCGCCTTGCGACGTTTGCCCGATGGCGTGGTGGCGGCTTTTTCGCCGGCTGCGGTGTGCTCCGGGGGCGGCGTGTCCGGCGCTGCCGCCGGAACCTCCCGCGTCTTCGCGGCTCGCGAGTTCGCCGACGCGCGCGGCGTCAGCGTCGGTGTCGTCGGTCTGGTCGTCGGCGTCGTCGCTATTGTCGGTCGGGTCGTCGGCGTCGTCGCTGTCGTCGGTCTGGTCGTCGGCGTCGTCGCCACGGGCTCGGCCGGAGCGAGCGGCTGCGGGCGCAGGACCGTTCCCGCCAGGCGCGAAAGCTCGGCGGTTCTCACCGTTGCAGCTGCGCTATCGGCGGTGCGCCAGTCGCCACCATCGGCAATCGCGGTGAGCGCCGTCGCGCTCGGCACGGTGTCCGGACGCGCGCGTTCGAGGCGGAGCAGACCGTCGCCGACGCCGGGCGCCGAAAGATCCGCGGCGACCCGCAGAACGGCCGCCTGGTCGAGCGTTTCGGCCTGGCCGAGTTCGCCGAGAGCAGCCGCGGTGAGGCTTGGCGACGCGGCGAAGCGCGGGCTGGCCAGCAGGCTCTGGACTTCCAGCGCGGCGCGCGGCGTGGCGCGCTCGAACACCCGGTTGCTGGCGACGTCGAGGCCCAGCGCGGCGAGCCGCGTCGAATCCGTGCTGATCGTCGCGACGGTCTCACGACCGGCAAGGCGGATCGCCTCGCCGGCCAGATCGTCGCGATAGGCAAGATTGCGCCGACGCACGAACCACAGGTTGGGCAGCGCCGCGAGCCGCGCCCACTCGGCGCTCGCCGGGTCGCTAGTCTCGACCGGCAAGGGCAGGCGCGGAATGCGCAGCTGCTGCAGAATTTCGAGCGGCTTGCGGGTGGCCACCAGATTGATCGCCGCCGGCCGCAGAGTGCGCGTGCGGGTGGCCAGGCGGCTGCTCACCGCCCGCCATTCATGGCGGGGAATCGGCGCGAGCAGCAATAGCGAGGTCGATTCGAGCGTCGCCGACGGCGCTTCGAGGTCGATCGGCGGCAGCGACAGCGACTCCTCGACAAGTGCTGGCAGTTCGTCCTCGGGAATGATCGAGAAATCGACCGCCATTTCGGGCGGGAAATAGCGCTGCGTGAAATCCCGGCTGTCGATCATCCCCGCCGGTACCGGCCCGGCCGACGGCAACAGCGGAAAGTTCTCGCGCGCCGCAAAGCCGCGCCCGCCACTGGTCAGCAGGAGGTCGGCGAGATGGACCTGGTGCTGGATCAGATGCGCCAGGCGCAGCGCGCGCGGAGCGTAACCGAGACCCGGCAGGTCGGCACGGTCGGCGCCCAGTTCGCGGCGCACCATCGCCTCGTCGACCCACACCACGACGTTGTTGGCCAGTGCCAGCATGGCCAGCGGCAGGACGTTGGCCGACAGGCCGCGCGCACCGTCGCCGGCAAAGATTGCTGCGGCCGCGCGGCCGCGCCGGGCGTTGAGCGCGTCGGCCGCGCCGTCGTCCTGCCACGGCACGAGGACGATCGCCGTCGCTTCGACGACGTCGCCGTCCTCGACGCTGCGCTGGCCGGTGATCGACGTCGGGTAGGCGCCGGTCGGGGTATCGGTGTATTCAACGGGGCGCAGCGCCAGCACGAACAGGCCGGTGCGATTGCGCAGCGGCGCCTGCGGCAGCTTGCCGAGCCCGAAGCGTGCCGACAGTTGTTCGGCGCGCGGAATGTCGGCGAGGCGCAGTTCGATGGCCCGCGGCAGCAGCACCAGTTCGCCGGCGGCGGTGACGCCGTGGCCTGCCGTCACGTTTACACGGTCGCCAGTACTGCCACGCTCGACATCCAGCCCGCTGGCGACGCCGCTGCCGGCGGCCTGGCCGAGGTCGGCCTCGCGGGTAAGGATGTATTGCTGGTCGCGGATCAGATCCCGCGCGGCCAGGAAGCGGCCGTCGAAGTAGCGCGGCCGGTCGCGGCGCGGATCCTCGATCAGCGCCCCGGCGTCCTTGAGCCGCGCCACCTCCGCGGAGCCGAGGGTTGCGCGGGTTTCGCCAGTGGTCAGATTCATGACTCATCCTCCAGAGCGCCGCTTGGCGCGCCATTGATCTTGCTGTTCATCCGCCCAGCCCGAGTGCGCCGGCGAGCATCCCCAGGTGCGGCAGCACGCGGCGGCCGCCGTTATCGACGACGGCATCGCCGCTGCGTGCCGGCGGGTCGCCGGCCGCGACCGGGACAAAGACCCGCGCCAGGAAGACCGCGGTCGGGTCGAGTCGCGGCGGATGCCCGGGCGGCGCCGGCAGCTCGCCGGCAGCATCGCTGTTACCAACGAGATCCGGCCAGCCATCGAGGACCGCATCCTGCAAGGCGTCGCGGCGCGCTGCCGGCGCGAGTGCAGAGAGGTCGCGGTCGTGCTGTGGCAGGCCGTTGAAATCGTCGTCAAGTCCGTCGCCGCGGAGCACCAGATGGACCTCGAAAGCGTCACGCAGGCGCGACGTCTGGACCGCGTCAAGAGCGTCGAAAGGCCCATTGGCGAAGGCTGGCGTAAGCGCCTGACGACAGGTAACGAAGCGTACGAAAACGTCGGCGACCACCGCCCGTGCGGGCAAAGCCGGCCCGTCGGCGATGAGTCTTGCGCTGGCGAAGCGCGACGGGTTGTCGAGCGCGGCGAGGCGCAAACCGTCACCACCGTCGCGCAGCAGTTCGCCGTCGAACCAGCGCGTCAGGCGCAGGCACACCGGCCGCGGCAGTTCCACCAGGCGACCGATCCGGTCGACCGCCAGGCCGGGCGCGATGCGCACTTCCTCGACCGCCTCGCCGGCCGCCGGCACCTGGCGCACGCGCAGACCGGCCAGCGTGCCGCCGGCAAAAAGGCCGGCCGCGCCAGCGGCAGCGGCATCGAGGCCCTCGGGCAGGCGCCGCGCGCCGGCGCCGCTGACGAAGGCCAGCGCACGCGCCAGCCGGTTGCGGTGGTAGGTCTGCTCGTCGGCAAAGTCGCCCGCATCGAGGAGCATGCCGGTGGCGTAGTGCGGGCGCGCCGCTTCGGGCAACGCGTAGAGCGGGTCGTCGGAAGGCGGGCGAAGGGGGCTGTTCATGTTTCGCTCCTCGGTTTGGCGGGTTTTCGCGCCCGCGTCTTGCGCGCTTCGGCGGGTGCACGGATCGGCCGAACAACGGGGGTTACAACAGGGGTGACGACGGGCCGGACCACCGGCGTGACGACCGGCGTGACGACCGGTGTCACCCCCGGGGTAAGGGGTGGCCGAGTCGTGACGGGCGGGCGGGTTACCGGCGGCTCGGTCAGCGGTGGCCGCGTCACTGGCGGCTGCGGCTCGACGACGACCTGCCGGGAGATCACCACATCGACCACCTCGGGCGCACTGCGACGCCCGTCGTTGCTCACCACCACCAGCTGGAAGCGGTGCGTGCCGACCGCCAGGCCGGCGTCGACCACCACCACGGCTTCGGCGGTCTCGACGGTGCGGCCTCTGACGAAAGTGGTCATGGCATCGGCTCCGCCTGCCTGCTCAGGGCTGGCCCATGTACGTCCATTGATAGCTCACCACGCGGCCACCGCCCGCGTCGAACGATCGGCTGCCGTCGAGGTTGAAGCTGGTTGCGAAGTTCACGCTGCGCGGGGCGTTGAGCACGGCCGTCGGGTTCTCGGTATCGGCGACGATAACGATCACGTCATCGGGAATCGAGCTGTTGCCGGAATCGTCTACCACTACCAGACGAAAGGTGTGGCGCCCGAATGGCAACGCATTGTTGGCGGACAGAGTGACTTCGACGGTGGGGGTCTCGGTCCTGACTTCCTGGTTGATAACGAATTCGGCCATGTGGGTCTCCTTGGATCGGGTTGAGCGGCCGGCGTTGTCGTCGACCTTGTTGCCGGCATCATTGCCGTGGTTCGGGTGCCTAATCGGTCAGGCGCCAGCGATACTCGCTGATGCGCCCGCCGGCCGCGGCGGTCGAGCCGCTGCCGTCGAGCACGAAGCTGCGACCATGTACGACGGTCATGTCGGGGCCGGCATCGGCCAGCGGTAGCGCCACCGGGCGCGGCGCCACCGCCCCCGACAAACGCGGGTCCAGGCTGCCGACGCCGAGGACGTAATCGCCGTTGCCCAGGCTGCTGATCCCGGCCCGGGCCGCAACACGCTCGCGCGGCGGGCCAAGGTAGGTGTCCACACCGAGCAGACTGGCAATGCCGACGAGCAGCGGCCAACTGGCGACGGCCACCTGCACCTCGACGTGAGCGGGCGATTCGAGCTCGACGATGCGCCGGATCAGGCCGAGGTCCTGTGCCTCGACCGACTGGTGCACCAGCACCAGCGCGCGGAAGGCGAGCTGGTCGTAGAAAGCCAGCAGCGCCTCGCGCTCGGCGTTCGATACGAGCTCGTCGCGGAACAGCGCCAGCAGTTCGACGCGTTCGGCCTCGCCGAGGATCAGCGTGTCGCCGACCACCGAGTTGCCGCTGATCACCAGGCCAGGCAGCAGCGGGTCGTCCTCGACGTTGAGATTCACGCCCAGCAGCGTGCTCATCAGCCGACGCATGCGGAAGCCCTCCAGGACGACGATCTCGCCACCCCGCACACCGCCGTCGCTGGCAATGTCGAGCGCCAGGCGCAGGCCGCGGCGAGTGCCGTGGTAGCGCGCCAGTTCGCTCGAACGAAGCAGCCATTCGCGCCGCCGCCCCTCCGGCAGTGCCGCGTCGAAGGCCACGCCGAGCCAGCCGCCGAGCCATTCGAGCGACTCTTCCGGCACGCTCGCCGGGTCGCTCGCCAGGTGGGCGGCGGCGATGCGATCCTCGAGCGGGGTGAGCACGCTTTCGACATTGCCGAGCAGACGTTCGAGGAAATCGGCCGGCGTCGCCAGGCCAGGACTTTCGGCCGCGGCGCCGAACTCGCTTTCGCGATACAGGCGTGGCAGATACTGGTCACGGTAGGAAAAGCGCGAGCCGTAGGCGCGCAGCGCGGCCAGTTCGGGCGAATCGCGACCCTCGCCGAAAAACGCCATCCGCACCCACAGATAGCGGCCGCTGAGCGCCCGCACGCGATGCGCGGAGCGCTGGATCATCGCCGTCCACAGGCCGGCGCGGCCGGGCTCGGGTGCTCCCCAGGCCCCCAGGCCGGGATGACCGGGGAGCTCGGAAGGCTGCCGCTCCCAGACCGCGTGCGGCACGGGACCGGCGGGCAGAGACGCGGCGGGCAGCTCGCCGAAAACATGCGCGTGCCATTCACCAGCCGCCGCAGCGCTCGGCTCGGCGCTGGTTGCCAGCCACACCAGCAGCCCGCAGCCAGCCGGCAGGCGGGCTTCGGCGTAGAGCCGGTGCCAGACGGTCTGCTGGTCGCCGCTGTCGATGAGATGCATCGCCGCACTGCTGAAATTGGCGGCCTCGCCGTGGCGCGCGAGGTTGGCCAGCGACAGCCGGTGGAGCGCTTCGAGGGCGCCGCCGGCCAGCGGGTAACGGGGCGGATCGTCGAGGCGATGGGCAAAAGGCGCTTCCTCGGCGGCGGCGGCAAGCGGGTAGATATCGCCGGCCGGCAGCAGGGTCAGCGCGCCAACCGGCGAACCCCTGGGCACCCACACCGGCGCGTCGCGGCGGCCGGGAACGCGGGCCACAATGCCGCCCTCGCCGAGCCAGTCGATCGAATAGGCGAAGGCGGCAGCGGCCAGGGTCTGTGCCGGCCCGAGCGTGCCGAGTTGGCGATCGAGCAAACGCAGACGGCACTCGCCATCACCAAACCATGACAGCAGGGCCAGCGTGCCGTCACGCGCAAGGGCCAGCGACTGCGGCCGCTCACCGGCCGGCCAGGCAACGCCGGCGAGGATCTTCAGCGTCGGCGGGCTGGGGTTTTCGGGATCGGGGCGGAAAGTGCCCGGCGCGTAATCAGCCGCCGGGCGCTCGGGCTGCACGCACCCGCTGAGGCGACCGAGACGGCCACTGCCACGTTCGAGCAACCAGACGCCGCCGAGCGGCTCGGCGGCCATGCGCCAGGCCTGGAAACCTGGTGTCGGCAGGACGCTATCCGGCCAGCGACCGCGCAGGTCGTGCAGCAGGAGTCGATCGGCGAGCGCCACGTAGAGCACGTCGTCAAAACCGACGGCGAAGTCCAGCGGTCGCTCGCCAAGCGGCAGCAGGGTCGCCGCCGCCGGCAGATGGCTGACGACGACGATGGCCATCGCCGCCTCGTCCCAGCGCGCACTGGCGCCGTGCCGGTCGACCGCCTGCGGCAGACGTTCGAGCGCCGCCGCGGCAATCGCCGCGGCATCCACCGGGGGTGCCGAGAGGCTGCGCTCGCTGGCCAGGCGCAAGGCGCGGCAGGCAGCCCGGTAATCGACATGGCTGCGCGCCGGCCAGTGCCGGTCGTCGGCAAGCAACCAGAAGCGCTGTCCGTTGGCGTCCATCAGCACACCTCGGGGACAACCGGCACGGCGACAGCGGCGTCGTCGGCGAAGGGATTGGGCAGCGCCGAGAGGTCGCCTGGCGCAGCACTGCTGCCGGTCGGCGCATCCACGGCCACCACCGACAGGAGTTCGGGCAGCTGCCAGGCAGCCAGCTTGAGCGACTGCGTGCCGTCGGAGGTGTTGCGCGTCAGCAGCCGCCATTCGCCCCGGCCGGCGATTTCGACGCGCTCGAAGAGGTTGATGCCGCCGACCTCGGCGACGCCGGCGACCCGCGAAACTTCCACTTCCAGCTCGCGTTCGCGCAGCGTGCGACCCAGGGGCCAGCCCGAACCTCCCGGACCATGCGGCGGCAAGGGCCAGAGCAGGCGGCGCAACGCTTCGCGCAACTCGAAGAGCACTGCCTCGCGGCCGAAACCGTCACGGATGCTCACCCCCACGGAGACACCGAGCGGCACATACTCGCAGCCGATGACGTAAAGCTCGGTGGCCAGCGGCGTGCGCACCGACAGATGCGCATGCACGCGCTCGATGAATGGCCGGTCCGGACGCGGATTCGGCGCCTTGCCGAAGACCCGTGCGGGCAGGACCATGACGCTGACCACGCCGGGGACGTCGAAACGCCGTTCGCGCGGCTTGAAGCGCGGCAGCACCTCGACGCGCGCGACGTCCGTGCCGGGCACCTCCTGCGCCAGGCGGCGGTAATCGTCGGCCGTCACCGCGCGCTCACGATGGCGCAGCAGCGACGGAATGCGCTGTTCGGCACGGGCCAGACTTTCGGCGTCTTCGCCGCCTTCGGTGGCCAGCGGCTGCAGCACCTTGATCGCCGGCATCGTCCGCGCCGCACCGACGAGCCGGCCCGACAAAAGCTCGCTCAGGCTGGCGGCCGGCAGATTGCCGGCACGGCCGCCACCGAAACGACCGTAGGCCAGGCGGATACGCATCTGGCGCTCGGGAACGCGGCCGCGCACGCCGTCACCGAAACGCAGGCTGCCGGCCTCGGCGTCGACTTCGAAAACCGGGGCCTCGCGCGCCACCAGCGCGTCGGCGGAGATGGCGGCAAGATCGTCGACCCGCTGCCACGGCTGATAGCCGCGACCGGGCTCCTCGACCTGGATGCGCAGCGTCTCGGTGTCGACCGAAGTTGCCGGCAACGGGAAGACCTGGTCGGCGGCACCTGTGGATACGCCCAGCACGCGGCCTTCGACGGTGCTGCGCTGATCGACGGCGACGGCATTGACGCCCACCCAGGCCAGTTTGAGACTGCTCACCCCACTGCCGGGCTTGGGCCGCAGGCGCAACCAGCCGATCAGCCGGGCGGCTTTTTCGACGTCGTCGACGCGTGGCGGATTATCGCCGACGCCGGCGCGCGGGTTCTCGCCGACGTCGTTGACCGGCGCCCAGATCAGCGATTCGTCGGGCATCGGCAGGCGCAGCACGCCCGGCCGCGTCAGCCCGGCGGTGCTGTCGTTGGCGTCGCCGGGGAAGGGCTCGACGGTCAGGTAGTCGGCATTGACGCCGTCCGCACCGCGGGTCACCACCTCCCACAACACCGACACGCGCGCGCGCTGGCCGACTTCCTCGAATAGCGCCGGGGCAGCCAGCGCCGGCACCACGCCGACCGAGAGCATCGCGGTCGCCCCGCTGTCGCCGCCGCCCAGCGCAGTGCGTGCGGCAATATTGGTCGCCGCCTGCTGTTCGGGGCGCTGCGCGGCGGGCGCCAGGAGGGCCAGCCACAGCGCGCGATCGGCACCCAGCGCGAAGACGTCCACCCCCTCGCCGCTTGCCGCCTGACCGCCTGCAAAGAGCGGTGACGCGAGATAGCCCTTGGCGGCGCCGTCGAGGCGATGCACTTTCTGCAGACCGGCGATCACCGCTTCCATGCGCGCCGCGTCGGCGTCGGCCAGCGGCTGCTTGTACCAGACCTCGGCAGCCACCGGCAGCAGGGTGGTTTCGGCCAGCGTTTCGAAGGGCAGTGGCGCCTTGATTCGCGCACCGGGGGCGAGCGTCACGGCGGAGAGTTCGCTCGGCTGCGCAAAGGCCAGACTGACGATTCCGCCGGCCGGCCGTGCCGGCCGCAAGCCCTGGCCGAGCAGCTTGAGGAACACCAGCCGCTGGCGCTCGGGGATCAGGTTGGCACGATAGAGCAGCGCGTCGCCGAGCCAGGCAAAGAGCTCGAGCAGGGTGCGACCGGGATCGCCGAGGCGCGGGTGGGTCCATTCCGGCGTGTGCGCCGGGACGCGGGCCAGCAGGTCTTCGAGCAGATCGTCGAAGCTGCGGTCATCGAGACGGGGCGGCAGGATGGGCATCAGCCTTCCTCCAGTCGAACGGTCACGGCCAGCGCGCCGGGTGTTCCGGAGCGGGCCAGTCGATAGGCGATCTCGACCCGCAGGTCGGAGGGATTGTCGGCTACTTCGAACACCTCCACCCGGTCGAGAACGATGCGCCGCTCCCAGCGGCCGAGCGATTCCATCACCCAGTCGCGAATCTGGCGACGCGTGGCGAGGTTGTTGGGCGCGTGCAGCAGGCGGTCGAGTCCGGCGCCGAACTCGGGGCGCATCAGCTGCTCACCGGGCCGGGTGCTGAGAATCACGCGGATTCCCTGGCGCACGCTGGCTTCGAGATCCGGCCAGTCGAGTTGGCCGCGTTCGTCGGGCAGCGCGAACAGCGGCCAGCCGACCAGCGGGCGAGGGAGCTGACTGGCGCTCATGACTCACCTCCGCTCTTCTTGGGGAAGGGGATGCAGATCTTGATGAACATCATCCAGCGGAAAAACAGATCGAACAGCGACAGGAAGATGTTCAGCACGATGAAGGCGCAGATGGTGATGATCGGAATATTGAAGCTGCAGATCCAGCCGAGCTTGAGGCCATTGTCGGCCGGCTCCTTGCCGTCCATCAGGTCGAGCGGATCGCCGCCGAGCAGGTTCTGCATCGACGCCGGAACGGTGAACGCGACGTTGGGCTTGAGCTTCTTGAGCATCTCCTTGTCGCTCGGGTCGGGCAAGGCAATCTGTAGCGGCGGCGCACCGCTGCCTTCGTACCAGGGGGCAATTACAAAAGCCGGGCTGTAGTCGCCCCACACCGTGCGGGCCGGGCAGACGCCTTCGGGCTTGAGACGCACGAAGGCGCGCAGCACGTAGCGCGCACCCGGGTCGTCGAAGCGTCCGGCGACGCCGCTGACGGCCTCGAAACGCAGACGCAGGCAGGCCGACAGGGCGCGCAACAGGGCATCGCCGGTAGTGGCGTCGAGCGCCGGCCAGCCCGCCGGGATGGTCGGCGCCGGCGAGACCGTCTCATCATTGAGCAGGATGCGGCTGGCCGCGGCGAGGAAATCGCCCGCCGGGCGGCTGCCGGCGATTGGCTTGCCGACGGCGTCGGCGAGCGGCAGCGCAATGCCGTTGAGCACCTCCATCAGCGAATCGGCTTCGGCGCTGTCGCCGAAAGCGTCGAACTCGACAGCCAGTTGGCGCAGCAGGAGCAGGAGGCGCTTCATCATGCTGCGCTCGGAGTCGCCCGGATTGCCGGCGATGCTCGCCAGGTCGGGCGTCAGAGCACGGCCCGGCCGCGGGAAGCTGTCGGCGAGGCCGCGCAGCGGGCCGACCAGATGCTCCTTGAAGTCGGCCGTCGTCGGACCGAACGCGGCCTCGTCGAACTCCGGCGCGCCGCCCTCGGCTTTCTCGCTGCTGGTGGTCGGGATCAGGCCGTAGAACAGCGTCGCAGCTGCCGCCTTGCAGACGTCGGGCGGAGCGACGAACATCGGCACCACCGATTCGTTGAGCAGCGCATCTTCCTGCGCCGCCAGCAGCGTGCTCACTTCGCGGTCGAGGACCGGCTGACCGGTCGTCGGCCGGCTCAGTCGGCGCAGTGCTTCGGGGTCGTGGCGATTGCCGCGTGCGGCGCCGTCGGCGGCCGCGGCGATGTTTGCCCAGCCTTTCAGGCTGTCGCCGGCGCGCATCCAGCCCTGCTTCACTTCATTCCCCTTGGCATCGCGCACCAGCCGACGGATGACCATGCCGGCTCCCTCCACCCGCTGCGGGTCGATACGTGGCTCGCCCGGTGTATCGCAACGCGCTTCCATCACCGCCAGGTTGAACTGGCGCTGAATCGGCTGGAAGAGCTTGAGCACTGGCGACCCTTCGGCGGCGCGACGAATGCCTTCGACCAGCTCCTGTTCACTCTTCTGCCCACTTTCCTGCTCGCTCTTGACCACCGGCGGTGCGGCCACCCGCCCGCCGGCGAGACCCAATTGGCGGCTGGCATCGCGCAGCTTGTTGAACAGCCCGCGGCCGGTGTTGCGCTTGCTGCGCGGCCGCGTATCGGTGCCGCTGGCAACGCTGACCGAGCGCGCCAGACTGCCGCGCAGGCCGATGCGCCCCTCGGCGTCGCGCAGACTGGTCAGTACCGCCTCGATGAAGTCCTCGTCGCTGCGCTGCAGGATCGCCGGCGCGCCGCCGACGGCGAGGTCGCGCGGTGCCGAGAGGATCACCTCGTGATGGCTCACCATATGTTTCCCGCTCCCGGTGTGTAGCTGGTGGATACCACCGACGTCGCCTGCAGGACTTCACACTTGACGATGCCGGAGAACTTGGCCATGGCGGTATCGACGGTCACCATGCCGGCGCTGACCTTCACCTGCGGCGCCTCGACCTTGACCTCGGCGCTGGCGGTGATGCTGATCCGCGCCGCCTCCATGACCACCCGATTGCCGTTGGCATCCTCGACGGTGACCTTGCCCGGCCCGTCGGAGAGGGTGAGCTTCTGCCCGCCCGGCGTTTCAAGCAGCAATAGCTCCTGACCCTGCTGGTCGTCGAGGGTGACGGTGACACCGTTCTTCGAGCGGATGCGCTTGAAGCGGTTGCCCTCGTCGCCGAGCTCGGCCGGTGCCGCGTTGGCGCCGCTCCACAGGCCGCCGACGACCAGCGGGTAGCGCGGATCGCCGTGCAGGAAGACGACCAGCACTTCGTCGTCGACGTCGGGCATCAGGAAGGCGCCGCGATCGGCGCCGGCAAAGGGGCACACCACGCGCGCCCACAACGGCGCATCCTGACCGTCGACGGCATCGACGGCGAGCAGGCGCAGTTGCACCCGGTTGCGCCGTTCGGGGTCCGCGATATCCACCACGCGGGCGAGCTGGGCGCCGTTGAGCCATCCGGCGGCAGGCTGGAAATGCGGCGCGCGATCCATCAGGAAGCCTCCCCGAGATACGCACACTCGCCGACGAACTCGGTGCGATAGCCTGCGTGCACGTCGTAACGGTGGCGTGCCTCGACGACGTAATAGCTGTTGTCCCAGCGCCCGGACAAACCGCTGACCGCCACCGTCGTGCCGACGCGAAGCTGCGCGTTGCCCTCGGCGACGCCGTCGAGACGCACGAAGCGCCGCGCGCGTTGATCGAAAGCCGCTGCGGCCACCGCCCGGGCTTCGCCATCGGTCGCCAGCGCCAGGTGGCCGAGGTGTTCGCTACGCCGTTCGAGCGCGCGACGCAGCCAGTCGGCGCCGCTGGTGCCGCTGCCCGGTCCGCCGTGACTGAGACTGCTGACCTCGGCGCTGACGGCGCTGCCGGCAACCGCATCCCAGCCGGCGGCGGTGATGCTGCTCACCTGCTGCGCGAGATCGGCGACCACCCGGGCGCGGGCCAGCTGGCCGTGCAGCTCGAGGCTCAGTTCACCGCGCCGGACGTCTCCCCGCGGGGCCACCTGCAGCTCGTCGCCGACGATCTGCAGGTCGGCGTCGAAACGCCCGAGCAGTCGCCGCAGGAAAGCGAGATCGCTCTCGTTGAGTTGCGCCCAGGTAGCGATCGGCTCGGCCAGACCCTGCACCGAAGGACGCAGGCCGAGCTCGTTGGCCACGGCATTGACCACGTCGGCCGGCGACATGTCACTGTAGACCTTGCTGCGGCGCGCCATGCGGGCGCGCCCGAGCGGATCTTCGGCAAGCACCACCAGTTCGGGCGGCGAGCCCTGCGCAAATTCGGCCTCGAAGCCGCTGACCACGCCACGGAAAAGCTCGCGTGCCTGCGTCTCGTCACCGGCATAGACTTCGATGGCCGTGCCAAGCGCAAGCCGAGAACCGTCTTCGAAGGCATATTCCGCACCGCCGTCGGTGGTACTCGCCCAGTTCGAGAAGCGCAGTTCGGCGGTACTCATACCCCCCTCGGATTCCTCGATGCGCATGCCGATGAGCAGCTCGGAAACGCGCGGATCCTCCTGTCCGGCGAGCCGGAGCGTGGGCCGGGCACGATAGACGGCGGACTGGCTGACGGAGGTTTCGCTAGGCATGCTGATGGCCTCCTAATCGACGTTCCATCGCTGGCGGCGCTCGTTGCGCAGGGCGAGTTCGCGCAGCGTCGCTTCGACCGCCTCGGCCTCGCGCGCGGCGTCAGGCGTAGGCGCGGCGCTCGACGACTGCGGCGCCTCCTGCTCCGGTCTGACCTCGGCCTGCATCTCTTCGATCATGATCGGCATGACTCGCTCCCTTATCCCTGGCGTGCGCCGATGACGAAGTCGGCGTCAGCGCTCACATTGACCTTCAAACCGCTGCCCCCCGCGTCGATCAGACGCCCGCCGACGGCGACCGTGCCGGCGCTGGAAATGCTTGCTGAGGCCGGCAACAGACTGGCCGCCGACAGCGGTCGCGAACTCACTTTGCTCTCCACCCGCAGCCCGGAGAAACCGGCACTTGCCGAAGCCCCGGCGCCCGCAGCGAAGGAAGCCGAGGCACTGCCACCCATACTCAAACCGGCGCCACCGCCAACGCTCAGCCCTGCCCCGCCGCCAATAGCCAGTCCTGCCCCACCGCCAACAGCCAGCCCAGCACCGGCGCCGACACTCAGTCCGGCCCCGCCTCCGGCGGCGAAGGCCGCCGCCGGCAGCAGGTTCGCGCTGCCTCCGGCCGATGCTGCCGCCGAAGCCGAAAAACCACCGCCCGCCGACGCCCCGATACCGGCTGAGAACCCGGCCCCGACCGACGCCCCGGCCGAGAAACCGACGCTTGCCGAAGCCCCTACCGCAAGTCCACCGCCGGCACCGAAGCGCAGGCTCGCCGCACCATTGGCGGCGGCGATTCCGCGTGCCGCGCGCGGGTCGCCGGCCTTGTTGGCCGCGCCCTGCGCACCACCGCGCGGGCCATCATCGTCGGCAATGACCACCGGCTCGGGGCCACGCACGTCATCCACCGAGGCCCGGTTGTTGCTGGTGCCGCCCTCGAAAGTGACGTCCTGACTCGACAGCGTCAGATTGATCGACGAGCGCAGCGGCAGGCCGCCGCTGGCGAAGAAATCGATCGTCTCCTTGTACTGCTCGACCATGCCGGTGAACGAGTACGCGCCCCAGCTGAACTTCACCACCGGCGGCACCTTCTTGCTCTGGCCCTCGGGTATGGGCTGCAGAAGTTTCGCCATCTCGTTGGTGGTGATGCGCACGTCCTCGCCGGTGCCAGTGGTGTCGAAGACGAGGTCCATGGTCAGCTTGGCCGTCGTCTGGCTGACGTACTGCTTCTTCTTGGCCCCCCGGCCCTCTTCCTTGAGGGTGTTCGAGACCGTGTGCTGCAGGCTGGCGGGATTGAAATGCACGCTCACCTGTACGCTCGGACCGGTCATCGTCTCGAAGGTAGCGGGCGCCTCGGCAAGCTGTGCGGGGAATTCGGGCATGGCCGGCCTCAGCTAACGAGCACCAGGCCCTCGTGGGCCAGATGCAGTTCCTCGATGCCGATCTCGCTGCCCTTGGCATTGAGGTCGGCGGCCTTGAACTTGACCGGCAGCGCACGCCGCAGCGCCCAGGCGACCACCGCCTGGTCGGCACTGTTGCGCATCTCGATCTCGACGTGCAGGCGGTAGGCGTAGGCGCCGCCTGCAACGCTGGCGAACCAGTTCCACAGGTCGCGGGTGTCGGTCATGCCGCGTTTGAGAACGACGGTGGCGAAGCTCACCTGGCCGGCCCGCTGCACCGCGCCGTAGTTGCTGCCGCCGACCTTGATCACCTTGGGTTCCATGGTCGCTTCGAGCCCGGTGCACTCGGAGAACGCACCGCGGCACAGCGGCACGCTGGTGCCAGTCGGATTGGCCAGCGCCTGCTGGCTGAAGCTGACCTGGAAGCGGAAGACGTGCAAGGGGATGTCGTTCATCACGCCACCTCGCGCAGCGCTTCGGCGGCGCCACCACCGGTGAGGTCGAGCACCACCCTGATACGCTCGACCGCCGCCACCGGCAGGATGCTGACTTCGGCGCGCAGGCGGCCGTTGTCGAGATCGGTCTGGCTCATGGTGCTGCGGTCGCAACGCACGCTGAAGGCCTCCTCCGGCGAAGCCCCGCCGAGAGCCCCCTCTCGCCAGAAGGCGGTCAGCAAGTGCCCGAGGTTGCGCTCGATGCGCTGCCACAGAGCCGGCCCGCTGGCCTCGAAGAGGGCCGCTTCGCCACTGCGCCGGGCAGCACGCAAGATCGCCCCCAGCAAGCGGCTGACACCGCCGGCACGCCAGGCTTCGTCGGCGCTGGCCGTGACATCCGAATGCAGCGCCCAGCCGACAGGCGAGGGCGCGATCACGCACACCCGCCGCGCGAGGCGGTCGGACGGCGTTTCGGCGATGCCGCTCCAGGCAAGCACGGGCTCGCTGCCCGAAACCGCGGCAAGAGGCGTGCCGGCGAGCGAGCGAAAAGTGCCCCTCGCCAGCGCATTGAGCGCCAGCAGGCCGGCGAGCAGGCCGTCGGGCGCTTCGAGCGCGCCAGGCAGGTCGGCGCTGTGGGCGGTTCGCAGCCACGGCCAGGCCAGTTGTACGAAAGCGCTGGCCGCGGCGCGACCGGCATTGGCTCTATCGGGTGCGGCGAGCACGCTGGCGTTTTCGAGGTAACTGTGGAAATCGGCCTGCGCCCAGGCGTCGGCGTTGCGCGCGTTGGCCATCGGCAGCGGCAGCGCGGCAACGAGCAGCATCTCGCGGTGCTGCCGGGCAAGACGCTCGCGAACCGTGCCAACGGCGTTGCGCCAGGCGATGAAAGCCTCGTCATCCGCACGCGGCGGCGCCAGATCGCGCAGACCGACATCCTGCTCGACCGCTGCCGCGGCGTTGCTCGAACAGTCGACGAAGACCTCGGGCGAGTTGGGCGGCTCGACCTCGACATCGACGATCGTCGCTTCGGCCGCGCAGATATCGGCCAGGTCCGGCAGGCACAGCAGCGTCACTTCGGGAAGGCCGGAGAGATGACCAATGCCGATCCAGGTCGCCGGATCCATCGGGCTGGCAGCGGTCGCCAGCAACGCCGCCAGCCGCGTCGCACGCTGTGCCGCACGATTTCCGGCGGCCTCGATATAGGGCCAGGGATCGCCGCAGCGAACGATCAAGGCACGGCGCCCGCCATTGGCAAAGAAGCTGCGCACCGCAGCGCCAAGATAGCTGGTGCAGCGCCGCTCGCTGCTGCCGACAGCCCCCATGACCGGCCGCCTGTCCCAGGCAAACAAGGCATCGAAGGCGTTCCAGCTGTCGACCACCACCGGCAGCTGCAGCAAGGCCTCGACCTCCGCAGGCGGCCGCGCCCACGGCCCGGCGATCCAGCGTGCCTCGGCCAGGGCCGTACGCACGCCGGCCGGCAGGACGGTCGCCCGTCGTCCGACGTAGCCCACGAAACAGGCCACATCGACCCGGTTCGGATCGGGGGCAACCGCCGGCGGCGCCAGTTCGAAGGACAGGCCGTTCATGCGCCTTCCCCCGCGAAGAAGCCAGGTTCATGCGTTACCGTCGGCAGACGTGTGCGCATCATCGCAGCCGTCTCGCCTAGGCCTGGATCTCGAAGCCTTCGGCGGCCAGGACGATCTCTTCCATCGCCACGTCGCCACCGCCCTTGCCGGCCAGGGTCGGACCGGTGTACTTCATCGGGATGCAGCCGCGCAACAGCCAGGTGCGCACCGGATTATGGGCTTCGTCGAGCAGCGTCACGGCGACCGTCTTCTGCGCCGCCGGACCGGCGGTGCGCGTTTCGTCGAGCCACGACCACAGGCTGTCGAAGTTGACGATGCCGCGCTTGAGGGTGACGTCACTGACCTTGTGCACGCCGGCCACCTTGCGCACGTGATTTTCCTTGTCGTTGCCGGAGCGGTATTCGGCGACGGTGACCTCGGTACCGATGCCGGAAACGTCGGAGAAGCCGCCAAACTCTTCGCCGCCGTCGAAATTGACGACGAAGTTGAAGGCGCCATAGGGTGTGATTCGCTCAGCCATGGTTCAGTCCCCCTCGCTCAGGCACGGGCATCGGCGGTTTTCTGGCCGATGCGGAAGATGACGAATTCGGCCGGCTTGATCACCGCCACGCCGATCAGGCAAACCAGGCGACCGTTGTCGAGGTCGTTCTGGGTCATGGTGCTGCGGTCGCAGCGGACGAAGTAGGCCTCCTCGGTCTTGGTCCCGAGCAGCGCCCCGTTGCGCCATTCGTTGTAGAGGTAGTCGGAAATCGTCTGCCGCACGTTGGCCCACAGGCGCTCGCCGTTGGGTTCGAACACCGCCCACTGCGTGCCGCGGTCGATCGACGACTCGAGGTAGTTGAAGTAGCGGCGCACGTTGACGTACTTCCACTCGGGGTCGGACGAAGCCAGTCGCGCGCCCCAGACACGGAAACCGCGCCCCGAGAGGTAGCGCAGGCAATTCACGCCGACCGGGTTGAGCATTTCCTGCTGGGCGAAGTTGATGTCCAGCTCGAAGCGCAGTGCGCCGCGGACCACTTCGTTGGCCGGCGCCTTCCAGACTCCGCGCTCGACATCGTTGCGCGCGTAGATGCCGCTGACGAAGCCCGAAGGCGGCAGTGCCAGCTCGCGCGGGATGTCCTCGCGGCCGGGCCGGGCGAGCGGGTTGGGCACCACCACCCAGGGGTAGTACACCGCCGCGTAACGCGAATCGATGAGACCGCGCAGGGTACGCGCCTGTCCGGGGGTCTGATCGCGCGGCAGGTCGAGTACCGCGATGCGGTAGGCGCGGCGCGACTCGGCGTGCGAGATGACGACGTTGTTGATCGCCTGCGCCTCGGCGTAAGCCGAGGAACCCGGCGCGGCGACGATCGAGATATCTTCGAGGCCGGACAGCTCGCCGAGCGCCAGCGCGTAGTTGGCAGCGACCGGCGCGGCACCATCGAGCCCGCCGATCAGCGCGACCACCCGCTCGAGTTCGCCGGCGGCGTTGGTGACCGCGCCGGCAAACAGGGCGTTGCGCAGCTCGAGGGCGCTGACGTTGGCGCCGATGGTGATGGCGAACATGTTCTGCAGGTGATCGGCGCGACGCGCCGGGGTGGCCGACATCACATGCCCGACCCAGGTCGGATGGCCGCGATCAAAGCCAAGACCGTCGAAGCTCAGGTCGTCGCCGTCGGCGTCGATGGCCACCACCAGCAGGCTGACCATGCGCGGCGTGTCGGCAGCCAGCACGGTCGCCACCTCGGCGGCAGCGCTCGGGTCGGTGGCTGGATGCCAGTTGTTTCCGACCTTGACGTGGAAGGCCGTGCCGGCGCCGGCGCCGGTGACCAGCAGGCTGCCTGTCGGCGCGTTGGCCATCGCCGTCACCGCCACCGGGGCACGTTGCTCGCGCACCACTACCTGCCCATTGCCGATACTGCCCGGAAAACGCGCGACGAAATGTACCGCCTCGTCGGCCGCGGTGCCATCCGCGCTCACCTGACCGCTGGCCGTTGCCGCCCCCGCGCCGACTGCGCGCGAGACGTAGAGCCGCGAACCGCCCTCGTTGTAGAACGCGCGCACGGCGTGGGCAAGGTAGTTGGTGTCGGGCGAGGGTCCGGAAAGCGCCAGGTCCGAGATGCCGCCGTAGATGCGCTCGAAGTCGCCGAAGCTGGTGAGCAGTTCGGGCACCTCCTGATCGTCGGTATTGGCGCGGAACGGCCCCTTGCGGGTCGGCCCCACGAACGCCGTAGTGCTGGTGCCCACGCCCTCGATTGACTTGGCGCGGAAGCTGGTTTCCTCGACATAGACGCCGGGAGCTAGGTACTCGGGCATGGCAGGTCTCCTTCGATCGAGCGTGCCGGGCCATGGATGCCCGGATTTCGGACCCTCTGCCTACGGCAGATCAAGGCCCAGGTTGAGATTCAGGGCGCCCCGCGCGGCGAGGCTGACGTTCTGCTGCGTCGTCGCCAGGGCCGCACGACGGGTTTCGAGATCAGCCGGGTCCACCAGCGGCGTCACCACCGGCTGACGACCGGCACGGACATCGACGATGGGCGTGCGCGTACCCAGTGCGGGGTCGAAATAGACTTCGACGATGGCCGCGATAGTGGTCACCACCACCGCATCCTCGTCCTCCGACCAGGTGGTCACCGGTACGCCGACCACCGGCACCAGGGCCTCGCCACGCCAGTCACTCATGCCGCGCGCGAGCACCGCCGCGCCCGCCACCACACGCAGCAGCGCGCCACCCAGGGCTGCGCCGTCGGCGTTGTCGGTGATGCTCACGCGCACGGCTGTCCAGTTGGTCCCCAGCCCGGCAGCGGCGCTCGGATAGAGCGGAATGTCGACCGCCGCAAACAGCGAATCCACACCCGCCGCCTGCGGGTCGCGCGGCAGCGCGAGAGTGGCCAGTCGCGGCAGATAACGCCCGGCGGGATCGCGCAGCGTGATCGCCAGCTGCTCGCTGCCCGGCGCAGGCAGCGCCGGGGGCGCCGCGAAAGCGGCGGCGTGCGTGGCCAGACGCGACCATTCGTGGATCACGTAGAGGCCACTGCGATTGCGCGCGATGCGCGCGCCGGCAGCGGAGGCTTCGAGCCGCCCGCGCAGAGCGATGCCGGTCGTTCCGTCGACCGCCCGCAGGGCGCCGAGCACGCGCCATTCAAGGCGCTCCAGTTCGTGCAATGCAGGCACCCTCACGACGCCTCCTCGCCGAAAGCAAAGCGCCCGCTGAGCACCGGACGGAACTGCGCGTCGTCACTTTCCGGGTCGATCCGCACCAGCCTCGCGACGTAGGACACCGACAGTCGATAGGAAGGCGTGACGGCATCCCAGATGCGCATCAGGTCCTCGGTCGCCAACTCGGAGGGAACGATCTGGATGACCTCGTCGCTTGCCCATCCGGCGTCGGGAGTCAGCGACGAGGCGTCGAGCACGGGGAACTCATGCAGTTGCCGCAGCGCCCAGGTGAGCGCCACCTGCTCGTCCTGCGGGGTCATTCCCCAGCTGCTCATGAGGTAGTGCAGATCCAGACCGAGGGGTACCAGGCGACTGTCGGAAGCACGCAGATGCGCGCTTTGCCGCGAGTGCTCATTCACCGACAGGCGATAGAGAAAGAGCGTGATGCGGTTGCGCTCTTCGCCGTCGCCGGCCAGTTGTCCGGCGCTCACCAGTTCGAAATCGCAGGCCGGCAACGCTCGCCCACCGATCTCCGCCGGGTAGGTGTTGCGCAGGAAAGTCGCTATCGAACTTCCCACCGAATGCACCGCGAATACGTTTGCCATCCGTTTGCCGTCGTCCTCCCGTGGGAAATCACCTGCTGCACGGGCCGCTTTGTCGCACGCCCGGCAACGCTCTGCCCTGTTTTTCTCAAGGACCTTGCCAATCCCCTGCAGCAAGGCTCGTGCCAGCTCCGGCGGGCGGGTTAAGCGCATGTATCCGAAGATGTTTCTGGAAGAGCTGGCCAGAGCGCGGCGGGCTACATGGGTCTGCGCCTACCCACGCCGGAAAGACGCCGGACACGGCACGCTTGTCGTCAACCGTGCGGCTGGCCGCCTGCCATGGCGCCAATAGCGTTGGCCAGCACGGCAAGTGATTGATCTAACGGCAATGGGTACGCAGTGACCCGGGCGGGTCCGCTTTGCCCCACCCGGCACGCGCCAGATGGGGCAGATCCTTCCCTGGCGTCAGAGAAAAGCGCGCTATTGGACGGGGGAACTTCGGGAGGCCTTGTCGGCACGCAAATAGACGACGTGCCGGTCGGCGTTTTCGCGCCGACGCACCAGGCCTTGCGCCAGCATGCGCAGGAGAGCCGCTTCGACGCACCGGGTGTCGACACGCCAATGCCTGGGCAGCCACCACTCGCAGATGCCATCGACCGTGTCGGCAGCATCCGGATGGCTGTACAGGTAGCGCAGGATGGCGTCTACCACCTCGCTGAGGCGTGGCTGCGGCTGCATCGCTTCCTTTCCCCGAGACGACACCCATCCGTAAGCAATGTTCGTGCTATGGGAAATACACGCCTGGCAATCGGCAGCCGCAAGCGCTGGGGAAAGGTGTAAGGGGGAGAGGAGCGACGATCAGCGTCACCCCGGCAAGTCAGCTGCCGCAGCGCGGCCTGCTGCGCGACGCGGTGGGAACGGTCGAACGCCGTTCAGCTGTGGCGGAAATTTTCCGGTGCGATGCCGTGCTTCTTGAGCAGCTTGCCGAGCGCGCGCCGCTCCTTGCCGGCCAGGCGGGCGGCGCTGGAAACGTTGCCGGCGCTTTCCGACATCAGGCGCAGCAGCTGGCCGCGCTCGAACGCCTGCAGCACCTGCTGCTTGGCTTCATTGAAATTGAGTGTCGTCGGGCAGGCCAGACGGCGATCGGGCTGCTGTCGGCGGTCGCTGTCCGGCGCTGTTTCGCGGACCCTGATTTCCGGCTCCTCACAGAGCAGGAACTCGCGCTGGATTCGATTCTGCAGTTCGCGGACATTGCCCGGCCAGGCGTAGCCCAGCAGCCAATGCACGGTATCCGCGTGCAGCTCCTTGACCGCCAGGTGGTATTGACGGGCCGCTTCGGCAACGACGTGCCGCGCCAGGAGCACGGCGTCCTGCCCGCGCGCGCGCAGCGGCGGCACCTGCAGTTCCATGGCCGCGAGCCGATAGTAGAGGTCGGCGCGAAAAACGCCCTGGTCGATCGCTTGCGACAGATCGCTGTTGCACGCGGCAACGACACGCACGTCGGCCTTTTCGATCAGGCTGCCGCCGAGACGGCGGTATTGACCATCCTGCAGGAAGCGCAGCAGGCTGACCTGCGCCTTGGCGGTCAGCGTATCGACTTCGTCGAGGAACAGGGTTCCGCCCTCAGCCTGCGCGATCAGGCCGATCTGGCTCTCGCGGGCATCGGTGTAGGCACCCCTGGCGTGTCCAAAAAGCTCGTTTTCCACCAGATGATCCGGCAATGCGCCGCAATTGACCGGGATGAATGGTCCATTCCGGCGTTGCCCCTGATAGTGAATGGCACGCGCCGCCATTTCCTTGCCGCTGCCGGTTTCGCCGCTGATCAGGACGGTGGTGTCGTAGCGCGCCACCCTGGCGAGAATCGACAGCATCTCCTGGAAAGCAACGGATTCGCCAATAAAACCATTGTCTTTGGGCAAGCTGCTCATCGTCGGTCTCCCTGTAGAGACGCTGGCGTACGCGCCGGATGCATCGCAGTCAAGCGGTCAACTTAGCAAACGACCTCGACCGCGGTCCAATCAACTCTGTGAATGCTTGCCGCAACGACAAGCGACGCAGCCCGCCCAATGATGCCCGCACGCGCCGGTCTTACTTGCCGGCCCCCGCCGCCCCGCCGGGCCTGGCGGCGAGCGGGCCGATGTAACGGCGCGCCACGACGACGTTGTCGATGTACAGATGCTGGTCGTAAGGTGAGCGAGCGACGCCGCCATGGAAGACGTTCAGCCATGCGCTTTCGATGTGCAGGCGATCAACGGTTCGCATGCGGATCTGCTGACGCTCGAGCAGCAGACGCCCGTCGACCCAGACGCGAAACAGTCCGTCGGCTGCGCCGGGTTTGTTCAGGCGCACCTGCTGTTCGATCGAGTACCAGCGATTGCGCTGCAGAAGAGCGCCGGGCCAGACCCAGGTTTCGCCGTAGGCACTGGTCATGTCGGCATGGTAGGCGTAGGTCCCCAGCTGGGTCAGTCCCTGCAGCGGATGGTCGCTGGCGAAGGCGCGTCCGAAACTGCCACGCAAGGACCAGCCGTTGGTGCCGTCCGAACGCCTGCCGCCCCAGCCCGCCGTCCCGTAGGTACCCGCCAGGCCGGGCATTTTGCCGGCTTCGACGGTCGGATCCCAGTCATCACCCAGACGCAGATAGTAGCGAAAGTACAGCTCGTCCGGTTCGCCGCCATGATCCTTGAGCAGGAGCCGCAGATCGACGCCAAGGTTGTCGCCTTTCTTGACATTGACGCGCAAGGCACTCCCAACGAGCGGTTCGAAGTGGCGCGCCGAATCATCGCCGACGACGTCGAACTCACCCGCCGAATCCTTGGCCCAGGCCCAGCGCCAGCGCAGCCACTCGTCGAAGCCGGCGGCAAAAACGACGTCGGGGTGGCTCTCGATTCCCTTGTCGGCCGGATAGTCGGCGGCCAGGCCGACGCTCACCGGCGGCGCCGGGAACGCCGGCACGGCGATTTCGAAGACGCCGATGCGCATCGCTCCACCGCCTGGCGCAGACGCGCTCGACAACACCAGTTGAGCGCGCTTGAGACGGCTGCCCGAGAGCTTGGCTGGCAACTGGAACTGCAGCAGGGCAGGGACTGTCCCGAAGACCGTCAGGGTCTCGGAACGACCCAGCGGGCGGTAGGTCGAGCAGTCGAGGTGGGTATCGGCGATCGGCTTGAGCAGTTCGCGACGACCATCGGTGAACTCCAGGGCGAGCATCGGCCAGTCTGCAGGGCTCTTGGCTTCACGGCTGAGGAAGATCGCGAAACCCGGCCCCGAGACCGAGCGCAAGAAGAAGCTGGCACGACTGACACCGGCGTCGGCCCACTGGCGAACCAGCCCCGTCACATCCCACAGGGTAGCGCGTGCGCCAGGCGCCTCCTCGGCAAACGGAGCATCACCGTGCAGCTTGCCGCGCGCGTCCCGCCAGTCGCCTCCACGTCGCTGCCAGGCGAGGGAACCGGTGAGAAAATTCGCGCACGATGCGCCCTCTTCGCCCTCGTAGAGAACCCGACGCTCCGACAGCTCGTGCGCCGCAGGCAGGGCGGCACCGCCCGCTGCCGCATCAGCGCGCCCGGCGGCCTGAAACAGCGCCACGAAGGCCAGCAAACACAGGCTTGTCTGAACAACGCCAAAAGCAGCGCAAAAGGATCTCACTGTCGACCACCATGGAAAAAAGTTCTTCGACGGGCGCATCTGTCACTCGCAGCCTGGCCTCCCGCCTCCCTGCGCCCCTGCTGGCCCTATCTTCGAGGCTGCGCCATTTGCTTGTCAAGCCGCGGAAGCGGCCACCGGCGAGCCGCCAACCGATGGCCGGTTCGTGGACCAGCTGCGCACTGATTGGCGCGCAGTGAAATCTCGCACAGCGCAAGGCGTCACGGTAGCGTAGCATCCGCCTGTCGATGATCAGCGGCAAGCGAAACGAACGCGCTGTTGACGACCCGTCGACCGGCAACCTACGCTTGCCACCGCTGTTTCACCGTGCGTGCACCTCGCCTGAACAGAGCATGGCCGCCAGCAGCTGCACATCCGCGCCAGTGAAGCGCACGCGGCACCCTTCGCCAACACTAACCAACCGCCTCGAGCCGACATCGCATGAAAGACAAACTCTCCGGCCAGCTTGACCTGACCAGCCTTTTCGACCCCGGCGCAGCACCGGCCATGATCAAGACGCTCACCCTGCGCGGAGACCATGTCGCACGCGACGACGACGTCGTATGCGCGGTGATCGGCACCCCCACCTTCGGGGACAGTGCTGCCAGCGCATCGGCGCCGGCTGCGGGCATTGCCAGCGAACTGCTCAAGGGCTGGCGCACGCACGGGGTCGAGGTGGCGGCGCGGATTCACGGCGCCTATGCGCTGGCAATCGTCGACGCGCGCCGCGAATGTGTTTTTCTGGCGGTAGACCGCTTCGCGATCCAGACCCTGTGCTATCGCGCCGACGCGCAGACCCTGGCCTTCTCGGATCGTGCCGATTGCGTTCACGGGGGCGGCGACGAGCTCGACCCGCAGGCCATCTTCGACTACCTGTACTTTCACATGATCCCGGCACCGCGAACGATCTTCAAGGGCGTGCGCCGGCTGCCGGCCGCCAACGGCCTGCTCGTCGACCGCCAGGGCGTGCGCGAGATACGCCACTGGCCGCTGCGTTTCGACGAGCACCACCGGCAGCCGTTCGAAGCTTCGCGCGACGCTTTCCGCAAGCTGATCCGCGATAGCGTCAGCGAAGAGCTCGTCGGGCAGTCGCGCGTGGGAGCATTCCTCTCCGGAGGCACCGACAGCTCGACAGTCGCCGGCATGCTCTGTGACGTCACCGGCGAGGCGGCACCCGCCTACTCGATCGGCTTCGCCGCCGACGGCTACGACGAAATGGAGTATGCCCGCCTGGCGGCGAAGCACTTCGGTTGCCAGCACCACGAGTACTACGTGACCCCGGCTGACCTGCTGGCCAGCATCCCGGCTGTCGCCCGGCATCACGACCAGCCTTTCGGCAACTCATCGGCCCTGCCCGCCTACTATTGCGCCAGGATGGCCGCCGCCGATGGCTGCAGCAAGATGCTCGCCGGCGATGGCGGCGACGAGCTCTTTGGTGGCAATTCGCGCTACGCGACGCAGCGCCTGTTCGAGTTCTATCAATCGCTGCCCGCCGGCCTGCGCGCGCGCATCGAACCACTGTGCTCCGACGACAGCGTCCTGCGCCGCATCCCGGGTCTCAAGCAGGCGACCGGCTATGTTCGTCATTCGCGCATACCGATGCCCGATCGCCTGCAGAGTTTCAACCTGATCATGCAACTCGACCCGGCGCAGGTGCTGACTGCCGATTTTCTCGCCCAGGTCGATCTCGGCGAACCGTCGCAGCACATGCAGGCGACGTGGAGCGAATGCCGGGCGCCCAGTCTGATCAATCGCATGCTGGCCTACGACTGGCGCTACACGCTGGCCGACAGCGATCTTCCGAAAGTGCGCGGAGCGACCGAGATGGCCGGACTGGCCGTCGGCTACCCCCTGCTCTCCGAGCGCCTGACCGATTTCTCGATGGCCCTGCCGGCCAACTGGAAGCTGCGCCGCCTCAAGCTGCGCTGGTTCTTCAAGGAAGCACTGCGCGGCTATCTGCCGGACAAGATAATCAGCAAGTCCAAAAAGGGCTTCGGCCTGCCCTTCGGGGTGTGGGCGACGCACAACCCGGCGCTCAAGCAGCTCGCCGAGGATTCGCTGCACAGCCTTGCCAAACGAGGAATCGTACGCGCCGACTTCATTGCCACGCTGCTCGGCGAGCACCTCCCCGCACACCCCGGCTATTACGGCGAGATGGTGTGGATTCTGACCATGCTCGAGCAGTGGCTGCAGGGCCGGGACGCACAGAAGACCGGCGAGTAGAGCCGCTGGCGGCAGTTTTCCCGCCGCCGAGGATGAGCGCACCGTCAATTGTCGACACGGCGTTATAATCGATTGACTTCCCGGTCGCGCTAACCAACACCGAGACATGGCGAATGCAGACCTGCGCATGAAACCATCCAGCCACGCAAGCTCCCACCATCCCGTGGCCAGCACGCCTGCCTGTGGCAGGCAAGCGCTGCACATGCGCCTATGAGTGGCTTCCCTGGCATGCCTCCGGGAAACGCCTGCCCGAACCGGGAGAGCGGCGTTGACTATGGCACGATCGCCCTGGCCGCGCTGCTGCAGTTTTTCCTCGTGGCCTACTCCTTCCCGCTTGGCGAACTGTTCAGCCAGACGCCCGTGCTTTTCAGCGATGCCGGCTACCATTGGTATCACATGAAGCTGGCGCTCGCCCTCGCCCGCGACGGCACGCAATGGGCTTACGATCCTTTTTTTGCGGCCGGACTGCCACGCGGGGTCTTCCTCGATCCCAGCGCACATTTCCCTGCAGCGCTTGCCGCCTTGTTCTCCCCAGCGATCAGCGAGGCTGTGCTGTACAAGATCTACGCCTTTGCCTCGGCGCTGCTGGCACCCATCAGCGTTCTGCTGGCGGCACGCCTGCTGGACCTGCCAAAGCGGCAAGCAATCGTCGCCATGGTATTTGCCACGCTGCTCTTCTGGACGTCGATGTTCCGCTGGTACTACACCCACGGAATGGTTTCCTTCGTCACCGCGGCCTACCTGGCCTTGCCATTTGCCGCCTTGTTCTTCCGCTACACCTGCGGACGCGGTGGCGGCTGGCTATTGAGCGGCACCGGCGCGTTTGGCGCGGTGGCGTTTTTCTACCACCCGCTTTTCCCCGTCCTCGCGGCAAGCTTGATTGGACCCTGGCTCATCGTATCGTTCCGGCTGACTGTATGGCGCCGCGTGCTGGCGGCGCTTACGGTCATTCCCTTGCTCAGCCTGCTCCCGAATTTGCCGTGGCTCGATGCCGTACAGGAATACAGCAAGGCGTTCCCCGTCGGCGATTTCATGGCTGCCTACCAGGCCAAGGTAGACCCTTCGAAGCTGTGGATGGAGCTGCTGGCACAGGGTGAGGGCTGCAAGGTGTACGCGCCGATCGCGCTGCTCGCGCTATGGGCCGCAATCAGGGAGAAAGGGCCTGCTGCGAGGCCCTTGGCGATCAGCTTCCTGTCAGCCGGTATCATCCTGCTCGTGTTTGCCGCGGTGGGTGCTGCGCTGCGCCCCTTGGCGTCCCTGCAACCGAATCGCTTTGCCGCAGCCGGCTACCTGTTCCTGACCATCCCGGCCGCATTCGGCTTCATGCGCGTCTGGCAGGCCTTGCGCTCTCCGACCCCCGCACTGCGTGCGACCGCCGTGTTGACGACCATCATGGTGGCCATTTCGACCAGCTATGCGGCGTACGAAGTCGCGCGCGAAGTTTCCTATGCAGACATCGGGCACGTCGGAAAGAAGCCGCCAATGGTGGACGGAGCCGGACCTTACACAGTCTGGCTGGAGGAATGGCTGCGACGGCACACGGACGAATCGTCGCGCATCCTGTTCGAGGTTTCGCTGCCCCGCCTCTATGACGGCGGCAGGGTAATCGGCTATCTGGCGCTCCAGACCCAACGCGAGTTCATCGGCGGCCCCTACCCTTACATGCACGCGGCGAGCTTCCAGGACGGACAGGCCTTCGGCAAAGCGCTGGGCGACCTGCCCAGCGGCCTTTTTGCCGCCTATCTGAGGCTGTATAACGTCGGCTGGATCATCGCCAATACCCCGACCAATAAGGACTACATCGATGCCCTGCCCGGGGTGGACGCGGTGGCCAACAATGGATCATTCAGGATCTATCGAGTGGTCGGCCACGACGCCAATTTCTTCCTCAAGGGGCAGGGCACGATCAGTCATCGTGAACACAACCGGGTCGTGGCGACGAATGTCAGCGGACCTGCGATCGTCCTTAAATACCATTATCACGAGCGACTTCAGATCGACCCTCCGGCCCGGATGTATCCGGTTCAGAGCGATCTGGACCCCATCCCATTCATTGGTATCGACGATCCGCCCGCGGAGTTTACGATCTCGATTCGGTAGCTGCACGCCTCTTCCTTTGCCGACCAGACGTGGCGTACACGGCGATGCCATTCGCCGCTTGAGCACCGGGCGCGGTTTTTCCAGACAAGCGGCGAAGTTCTCTCACAAAAGCGTGAGTTACTGCGCAAGTCCTTCCCTCCACAAACGGTATCATTCGCAACAATGCTCCCCGGAAACGCGCCCGAATCGATACGTTCCAACCGGAGATTACCTTGCAGCTGGCTGCGCCACTGCCCACCCTGGAGAGACCGTGCCATGCCCCCCGCTACCCTGATCGCTCCGAGCGCGCTTCCCACGAACGGCCTCTCCAACCGGACACGGCCGCAGATCAGCTTGATATCGACGATGTACCGGTCGCGCCCGTTCCTTGAGGAGTTCCTTGCCAGCTGCCTGGAAGCGCTGCGGCAGATACAGATTGAAGACTTTGAAATTGTCCTGGTCAACGATGGCTCACCCGACGACTCCCTGGAGTATGTCCTGGGACGACGGCAGGATATCCCGCGACTGGTCATCGTTGACCTGTCGCGCAACTTCGGGCACCACCACGCCTTGCAGGCGGGACTGCAGCATAGCCGAGGCGACCTGGTTTTTGTGATCGACTGCGATCTTGAGGTTTCTCCGATGACCCTGCCGGCTTTCCACCAGAAGCAGCAGGAGAGTGGCTGCGACCTGGTCTTTGGCTACCAGGAATCGCGCAAGGGCAGCTGGTTCGAAAAGATCAGCGGCGGCCTTTTCTGGAAAGGCTTCAACCTGCTCAGCGAAACCAAGATTCCCGAGAGTATCGTCACCGAGAGAATCATGACGCGCCGTTTTGTCGATGCCCTCTTGCAGATGGGCGACCGCAACCTGTTCCTGGGCGGCATGATGAGCTGGACCGGCTTCGCGCAAGTCGGTCTGGTCGTGGAAAAGAAGCAGCGCAGCGGCGAGAGCACCTACACGCTGATGAAACGCATCGAACTGATGCTCAATGCTGTGAGCTCATTCTCGTCACAGCCGCTGGTATGGCTATTCAACGTCGGCGCTGCGATCACCGCGACCAGCGTTTCCTACGTCCTTTATCTGATCGCCAGAAAACTCCTGTGGGGCGACACCCTGCTGGGTTTCACCTCGGTGATGGCATTGGTGGCCATCAGCCTTGGCATTCTGACGACTGCCATCGGCATCGTCGGCATCTACCTCGGCAAAGTGTTCAACCAAGTCCAGAACCGACCAACCTACATTGTCAAGGATATCCATCGCTAGTGTCGCGTTGCACGCAACATGAAACCTACGAATTCCAAGGACGGCAAGGTTTCAAGCCGCTGTCCGGCTTACTGCAAGTCTCGTCGGAAAAGCGGCGCCACAGCAGCCCGCGGGTCGTTGCGAGGAGGCGTAGCCGACGTGGCAATGCAGAGGTCTTGTTTTTTGCCTGGCCGATGTGGCGCACAAGGAGTCAGAGAATGGAACTGGATTGCCGCGTCGGCCACGCCTCCTCGCAATGACAGTGGCTGGGGAGTGCTGGCCCGGATTTGGCGACCAGGCCAGAGGTATGGAGTGCGCGAAATCCAACCGCCACACGGGTTCACGCGGCTGCCAGGGCCGCTGAAGGTCTCATCAAGAATGCAGGACTAGGCTAGAAGGGGAGTCGCGACACCATGTACCAGCACCATGCGGGCTATCGAAAATGAAAAAGGTCGCCATTCTCCAGTCCAACTACATCCCCTGGAAAGGCTATTTCGACATCATCAACGAAGTCGATTTGTTCATTTTTTACGACGACGTTCAGTACACCGCGCGCGACTGGCGTAACCGCAACAGGATCAAGACCCCACGCGGAGCCGAATGGCTTACCGTGCCGACCGACGGCAGCCGGGAAAAGCTGATTTGTGACGTGCGACTGCTAGACCCCCGGTGGCAGGAGATCCATTGGAAGTCGCTGCAGCAGTGTTATGGCAAGGCCCCGTTCTTCGCGTCTGCGCAACCCCTGCTCGAAGAGATTTATCGGGGTCAGCGGTGGACTCACCTCTCCCAGTTGAACCAGCATCTCATCACGCGAATTGCGCGCGACATGCTTGGTATATCGACCGAGTTTGCCGACTCGAGGGTCTATTCCGCGACCGGCAGCAAGCAGGACCGGATCGTTGAATTACTCGAAAAATCCGCTGCAAGCTCGTATCTTTCCGGACCCGCAGCCAAGAGCTACATCGACGAAGCGCTCTTCGCGGACAAGGGAATTGAACTGACCTGGCACGATTACGCGGGTTACCCCGAGTACCGTCAGTTCCACCCGCCGTTCGAGCATGGTGTAAGCATCTTCGACCTCTTGTTTCATACCGGTTCAGATGCGCCATGGCACATCTGGGGATGGCGAGATGCGGCGCCGCGATCCTAGAACGCAGCCGCTGCCCCGGCGAGTGGCCGGATGAAGCCCAAGCTCCTCCACGTCCTCGGGGCTGGTCCCTGGCAGGTGCCCACGGTGCGCCTCGCGAAGAGCATCGGATACCGGGTTCTGGTGACCGACGTCTTCGCCGAGCGGCCAGCCTATGCACTCGCCGACTTTCACGAGGTAGTGGACATCACCGACCTGGAACGTACCCTGAAAGCTGCGATCGACCACCGGATCGATGGGATTCTCTGTGACACCACCGATGTCGGCGTACCGACGGCGGCTTTCGTTGCCGAGCGCCTCGGTCTTCCGGGTATCGGCTACGAGACGGCGCTCAATTTCACCAACAAGGGTCGCATGCGTCAGTTCACCGAGAACGCCGGGCTGGTTGTTCCCCGCTACCGCGTGATCTCCTCGCCCGTTGCCCTGAGAAATGCGGCCAGCGAAATGGCTTACCCGCTGATCGTCAAGCCGGTGGACAACCAGTCCGGGCGCGGGGTAAGCCGAGTCAGCAACGACAGCGGCCTTGAAGCGGCCTTTCAACTGGCAAAAAGCTGCTCGCGTTCGGGAGACGTGCTGATCGAGGCCTGCGTTGCCGGCCACGAGATCATTGTCGACGGGTTTGTCGTGTCCGGCCAGCCGAAGATCCTCGGAGTTGCCGACAAGGAGCCGTATCCCGATGCCGTGACCGTGTCAGCGCGGATTCATTATCCCGACGGAGCACGCCGACCCGACTTCGACCGTATTCAAGCAGCGACCAGTGCCACGCTGTCGGCGCTGGGCCTGCTGAATGGTGTGTTTCACGCGGAGTTCATCGTCAATGCCGGGGACGTTGTGCCAATTGACGTCGCGGCACGTGGCGGCGGTTGCATGATCTATTCGCACCTTATCCCGCACGTCTCGGGGATTAACGTCATGCGGGCGATGATCGAGCTGGCGATGGGCGATTTCCCGGCCATCGAACCTGCGACGGTACCCCGGGCGGCGAACATCGAGTTCATCCGCATGCCCCCCGGCAGGCTTGCCGAAATTATCGGCGTCAACGCAGCCGCGGCGCTTCCCGGCGTCGCGGCGGTTCATTTCAACGTGCAGGTCGGCGAGCAGATCGGCGCCCTCGACGACAAGGACTGTCGTCCCGGCTACGTCGTCGCCCTGGCCACTACGGCGGCACAGGTGATCGATGTTTCGCGGCGGGCGAAGTCGCTGCTCAGCGTCCGCATGGATGGCACGGCCGGCCCGGTGGCCGTGTTCTGATTGACCAGGAGGAAAAACCAACATGCAATTCTTTGATTCGCTGACCCATGTCACCCGCGACGGCAGCTGGTGTGGAGAGAAACGGTACGACGCGTCACTGGGCAAACTGCTCACGGACATGGACGAAGGCGGTGTGCACCGTGCCTGCCTGGTGGCCATCGCCGACTATGTTGACAACGAGGTCATCATCGAGTCGGCGCGCGCGTATCCCGACCGCTTCGTACCCATTGCCGGCCTAAACCCGCGCAGCTTGCCGACATTGCGCAGGGTGGAAGCGGCAGTCGCTGAACTGGCAACGCAGGGCTTTGCCGGAATCAAGTTGCACCCGCGACTGAACGACTACGACCCCCTCGATCCGAAATGCATCGCGGCCATCGATGCCGCCGCCGAGCACGGGCTGGTGATCCTGCTCGACACCCTTTTTCGCCGCCGCGGTCTGGCGACGACCAACGCTCCGGACAGCATCGACTACATTGCCAACGCCTGCCCGGACACGCGCATCCTGCTACTGCACGCCGCCGGGCCGTCGATGCTCGACCTGTTCGAGATCGTGCGCGCCAACCCCAAGCTGATGCTGGACTTCTCGTTTACCATCATGCGTTACGCAGGAAGCCGCCTCGACGAGGACATGCGCTACCTGTTCGCGACAACCGACCAATTGATCACGATTGGCTCCGACTTTCCCGAGTATTCTCCAAGAACGATTCTGGAACGTTTCAAGCGGCTCAGTGAAGGGATCGAAAGCCATCGTATCGAGAACATCATGTACCGCAACCTGGAACGATTGTTCGCTGACTACAAAGTTAAGACACCCGCGAACGAGGCCTAGCCAGACACGATTCACGAAGGACGAAACCCATGCCGGCCCGCTTTGATTTCGCTGGACATACCTACATTGCGCTGACCCTGCTGTTTACGGTTTACGGCCAGTTGGTGCTCAAATGGCAGATGGGCGACGTCGGTCCACTGCCCCCGGGCACCGGCGGCAAGCTCTGGTTTCTGCTGCAGCAATTTCTCAACCCGTGGATCATGACCGGCTTCGCTTCGGCATTCCTCGCGTCGCTGGCGTGGATGGCGGCCATGACTCGCTTCGACCTGAACTACGCCTACCCCTTCATGAGCCTGGCGTTCGTCATCGTCATGGTCTTCTCGGCGCTGTTCCTCGGTGAACAGGTCACGCTGCAGCGACTGTTGGGCACCCTGATGGTCGTCGGCGGCCTGATCGTCATGACGCGCTGATGGTCCTCAGCCAGCCCTCTGCGCAACGCCGAGTTCTCGTGCCGGTAGCGATGGATGCTGAAGCGTCGATCACCTGCCAGGGAAGGCCCACGGAATCGAACACAGGACCCGCAACCGTGCTGTGCGGGACCGGGGCTAGCGGTCTTGAGGCACGCGCCGCCGTTCCTGGAGCTTCGGGTGCCCACTGTGACCCTGTCATGAAGAACCCCTGAGGAGCAGAGTTCAATGATTCCCTTCAACAAGCCTTATATGACCGGCAGGGAGTTATGGTATATCGCGCAGGCCCACGCCGCAGGGCAGTTGGCCGGCGACGGCGCGTTCACCCTGAAATGTCATGCCTGGCTCGAAGCCAGAACCGGTGCCCACAAGGCGCTACTGACGCATTCCTGCACTGCGGCGCTGGAGATGGCCGCCATTCTGGCCAACCTCCAGCCCGGCGACGAAGTGATCATGCCTTCCTACACCTTCGTGTCCACCGCCAACGCTTTCGTCCTGCGTGGCGCGGTACCGGTTTTCGTCGATATCCGTGCCGACACATTGAACATTGACGAAACCAGGATCGAAGCCGCGATCACAGAGAGAACCCGAGCCATCGTCCCCGTTCATTACGCCGGCGTCGCCTGTGAGATGGACACCATCATGGACATCGCCAGACGCTATGGTCTGGTCGTGATCGAGGATGCGGCACAGGGGATCATGTCCGCCTACAAGGGCCGCCCCCTGGGTTCCATCGGAGACTTGGGCGCGCTCTCTTTCCACGAGACCAAGAACATCATCTCGGGTGAAGGTGGCGCTCTCCTGGTCAACAACACAGGCCTCGCCGAGCGAGCGGAAATCATTCGCGAGAAAGGGACCAACCGTGCGCGTTTCTTTCGCGGCCAGGTTGATAAGTACACCTGGATCGACGTGGGCTCGTCCTACCTCCCTTCCGAACTGGTGGCCGCCTTTCTCTACGCCCAGATGGAAGAGGCCGAGACGATCACGCGACAGCGACTGGCGATCTGGAATTCCTACCACCAGTGGTTTGCAGACATCGAGAACAAGGGAGCCGTGCGCCGCCCGGTCGTGCCGGCCCACTGCTCGCACAATGCTCATATGTACTACCTGCTGCTGCCAGGGCTGGAGCAGCGTGGGACCTTCATCGAGGAACTGAGGAAAAACGGCATTCAGTCGGTTTTTCACTACGTACCTCTGGATCGCGCGCCCTGCGGGCAACGCGTCGGGCGGGTGCACGGCGAGTTGACAAACACCTGGGATCTCTCCGACCGCCTGGTTCGTCTGCCCCTATGGATCGGTGTGGACGAACATCAGCCCGGTATCGTTCAGGCCGCCATCGCCGCTGCCCTGCTGAAACAGGCCTCGTGACCCCTGCTGACGGCGGTCGCCAGCAGGGCACCCAATCACGCCAGACAGCGACTGCTTAGCGACCCGCTCGCAGCAGAACCCTGGCTTGCCCAAACAGCTTGCAGACTTCCAGCCAGAAAGGATGACGCAGAACCCGCAGTGCGGCGAGCCAGGCAATGGGCGTGGCAACGCTGCCAGCCGCGAAGAAAACAACGAAGTTCTCTTCGTTCTGGCCAACGGCGATTGCGGCCAGCGCGACCGGCGTCACCGAGATGATGGTCACCAGGACACTGGGCAGACAGGCGCTGATCATGGCGGGGAAACGCAGGCCAATGATGCGGTGCAAGAAACGATGCGAAACGATGGCCCCCCCGAGCGCTGCGGCGACCAGCCCGTAGCACAGTCCGGTGAGCCCGAACGGGAAGACGAGGAGCAGGCCGAGCAGACGCAGACCCTGGAGCGGAATCTGCAGACGGCTGCTCTGGTCCACTCGTCCCTCGGCCATCATGACCTCGGAGGCGAGCAGGTAGGGGAGTTCAAGAATCGCCGCGACACACAGGATCTGCGCCAGGGGGACCGATTCCGTCCATTGCGGCCCATACAGGAGGCGGACCGCCGAATAGGCGACAATGCCGACATAGAGCATGAAGGGCCAGCCGATCCCGGTGAGCAGCGTGGCCACGCGCAGATAAACAGTGCTCGTCCCTTGCTGCTCGCGCGCCGCCTGCGAGAAATACGGCAGGCATACCTGCATGATGGAGCGCATGAACAGGCGGTTGAAAATCTCCATCAGGCCGTTGGCGCGGCTGTAGAACGCAGCACCGGCCATGTCCAGCGCGCGCCCGATCACCGCCTCCGGCGCATTCTTGCCCACCTGCCCCAGCAGGTAGATGCCGCTGGCGTGTTTGCCGAAATGGATCACGTCGCGCATCCCCCTGAGCGCTGGCCACGCCGGGAAGTCCCGGGGACGCATGACGATGGAGACGGCAACAGAGACGATGACCCCCGCCAGTCCCGACCAGGCAAGGCTCATGTAGCTCAAACCTGCCAGGGCCGCGCCGACCGCAACGATGAAGCTGGTAATGTTGGCCAACAGGCCGGCAATGAAGATCGGCCGATAGTTGAGCTGCCGCCTGAAATACGCCATGGTCACCGCACCGAAGGGGATGAGCACGAAGTTGATGGCCTGAATGCGCATCACGTCGGCGATTCCGGCCTGCCGGTAAAAATCGGCAACGGCACCGCTGGAGGCGAACAGGGCGCCGGCCATCAGCCACGACACGGCGATGTTGGCCGCGAAGGCGGAACGTATCTTGTCGTCGGTGAGATTTTTCTCCTGGATCAGGTATTCGGCGACGCCGAAGTCGCGAAAAGTGCTGGCCAGCGCCGCCAGCACCGCCGCCACGGCAAAAATTCCGATCTCGGTTGGCGTCAGCAGGCGCGAGATGAGCAGCGTGCTGGCCAACTGCAAGGCCACACCCACATAACTGTCCGCCAGCGAGAAAGCAAGCGAGCGACGAACGGAACTCAAGAGGATTCCCGCAACGGTGAGCGATCCACGCTTGACTCCTCGGTCACCCTCGGCACAGTCACCGTGTCGCACTCCCGGCACTCCCGGCACTCCCGGCACTCCCGGAACCCCGGGATTTCTCGCCAGGCGTTGCCTCGGACTCGGCGCTCGCATCGCCAGTGTCGGAAAGCTCGCTCGCCTCGGGCTGCGCGGCAACCGCGTCCGGACGGCTGCCGAGCACCCGGTATTGCTCGCGCAGGACCCTGGACCCTGGTGCGTATTCCAGGCCCTTCTTGACCAGCTTTCGTGCTTCCGCCGTCTTGCCGACCTTGATCAGATACTCGGCCCAATGCGAATAAGCCGGCCAGTAATCACGCTTGAGCGCTCTCGCCTTGGCGAACGATTTGTCGGCGTCACGGGGGCGCGAGAGGAGCAACTCCACCTCGCCGACGCGGGTGTGGATTTCCGGCAGCAAAACGAAATTGGCGGCGGCGTACCTGAGCACGAAATTGTAGTCGTCGAGGACGCTCCCCAGCAGATGTTGGCGCATTTGCGGGGCGGTGCCGCTGCGCATGGCGCGCTGCATGTTGATCTGTCCCCAGCAGTAATGGTGCATGGCCCAGAAGGTCTTGCCCATCATCCCCACCCAGCGTTGCGCCGCTGGCGAGGGAGCATCCGGTGTGCCGCTGTTCCCGTAGCCCTGCGTATCACGGCAATAGCTTGGCGCGAGAGACATTTCCGCCTGCGTTTCATTCATCGGCTGCATGGCGAACGTCGCCGTGGACGCGAGCACCAGAACAGACGACAGGCTGCCGACGAGGAAGCGGGAAAGGGGATTCCAGAACTTCGAATAGCTGAACATTATCGTTTTCTCTCCATGGTGTTGGCGTTCCCCGTCATTTGCGGCGCGACCCGCGCCTGGCCCTTTTCGGGCACCGGCTTCAGGTGGACCCCGCAAGCTCATAGCGGGTGTGGCTCTGATGCATCAGCAGGCGCGTTGCCCAGGTCCCCAGGGAACGCCCCCAGGGGGTAAACCTCGGCAACTCGAAGAGGCCGTCGCCAACACGGGCAACACCGGGCGCGGTGCTCACCGCGGCGCGAAAACCGAGGCGGCGCAGCAAGGCGACGTGGCTCTGGTCGTAGTCACGCATCGGCTTCCCGTTGGGGTAGGCAAAGAGCTCGACCGGAGCGTCGATGATCTCCTGCAAGCGCTCGCGCCCGCTGCTGATCTCGCCTTCGGCCTGCGCCGGCGTCAGGGTCGTCAGGATCGGGTGGTTCACCGTGTGCGCGCCGATTTCCATCCCTGCGCGATGCAGCTCGCGAACCTGCTCGGAGCGCATCATCAAATCCTCGGGAAGAGCCGGCACGCCGCTCGCCGCCAGGAGCCGGGAAATCGCCTCTTCGCGTTCACCGAGGGTAAGGTACTTGATCGCCGACAGCAGCGTGAGAATCGCCGCCGTCCTCTCTTGCGGGCCGGCCAGAGAACAGCGCCCCTGCTCCAGGAAATCCAGATCGAGCTCGCTCTTGGCGCAGGCGCGAACGATTTCGATCACTGAATCGTTCCACATCCGACCGCCGTCGAGGAAGCCGCTGGAGACGAAAAAACTGGCCACCAGGCCACAGCGCTGCAGAATCGGCAAAGCCACCTGCGCATTGTCCGCATAGCCATCGTCGAAAGTGATGACCAGCGCGCGGGGCGGCAATGTGCCCCGTTCCAGACCAGCGACGGCGTCGGCAAGCGAAAGGACACGGAAACTGCGGGCGACAAAGCCCATCAGGCGTTCAAATTGCGCGGCATCGATCTCTTGCGGAAAAAGCGCGTCGGGGCGGGCGTGGACGCGATGAAAGATAAGGATCGACAGGCGCGGCGTGGTCAGGCGATGCAAGAGTCCGAACGCGCTCCGGGTGGCGCCGGCGAGCAGCGTGTCCACGACACCTCCTGCAGGTTTGGCGGGAGTCAACGGGGCAGCCCGGGCTTGCGCAGGGTGACCAGAATCCAGCCGCGCAGAAAGCGCAAGGCCTCGAAACGGCTGATCAATTTCTCGTAGCACGTGCCGACGAAGAAAAGGGCGCCGTTGAACATCAGGTAGTTCGGGTACTGGCTCAGGTACTTGAAAGACGCGATCTCCAGCCCTGCCGACGCCGCCAGACGTTCGACATCGCCCCTGGTATTGGTCCGGTAAGCGGTCGGGAAGGTGTCCTCCTCTTCGCGCCCCTCGACCATCTTGACAATCCGGGCGTGGAAGCGGTTGGGAACCAGGCGCGCGACCACGGTTCCGTAATCCCACATGTTGGCGGTCAGGAAGACCACCTCCCCGCCCGGACGCAGGATACGCGCGAACTCCCGGTACACCGACGCCGGGTCGGTGAGATGCTCGAAAACACTGCGCGACATGATCAGATCGACGCTGGCATCGGGCACGGGGATCTTGGCAAGGTCGGCATTGTGCGTTTCGATACCCGGCGGGACATCGGTAAAACTGACCAGCTCGACGCCAATCAGCGTCTTCGCCCGGCCAAGAAACTTTCTCAGGACGGGAACCGTGCGCCCGCAGCCCGCGTCAAGGAGAGTCGCGTCGGGGGTCAGGAGTTTCTCGACATGCTCCTCATAGACGCGATACGGATGGACGCTGTCGGCGTAGTACTTGCGGTGCAGGGTGTCGGCTAGTTTGGTCATTTTGATTTTGGCTTCAGGTTTACAGTGAAAAGCGGGTCAGCGACGCGAACCCCCATCGCCCGCCGCCAAGGCCGCAGCCTGAGGTAACGGGGAGGCAATCTGGGCACGCACAATGGCAGATCACTGCCTGCTCGCAGTAAGGGGCAATGGTGGCGGAGCCGTTGCGCTGGTTGCCGCGGCGGCCTGCCCGCCTTTCCGCTCACGCACCGTAGCGTCGGCAAGCACCACGATACCAAGAATGTAATAGCTGACATCGAAATGGGCCAGACTCAGAAAAGCCCCCCCGACGCTGTAACCGGCGATACTGACCTGCACCATGCGCATCAGAAGTGGTAGCCAGTCCGCATACTCGGGATCTTCCTTGCTTTCCCGGGCAAGCCTCCCGGCCATTTTCCAGGCAGTGATGCCGAGCAGCAGATAGAGCGCCAGCCCGGGGAAGCCATGTTCCCCGAGCATCTGGAAATAGATGCTGTGAGCGACATAGACGTTGCCATCGAGATTGTGGCCAAGGCCTTCCGCGGGGGCATAGATCGCAAACACCTGCGGCGTATCGACAACGAATCCACCGCCCACCAGCGGCCGGTCGAGGGCCAACGCCCACAGCGTTTTCCAGGTGTAGATGCGCGACATCGCCGAACCATCGTCCTCGTAGTTCTCGATGCTCTTCATCCGCCCGGTCCACGAATCGGGCATGAACATGACCGCCATCGCCACCGTCAGGGCGAGCACGAAGGTGGTCAGAACCGGGCGGCTGCTTTTCAGGCCGAGGAAGGTCGCCATGGCCAGCAGGGCAAGCAGGGCGCCGCGCGATTGCGAGCCCAGGATGCTCAGGGTGATGGTCACGAAGCAGACCAGAAGGCCGAGACGAACCACACGGCGAGTGGCCATCTTGTACAGGTAGTGGAAGAAGGGAAGCAGCATCACCAGCGCCAGGCCAAGCGCATTGTTATCGGCCGCCATGCCGCCGTCGGGCCCATAGACGCGCCCGCCGCCACCGGTGAGCACGGTCCATACGCCGCCCTTGACGCCGTAGAAGCCGATCGACAGCGCGATGACCCAGATCAGACGCTCGATTTGCTCGCGCCCACGGATCAGCATCAGGGTCACGAACAGCATGAGGTGGATCTTGACCACGAAAACCCAGCGGTCGAGAACCACCTGCGGCGCGTTGATGGCAAAGAAGCTGGTGATGGTCATCCAGAAGATCAAGACCAGGTAGACCACGGTCACCGCGTTCACCGGAAACGGACGGCGCTCTTTCGAAAAGAGGAAGGCGACCAGCGTGGCGATCGCCACCATCTGACCGAAGGGCATCGTGCGCGCAAACCCGTAGGCGGCGCGGTGCGGAATCATCATTGAAATCCACGCCCAGACATAAACGCCGAGACGGGGACTGCGCAGGATGAATGGCAGCAGGCCAATGACGATTGCCGTGATCACGAGGTCACGCACGGCTCCCCTCCTGCACTGGCATGCCGGCCTTGACCTGGCTGATGACGTAGCGGAACTTCCCGGATGACTCGTTGGCGATCTCGGCGACTCGCTCGACCCGGATATCGACCCTGGCGCCCAGGCGTCCCTTGAAATCCCGGATGATCCGCTCCTCGCCGGCAGGGTCAAAAGCGGGCCCGGTGACGAGTTTGACGACCGTCTGGTCGATCGATATCTGCTCGATGCGGAAACGTTCGACGCCGGGCAGGTCGCGGACGGTGTAGATCAGAGCCAGGCCGTGCATCACCGTGCCGTCCTGGGCGACGACGAAGTCGGTGGTCCGGCCCTGCACCTCTTCGAGCACCGGCAGCCCGCGGCCACAGGGACAAGGCTTGTCGCCGAGGATACCGACATCGCCGGTGCGGTAGCGAACAAAGGGGAAATCCGCCGTCCCGAGGTGGGTGACGACGATTTCGCCAGCCTCGCCGCGCGCGCTGGGCGCGCCGTCCGGACGAACGGTCTCGACGATGATGTCCTCGGCGCTGATGTGCAAGCTGCCCGACGGGCACTCGTGGGCGATGAAACCCGCGTCGCGGGCGCCGTAGCCGTTGGCCACGGGACAGCCAAAGACCTCGCTGATCACCGCCCGCTGCTCGTCATAGAGCTTTTCGGAGGTCACGAAAGCGACCTTGATTCCCAGGCTGCTCATGTCGATGTTCTTCTCACGAGCGTGCATGGCAATCAGCGAAAGGCTCGACGGGTAACCGAAAAGCATGGCCGGACGAGTCGCACGGATGGTATCCACGAAACGGTCGAGGTTGGCCGGGGACATTTCGAAGGCGGGCAACAAATGGCTGCGCATGAGCCCGTCGCGCAGGCGACGGATACGGTCCTGCGCGCCCAGTTCGACCGGACTTCCCCAGACCACCAGTTCGCGGTCACCGATGTCCACGTCCCACCAGCGGGTTGCCCGCCACTTGGCCGCCACGTCGTGACTCTTGCGCCCCTTGCCCATGAAGAAGATCAGCGGCTCGCCCGACGACCCGCCGGTGTTGTAGCGCGTCAGCGGGCCGTGCCCGTCGGCCTTGAGGCGCTCGACGTTGGCCCGGATGTCCGGCTTGTCGAGCAACGGCAACGCGGTCAGGGCGTCGCTGGAGCGTACCGACTGCGGGTCGAAGCCGCGTTGCCGGAACATCTCCCGGTAATAGGGAACACGCTGCCCGATGTCGACCAGGAACTCGCGCAGGCGCCGGTCGCGTTGGCCGGCGAGTTGCTCCGCAGACCACCACTGGCTTTCTTCCAGGCGCACCCGCAAGGCCAGCGAAGCGTGTCCCTTGATCCGCTCGTGCAGCGGAAACAGGAAGCGCGAACAGATTGCCGTATACAAGCTCACGCTCGCCTCCTGACGATGACGGTGTCGTGCACCCTGCGGCACGCCATCGCCAGCCACAGGCCGGCTGCGCAGCGGCGGCAGGGCTCAGCCATTCGTTTCCAGCCGCCGGCTGCTCGCCCCGACGGCAGCAGGCACGGAGCGCGCCAGTGCGCGGAACTCCGTCACCAGCACGGCGACGCGACTGTCCCATGTATTCGCCGCTGCGTAGTCGCGAAGCCGCTGACGGTCCCAATGGCGATCAAGCGCCTCCGCCAGTGCCTGCGTCAGCGCCCCGGCGTCGGCGAAGGGCACGATGCTTCCCAGATGCGGAGCGCTCACCACTTCCGCGTTGCCGCCGACATCGGTGGTCACCACGGGCAAGCCGCAGGCCATCGCCTCGAGGAAGACGTTGGCCCAGCCCTCGTTGCTCGTGGCGAGCACGAAGACGTCGGCCGCCGATAGCGGCCAGCGCAGTTCGGCCGCTGGCAAGGCACCGAGAAAATGGACGACGCCGTCCAGGCCCAGCGACGTCACCTGTTGTTTCAGGCGCGCACCGATATCGCCTTCCGGGCTCGGTCCGCCAACCACCAGGTAGCGCAAGCCGGGAAAGCGCTCGCGCAAGGCGGGCAGGCAGTCGATCACCCGGTGAAAACCCTTGCGTTCAACCAGGCCCCCGGCCGATACCAGCACCGGCGCATCGAGCGGAAGGCCCAGCCGGCTGCGCGCTGCGGCTTGCTCTTCGGGGAAGAAGCAGGCCAGGTCGACGCCATTGCCGACGACGCGGATGCGGTTCGTGTCAGCCCCCAGCTCGCCGGCATGCCGACGCAGCGAGTCGGACACCGAGAACACGCGCGACGCACCGTTCAGCGCGGCGACGATTTTCCGGCGCCGTACCGGATCGGCCGAAAGCGAGACTTCGCTGCCGCGCATGGTAATCGTCACCGGCAGGCCGAGCCATCGACCGAGGAGCACCGCGGCGTGCCCGCAAGGGTAGGCGAAATGGGCATCGATGATGTTCACGGGAGCCTCTCGCCTGAGCCGCTGCAGGAGCCGCAGGCAAGCGAGCGCGATAAAGAAACTATCCAGCCCGCGGAACAGGCCAGGCACCGAAAAATAGCGTGGCAGCAGGATCCGGATACCCTCCTGCACCTCGGCTCGCGGTGCCGGAGGGCGGTAGTTCGGAACGAAGCAGCGAATCAGCCCCTGCAGCGGGAACCACGGAACCGGGACGACGACGGTCATCGGCAGCTCGGCGGCGACACGAAACATGCGTGCCCGGATGAACATGCCCGCGCCGGGGGTGCCACTGTGGGGAAAGAGGTTGGTCAACACCACGAGGTGTGGCTGCAGCGCACCAGGCAACTCGCTTGCCCTTCGCCGCTGACCGGGCTCGCCAGCGGGCCGGCTTTCGCCGCTTCCCGTCACGCGCCCTTGTGGCGCCGGCAACGAGGAACGTCGCGCCTGGCAGCGACCGAGCAGCGAGACCAGCAGCGCCAGTAGCGCCGCGATCACCAGACCGCCAACGATCAACAGGTGCACGCGCACACGCTGCAAAGCCTCGACGAGCAGACGATTGCCCGGCTCCTCGATGATTCGGATGGGCGGATACACCCCCTGGGCGATGCCACCGAGTTGCTCGAGCGATCGCGAGACGCTTCCGAACGTACGCACCAGCGGCGCGCGATCGTAGGAGAAGACGTTGTTGCCCCACACCATGTACCATTGGCCGAGGCCTTGCCGATAGTACTCCCACGCTTTCTCCTCGATGACGAAGCCGGGTCGAGCGGCGGGGTCCAGTCGCGCAATGCGCAATGACGAGGGGTCTTCGCGCAGCGCCCGGCGAAATTCAAGCGCCGACAGCGGCACGCCCTCCGGGCCAAGGAAATAGTTGTTGTTGAAGATGCCCACCAGTTGCCAGCGACCCAGTTGCCGGTTCCAGATCTCCGGCCAGGTGTGGCCATGGCCACCGAAACCGTCGAAGGAAAAGGCCCAGGCGCGTACCGGAAGGCCGGCAGCGATGGCCAGCCCGACGAAAGCGCGCACGAAATCGCCGCAGTAGCCTTGTCCCTGGGTGACGATGCTGCGGTGGGTTTGCCGCAGGTCCGCCTGAATCGCGCCGCCCGACAGGACCGGACTCGATCCGAGCAGGTGCCGGCTGATGGCCAGCGCCCGCTCCCAGTCCGAAGACATCTCCTTCAGCCCGAGACGATCGACGACGTCGGCAAACTCCGGGTAGGGTGCCCCGCGCTCGAGCATGAAGTCGGCCGGAACGTTCGCCGGCGTCCAGTTGAAGTCGGTTTCGCCGCGCTGGCCACGAGCGCCAGAATCGGCGAGCAGGAGGGCGTGCCGCATGCGCACCATTTCGGTCGAACTGGTGAAGTAGGGGGCCAGCGACAGCAAGGCCAGCAGCAAGGCGGCCAGGCTGACCCACACCCCGCGCCGCCAGAAGCGAACAGCGTCCGACACGCTCGCGGCTCCTACCAGCAGAGGCCATCGACCCGGGCGGCGATCGCTTCGCCCCGGGGCAGATTGACCAGATCGAGCAACACCTGCTCGGGACGGCACAGTCGAGCCAGCGTCGCGGCGACTTCGGGCGTCGACAGCCCGACGACGAGCACCTCGGACTCGGCGATGACCCCTTCCAGATCGGCGCGCATCATCTCGCCGATGTGCGGCAGGTGACGCTCGATGAAGCTGCGGTTGGCGCCCAGGAGGCTTGCCAGGTGGACTTCGGGATCGTAGATCGTGAGTTGCATTCCCTTGCCGATCAGCTGTTCGGCCAGCGTCACCAACGGGCTCTCGCGCAGGTCGTCGGTGCCGGTCTTGAACGACAGGCCGACGAAACCGATCTTGCGCTTGCCGAGCGCCAGCAGCTTGCGCAGCGCCAGATCGAGGTGATTGCGATTGGACTGCATGATGCCGGCCAGCATGGGAATCTCGACGTCGTGCATCTTCGCCAGATAGGTGGTGGCGCGCAGGTCCTTCGGCAGACACGAACCGCCGAAAGCGAATCCGGGCTTGAGATAGGCCGGCGAGATATTGAGCTGGTGGTCCTGGCAGATCAGGTCCATGACCTCGAAAGGCTCGACGCCCAGGGCTTCGCAGAGCCGCGCAGTTTCGTTGGCGAAGGTGATCTTGAGGGCGTGAAAGTTGTTGCAGCAATACTTCATCATCTCTGCCGAGCGCACCGAGGTCTCGATGAAGCGGCACGGCAGCTTGCCGAAGAGCTCGCGCAGGCGCTCGACGGGGTAGGCATGATTGGCGCCGACGACGGTGAACGGCGGCTTGTCGTAGTCGCGAATCGACGACCCCTCACGCAGGAACTCGGGCTGGAAGCAGAGGAAGAAGCCTTCACCGTCCTTCTTGCCCGAATGCTTCTCGATGATCGGACGCAGCACATCCTCGACCGTACCCGGGACCAGCGTCGAACGCAGGACGACGATGTGCGGCGCGCTCTTGCCGGCAATCGCCCGGCCCATTTCTTCCGCCAGGCGCAGGATTGCGCCCTGATCCTGGCTGCCGTTGGCGGCCGAAGGCGTACCGACGCAGACCAGGGAAATCTCGCTGTCGAGCACTGCGCGCTGGGCGTCTGTGGTCACCGCGACACGGCCGCTGGCCGCGGCAGCGGCCATCAGGTCGACCATCCCCTCTTCGACCACCGGCGTTTTTCCGGCCATGATCAGATCGAGCTTGGTGGCGTCGATATCGACGCCGATCACCTCATGGCCGTCACGCGTCAGACACGCCAGCGAGACAGCCCCAACGTAGCCCAAACCGAAAATGCTGATCTTCATGCGAGTTTTCCTTTGCTTTCCCAAAAGTTCCCGACGCCGCGATCGATGATCCGATCGAGCCTCTCCATCGAGTGCGGCCAGGCATGATTGCTCAGCATGCGCTGCCGCCCGGCGAGCGCCAATCGCTGCCGTTCCGCCGGATCATCCAGGATCCGCAGGATGGCGTCAGAATATTCCTGGGGAGTATCCGCGACAAGGAAGTGTGTCACGGACTCGGCATCGACACCACCGGCAGCGACGCGGCTGGTGACCACCGGCACGCCCATGGCCATGGCCTCGAGAATCTTGTTCTGCGTGCCGCGGGCGATATTCAGCGGCGCGACCATCAACGCCGAGCGACGCACGAAGGGACGCACGTCCGGCACCGAGCCGGTGACCGTGACCCCGGGCAGGTCGCCGAGCTTGCGCATTTCGGGAGACGGATCGGCGCCGACGATGAGCAACTTGAGCTGCGGCCGGTGCGACTTCAGTGCTGGCCAGATCTGCGTGCAGAAGCGCGCCATGCACTCCTGATTCGGGTAGTAGTCCATGCGCCCGATGAAGCTCAACGTGTCGGCGTCGTAGGCCTCGTCGGTCGGGCAGAAGAAATCGGCGTCAACGCCGTTCGGAAACCAGTCCGTAGGCACACCGGTGCGATAGCTTTCGAGGGTCTCCCACTCGGCACGCGTGGTCGCCGTACACAGGTCGAAGCGCTGCGCCAGACGCTTCTCGGCAGCGAGCATCTTGGTGCCCTCGAGGCGATAGCCAAGCGACAGCGGGAAAGGCTTGTAATTGGCGTACTCGAGCCACTTCTGCGAGTCCATGTCGCCGAAGTCGAGAATCTTCGGCACGTCGCGAACGTGCTCCACATACTGGGCGACGGACGAGCAATGAACGAAAATCAGATCCCATTTCTGCGCGCCGAGCAGGCGCTGCACGCTCGCCTGCAGGGACGGCGAGAAAAAGAAACCCATCGACGAAGGCGTCGCCAGCGGCAGCCGGGCGACCATGCGCAGCGCCTGCAGCGGAGCGGACACCTGCGCCACTTCGAAAGCCGCGCAATGGGCGGCGATCCCCTGCCCTTCCGCAGCCTCCTCCGGCGAGCGCGCGAGCGAGCAGACGGTCACGCGGTGGCCACTCGCCGACAGGTGGCGGATCATGTTGAAGGGTCGGATCTTGCCGCCACGCTTGGGCGGAAACGGAAAGCGGTGACAGATATAGAGGATGTTCATGCAACGTAGCTCTTGAGTTCTTCGGCGACATCGGCGGGATCGCGACGATCGAGGAATATCCGGCTCCAGATTTCCAGATTCATCATCGCCAGCAGGATGTCGGTACCATCGATGCGGTTGGCCTGATGATCGGCGATCAGCCGATTGACCACCCCCTGATTGAACAGGCCGCGCGCCTGCACCACGTCGGCGGCGAGCAGCCGCTTCAGCAGGGGAGCCAGCTCACGCTTCAGCCAGGCGCCCATCGGCGTGCCGAAGCCACGCTTCTTGCGGTTGAGGATCTCGTCCGGCAGCAGATCGGCGAGCGACGCCTTGAGCAGGTGTTTGAGGCGGCCGTCGCGAACCTTGATCGAAGCCGGCATGGCCGCCGCCAGCTCGACCAGCTGATGGTCGAGCAGCGGCACCCGGCATTCGAGCGAGACCGCCATGCTCATCTTGTCGGTCAGCAGCAGGAGGTCGTCGGGGAGCTGCGTCTCGGCATCGACGGCAAACATCCGGTTCAGCTCGTCCTCGTTGCCGGCCGCCGCGAAAGCACGCGCCAGGCTATCCGAGGGGCCGGCCGCCGACTCCTCGAGCAACAAGGCGGAAACGTGGCGGCGACTGAGGACCTGCAGGTAGCTCCGATAGCGTTCGTCGGAACTCATTTCGGCGCTGGCCATGAAACCCTTGGCCAGGCGCAGATTGTTCAGCATGCCGGAATGCCGGTCGGTCGGCAGGCGCCGCGCAGCGTAGCTCGCCATGCGCCGCAACCAGCCCGGCCAGCGGCGGTAGCGCCTGGCGTAGTGACCACCGAGATAGCGTCGGTAACCGCCAAAGAGCTCATCGCCGCCGACGCCCGAGAGGATCACCTTGACGTCCTCGCGGGCAAACGCGGAGACCAGATAGGTGGTGATGAAAGCGGTATCCGACAGCGGTTCGTCCATATGCCAGAGCAGCTTGGGCAACAGCGCAACGACGTCGGGCTGGACGACGATCTCGCGATGGTTGGTGGCGAACAGCTTGGCCACCTGGCGCGCATAGGGCAGCTCGTTGTACAGCGCCTCGGCTTCGCCGCCGGAAAAGCCAATGGCGTAGGTGCGGATCGGTTGCTCGGAATGGCGAGCCATCAAGCCGACCACGGCGCTCGAGTCGACACCGCCGGAGAGAAAGGCACCGATCGGCACGTCGCTGACCATCTGCATGCGCACCGACTCGTCGAGCTGGACCTGGACGCGCTCGATCCACTGGCTCTCGGAAAGGCCGCTGACGATCTGCTCGGGCAGCCGCCAGTAGCGCCACTCGCGCACTTCACCGTCCTCGACGGCGAGCAGGGTGGCCGGAGGCAGCTTGCGGATTCCCTTGAAGATGCACCCGGGCGCGGCGACGTAGCCCAGATGCAGGTAATCGGCGACGACCTCGCGGTTGAGTTCGGCACTCACCCCGGGCAAGGCCAGCAGCGCCTTGGCTTCACTGGCGAAGGCCAGGCGTTGCCAGTCCTGCAGGACGTACAGCGGCTTCACGCCTAGCCGGTCACGACCGATCAGCAAGCGCCGCCGACGCGCATCCCAGAGCGCGAAGTCGAACATCCCGTTGAGGCGAAGAACGAAGTCGTCGCCCTCCGCATCGTAGAGGTGCAGGAGCACCTCGGAATCGGATCCGGTCTTGAAGCGATAGCCCTTGCCCTGCAGCTCGCTGCGCAACTCGCGGAAGTTGTAGATTTCGCCGTTGCACACCAGCCACAGGGTGCCGTCGGCATTCGACAGCGGCTGGTGACCACCCGCCAGGTCGATGATCGACAAGCGGCGCATGCCGATCCCGCACGGGCCATCGACATGACTGCCTTCGTCGTCGGGACCGCGGTGCCGGATACGATCGCCCATGCTCGACAGCATGCGCGGCTCGACACTCAGACCGTCAAAACGATAGATACCGTGAATACCACACACAATGGCGACTCCGAGTCAGATGGCGGGAGCGGACTGAGCGCGTCCAGCGCCGGCCAGCGCCCGGCGGTAGACCTCCCGATAGCGGGCAACGCTGCTCGCCCAGGTCCGTTCGACCTCGACAAAGCGGCGCGCCTGGGCAGCAATCTGCGGCCACTGCGAGCGTTTGGCGAGAAGGTCATCGAGCGCCGCCGCCAGCGCCGCGGGATCGCCGGCCGGAAACAGGAAGCCGGTCTCGCCGTGGCGAACCAGCTCGCGGTGACCGCCGACGTCGGAAGCGACGAACATCCTTCCCTGCGCCATCGCCTCCAGGGGCTTCAGCGGGGTGACCAGCTCGGTCAGCCGGATCGGCAGGCGCGGATAGGCGAGCACGTCGATCAGCTCATAATAGCGTTGCACGTCGGCATGCGCGACGCGGCCGGTAAAGATGACGCGATCGTGCAGCCCGGCGGCCAGCGCCTGCGCCTTCAGATTGGCCTCCTGCGGGCCGCCACCGACGAGCAGCAGACGCAGCTGCGGATGCCGGGGAAGCATCTGGCGAGCCGCCTCGATCAGCAGATCGAGACCTTCATAGCCGTAGAACGAGCCGGCAAAGCCAAGCACCGTCGCGCCGTCGAGTCCCAGCGAGCGGCGTAGCGTGGCATCCGCCTGGACAGCGAACTGAAACAGGCCGACATCCACCGCATTGGGGATCACCGTGATGCGCTCGGCCGCGATACCGCGCCCGGCGATGTCGCGGCGCAGCCCTTCACAGATCGTCGTCACCTGATCGGCGCGGCGCAGGGCCAGGCTTTCCAGGGCACGCGACGCGCGATAACGCAGACTGCCCTCCACCGTCGTGCCGTGATCGACCGCCGCATCCTCCCACGAGGCGCGCATTTCATAGACCACCGGCAGCCGCCGACGACGTCCGACCCAGAGACTCGGCAGGGCGTTGAGCACCGGCGAATGGGCGTGGATCAGGTCCGGCCGGGTCTCCCCGATGAGCTGATCGAGGCGGGCCGCAGTCAGGCGCATCTGGGCCAGCAGACCAACGCCCTCGACGCTCGGCGTGCGCTGGAAAGACCAGCCGTCGACCTCCTCGTGCAGCGCCGGGCCGGCGCCCTGCTTGGGTGTCGTGAGATGGACGGTCTGCCAGCCGAGCGCGCGCTGTTCGCGCAGGATGGCCAGCGAGCGAAAGCTGTAGCCGCTGTGCAGTGGCAGCGAATGGTCGAAGACGTGCAGGATGCGCAAGCTCATGCCGGTGCCTGCAGACCCGTGACCAGCGCCGGATCGCTCACTGGCGCGTCGAGCACATTGCGCAGGAAGGCTTCGAACATGAGCACCGTCCACAGCGGCGAGCTGTAGTCGCGCACGCCCGACTGATGGGCATCGACGAGATGGCGCAGATAGTCCTGGTTGAACCAGCCGGTTTCGGCCAGACGCGGACCGAGCACCGCCTCGCGGACGCGTTCGCGCAATGGACCGCGGAACCAGCGTGCCAGGGGAACGGCAAAGCCCATTTTCGGGCGATAGAGGATGTCCTGCGGCAGGCTGGGCTCGAGCGCCTTCTTGAGCAGGAACTTGCCTTCCTGCCCGCGCACCTTGAGTGAAGAGGACTGCGTCGCCATCCATTCGACCAGTTCGTGATCCATCAGCGGCTCGCGCACTTCGAGCGAGTGCGCCATGCTGGCGCGGTCGACCTTGGTGTTGATGTCGCCGACCAGGTAGGTCTTCAGGTCGAGGTACTGGATCAGCGCCAGCGGATCGTCGGTGTTGGCCTTTCCGGCATGGCTGCGAAAGACTTCCTCGGCGCTGTAGCCGGCCAGTTCGCGCCGGAAAGCGGCGCTGAACAGCTGCGTGCGCATCGGCCCGCGCAGGATCGACACGGAATGAAAATAGGCTTCGACCGAAGTTCGGGCCATGCCTTCGAAAGTGGTCTTGGCGCGAAACATGCGCGGCGCCCAGTCGGCTTTCGGATAAACCCGCCCGAGGAGGCCAAAGATGCGCCGGCGCACGCCGTGCGGCAACGCCGCACGCAACCGCTCTTCCATCAGGTGCATTCGATAACGCCGGTAACCGCCGAAGGTCTCGTCGCCGCCATCGCCCGAAAGCGCCACCGTCACGTGCTTGCGCGCCAGCTGGCAAACGCGGTAGGTGGGGATCGCCGAGCTGTCGGCATAGGGTTCGTCGTAGAGCCGGGCCAGGGTGTCGATGAGATCGAAATCGTCGCTGGCGACCAGCTCGCAGTGGTGGTTGGTGCGGTAGTGGTCGGCCACCTGCTGGGCAAAGGCAGCTTCGTTGAAGGCCGGGTCGTCGAAGGCAATCGAGCAGGTATTGACCGGCTCGGCCGACAGCCCGGCCATCACCGCGACGACGGCGCTCGAATCGACGCCGCCGGACAGGAAAGCGCCAAGCGGCACTTCCGAGATCATGCGCAGGCGAATCGACTCGCGCAGCCTGTCGTTGAGTTGCGCGCAGGCCTCCTCGACGTCCACCGGCTGATCGAGGCTGAAGCGCACGTCCCAGTAGGCTTTCGGCTCGGCCAGCGGCTGCCCGCGACGGACGCTGAGCATGTGCGCCGGCGGCAGCTTCCGGGCCTGACGAAAGATCGTCCGCGGTTCGGCGACGTAGCCGAGGGCGAAGTACTCCTCGACGGCCAGCGGATCGATATCGCGCGCCAGTCCGCCGTGCGCGAGCAGTGACTTGAGCTCGGAGCCGAAGAGAAAGCTGCCATCGGCGAGCAAGGCGTAGAAGAGCGGCTTGACGGCCAGCCGGTCGCGCGCCAGGAACAGCGTCTCGCGATTGCGATCCCAGAGCGCAAAGGCAAACATGCCGCGAAAGCGGTGCACGCAGTCTTCGCCCCAGGCTTCCCAGGCGTGGACAATGACCTCGGTATCACTGCGCGTGTGGAAAACGTGGCCCAGTGCCTGCAGTTCGGGAATCAGTTCCTGGTAGTTGTAGATTTCGCCATTGAACACCACGCAGACACTCTGATCCTCGTTGTAGAGCGGCTGCTGCCCGGTGGACAGGTCGATGATCGACAGCCGGCGATGGCCCAGGCCGACGCCCGGCTCCACGTGCAGGCCACCTTCGTCGGGGCCACGATGGTGTTGCGACTCGTTCATTCGCGAGAGCACGCGGCGATCGATGTCACGCCGGCCACGGGTATCAAAAATTCCGGTTATTCCGCACATATTCTTGGGTCAGTTTCCTTGTCGCTCTTGTTGGGGTTTTCGCCTAGGGGTGCAGCAAAGCCTTGCCGCCCGCCTGACCGGCACGCGCGCTCAGCAGCCGGTCGTAGAGATTCTGGTAACTCCGGCTCATCGCCTGCAGGCTGAATTCATTTTCCACCCTGGCCCGCCCCGCCAGGCCGGCGGCACGTGCCTGCGGCGCATCCTGCGCGTAGCGGGCGATCTGCTGCGCCATCGCCTGCGGATCGGAAACCGCGACCAGCTCGCCGGAACGGCCCGCTTCGATCAGCTCGGCGTTGCCGCCGACATCGGTCGCGATCACCGGCAGGCCGCTGGCCATCGCTTCGAGGATGGTATTCGAGATCCCTTCGGCCAGTGATGGCAGGACGAAGCAGTCCAGGCCGCGCAGAATTTCGGGAATATCGTCGCGTTGTCCGGGCAACCACGCCAGGTCTGCGACGCCGGCCTCTTCGAGCATCGCCTGCGCCTGCGCGCGCAACGGGCCCGCACCGATCATCACCAGGCGCAGACGGCTCCTCAGCTCGGGAAAGGTGGCCAGCACCCGGATGAAAGCCTGCGCCAATGTCGTCTGATCCTTGACCTGCTGCATACGCCCCACGCTACCGACCAGCCAGCATCCCGGGTCGGTAAACGGGCAGCCGGCAATCGCCTGGCGCTGAGCGAGCGGATGGAAACGCTGCACGTCGACGCCGTTGTATATCTGCGCAACGCGAGCCGGCGACATGCCGACCCGCAAAGTCAGATAATCTTCGAGATCACGCGACAGCGCTATGTAATGGCTCACGAATGGGCGATAAAAGCGGCGCAGCCACTGGTTTTTCCGGTTCAAACCGTCGAGGTCGCCGATATCGCGGCCGTGCTCGCCATGGATACGCACCGGCACGCCTGCCGCCCAGGCAGGGACGCTCACTTCCAGCGCCGCGAGGTTGCGACTGTGCACGATGGCCGGACGCAAACGGCGCAACAGCCGCCACAGCTGCGGGTAGATCCACAGCGTGTGACCGGGCGGTTTGGCCAGGGCAATGAAGCTGACATCGTCGCGAACGATGCGCCGCTTGAAATCGGTGATCTCGGTCAGGGAAATCACCGCGTGACGATACGCCTCGCGCGGCATGTGGTTGATCAGATTGACGACACCATTCTCGAGGCCGCCGACGTCGAAACGGAAGACCACATGGGCGACCAGCGGACGCTGGTCCGCGGCGTGCCTCACTGAGCGTCCATGGTCTGCCGTAGTGCAGCATCGACTGCCGGTCCGGCGCTGCGCACGAAGTCATCGAGCGAGGCCTCGCCGGCCCCGGCGCCAGCGCCGTCCAGCGGCGTGTAGAGGACGATCAGCGCGGAATCGTCGCCATTGCCGGTCAGGCGCGACAGTGCAAGGTAGGCCTTGGCCATGGCGTCGCTGGCCGTCCAGCGCCCGTTGACCCAGTACCACTGCCAGACGATCATCCGTGCCGGCGGGTGTCCGCGCAACAAGGCTGTGCGCACCTTGATGTCCTGCGCGTTGAACGAGATTTCCCGCGTTCCGTGGCCCACCACGACCCATTGCGAATCGTCGCTCCTGACCAGTGCATTGTTGGAACTGACCAGTTTCCGCTGCTCGTCCTGGTTTCGGTAATAGGCGAGGAAGACGCCGACCTCACGACCGTCCTTGGCGAAGGTGGCGAGTGTGCTCGCCGCGTAATTCTCGAAGCTGGGCTGCCAGGCATGCACACCGGGATGCGTCATCTGCCAGCCAGCAATCGAGCCGAGCGGTGCGGTCTGGCCGATCTGCGGCGCCCGACGCTCGGCGATCTGCCATTGCGCGAAGGTCCACAATCCTGCCACCACGACGGTAGCCACGGCGGCGGCCAGCGACGCCGACGTCGCCGCGACGGCGGGCGCCGCGGTGCGCACCGTCGCCTGCGGCTCGGCCTCGACTTCATCCTCGCGCCAGCGCGCACCGACCCAGAACATGACCAGAATGACGATACCGAAGAACGCCCAGCCGTAGATCAGATGGTCGACGCCGACCGCCAGCTTGTTCCCCGACAGATGGCCGATCATGACGATCATGTAGGCCCGCATCCAGTTGGCAACAATCGGAACCAGGAAGGAAACCAGAACGAAAACCAGGCGCCGCGTCAGCGAGCGATAGGTGAGGTAGGCGAACAGCGTCCCGACGGTCACCGAAGCGATCAGATAGCGAACGCCACTACAGGCCTCGACCACCGACCAGCTGCCCGTGGGAATGACGAAGCGCAGGCCTTCGGCATGCACGGGAATGCCCGAGACGCGCAAGCCGAGAATGGTGAAATGCGCCGTCCATTCCATAAGCATGGGCATCGCAAAGTCGCCAAAGGGCACCGCGAAGAAGAGGTAGAGCAGCGGAAAGGCAACACGCCGTGCGACTCCCCAGCCGAGGACCGCAGGCACGGCCAGAATCAGCATCGCCACCAGCGCAAACTGGGAAAGTGCATTGACTGCAGCCACCTCTCCCAGCAGCCAGACAAAGCCGGCGCCGGCAAACAGGAGCACCGCCAGAAAGCTGTACCTGGGCGCCAAGACGGCGAGACTGGAACGTATCCGCCAGATCAGCCACAAGGTGATCGGCGGCACGATGAAGCCGTGCGCATAGGTATCGGAACGCTCCCAGATAACGGCCATGGCCAGCGCCGTCTCGCGAAAGAGCAGCAGGATGACGAGCAGGGTCAGAATCAGGGCGGGGAGAGCAACGCGCCAGGCCGGATCTGCTGCAAGGGAGGTCGGACGCGGTTCGGCTTGGTTCATGAAGTGGCTTTCAACAGGCAGGAACACTCAGGAGTCATCGAAGGCATCGAAGGCGTCGAGGGCAGCGGTCTTCGATGCGCGTACGCAGCGCAGCACCGCTTCCCCTGAACGGCTAACCCAGGTTGCGCACGATGAATGGCCCAAGCCAGTTGGCGAGGCCAATCGGCATGCGCCGCCAGGTCTTGATCAGCATTTGGTACTTGGCGTTGGAGGGGTTGTTTTGCGGGATGGAATCGCGGCGGTACAGGCAATGCTCATAAAACAGCGGTTGCGGTTCGAAGCCCCAGTTTTTCTTGAAGGAATACGAGCCGGTACCCTGCTTGCTGCGGCCATAGTCGAAAATCTTCAGCCCGCGCTCGCAGGAGCGGCGCATCAACTCCCAGTACTTGAAATCGTTGGCCGCCAGCTGGCGCGCCGAGACATCGTCGCCGGCGTAGTACGGCAGCACTTCGTCGCGAAAATAGAAACTCAAGACGACACTCAGCGGCCGACCACTGTCGTCCACCACGGTGAGCGCCTCGCAGTCGGCAGCAAATACGCGCTGCAAGGTCTCGAAGTAGCGCCGGGGGAGTGCCGGCGTCCCGTGGCGATGAACGTTGTCGGCGTAGAGCGCAAAGAAGCGCCCCAGATCCTGGTCGATCTCGCTGCGCAAGCCGTTCTTGATCCCCTTGCGAACCATCGCCCGCTGCTTGCGCGGGATGGCCAGCAGGTTGTCGTCGACCTCGGGTTCGAGTGGCTTGCGAAAGCGCACGTAGAGATCCTGCAGCGGCCAGTCCGGATGACGGTGGCGCAGGTTGCGCAGTTCCAGGTGGTCGACACCGAGACGCGTGGCGATCGCCTGCGCTTCGCCTTCCAGCGCCTCGACCGCCGCCGCGCTGTTCGCTGCGACCCCGCCATAGACGGCAAAGGGCAGCGACACCAGGGTATTGCCGAAGAGCACGCTCTTGACCTGGGCCAGCGGCAGTACGCCCTCGATGGCGCCGGAACGCTCGGCGTAGAGGAAATGCGTACGATGCGCGAAAACCTCCTTGAGGACCTGCTGCCAGCCCGACTTGTGAAAGAAGGTGGCTTCCGGACAGGCGTCGACGAAAGCATCCCACTGGCGAACCGCGACGCGGTCGGCAGGATCCAGCGTCTTGACGACCAGCGGCGTGCTGGCCGCGACCAGCCTGGCAATTTCCTCGATTCTCGTGTCCATCAGTTCACTGTCAGCGGCGGCGCGGCCGGGCCCAGAAAGATCTCGTCCATTCGCCCCCAGCGGAAGTCGCCGAGCAGGCGCTTGATCCGACCTTCGGTGTGCCGCAGATTGACGTAATGACGAAAGCGGGTCTTCGCACTGATGCCGGCAACGCGCGGTTGGTCGGCGTCGATTTCCCAGGGGTGGAAGTAGAAGATCGCCGGCTGACGATCGCGCTGATTGACTTTCTCCAGCAGCCAGCGCGACAGTGGATACGGCAGCAGGCGGAAGTAGCCGCCACCACTGGCCGGCCAGTTACGGTCGAAGTAGCGCAGCGTGGTCACCGGCAGTTCGAGCAGTCCGGCGCGCACGCGGTGCGCGAAGCGCGGTGCATCGGGCATGCCGTAGTGGTCGTGGCGAATCGGATAGATGCTCGAACTGTAGCGATAGCCGGCACGTTCGAGGCAATCGAAGGCCCAGAGATTCCCTTCGCCGATGGAAAAACTCGGCGCCCGATAGCCCTTGACCTCTTCTCCGGAGATGTCCTCCAGCAACTTCTTGGCGGCACCGATATCGGCCGAAAACTCGGCTTCGCTGAGATCGCTGGCGCGCTGATGGCCGTAACCGTGACTGGCCAGCTCGTGCCCGCCGGCGACGATACGACGGACCAGCTGCGGGTAGCGCTCGGCGACCCAGCCAAGGGTGAAGAAGGTCGCCCGCGTCTGCCCTTCGTCGAGCATCAGCAGAATTCGCTCGACGTTCCGTTCGACGCGGCACTCGCGCGAATCCCACAGCTCGCGAGGGATGTACGGGGCGAGCGCGGAGACCTGAAAGTAGTCTTCGACGTCGATCGTCAGCGCGTTGGTGATCGGCTGGCCGGGCATCTTGTGCCTGTCGTCCTGGTTACGCGGCACGGGCACGCAACGCGTGCCGCGCGAGCAGCCAGGCGGCGAGGTCAGCGACGATTCTCGGCGCTGCCTGGCCATCCCAGAACTCGGGGATGCGACCGCGCTTGCCCGCGCCGGAAAGAATCTCGGCAACCCCCTTGCGAATAGCCTGCGGGTCGCAACCGACCAGGGTATTGGTGCCCTGCTCGATGGTGATCGGACGCTCGGTGTTTTCGCGGATCGTCAGGCAGGGGACGCCGAGTGCGGTGCTTTCCTCCTGCAGCCCTCCGGAATCGGAAAGGACGAGCTTGGCTCCGGCCATCAGGCCGAGCATTTCCAGGTAGCCCTGCGCGGGTAGCAGGGCGATGCGCGGGCTACGCAGCAGCTCGCCCAGGCCGAAACGCTCGATGTTCGCGCGCGTCCGCGGATGCAGGGCAAAAACCAGCGGCAGCTGTTCGGAAACTTCGCGCAGGACCGCCAGCAGGGGCTGCAGCGTGTCGACCCGATCGACGTTGGAGGGCCGGTGCAGGGTCACTACCCCGTAGCCATTCGCGTCGTCGAGCAGCGCCGCGTCGATGCCCGCCGTGTGCAGCGTTCGCGCTGGCGGGTGCGCCAGATCGAGATTCGAGAGCAGCGAGTCGATCATCACGTTGCCGACGAAGCGTACGCGCTCCTCGGCCACCCCTTCGCGTGTCAGGTTGGCCAGCGCGCTGCGCTCGGTGGTGTACAGGCGATCGGCAATCTGGTCGGTGAGCAGGCGATTGATTTCCTCGGGCATCGCGCGATCGTGGCTGCGCAGGCCGGCTTCGACATGCACCACCGGCACGTCTTTCTTGACCGCGACCAGCGAGCAGGCGAGCGTCGAATTCACGTCGCCGACCACCAGGACGCACGACGGCCGATGGCTGTCCAGCACCGGCTCGAAACGCTTCATGACCTCGGCCGTCTGCATGGCGTGCGTCCCTGAACCGACTTCCAGGTTGATATCCGGATGCGGCAGGCGCAGGTCGACGAACAGACGGTCGTTCATGTCCTTGTCGTAGTGCTGGCCGGTATGCACGAGCAGTGCCGGAACGGCCGGCTGGTGAGCGCACAAGGCACGCAGGATCGGTGCCATCTTCATGAAATTGGGCCGCGCGCCAACGACGCAGACGACCGGGCCGAGATCGGCAGGCCACTGCTCGTCAGCCAAGATCACTCTCCGTCATGGTTTCACCCGCAGCGCGTCAACCAGTTGCTGAATCAGCGAAAGAACCGCTGCATTGCTGCGTTCGAGACGAACGATGCTGCGCTCGATACGTATCATCCGCTGCTCGGCCTGGCCACTTTTCAGCTCGGCAATGGCGCGCGACGCACGTTCCGCGGTACTGGCGTCGAGATCGAGCCGCGACAGATCGATATCCAGAATGCCGCTCTCGGTCAGTTGCGGATGGGCCGCGCTCTCGCCGCCTTCGCCGGGGCTGTTCGACGTGATGACCGATTGCGATTGTGTTTCTTCCTTGAGTTCCCTGGCCACTTCTTCGACGTCGGTACGGGTAAAATCGCTCCTGCCAGCGAGGAAGCCGGACAACAGCAGGCGATCGCAATGCGCGTTGATGCGCCGCGGAATGCCGCCGCTGGCCTCGAAAATGGCCTCGAAGGCGCCCGCGTCAAAATGCGGTGAACCCTGCGCTCCGGCGCACTTCAGCCGGTGCTCGATGTACGCCTGCGTTTCGTCCTGAGCCATCGGACCAATGTGACAGGCGGCGATCACGCGCTGGCGCAACTGCTTCATTTGCGGGCTCTGCATGACCTTGCGGAACTCCGGTTGCCCGATCAGGAAACTCTGCAGCAGGGCCTGCGTGCCAAACTGGAAATTCGACAGCATGCGCAGCTCCTCGACCGCACGCGGGGTCAGGTTCTGCGCTTCATCGACGATCAGCAGACAGCGTTTTCCCTGGCCCGTCACCTCGACCAGAAAAGCTTCCAGAGCCAGCAGCAGCTCCGATTTGCCAACATTCTTGCCGCCAACGCCAAACGCTGCGGCGACCATGCGCAGCGTGTCCTCGGCGTCGAGTTGAGTGCTCACCAGCTGCGCCGCAACGACCTTGTCCGAGTCCAGGTCGTTGAGCAGACCGCGCACGATCGTTGTCTTTCCGGCACCGATCTCGCCCGTGACGACGATGAAGCCCTCGTTCTGATTCAGGCCATATTCAAGGTAGGCCATCGCCCGCCGGTGCTGCTTGGAAGCGTAATAGAAGCTTGGGTCGGGGTTGAGCTGGAAAGGCTTGCTGGTCAAGCCGTAGAAGGATTCGTACATGACGACCGATCAAAAACTGTGGGAAAGTGCGCCGGTCAGCGCGTTCTCGGTATAGCTGGTGACGCCGCTGGAAATGACCCGGCGGGCGCCGATGTTGGCGCTGGTCTTCGGCGTGATGCGGGTCGACAGCAGCAGATATCCACCGGTGGTGGTGGTTTCCGGCGAGCTGGTTATGAACGAGCTGCTCCGCTGCTGATTGAACGACAGCGAGAGCGACGACAGGCCCGACAATTGATGCGCCCAGATGATGCCGTAGCCGACCTGCAGAATGCGATCTCGCGTTGAATAATCATCGGTCAGGCCATTGATGACACTCAGACCCTGCTGCTCGCTGCGCGTCGCCGTGAAGGTGACGGTGTTGCGGGAACCGATCAGGGCCGCCGTCAGCTGCTGCAGATTCTGCACCTGGGGGCGATCGTTGAGGTAGCCATTGACCACCGTGCTGTCGGCCGGAATACCTCGATCAACCAGCAGTTGCGCGGTCTGCGCACCGATCTGCGCCGGGGTGAACGTCGGATTGGTGGCGGCGATGATCGCATAGAAGGCATCGTAATTATTGCCTTGCCCGGTGTTGCCCACCCCTTGCGGCTGCAGCGACACGTCCTTGCTGGAGCGAAAAGTGAACATCGACCGTGGCCGCCGATGGCTGAAGTTGATATCCCAGCCGGTTCCGAAAAAGCGGTTGCGCACGGTCGCGTTGAGCCGCGTACGCGTGCTCGGCGTCCAGTCAAAACCGACACCCCGCGTAAAGTTGGTCTGCTGGTCCAGGCTTGCGTAGTTGTTCGATTCACGCCCGCCGAGCAGGGATACCTGAAACTGCGGATTGAAACGGTAGGCGACGGTCACGTCATAGCGGGTTGCATCGTAATCGCGACCAAACTCGTAGTCGTTCTTCAGGCTGCTCGCATCCAGCGCCCAGGTGATGTGGTTCCAGCGCGTCGAGCCGTTCAGCCCACCGGTCCACTGACTGGAGTTCAGCCCCGGCGCCAGGTTCGACTGCGAGCTGGTCGTCGTCGCCTGGTAACGCAAGCGGTAATCGGCCCAGCCCAGCAGTTTGCCCCTGAGGTAAGGCGACAGAGAGTAACTCGACGTCTCGGTTCGGTTGCTATCAACGTTGGCGTTGCTCGGCGAAACGGCGCCGAACGCCGATAGATATTGCTGCGAAATCCTTCCCGTGGCGTCGATGAAGAAGAAGTCCTCGATGGCCTCGAGCGTGCCGACAGCGTTCAGCGCATTCTGGCGATTCCTCTGGCTACTCTCGCGCAGATAGAGTTGCTCGGTAAGGCCATAGTCGAGACGCAGGTTGGCGCGGGCACCTTGTCCGTTGATCGAGATAGACGGCGTAATGCCGGTCACCAGATCGCCCTGCTTGTTCGACGACGAGGAGAGGAAAACATTGTCGGTCAGCGTCTCGCTGACCGCGATCGACGGCACGATCGTCCAGTTCTCGGCGTGCAGGGGAGTCGCGGCACAGGCCAGGACGACCGGCAACAGTGCGACCACGCGAGCCTGGCGCAGCTGGCCATCACCGACAGCGAGGCGCCGCCGCCCCCGCGGAGCCCCCCCCTTGCCCTCAAGCACCGTCTGAACCATAACCGTAGCCGTAACCGTAGCCATAACCATAGCCATAGCCATAGCCATAACCATCCTGACTGCTGCCGCGAGCCTGGTTGAGCAGCATCATTTTCACCGGGCACGATTCAATCGCCGCCAGGGCGTGCTTGACGTCACTGCGAACCGTGCTTTCTGCCTTCACCACGACCACTACCTGTCCCATGTGCGTGGCCAGCACGCGCGATTCTGTGGTCATCAACAGCGGTGGCGAGTCGAAGATGATGATCCGATCCGGATAGCGTGTGGCCATCTCCTCGAGCAGATCGACCATCGCGTCACTGGCCAGGAGTTCGGTCGCCCGCGCGTGCTGCGTACCGCTCGGCAGAATGGTCAGTGTTTCGACGTTGGTCTTCATCAACACCTGTGAGAACTCGACCGAGTCGTCGGTCAGCACGTCGAGCAGGCCGCGCGACGGCGGCAAACCAAGCATCTTGAGCACCGAGGGCTTCGGTAAATCGGCGTCGACCAGCATCACCGTGTTGTCCATCTCCATGGCGATGCTCATCGCCAGATTGATTGCCGAGAAGCTCTTGCCCTCACCGGAAATCGCGCTGGTGACCATGATCAGGTTGCCACGCTTGACCGGGGCCGCACCCTTGCCCATGGCGTTGGCAATCAAGGGCCGCTTGATCACCCGATACTGATCGGCAATCTGCGAGCGTGGCGCATCCGGGCTGATCAGCCCGCTGGCGGCCAGCGCCTGCAGGTCGAGCTCGATACGCCGCGAAGCCGGCGCGTTGGCCGCCGGCGCCGTGCTTGCCGACCACTCGGCACGTTGGCGCTTGAGGTCGGCAACCGCCTCGACACGCGCGGCAGCCTCGGCTGCGGGAGGCACTGGCTCGACGTCGGCGACGGGAGCGCCGGCTTCCACACCCGCGCTGCGCAACTGTGCAAGACGCTTGGCCGCTTGTTCAATGAGGCTCATCGCTTTTCCTCAGGCAGTACGGACGGAAAAAAGAAACAAGGCGAGAAGCCCCGCACCGTAGGCACCGACCAGCGAGATGCAGGCCGCAGCAAAGCGGATCAAGTCGCGGCGCTGGCTACGTTTCGTCGCGTCATTGGTGAGCATGGACACGGTTCCCAGAAGAGGCAGACCACAGGTTTCCCGTAGCGAGCGCGAATCGAAGAACACCGGCCGAACCTGACTGGCAGCGAAGGTCACGGCGATGCCGGCCCCCAGGGCCAGCAGCAGGGTCAGCGGCAGGAACAGGGTACGGTTCGGTGCGACCGGCTTCGGCGAGACACGCGGCGGGTCGATCAGACGGAAATCGACACCAACGGTGTTGTTGATCTCGCTGCCCATATTGGCCGATTCACGCCGCTTGACCAGTTGCTCGTAGTTATTCTTGTTGATTTCGTAGTCACGATTGAGCTGGGCGAACTCGGCTTCGATCTGCGGCATCAACTTGACCGCCTCTTTCATGCGGTCGTAACGCGCCTGATACTCCGCGACACGGGTCTGCAGGGCGGCAATATTCGCCTCCGCCTCGGATACGGAAATGGCCAGTTGCTGGTGCACCGGATTGGTCGACATCGAAGTCGCGGGGCTGGCCAGCGCCACCTTCCTCCGCGCCTTGATCTCTTCGCGCTTCTGCTCTTCGAGGTCCTTGATCAGACGGCGGGAACTGACCACATCCGGATGCCTTTCCGTGAACCGCTGCAGCATGGCGTCCAGATTGCGCTGCATGATGTCGAGTCGGCTGTCGATCTCCGGAATCGAAACGCCGGAAATATTCTCCTGCACCGGCGCCGGCAAGAGGGCCGGCTCGTCGCCGAGGATGTGACGCTTGAGCGCCTCGTGCGACTGCTCGGCCTCGCGCAAGGCGAGTTTGCTCTGCTCGAGGAGCGCACCGGTCTCGCTCATCTGGGCAAAGTGGTCCTTGCCCTCCGCACTCTGCGTTGCCAGGTTGCGCAACTTGAACTCCTTCAGCCTGGCCTCCGCCTCCTCGAGCTTCTTCTCGTAGGTGGTGATCTGTTCGTCGATGAATTTGCGCGCCGACTCCGAGTCCTTGCGCGCGTCACCGAGGTTCGATTCGACAAATATTGAAACCAGCGACTGCACCACTCGCTTCGCATGCTCTGGCTGGGTGTCGCGATAGTTGATGGTGTAGATATTATCGCGCGAGGTATTGGCGATCTTGAGTGACGACATCAGGTTCTCGGCCAGCGCATCGCGCTCGCCCTTAGACTGGATGCCGAGATCGAGATCGGCCATGCGGATCAGCTTTTCCACGTTTGGTCGCGTAATCAGCGTGCGGCTCAGCATCATCACCTGCTGGTCGATATTGGGCTGCGTCACCAGCCCGGACATCAGCGGCCGCAGGATCGACTGCGTATCGACAAAAATTCGTGCCGAAGCCTCGTATTTGTCAGGTATTGCCAGCACCGCCGCCACACTCGCCAGACCAACAACCCAGGCGACGATGATCCCCAGCCAGCGACGCTTCCACATGCCGAGCAATATCGTTGTCGCTTGTCGAAGCAGTTCATCCATGGGATTCAGACTTTATCGGTATCGGTTTGAGGATTGCCGACGGCATCGTGCACGGTCATCGGCAGGCGGGGAAAAATGTCAAAGCAGAAAACAAGCGAAACGTCCGGCGACCATCAGAACCAGCTCTGCGGAATGATCAGCACATCGCCGGGCTTGACATCCACATTGGCCGAAATATCGCCACGGCGGATCAGATCGTGAAGGCGAACGCTGTACTGTTTGTTGTCGTCGGAAGCGCGCAGCAGCGTCGCGCCGTTGCCATCGGCAAAATCGGTCAAGCCGCCAACCGCAATCATCACGTCAAGCAGGGTCATCTTCTGGCGGTACGGAAGGGCCTGCGGCTTGGACGCCTCGCCGATGACGCGAATCTGCTCGCTCTGGCTGCCGACAAAACCGGTCACCACAACGGTCACCACCGGATCGCGGATGAAGACCCCCAAAGCCTTCTCCATATCGCGCGCCAGCATCGTCGGCGTCTTGCCCATTGCCGGCATGTCCTCGATCAAGGGACCGGCAATCATTCCATCCGGACGGACGGGAACCGACAGGGAAAGCTCGGGGTTGCGCCAGACGATGATATTCACGTTGTCGCCAGGCCCGATAAGGTAGCGATAATCCGGTGAAGCGGCAACCTCCGGGGCGGGCGGAAAATTGGCCGCGCAACCCGCGACAAGTGCGCCGACAGCGCCCAACGCAAGCCAACGCAAGGCGGCGCCGATAAGATGATGCAAGCGTGAAACCATGACCCTCTCCTTTGTAGCCGCCGGCCTGGAAACGGAATGCGGCGAATCCCCAAGACACTGCGCTGACGGGTATCGTAAAGCGCGCCACAGTATAGTTGAATTGACACTGGCCACGAAAGCCTCGCGCTTGCCAGCGTCACGACCCATGCTCAGATCGTGACTACGGCTGCAGGCCGTCCCGGCTCCTGACGCCAACCTCACCCCGCCGCTTGATTGTCGCCAAGCCGCAGTGAATGGAACGAGAATACTTGCTGCACCGCGCCCAACAAGAGGAATAACGCACAATTCACGGCATTTCTTTAGGGCCATCGCAAAAGAAAACACGGCGCATTCTATAACACGCTGATATAGCTCGACAAAGAATTGCGCCATAGCTTTCGCCCCTGGCCCGCACACGAGCTGCGATGACGGGCATGACTTGCCACAACCGTCGTCATGGTGGAGCATGTGGCGCAGATGAGCGCTGCCGACAAACCGACAGGGTGAACCGCGCCGGCAACCGACGCCCGCCCACCGTCAATCAACGCCACCGGCGACCCAGCCGCCTGACGGCGGAAGCTAAGCGAGGTATGGATGGACCAGGCGTCGATCACCGACCAGGAGTTTGCTCTTTTCCAGCGACTCATTTACAGACTCGCCGGCATCAACCTGGCCGACAGCAAGAAGATTCTTCTCGTGGGTCGCTTGCAGCGGCGCCTCCGGGAGCGCCAGCTCGGCAGCTTCGGCGACTACTATCGCCTGGTCAGCAGCGGCCAGCACCCGGACGAGCAGCAGACGATGGTCGACCTGCTGACCACCAACGAAACCTACTTCTTCCGCGAAGCCCGCCACTTCGACTTCCTGCGCGACGAAATTCTCGGCAGCCAACGCCCGAGACGCAGCTTTCGCGTCTGGAGCGCCGCCAGTTCGAGTGGCGAAGAGGCCTACAGCGTCGCCATGCTGCTGGCCGAAGTGCTCCCCAACACCCCGTGGGAGGTATTCGGGTCGGACATCAGTACGCAGGTGCTGGCCAGGGCGCGCAATGCCTGTTACCCGGTCAACCGCAACGAAGGCATCCCCGAAGCCTATCGGCGCAAGTACTGCCTGCCCGGCGAAGACGGCGACGAGGGGACTTTCCGGATCGCTCCGCGCATCCGCCAGCAGGTCCGCTTCGCACAGGTCAACCTGACCCTGCCGATCAGCCCCGCTGTCGGCAGCTTCAACGTCATTCTCGTGCGCAACGTGATGATTTATTTCGATACCGCGACCAAGCGCAAGGTCGTTGCCAACCTCCTGCCGCGGCTGCTCCCGGGCGGCCATTTCATCGTCGGCCATTCCGAATCGCTGAACGGCATCACCGACCAGCTGTCGGCCGTCAGACCGACGGTCTACCGCAAGCCGGAGTGAGCGCTCGGGCGGCGGCGCGCTTCAGGCCGCGTCCAGCAAGCCCCGCGACTCGATGAAGGCGATGATCTCCGCCAGCCCCGCGCCGGTCTTCATGTTGCTGAAAACGAACGGCCGCGCGCCGCGCATGCGCCGGCTGTCGCTGTCCATGACTTCCAGCGAGGCACCAACCAGCGCAGCCAGATCCGTCTTGTTGATCACCAGCAGGTCGGACTTGGTAATCCCCGGCCCGCCCTTGCGCGGAATCTTTTCGCCAGCGGCGACGTCGATCACGTAGATCGTCAGGTCGGAGAGTTCGGGGCTGAAGGTCGCCGCCAGATTGTCGCCGCCGGACTCGACGAAGACGATCTCGATGTCCGGAAAGGCCGTCGTCAGGCGGGCCACCGCCTCGAGATTGATCGACGCGTCCTCGCGAATCGCGGTATGCGGGCAGCCGCCGGTCTCGACACCGAGAATGCGCGCCTGCGGCAGCGCAGCGTGGTGGACCAGGAACTTCGCGTCTTCGGCGGTGTAGATGTCGTTGGTCACCACGCCGAGGCTGTATTTGTCGCGCAGCGCGAGACACAGGGCCAGGGTGAGCGCGGTCTTGCCGGAACCGACCGGGCCGCCGATGCCGATGCGCAGCGCAGGACGTGGGGTCATCTTGGGGTCCCTTTCTATCATGATCGGAAGAGTCTCGTGTATTGCGTTTCGTGGCAGCTGCACGCCAGCGCCAGCCCGGGAGCGAAGTTGCTCCAGCGCTCTTCGCGCAATTCAAGTGCGCGCTCGACGACACCTGGCAGGCGGCCGCCGAGGGCGAACAGGATTCGCTGCCCGGCCGCCTGCCCGAGGGGCACCGCCTTGAGCGCCGCCATGGTCTGGTTTTCGCACCACGACCAAAGGTACGCGGTCAGCGAATCGGCGAGCGGGATTTTCCAGCCGTCGGCGGCCAGCGCCCAGCCCACCGGAAAGGAAACCTCGGCCAGCGCGTCGAAGGCGGGCGGCAAGACGAGGTCGTCCAGCTCGTGCAGCAGGCGACGCAGCGAATAGCCCATCTGCAGCGTCTCGGCGCGCAGCTCGGAGGACTCGCGGCTGGCCACGAAATCGGCGTTGAGACGCTCGACCTCCGCATGCTCCGCCGCCGCCCAGGCACGCTGCAACTGGCCCGTGAGCGGCGCCTCGAAGCAACCGATACCCTCTTCGAGCAGCGCGGCAATCCACCCCAGCGCGCTCGCCTGGTCGCGCACCAGACCGCTTTCGACCGCCCACTCGAGGCCTTGCGAATAGGTGTAAGCGCCGACCGGCAGCGCCGGACTGGCGAGCTGGAGCAGACGCGGCAGTGTCGGATTCAATGACTCAAGGACTCAATGCCTCACTTGAACTCGTGGATCCTGGCCGGCGAGCGGTGTGCGCCGTGCCCGGGATGGTGGGGTTCGCTGACGTCCGCGCCGGACAGCGGACGATAGCCGTGTCGCCGGGAATGACTATCGACGTGCGCGTGCGCGCCATAAGCGCCACCTTCAGGGTCGAACGGCGCCTCGACCTCGCTGACCGTACACCCCAGGCCGACGAGCATTTCGGCGAGCACGTGATCCGGCTGGAAGCGCAGGAAACACTCGCCAAACTGTACCGGCACGTGCCGGTTGCCGAGATGGTAGGCCGCGCAGACGAGCTGCAAGCGGTCGCTGGTGCGCACTTCGAGCAATGCTTCCGGGGCCGCTTCAACCTCGACGACCAGGCCGTTGCCGGTGAGCAGGCGGTCGCCCTGCCGGAGCACGGTGCCGGACGGCAGAACGTAGCCCAGCTCCTCGCCGCTGACCAGCATCACCCGCTGCCGGCTCTTGCGGCGCACCTCGTAAGGAAGCACCAGGCGATCACTGGCGGGCGTCTGGTCATCGGCGAAGGACTCGGCAAAAAGCATGTTCGGCTCAGAAAAGGAAGTAACGTTGGGCCATCGGCAGGACGCTCGCCGGCTCGCAGACCAGCAGCTCGCCATCGGCGCGTACGGCGTAGGTTTCGGGGTCGACGTCGATCTTCGGCGTCGCTTCGTTGTGCACCATATCCGACTTGCGCAGCTGACGGGTGTCGCGAACGGCAATCAGCGGCTTGGCGAGTTGCAGCGCAGCGAGCTCGGGATTATCCAGTGCCGCCTGCGAAACGAAGGTCACCGAAGTCCGCAAGGCCTTCCCGAAGGCAGCGAACATCGGCCGGTAGTGCACCGGTTGCGGCGTCGGGATCGAGGCGTTGGCGTCGCCCATCGCCGCTGCGGCGATCATCCCGCCCTTGACGATCAGCGTCGGCTTGACGCCGAAGAATGCCGGTTTCCAGAGGACCAGGTCGGCGAGCTTGCCGACGGCGATCGAACCGACCAGATGGCCGATACCGTGCGTGATCGCCGGGTTGATGGTGTACTTGGCAAGGTAGCGCTTGACACGGAAATTGTCGTTGGCGCCGTTGGCGCTCGCCCGCGCAGCCTGGGCGTCCGTCGGCGCCGGCAGATGCCCGCGCTGCACCTTCATCTTGTGCGCCGTCTGCCAGGTGCGGATGATCACCTCGCCGACACGGCCCATCGCCTGCGAGTCCGACGACATCATCGACAGCGCGCCGAGGTCGTGCAGGATATCCTCGGCGGCGATCGTCTCGCGGCGGATACGGCTCTCGGCGAAAGCAACGTCCTCGGCGATCGCCGGATCCAGGTGATGACAGACCATCAGCATGTCGAGATGCTCGTCGACGGTATTCACCGTGTACGGCCGCGTCGGGTTGGTCGACGAGGGCAGGACGTTGGGCGCACTGATCGCGCGCAGGATGTCCGGCGCGTGCCCGCCGCCGGCGCCTTCGGTATGGAAGGTATGGATCGTCCTCCCCCGGAAAGCGGCCAGTGTCGTTTCGACGAAGCCGGATTCATTGAGCGTGTCGGTGTGGATGGCCACCTGCACGTCCATCTCCTCAGCCACCGCCAGGCAGTTGTCGATCGCCGCCGGCGTCGTCCCCCAGTCCTCGTGCAGCTTGAGACCGATGGCGCCGGCGCGCACCTGCTCGCGCAGGGGTTCGGGCAGCGAGACGTTGCCCTTGGCGTAGAAACCGAGATTCATCGGAAAGGCGTCGGCGGCTTCGAGCATGCGCTGGATATGCCACGGCCCCGGCGTGCAGGTCGTCGCGTAGGTGCCGGTCGCCGGGCCCGTGCCGCCGCCGAGCATGGTCGTTATTCCCGACATCAGCGCTTCGTCGATCTGCTGCGGGCAGATGAAATGGATGTGCGCGTCGATGCCGCCGGCGGTGACGATCATCCCTTCGCCGGCAATGATCTCGGTGCTGCCGCCGATGGCGATGGTCACGCCCGGCTGGATGTCCGCGTTGCCGGCCTTGCCGATGGCGCTGATCCGCCCACCCTTGATGCCGATGTCGGCCTTGACGATTCCCCAGTGGTCGACGATCAGCGCGTTGGTGATCACCGTATCGGCGACCTCCGCGGCGCTCAGCTGGCCCTGCCCCATGCCGTCACGAATGACCTTGCCGCCGCCGAACTTGACCTCGTCGCCGTAAACGGTGAAGTCTTCCTCGACTTCTATCCACAACTCGGTGTCGGCCAGGCGCACGCGGTCGCCGATCGTCGGCCCGAACATTTCCGCGTACGCCTGGCGGGAGATCCTGACGCTCATTTCAGCGCTCCCATCACCAGACCGTTGAAACCATAGACCCGCCGCGCGCCGGCCAGCGCCACGAGTTGCACGCTGCGCGTCTGCCCCGGTTCGAAACGCACCGCCGTGCCAGCCGCGATGTCGAGCCGAAAACCGCGCGCCGCCGCGCGGTCGAAAGCCAGAGCGCCATTGGTTTCGGCGAAGTGATAGTGCGAACCGACCTGAATCGGGCGGTCGCCGGTATTGGCGACACTCAGCTGCAGCGTTGCCCGGCCGGCGTTGAGTTCGATCTCGCCGGGCAGGACGTGCATTTCTCCTGGAATCATCGATGCCCTCCTCAGACGATCGGGTGGTGAACGGTGACCAGCTTGGTGCCGTCCGGGAAGGTCGCTTCCACCTGGATGTCGTGGATCATTTCCGGCACGCCTTCCATGACCTCGTCGCGGCCCAGGATGGTGGTTCCGAAACTCATCAGCTCGGCGACCGTTCGCCCGTCGCGGGCGCCCTCGATGATCGCCGCACTGATCAGGGCCACGGCCTCCGGGTAGTTCAACTTCAGCCCGCGCGCCTTGCGCCGTTCGGCGAGCAGCGCAGCGGTAAAAACGAGCAGCTTGTCCTTCTCTCTCGGCGTCAGTTCCATACGTCTTCCTCAGGCTTCCTGGTTCAGTGCTGCGTTCCCATGATACTTTCGGCAACCGTGCCTGGCGCGCAACCCCCGTGCGGGCCGGGATCCGCATGTTCCGCACCGCGCCCCTCGTCGCCACACCCCGTCATTGCGAGGAGCGCAGCGACGCGGCAATCCAGTTCCATCCTCTCACCTTCTTCCGCCGCATCGACCAAACGAAAAACAAAACCCCTGGATTGCCACGTCGGCTGCGCCTCCTCGCAATGACGGACGCGCCGCTGGAATCCATCCGCCCGGCACCGCGCCCCTCGTCGGCCCACACCGCGCCCCTCGTCGGCCCAACCGCGCAAGCATCCCGCCCCCCCAAACCCCGTCATTGCGAGGAGCGTAGCGACGCGGCAATCCAGTTCCATCCTCTCACTTTCTTCCGCCGCATCAGCCAAACGAAAAACAAAACCCCTGGATTGCCACGTCGGCTGCGCCTCCTCGCAATGACGGACGGGCCGCTGGAATCCATCCGCCCCACCCGCGCCCCTCGTCGGCCCGCACCGCGCCCCTCGTCGGCCCACACCGCGCCCCTCGTCGCCCCAACCGCGCAAGCATCCCGCCCCCCCAAACCCCGTCATTGCGAGGAGCGCAGCGACGCGGCAATCCAGTTCCATCCTCTGACTACTGGTGCGCCGCATCAGCCAAACGAGAAACAAAACCCCTGGATTGCCACGTCGGCTGCGCCTCCTCGCAATGACGGACGCGCCGCTGGAATCCATCCGCCCCACACCGCGCCCCTCGCCGCCACAACCGGGCAACCATCCCGCATCCCCCAAACCCCGTCATTGCGAGGAGCGTAGCGACGCGGCAATCCAGTTCCATCCTCTCACTTTCTTCCGCCGCATCAGCCAAACGAAAAACAAAACCCCTGGATTGCCACGTCGGCTGCGCCTCCTCGCAATGACGGACGCGCCGCTGGAATCCATCCGCCCCACACCGCGCCCCTCGCCGCCCCAACCGCGCAACCCTCCCGCCCCCCCCCAAACCCCGTCATTGCGAGGAGCGTAGCGACGCGGCAATCCAGTTCCATCCTCTGACTACCTGTCCGCCACATCAGCCAAACGAAAAACAAAACCCCTGGATTGCCACGTCGGCTGCACCTCCTCGCAATGACGGACGGGCGTCTGTGGCGGCGCATTTTCGACGAGGCTTCCAGCAAGCCGGACAGCCGCTTGCAACCACGTCGTCGTGCGCATTCCCGTCGTGGGCATTCCTATGTTCCATCCTGCGTGCAACACGACCCTGCCTACGCAGGCCGTCCGTCAGGCCGGCGGTCAGGTACTCCAGATACGCGGCGGCACGGCCGGCTTGCCGAGCGCCAGCGGGCGCAACTGCTGCCATACCTCGCTCAACCATTCCCGTGCCGCCTCGGCGCCCGGAGCCAGGCAGCGGGCAACGAGCAGCTCGGGCAGCGCGGTCACCCCGGTCAGCAGGCCATCGGCCACCGGGAGCGCACGGCAGGCTGCCAGCCAGTCGGGATCGACCGGCCTGCCGGCGAGCAGCAGCGTCGCACTCACCGGCCGACCGGCGAGACCCGCGCCAGCGTCCAGCCACGCCGAGCCACCGAGCAGCCGGCCGCGTTCCAGCCACAGCGGCCGTCCCTGCCTTTCGATGCGCGTCGCCAGGTCCAGCCGGCCGCGGCTGAAGCGCTCGCCGGACGCGGTTCTTCCCAGGCAGAGAATCTCCCAGCCGCAGAACAGCGCCCCGGCAGCCAGCTCGACCTGCGTCTGCATCTGCGCTTCAGCGCCGTCGAAGACGATCGTCTCCTGCGGCAGATACTCAACGACGCCACCCTCGCCAACGCGCACGCTCAGCGACTGGCGCGCCTGCCGACCGCCCGAACGATACCACTTGCCGGCGCCCGGCGTCGTCACCAGCACGCGCGCACCGGCTCCGACGCTGAGCGAAATCTCCAGGCTGTCGCCACCGGCGATGCCGCCTGGCGGGTGCAGCACGATCGCGTGGCAGACGTCCGGGCCTTCCGGGTAGAGCGCCTTCTGCACGCGCAAGGGTCCGAAATGCTCACGCTGCACCAGCACGCTGGTCCCGCCGCGGCGTTCGACGCCCAGCGCCAACCGCGCCTGCCAGCCCGGGCGTGCCGCCTCCTCGAGCGCCTGGCGGCTAGGGCGCGGAGCTTCATCGCGCCTCTCCAGACCTTCGCGCGCAGCTTCATCGCGCCACCCCTCCTCGCCCTGCGCCGCGATCAAACGGCGAGGGCTGCGAGAACCCCGTCTTTTTCCATGTCTTCGCCTCGTCCGCGCATGATGATTTCGCCACGTTCCATGACCAGATACTGATCGGCCAGCGAACGCGCGAAATCATAGTACTGTTCGACGAGCAGGATGGCCATTTCGCCGCTTTGCGCAAGCGCCCGGATGGCGCGCTCGATGTCCTTGATGATCGACGGCTGGATGCCTTCGGTCGGCTCGTCGAGGATCAGCAGCCTGGGGCCCATGGCCAGCGCGCGGCCGATGGCCAGCTGCTGCTGCTGGCCGCCGGAAAGGTCGCCGCCGCGGCGGCGCAGCATCTGGCGCAACACCGGGAACATCTCGAAGATGCGCTCGGGAATCGGCGTACTGCCCGGACAACTGGCCAGCCCCATGAGCAGGTTCTCGTGCACCGTCAGGCGCGGGAAGATCTCGCGCCCCTGCGGCACGTAACCGATGCCCGCCTTGACCCGCTGGTGCGACGCGCTGCGGGTCAGGTCACGGCCGGCAAACTCGATGCTGCCGCCTTTCGTCGGCACCATTCCCATCAGCGACTTGAGCAGGGTCGACTTGCCGACGCCATTGCGGCCGAGAACCGCCGTCACCTTGCCGGCCTCGGCGCTGAAACTGAGGTCGCGCAGGATGTGGCTGCCGCCGTAGAACTGGTTGAGATTCCTTACGTCGAGCATGTTCTCAGCGCCCCAGGTAGACTTCGATGACCCGCGCGTCGGCCTGCACATCTTCGAGCGCGCCTTCGGCGAGAACGCTGCCTTCGTGCAGCACCGTGACCTTGCCGCCGAGCTGCTTGACGAAAGCCATGTCGTGTTCGACGACGACCAGCGAATGCTTGCCGGCCAGGGTCAGGAAGAGCTCGCCGGTGCGTGCGGTTTCCTCGTCGGTCATGCCGGCAACCGGTTCGTCGAGGAGCAGCAGCTTCGGCTCCTGCATCAGCAGCATGCCGATCTCCAGCCATTGCTTCTGGCCATGCGAGAGCAGGCCGGCCAGGCGATCGGCGTGGGCAATGAGGCGAATCGTCTGCAGCGTCTCGGCAATGCGGTCGCCGGCCGCGGAATCGAGCAGCGCCAGCAGGCTGCGCCAGACGCGCTTGTCGGTCTTCATCGCCAGCTCGAGATTCTCGAACACCGTATGGTTCTCGAAAATGGTCGGCTTCTGGAATTTCCGGCCGATGCCGAGATGCGCGATCTCGGGTTCGGAAAGCCGCGTCAGATCGAGCGTCTGGCCGAAAAAGGCCTTGCCTTCGTCAGGCCGCGTCTTGCCGGTGATGACGTCCATCATCGTCGTCTTGCCGGCGCCGTTCGGCCCGATGATGCAGCGCAGCTCGCCGGCGTCGATGGTCAGGGAGAGCTTGTTCAGTGCGCGGAAGCCGTCGAAGCTGACCGTGATCTCGTCGAGATAGAGGACGACCTTGTGCGACAGGTCGAGTTCACCCGGCTTGAACATATGCCCGAGTTCGGCGGTACCGCTGCCCCAGTCGGGGTTGTCGGTGACCAGCAGGTCGGCGGTGTTCATGCGCCTGCTCCTTTCGCTGCCGGTAACGGCGTCGCCGCGGGCGCACGGTATTTTCCGGCCTCTTTCCCCGCCTCTTTCCCGGACTCTTCCTCGCGCTCGCGCCGGACATCGTTCGCCGTGCCCTGCGCGCTGCTCTGCCCGGCGCGCAGCCGCCGGTAGAGCCCGACGACGCCCTGCGGCAGCCACAGCGTGGACACGATGAACAGCGTACCGAGGAAGAACAGCCAGTACTCGGGGAAGCTGACCGTGAACCAGCTCTTGGCGAGATTGACGAGGAAGGCGCCGATGACCGCGCCGATCAGCGTTCCGCGCCCGCCGACGGCCACCCAGATGGCGATTTCGATCGAGTTGGCCACCGCCATTTCGGAGGGGTTGATGATCCCCACCTGCGGCACGTAGAGCGCACCGGCAATGGCACAGAGCATGGCCGACAGGGTCCATACAAAAAGCTTGTACCACAGCGGGTTGTAGCCGATGAACATGACCCGCGACTCGGCGTCGCGGATCGCCGTCAGGATGCGCCCGAACTTCGAAGTGACCAGGAAGCGCGCCAGCAACAGGGTGCCGATCAGCGCCAGCGCCGAGAGCGCGAAGAGCACGACGCGGGTTTCCGGGGCGGTGATCGAATAGCCGAGGATGCGCTTGAAATCGGTGAAGCCATTGTTGCCGCCGAAACCGGTCTCGTTGCGGAAGAAGAGGAGCATCGCCGCGTAGGTCAGCGCCTGCGTGATGATCGAGAAGTAGACGCCCTTGATCCGCGAGCGAAACGCGAAGTAGCCAAAGATGAAGGCGATCAGCGCCGGCACGATCAGCACCATCAGAACAGCCCACAGGAAATGATCGCTGCCGGTCCAGAACCAGGGCAGCTCCTTCCAGTCGAGGAAGACCATGAAATCGGGCAGGTCGCTCTGGTAGCTGCCGTCACGACCGATTTCGCGCATCAGGTACATGCCGAAGGTGTAGCCGCCGAGGGCGAAGAAAAGGCCGTGGCCGAGCGAGAGGATGCCGCCGTAACCCCAGATCAGGTCCATGGCCACGGCGACGATCGCATAGCAGAGGATCTTGCCGGTCAGGGTGATGAAGTAGGTCGACAGGTGCAGCGGATTCGCGGGCGGCAGCAGCAGGTGCATGACCGGAACGGCCACCAGCGCGAAGGCGGCGAACAGCCCGATCAGCAGCCAGCTGCGCGCGTCGAAGCTGCGCCCGAGGCGGACGATGAAGGGCGTGCGGGCAGGCGAGGAAGTCATGGACGCTCCGGTCACGATGTCACGAGTCAATGTCACGATTAAACGTCACGATTCGACGAAACGGCCCTTGAGGGCGAACAGCCCCTGCGGACGCTTCTGGATGAAGATGATGATGATCACCAGGACGACGATCTTGGCGACCACCGCACCGGTCCAGCCTTCGAGGAACTTGGTCATCACGCCGAGGCCGAGCGCAGCCCAGACCGCGCCGGCAAGCTGCCCGACGCCGCCGAGGACGACGACCATGAACGAATCGACGATATAGCCCTGCCCCATGTCCGGGCCGACGTTGGCGATCTGCGACAGCGCCACGCCGCCAAGTCCGGCGATGCCGGCGCCAAGCGCGAAGGCCATGGTGTCGATGCGCCCCGTCGGCACGCCGACGCAGCCGGCCATCGGCCGATTCTGGGTCACCGCGCGGACGAACATTCCCATGCGCGAGAGGTTGAGGATCGACCACATGGCGGCCAGCACGGCAACCGAAAAGCCGATGATGATGATCCGGTTCCACGGCAACAACAGATTGGGCAGCACTTCAATGCCACCGGCCATCCACACCGGGTTGGCGACCTCGACGTTCTGCGCGCCGAAAACGGTGCGCGCAACCTGGATCAGGAACAGCGAGATCCCCCAGGTGGCGAGGAGCGTTTCCAGCGGACGCCCGTAGAGGTGGCGGATGACGACGCGCTCCATGAGCACGCCGACCAGCGCCGCGGCGAGGAAACCGGCCGGGATCGCCGCCAGCAGGTACCAGTCGAGCAAGTTCGGGAAATAGGCCTGGAAGACGCTCTGCATCGCCCACGCCGAGTAGGCGCCGACCATCAGCAGCTCGCCGTGCGCCATGTTGATCACCCCCATGACGCCGTAGGTGATCGCCAGGCCGAGAGCCGCCAGCAACAGGATCGACGCCAGCGAGACGCCGGTGAAGGCGCGCCCGACGTTCTCGGCAAACGCCAGGCGTTTCTCGATCGCCCGGATCGACGTACCGGCAGCCGCACGTACGGCACTGTCCGGTTCGGCCCAGCTGTCGCCGCGCTTTTCGGTCAGCGGCCCGAGCAGCTGAAGAACATTGGGATCGCCGCTTTCGCCGAGCAGGCGAACGGCCGACAGGCGAACGACAGCGTCGCTTGAACCGACGCTGCCCTGCGCGTACGCCATCTGCAGACGCGCCTTGATCTCGGGATCGGCTTCGGAAGCCAGCGCCTTTTCCAGCAAGGGCAGCATCTCGGCGTCGGCACCCGACGCCAGTTCCTGCGCTGCCTCCCAGCGGATTTCGCGGTCGCTGGAAAAAAGACGCAGCGCGGCGAGCGTCGACGAAAGTTCACGGCGCAGGCGGTTGTTGATGCCGATCGACCCGGTTACTTCCGGCGCCGGGGTAAGCTCGGTATTGGTCGCCGCGTCGATCACCCGCTCGCCGTCGACGATCACCACGCGTTCGCCGGCCAGCGCCAGCGAGCCCTTGACCATGGCCTTGAGCACCGGCAGCGCCTCACTTTGCGCGCCATCGACCAGCGCCGTGATGGCGACGATCTTGGCGTCGTTGCCGTCGGACGCCAGCGGGCCGAGCAGCGCCGGGTCGATCGCCGCGTGCGCGCACGCCATGCTCAACAGCCAGCCCGCAACGAGTAATCGAATAGTACGCATGCTTTCTCCAGGATCAGGCACGGACGGCGGCAACGCGCCGCCCGTGCCGTCAGCCATTCATTCAACGAACGACGCTTGCTTGCTTATTTGCCTTCCGGCTCGCCCTTCTTCTTGTCGTTGCCCGGGATGTACGGGCTCCACGGTGCCGCCTTGACCGGACCAGGCGTCTTCCAGACGACGTCGAACTGCCCGTCGGCACGGATCTCGCCGATGAACACCGGCTTGTGCAGGTGGTGGTTCTTCTCGTCCATCTTGATGGTGAACCCGGACGGCGCCTTGAAGGTCTGCCCGGCCATCGCCGCGATGACCTTGTCGACGTCGGTCGACTTGGCCTTCTCGACCGCCTGCTTCCACATATAGACGCCGATATAGGTCGCCTCCATCGGGTCGTTGGTCACCGCCTTGTCGGCGTTCGGCAGGCCCTGCTTGACCGCCCAGGCGCGGTAGGCCTTGGTGAAGCCGTCGTTCACCGGATTCTTCAGGGTCATGAAGTAGTTCCACGCCGCCAGATGGCCGACCAGTGGCTTGGTATCGACGCCGCGCAGCTCTTCCTCGCCGACCGAAAAGGCGACCACCGGCACCTCGGTGGCCTTGATGCCGGCGTTGCCGAGTTCCTTGTAGAAGGGAACGTTCGAGTCGCCGTTGATCGTCGAGATCACCGCCGTGCGCTTGCCTTCGCTGGAGAACTTCTTGATCTTGGCGATGATCGTCTGGTAGTCGCTATGCCCGAAAGGCGTGTACTCCTCCATGATGTCGGCGTCGGCGACACCCTTGGACTTCAGGAAGGCACGCAGGATCTTGTTGGTCGTGCGCGGATAGACGTAGTCGGTGCCGAGCAGGACGAAACGCTTCGCCGAACCACCATCCTTGCTCATCAGGTACTCGACCGCCGGGATCGCCTGCTGGTTTGGCGCCGCACCGGTGTAGAAGACGTTGTACTCGAGTTCCTCGCCTTCGTACTGCACCGGGTAGAAGAGCAGGCCGTTGAGTTCCTTGTACACCGGCAGCACCGACTTGCGCGACACCGAGGTCCAGCAGCCGAAAGTCACCGCCACCTTGTCCTGGCTGAGCAGCTGCCGCGCCTTCTCGGCGAACAGCGGCCAGTTGGACGCCGGATCGACGACCACCGGCTCCAGCTGCTTGCCGAGCACGCCGCCCTTGGCGTTGATCTCGGCGATGGCCATGAGCACGGTTTCCTTGAGCGCCGTCTCGGAAATCGCCATCGTCCCCGAGAGGGAATGCAGGACACCGACCTTGATCGTCTCGGCGGCCAGCGCGTTGAACGAGGCCAGGCCCAGGGCCGCGCTAACGGCAACGGCGGAAACGGTTTTGACGAAATTGCGACGTAGCATTTGTTTGCTCCTCGAAGTTGGGAAAGTGGCCAATCAGAAAAATTTCTTCCAGCAAGAGGCACTAAGCAATCCGCGTGCCAGGAACTGAACCGACCGGGAAGAGGAGGCTATAAGGAGGGATTGACGGCCAGCCGCAGCCGCACGCCCGCCTTTCGACAGGAGCACCGCACCAAAGCGGGGCGTTTCGCGGCGGCGTGCACCACGATGGAAACGCACACCACCAGCAAGGCCATACGCTGCTCGAAGATCTGACTTGCGACCGGCGGACGGACCCGCGTGATGTACACTTCGCGGCAAACCATGCAGCCATTCCAGGCCGCACGACGCCGGGGCCGCGACGACTTTCGCGGTGGTGGGGACCTGCCGAATCACCCGCCTGGCGAACATCCGCCATCCACGACGCCAGGCCGCCCGCCCCAGGAAGAGTTCCGATCGATCCCTGCCTCACCCCCCTTCCGCACCCGCTCTCGCACCGACGCTCGCTGGCCTGGGCCGTCGCCGCGTCGCTGCTCGTGCACGCCGTGGCGCTTTTCCTTCCCGAGAAAGAAACGCCACCGGCGCAGAGCACAGCGCGCTTCGAAGCCACCCTGTCACGCGCCGCGCCGGCCATCGCGCAAGCGAGCCCGCCGCGGCCGCCCCGCCCGGCGACTCCGGCCAAACCACCCACTCCAGCCACGCGGCCTGCTCCCCCTGCTCCGCCCCCGGCGAAGCGCGCACCGGCCAAAGCGGCGGTCAAGAAACCTGCGCCGGTCAAGCCGAGCAAGCCACAGCCACCGCCCCAGCCGCAGGTCATCGCCATTCCGGAAGCCGCGGCACCGGCGGTCCCCGACACCAAGCGCTGGTTCACCGGCGAGAAGATGGAAATGAAGCATTTTCTCGACGACCTGGAAACGCAGGCCACGGCGCCGGCCAAGCCCAGCCTGGCGCAGCGCTCGCTGGCCATGGCGCGCGGCCAGGGCCAACAGCAGGCTCGCCAGGACGAAGAGGGCACGGCGACCGTCGAGCTCCTGCCCAACATGCCGCCACCCGATCCCTTCAGCCTCGACTTCTACCTCGACAGCCTCGTCAAGCGACTCAATCGCAGCGCCGCCTTTGTCCGCAACGACCCGCGCAGCAAGGGCGTGCGCCTGGCCGCCGTGCACTTTCGGATCAATCCCGACGGCAGCCTGAAAACCTTCAAGGTTCTCAACGCCGGCGATCAGCAGGACGAGATCGCCTTCATCAAGTCGGTCGTCGAACGCGCCATCCCCTTCGCCGCCTTCCCGCCCGCCGTCGCCCGCTCGGCCCGCTCGCTGGGGATCACCATCTGCATCCAGCCAAGCAGCGGCGGCAATTTCGGCTTCTCGCGCACGTCCGACGGCCGCGCCTGCTGATCGGGAGCTTGATAGAAATCATGTCGCGCCGCTGGCATGCAGCGGCCCGCAAGCACGTCATGAACAACGACAAACAGACCACGCCCTCACACCGTGATAGCGAGGAGGCGCAGCCGACGCGGCAATCCAGTTCCACCCTCTCACTGCCTTTCCGGCACAGCGAAAAAACGAAAAGCCAAACCCCTGGATTGCCACGTCGGCTGCGCCTCCTCGCAATGACGTGCGGGTTGACTGGAGTGCGCCGTCGGCTACTTTTCCTCGCAATGGCGCTCCGGCTGACTGGATCGCGCCGTCGGCTACGCGAGATCGTCATGACGCACGCGTAGCCGATCACCACCGTCCAGCCCCATGCGTCGCCAAACATCCGCCGGACTTTCCGTGCGTCAGCCTTCGCGCCGCAGACGCCTCGTGAACAACGACCAACAGCCCCCCCCACCACGCCGTCATTGCGAGGAGGCGCAGCCGACGCGGCAATCCAGTTCCACCCTCTCACTGCCTTTCCGGCACAGCGAAAAAACGAAAAGCCAAACCCCTGGATTGCCACGTCGGCTGCGCCTCCTCGCAATGACGTGCGGGTTGACTGGAGTGCGCCGTCGGCTACTTTTCCTCGCAATGGCGCTCCGGCTGACTGGATCGCGCCGTCGGCTACGCGAGCTCGTCATGACGCACGCGTAGCCGATCACCACCGTCCAGCCCCATGCGTCGCCAAACATCCGCCGGACTTTCCGTGCGTCAGCCTTCGCGCCGCAGACGCCTCGTGAACAACGACCAACAGCCCCCCCCACCACGCCGTCATTGCGAGGAGGCGCAGCCGACGCGGCAATCCAGTTCCACCCTCTCACTGCCTTTCCGGCACAGCGAAAAAACGAAAAGCCAAACCCCTGGATTGCCACGTCGGCTGCGCCTCCTCGCAATGACGTGCGGGTTGACTGGAGTGCGCCGTCGGCTACTTTTCCTCGCAATGGCGCTCCGGCTGACTGGATCGGGCCGTCGGCTACGCGAGCTCGTCATGACGCACGCGTAGCCGATCACCATGGTCCAGCCCATGCGTCGCCAAACATCCGCCGGACTTTCCGTGCGTCAGCCTTCGCGCCGCAGACGCCTCGTGAACAACGACCAACAGCCCCCCCCACCACGCCGTCATTGCGAGGAGGCGCAGCCGACGCGGCAATCCAGTTCCATCCTCTCACTGCCTTTCCTGCGCAGCGAAAAAACGAAAAGCCAAACCCCTGGATTGCCACGTCGGCTGCGCCTCCTCGCAATGACGTGCGGGTTGACTGAATCGCGCCGCTGGCTGATTTACCTCGTCATGACGCGCGGGTTGACGGTATCGCGCCGTCGGCTACGCGAGCTCGTCATGACGCACGCGTAGCCGATCACCACCGTCCAGCCCCATGCGTCGCCAAACATCCGCCGGACTGTCGGTGCGTCAGGCGTCGCGCCAAAATGCGTCGTGGAAAACGACGAACAGCCCATCGCCCCCACCCCGTCATTGCGAAGAGCGTAGCGACGCGGCAATCCAGTTCCACCGTCTCGCTGCTTTTCAGGCGTAGCGAAAAAGCGAAAAGCCAAATCCCTGGATTGCCACGTCGGCTACGCCTCCTCGCAATGACGTGCCGGTTGACTGAATTGCGCGGTCGGCCACTTTACCTCGCAATGACGTGGAGGCTACCTGGATCGCGCCGTCGGCCACTTCACCGCGTCATGACGCACGGGTTTCCGCTCACACAATGCCCCCATAAAGATCCTCCCACCCCGGGTTCATCGCCTCGATCAACTGCAACTTCTTGAGCCGCGACCCGGCCTTGATCTGTTTCTCGCGTGCAATGGCCAGCTCCATCGAGTCATGCAGCTCGTAGAACACCAGCAGGTGCGCTGCATATCGGCGCGAAAAACCATCAACCAGATCGTTCCTGTGCTCCCAGACCCGCTTCACGAGATTCGACGTCACGCCGCTGTACAGCGTCCCGTTGCGTCGACTGGCCAAAATGTAAACGGCTGGCTGCCTGATCATCAGAAACCCTGTCTCCCCACAAAAGATAGCGAATCGCCACCCGCAAGACGCCCCGACAAACACACCGTCATTGCGAGGAGCGCAGCGACGCGGCAATCCAGTTCCACCGTCTCGCTGCTTTTCGAGCGCATCAATAAAAGCGAAAAGCCAAACCCCTGGATTGCCACGTCGGCTGCGCCTCCTCGCAATGACGTGCGGGTTGACCGGATTGCGCCGTCGGCCACGTTACCTCGCAATGACGGGCGGGCTACCTGAATCGCACCGTCGGCCAATTTACCGCGTCATGACGCACGGGTCGCCGATCACCACCGTCCACCCCATGCGTCGGCGAACATCCGCCGGACCTTCCGTGCGTCAGGCTTCGAGCCAGAAACTCTGATCATCGAGATCTGGCGCCAGTGACAGCAAGGCTGCCTTGCCCTGCAACGCCCGCCTCTGCCAGCCACGTCCGCGCGAAAGCGCGTCTCGCCATGCCTCATTGAAAGCTTCCACCGGTCCATGCTCGGCGAAGAAGGACATCAGACAGGCAGCCTGAAGCAGATCCTTGCCCGCTTTCGTCCGCTCCCTGACCGGACGCTCCCCATAGACAAGCAGCTTGTGAACCGCGTAGCGCGCCGGATCAGGCAGATTGACCATGCACGCTCCCTCGCGCCCCAGAACACACCCCTGGGTGGAGCCCTGCAACGAGAACTCCATGAACTTCAGAGGCTCCAGTACCAGACCGAGCTCTGGCAGGACAACCGGCGCCTTCCCCCTACGATGGGCAGAAGTCACAAAATCCAGACGCAATTCGGGATCGAGCGGGTTCCGATATTGAGCACCGGCACCGCCATCGAACTGGCTGATCGGCAGCAAGCCCATCTCCAGTGCGGTCAAGGCGTCATGGACACTCAAGTGCAAGTTCGCCGGCAGCGCCACCGACACGTTCTTGCCCGCATGTGCGAAATCCACGTCCTGGGTACGCTGACCCGATTGCCAGCGAACACCCAGCAGGTTGCCCATGGCGACAAAGGCATGGGTACCGATCAGCAAGCCACCGGCTCGGAAAAAACCATACTCCGCCAAGCGCTTGATGATTCGGAAGTGCTTCGCAGCCACCACCTCGCAGCCCAGCGCCACCGCGGCACCGGTCAAAGGCAGCAGCGGCCTGTGGTTTTTGCCTTCCGCGAAGCGCCCTACCAGGGCACGGACACGATCACTGTCCGGCCCCACGTATGCCATGCGACCCTTGCCATCGAAATCCCGATAGCCAAAGTACCAGTATTCCCGGCCTTTGATCGTGCGCTTGTGGAAAGCACCGGGGAACCCCGCCAGCGCGGCATGGAGTTCCACGACATGCGCTTGCTCGGCCAGTTCCGCATAGGCTGTCTGGGCGGTTAGAGAAAGATCCGAGAATCGCGCCATCGCAGCGCCAGCTCCGTGAGTGAATTACTACACAATCCATCGTAACGTATAGTAACTCAGCGTGGACTTCTGGCGCGCCGACCTACATGGCGCAAGGTCCGGCAACTGGCGTTCCCTTTTCACCAACCGAACGACGATTGAACACTACAGATCAGCGCCGCCACACAGCTCACCCCGATCGGTGAGGAGCCCGATTCATCGGGCGACAAAGCGACACCAGGAACTGCCAGAGGCGCCAGACCCCTGTTGCCTTTCTCTGGCGCGTTGCGAAGAGGCGCAGCCGACACGGTAATCCTGGTACCCAGCCGTCATTGCGAGGAGCACAGCGACGCGGCAATCCAGTGCCACCGTCTCACTGCATTTCCGGCACAAAGAAAAGACGAAAAGCCAAACCTCTGGATTGCCACGTCGGCCGCTCCTCCTCGCAATGACGTGCGGGTTGACCGGATTGTGCCGTCGGCAACTTTACCGCGTCATGACCCACGGGTTGCCGATCACCACGGTTCAGCCCCATGCGTCGGCGAACATCCGCCGGACCTTCCGTGAGTAAGGCTTCGAGCCACAAGCGCGTCGACGACAACGACGAGCAGACCATCCCCCCACACCGTCATTGCGAGGAGCGCAGCGACGCGGCAATCCAGAGGTCTGGCTTTTCGCCTTATCGGTGCGGCGGTCGCAAAATAGCCAGACGGTGGAACTGGATTGCCGCGTCGGCTTCGCCTCCTCGCAATGACGTGCGGGCTATCTGGATGGCGATGGCGGCTTCGACTCCTCCCCGCAATGACGTGCGGGTTTTCTGGATTGCCGCGTCGGCTTCGCCTCCTCGCAATGACGTGCGGGCTATCTGGAGACCACAATGGCAGCGTTCCCCGCAACGGCGCGCGAGGGGTCGGCTACCGGCTCGGCTTCGCCCCCCGCAATGACGCGCGGGTTATCTGGAGCCGCAACCGCGCCCCTCGCGTTTCCCCCTACAGGCGCCCGATCGCAAAGTACTCCAGCCCGGCCCGGCGCGGAACCGCCGGGTCGTAGAGATTGCGGCCGTCAAAGATCGCCGGCGTCTTGAGCAGTGCCTTGATGGCCGGGAAATCCGGCGCGCGGAACTCCTTCCACTCGGTGACGATCGCCAGCACGTCGGCACCCTGCACGGCGAGCATCGGCTTGTCGACAAAGTCGATGCGCGTTTCGCCGGCAAAAATCCGCTGTGCTTCATGGCTGGCCACCGGGTCGTAGGCGCGCACGCGAGCGCCACGCGCCAGCAGGTCGGCGATCAGCACCCGGCTCGGCGCCTCGCGCATGTCGTCGGTGTTGGGCTTGAACGCCAGCCCCCAGAGGGCGATGGTCTTGCCCGAGAGGTCTTCGCCGAGGCGCTTGACGATCTTTTGCGTAAGCACGCTCTTCTGCGCGTCGTTGGCGTCCTCGACCGCCTGCAGCACCTTGAGGTCGTGCCCGGCGGCGTGCGCGGTGCGAATCAGCGCCTGCACGTCTTTCGGAAAACACGAGCCGCCGTAACCGGCACCGGGGTAGAGAAAGTCGAAACCGATGCGCGGGTCGGAACCAATGCCCTTGCGCACCAGTTCGATATCCGCGCCCAGCCGTTCGCTGAGGTTGGCCAGCTCGTTCATGAAGCTGATCCGCGTCGCCAGCATCGCGTTGGCGGCGTACTTGGTCAGCTCGGCGCTGCGCACGTCCATCACCAGCAGGCGCTCGTGATTGCGCTGGAAAGGCGCATAGAGTTCGCGCATCACGTCGATCGCGCGCGGGTCCTCGGTTCCGACGACGATGCGATCGGGCTTCATGAAGTCGGCCAGCGCCGCGCCTTCCTTGAGGAACTCGGGGTTGGAGACGACGCTGTAGTCGATGCTTTCCCCGCGCGCAGCGAGTTCCTCGGCAAGCGCCGCCTGCACCTTGTCGGCGGTACCCACCGGCACCGTCGATTTATCAACGACGACCTTGTACCCGGTCATGAAACGGCCCACGTTGCGCGCCGCCGCCACCACGTACTGCAGGTCGGCCGAGCCATCCTCGTCCGGTGGCGTGCCGACGGCGATGAACTGCAGCAGGCCGTGCGCAACGGCTTCCTCGACATCGGTGGTGAATCGCAGTCGGCCGGCGTCGACGTTCGCCTTGACCATCGCATCCAGACCGGGTTCGAAGATCGGAATTCCGCCTTCCTTGAGAATGCGGATCTTTTCCGCATCGACGTCGAGACAGAGCACGTCGTTGCCCACGTCGGCCAGACAGGTTCCAGATACCAGACCGACGTAGCCGGTACCAATGACAGTAATTTTCACTTCAAACGACCTCGCAAGACGAACAGCAAAACCAACCGATCAATGCCGCCGAGACGATCCGGGCCACGGCGTAGCACGACCGCAACAGTTCGGGCACAAGTTTAGTGGCTGCATACCCGATGAGACCTTCGGCGCCCGTGAAGCCTGGCACCGATCCCGCACCTACCCGCACCTACCCGCACCATCCCGCACCTACCCCGCACCCACCCCGTCATTGCGAGGAGGCGTAGCCGACGCGGCAATCCAGTTCCACCCTCTGACTACTCTTCCGCCACACCACTCCAGCGAAAACCAAAACCTCTGGATTGCCACGTCGGCTACGCCTCCTCGCAATGACGTATGGGCTGGTGTAGCACCGCCTCCGCGACAAAACGTTCGGCCAACCGGAAAGCCGCCTAAAACCGTAGGGAAACTGCAGCACCAGACTTCGCACCTCCCACACCGCCGCCCTCGCCGCCGCTCTCGCCACCATTCCCGGCACCATCCCGCACCCGCCCCGCACCTACCCCGTCATTGCGAGGAGGCGCAGCCGACGCGGCAATCCAGTTCCACCCTCTGACTCCTCTTCCGCCGCATCGACCACGGGAACAAGCAAGATTCTCCCACCACCATCGACCGCCACCTGTGCGAATTTCCCGCAAGAACAGCGCAGGTCACACCTTGTAGTAGTCCCGGTACCAGGCAACGAAGCGCTTCACCCCTTCCGCCACCGGCGTGGCAGGCGCGAAGCCAATCCAGCCCTCCAGCAATTCCGTATCGGCATAGGTCGCCGGCACGTCGCCGTCCTGCATCGGCAGCAGGCGCTTTTCCGCCTTCCTGCCAATCGCGTCCTCGATCGCACCGATGAAATCGAGCAGCGGCACCGGCTGGTGATTGCCGATGTTGAATACCCGGTAAGGCACGTTGCTCGTCGCCGGGTCGGCCTCGTCCGGCAGATACGCGGCATTGGCCGTGGCGCAGCGATCCGTCACCCGGATCACGCCTTCGACGATGTCGTCCACGTAGGTGAAGTCGCGCTGCATCTCGCCGTTGTTGAAAACGTCGATCGGCCGACCTTCGAGGATCGCCCGGGTAAACAGAAACAGCGCCATGTCCGGCCGGCCCCACGGCCCATACACCGTGAAGAAGCGCAGGCCGGTGGTCGGCAAGCCGTAAAGGTGGCTATAGGTGTGCGCCATCAGCTCGTTGGCCTTCTTGGTCGCCGCGTAGAGACTCACCGGGTGGTCGACACTGTCGTGCTCGGAGAACGGCATGCGGGTGTTGCCACCGTAGACGCTCGAACTCGAGGCATAGACCAGGTGCTGCACCCGGTTGTGGCGGCAGCCTTCGAGGATATTCACGAAACCGACCACATTGCTATCGACGTAGGCGTGCGGGTTCTTCAGCGAATAGCGCACGCCCGCCTGCGCAGCGAGATGAATCACGCGCTCGAATCCCTCCTCCGCAAACAGCCGCTCGATGCCCGGCCGATCGGCGACATCAAGCTTCGCAAAGCGAAAGCCCGGCAGCGAGGTGAGCCGCCGCAAGCGGTCTTCCTTCAGCGAAACCTCGTAGTAGTCGTTGAGATTGTCGAGCCCGACGACTTCGTCGCCGCGCGCCAGCAGGCGCAGTGCGGTGCTCATGCCGATGAAGCCGGCGGCACCGGTAACCAGGATTTTCATGGGGTGATCACGAAGAATAGAGGCGCGATTCTACCGCGGCGACGGGGTTCAAGACAGCCTCCCATTGCACCAGCCCGCAGCAACTGATGGCCCGCTTGTGGGCGGCCGTGAAAGGAATCGACCATGGATGAGCGAGCCTCGAACGTCAGCATGAAAAGACGTGCAGAAGACAAGCGGCGACATGGTTTCAAGCGGCTGTCCGGCGTCCTGGAAGTCTTGTCGGAAATACAGCGCCACAGCAGCCTGCCCGTCATTGCGAGGAGGCGTAGCCGACGTGGCAATCCAGTTCCATGCTCTGACTACCGGTGCGCCACAGCAGCCTGCCCGTCATTGCGAGGAGGCGCAGCCGACGCGGCAATCCAGTTCCATGCTCTGACTACCGGTGCGCGACATCAGCCGAGCGAAAAACAGAACCTCTGGATTGCCGCGTCGGCTGCGCCTCCTCGCAATGACGGTGGGTGGGGAATGCTTGCCCGGATTTGGCGACGCGGGCAGCGGCATGGGCCGGGCGAACTCCAGCCACCCTGCGCTTTCACGCTGCTGTCAGGGTCGCTGAAAGTCTCATCAAGAATCCAGCAATGCACGGGCACGTGGAGAAGAGCCTCCGCCCTGCTTCGCGGTGCCTGTCGAGAATGCAAGCCCGATGCCCGCCGCGTTTCCCCCGAAACGCGGGCAATTGCTCGCAGCGCTGCGTCGGGGGCACCATGACCATCGCCGAACCTGCTCGCCGGCTGAGCTGCAACTGTAGGAGCTTGCGCAATGCCGGCAGGTAATGGCTCTTGATATAGGCCCCTTAACGGTATATATCTTGATACATCACAGGAGAGAGGCCCCATGTCACATATCGCCAAGCTGTTCAAGAATGGCCGCAGCCAGGCGGTTCGCCTGCCTGCCGAATACCGTTTCGATAGCCCCGAGGTCTATATCCGGCGCGACCCGCAGACGGGCGACGTCATCCTTTCGCGCAAGCCGGCAACGTGGGAGGGCTTCTTTGCGGCCCTCAAGGAGGCTCAGGTGCCGGCAGACTTTCTGGCCGCCGAGGAGCGTCGACAGAACGCCCAGGACCGTGACCCGTTTGACGGGTGGAAAGAGTGACCCGGTACATGCTGGATACCAATACGGTGAGCCACCTAATCAGGGAGCACCCGGCTGTTGTCCGGCGTGTGCTGGCCGTGCCGATGGCGGCTGTTTGCATCTCGTCGATAACCAAAGCCGAGTTGCTGTTCGGACTGGCGCGACGGCCTGAGGCGAAACGCTTGCATACCGCGGTGGGGGAGTTCCTGCGGCGCGTCGATGTGCTGCCCTGGGATGGCGAAGTCGCGCAGCGTTACGGAGCCACCCGTGCGGCCATGGAGCGGCAGGGCAAGCCCCTTGGGCCACTCGACCTTCTGATTGCCTCGCACGCTCGTTGTGCGGAAGCGGTGCTGGTAACGAATGACCGGGCTTTTGCTCAGGTCGATGGGCTCAGGGTTGAAGACTGGACGGCTGACGCTGCATGACGTTGGACAAACGGTTCTGCAATCCGCAAGCACCGGACCGGTAAGTGCACGCCATGCTGGCCTGCCAGCAGCCATCGCCCGATAAATCGCGCTCCTACGCAAACCGTCCCGAACCAGGCCACCCTGTAGCCTGTTCGCTCAGCTCTGCGAACGCCGCTGACACCAACAAAGACAAATCCGTAAGTCGCATCACCAGCTCCTTCCGCGGTTACAAATCACGCCACCCTGTAGGAGCCCGATTCATCGGGCGATAGGGCGCCTTGTCCGCCACCGACACCGACACCGACACCGACAATCAGCGCATCAGAACTCACGTATCATCGATATCCGGAGGTAAGCACCATGACGCAACTGACCCTGCAAATTCCTGAATCGGCTTTCGCGGCTTTACATCAGGCGCCCGACGAGTTCGGCCAGGAAATGCGTATCGCGGCGGCGGTGAAATGGTATGAGCTCGGGCGAGTATCGCAGGGACGCGCTGCCGAAATCGCCGGATTGACGCGGGCCGCCTTCATCGACGCCTTGTCGCGCTACCGGGTCAGCCCCTTTCAATACACCGCTGACGAGCTGGCCGAGGAACTCGACGATGGGGATTGATGCGGTCGTCGTCAATGCGTCGCCGCTGATCACACTCTTCCGGAGCGCGCAGGCCAATCTCCTACCAGGCCTGTTTGCGCAAATCATCGTGCCTGAAGCCGTATGGACGGAAGTCGTTGTCGACGGGTGGGACGATAAGGCGGCACGCGAACTCAGCGCGCAGCCGTGGCCCATTCGCGAACACGTAGCGGTTTCGGCTCGCGTCGAAGCGTGGAACCTTGGCGCGGGTGAAAGTGCGGTATTGAGTTACGCCCTGGCGAATCCACCTGTGCGAGCGATCATAGACGACTCTGAGGCTCGCCGCTGCGCCAAGACCCTGAGTATCCCCATCCTTGGCACTGGTGGCATTCTGCTGTTGGCCAAACGGCACGGTTTGCTCCCGTCGGTTGCCGAGGGCATCAAGAAGCTACGCCACGCGGGGCTGTGGCTTTCGGATGATCTGGTCAGAATGCTGACGTCCCAAAGCGGCGAGTAGTACCGGCGGCCCGCACACCGTTATCGCTACGAACGGTTGCCGCTGCGCCCCTTCAACCTGACTCCATGAGGGCCCGCTAAAACCGCGGAAGCACCTGCAAAGTTAAGTCGCCGGACGGATAACAAGCCCACGCGAACCCGTGCTTTGCGCCACAAGGAGACTATGGTGTAATTAGCCATATGAAGGCTGTCGAACCCTTCAGAACGAAAGACGTTTACGGTCGGGGCATCGTCGAAATCGTGATCTGGCGCGTGCCGGAGCCAGTACCGCCATCCGAACATCCATGGAAGTATCGGCTGGTCTATGTCGTCGAAGGCGAACGGATCGTTGGCTTCGACAACGAGCGGGGGAAGGGCGACCATCAACACATTGCCGACGGTGAGACACCCTACCAGTTCACCAGCCCGCAGCAACTGATGGCCGACTTCTGGGCGGCCGTGAAAGGAATCGACGATGAATGAAAGGATTCTGAATATCAGGGTGGGGCAACGTGTGGAAGACAGCCTGGACCGTGCAGCCGCCGTGATGGGTGCTCTGGAACGTGGAGAAGACACGCCGCCCTACTTTGCAGTGGGCTTCGAGAGCACAGGCCAAATGCTCGCCGTGTTCACCCCGAAACGCTGGGAATTGCTCGCCTCGCTGCGTCAGGGGGGCAGCATGACCATCGCCGAACTCGCTCGACGGCTGGGTCGCAACTACAAAAATGTCCATAGCGACGTGGTAAAGCTGACCGAATGGCTGGCAGTGGAAAAAGACGTCGAAGGACAAATCTTCGCCCCCTATTCTGAAATCATAGTGGACGTACGGCTCCCTGAAGCAGTGGCCGCCTGAGCCTCACAGCAATGCTCACCAGGAAGCCGTGTAGCAACCCACTCGGTACCAGGAACCCAATTTGGCCGTCGCCAAATCTCCGGCAAGTACCAGACGACCCTACCCGGCGAGGTTCCGCGAGAGGCGCAGAACTTGCTCACCGGCTGGGCGCCTCTCGTAGGAGCCCGATTCGCGATGACGACCCCAAACATACCTGCGGCGAGTGCGGCCCATTGAGCCGAGAGAGGTTGTATGTTTAAAAAGGACAACTTCTGCTACGCTTGTCCTCTATGGAAAGCTTACTTCGCACAACAATTCAGCAGAAGATCGTCGATTCTCAGGCTCTGCCGCTGCCAGGGCTCACGCGTCGTGATATCTGGTTGCCAACCGTCAATGGCAAGGCCACGGCAGTTATCGGTATGCGCCGGGCCGGCAAGACCAGTCTGCTTTGGCAACTTCTCGCCGATCGTCACGCGCATGGCACATCACGCGAGGGCTTGCTCTATTTCAGCTTTGAAGATGAGCGTCTCGGCGACCTGCGGGTGCAAGACCTCGACCTGCTGGTCGAAATATTCTACCAACTCAACCCGGCCTGGCGCGACGCCCGCCGAGCCACCTTCTTCCTCGATGAAATTCAGATCGTCCCGGGTTGGGAACTGTTTGCCAGACGACTGCTGGATAGCGAAAACATCGACCTGTTCGTCTCTGGATCGTCCGCGCGCATGCTCTCGCGTGAAGTGGCCACCAGCATGCGCGGCCGAGCCATGGAAGCAGTGGTTTCTCCATTCAGCTTTCGCGAAATGCTGCGTCACGCGGGCCGAGAACCCGAAAAGCCAAGCGAACGCTTCACCAAAGCCGAGCGTTCACAACTCGCCAGAGACCTGCTGGACTACCTGGCCCACGGCGGTTTTCCTGAAGTCCAGGGACTCGATAGCCGCAACCGCATCGAGCTCTTGCGGACCTATGTTGATGTGGTACTCCTGCGCGACGTACTCGAACGGCACAACCTCAGCCAGCCGCAGGTCTTGCACTGGCTGGTCAGGCAACTGCTCGGCAACGCCGCCGGCGCTTTCAGCATCAACAAGTTCCACGCCGATCTCAAGTCGCGCGGGGTCGCGATAGGCAAGGACACCCTCCACGCCTACCTTGCGCACCTCGAAGACGCCTTTCTGTTGAGCAGCCTTGACCTCGCCTCCGACTCCGAACGTCGTCGGCAAGTCAATCCCCGGAAAGTGTACCCGGTGGATACCGGGCTGATGGCGCTCTTTTCTCGATCAGGCAACACCAACGTAGGCGACGCGCTCGAAACCGCAGTGCTGCACGAACTACAACGCCGCGGCAACCAGGTGAACTACGTGCGCACCCACGCCGGTTTCGAGGTCGACTTCCACGCGCGCAGCCTGACCGGCAGGGAAGCACTACTTCAAGTCTGCGCCGATCTCGACAGCCCGGACACTCTGGCACGAGAGGTACGTGCACTCCAGGATGCGGCCGCTACCTGGCCCGAGGCCACGTTGCAGATCATCACGCTCAACGCGCCAAAAAGTGGCATGCCTCCGCCCGAAATCCAGCTTCACCTGGCGGCTGACTGGTTGTTACAGCGCCAAGAGGCTCAACAGCGATGAAGACGAATTCTCGACTTCCGGCGCGCCGATCAAGTGTCGTGTTGTGCGCAGCAGGGAACCTATAAATTCCGGCGACCGCGTCGGTTTCGCTCCGCTGTCAGGCCTGCTGAAAAGCTCGTCAGGAATGGTGAATGGGGAACGCGAATGCGGCGCCACACCCCACCGCACGTCATTGCGAGGAGGCGCAGCCGACGCGGCAATCCAGTTCCACCCGCTCACTATTTCCCGGCGCATTGACCTAGTGACAACGCAAAAAGCAAAACCTCTGGATTGCCGCGTCGGCTTCGCCTCCTCGCAATGACGGTGGATCGGAGCGGCGACAGGACGCCCAGGACCGTGACCCGTTTGACGGGTGGAAAGAACACGAGGAACGGGGCCACATCCGTGCGTGCGACAGGCTGCAACGCAAGGGCTTGCCTGAACCTTGCCAGAAAGACAATCGTCTATACTGCGGCATGAACTTCACTTGGAACGACGCCAAGCGGCAGGCCAACTTGAAAAAGCATGGGCTTGATTTCGCCGAAACGTCCCGGGTATTTGCAGGACATACCCTGACGCGCCCGGATACGCGCTTCTCCTACGGTGAAGCGCGGTTTTCCACGGTTGGTTTGCTGGGGGTTGAGGTGGTGCTCATTGCGCACACCGAGGCCGAAGACACAATCCACGTCATTTCGATGCGAAAAGCGGAACGCCATGAACGAGAATACGACTTCACCAGTCTGTGACGACCTCGACGAAGCACCCGTCTGGTCATCTGACGATTTTGAGCAGGCAGTGCACCGGGTGGGCCTGCAGTCAGTGCCAACGAAAAAGCAGAAGATCAACATCACGCTCGATCCGGATGTCGTCGCCTGGTTCAAGCAACAGGCCGGTGCACGCGGATACCAAACCCTCATCAACGCCGCGTTGCGCGAGGCGATGCAGAAAAAGACCATCGAAGAGACGCTGCGCAGGGTGATCCGGGAGGAATTGCACTCGGCCTGAGAAGCGATTCTCGTCAGCCCCCTGGCGTAGGGCTGCACTCGTGATGAGACTTTCGGCAACCACCCCCGCCCATCGTCATTGCGAGGAGCGCAGTACCAACCCACACCGTCATTGCGAGGAGCGCAGTACCAACCCACACCGTCATTGCCAGGAGCGCAGTACCAACCCACACCGTCATTGCGAGGAGCGCAGCGACGCGGCAATCCAGTTCCACCATCTGACTACTTGCAGCCGCCGCACCGATAAGGCAAAAGCCAGACCTCTGGATTGCCGCGTCGGCTTCGCCTCCTCGCAATGACGTGCGGCCTATCTGGAGCCCAAGCTTCCTGCCCCTCGCGCTTCCCCCGACAAGTCCAAGCTGCGCCGTCATTGCGAGGAGCGCAGTACCAACCCACACCGTCATTGCCAGGAGCGCAGTACCAACCCACGCCGTCATTGCGAGGAGCGCAGTACCAACCTGCGCCGTCATTGCGAGGAGCGCAGCGACGCGGCAATCCAGTTCCACCATCTGACTACTTGCAGCCGCCGCACCGATAAGGCGAAAAGCCAGGCCTCTGGATTGCCGCGTCGGCTTCGCCTCCTCGCAATGACGTGCGGCCTATCTGGAGCCCAGCCTTCCTGCCCCTCGCGTTTCCCCCGACAAGTCCAAGCTGCGCCGTCATTGCGAGGAGCGCAGCACCAACCCACACCGTCATTGCGAGGAGCGGAGCACCAACCCACACCGTCATTGCGAGGAGCGCAGCGACGCGGCAATCCAGTTCCACCATCTGACTACTTGCAGCCGCCGCACCGATAAGGCGAAAAACCAGACCTCTGGATTGCCGCGTCGGCTTCGCCTCCTCGCAGTGACGTGCGGCCGATCTGGAGCCCAAGCTTCCTGCCCCTCGCGTTTCCCCCTACAAGTCCAACCCACACCGTCATTGCGAGGAGCGCAGTACCAACCTGCGCCGTCATTGCGAGGAGCGCAGCGACGCGGCAATCCAGTTCCACCGTCTGACTACTTGCAGCCGCCGCACCGATAAGGCGAAAAGCCAGGCCTCTGGATTGCCGCGTCGGCTTCGCCTCCTCGCAATGACGTGCGGCCTATCCAACAAGCACGTTGACACCCAGCAGCGCGACCACATCAAACGCCCTCGTGCTCGCGAAGGGCATTGACCTGGCCATTGCTCACCAACACGCCCCTTGCAGGCAACGGCCTGAAGCCAGCCACTGTCTGCGCGGACGGCTGCTGATCAACCCGCGCCGTCAAGGCCAGCCGTGCAAGGCGGGAAATGACCTGCCCGACCGTCAGGTGCTCACGACGTGCAATTTCCTTGGCGGCGACCAGCACGTCATCTTCAATGTCCAGGGTTGTGCGCATCCAAGCATTACCCGATGTTTTGATGTGTCGACGATACATCATCAGCACACCACAGCTGCCGCATGACTCACTTATCCAAACGCCCATCAGCGCGACAATCCGGTGAAGCCTAGCAAGCGGAGCCGGGAGCAAAGAGGTTAAGCGCGTTGCCGTAGCGAAGACGAGTGACCGGAGGCAATCATAACCGCGATGCCAGATAGATTGCGCCCGTCGAAAAGCGCCGCGCAATCCGGCGCGCGGAATTCCTTCCACTCGCCCTCGGCGCCAAACTCGGCATCCACCGCCCACACCGACCACGTCACCGCACCACGCCGTCACCGACCCACACCGTCATTGCGAGGAGCGAAGCGACGCGGCAATCCAGCTCCATCCTCTTACTACTTCCCCACCGCCTCGACCATGCAAAGAGCCAAACCTCTGGATTGCCACGTCTGCTACGCCTCCTCGCAATGACAGGCCGAAAATCTGAAGCGTGAGACCGCCCCTGCGAGCGTCAAACAAGGCAAGATTCTCTCACCATAATCGACAGGCGCCCGTGAGATTTTCCCGGAAGAACGGCACCCATCCCGCACCCACCGTCATTGCGAGGAGGCGCAGCCGACGCGGCAATCCAGTTCCATTCCCTGTTCCTGCTTTTCGGCCGCATCGAAAACACGAAGAGCCAAACCTCTGGATTGCCGCGTCGGCTGCGCCTCCTCGCAATGACGTGCCAAAAACCGTGAGATTTTCCCGGAAGAACAGCGCAAGTCAAACCTTGTAGTAATCGCGGTACCAGGCCACAAAGCGCTTCACCCCTTCCTCCATCGGTGTAGCGGGTGCAAAGCCTGCCCAGTCCTCAAGCAGCGCCGTATCGGCCCAAGTCGCCGGCACGTCGCCATCCTGCATCGGCAGCAGGCGTTTTTTCCGCCTTCTTGCCGAGCACTACCACCAGTTCAGTCGATTCTGCGGCGCCTGCGCGCAGCGAGAGAATTGTTCCGAGTGAGAAGAAACACAGCAGGAAGGCCGCGAGGCGCCACCAAAAGAGGCGCAGTCGCGCGGCCATACCAGCTACGATCTTGCCGACAAAGCCGGAACAATCTGCGAAACCGCAGTTCCTGGCTTCTCGCACATTGCTGCTCGCCCGGCGACGTTGTCGCAGAGCGCAACCGCGAGCGTCTGCAGCTCATCAAGCGAATCACCGATGTAGGGGCTGCCGCGGTTTTCCTGCCGGATCAGACCCACCTCGCACCCTGCCCCCGTCTGGCCGCCAATGGACTCAGCCCAGCAACCGCTGCAGCGCCGCCACGATACGCTCAGCCGCTCGCCCATCCCACTTTTCCGGCACCGCGCCCTTTTTCCAATCACCCGCCATCAGACGCGCCAGCGCCGGGCCAAGCTTGGCCGGGTCGGTGCCGATCAATTCATTCGTCCCCACGGTGACCGTCTCCGGGCGTTCCGTATTGTCACGCAGTGTCAGGCAGGGCACGCCCATCACCGTCGTTTCCTCGGTAATCCCGCCGGAATCCGTGATCACGCCCTTGGCGTGCTTCACCAGGTAGTTGAATTCCAGATACCCTTGCGGATCGACATAGTGCAGCCCCGGTATCTGACCGGCCAATTCCCGCAGGTTCTTCGCCGTGCGCGGATGCACCGGAAACACCACCGGCAAGCCGCCTGTACCGTCGGCAATAGCCTGTAACAAGCGCAGCAACTGCTGCTCACCGTCGACATTCGCCGGGCGATGCAAAGTGACCACAAAATACTGCCCCGGCTGCAAGTCCAGGTCGGACCAGAATCCCGGCGGCTGCAGACGCGGCATCTGCTTGAGCAAAGTGTCGATCATCGTGTTGCCAACGAAGAAGATGCTCGCTTCGCTAACCCCGGCGCGGCGCAGGTTCTCGTTGGCCGTCGCGCTGGTCGTGAAAAACCAGTTGGTAATCGAATCGGTGACTACCCGGTTGATCTCCTCCGGCATGCTCCAGTCGCCGGAACGGATGCCGCCTTCCACGTGCGCGACAGCCATGCCAAGTTTACGGGCGACAATCGAACAGGCCATGGTCGACGTGACATCGCCAACCACCAGGCACAGATCACTGCGCTGCTCGATCAAGGCTTTCTCGTAACGCACCATGATCGCGGCGGTCTGCTCCGCCTGGGTGCCCGAACCCACTTCCAGGTTGATATCCGGTTCAGGGATTCCCAGCTGCTCGAAAAAGCCACCCGACATGGCTTTATCATAATGCTGGCCAGTGTGGATCAGGCGGTAACGCAATAGCCCTCCCCTTGCCTGGGCTGCTTTCAGCGCGCCGATGATCGGCGCGATCTTCATGAAATTGGGGCGCGCACCGGCGACAATGTCGATTGTTTTCATGAATAATCCTCAGATTTACTAATAGCGGGGCAAAGAAAGTTACCGCAAGCAGCACAAGGTCGGGGAAGTTCAGCAGCCCCATTTGCGGAGCGCCGCCCGCCCCTCTTGGCTCGCTTCACTACGTTCGCAATGACGACTTCGCCGAAACACCGGCACTGCGAGGAGCGAAGCGACACGGCAGTCCAGAGCCTCCCTCTGATTGCCGTGTGCCAAGCGCGCCGCCACCTCTGCCGCGGGCGCACGGTTGGGGTACGCGGCTTGTGACAGGATACGGATGCACCCATTCTGGGTAAGTGGGCACGACGCCCACCCCGCATCCAGGTGCTCACTCAGCCAATCCGTTGCGACCGAGTGGTGCATGTGGTCGGCATCCAGCAAGGCAATAAGCACGTTGACATCCAGCAGCGCGACCATCAAACGCCCTCGTGCTCGCGAAGGGCGTTGACTTGGTCATTGCTGACCAACACGCCCCTTGCAGGCAACGGCCTGAATCCAGCCACTGTCTGCGCAGACCGCTGCTGATCAACCCGCGCCGTCAAGGCCAGGCGGGCAAGGCGGGAAATGACCTGCCCGGCCGTCAGGTGCTCACGACGCGCCATTTCCTTGGCGGCGACCAGCACGTCATCTTCAATCTCCAGGGTTGTGCGCATCTAAGCATTACCAGATGTTTTGATGGGTAGATGATACATCATCAGCACACCGCGCCTGCCGCACCCCACTTATCCAAACGTCCATCCGCGCGACAATCCGGTGAAGCCCAAGCCGCCCGCGCACCGCATCATTGCGAGGAGGCCCAGCCGACGCGGCAATCCAGTTCCATCCTCTGACTGCTTGCCGCCGCATCAAGCAACTTCATGCCCGGCAGATCCTCGATGGGGCCGACGAAATCGAGCCACGGCAATCAACGTCACCTCGCGAAAACATCGAGGTTGAAGGAGATCGAGGGAGAGCTACAGATGGGCGGGCTCGACGCTTGCCATTCCCCCATGATTCGCAAGCCGTAAGTCGAAGTTACTTCGAGAGAACCCGATCCCGAGAAAAGTCGGCCGGCGCGCACCACTCGCGCGGAACCCGACCGCCGACGACCGACACGTACTTGGTACCCCGGGTCCCAGACAGATCGTTGTTGCGGGCCACGTTTCCAGTGGATGGGCACTCGCCCAGCTTCTTCGTGCAGTCGTTCTCCGCGCCGGCATCGCAGAACCACTCTTCGATTGCGGGCGCCTGCTGGATCGCCCTGAACCGGTTGCCCTCGATCTGGTTGTTGTTGGAGCGGTCGCGCAGCTTGACCACCGAGCCGCAGGCGTCGTCAAAGGTGTTGTCGATGATGCGATTGCCCGACGAGAAATGTGCCACGTACACGGCGTGCAGGCTGCCACAGTCCTTGTCGCTCTTGTTGCGGATGGTGCGGAACAGGTTGCTTTCGACGACATTGTTCGTCGAGTTCACGAAGCGGATCGCAGCGGTGGACATGCCGCCGTCACGTGACGAGATCGAGCCGATGTTGCGGAAGATGTTGCGGCGAATCGTGGTGCCCGTGTTGGAGGCCGCCGGGTTATCGCGATTGCCCTCCAGCGAGATCGCCGTGTAGTAGTCGCGGATCCCCAATGCCTGGATCGTCAACCCCGTCGGCCTGCCAGTGTCCGACTTGAGCGTGAGCCAAGTGGTCTGGTCGCCGACGCCCTCGAAAGTGGGGAAATCCTTCGAATCGGTGGCTGTGCCGATGATGGTGAGCTGGCCGATCAGCTTGCGCCCGTCAATGAGCGTCATCTGGCCACGGTAGATGCCCGACTGGACGAGCACCCGCATCGGCTCGCTCGCCGCCTTCGGGTCGGACACCGCTAGGTCGACCGCTCGTTGGAGTGTCGCCACCGGCGTGTTGTTGCTGCGTCCGTCGTTGCCGTCATCGCCGTTGGGCGCCATGAGGATGTCGGCGGCCAAGACGCGGCCAGCCAGCATGGCCAACGCGAGTCCACCAAACATCGAGAGGCGATTCATCCGTGTACTCATCTCGCTATCTCCTTTGTCTCTGCGGCACGCGAAGGCCAGGGGCACCATCGGATATCATCGCACTTTTGCCGTGGGTGACGCGCACACCGCTTAACCAAGCATTCAGCAAACTGGCTCCGCATTACAGCTGAGCGCCACTTCGTCACTATTTTCAATTCAGGTATGCCTTCCATTTCCCCGCCATTAGGCGCGCCAGCGCCCGGTCGGTGCCAATCAATTCATTCGTCCCCACCGTGACCGTCTCCGGGCGCTCCGTATTATCACGGCCATGGTCGACGTGACGTCGCTGACACCAGGCACAGGTCACTGCGCTGCTCGATCAAGGCTTTCTCGTAACGCACCATGATCGCGGCGGTCTGCTCCGCCTGGGTGCCCGAACCCACTTCCAGGTTGATATCCGGTTCAGGGATTCCCAGCTGCTCGAAAAAAACCGCCTGACATGGCTTTGTCGTAATGCTGGCCGGTGTGGATCAGGCGGTATCGCAGTAGCCCTCCCCTTGCCTGAGCTGCTTTCAGCGCGCCGATGATCGGCGCGATCTTCATGAAGTTGGGGCGCGCCCCGGCGATGATGTCGATTGTTTTCATGGCTAATCCTCAGATTTACTAAGAGCGCGGGCAAAGAAAGTTACTGGGAAGGCGCACAGGGTCTGGGAAGTTCAACAGCCCCCTTTGAGGAGCACAGCCAGCCACTCTGGATTGCCTCACCACGTTCGCAATGACGACTTCGCCGAAACACCGCCACCGTCACTGCGAGGAGCGAAGCGACGCGGCAGTCCAGTACCACCCTCTGATTGCCGTGCACGACGCGCAGCACCTCCGAATCGTGAGCCTTCCACGCTCCCCGTCGCTTGCTTGCCTGCCTGCAGTGGCAATAGCAAAGCTCCTTCACCGCACCAGCTGCGTCACCACCGCCAGCATCTTCGTGGCCATGGCAGATCTATCGTATTTCCTGGCGGCCTCAAGACACCGGCTGCGGTAGCCCTCATAAGCGACCTGATCGCGCTTCAGATACTGCAAGTTCTCGACAAGTTGCGCCGCATTCTCCGGCTCGAACACGATGCCCACGCCTTCCTCGCGCACGATGTCGGCAGACTCGCCCGCGACGCCATGCAACACCGGCAGGCCCATGCCCATGCACTCGAACAACTTGGACGGGATCACCGTCGTGAACAGCTCGGTTTTCCGCAGGTGTATCACCGCAACATCGAGCAACGACCAATAGCGCACCACCTGCTCCTTGGGCACCGAATCGACGAAAGTGACATTTTGCAAACCACGACGAGTCGCATCCTCTTTCAGCGCCTGCTTGCGGGCGCCATCGCCCAGAAGGATGAAATGGAAAGCCTCGCCATCGGCCGTGTTGAGCAGCATCTCGGCTGCGTCCAGCACCGTCTCCAGGTGGTGCGCCAGGCCGTGGGTGCCGACGTAACCCGCCACGAACTTCCCTTCGAGACCCAGTTCCCGCACCAAAGCCGCGTCCTTGGGCATGGGCTTGAAGCGCGACATATCCACACCATTGGTGACCACCGCGATCTTCTCGCCATCCACGCCACGCGCCATCAAGGTTCTCTTGAACGAATGTGTCACCGAAACGATACGTGCCGCCTTGCGATAAAGGAACAGTTCCAAGCGCTCCAGGGCGCGGATCGCGGCCGATTCCTTCATCGCCCCCACCGCCTTGATCGACTCCGGCCAAAGATCGCGCAACTCGAACACAAACGGAATCCGCTTCAAGACGCTCAGCACATACGCTGCACACACCGTAAAGAACTGGGGCGAGGTTCCCAGCACCACGTCCACCCGGCGCACGAACAAAGCCGCCAGGGTGGCCGTCACCATGAAGCTCTGGTAATCGAGAATGCGCTTCACGAAACCTTCATTCGCCGTGATGTAGGACCACACCCGAATGACTCGAATGCCGCTCATCTCCTCGTGTTGCCACAAGCGATTGCGGTAGCCCTCAAACACCCGCCCCTTTGGGAAATTGGGCGCGCAGGTGATCACCGTCACCTGGTGCCCGGCCAGCACCCACTCGCGGCAATGCTCGAAAGTGCGCGATGCCGGTGCGTTCACCTCGGGCGGAAAGTTGTCGGTCAGAAACAGGATGTGCATATCATCCCCAAAACCGCCCAACCGAGCGTTGCTTCGTCCGTCGCCCCCGGTTCCCGACCGGTCTGCTCGCACCAAGTCGCCCGATTACTCAGGCCAAGTGCCAGCCGACCTTCCTTCAACCAACTCGCCCCCCAATATCTCCCCCTCGGCGCCGCCTTCCTACACCGCAGCCACAGCCTCCCTGCCATCCAACCCCTCCTCTATAGCGACTCAATCCAGCACACGAAAAACACGCCACCCAAGCGAGCCAAAACACCACCGTTACTCAGCCAAAGGCCATAGACCTTGCGGACTACAGCACCCACAGGCTATTTCCCTGAGCGCTTAAGCGCTTTTCTTCGCAATACCTCATATCGAGAAACGAAGCCAACCGCAAAACCAGAAAACATATACGAATAATCCTTGCTGAAAGCGAACGCTATTGTCGAGAACACAAAAAACACAAATGCCAGCCTAGATTCATTCGATGTCAATCGATCCGCAACCAGACCGACAAATACCTTCCCAGCCATAACCAAAAGAATCACAACATAAGAAACAAATCCGATCAAGCCAAAGTCCACCCATGCCGAAAGGAGATTATGCGCATAGCCTCCCTTACCAACGGTATGATAGTAGCTCCCATACGAACCCAAAAAAGGATACTTAACTATCGTCTCTATCGCATTACTCAGAAGTATTTCTCTCTCGAGATAGCTCGTTGCAGAGCCCAGATCGAGCAGTTCCAAAATTCGTGTCTGCGGAACCAGCTCCAAGACTTTTTCACCAAGCACCGCTACCGCCAGAACGGATACGGAGAAAACACCAAGCATAACCATTGATGTTGCCAAACGCCTCCAAGAAACCACGACTGCCAGCAGCAGCGTGGCGGCCAAATATTGGACAAACTCAGACCGAGCACCTGCGAGAAATAACACTACAACCGCCAAAACGAAGGCCAACACCGTCTCTAAACGCTTTTCTGCAAGGCAGATCACCATAAGCGCAGTCGCAACGACAGACCGGGAAATCCCCTGATACGTTCCCAACGCGTCGTCCCCGGAGACCGAACGCAGGTTGAACACCCCATCTTCCGATGACAGCCCTACAGTCAAGACCATAGCCACGAATGACACCCACAGCACTTTCTTCACCTGACTTTTATCAATGGCCAATGTACGGGCTAGCATGTAACATGTTACAACAAATAGCACCCCGGAAGCACTCTGCAAGAACACTTCATTCCTATAGTCCCAATACGTAACAATGTAGGATAAGCCACTAACAAGACAGTTCAGTATGACAATAAATGCAAATAGCGCATCTACCATCCCAAATGCCCGCGGCTTTATCAAAACGAGGCGCGCAAAAGCAACCACCAACAAGGGCAGCAGGCCCGCCGAAATTATTCCAAAATACCCTCCAAGCACAGCCGGAAACCACCCGAAAGCGACTGCGCACTGGTAAAAGAAATACCCGGGAAATAGCAAAACAAATACTACCATTGAAGTAGTTTCCGCGCTCCCCTCATCGTTGCAAATGCGTGTCATGCGCCGTTTATCTCCATGGATCGCTATCGCAATATTCGTCAAGTTGCGCGGGCAGCCGCTGCCCCGCAAATGATCGTGACGAACCTCCGGAAATGCGGCAAGCGCCATCGATGGTGCCGACACAGAACTTGCGGTGATTGTTGCCATCGCGTCCGGTTCCCATTTTAATGACGGACCTACCTGCGCAATACGCCATTATCACCACCGCGAATATCTTGATAAAAAGCGAACAACTTAACTTCTTCTGCGGCCCAATTATAAAAATCTCTTACCGCTCGTTGCCCATTCCGACCCATCTCCTCGGCCCGATCCGGGTTTTCAACGACATAACTAATCGCAGCGCCTATCGCCCGCGGATCTAGCGGATCGACACAGATACCGCAGTCACTCCCCCCGACGATTTCTCGCCAAAGCGGGAAGTCCGAGGCGATAACCGGGATACCTGCCGCCATATACTCGAACATCTTATTTGGCTGAGCATCAACATGGTTTGGCACGGGGTAAAAAGTTACCAACCCAGCCAACGATCTCCCCAAGGCTTTTCTCACTCCCTCTCGATCGAGGTAGCCCAGCTCAATTACCCGCGGCCACTGCCGGTAAGCTTTTACTTCGCGCTCCAATTTTTTCTCTTGGAACCTACCCCCCAGATTTAGAAACACGGACGGATGAACATACTCTAACGATTTAACGATCTCACGAACCCCCCTAATTGTTGACATCCCTCCAATATAGCAGACCTCATCGCCCTTGCTCTCCCACGCTTTATTCTCCGTGACAAGCTCGGCGTCAATTGGGAAGTTGTTGATCGCAACAGTATTTGGATTGATCTGGATAAACTTTTCCCGAATAAACGGAGTGGCGGCGACAATGCCGTCAAGTCTAGAGCAGGAATAACGCTCCAATTTCTCAAAACACTGAGACAAAACACGCGCGGAAACTCGACCGAGGTAGGGTTTCGTGAGCAGTTGCTTTGGCACATCTTCGTGAGCATCGAATACAACCATCTTTCCGAAAGATTTTAGCCTCAAGCCAACGGGAAGGAGTTCCGGGTCATGAATGTGATAGAGGTCACCATCAATAGCCACGGCGGCATCCAGAACCCGGCGCGTAATAACTAAAATACGGTTAATGCGGCTACTTGGTGCCCCAACATCAACAATATCAACGCCGTGCCTGACTTCGTTACCCACCCCATCCGCAACAACCAAGGTAACGTCAAAGCCTTTGGATGCCAGGCTGCAGCACTCTTTTATAAAAATGCGCGTGTCGCTTCGCGCATGAACCGAGGTTAAATGGACGATCTTCATTAATCAATTCCAAAATAAAATACGCAGATCTCACAATCACGGCGCGGATAGCATTCCAGCTGACCGCTCACTCGTAAAGCCTTGCGCTGAAAACTCCCTTACGCCGGGATCGCTCACACGAAGACAAGGGCGCAACACGCTCCTCTTTCGCACAACGCACTCAGATCCTAATCATCAGGCCTGCCCGAGTTTTCAACGCCAAACTCCGCGCATCTTTAACCAAAAAAATCTACCCACACTCCAGAACACGAGACTGCTTGCCGACGACCGTAAGAGCGACAAACCCAGCCAGAAACACTATCTTCGCTCCCAGCGCGACGCCGCAGCAATCTTGGCGACTGTTTGGGCGGGACCCCGCACCAATAACATTGGCCGCTTGTTCGTCACCAATCAAGAGCATCACCCCGCGTCCCCGCCTAAAAAAACCCTTTGCGCTGTGCTCAGGGAGGTGGGGCTCTTCATCCTGCCCCCCCCAACTCAGTAGCTCACGCGACATCTACCATCAAGCCCACGCTCGACCACGATGCCGCCCCAGATTCCGGGTGCGCCTCGCTCACGACGATCAAGGCTCCCTCATCCCGTACCTCTGACAACCCAGACTGGGACCGTATCGCCGCCAGGATCTGCGCTAACGAACTCGGTCACAGTCGATTTGCGTCATGCGTGAAGAACCTAGCCGCGCTGCGCATAGTTGCTGAACACAGGCGTCCCCGAACTTTCAAGTACAAACCGACAACTCGACAGGACGCCCTGAAGCATCTTCATGAGTAGACGCTGACCCGGCGCCCGGTCGCTCTTGCGACAAGGTCTTGCGCACTCTTAAGTAGACGCTGACGCTTTCCCCAGTTGGGAAAATCCGTATAATGGTGCGAGGGGACGACCATAAGCTCCTCAAACTGAACGCGAGTAATACGAAGCTTTTTGCACAAATAGTTCAAATCCAACTCCAGCTCTCGCGGCTCGTATAGCGGTTCAGACAGCTGGCGCAACGCTTCCTCTCGCGACATCTGCCCGGAAACGATCAAGCTTGAAAGATGCGGCCTCCTCTTGTCATAACCAAACTTGGTCGGCAGATAATAATTCTGGAATAGCTTTGTAAACAATGACTCACCGTGTTTCCTGCCATAAGGTCGCCAATTGATAGCTTCCTTCAACTCCTGAACTGCTTCCTCCTTACTATACGGCATATAGTTAAGAGGACGTATTACACGCATCTTCTTTAGGAACGGATAACCGATGTAGTAATCAAAACAACTAACCGTATCGTAGCTCTTCAGTGGTCTAGCGCTATAGGCTGAATGGATCGCTTTCAGATTAATCTCATCCATGGCGCTTCCCTGCCAAGATTTCGGAAAAATCCCTTCGGTGGCCAAGTTTCCACCGCTTAGGACATACCGGATTCGGTTCTTCGTCGCAAATCGATAAAGACTGGCAAAGAACACATGGTCCTGAGGAACATCCTGATTGGCCACGCCGGCACGCAAATAGGAAAGTTGCAGATCGCGCATGTCTTCCCAATCCACTACATGTGTGTGCAGATCGTAGCCGCAATACTTGACTACATTTTCAATGTTTGCCACCGCAAGCTCACTATTCCAGCCAGCGTCGACGTGAACGACCAGCGGCCGTAACCCCCAGTCACGCGCCTTAACCGCAAGATAGGAACTATCGACACCACCGGACAGACCCAGAATACAGTCGTACTCCTGACCGACACCGGCAGCCTTTATAGCGCCAACAATCTCCTGCAATCGACGCCCACCCTCCGCGTTCGGGAACCAACGCTTGGCAGAGACCTCAACGAAATCCCGGCAGTGATTACAAACTCCGGCCGCATCAAAAACAATGTCCGGATCCGAGGTGTCCATCACGCAGTTGCTACAGATAGTCATCTTCACCCTTCCAATATTCCTTGTTCAAACCGCAAATCGCCGCGGGAAAATAGGGCAGTCAAACTACCCCACAAGCCGACACCCGAGCTGATAAACGCTATGCTATACGATTGCTCTGTAAAAAAAAGCCATACATGACCCCAACAGATAGATAGCCTCCGGTCGTTTAGTATTCTTGTAGACCGCATCCAAGAACAAGAAAAATACACAGCAGTTGTCCGCAGGATCACAACCACGACAGGCCCTAAGGCTCGCGCCAGCAGGACTCCTAAGGTGGCGACCTTGCGGCTGAACGGTACAAGTTTAAGCGGTCGGGCAGGAAAAACAACGCCAGCAGGAAAAAGACGATCACCATCATTAGCAAGCCTTTAACAGCGTCCAGGGTGCCGCTTACTTGCCACAGAGTGCTGCCCCATGTACATACAAACAAAATTCTCAAGAGCAGAAACCAATCGGACGGGCGATCAAGACGATTCGAATAGAACACCCAAACGAGAATAATCCATACAACGCCGACTAATAGGTTGGTTAATGTAAATCCGAAACTCACCAACCCAAGATACGCAGTCGCCTCCGCAATCTGAATGTCGTAAGCAACGTACGCCAGCACAGGCAGGTGCCAGCAAGAATAGCCGAAAGAAAAGCGTGACGGCCATTTTCTAAACTAGCGCCAGGTGCCGTCTTATGTCATGTACAGGGTAGTTAATCAGAACAGCACGATGCTTGCCGTGGAATACGAACAAGCTGCCTGCTGCCACCGCTGACGCGCCACCCTCACGAACAGCTTCAACGAGGTGATCAAGGGTCCCTGCCCCCCCGCAAGCCACTACGGGAACGCTAACGGCCTTCGTTATACCGGCAATCAACTTCAAGTCGTACCCCTCCATCATTCCGTCGCGGTCTACGCTATTGAGAAAAATCTCGCCGGCCCCTGCCGTAACAAGGTTCTGGACATGCTCATTCAGGCCAATTTTGCAATCTGTCGTTGCCGACCTGCCGACGACTTTGTAGCCGAGCATGCCACGTTTAACATCAACCGCACCGATCACCGCCTGGCTGCCAAAAACTTGCGAGGCTTCTGTGATTAGACGGTAAGATTCTATGGCCGCCGTATTTATCACGACTTTCTCGATACCGGATCGTATTACGTGTTTTACTTGATCCAACGTGTGCAGCCCTCCGCCATAGGCTACGGGCATGAAACATTCACCAGCAATCTCCGCAATAAGTTCATAGTTTGGATCTCGCCCATCTCTGCTCGCAGTGATGTCCAACACGATGAGTTCGTCCACCTCCTTTTCACTGAATATACGGACTGCATTAATCGGATCACCGACGTAGACCGGGCGTTGAAACCTTATGGTTTTTACCAGACCCTGCCCGTCCAGCAGGAGACACGGTATTACGCGAGCCTTGTGCATCATCCCTCCCAGTTGGCGAATTGACTTAACAGTTGCTTTCCAAATCTGTGACTTTTCTCTGGGTGAAACTGCACGGCCGCAATGTTGGCGTGGGTCACACCTGCTGCGAATTCCAAGCCGTAGTGCGCTGTCAGCAGGACATCCGACTGATTGACCGGCTTCATGAAGTAGCTATGAACGAAGTAGAAGGATGATTCATGATCAATGCCATTTAGAAGTGGGTGTCCTGCTATGACAGGGCAGACTTGATCCCAGCCCATGTGCGGCACTCGCAATCCCGGAATCTCTGGAAATCGTCTAACCGTCATGTCGAGCCAGCCCAATCCGGCGTGCTTGCCCTCCTCACTTGCCGTCCCGAGCATTTGAGCACCCACACAGATCCCCAACAGGGGAGTCGCTTCTTCTAACACCTTCCGCCGTAGTAACGGAACAAGTCCGCTAGCGGTCAGGTTTGACATGCACGCGTCAAACGCACCATTCCCAGGAAGAATTATTTTATCCGCTCTTTCAATATGTTCTGGATCCTTGGTGATTTCACTCTCTGCTCCTATGCGGTGCAACATGTTCTCCACAGCGGAAATATTCCCGATGTCATAGTCGATAATCGCGATCATTTTTTTCTCCAAGGCTGAAACTGTACGACATGCGGAGATAAATCAAATACAGCAAGCTGTAACCCGCACTATAGGAAATAAGCGACGCGCTATAGGTAGTACCCAGCGCCAGAGCGGCAGTTGTCATCAACAGCAACATCACCTGCCAAGCCAAGTCCAGGTGTTGTTTTCCAGCGATGTAGAAAAGGTAGCTCAACGGGCTCGCAATAAATCGCAGTGAGAACAGCGGAAGCAACCACACAGCCATCTCGCCAGACTTGCGCCATTTCTCGCCAAAAGCCAACCCAAAAATAGTCTCGCTTGAAAAAAACAGGCAGATCGCCGCCACCGCCGACGCAGCGGCGAGCACCTTGAATGTTTGCAAATAGTCGTCGCGGCATTCGGCGCGGTCTCGCCAACTAGCTGCCGCATGGCGCTTGAAGACATCTAGCACAGCCTTTCCCATGAGGGCGATTGGCGCATTCAAAGTTCGTAGGGTCAGCGCCAGGAGCCCGGCAATATCAGCCCCGAATCGACTTGCAACGATTAGCAACGGTAGTTGCGCGGTTGTAGCATTGATAGCGTCAGCGGGCAGGGAAAGCATGGGGAAACGCTTTTGCCGCTTCCAAAAATCGACTAGCAGCACTCTGTAGCTTTCGCATTGCGTGGAGATAGGTAGACGCCAAGCGGCTACTGCAATCCCAAGCAGCACACCGGCTCCATATGCTGAGGCCAACGAGGCGGCAGACGGCGCCTCAATACCAACCAGCATCTGCAATAGGGTCACACTACCCGCTTGAGTGATCCTCATCACTGAAAGATCGAAGTAGCGACCCTCCGCCGCCGCCAAGGATTGCCACGTTTGCGCCGTGGCAGTAAACAGCGCGGCGGGAGCTATTGACGCAAGCATTAACGGCGGCACAGCGGGAAGCCAAGTGCCCCCTACCCACGCGCAAATAGCGATTAATAAAAGAAACACCACTGCGGCCAGTAGAGTAGTCAATAATGTAGCCAGAGCAGCTTTCCGACGAGGCTCTCCGTCTGGCTCGATGGCAAGCGCGACCTCGAAGCGGCCGGTAATAATCACCGCTGCCATGGAAACCAACCCAAACCAGACCGCAAATTCCCCAAACGCGGCGGGTGAATACTGGCGCATGAGTATCAATGACCCAAGCAACGGAATTGCCTGTGCAGCGATAGTCCCGCTAAGGGTAACACTCACACTTCGCCAGTAACCCAACTGTCTTTCCTTTTACTTTCCCGCTTAGTTGCCAATCGCGTAAGCAGTCATTTCTGGGGCACCCGTCTTAAAGTGCGATAATCGCCAACTCTCGGAGAGGGGCGGGATCGCTAACGAACCTTCCGAGATACAATTTAGCACCTTGGTTGCCGGGCCCATGATTTATTTACCATGGCGCAGCTCCGACTTTTCCCGTGGCGTTGGCATAGTAGACAAATGATTTCTAAGTTCCAGCGAGAACGATGGCTATGGTTGTTCTAGGCGATTCTCGAGTTGGTAAGCTGGAGCTTGCTGACGATTTCATTGGCTGCCTTTCCTTGCCCATAGAATGTGGCACGGGGAACGGATGGCGCGGATAGCGCAGCATCGGAGAACGCCGAAGCTATTCTTGCGCTCGAGGCGCCGACCAGATAGTTCCAACCAGATTCGACTGTTTCCACCCATTCCGTCTCGTCACGCATAGTAATGCAGGGAACACCGTAGAAAAACGCTTCCTTTTGCACGCCGCCAGAGTCGGTGAGAATTATCCGCGCAGACTGTTCGAGAGCCACCATATCCAGAAACGCAAGAGGTTCCGTTACGGTCAATGCTGAGAGGTAGTGGGAATAGCCGTATTCCTCGGCGACCTTGCGAGTGCGTGGATGCAGCGGTATAACAACTGGAAGCTGTTTTGCCACTTCCGTTAAGCCCAACAGAATCTCGCCTAGTCGTGTCGGATCATCGGTGTTTTCCGCGCGATGGCATGTCGCCAAGGCAAAGCCTCGTTCTGACAACCCGAAGGACTGCAAGGCGCGGCTATGGCTGCGAGCATGATCACGGTAGTAAAGCGCCACGTCGTACATCACGTCTCCGACGTTGCTTACTCCATGACGCATGCCCTCAGCCTTCAGGTTGTTGACTGCTGTTTCGGTCGGACAGAAGAGAAGTGAGGAAACGCGATCAGCAAGAACGCGATTTATTTCTTCTGGCATGCGCAGATTAAAGGACCGTAGCCCAGCCTCAACGTGAGCCACCGGGATATGCAGCTTGGCTGCCGCCAGTGCGCCCGCCAAGGTCGAATTGGTATCGCCGTAAATCAACACCCAGTCCGGCAACTCCCTGAGTAGGGTATTCTCTAAAGCTTCCAACATGCGGCCCGTCATCGCCCCGTGGTGCCCGCCTGAGATCTCGAGGTTGTATTTCGGTTTTGGAATGTCGAGTTCGTCGAAGAAGATTTTCGACATGTTCGCGTCGTAGTGCTGCCCGGTGTGAACCAGCACTTCTTCGATTCTTCCGGCGTATTGGTCACGAATCACTCGCGATACGGCTGCGGCTTTGATGAACTGGGGGCGAGCCCCGACAACGGTCAGGATCTTCATGCGACGGCTTTCAAAACTGCCTCGACGATTCGCTCCTGCGTTCGTTGGTCAAGGTAAGGATGCATCGGCAGGCTCACGACTTTTGACGCGATTAGGTCGGAGCAGTCCAGACTTCCGGCAACCCGGCAGGACGCGTGGTAGGCAGGCTGCTGGTGCAATGGCACCGGGTAATGAACAGCGGTCGAAATGCCGGCCGCGGTGAGCTTATCGAGAAACGCCTCGCGGTGCGGCACCTGAATTGTGAACTGCGCCCAGACACAACTTCTATCTGGACGAACAATCGCGCCTTGGACTGCAGGGGTACCGCTCAGAAGTCTTTGGTAGCGCGTACCGATCTCGATACGCTGCTCGACTTCCTCATTGAAGCGCTCGAGTTTGGCGAGGACGACTGCACATTGCAGCGTATCCATCCGACCACCAACGCCGATACGGGTATGCCAATAGCGCTTGCTTTGGCCGTGGACCCGGATCTCCCTGCTCGCCTGTGCGATCCGATCGTCGCTCGTGAAAATCGCCCCCCCATCGCCATAGCACCCTAGCGGCTTGCTAGGGAAGAAACTGGTGCAGCCAATCGTCGAGAGGTTGCAGCTCCGTTTTCCCTTATACACGGCACCAAAACTCTGCGCGGCATCTTCGATCACCGGCAGCTTGTACTTGGCTGCGATGGCAGTGATCTCGTCCATATCTGCTGGTTGCCCGTAGAGACTTACGGGCATGATGGCCTTTGTATTTGGCGTAATAGCGGCTTCAATTCTGTTGGCGTCAAGGTTACAGGTATCGGGCTCGATATCGACAAAGACTGGCTTTGCTCCGAGCAACACGATCACTTCGGCGGTAGCAACGAAGGTGAAGGGGGTGGTAATCACCTCGTCACCCACACCAATCCCTAGCGCCATCAAACTGATCAACAGCGCTTCAGTGCCGCTCGCCACGGTAATGCAGTGTTTGGCACCCGTGTATTCGGCAAGCTTCTCTTCAAGCGCATTGACTTCCGGCCCCATGATGAATTGGCCGTGGCGCAGCACGGCGTCCATGTTGCGTTCGATCTGAGGACGGAGCGCGACCTGTTGTGCGGCAAGATCAATGAAACTCAAGGCTTCCGGGTGAGCGGAGTCGTCCTCTAGCAACCACTCCAGCGCCTGTTCAGGCTGGCGGCAAGCAAATTCGCCCAGGGTATCAAAAGCCACATCAGAAGAGACGATGCACACTTGCCCCGCTGAAAGAGCGCGTGCGCTGGCGGCAATCTGCGCGTCTTCGAAGTCTCTGGAACTGGCGTACAACTCGGCCTGTTCGTAGCCGCTGTTGCTCAGGATCGTGACCCGTTTCAACAGGTCGGCCATCAATCGCGTGACTAACGAGCGTGCGAGCGCGGGTTCGACCCCTTGCTCCTTGAGGCGGCGAACAGCGACGAACTCGAGCGTGGGAAGGCTGGCGGCGCTGACCCATAGGGACGTTCGTCCCTGTTCGGCGCAGTTAAAAAGTCCTTCGGTCGCCGTGGCGCGTTCCGGCCTGAGCCATAGATCGAGAATCACGCTGGCGTCGAGGACCAGATGTTTATTGACGGCCAAGGTGCTTGTCCTCCAGAGCCTGGTAGCGCAGTCGATCGAAGCTATCGTCCGGCATCGGTGGGCCACCATGAATCTGATGCTTCCACGGACCAAGTATTTCGTCGATGGCTGCACGGACTGTGCGCCCCTGGGCTGACGCTTCTTTCGTAGAACGATCCGGCGCACGGGCAGCAGTTGCTGTGGGCTGATCAGGGTCGCCTGGCGGGTCTGCCAGGACCTCGTCATCAGGGAGAATGAGTACGACATTCACCACAGCATGTTTAAGACGAAGGTGCTTCGGCAATTCCAGGCGACCATGGTTATAAACGGCTTCTACTTGCATACCTACTCCTCCTCGCTAGATAAGTTGCCCGCATCCAGACTGTATTTCCTGCCGGTGGCCGCGCAAAGGGCGTAGCCGTCACCCTCGACAGGCAGCGACAGGCGCTCGCCATGCTTGCTCATCCAACCGATCTGCCGGGCGGGGACGCCGGCCATCAGAGCATAGGGTTTGACGTCGCGGTTAATGACGGCGCCGGCGGCAATGAATGCATGTTCGCCGATAGTTGTGCCGCAGACGATGGTGCTGTTGGCACCGATCGTCGCTCCCCGTTTGACGACTGTGTCGCGATAGTCGTCCTTGCGATTCACCGCTGAGCGCGGGTTGTAGACGTTGGTGAACACCATGCTGGGGCCGCAAAAGACGTCGTCTTCCAGGGTGACGTTGTCGTAAACCGAGACATTGTTCTGGATCTTGACGTTGTTGCCGATGGTCACGCGATTCCCGACAAAGACGTTCTGGCCCAGCGAGCAGCCCTTGCCAATGCGAGCCCCGCCGCAGACATGAACCCAATGCCATACGCGGGAGTCCTCGCCGATCTGTGCGCCATCGTCGACGATGGCTGTAGGATGGATTGTGGCGTTCATCTTCAATGCACCTTTCGTTTCAGCTTCTCAGCGAGGGCCAGACTGGTGGTCCACTTGCCGCCGAAGACAGTGAGCAGCCTGCCGTTGCGCTGAAAAGCGTAGTCGCGGCGAGCCTTGCTTGGGTCGCTGGCCGATTTGACGAGTGGCCGAATTCCGGCAAAAGTTTCCACAATATCGGCACGTGCGATTGGCTGGGAGTGAAAGTGGTTATAGGCCTCGATCAGGTAATCAATTTCTTCGTTGCTACAGACGATCGGGGCTTCCAGCGGCTGGCGGACTTCAGTGGTGCCGATGAGACTGCGCCCCTGCCAGGGCAAGACAAAGAAGATCCGCTTGCCGCCGGGCACTTCGAGCAACAAGGCGTGCCGGCAGGCACGCTCGACAATCAGATGGCTGCCGCGAACCACATCGAGGCCATACCTGGCCTTGATTCCGCTGTCGGAAAGGAGCTTCTCCGCCCAGGGACCCGCGACGTTGAGAATGCAGTCGAAGCTCATCGGCCGACTCTTCGCCAGAGTGAGGGTGCCTTCTGGTGACGCGGCGACTACGGGGGCATCTTCGTTGATGACCACGCCTGCCTGGCGACACTGCTCGGCAACCCATAGTCCGAGCTGGCGATCGTCCATCTGGCCATCGTAGTAGCGAAAGCCACCAAGGAGGCTTTCGGTCTTGAGCAGCGGCATGAAGGCCATCACCTGTGCCTTGCTCAGCGACTCGCTCTTCGGCAACGCAGACTTGCCTGCCAGCATGTCGTAGAGCTTCATTCCCAGCCCAATCATCCAGCGAGGCCGGCGGCTGCCGCGATAGATGGGCAGCAGAATGGGGAGCGGTCGGGTGAGCTGAGGAGCACGGTTGATCCAGGCGTCGCGCTCACGTAGCGCCTCGCGCACGAGAAGGAACTGCCCCGTTTCGAGATAGCGCAAGCCGCCGTGCAGGAGCTTCGACGACGCTGAACTGGTCGCGTCCATCAATCGCCCGCGTTCAAACACGGTGACGTGGTCACCGCCTTGAGCCAGGCGCCAGGCCGAGCACAGCCCGTTGATGCCGCCGCCGATCACGGCGATTCTCATACCCACGGCGCTCAGTATTCCAGCGGCAGAGAAACCGTGCGCCCGTCGCGGGCCGACAGATACGCGGCAATCAGCACTTCCAGCGAGCGCAAGCCCTCGCGCCCATCGGTTTCCGGCTCGGCTGCGCCGCGGAAAACGTCGACTACATTCTTGTAGTACAAGGGGTGACCGATACCGTACACCGACGTGGTTTCGTAGTTGGCTTCCTTGATGGTTGCGTCGTAGTCGCGGGGCTCCGCGAAATCCCAGACCTGGATGTCGTTCACCGCTACGCCGCCAACTCGCACGGTGCCCTTTTCACCCAGGATGGTGATGGACCCCTCGAGGTTTTTCGGAAAGGTGAGCATGGTGACGCTCATCGAGCCGAGAGCGCCGCTGCGCCAGCGAATGTTCAGCACACCGGAGTCCTCGACCTGGATGTCGCGGGCCAAAGTTGCGGTCATTGCGTGCACGCTATCGACGGGCCCGATCAGCCAGTCGATGAGATCGACGTAGTGGCTGGCCTGGTTCATGAATGCGCCGCCGTCGAGTTCCCAGGTGCCGCGCCACTTCGCCGAATCGTAGTAGTCCTGCGGGCGACTCCAGAAGACGTTGAGCGCGACCATATAGATCTTGCCGAAGCGCTTCTCGTCGACTGCCCGCTTGAGCAGTTGCAGGGTCGTATTGCGGCGGTTCTGTTTGACGACGAAGAGGTGCACTTCTGCCTGGTCACAGGCCCTGACCATCCGCACACCGTCTTGCCAGCGGGTGGCCATCGGCTTTTCGGTCATGACATTGACGCCATGGCGAGCAGCCGTGATGGCCTGCCCGGGGTGCAGACCGCTGGGAGTACACAGGGCGACGAGGTCGATCTGCTCGGTCTTGAGCATATCCTCCAGACGCTGGTAACCCGGCACCTGATACTGCGCCATGTGTGCTTCAAGTGTCCCGGCGTGGGTATCACATACCGCCACCAGTTCAAGATCTTCGGAATGAGCGGCAATCGACGCGAAATGATTCTTGGCAATACGACCGCAACCGACGACGGCAATACGGATTTTTCTGTTGTGGATGATCTGGGCCATGATCAAGTGGTCTCAAGTTGCAGCGCTGTTTGCTGGAGAGTTTGGGAAGTCACACTGTACTCGCGTGACGCACGTGGGCAATGTCGGCGACGATGCGGATTGCCCGACGTGGGGTGGAGGTGGTCGATGCAGTCCGTGTCGGTGAGCGACGACCGGCGCTTGATGCCGAGGACCTGGCAACTCCTGTTGTGCAGGCATTCGGCAAGATCGCTGGCCCCTGACGCCGGAGATGAGGGCTACCTCGTTGGTGAGGGACATGGTGGTTTGGAAAGACTAAGCAAAGGAGATCCAACGGAAAATCCAGGGGCGGAGTATGGCTGATCTGCGTGCTGCGGGTCAATCGGGGGTGCGGTGAAGGCGGCGAGCCGATCATCAACGGTCCGTGGGCAGGCGGCTCTGGTTCTGGCCTCGTCACGGGCCTGTACTCGGTAGCGGATTCTGGTGTTGTCGTTGGCCATGCGGCAATTATTGATGATGGTTCCGGTGCTGGGCGTGATATTGGTCACGATCCATGGGCGTTTTGCTGATGCGGCGTTGGTTTTCTTGCCGGGGGTGGTGAGGCGAGGGGGCTGGATTGCTGCGCATCGCCGGCGATGACAGTTCGATCTCTCGCATCGTCACGGGGAGGAGCCAGTTATCGCCCGATAAATTGGGCTCCTACGCAGGATGCCTGGACTGCCCACGGGGGGGTTGATCGTTGATTCGCATCATAGCCAACCGCGCTGTTCGGCTTCGGAGACCATGGCGTTCGCAGCGGCTATCAGGACAGGAACAAAGTCATGCGCCGTGTGCAGGGCGCAGGGCGCTGGCAAGCACCGTCATGTCTTCAATGTATTCGTGGACCATCTGCTTCCTGATCTTGCGCATCGCCATCCATTCATCTGCCGAATCGAGCAGACCAAGCCGCTCGGCGCGGTCGAGGTTGTCTATGCCGGCAGCGGGTTTCTCGCCCAGCGCGAGCAGGGTAAGCGGCAACAACTTGTCACCCGGCGTGCCCTGCAAACGCCCGTATCTGCTGGCGAAGGCCTCGACACGCTCGGCGAGGTCGGCGTCCGCGTCGAGTTGTGCCGCCCTCCGGGGTGTGAACGGGACGGCGAAAAGGCGCTGGTCTGTCGCCTGGAGGTGGCGGCATTCCTTGCGTACGACTCGGACCAGGAAGCGCAGGCGTTCGGCAAGAATGGGGTCAAGGGTCATATCAGGACGCCTTCCTGGTAGGCGACGTCGTGAATCGGCAGGCGCCGCAGATTGGGTGCGCTGATCAGCACATCGACCTTGCGGCCGTGCACAGCGTGCGCGAGACTTTGGCCGAGAGCTGGGCCGCGAGAAGCGCGGGGTTGGGAACGGGTTCATTCAATTCGATCATCAGGTCGAGATCGCCACCGCGCGCGCGGTCGTCCAGCCTGGAACCAAATACGCGGACGCGCGCCTGCTCGCCGGCCACTTGCCGGGAAAGATCGCGGATGGCTTCTATCTGCAGGGTGATCAGGCGCATGGGTGGCGGTTTCGGCAGTCAAGGTCGAGCACGGACAGCGGCCAGATAACGGGTGGCCAGCACGTTGATTGCCGAGCTTTCGCGGTGGTCGATTGGGCGCTGGTCAGGCGGGCACGGGGAGCTTCTGGCATGGTGGCGTTCCTTTCCAGCGGCTATTCTGCGGTATTGCGCTATTCGGGGGCAATTATCGCCCGATGATCGCGCAGGGGACGGAGTTACCCCCGTCGCCCTCTCACAGAGGCTTTCCAGAAGCAGGTGGCCACGGCCATGTCGCGAGCAGCGCGCCGCCGGCGACCTGCCCTGGTCGTAGAGCCGGTCGCGGCAGCGAGTTCGAGGGATCAGAACTTGCGCCGGGATCCCGAGCTTCTGGTGAAGCCTGCGAATCATTGGCAACTTTGGCGGGTGCTTGCGGTTCAGGATCTCGTGTATGCGCTTGCTCTTGCCAATGAGCGGTTGCAGATCCTTGACCGACAAACCGCCTTGCTCGATGCGGAATTTGACGGCTTCAAGCGGATCAGGCGGACTGACGGGAAGAGGCTTGACTTCATAGGCCTGGACAAGCGTGGCCAGGATATCCGGGTGGTCACCCGCCGGCGACCCCTCGCCGGGGTCGGCCTCGATCAGCGCCGCGATTTGTCAGAGAATGGAACTGGATTGCCGCGTCGGCTTCGCCTCCTCGCAATGACGGGAGCTGGGGAAGGGTTACACGGATTTGGCGACGCGGGCAGCCGTAGGGAGCGGGTGAAATCCGGCCACCCCACGGTTTCACGCTGCTGTCACGGTCGCTGAAGGTCTCATCGGGAATGCAGCACTGCACTTGCCGCCATTTTGCCCTGTCGCGCCGCGGTCAGATTTGCTGAAGGTCTCGTCAGGAACGGCGAATGCGGCGCCACACCAGCGTACGTCATTGCGAGGAGGCGCAGCCGACGCGGCAATCCAGTTCCATTTTCTGACTACTCGTCCGCCACATCAGCCAGGCGAAAAACAAGACCTCTGGATTGCCGCGTCGGCTGCGCCTCCTCGCAATGACGGCGAAGTGGGCTGGCCAGCGCCATGTTCGTACTGGCGACGCCTGCGGCAATCACCTCGCCGCATCACCGCCATTGCCACCGCCACTCCGCGGAGCGCAGCAAGGTGGCAGAAGTTCGGTGCTCAATCCCCATCGAAGACTTCGTCCAGGGACTTTGCGTCAAGGATTTTGAGCGCCCAGCTTTCGAGTTGCTCAACTGTGGCGTTGGCCAGTCGGGCGCGGATGGCATCAGGCAAAGCGCCGAAGCGACGGGCAAGCAGGCTCTGCAGGAGGGTAGCCTCCCCTTTTTGCATGCCTTTTTGCTCTCCTTTCTGCATTCCCTGCTGCAATCCTTGTCGCCTGGCGTAGGGCGGCGGCGGTATTTTTTGGCATTCCGCAATGCGCGTGCTGGCGTGGAGGAGCCATCAACGCCCCAACGTCACGTGGGTAGCCAGCGATCGTTCAGAACTTCCTCTTCGATTGCCCAGGGGCACGCGTCGGGGAAACAGTCCAGTCCAGATTCGCCGACGGCCTGAGCAACGGCCTTGGCCCACACCATCTCAAGCCATTGAGCTTCACGAAGCTTGCGGGCCAGGCTGGGAGCGTCCTGCAGTCCGTAGGCAATTTCCTTACGCTGCGCCAGGATCGTCTTTTCCCAGCTGGTTCCCCGCCTTTCCGGCTGATACCGCCACTTAAGCAAGTGAGCCAGCAGCACCGCCATCCTGCTCGCGAGTTCGCGCTGTTCGCTCTTGCCCACGTCCTCGATCTCCTCAGCTATGTGCTCTCGGTCGAGCAATTCGAGTTGCCCGGCACGAAGCAGCCCGGCCTGCTCGCTCGCCCAGGCCACGACATCTGTTTCGTAACTGGTTCTCACGTCGTCTCCTTTCAACACTAGCCAAGGCCTTGATTCTACGCCAAGCTTCCGACGGTGGCGGACGAAGCGCAGCTGCTTGCTGACACCAAGCAGCGAAGCTTGTGGTAAGCGATGGCAGCTCGCCGTGGCTACCAACGTGTAGAAGCCCGATTTATCGGGCGATGGGCGGGTGGGTGATCTCCGGCGCTTCGACAACACGATATGCCGTCATCGCCCGATTCATCGGGCGACCCTCGTTTCGCCTGCCTGCGCGTCATCCAGACACGCTACCGCCATACCAGAATGCTTGGGCATTCAGCATGTTGCACGGCTTCGCCGGAGAGCCCTGCTCTCTCCCGGGTTCGACCGATTGCTGCGGGTTTCTGATCTTGTTGTCGGCTTATGCAAGATTATCCACGGGGGTGCTGGAATGGGCTGTGACATTGAGCACGATTCTTGCGATCTGGCTGACGGGGTTCGGGCGGGAAAAGCTTGGTGGCGTTGGGCCGGAGCTGCAAGATTCGACGGTTCATAAGCGTTGCGGGAGGCTCATCGGGATTCTGGCCAACGCGGCGCCATCCGTAGGATGGCCGATTTATCGGGTGGCCCTCTATGCGCCGGCCTGCGTGTCATCCAGGAACGCTACCGCCATACCAGAATGCGTGGGCATTCAGCATGTTGCACGCCTCCGGCGGTGGGCACCGCCCTATCCAGGTGCGACCGACGCCAGCGCTTCGGTGGAGCGGTGATTTCATGTACATTGCCGCCGTTTAGCTTTTCGGGCCTGGCGGCTTTTCCAGTCAGCACTACGGTTTGTCGCGGTTCAGCCTTGATCGTCCTGAGCGGCCAGCTCGGCGCGCATACCTTCGATTTCCACTTTCATCGCGACATACTCCTCTTCCTTGCGGGCAAGGTAGTCGCGGGTCAGGCGCAGCCTGGCGCGGATGCCTTCGGGAGTCAGCAGGTAGGCGTATTTCAGCTTGTCTTCGGCGCGAAGGAAACTGCCGGCTTTGATGTAGCCTTTTTCGAGCAGCGCCTTGAGCAGGTAATTGGTCTTGCCCAAACTGGCGCCAAGCCGTTCAGCAAGCTGCCGCTGGCTGATCTGTGGCTCTTCCTCGACGATTCGGAGGATGCGCAGGTGCACTTGCTCGGCCGGGGTCATGGTGTCTTGTTCAACAGATGAACGCGGATGACAGGGGATGTTGGCGGAAGGGGCAAGGGCGATTGCGGTTTCCTGTAGGAGCCCGATTCATCGGGCGATAGGCGGGTGGGTGACCTCGGGGCGCTTCGACGGGGCGGCAGGTTGTCGCGGCCAAGCTGAAACTGGTCGCCGTCAGCCGGCGCGAAGCTGGATGTTCTTGGGGTGGATGTTCTTCGAGCGCTTGATATAGAGCTGGTTTTTCTTCGCTGTTTGGGTCTTCTTTGGTTTTATTTGGGTTTAGGTCGTTTCGTGTGGAACGGGCAAGAATGGGGCGAAGGGCGAGGCGGGCAAATGAGTGAGCTTCCCAGCAATAAGGTAGGCCATGGCGATGAAGTTTTCGACGCGGCGATAGCCGCGTGCCCTTGCGCGCGCCTCCTGGAGCGCTCGATTCATCGCTTCGACCCGGCCATTGTGCTTGCCGGGGTGAAAACCGTTGAGGACGCCAGGAAGATGCTTGGTGATCGTCCTGCCGAGGCGCTTGAAAGGTTCGAGTCGGCAGCGGCTGGCCCAGCTGAGCCAGCGCTTGAGCAGGGGTTCGGCCTCGTCAGGTGTCGTGGCGGTGGCGTAGATGGAGCGCAGCGCCTGCTTGATCCGCCAGGCCCGTGCGGTCTTGAGGTTCGAGCGCTGCAACCAGTGCATGGTGTCGGTTTGCTTGACGGTCCAGTCGGCGGGTTTCTTGTGCAGGCCCCAGCGGGTGCCTTTGAGTTCGGGCGCGCTCTTGACCTCGGCGCGTCGCACCTCGTCCAGCGCCGTGCTGCTCAGAGCGACCACGTGGAAGCGGTCGAAACAGACCTCGGCTGCGGGAAAATGCTCGGCGGCGCCGGCCTGGAACGAGCCGCTCATGTCCATGCTGACATGGGTGATCGCGGTGGGCTGGCCACCATGCTCGGTAAGGTCGCTGGCGAACTTCCCGAGCGTGGCCTTGTCCCGGCCCGGTGTGGCAAACAGCAGACGCTGTGCGTCGAGGTCATAAAAAACAGAGATATACGTCTGGCCGCGTTTACTGGCGGTCTCATCGACGCCGATCGCGCGAACCCTGGCATGACTTTCCTGGGCGCGCGCCCGGCCCACATGATGATTGATCACGCGCCACAGTCTGCGACTGCGCACGCGCAGCAGTCGGCCAGCTGCCAAGACCGACATGGTCGGCGCCAGCATCAACGTCAAGGCCTCGAACAGCAGCGTGAAGCGGCTCCCTTCACGCGCCCAGGGCACAGGAATCTGCGTGACCTTGCCGCAACCGGCACAGGCCACTCGCGGCACCTCGGCATGCAGGTGGGCTTCGTACTGAAAGAAATCCATATGGCGCCAGGAACGCGCCAAACGGTCATGCAGCGGCTGCGCCGCCGCACCGCAAGCCGGGCAAACATGAATGGCTGCGCCAAATCGGACCTGGAAATCGATCCGTCCGGACTCTGGCTTGAAGATGACTTCAGCTACCTGCCAAGGAGCAACGAGACCCAGAGCTTGGGTAAACAGCGTTTCAATCATGAGGAACCGGTCGCGAGAGGAAAGGCCGCCATTGTCCTCCATGCCGAGGGCGGCAGACTGCCTTCCTCGGCCCGGAGCAAGCGTAAGCGAGCGGGCAGCGATGTAAAGGGTTCGGCTGCGCCCGGACTGCGTCCGCCCTTGACATCACCGCTCCCTCAAAACGCGAAACCCATCGCCGGTTCCACACGAAACGACATAGAGCCTTTTATTTCCAGATCGTGTAGTAGCCCGTCCTGTGATGAGGCAGGAGGGGACGCGAGATGGACAGAGAGAAGCAGGACCCCTGCGTGAATTGCGGTCAGGCGTTTGTGCCGGACAGGCGTAACGCGCGGCATCAGCGTTATTGCGGGTCCGCGGCGTGCAAGGCAGCGAGCAAGCGGGCCAGCCAGGCGAAATGGCTCGCCAAGAACCCCGACTATCACCGCGGAGCGGAAGCCGTGGCGCGGGTCCAGGCCTGGCGACAGGAGCACCCTGGATACAGCCGCGGCAAGCGTGCGCCGCTTGCCGAGTCCGCGATACAAGAAACCTTAATGTTCGAGCCTGACGCCTCGGCGCCCCTGCCAGCAGAGGCCGTGCGCCCAGCGAAGAAATCTTGTAACGCTCCCACGATCGAACTGGCGCCACCGTTACAAGATTTCTTGAACGCCCAACCTACTGTTCTGATTGGATTAATCGCCCATATCTGGGGCAGTACGTTACAAGATGACATCGCCTCGGCCCTGACCCGGCTGCTACAACTGGGACAGGACATTCGAGGAGGCCCGCATGAACAGTCCGACCAAGCGGCTATTGAATCCGCAACGTCAGCGGCAGGTGCCCGCGCATTTCAGCTGGCTCGATCATCGGCTGGTGCGGGAACACTACATCGAGAAGGCTGACGTCTGCGCCTGGGCGCTGTACCTGTTTCTGGTCACTGTCGCCGACGCCTGCGGTCTTTCCTACTACAGCGAGGCCAGCCTCTGCCGACGACTGCAGATGGACGCCGTTCGCCTGGCCCGCGCCCGCCGGGACTTGATCGCCCTCGACCTGATCGCCTACGACGCACCGTTGTACCAGGTCCTGAGCGTGCCCGAGTGTGTGCCGGTCGGCACGCGTCTGGCGCGGCTGCGCGCTGTTCTGGAGAGCCGGCCATGATCGACTATGCCACGTGGTGCGCCATTCACGAGGGGGTGGCCAGTCATCTGACGGCCCCCCAACTTGCCGCTAGCCTGGACCTGGACGTCAAGACCGTCCGCCACTGGATCGACCGCCCGTACGCCCCGCGGGCGCGCGTGCCGCGGGCCAGCAAGCTCGATCCCTACAAGGGGCGCATCGTCGGCTGGCTCGATGCGCATCCGCTCACCGCCCAGCAGGTGTTTCAACGCCTGCGGGATGCTGGCTACGAGGGCGGCATCAGCATCGTCAAGGACTACGTCCACAAGATCCGCCCACCCCGGCGCGAAGCCTTCCTGACCCTGGCCTTCGCCCCCGGGGAAGTCGCCCAGGTCGACTGGGGGGAATACGGCACCATCGCCGTGGGCAACACCCGCCGCCGCCTTTCGTTCTTCGTCATGGTGCTGGCCTGGAGCCGGAAGCTGTACGTCGAGTTTGCGCTCTCGCAAACGATGGAGCACTTCCTGGCGGCACACATCAACGCCTTTGCTGCCCTGGGGGTGCCGCGCAAGGTCATGGTCGATAATCTGCGCAGTGCGGTCTTGCGCCATGTGCGTGGCGAGCCGGTGCAGTTCAATCCCCGCTATCTCGACTTCGCCCGCCATTACGGCTTCGAAATCGTCGCCTGTGCGCCGAGAAAAGGGAATGAGAAGGGACGCGCGGAAAGGGGCGTCGCTTATGTCAAAACCAATTTCCTGGCCGGCCTGGAGCTGCCAAACTTCAGCGCGCTCAATCCGGCCGTCAGGCTGTGGCTGGAGACGGTTGCCAACGTCCGCCTGCATCGCGAAACACAACGCCGGCCGGAAGACCTCTGGGTCGAGGAACGCGCTCATCTGCAGCCGGTCAATCCCCGGCTGTTCGATGTCGGCCGCGTCCTGACCGTTCGTGCCAACCGACAGTTCCGGGTCACGCTCGAGAGCAATCGCTATTCCGTCCCCGCCCGCCTGGCGGGCCGACCGGTGACGATGAAGGTCTATCCGGATCGCGTCTGTGTCTATCACGACGGCGAATTGGTCGCCCGCCATGGGCGTTCCTTCGAACGCCATCAGGACATCGAGGACCCCGATCACCCGAAGGCCTTGATCGCTCAACGTCGGCATGCCCGCGATGCGTTGGTACTCAAGCGCTTCCTGGGTTTGACGCCACTGGCAGAGAAATATCACGCCGGCTTGCTCGATCGCCGGGGGAATGCGATCGCGCATGTGCGCAAGATCGTGGCACTGGCCGAGATCCACGGTGACGACGCGGTCGTGCGGGCGATGACCGATGCCCTGACCTTTGAGGCCTTCAGCAGCGAATACATCGCCCATCTGATTGACGCACGTCGCCGCCAGTTGCCCGAGCCGAGCCCGCTACACCTTATCCGCCGGCAGGATCTGCTGGAGCTTGAACTGCCACCACCGGACTTGTCCGCTTATTCTGGCATCCGCACGGGAAACAATCCGCAAGACGAGGTAGGAGGTGATCATGACCATGTCTGAGGCGCTTCTCGCGAAGCATCTGGGTCGTTTGCAGCTGCCGTATTTCGTTCAGCACGCGCCGGACTTGATGGCTCAGGCGGCCCGTGAGTCGTGGTCTCATGGCCGCTTTCTCGAAGACCTGGTGGCCGGCGAGGTCGCTCGCCGCGATGAGGCGCTGATTGCCCGCCGCATTAAGGCCGCGCGCTTGCCCGGCATCAAGACGCTGGACGGCTTCGACTGGTCGTGGCCGAAGAAGATCAATCGGCCGCAAATCCAGCATCTGTTCCGGCTCGACTTCGTGCCGCCGCATGGCAACGTGATCCTCCTCGGCGCGGTCGGCGTCGGCAAGACCCATCTAGCCATAGCCCTCGCTCATGCGGCCTGCCTGCAGGGCCTGACGACGCTGTTCACCACCGCCGTCGACATCGTCAATGCGCTGGCCGCCGCCCAGGCCACCGGCGGGGTCAAACGCGAGATGACCAGGCTGCTCAAACCCGCCATCCTCTGCGTCGACGAATTGGGCTATCTGCCGATTGACAAGTTTGGCGCCGATGGCCTCTTCCAGGTGATCAGTCAGCGCTATGAGCGCGGTTCAACAATCATCACGTCGAATAAAGCGTACAAACAATGGCCGGAGATCTTCAACAACGACAGCACCCTCACTGCCGCCTTGCTCGACCGCCTGCTGCATCATGCCGAGACACTGGTCATCGAAGGATCGTCCTACCGGATGCGCGAGCAGCACGACGCCTGATTCAGAAACCGTCCTCGGCCAGCCCCTGCACCGACCGCCTTTGCCCACGGGCCGGGCGGCCCTCTCTTGGCGCTCTCTAACCAACGTTCCAGACCACAGCTCCGGCCTTGCTCGCACCAGATTTATGTCGGCTTGTGGACGCCGGTTTCACCCCGGCGCGGACAGGCAGGTCGTCATCGCCCGATGAATCGGGCTCCTACAGGGGGGAGCGTGGCGGCGGATCGCGCGATGGCGGCGTTCGTGGCGGCTTACAGCTGGCGGATTTTGCGATGCTGGGCTACGCGCTCTGGCTCGCCTAGACTCATCTCATCATTCAACGGAGGTGGCCATGGCAACCGTGAACATGCTGGAGGCGAAGTCGAACTTGTCGCGCCTTGTTGAAGCCATCGAACAGGGCAAGGAACGGGAAATCGTCATTGCCCGGAACGGACGACCAGCAGCGCGCCTGGTTCCGATCGCGGAGCAACCGCCAGAGCAGCGCATTGGCGTGGCAAGGGGCGCTTTCGACGTTCCGGAGGATATCGACGCGAACAATGAAGACGTGGCTCGGCTGTTTCTGCAGCGGATTGGATCTTGAAGCTTCTGCTCGATACTCATATGGCCTTGTGGGCTATTGCCGATCATCCCGGCTTGTCGGCAAAAGCTCGCGAACTGATCGTCGCGCCAAAAAGCACGATCCGGGTCAGTTCTGTGACGATATGGGAAATCAGCATCAAACACAGCCTGGGACGAGGTGACATGCCGGTTTCTGGCAAGCTTGCGCGGGAATATTTTCGCCAGGCGAGATACCGCCTGCTTCCTGTAGAACCCGAACCTGCTGCTGCGATAGAAGGGCTCCCCGCACACCACCAGGATCCCTTCGACCGCCTTCTTGTGGCGCAGGCCCTGACCGAAACGATGCAACTGGTCACGCACGAGGGCTTGGTCGCTCGTTACAGTGATGGTTTTCTTTGCATCCGAGTTGAGAGGCAACGCCGCTGGTGACGGCCGCCGCCGCGCTTGAGCTGACCTGGAAGCTCCGGCGGAACACCTGCCAACCTGTAGGAGCCCGATTCATCGGGCGATTGGCGGATCGAGACCTCGGGCGCTTCGACGGAGCGACACGTCGTCATCGCCCGACAAGTCGGGCTCCTACAGGGGTGATGGTCGGCTATCGCGAAGCGGGCAGGTCAGAGACCCAGCCGCGCCGCCCGGCTTCTGCAAGAGCCAACCTGTAGGAGCCCGATTCATCGGGCGATTGGCGGATCGAGACCTCGGGCGCTTCGACAGAGCGACACGTCGTCATCGCCCGACAAGTCGGGCTCCTACAGGGGTGATGGTCGGCTATCGCGAAGCGGGCAGGTCAGAGACCCAGCCGCGCCGCCCGGCTTCTGCAAGAGCCAACCTGTAGGAGCCCGATTCATCGGGCGATTGGCGGGTGGTGACCGCGGGCGCTTTGACGGAGCGATACGTCGTCATCGCCCGATGAATCGGGCTCCTACAGGGGGTGAGGTACGTGGATGTTTTCGCCTGACGGATTGGGCGGTGGCGGAGTTTGTCTGCTTCAACCCTGATCGAAAATTTCGTCCAGCGATTGTGCATCGAGCACCTTGATGGCCCAGCTTTCGAGCTGCTCGACGGTGGCCCCGTCCAGTCGGATGCGGACAGAGTCGGGCAGCGCACCGAAGCGACGGGCGAGAAGGCTCTGCAAGAGTGCGGCCTCGCCTTCCTGGCGGCCTTGCTGACGGCCTTCCTGGCGGCCTTGCTGCAAGCCTTTTTCGATTCCGAAGCGTTCGGCAGAGGTGACGTAAGGCATGGTGACGTTCCTTTCCAATGTGTAGACTTCGTCCATCAGCCGCTTCTCGAGCTCGGTCGGCAACGCGCCTGCCAACCTGTAGGAGCCCGATTCATCGGGCGATTGGCGGGTGGTGACCTCGGGCGCTTCGACGGAGCGACACGTCGTCATCGCCCGATGAATCGGGCTCCTACAGGGGGTGAGGTGCGTGGATGTTTTCGCCTGACGGATTGGGCGGTGGCGGTGTTTGTCTGCTTCAACCCTGATCGAAAATTTCGTCCAGCGATCGCGCATCGAGCACCTTGATGGCCCAGCTTTCGAGCTGCTCGACGGTGGCCCCGTCCAGTCGGATGCGGACAGAGTCGGGCAGCGCACCGAAGCGACGGGCGAGAAGGCTCTGCAAGAGTGCGGCCTCGCCTTCCTGGCGGCCTTCCTGGCGGCCTTCCTGGCGGCCTTCCTGGCGGCCTTCCTGGCGGCCTTCCTGGCGACCTTGTTGGAAGCCTTGCTGCAAGCCTTGCTGCAAGCCTTTTTCGATTCCGAAGCGTTCGGCAGAGGTGACGTAAGGCATGGTGACGTTCCTTTCCAATGTGTAGACTTCGTCCATCAGCCGCTTCTCGAGCTCGGTCGGCAAGCGCATCAGCCAGTCGATGACGCTGAACAGGTCGATGATGCGCTGCTTGTCCCAGTTGCGTTCGTAGAGGAGCTTGGCCAGCCGCCATTTTGCCGCATAACGTTGTTCAGGGTCACCTTTCGTCTTGCGGGTGAATAGGTGCGCGGCGGTAACCAGGGCAAAGGGATTGGTATCGGCCAGGAGAGCTTCGACCTGATCCGCGTAATCGAGGAGCTTTACGGTCGGGAAGCGGATACCCATTTCGCAGCCGAACAGCCGGTAGCCGAAGTGAGTGGGTTTCCAGTTTTCGCCATCGTCGGCCAGCACGGCGAGGGTGGCGACTGGCCGGCGGTAGCGGTCGTAGAGCCGGTAGTTGTAGGTGAACAGGCGCTCAGGAAAATTGGCGTCGTGCTGTCCCTGGACCTCGACGTGAATGTAGACCCACTGCTCGCCCCCGTCGCGAGTACTTACCTGTACGAGGCGGTCCACCAGCCGTTTGCCGAGTTCGGCATCCTGCACGATCTGGGCGAGTTCCTGATCGAGGAAGACGTGTGCTTGCTGCCAGTCTATTTCAGCGTGGGCGAGCGGGAAATAGAAGGCCATGAACTCGGGAAAGTAGCGCGTGATCGCGTCTTTCCACGGGGTATCGTAGTCGTCGCTCGCTGGTGCCTCGTTGTCCATGGGTGGCTGCTCAACGCAAGATGATCACGATAACGCGACTGAAAGGGCGCTGGGTTCCATTCGTTGCAGACATGGCGATGATGCGATTTTTTGCCTCGGAGCTCAACGATTTTCGCTACCGAGGATAGCGGTGGGTTCTCGAGCGGCTGGGTGAGCTTGGGCGCTTCGACAACATGGTGCGTCGTCATCGCCCGATGAATCGGGCTCCTACAGGGCGTGAGGTTCGTGGCGGTTGCGGCCTGTCAGATCGGGGGATAGGCATGTTCGCAGGCGTACGGCAACGCGCTGGCCAACCTGTAGGAGCCCGATTTATCGGGCGATTGGCGCTTCGTGTAATCGAGCGCCTTTGACAGCACGGTGCGTTGTCATCGCCCGATGAATCGGGCTCCTACAGGGGGAGGTTGGTGGCGGTTGTGGCTTGGCAGATCGGGGGCTGGGCATGTTCATAGGCGTACGGCAACGCGCCGGCCAAGATGTAGGAGCCCGATTTATCGGGCGATTGGCGCTTCGTGTAATCGAGCGCCTTTGACAGCACGATACGTCGTCATCGCCCGATGAATCGGGCTCCTACAGGGGGCGGTTGGTGGCGGTTGTGGCCTGGCAGATCGGGGGATGGCCATGTTCGTAGGCGTACGACAACGCGCCGGCCGACCTGTAGGAGCCCGATTTATCGGGCGATTGGCGCTTCGTGTAATCGAGCGCCTTTGACAGCACGATACGTCGTCATCGCCCGATGAATCGGGCTCCTACAGGGGGCGGTTGGTGGCGGTTGTGGCCTGGCAGATCGGGGGATGGCCATGTTCGTAGGCGTACGACAACGCGCCGGCCGACCTGTAGGAGCCCGATTTATCGGGCGATTGGCGCTTCGTGTAATCGAGCGCTTTGACAGCACGGTGCGTCGTCATCGCCCGATGAATCGGGCTCCTACAGGGGGGAGGTGCGTGGCGGTTGTGGCCTGGCAGATCGGGTCATCGGCATGTTCGTAGGCGTACGGCAACGCGCTGGCCAACCTGTAGGAGCCCGATTTATCGGGCGATTGGCGCTTCGTGTAATCGAGCGCCTTTGACAGCACGATACGTCGTCATCGCCCGATGAATCGGGCTCCTACAGGGCGTGAGGTGCGTGACGGGTCGGGCGATGGGCTCTAAATCCAGACGGCATCCCAGTGCGGGTAGTCTCCCAATCGCTCAACCAAGCCGGCGCGCACGGGGTTGCGGACGACGTAGCGCGCCACGGTCGCAAGATCTTCATCGCGGCGCAGGGCGCGATCGTGGAATCCTTTTTGCCAGATTCGGCGGCCCAGGCTCAGACTCACCTTGGCGCGGTAGACGCGCACAGCCTCGCTGACGCTGACCTCCGAAGCCAGCTCCAGCAACCAATGGACATGGTCCGGCATGACCACGAAGGCCAGCGTCGTGCCGTAGCGGCGCACTGCTCGCTCATTGAAGCAGCGAGCAGCCTGGTGTGCCGTGGTGAAGTGCTCGAAGACGCGCGCTCGTTCGGCGGTCACCAGGGTTAGCAGGTAGACCTGCCCGGATTGTGAGCAGCGGCCCTGGCGGAGATCTTCGGCGTGGGGTTGGCTGGGGGGCATGGTTGCGGTTCGCTGCGTGTCGTGGTTTCGCCCGATGCAGCGAGCTCCTACCGGGGATCGCAGCGATCGCTGCAGGAGCCCGTTTTATCGGGCGATGACCGCTGCCTCACGTCAGCGTCACGTGCCCAGCCGGCACAGCGACGGCCTTTTCGCGACCGAGCAGGCTGAGCATGACGACGACCCGCTCCTCGGCGATCGCGGACACGATGCCGGACAGGCCTTTGAGCGGCCCGGCAGCGATCTCGACGCTGTCACCGGCATGGAAGGGGTGCACTTTCTCGTCCACTGCCGCGGCCTGCCGTTCAGCCAGTGAGCGAATTGCGGCCAGTGTCGCCTCATCCAGGGTGGCGGGGATTCCGCCAAAGCTGACCAGTCCGCTGACGCCGGGCGTGCTGCGAATCGGGCCGATGCTCTGTTCGGGGCGACCGCAACGGACAAAACTGTAGCGCGGGAACATCACCTGCTGCCGCTTCGTCCAGCCAGCCTTGGCTTTTTCCCATTGCGTGAGCATGGGCAGGAAAACCTCGTAGCCCTGCTCCTCGAGCTTGCGCACGGCCAGCGCCTCGCGGCGAGGCTTGCAGAGGCAGACGTACCAGGGATTGATTGGAGATAGGTTGGTAGACATGGGGCGACAGTGACAGAGGGCTCGGAGGGTGCAGGAGCGGTGGTGGATAGTGAATGAGGAGGACAGGAACTCAGCGGGAGGACAGAAACTCAGCGCCGCCGCGAACCGCCGCCGAGCAGCGAACCGAGCACGCCGCGAATGAGCTGACGACCGACTTGCGAGCCAATCGCTCGCGCCGCGCTCTTGGCGGCCGTGGTGGCGACCGAATCGCCGCCCCGCGAGCGACCGCCGCTGGAACCTCCGCCGAAGAGGTCGGCGAGGCCGCCGAGCCAGCCGCCGCTCGACGACGAGTCTGGCTGCGGCTCGCTGGCCGCCGGCTGCGGCGCGCCAGCAGCGTCTCCGGGAGCGGCCGCCTGAGCCCGCAGCAGCTCGTAGGCCGACTCGCGATCGACCACCGCCTCGTAGTGCCCGTAGATCGTCGACGCCTTGATCACCGCCTGCCGCTCGTCGGCGGTCTGCGGCCCCATGCGCGAGGCGGGTGGCAGGACGAAGGCGCGCTCGACGACGTTCGGCCGCCCTTTTTCGTCGAGAAAGGAAACCAGCGCTTCGCCGACGCCGAGTTCGGTGATCGCCGTCTCGGCGTCGAAACGCGGATTGGCGCGCAGCGTCTGCGCTGCCGCGCGGACGGCTTTCTGGTCGCGCGGCGTGAATGCGCGCAGCGCGTGCTGGACGCGGTTGCCGAGCTGGCCGAGAACACTGTCGGGGATGTCGAGCGGATTCTGGGTGACGAAATAGACGCCGACACCTTTCGAGCGAATCAGCCGCACCACCTGTTCGATCTTTTCCAGCAAGGCCGCCGGCGCTTCGCTGAACAGCAGGTGCGCCTCGTCGAAGAAGAAGACCAGCTTCGGTTTTTCGACGTCGCCGACTTCGGGCAACTGTTCGAAAAGCTCGGCCAGCAGCCAGAGCAGGAAAGTCGAGTACAGCCGCGGCGAAGTCATCAGCTTGTCGGCGGCGAGGATATTGACCACTCCCCTGCCGTTGTCGGTCTGCATCAGGTCGGCGATGTCGAGCATCGGTTCGCCGAAGAAGACGTCACCGCCCTGGTCGCCAAGGTTCAGCAGGCCGCGCTGGATGGCGCCGATCGACGCCGCCGAGACATTGCCGTACTCGCTGCTGAAGCTCTTGGCGTTCTCGCCGACGTGCTGCAGCATCGCCCGCAGATCCTTGAGATCGAGGAGCAGCAGGCCGTTGTCGTCGGCAATCCTGAATACCATTTGCAGGACGCCGGTCTGGGTGTCGTTGAGGTTCAGCAGACGCGCCAGCAGGACCGGCCCCATGTCCGAAATCGTCGCCCGCACGGGGTGACCCTGCTCGCCGAAGACGTCCCAGAAAGCGACCGGGCATTTGCTCGGCGTGTGCTCCTTGATGCCCAGCGCGTCGAGGCGCGCCTGCATCTTTGTCGACACGCTGCCCTCTGCCGCCAGGCCCGAGAGATCACCTTTCACATCGGCCATGAACACCGGCACGCCGATCTCCGAAAAACGCTCGGCGAGAACCTGCAGGGTCACCGTTTTTCCGGTACCGGTGGCGCCGGTAATCAGGCCGTGCCGGTTGGCAAGCGCTGGCAACAAGGCCAGTTCGGTGTCTTCGTGCTTGGCGATGGCGAGGGGTTTGCTCATGGGCGACTCCGGAAAGTAGGGACTGGGAGGGATGAGAATTCGCGAGGTGCTAGAATGCCGACCTTGATTATCAACCATTTGCGGCCAGGTTTGTTGCCCCGGCAACGCCTGCAGCAAGATCGCGATCAGCAGAGGTCAGCATGGCAGGACATTCCAAATGGGCAAACATCCAGCACCGCAAGGGCCGCCAGGATGAAAAACGCAGCGCTTCATTCTCCAAGCTGGCCAAGGAAATCACCGTTTCGGCCAAGATGGGCGGCGGCGACGCGGCCTTCAACCCGCGCCTGCGCGTGGCGATCGACAAGGCCAAGGGGGTGAACATGCCCAAGGACAAGATCGACAACGCGATCAAGAAAGGCACCGGCGAACTCGAAGGCGTCGATTACGTCGAGATTCGCTACGAAGGCTACGGCATCAGCGGCGCGGCGGTGATCGTCGATTGCCTGACCGACAACCGCACGCGCACCGTCGCCGACGTGCGGCACGCCTTCAACAAATACGGCGGCAATCTCGGCACCGATGGCTGCGTCGCTTTTCAGTTCACCCACTGCGGGCAGTTGCTGTTCGCCCCCGGTACCGACGAAACGGCGCTGATGGACGCGGCGATCGAAGCCGGTGCCGAAGACGTGCTCAGCAACGACGACGGATCGGTCGAAGTGATCACCGCGCCAGGCGACTATTTTTCGGTCAAGGACGCGCTCGAAGCCGCCGGCTTCCAGTCCGAGTACGGCGGCGTGACGATGAAAGCCGAAAACGAGACGCCGCTCACCGGCGACGAAGCGCAGCGCATGCAGAAGCTGATCGACGCCCTCGACGCGCTCGACGACGTCCAGGACGTCTATACCAACGTCGTCATGGACGAAGACTGAAGGGCGGGCAACCCGGCTGGGTGAAAGCCTCGTCGGGAATGCGCAAATGCGGACAGCGGAATGCGGAATGCCGCGCCACACCCGCCCGCCTGCCCGTCATTGCGAGGAGGCGGAGCCGACGCGGCAATCCAGAGGTCTTGTTTTTCGCCCGGCTGATGCGGCGCACCATTAGTCAGAGAATGGAACTGGATTGCCGCGTCGGCTGCGCCTCCTCGCAATGACGGTGGTGGGGGAATTCTTGCCCGGATTTGGCGACGCGGGCAGCGGTATGGAGCGGGCGACATCCGGCCAGCGCACGGGGTTCACGCTGCTGGGAGGGGCGCTGAAAGTTGCGTCGGGAATGCGCAAATGCGGAATGCGGAATGCGGAATGCGGAATGCGGCGCCACACCGGAATGCGGCGCCACACCCGCCCTGCCCGTCATTGCGAGGAGGCGTAGCCGACGCGGCAATCCAGAGGTCTTGTTTTTCGCCCGGCTGATGCGGCGCACCATTAGTCAGAGAATGGAACTGGATTGCCGCGTCGGCTACGCCTCCTCGCAATGACGGTGGTGGGGGAATGGTTGCCCGGAATTGGCGACGCGGGCAGCCGTAGGGAGCGGGCGACATCCGGCCAGCGCACGGGTTTCACGCTGCTGGGAGGGGCGCTGAAAGTTGCGTCGGGAATGCGCAAATGCGGAACGCGGAATGCGGAACGCGGAATGCGGAATGCGGAATGCGGAATGCGGAATGCGGAATGCGGCGCCACACCGGAATGCGGCGCCACACCCGCCTGCACGTCATTGCGAGGAGGCGGAGCCGACGCGGCAATCCAGAGGTCTTGTTTTTCGCCCGGCTGATGCGGCGCACCATTAGTCAGAGAATGGAACTGGATTGCCGCGTCGGCTGCGCCTCCTCGCAATGACGGTGGTGGGGGCAACGGTGTGCGCCGGCCACGGTACAGCCACAAACGCACGACAAGGATCTCGCGCCACTTTCAGGGTTACCGAAAGGCTCATCAGGAAAGCAACACGACCCTGGCGAGTACCCGCCTGACGACGGGACTCTACTGCAGGGCGCCCGCGGTCAGGGGACTGCCGGCGGGTAGCGGGCGGGTTCCGGCGGGTAGTTTGAATTCGGCGCTGGGGGCCAGATTCTGCTGACGCGCAAAGCCGGGCGACGGCGCCGTGCCGCGCAGGGGCGAGTTGTTGGGCAGCCTGAACGGCAAGGCGTCGCCAGTGACGAGCAGCGAGCGATCGACGACCAGGTTGCCGTCATGACGACCGGGCCCTTGTGCCGCGAAAACCGCATGCCCAACGAGCAGGTTATTGACCGCCCAGACCTCGGTTCCGGGCGGCATCTTGTCGCTCCAGACGTGCAGGAAGCGGCCAACGAGCAAGGGGTCGACAAGCGTGTTGTGGGCCAGGTAGAGCGCGTTGTCGGGCCAGTGCGGACCTTCGGCGCCGTAGGAAACCAGCTCCCGGTTGTCGGTGTTGTCGCTTTGCCCGATGATGTTGCCGATCACCCACGCCAGGCCGCCGTTCGGAAACTCGAGTTCGTACGAGGCACTGCCGTCCGGACCGTCGACCAGCAGGTTGTAGAGGATGGAACTTTCACGCGCCCGCGACTTGATCAGGTGGCCGCGGAAACCCTGCTGGAAGCGACTCCCCCTGACGCTCAACCGGGCGATCTGGCCCGCGTAAAGCAGGTGATGCAGCGCGCCGGCGTGCTTCGGCGCCTGACCGAACTCGCTGTCCTCGACTTCGAGAACGGCGTCGGCGAAATTGCTGGTCAGGATGCCCATCTCGTTGTCGAAAAACGCGCAGCGAACGACTTTCAGATGGCCTTTTTCGAAGCGGATGCCGGCGCCATTACCGTCGGGGACGCGCGCCCCCCTGAATTCGACGTTCTCGATCAGCATGTCTGCGTTGCGCACCACCCACAGGGCCTTGCCCTCGGCGTGGTCGCCGTCGGCGATCAGCCGCGGACGCTTGCCGATTCCCCGGATGGTCAGCCGCGCCTGGGTCCACACGACAGCCTGCTGCCGGTAGTCGCCGGGGCGAATTTCGATGGTGTCACCGTCGCGCGCCATGCGCGCCGCTTCCTGGATGCTGCGCACCGGCTCCTGTGGACCGACGACGATGGTCCGGCCACCCGCTGCAGCCGCCGGCGCTTTCTTCCCGCCGAGCTGAGCCGGCGCCGCCGGCTGGCGCGCGGCAGCGTCGGCCGGCCCGGATGACGCGCCTGATGCGCCGTCCGGCGGCGTCTTGACCACTTCCAGCTGGCCTTGATCATTGCGCCGGATGCGGCCCAGATCGGTCGATTCGAATGGCCGCGGGTCGGCGAGTGCGGTGAGTGCGGTGAGCGTGGTGAGCGCCAGCGCGCCCAGTGCCAGCGCTGTCAGATAGCGTCTTGCGAAAGCCATTTCTTTCTCCCCGTTCGGTTGCCCGGTGACCGTTCCGTCCCGATTCTCGCCGATCGGCGGGCAGCCGTGCAATCACCGCGGGCGAAGGGAGGGGAGCTGGTGGAACGTCTGCCCGGATTTGGCGACGCCGGCAGCCGTAGGACACGGGCGAAATCCGGCCAGCCCACGGGTTTCACCCTGCTCTCAGGGGCGCTGAAAGTCGCGTCGAAAACGCGGCGCCACATCCGCCCGCACGTCATTGCGAGGAGGCGTAGCCGACGCGGCAATCCAGAGGTCTTGTTTTTCGCTCGGCTGCCGTGGCGCACCTTTAGTCAGAGAATGGAACTGGATTGCCGCGTCGGCTGCGCCTCGTCGCAATGACGGGGGCTGGGGAATTCTTGCCCGGATCTGGCGACGCGGGCGCGGGAATGGAGCGGGCAAAATCCGGCCAGCGCACGGGTTTCACGCTGCTCTCAGGGTCGCTGAAAAGCTCATCAAGAATGCCGCATTACCCTACAGCTCGACCTGCGAGCCGAGCTCGACGACGCGGTTGGGCGGGATCCTGAAATAGGCGGTGACGCTCTCGGCGTTGCGGAACATCCACGTAAACAATACCTGCCGCCAGCGCGCCATGCGCGAACGCTGGGTAAGCGGGAGCCTGACGACCGTCTCGCGACCGAGGAAGAACGAGGTTTCCATCATCTCGAAGGGCAGCCCCTGTTCGGCGCACAGCTCCAGGGCGCGCGGCAGGTTGGATTCGTCACTGAAACCATAGCGGACATACACGCGATGGAAGCCGCCGCTGAGCGCTTCGACGCGTACGCGCTCGTCGTCCGGGATGTGCGGGACGTCCTCGGTGTCCACGTGCAGGAGGACGACGCGCTGGTGCAGGACCTTGTTGTGGTACAGGTTGTGGAGCATGGCCCGCGGCACACCATCCGGTGAGGCGGTGAGAAAGACGCTGGTGCCGTCGACGCGCTGCGGCCCACCGGTGGCGATACTGGCCAGGAAGGCGTCAAGCGGCATCGAATCCTGCTGCAGTCTCTCGCTGAGCAAGCGGCGACCAAGCTTCCAGGTGGAGAGGAGGAGAAAAACCGCCAGCCCAAGCACGAGCGGAAACCAGCCACCATCGAGGATCTTGATCACGTTGGCCGAGAAAAAGGCAAAATCGACGACCACGAAAAACACCAGGAACAGGACGGCACGCGGCCAGCTCCAGTTCCACAGCGCGTGCACCACGACAAAGGCAAGGATGGTATCGATCATCATGGTCAGGGTGACGGCGATACCGTAGGCCGCGGCCAGGTTCGACGACGATCGAAAACCGAGCACGACGGCAATCACCGCCAACAACAGCAACCAGTTGATGTTCGGAACGTAGATCTGGCCTTTTTCGTGCAGCGACGTGAACTTGATCTGGATGCGCGGACAATAGCCCAGTTGCATGGCCTGGCTGGTGAGCGAGAAGGCGCCGGAGATCACCGCCTGCGAAGCGATCACCGTGGCCATGGTGGCCAGGACGACGAGGGGGATGAGCAGGACCGGATGCGGCACCAGCCGGAAGAAGGGGCTGCTGATCGCCGTTGGATCGGCGAGCAACAAGGCCCCCTGGCCGAGGTAGTTGAGGTAGAGCAGCGGAAAGACGCAAGCAAACCATGCCCACTTGATCGAGCGGCGACCGAAGTGACCCATATCGGCGTAGAGTGCTTCGCCGCCGGTAATCGCCAGCACCACCGAGCCGAGCGCCAGGAAGGCCATTCCCTGGTGGTCGAAGATGAAAACCAGCGCGTACCAGGGATTGATGGCCACGAGAACGGACGGATGCTCGATCACGTTCCACAAGCCGAGCGCGCCAAGCGTGGCGAACCAGAACATCATCAGCGGGCCGAACAAGGCGGCAACGGCAGCCGTTCCGTGCCGCTGAAAGGCAAACAGCACCACCAGAATGCCGACGGTGACGGGCAGCACGTAGGGCTTGAGCAGCGGCGTCACGACTTCAAGCCCCTCGACGGCCGAGAGCACCGACATCGCCGGGGTGATCACGGCGTCGCCGTAAAAAAGCGCGGCGCCGAAAATGCCCAGCGCCGACAAGGCCCACAATATGCGTGGCGAGGCATTGGCGGTACGCAGGGCCAGGGCGGTCAGGGCCATGATGCCGCCCTCGCCCTTGTTGTCGGCGCGCATGATGAACAGCACGTATTTGAGGGAGACGGTGATCGTCAGCGCCCAGAAAACCAGCGACAGAATTCCCAGGACGGTGTCGGTGTCGATCGGCAGCGGATGGTGACCGCCGAAGACCTCCTTCATGGTGTACAGCGGGCTGGTGCCGATGTCGCCAAAGACGACGCCCATCGCCGCCAAAGCGGTCGCTGCCAAACGCGGACTCTCGCCCTGTTCTGCGTTCTCGGTGCTCATTGCCCCTCCGTGAATTCTGCTCGCGATGCGATTGCCCGGTTCTTCCTCGCCCTGGCGGCGGGTCGGGCAGGCAGATGCAGCCTGTCACGGCTCAGCGTTGGGAAGTCACCCCCAGAAGTTCTCTTCGCCCCCTTCAGGGAGGCGACGAAGGCGCGATTCTAGGGCGAATTCAAGGCGACAACAAGGAGCAAGAAATGGCCCTTTGTCAGAAGCGACGGAAGCGCTGGCGCAGGCGTCGCGCAGGCGCGATTTCATCCTGTTTCGATTGAGGAAAAAAGCTTCGCAAGGGTGCATCCTGTCCGCCCGGCAGTGCTAAACTCGCGCGCTTTGCAGCACGGCATTCACATCGGCGAGGTAAGACTTTGAGCGACGAAAACAAGCGGCTGGCGCCCGATGCGCTGGAAAGAGGCCTCGCCGACGTACATCTCAGCGAGGTGCGCTCGCTCCTCTCGCTGCAAAAACGCGTCGAGGAACTCGTCGAACCCTTGTTGCGCGAGCAGGATACGCCAGCGCTCGACGACGCCAGCGCCGAGATCCAGCAACAGTATCGCCGCGAATTGCGCCAGAAGCTCAAGCTGATGCCGGCCAAGGAAGTCGCCTACATTCTTGAGTCGCTGGAAGCGAATGAGCGCCTGATCGTCTGGGAAGAAGTCAAGGAAGGCGCCGATCCGATCCTGGCCATACTTTCCGACGACGTCCTCGAAGAGCTGATCGACGACAGCCACTACCGCAACGAGAAGACGGCAGTCACCGCTTTCGAACTGGTCGACGGCCACCTGCGCCAGATCACCATCACCCGCCCCGAGGAACTGCAGGACCTGAACCCGATCTGGGTAGACCTGATCGCGCCGACGAAGAAGATCCGCGGCTGGATTGGCCGCCGCTTCGACGTCGACCTGCCCGATCCCGGCAGCCTGACCGACCTCGAAGCCAGCGCCCGCTTCTACGTCGACGAAGAAGGGCATACGCACCTGCATTCGGACTTCCTGCTCGACACCAAGGAAGAATCGCGCAACGTCCCGGTGGCCCTGATCCTCCAGAACGACATCCTGTTCACGATCCGCACCGAGGAACTGCCGGTTTTCCGCCTGCAGCGCGCGCGTGCGCGCACACGGCCCGGCTACGTGACCGACGGCAAGGACGTCCTGCTCGACCTCTACGCGGCCGACGTGGAGTACTCGGCGAACGCGCTGGAGGATGTATACGCCGAGCTGGAGCGGGTCGGCAGGCAGGTCCTGCGCTCGCATATCACCGACCAGGAAGCGACCCAGATCCTGGCCGCCGTTTCCGAAGCCGAGGACCTCAACGGGCGCACGCGACGGAACGTGCTGGATACGCGGCGTGCGCTGTCGTTCCTGCTGCGTGGCCGCTTCCTGTCCGAGGAGCAACTCGCCGATGGACGCGAAATCCTGCGCGACATCGAATCACTCGACGGCCATACCGCTTTCCTGTTCAACAAGATCAACTTTCTGATGGACGCCACGGACAGCGCGATCAACATCAACCAGAACAAGGACATCAAGCGACTGACGGTTCTCAGTGTCATCTTCATGCCGATCAACGTCCTCGCCGGCATGGGTGGAATGTCCGAGTTCTCGATGATGACCGAGGGCATTCCCTGGCCGGCCGCCTACGCGGCCTTTCTGGTCGCCATGATCGCCGTCGGCAGCAGCATGTATGTCGGCGTGAAGTATTTCGAGAAGCGCCGAATCAGGAGTAATCGCGCTGCCAACCGCAGGACCGCCTGACCACGGCCGTCCTGCGCCAGCGGGCGCTGCGCCCCGTCGCGCGCGCCCTGCCCTCCTCTCCCCGGCCAGCTACCAGGCCTTGAAAACCGCTTCGGCAGCAGCGACCGTCGCCGCAATGTCGGCCTCTGCGTGCGCTGCCGAAACGAAGCCCGCTTCGAAGGCAGCCGGAGCGAAATAGTGGCCGGCGTCGAGCATGCCGTGAAAGAAGCGGTTGAAGGCCTGCTGATCGCAGCTCATCACCTCGGCGTAGGTTTGCGGACACTCGGGACGAAAGTAGAGGCCGAACATGCCGCCGACGGCCTGCGCCGAAAACGGCACGCCGTTCCTTGCCGCCGCCGCGCGCAAGCCGTCGGTCAGCTGTCGGGTACGCTGCGTGAGCTGCTCGTAGAAACCGGCCGCACGGACACACTTCAGCGTCGCCAGACCAGCGGCCACGGCGACCGGATTACCGGACAGCGTGCCCGCCTGGTAGACCGGCCCGAGCGGCGCAACCTGGGCCATGATCTCCCGGCGACCGCCGAAAGCGCCCACCGGCAAGCCGCCGCCGATCACCTTGCCGAGCGTGGTCAGGTCCGGCGTGATCCCGTACAGGCCCTGCGCGCACCCGGCGCCGACCCGGAAACCGGTCATCACCTCGTCGAAAATCAGCACCGCGCCGTGCTCGCTGCACAACCTGCGCATCGCCTGCAGGAATTCGGGCCGCGGCATGACCAGGTTCATATTGCCGGCGACCGGTTCGACGATCAGCGCGGCAATCTGCGCGCCGTGCTCGGCAAAGGCGGCTTCCAGTCCGGCCGTGTCGTTGTAGTCGAGAACCAGGGTGTGCCGGGCAAGATCAGCGGGTACGCCGGCGGAACTGGGGTTGCCGAGCGTCAGCATCCCCGAACCGGCCTTGACCAGCAGACTGTCGGAATGGCCGTGGTAACAACCTTCGAACTTGATCAGCAGGTCCCGCCCGGTATGGCCGCGTGCCAGGCGGATGGCACTCATCGTCGCCTCGGTGCCGGAACTGACCAGGCGAACCATTTCCAGAGACGGCAGCGACTCGCACAGCAGCTCGGCCATGTCGACCTCGCTTTCGGTCGGCGCGCCAAAGGACAGCCCCTTGCGCGTCGCTTCCTGAACCGCTGCCAGCACTCCGGGATGCGCGTGGCCGAGAATCAAGGGCCCCCACGAGCCCACATAATCGACGTAGCTCTTGCCGTCCGCGTCGGTGACATGGGCGCCGGAACCGGCGACGAAGAAGCGCGGCGTACCGCCGACCGATTTGAAAGCGCGCACCGGCGAGTTGACGCCACCCGGTATGTGCTTCTGGGCACGCTCAAAAAGTTGTTGATTGTGGGAGATCAAGAGCATTTTCCTCGAATAGTTGGTGATAGGCGGCGGCGCGCGACGCCACGTCAGGCGCCTCGAAGAGATCGCTGATCACGGCCAGCAAGTCGGCGCCGGCGGCGAGCAGCGGCGCGGCGTTCTCGACCGTGATCCCACCGATGGCGCAGGCCGGCACCTGCAGTTCGGCGCGACAGCGGGTAATCAGCGACGGCGAGGCACGCACCGCCAGCGGCTTGGTCGACGACGGGTGCATGGCGCCAAAGGCAAGGTAGTCCGCGCCGAACGCAGCGGCAGCCCGGGCGCGCTCGAAATCGTCGTAGCAGGAAGCGCCGAGCAGGCGAGCGCCGCCCAGCGCCTCGCGCGCCGTCGCCAGCTTGCCGTCGGCGGCGCCCAGGTGCACACCGTCGGCGCCCACCGCCAGCGCCAGTGCCAGATCGTCGTTGATCAGCAAGCGGGCGCCGAACTGCCGGCAAAGGGCGAGCAAGGCGCGCGCCGTCTCTGCCTGGCGGGTCGCGTTGCCACCCTTGTCGCGATACTGGACAAACGCCGCCCCACCCTGCAGGGCGGCCCGAACGCGGTCAAGAAGGACGTTGGCGGCCAGGCAATCCGGGGTGATCGCGTAGAGGCCACGCAGCGACTGGCGCAGGGCGTCAGGCAAGGAGACCACCGCCACCGGCGCGCAGCCGGAAGAAGCGATCCGGCAGGTACTGGCCCATGCCGACCCGGAAACCGGCAGCCAGCGCTTGCCAGGTATAGTCCTGCGCGGCCTGCGTCGCCTCGCTGACCGGCAGGCCGCGGGCGAGATGGGCGGCTATCGCCGAGGCCAGCGTACAGCCCGACCCGTGGTAGCTGCCGGGCAGGCGATCCCAGCTGTCGCTGCGCAACAGACCCGCCTCGCGTCCGTAAAGCCGATTGACGACGCGCGGCGTGTTGTCATGCGTTCCGGTCAACAGCACGTACTCGCAACCAAGGGAGAGCAAGCGCTGCGCGCAGACGTCGACATCGACATCGACATCGACATCGACAGCCTGATCGTCGTGCGCCGCTTGCGCCTGGTCGGAGAGTCGGCGCGCTTCGAGCGTATTCGGCGTCAGGATCGTGGTCAGGGGGAGCAGGAGCTCGCGCAAGGCGGCGATCATTTCGTCATCCGCCAGTTCATCGCCGCGCCCGGAGGCCAGGACCGGGTCGAGGACTACGGGCAGCAGCGGGTAGTCGGCGAGGATATCGGCGATGATCAGGATGTTATCGGCGCTCCCCAGCAGGCCAATCTTGAACGCCGCTACCGGCATGTCCTGGAGCAGGGTACGCGCCTGATCTTCAACCCAGTCGGCATCGACGGCGAGAACGCCGGCGACGCCGACAGAATCCTGAACAGTCAGCGCCGTGGTCACCGACAGGGCGTGGCAGCCGAGCGCCGAGACAGTCATCAGGTCGGCCTGCAGGCCCGCTCCGCCGGAGGGGTCGCTGGCCGCGAAGCTCAACACGATCGGTGGCGGCATTCGGGCAGAAAAGGAGTTCATCAGTGCAGGGCCGCGGTCAGCAAAGATTTTCTGTCAAAAAGAAAGTCTTGGCAGCAAGAGAGGGGTTTGGCTAGAATCTATCGGATTTTCGCCGATTCTAACCGAAAACCGACGGTAGCCATGAACACAGCAAACGACCCACAGTACCTGACCTGGATGTGCCTCACCTGCGGCTTCATTTATGACGAGGCGGCGGGCCTGCCAGACGAAGGCATCGCGCCCGGGACCCACTGGCAGGACGTGCCGATCAACTGGACCTGTCCGGAATGCGGTGCGCGCAAGGAAGACTTCGAAATGGTCGAGATTTGAAGACAATGCGTTATAGTAATGTCAGCAGGAGATGACGTCGGAAAAGTGACGCCCTCAAGATAAAAACCTGACGCACTCGGGAGGAGACAATTGGCTGAAGCGGCAAGTCTGCGCGGCGTCAAGGTCATGGTCATTGACGACAGTAATACCATACGCCGGAGCGCGGAAATATTCCTTGTCCAGGCCGGCTGCCAGGTATTGGTGGCGGAGGACGGTTTCGATGCCTTGGCAAAAATCGCCGATCATCAGCCAGCAGTCATTTTCTGTGACATCGTAATGCCGCGACTCGACGGCTATCAGACCTGTGCGCTGATCAAGAAGAACCAGCGTTTCCGCGCCACGCCGGTGATCATGCTGTCGTCCAAGGACGGCCTGTTCGACCGCGCGCGCGGTCGCATGGTCGGCTCGGACCAGTATCTGACCAAGCCATTCACCAAAGACAGCCTCCTGCAAACGGTGGCGACTTTTGCACCGCGGTCAGCCTGAGAGAGCCAGACACCATGACCATCAAGAAAATCCTCGTCGTTGACGATTCGCCCACCGAGCGCCATGTCATGAAAGCCTTATTGACCAGCAGTGGTTATGAGGTCATTACGGCGGAGAGCGGCGAAGAGGGAATCGCCAAGGCGAAGAGCGAACTGCCGGATCTGATCCTGATGGACGTGGTCATGCCGGGCCTCAATGGCTATCAGGCGACCCGCACCCTGACCCGTGACGAGGCGACGCGCAACATTCCGGTCATCGTATGCACGACCAAGGGGCAGGAAACCGACAAGATCTGGGGCCTGCGCCAGGGCGCGCAGGATTACCTGGTCAAACCCGTCAACGGCCCTGAGCTGCTGGCCAAGATTGCGGCACTCTGACTGCCAGCAAGCGCATGACCAAAAAGATCAGCCTGCACGATTTCCAGTCCTACCTGGCGGCACGGCTCGCCGGCACGGGCAATCAGAGTTCGGCAGGCTTGCTCGGCATCCAGGCGGGCCCCGACTACTGGCTCCTGGACCTGGCCGACTCAGGCGAAATCGTTCCGCTGACCCCGCTGACCAGCGTGCCGTTGACGCTGCCGTGGTTCGCCGGCGTCGCCAATATTCGCGGCAACCTGTACTCGGTGGTCGACCTGGCGGCCTTTCTCGGCAAGGAGGCAACGCCGCAGAATGCCAGCTCTCGGCTGCTGTTGATCGGTACCCGCCACGGCAGCAACGCCGCCTTGCTGGTCACGCGCATGATTGGTTTGCGCAATGTTGAAGCCTTGCATCCGGAAGCAGCCGATGCGACAGCGCCAATCTGGGCACAGGAGTCCTACAGCGACAACGAAGGGCGGCGCTGGAAGAAGCTCAAGGTGCGGGAGCTTCTGGCTGACGAGGCGTTCATGGACATTGGCGTATGAGCCGCTTGGTCGAGCCAGCGCCTCGACGACCATCAGTCACCCCGTAGCGACCGTGTAACCGGAGAGAAATATGACGTTGAAGTCCAAACTGCCGAGTTTTTTGTCCGGTACGACAGACCCGGCAGGCGAGACCCTGGGGGATCGCACGGTGATGGATTCCGATGCCGAGATGGGCGACGAGGAGCCCCCGTTTGCGCTGCCTCTGCTCGGCCGCTACCCGGTGTCCAAACAGCTGCAGATTCTGGGTGGCGCACTGCTGCTGGTCATGCTGATCATCGCCGTCGTGGTTTATCGTGACGACCGGCAGTCGACCTACGGCACCGCCTACATCGCCGCCGCCGGCGACATGGGAATGCTCTCGCAGCGACTGGCCAAGGCATCCAGCCTGGCTTTGCTGGGCGATCCGGCAGCATTCAAGCAGCTCAGGGATTCGCGTGACAGTTTCGTGACCAGCCTCGACCGACTGATCAACGGTGGCGAACTGGGCGCCACGCTGGTGCCCGCTTCGCCGGCAAGCGTGCACCCGCAGCTGCTCTTCCTGAGCGAGGCCTGGGCGAAGACCGACAAGAATGCCGGGCGGCTCCTGGAGATGGAGAAAAACCTGATCTCGCTGGGCAAGGACGTCGCCTCGATCAACGACAAGAACCCGCAGCTACTCGAGCGCTCGGAGCAGATCGCCGCACTCAAGCTGCAGAGCAGCGCCGGCATCCGCGATATAGCAGCCGCCAACCAGCTGGTGATGCTCACCCAGCGAATCGCCAAGAACGCCAATGCGCTGCTCGTCGGCGACGCCATCGACGCGGAAATCGCCTTCCTCCTGGGCAAGGACACGAACACTTTTCGCGATCTCATCAGCGCCTTGAGCAAAGGCAGCGAGACGCTACGCATCACCGCCACCACGGACACGGAGACGAAACAGAAGTTAGGCGAACTGGATACCAGTTTCAGCGAGTATCGAACCGCTGTTGGCGGCATCCTCGGCAATCTGCAGCGGCTGGTCATTGCCAAGCAGGCGGGTTCGCAGATCTTTCGTGACAGCGAAGAGCTGCTTGGTGCCACCGACCAGCTGGCCAGGGCTTACCAAGCCAACGTCATGGAACGTAGCGGCTACGGTTTCGCTCTTGCGGGCCTGATCGTGCTCGCCATCAGCCTGCTGTTCCTGCTCGCCAGGACCTACCTGACGGAGAGCAAACGACAGGCCGAGACTGCCGAGCGCGGCCGCCGGGAAACCGAGTTGGTCAACCGCCAGAATCAGGGTGCCATCCTGCGCCTGATGAACGAGCTTGGCGACCTCGCCGACGGTGACCTGACGGTAACCGCGACGGTCTCCGAGGACATCACCGGGGCCATCGCCGACTCGATCAACTACACCATTGAAGAACTGCGCGTACTCGTCGGTCGTATCAACGATGCTGCCAGCCGGGTTACCGTGGCGACGGGAATGGCGCAGCAAATCTCCGTCGAACTGCTCGCCGCGGCCGAGCAACAGACCGCCGAAATAAAATCGGCCGGTCAGTCGGTACTGAACATGTCAACGTCAATGACCAACGTTTCCGGCGACGCCAAGCAGTCGGCCACCGTCGCCCGGCAGTCGCTGGCGGCCGCCGCCAAGGGAACACAGGCCGTCGAAGACTCGATCAAGGGCATGAACAAGATCCGCGACCAGATTCAGGAAACCTCGAAGCGTATCAAGCGCCTCGGGGAGTCGTCGCAGGAAATCGGCGAAATCGTCGAGCTCATCTCGGACATCACCGAACAGACCAATGTCCTGGCGCTCAACGCAGCCATCCAGGCTGCCTCGGCCGGCGAGGCGGGGCGCGGCTTCACCGTCGTTGCCGAAGAGGTGCAGCGCCTCGCCGAACGTTCGGGCGAAGCGACCAAACAGATCGGGGCGATCGTCAGGACCATTCAGACCGACACCCAGGACACCGTCTCGGCGATGGAGGAGTCCACCCGCGGCGTCGTCGAAGGGGCTCGACTATCCGACGCTGCAGGCCAGGCTCTGGCCGAAATCAGCGAGGTTTCGCGGGAGCTCACGGCCTTGATCGAAACCATCGCCGGCGCCACGCGGCAGCAATCGGAACTGGCGACCAAAGTGACCCGCAAGATGCAGGACATCCTGCTGGTCACCGGACAAACGACGGCCGGTACGGAAAAAACGGCGACGGCCATTGGCGAGCTGGCCGGTCTGGCTACGGAGCTGAAAGGCTCGGTCGCCGGTTTCAAAGTCAAGTGAGCGCCCGCGCCTATAGACTGGAGTGGAGACCCCTTCCCGGATGAATGCCCAGACGGACTTCGATATCGGCCCGCTGACCTGGGTCAAGAACGAGATCGACCTCGCCCTGGAGCGTGCCGACCAGGCGCTGCAGGAAGTTGCGGCGAGCCTAGCCCTCGACAGCGCCGATCTCGGCCAGGTCAGATTCTGTCGCACCCACCTGCACCAGGTGCAGGGCGCTCTGACCATCGTCGGTCTCGACGGAGTCACCCAGTTTACCGAAGCGCTGGAATCCTTGCTCGAGGCGATCGAGCGGCAGGAGCAAGCGTGCAGCTCGGAGCACGTCGAGCTGGCACAACGCGCCATGGCCAGCCTTCGTCATTACCTCGATGACCTGATCGGCGGCCAGCCGAACCAGCCACTGCGCCTCCTGCCCCTCTATCGAGAGCTGCAGGCGGCACTTGGCCTGCAACGCGTCCTGGCCACCGATCTCTTCTTCCCCGACCTGCGCGTACGCCCTCCACGGCGCGCAGGCGGCACGGCGAAAACCGGTGCTGGCGAGATCCAGGGCCGCCTGCGGCAGCAACGCGCTCACTTCCAGCGCGGCCTGCTGTCATGGTTGCGGGCACCGCAGAGCGGTACGGGCGTGCCGGAAATGCTCGACGCCGTCAAACGCATCGAGGCCATCCAGGAATTGCCTTCGGCACGCTCTTTCTGGTGGGTGGCCACCGCCTTCCTGACCGCGCTGGGTGAACGAGCGCTGCCGCCGGATGCCGATGCCAGGCAACTGTGCACGCGCATCGACCTGCAGATTCGGCGACTCCTCGAAGGCTCGAACAATGTCGCCGAGCGCCTGATGCGTGACGCGCTTTACCTCGTCGGCAACGCCAACAGCAAGCATCGCGCCGTCCAGCGCGTCCAGAAAGCCTACCAATTGGCCGCGCTGCTGCCCGGTACAGCACCGGAAGCCGCGGTCGCCGAGGAGTCTGTCCGCCGTCGCCTGCGTGAGGCGATCGCCAGCACCGAGGAATCCTGGAACAAGTTCTGCGCGGGAACGACGCAGGCGCTGCCGACCTTCGCGACCAGCAGCATGGCGCTGGCGGCAGTGGTCGAGGAGCTTGGCCAGGACGACTTTCGCCGCCTCGCTCAGGCCATCGGGGAGGTCGCCGAGTTCCTCCGCAAAGCGCCGACGATGCACAACGAAGTGCTGGCCATGGAAACTGCCACGGCCATCCTGCTGGCGCTGAATGCGCAGGGAAACATCCAGTACCTGGACAGCAGCTTCACGCACCAGGTCGATGTAATGGTCGATCGAATTCATGCCTGCCTGGCCGGGAAGTCGCTGGCCGCCGGGTCCGAACTGCCTTCGCTCGACGCGATGTCCCGGCAGGCACAGGAAAAATTGCTGGTCAGCCAGGTTGCCAGGGAGATCCAGAGCAACCTGACGCAGGTCGAACAGGTGCTTGACGGCTTCTTCCGGGACGTCGACAAGGGGTCCGATCTGGAAGGTCTGGAAACACCGATGCGCCAGGTCATCGGCGCGCTGACCATGATGCGCCACGAAGGGGCGGTTGCCGTTCTGAAGAAGTGCGCCGCCGAGATACAAACCTTCTCCGCCCCGGACTATGTCCCGCTGGAGAGCGACTTCGAGCAACTGGCCGAGAAGCTGTCGCTGGTCGGTTTCTTTGTCGACGCACTGCAACACGGCGCGACTGATTTCGATGCCTTCGTCCGCAAGATGGAGTCCAGTGTTGGCCGCGAAGCGCTCGTCGAGGCGCCCGCGGGGACCGTGGAGAAGGAAGTCGAGGAGCAGAAACTCGAAGCGCACGCCTTGTTGCAAGCGCTCAAGGATCGGCCGGACGAGGTGCAGTTGCGCGAGCAGGTCGCCAGACATCTCGCCGCGCTGCAAAAAGACGGCGATCTGGTTGGCGACAGGCAAGTCGAGCCACAGATCAAGGATCTCCTGTCGGTGCTCGCCGCTGGCGGCGACGCCAGCGCACAACTCGACGCAATGATGGCTGCGCTCAAGCCGCAAACCGCCGAGACCCCACAGCCCTCCGCAGAAACGATCCAGCTCGCGCAGGCCAGCAGCGAGGAAGTCGACGCCGAAATCCTGGAGATCTTTCTTGACGAGGCGCAAGAGGTGCTGGCGAGCATCGACAGAAATTTCCAGTCACTGAAAACGCAGCCGCAAGCAGCAGAATTGCTGACCGCCATCCGCCGTTCGGTACATACCCTCAAGGGCAGTGGCCGCATGGTCGGGCTGAGGGATTTCGGTGAAGCGGCGTGGTCGGTGGAACAGGTTCTCAACCTGTGGCTGCGCCAGGAACACGAGGTCACGCCAGCGATCGTCGACCTCATCGGCCAGGCCTACGCGATCTTTGTCGCCTGGGTCGAGCATCTGAAAACCGGCCAGGCGCAGGCACCCGATGCCGCGCCAATGATGGCGCTTGCGGCGTCGCTTCTGCGCGGCAGTGAGGAGGGAGGCGGCGAAACGCCTCAGCCGGAAGTGGCAGCCGCAGCGGATGACAGCGCTGCAGGGACGCCTGACGGAGGCGGCGCAGGAAGCGCCGTGGTGCCCGGCGAAGACGCGGGCAACGAGCCCGGCCCACGCCTGCGGCTGACCATCACCTCGGCGCTGGCCGAGATCTTCAACGAAGAGGCGGGAGCTCACCTGGCAACCCTGCGCCATGAGTTCTCGGTGCTCGAAAGCGACCCCGCGGCGCCAACCACGCACGAGATGTATCGCGCAGCGCATACGCTGGCCGGCATCGCTGGAACGGTCGGCATCGAGCCGGTGAATCGCCTGAGCATGGCTCTCGAACACGCCGTCTCACGGCGCAATCACGCAGCGCATCCGGACAGCGCCGAAGCGCTGGAAGCCATCCGCCAGGCGATTGCCGGACTGGCCCTGATGCTGACCGACATCGTCGGCCAGCACGAACCCGACGCGGCTCCCGTGCTGATCGACACGCTCGACGCACTGTATCTGGAGCAGTCTGCCGAGAAAGAGGCCGAACTGGCTGCAGAGCAGGCGCGCAGCGACGGCGATACCGGCGACCAAGCGAGCAAGGAAGCGCTCGCTGCGGAAACGCCGGACCTCGACACGCTGGCATCGCCGGCGACTGCCGGGCCGCCGACCCCTGCGGCAGCGCCGAGCGGCAGCGCGCTGGCCATCCCGGAGATGCAGGATGAGCTCGACGAGCAGCTGCTGCCTCTGTTCCTGGAAGAGGCGCTCGATCTCACCCAGAGCATTGCCGCGCAACTGCGCGCCTGGCGCAGCAAGCCTTCCGACAGCGACGTCCTGCGCCGCCTGGCGCGCCTGTTCCATACCCTCAAGGGTAGCGCACGCATGGCCGGAGCGATGAACCTTGGCGAGCTGACGCACGCCATCGAAACGCGCATGGCGGAAGCGCAGCAGACGGAGAATTCGCCGCTCGAACTGATCGACGACATCGATAATGCTTTCGACGTCATCGTCCAGATTGTCGAACGACTGCAGCGTGGCGAGCTGGCCGACGCGCCGGTCGACGTTCCCGATGAAGCCGCCGAGGAAATCGCCTCAGACGCTGTCGCCAGTGCCGAAGTCGCGCTTCCCTCTGCCGACCAGAATGCGCCTGCGGGACAGCCCGAAGCGCAGGAAGGCGAAAGCGAGAGCGGCGGGCAGCGCGCCGTGCTGCGCGTGCGTGCCGACCTCATCGACCGCCTGGTCAACGAAGCTGGCGAGCTGTCCATTGCGCGTTCGCGGATTGAGGGCGAAATGCGGGCCATCAAGGGATCGCTGCTCGACCTCACCGAGAACGTGATCCGTCTGCGCCGCCAACTGCGCGATATCGAACTGCAGGCCGAATTGCAGATGCAGTCACGCACGGCGCACAGCGATGAACGCCGCCCGATCGATTTCGACCCCCTCGAATTCGACCGCTTCACGCGTTTTCAGGAACTGACACGGATGATGGCCGAATCGGTAAACGATGTCGCCACCGTGCAGCAGAACCTGCTGAAGAACCTTGACGACGCCAACGCCGCGATTCTCGCGCAGTCACGTCTGAACCGCGAAGTTCAGCAGGAGCTGATGTCGGTGCGCATGGTGCCGTTCAGCAGCATTGCCGACCGCCTCTACCGAATTGTTCGCCAGGCAGGCAAGGAGCTGGGCAAGCGAGCCAACCTGGAAATCAGCGGTGGTCAGCTGCAGCTCGACCGCATGGTCCTCGACAAGATGCTGGCGCCGCTCGAACACATGCTGCGCAACGCCGTCGCCCACGGCCTTGAAAACACCCAGCAGCGCCGGGCCAAGGGCAAACCGGAAATCGGCGAACTGTCTCTGAAACTGACCCAGGAAGGCAACGAGGTCATTGTCGCCTTTGCCGATGACGGCGCCGGACTCAACCGGCAGCGCTTGCGCGAGCGCGGTCTGGCCGCTGGCCTGCTGACCGAGGAGCAGGCCGCGGACGACGCGCAGGTCGTCGAGATGATCTTTGCGCCGGGAATCTCGACCGCCAGCGGCGTCACGCGCCTGGCTGGGCGCGGCATCGGCATGGACGTCCTGAAGAGCGCCGTGGTCAGCCTTGGCGGGCGTATCGAGGTGCTGTCAACGCCCGACCAGGGAACCACCTTCCGCCTCTATCTGCCGCTGACGCTGGCGGTGACCAAGGCCTTGCTGGTACGCTCCGGCCAACGCGAGTACGCGATTCCGGCGGCAATGATCGAGCAGGTTCTCGACCTCAAGGAAAAGGGGCTGACGCGCATTCGCGAAGCCAATGCTGCGCTGTGGAGCGGCAACCCGTATCCCTTCCACTATCTGCCGCACCTCCTCGGCGCACCGCAAGCCCTTCCGGAGAAGCACCCCCAGTACTGGGTCCTGCTCCTGCGCAGTGGTGCGCGCAGGGTGGGGCTGCAGGTCGATGAGGTGCTGGGCAGTCAGGAAGTCGTGGTCAAGAACATCGGCCCGCAGCTGGCGCGGGTCAGCGGCGTCGCTGGCGCGACGGTGCTCGGCAATGGCCAGGTGCTGCTGATCCTGAACCCGATTGCGCTGGTCAGTCGTCCGCGCACGGCGACGCCGGTCTCGCCGGTCCCGACGCTACGCCAGGCAGTGAGCGCCGGCGGCGTCGCCGCCACGCTGCCGACGGTGATGATCGTCGACGACTCGCTGACCGTGCGCAAGATCACCAGCCGGCTGCTGGCCCGTGAAGGCTACCAGGTGATGACCGCCAAGGATGGCATGGATGCTCTCGAACAATTGGTGGCGATCATCCCCGATGTGTTGCTGGTGGACATCGAAATGCCGCGTATGGACGGCTTCGAGTTCACCCGCAACGTGCGCGCCGACGAGCGCTTGCGCGGCGTCCCGATTGTCATGATCACCTCGCGTACGGCAGACAAGCACCGGCAGTACGCCTTCGAGCTGGGCGTCAATCACTATCTCGGCAAGCCCTATCAGGAAGAGGAACTGCTACGCCTGGTGGCCGCGCACGTCAGGGAACAGCGGGGCTCTTGACGACCGCGTAACGTTCCAGGGTCAGCTGCCTGGCCTGCTGATGGTCGACCAGCGGTGCCGGCGTCTCGCGCCCGATACGCACTCCGCAGGCTTCCTGCTCGGCCGGACTCATCCGCCACGGCGCGTGGATGAAGCGGTCAGGAACGGCGGACAGTTCCGGCAGGTAGCGACGGATGAACTTGCCGGCAGGGTCGAAGCGCTCCGACTGCAGGACGGGATTGAAGATCCGGAAATAGGGTTGGGCATCGCAACCACTTGACGCGGCCCATTGCCAGCCACCGTTGTTGGCAGCGAGATCGAAGTCGTTCAACCGGGCGGCAAAATAAGCCTCGCCGCGCCGCCAATCGATACCCAGATCCTTGCTCAGAAACGAAGCGTTGAGCATGCGCAGACGATTGTGCATATAGCCCGTGCCGTTGAGCTGGCGCATCGCGGCGTCGACCAGCGGATAGCCGGTGCGTCCTTCGCACCAGGCCGCGAAGGCCTCCTCCGCAGGCGCCCCCTGCTCCCAGGCGACGGCGTCGTAAGCCGGCTTGAAAGCACGCTCGGCGACGTAGGGAAAGCGATCGAGGATCATGAAGTAGAAGTCACGCCAGATGAGTTCCGAAAGCCAGGTCGCAGCGCCCTCGTTACCCGTCCGCAGGGCCCCCGCGGCAATCGCCCTGGCCACCAGTTCGCGAATCGAGACGGTCCCGAAACGCAGGTGGATCGACAGATAGGACACCCCTTTCAGCGCCGGAAAGTCGCGCTGCTGCCGATAGCGGGAGATGCGCCCGAGAAAATCGTCGAGCAATTGCCGTGCCCCGGACATCCCGGGGACGAAACCCAGCGCGCGCAGGTCGGTCGCGGCAAAGCCGAGTTCCGCCAGCGAGGGCACGCGCTGCGCGCCCGGCGGCGTGGCCAGCGTCCCGATTTCTTGTTCACACGGGCTGCCAGTCGTCCTCGGTCAGGCGCTTGAGCCAGGCTCTCTTGTACGGGGAAAACACCGTAAACGGTCGCCCGGCCTGGGTCAGCACTTCGTCGCCGTCAAGAATTGCCTGATCCTTGAAAGACTCGAAGGCGATTCCGCCGGTGTGCAAGGCAGCGCTCACCGCGGCATCGCGACGCTTGGCTTGCGGCTCGTAATCGCGATTGGCGAAAACCGCCGCGACGCCAAGCTCGCCGGCCAGTCTCGGTATCATCCTCGGCGGCCCAGCCATGGCGGACCAGCAAACCGCCGCCACGCCGATGCAGGGCGGTGTCCAGTTCGAGCAGCGATTGGCGAATGAAGTCGACGCGCCGATCGTCACGCCTGGGCAGCGGATCGAGAATTTCGCGTTCGAAGAGAAACGCGCAATGGACGCGCCTTCCCCTGCGCAGCGCTTCGCCCAGCGCCACGTGATCGCTGTCACGCAGATCGCGCCTGAACCAGACCAGAATTGAATCGAGCATGGATTACCTTGTGTCCCCAGCCGCCGCCGATTAGAATGAGGCCATGAAAAGCATCAACCTGACTGACCATTTTCTCATTGCCATGCCGGCAATGGCAGATCCGTATTTTTCCAGGACGCTGGTCTATATTGCCGAGCACAACGAGCGTGGCGCGTTGGGGGTGATCGTCAATCGCCCGATCGACATGAGTCTGGGAACGCTGCTCGGCAAGATCGACGTCGTGCTCGAGGCCGATGGCTTCGCCAACCTGCCGGTCCTTTTCGGCGGACCGGTGCAGACCGATCGCGGCTTCGTCCTGCACCGACCGGTCGGCCAATGGCAATCGACACTGGTGGTCAACGATCACGTCGGACTCACCAGTTCGCGCGATATTCTGCAGTCGGTTGCCGAAAAAGGTCAACCGCAGGACCTGATGGTCACACTCGGCTATTCGGGCTGGTCTGCCGGCCAACTCGAACACGAACTGGCCCAGAACGCCTGGTTGACCCGTCGCTGCCAGACTGCCGATTCTCTTCGAGTTGCCCTACGAGGAACGACTGGCCTCGGCACTTGACCTCCTCGGCGTCAGCCTCACCAACCTAGCCGACCAAGTCGGGTCATGCCTGAGGCGACCGGCGGACCGACTGGCGCCGTGCTCGCTTTCGACTTCGGTGAAAAACGCATCGGCGTCGCGACCGGCGAATGGCAGCTGCGACAAGCGCATGCGCTGACCACCGTCCATGGCGAAGGCAACGCCGCGCGCTTCGCCGCCATCGCCGCTCTGATCGAAGAATGGCAGCCGCGCACTCTGGTCGTCGGACGGCCCTTGTCGCTCGATGGCAATGTACATGCCATGACCGCCCGCTGCGAACGCTTCGCCAATCAACTGCGCGGCCGCTTCAGGCTGAGCGTCGACTATGCCGACGAACGGCTTTCCTCGCACGAAGCACAGGCGCGGCTGCGCGCAGCCGGTCACGACTCGCGCAAGGCCGGCAGGCATCTTGACGCCGTCGCCGCGCAGCTCAATCCTGCAGGACTATTTCGATAGCACCCGCGGCGACTCATCCACGCTTTCACCAACCCCGACGAGCCCACAGATGCCAGCCATTGAACTTCCCGACGCCAACGTGCAATGCAGCGAACTCGCTGAACTCATCCGACCCCGGCTGCTCCCGAAGACGGTCCTGGTCGGCATTCACAGCGGCGGCGTCTGGGTCGCCCGACGACTGCACGATCTGCTGGCACTGGACAACGAGATTGGCCTGATCGATGTCTCTTTCTACCGCGATGACTACGGCGAAAAGGGTCTGCATCCGCGCGTCCGGCCAACGTCGATTCCCTTCGATGTGGAAGGCCGACCGCTGATCCTGGTCGACGACGTGCTGTACACGGGTCGCACGACGCGTGCGGCGATCAACGAGCTGTTCGACTACGGTCGACCGGCGAGCATCCAGCTTGCCGTTCTCGCCGACCGCGGCCAGCGGCAACTGCCCATCTGCGCCGACTTCTGCACCTGGCGGGTCGACCTCGACGCGACGCAGGAACTGGTGCTCTCTGCGGACGGCGACGGCCACCTGCGCTGGAGCCTGGGCGCCAATGCATAATCCACAACTCAACGCCAATGGCGAGCTGACGCACCTGCTGTCGATCGAGGGCTTGCCGCGCGAACTGATTCATCAGATTCTCGATACGGCATCGAGCTTCCTCGAGGTGTCCGACCGCGACGTCAAGAAGGTCCCCCTGTTGCGTGGCAAGAGCGTGTTCAACGTCTTTTTCGAAAACTCCACGCGGACGCGAACGACCTTCGAGATTGCCGCCAAACGCCTCTCCGCGGACGTCATCAACCTCGACGTGACACGCTCGTCCACCGCCAAGGGCGAAACCCTGCTCGACACGGTCGACAACCTGATCGCCATGCACGCCGACATGTTCGTCGTCCGCCACGCGGCCAGCGGCGCGCCGCACCTGATCACCGAGCATCTGCGCCGCCTCGGGCGAAACGACGTT
>NZ_CAJQUD010000009.1:0-323599 GCF_907163205.1 Candidatus Accumulibacter sp. ACC007 | reverse complement strand
GCTGGCGAGACCGCAACCGATCATGTTCACCGCGCGGTGTTCTTCACACGCCCGGTCCTGCCGCAAAGCTTCTTTTGACCAGACCATGGCCTTGTCGTCTGCACACCTTTATTCGTCTGTCGCCGCGACCCCAGTCGGGCATCGCCGAGGAGGTCCCGTTCGGTATCGCTCTGGTTCCTCATCTGGACTGGTGTTGCTGATTAACTCGCGTTCGTATCGCGTTTCGCGGTGCTCCAGGGGAAGAAGAAATGGTAAGTCAAAAGCGCTTCTCGAACGATGGCGTGCTACCGGTCAGGGACGGTGCCGCTTCCCGCGGCTCGCGGATCAAGCTGGCGCCAAGTACCTACCATCAGTTACTGGCAATGCAGTGCGTTGAAGGACGTCAACCTGGAGATTCGCGAGCACGAGATCTTCGGCATCATTGTCCCCGCCAACGCCCGGCAAGAACCTCGTTCCTCCTTAAAAACACGGCTGGGTCCACCGCATGGACCCGGTTCAACACGGAATGCACGTCTGGTCGGCGAAATCCGCTTCAACGGCCTCGATAGATACCCGCCTACCTGAAAAATTCGATGCGCTGCGCAGTATCGCATCGGTGTCGTCTTCCGCTTCACGGTCGGCCTGCGATGACGGTCTCTGAGAACTTGCCCTTCGCCGCGCCTGCTGGGGATCAAGAACGAGGCCGGTTGGACGATGATCTTGCCAGTGCGCTGTCTGACCGTGCGGCCCCTCTGGGACTATGTCAAGATCGTCTGCATGCGCTTGGCAGCCTGCTTTTCGGCGGCCAGCAGCACGCCTGACGCCTTGACGATCGCCCGGGCCTTGTCGCCGGAGCCCGATCTGTTTTGATCTCATGACGATTCTCGATCGCCGTCGACCACCGGTGACCACGATGCCATCGAAGATGTGCTCAAGGAGCTGCGCCGGGAGGGGACCATCACTCCTGGTCACCAACCTCGTGCAGCAGCGCGGCGTCGCCTGGCCGAACCGCACTGCGTTCTTGCCTGAATGTCGAGTGCGTCGAGGGCTCACCGAGCATCTGTTCCCGTGAGTGAAGGAGCAGCGACCCTCGACTACGTAGAGGACGATTTTCGTCTGAGCCCGGTTTGCCTAGCTGCGACCAGTTGCCGCGGCAGCATGGCGCCAGCTTTCGCGCGCCGGGCGACGCGGCTTGCCACGACCTGACGTTTGTAATGCCAACGAAGGACCAACGAGATGACCGCCGTCCAAGGCCGCTTCTCTGCGCAGCCAGCTCCAGATACGCGATCGATACCAAAAAACGGACCCTGGTACGGAACCTTTCCAGGCTCTGTCCGACGTGGATCTGCGCATCCGCCCTGAGATGATCCCATCGATGATCGTGCCCTCGAGATGGGGCAGATAACCTCTCTGTCGCATCGCAGCGTCAACGCATCACCGAGCGTCTCGGCTACGTGCGCATCGGTGCATATCGACGTCATGTGCCCAGAAATATCTACGACCCGGCCTTCGAACTGATCCATGTGCGCACGCAGTGGGTTATGGTTTTCCAGCGTCCCAATCCGCTCCCGTTCGAGCTTCGCGTACAAGTAGTCCTTTTCGTCACTCGCTGCCGCCGAAGGGCGGCGGTACGTGCACCAGGGCACTGCGGACGATCGTCGAGGAGTCCCTGGGGGGCCCCCCGCCCCCCCACCGTGCTGCTTGGGACAGGTCAAGGATCGACCCTGTCAAGCGCCACGTGCGCCCGAACTGTCGCTGGAAGAGCGCAGAAGCTGTGTATCGCTCGTCTGCTACCCGTGAACCGAAGCTGTTTGCTGATGTAGAGCCCTGTGATCCCCCTCGAACCACCCTCGAAGGTTGACCGAAGTCGTTTCGAGTGAGTTTGCTCTGGGCACTGCCGGCCATCTCCCAATATCCAGCGTCCACCCACAACATGGCGCAGGCCTTCGTGCCAGCGCGGAATGCATCTTCATGTTGATGGGCAAGTTGGGTCGAGCAGCGCTTAACCGAGCAAATGTTCTGCTCCGGTACAACACAAGGAGGACCATCTGACTATATCTAAGGCCGTTACGGTTGAGCCTCGGTTTTTTGCGCGCACGGGGCAACGCCCGCCGCCGGGCGTTGTGCCTTGCGGGCTCTTGCCACTGGCTTGCCAAGCCTGGAGAAACTGCTAGACTCTCTGCCGTTTGCCGACCCTCGTCAAACCACCGCCAAGTCACTTCCCGGCGCCACGGGCGTCCGCTCAACCGTAGGTAAATCAGCATTGGCCTTTTCGATTATCGTTCAATGAAGCAGTGAGAAGCTTTTCGCTCCCAAAGGCGCAGTCGCGTTCTGATCTGTGACCATGCGCCCCAACGACGATGCTGCCAAGCCAGACTGACCAATGAACCGTGCGCTGGCGAATGCCCTTAGAGGCTATATCGGTCAGCACGCAGGGCTTGACCGTAACCGGGCTGACCGTGACCTTGAAGGCGGCAGTGGGGCGGCGACCGTTTTTCGGTGTCGGCCGCGATCTACCAGCAAGGATACAATCCTCCTTTGCTGTGGCATACGTCACGGCGTCGCCGGTTCAACGTCATGCTTTCGGGCATGAAGTACCCAGACGCGCGCCGGAAGCGCCTCTTCTACAACCGTGTCGTCCCGCGACTTAACCATGTGCAGCTAGAGTTCCTCTGAAGCCTGCAACATACTACAAATCCGAAACACGATAACAAATGCCTGCCATTCGATGCCACCAGCCAAACTGCTCGGTCACCTACCGACAGGATCGTATCCCGGCCAGATGTGCTGCGCATTCCTCCCCTCGTGATCCGGACCCGCGGCGCGCTGGCGGCTCAGGGCTGGCGTGCGCCGCCGTGTCGCCTGTGGCTGGCGGTGCGCTCGCCAGTCGTTTCGAGCATGGCCGTCACAAGACCTTTATAGCGTGGCACGACCACCGCTGTCGTGGCGTAGTCGCTATTGCCCGGAATAGCACCCCACCAGGTCACCCGCAGCCGAATGGGTTTGTTAGCCACCGCCGGACGGGTCCTAAGATTCACCCCAGCCAGGAAGCCATAGCGTGGTCCCCTGGCCGAATAGAGGAACGATGATGGATATAGTCTGTCCGCAAAAACACAGCGGGGAATTGTAGGCCGGCGCCATCGACGAAGCGGCGGCCGATTCTGGCGCCGTCTCTGACGACAACCCTGGAATACGACATTCACCCCGGCAGGCATATGCTGTTGGCAGGCTCTGCGGCAACGAAAATCGTAGACGGGCGTCTGCCAGTCCGGCTGGTTCGAATCGTCTTTGCCACGAGCCGACGAATGAGGCTACCGTGATCAAAGCGCAGCATTTCCGCCGCTGAATGTTGGTCTTCGCCGCCGGCCGTACTCGCCTCAGCAGATGGTTGAGCAATTCTTTCGCCGTGCGTGCATCGAAGTCGCCGCAGCGCCAAGTTGATGAACTGCTATGTTTTGCCTCTGCCTGCTGGCAGGGGATTTGGCCCCGGTCGCGACGACCAAATCATGGCGTGCGCCTCCGTCCGCTTGACGAAGCGAATTCGGCCAAGTCGTATTCACGATCCTTGGCCCAGAGCAGCCAGCCTCTCCATCACCGTGTGTAACGATGCTGTCCTTGCCAGGCTGATAACAGCCACACCGATCGTCAGCTAATCAGCTGTCCAGGCGGAATTCTAATGCTGCCCGGGCGTTGGCCGGCAAGTGCTTTTCCGCCCTTTGGCGCGCCATTTTTTCCCATCCCAGCCGACGGCCAGCGGCTGTGGCCCTCCACACCACGAGTAGCGCCATGCAATGCTGAGTGGACGCTCGCCAGAATCGGATCCTAATCGGCTCAGTAAAATACGGGCCTGCCCGCTGTCGACAGGAACCTGTCCTTGTCTCCGGAGAAGGCCGCCCAACCAGCCTGTCGCGGTTGGCTACAATGAAACTGCAACCCGCCATGAACGCCCCCGACGAGTGACCTGGAGACGTCAGGCCGCTCAACTCGTGCGCGGCCAGCGCCGTCAACGGCGGCGGGTCTCCTTCCGCGGCGCGTCTTGGCCGTGCTCAGAATGAGGACGAGAGTCCGTGGCGGCAAAGGCTGCGCCGGAGGGTCTTCGGGGGCCAGGTGGTTGCCGGCAAGAACGATGAAACGGCGACCGTCGCAAATGCTAGCAGATCCCTTTACGACTACCAGGGCGGCTGGCTTCGACCGCCCTTCGATGCTTCTCGCCGACCTGAAGCGGCTGTGCCTTGTTTATTCGCCAGGGCCCCTAAACTACGCCCTTCTCACTTCTCCACCGCGGCTGTCGTCTTATCGCCATGCGCCAGTCCCCAGTCCCATCGACCTCCGAAACTTCCCCCGCTGTTGGGAACCCACCAGCTTCACGGGTGATGTCGAGCTCTCCCAGCCGACTGCGGCGCGATCACCTGGCGCAGGGGTTTTGCCCTATTTCATGTCCGAAGCGCGCTTTGTTCCCGAGCGCCACCCTGCGGGCCCCGATAGCGCGGTGCGCAACCATTATCGCCAATGGCCGGTGTGGCCGAACTGCGCACGGCGATCCGCCGACAAGTCGCGGCGCTCTATGGCGCCGACTACGACGCCGAATACAATCACGTGACCGCCGGTGGCCACGCAGTCGACTCTTCCCCACGCGATATTGCCGCCTTCGTGCTAGTGGCGACTGAGGTGATCGTCTTCGAGCCGGTCTTATACGACAGCTAAGTGCCGGCGAGTCGAACGGTTGGCGGGAATGCCGTTTACCGCGGCGCTGCGCTTCCCCGATTAACCGGCCGTGATGTCAGCAGGTTCGTTTCGCTGCTCACCCGCGCACTAGCGGATGATCATCATCAATTTTCGCGCTGCAGCAACCCCAACCATTTGCCTTTTCGTAGACGCTGACGATACTCGCGGCTCCTGGCCGAACTGACACGCGATACGACATCGTGCTTCTGTCTAAACGCCTACGAGGTCTATGAACACATCGTTTTCCGACGGTGCCCCGGCACGAGAGCGTCGCTGCGCATCCGGAACTGTCCGCCCGCAGCATCGTCGTCGTCTTTTGGCACGACCTATCCCCATTCACCGCTGGAAGATCGGCTACGTGCTGGTCCTGTTCGCGAACTGATGCGCAGTTCCCCGCACGGTCCCATCATTCAACGTTGTTTTACAGGTCAATACGCCCTGCCAGCTGGGGATTGCCGAGTCACATTGCGCGACGCCTCGCGGCATCTCGGCCTGGCCGCGTTCTACGAAGGGAAGCGCGAGTTTTTCCGCCGCCAGCTCGGCGCTTCGCGCTTCGAGCTGCTGCCCTGCCGCGGCACCTACTTTCAACTGGCGCGTTACAGCGCCATTTCCGACCTCCCCGACCAGGAGTTTGCCCGCTGGCTGACCCGCGACGTCGGTGTGGCGGTGATTCCGGTGTCCGTTTTCAATCACGACGGTCACGACGAGCGCGTCGTCCGTTTCTGTTTCGCCAAGCAGGAGGCGACGCTGGCCGCCGCCGGCGAAAGACTGCGCGGCGTTTGACAAGCGTTCGCCGATGACCCCACAGTGGCCACACGATGCGCTTTCCCTGGCCCAAGACAAAGGAGAAATGATGAGCATGATGCAGGAGTTCAAAGAGTTTCGCAATGAAGGGCAACGTCATGGATCTCGCCGTCGGCTGTGATCATCGGCGGTGCCTTCGGCAAGATCGTCGAATCTGTCGTTCGCCGATCTGATCATGCCGGTGGTGGCCCTCATCATGGGCGGCAAGCTCGATTTTCGGGCATGTTCCTGGTCCTGGGCACGGTGCCGGAAGGTCGTCGCGACGACGCTGGACGCGCTGAGGACGGCGCAGGTTCCCGTCTTCGCCTAACGGCAATTTCCTGACCATTCTGGTTCAACTTCGTCATCTTGCCTTCATCATCTTCATGATGATCAAGCAGGTGAATCGCCTGAAGCGCAACGAGCCGCCGGCATCCCCCGCCGCGCCAGCGGAGGAGGTGCTGCTTCCCTGCGCGAGATTCGTGACAGTCTGAAGAAATAGTCAGCGGGTCCTCAGGCGCAGCCATCTTGGCAGCCTGGCCCGGTGAGCCGCGGTCGCCCGCGTCAGTTGCCTTTCCCTTGCGGCGTCGCCGGCGACGACCAGCGTCAGCTGCACGGGGTCGATGTACTGCGGAAGGCGGTGTTTGACCTGCTCCCGGAGTCAGCGCCATCACCCGCGTCTCGAAGTCCTTCGAGTACAGCCAGTCATGACCGAGGTCGAGCAGTGAAATCCAGCGTGCAGCCCACCGCGCTGTCCTGCGAGCGAGCGACCCGCGCGTGCTTCGAGGATTCCCTTCTTCGCCTCGGCGACCTCGTCAGCCGTGAAGCCGTCGCGGCGGGCGAGAGTCAGCTCCTCGAGGAAGGCCTGCTCGGCGCGAGCCAGGTTCTGTGGAGCGGCCATGGCGGGCAAAGGACCAGGTCGACAGATTCTCCCGCATTCCCATCGACAGCGACGAGCCCGCGCTGTAGCTGAGGCCGTCTTTCTGGCGCAAGCGATCCATCAGCCGGCTCGACAGTCCGCTGCTAGCCGCCAAATATGTTGTTCGCCACGTAGAGCGCGGGTGCGTCTTCGTCGTCGAAGCGCAGCGGCAGATCGAGACGCGCGCGCACGAAGCCGTTTTCCTTGTCGGGGGTGTCGATGGCGATGCGCTGCGCCGCCACTTCGCGAAACTCCCGATCGACGCGGGCGTAGGGTGATCGCGAGACGTAATCCGGAAAGAGCTGCCTGAGTTCCGCGGTGATCGCCGCTTCATCGAAGTCGCCGACGATGGCGATCTCACCGCGCGCAGTGCCCATCAGCTCGCGGTGATAGGCGACGACATCGGCGAGCGTCGTCGCCTGCAGCTGTTCGATTCGCTCGGCGAGTTGCGCGTGGTAGCGCGGGTCGCCAGGCGGGTAGGTGTTGAAATGAGCGGCCAGTGCGTCACTGGAGAGCATCTGCGGATCGTCGAGCTGAGCTTCAGTGCGGTCAGCGTCTGCCGTTTCAGTTCGTCGAACTCGCTCGCCGGGAAGGTCGGGTGTCTGAGCAGCTGCGCGGCCAGCCTGAGCGCTTCGGGTAACTCGTCGCGTCTGGTCTCGAATTGCGTCAGGCCACCGCGGATTTTCAGGCGGGTGAACTCGTCGGCGATTTGCTTGCGGGTCAGTTGCTCGCTGCCGCGGCTGAGCATGGCCATGGTCAGTGCGCCCGCCATGTCGCGATTGCGCAGCGAGTTTTCATCGCCCCAGCGGAAGCCCATCGCCACGTTGACCGTCTGGCCCCGATTCTTTTTCGCCAGCAGCGCAACTTGCAACTCGCCGACGCTCGGCCGCCGCGAGCGTTGGTTGATGTTCTCGTGCGAAGCGTCGAAGGCCTCGCCGGCGTCGCCCTTTTCGCTGGCCTTGTAGTTGGCCAGCAGCTTTGCCGCAGTTGGCGCCGATGGGATCTCGGCGCGCTGCGGCGAATCTTCGGGGATGAAGCTGCCAAGCACGCGATTGTCACGTACGAAGTACTTCGCGGCGGCCACATCGACCTGCGCCGGCCTGATCTGGTCGAGCTGGTCACGGGAGTAGAAGAACAGTCGCCAGTCACCGAGCGCGATGTACTCCGAAAGCATGACGGCGAATACCTCCGGGTTGGCCAGCGCGCGCTCGTAAGCGGTGCGCGCCTGTTCGACGGCGCGGCCGAGCTCGCTCTCGGTCGCCGGCTGGCGAGCGAAGCCGCCTTCGATGGCTTCGATCATCTTTTCGCGGACGCGGTCCAGCGATTCGCCCTTGTTGACCAGCGCGCCGAAAACCACGAAACCGGGCTCGCGAGCGTCGATGGTATAGGCGAAAACCTGCGCCGCCAGGCCCGGCTGAACCAGCGCCTGGTAGAGGCGACCATTCGGCGTGTCGCCAAGAATCTCGCCGGCCATGCTCACTGCGTCGGAGTCGGCGTGCAGGCTGGATGGCGTGCGATAGGCCAGGGTCAGCAGTTGCACCTCACCCTTGCGGCGGACGACGAATTCGCGCTCGCCGTCCGCCGTCGGCTCGACGGTCCATTGCTTGGCCAGCTTGCGCGTCGGCTTTGCCAGCTTGCCGAAGCTGGCGACAATCCATTTCATCGCCTGTTGTTCGTCGAATTTTCCGGCCACCGTCAGGACCGCGTTGTCGGGCTGATAGAAGTTCCGATAGAAGGTCTGCAGGTTCTCGATGCGGACGTTCTCGATGTCGCTGCGTGCGCCGATGGTGTTGTTGCCGTAGTTGTGCCAGTCGAAGAGAAGCGATTGCAGGCGTTTCATCATTACCCGGCTCGGACTGTTTTCCCCCATCTCGAACTCGTTGCGCACGACGCTCATCTCGCTATCGAGATCCTTCCTGGCGATGAACGAGTTGACCATCGCGTCGGCGCTCCAGCCAAGCGCCCATTTGAGGTTATCGTCGCTGGCCGGGAAGGTGACATAGTAGTTGGTGCGGTCGAGCCAGGTCGTGCCGTTGATCTGGAAACCGCGCGCCTTGAACTCCCTGGTGGGATCCGGAAAATTCTTCGATCCCTTGAAGATCAGGTGTTCGAGCAGGTGGGCCATGCCGGTCTCGCCGTAGTTCTCGTCGTGCGAACCGACCAGATAGGTCACATTGACCGTAGCCGTTGGTTTGGCGGTGTCCGGAAAGAGGATGAAACGCAGGCCGTTGGTCAGGCGATACTCGCTGATCCCTTCGACGGTACTCAGCTTTTCGACGCCCGCCGGCAGTTTCTCTGCCGTCGCTTGTCGGGCGGCGGCGCCCGCCGGTGCGAAGGCCAGTACCAGTGAAGACAGCAGGCACGCGGCTGCGCTTGTCCATCGGTTCATCATCATCACTCCACGACGTTTGCAGGGGGCTGCGTCAGATTGCGTGCACCGTCCGGCGACGTCGCCGTCGCTGGCCAGGCAGCTCAATTGCCGCACAGCTTGCCAGAAAGGGAACGGCCCGCACAGAGGGAGAGTCTGGGCGGGCCGGGTGCTGCGATCACTGCCGCGCGGGGAGGGGGAGGGGAGCGCAGCAGCGACAGGACGAAGAGTAGCGAATCGCCCGCCGACGATCTGTTGGAGCTCTGTCACTGTTGTGTAACGGCGTGTGATCCGCGCCGTTGCCGGCAAGGCATTTCGCGGCGACGGGCCGTGTCCTGCCGCCCTGTCTGCCGACGGCTCGTGCCAGCGCTTGCCTTGGGTTCGCCAAAGCTGGCATTATCCACGGCGACAGTGGCCGCATTGGCGCCACCACCGGAGAAGGAGAAGGCGATGAATCAGGAAGCGGAAGATCGGGGTCTGGCGGCAGTGGTTCTGGAACGTCTGGAAAAGGAACGCCTGCCTCGTGCCATCGATCTGAAAGAGAAGGTCGATGCGGGGGCGCGGCTTGACGACATGGACATCGCCTTTCTCGAGCGCGTTTTCGCCGACACGCAGGACCTCAAGCCGATGGTCGCGAGGCATCCGGAATATCACGCGCTGGCCGCACGACTGATCGATCTTTACGAACACATCACGGCGAAGGCCCTGGAAAACGAGAAGGCCGGCTGACCCACCGCTCGGCCGGCGTGGCGACTGCCGGCCGCTTATCGTGTGCTCGGCGCGACCGGCGGCTCGCCTGCCGACTCGCGCTCTTCCCCGCCCGCCGTTACCCCGCCGGTGTCTTCAGCCTCGTCGGCGACGCCGCGGCTGCCATCGCGCCCGCGCCAATGGCGAACGGCCTGGCGCATGGTCGGGAACGCGCGCTGCTGCAGTGCCTCGTCGGGGTGTTTGGTGGCCTTCAGCCATTGCTCGAATTCGACCTGTCTTCCCGCCAGAACCAGCGTGATGTCCTTCGCTGCCAGTTCGCTATCGAGTCGCCCCAGGGTGTCGATGCCGGTGATGTCGACGTCGGTCATGGCAATCATGTCCAGGACCACGCGTTCGACGGGTACCCGCTGGCGGGCGATCGCGCGATGCACTTCGGCACGGAAATGATTGGCATTGAAGAAGACCAGCGGGCCACAGAAGCGCAGCAGCAGCAGGCCGTCGATCGTCGCCGCGTCGGGAAACAGCTTGTGGTTGTAGAGCCCCGCCCGGCCGCGCACATTGACCAGTTCCTCGCAGTCCGGGCGCGCGACGCGACGGATGAACATCAGCAGGGCCAGGGTCACGGCGAGCATGATGGCCTTGATCGCCCCGAAAGCAAGTACGCCGAGCATGGTGATCACGCCGAGGAGCACTGCCGAGCGCTCGATCAACTGGTAGCGCTTGAAGACCTGGAAGTCGAGCAGGTGCCACGAGGCGAAGAGCAGGACGACCCCCAGTGCGGGTATCGGCAACCAGGCCAGCGATCCCGTTCCGACCAGCAGGAGCAGGGAAATGGCCAGCGCGGCGACGATGCTGACCATCTGCGTGCGACCGCCGTTGGCGTCACTGACCGCGGTGCGCGAATCGGCGCCGGTGACGGCAAAGCCCTGCGACAGCGCCGAGACAATGTTGGCCAGGCCGAAGGCAGCGAATTCGCGGTCCACGTCGATGTCGTAGCCGTTGCGCTCGGCGAAGCTGCGCGCGGTGAGCATGCCGCTGGTAAACAACACCAGGGCCAGTCCGGCCGCCGAGGCAGCCAGCTCGCCGACGACGTCGAGGTGCAGCTCCGGGATGACCAGCTCCGGCAAGCCGGCGGCCACCGGGCCGATCAGCGCGACGCCGAAGTTGTCGAGCCCGAACGCGAACGCCGCCAGGCCGGCAAGGGCCATGGTCACCAGAGACGCTGGAATGAGCTTCGTGTAGCGCGGCAGGAAGAACATCACTGCGGCGCAGCAGATTGACAGGACGACTGTCGGCCAGTGGGCGGTGAGAACCAGATGCGGGATTTCCATCAGCTGTTTGAAGAAGCGCGTGGCCTCCGGCTTGCTGCCGAGGACCTTGCCCACCTGACCGATCATGATCGACAGCGAGACGCCGTTGAGCAGACCGATGATGATCGGTCGGGCGAGGAAATCGGCGAGGCCGCCAAGGCGAAGAAAGCTTGCCGAAAGGCAGAAAATGCCGGTGAGCAGGGTGAGCGCGATGCTGTACGAGAGGTAATGGCCGCTGTTGCCCGCGGCCAGTGGCGCGATCACCGCCGCGAGCATCGCGCAGGTCGCCGCGTCGGGGCCGATGATCAGCTGCCGCGAGGTGCCGGCGAAGGCGTAAACGACCATCGGCAGGATCGAGGCATAGAGGCCGGTCGACGGGCTGAAACCGGCCAGTTGCGCGTAGGCGATGGCGATCGGGATGGCCACCGCGGCCACCGACAGGCCGGCGCGAATGTCATGTGGCCAGTCGGCGGCACGATACCTGACCAGAGGCATCAGTCCGGGCAAGAGGCGATTCAGATGATGAACGATGGCGGACATTCGGTTACCTCGGCGGTTCGTTTGCCTCCGCCAGCGGTGGCTTGCAGAGGGGCCCGGCACGGGCGCAGCGAGCGGGCGATTGTAGCAGAAAGGCCGAAACGGTCGAGCCGCCCCGCAACTCGGACCGGTACGCCGGCTACGCTCGGCGCCTGTTGCCGACCGTGCAGTCAATGTGCGGAAGTACTGGCGCCAGCCGCAGGTATTGCATCGGCCGCCGCTTGTAGTATTCTGCTGCAAAGTTGTCAGACAACTGGATTGCCATGCTCACCAATGAACTAAAGCGCATCGAGACGAAGAGAATTGTCCGCCGGCCTCGCCTCAGCGAGGAAGTGTCGATTGCCCTTGAAGGGCAGATCGCGCGCGGCGAGCTCAAGCCGGGTGAGCAGTTGCCGGTCGAGAAAGCGCTGGCCGAAACCTTTGGCGTCAGCCGTGCCGTGATTCGTGAGGCAGTGGCGCGCCTCAAGGCCGACGGTCGCGTCGAGACGCGGCAGGGCGCGGGCGCCTTCGTCGCCCTGGTGCCGAAAAGCCTGAATTTCAGGTTCTGGCAGGGAGACGGCCCGGCGCTGGTCGAATTGCGAGAGATCTTCGAGTTGCGGGCGATGATCGAAAGTTCGATTGCCGAACTTGCTGCCCGTCGTCGCCTGCCCGCCGACGTTGTCGCCATCGAGTGTTTCCTGCACGCCATGGACGACGCGCTGGCCAGCGGCAGCGATGGTTCCGAAGCCGACGACGATTTCCACCTGGCGATCGCCGCCGCCACCCACAACAGCTATACGCGTCGCCTGGTGGAATTCCTTGGCCGGCATTTTTCCGAGTCGCGTCGCCTGGCCTGGACCATGCCGGGTCGCAATGGCGTCTTGCCGGAGGAGGCACAGGCCGAGCATCGCCTGATTTTCGCGGCGGTTGCCGCCGGCGAGCCCGCACGCGCGCGCCGTCATTCCCACGAACACGTACGTTGCGCTGCCCGGCGCGTCGGTATTGTGTTGGCCGACGATCTGGTCAGCGGGCGAGCCGCCGAGCGCTGATGGGGCCTGCCCTCTGCGTGAGCACCGTGGCCTCGGCACATTTCTTCCCTTCTTGCTGCGAGGACTGCAGATGAGCATCGAGAGTAGCGTCGCCGATCGGCGTTTCACGGTTGACCGGCAGGCCTTGATCGCCAGCCTGCGCGCGGTACTGCCAGCGCAGGCGCTGCTGGTCGAGGAAGAAGAGATGCGCCCTTACGAGTGTGACGGCCTCACCGCCTATCGGCAGCTGCCGTTGATCGTTGCCCTGCCGGCCGACGAGGCGCAGGTGCAGGCGATCCTCAAGGTCTGTCATGCCTTGAAAGTGCCGGTGGTGGCACGTGGTGCCGCGACCGGCCTTTCCGGAGGGGCGACGCCGCACCGGGACGGGGTTGTCGTCTCGCTGGCCAAGCTCAAGAAGATCATCAGCGTCGACCCGGTGGCGCGTACGGCGGTCGTCCAGCCCGGCGTGCGCAATCTGTCGGTCTCCGAAGCGGCTGCGCCGTACGCGCTCTACTACGCGCCCGATCCCTCCTCGCAGATCGCGTGCACGATTGGCGGCAACGTGGCCGAGAACGCGGGTGGCGTGCATTGCCTGAAGTATGGCCTGACCGTGCACAACGTCATGCGTGTGCGCGGGCTGACCATCGACGGCGAGATCGTCGAGTTCGGCAATGCCGCCCTGGACGCCCCCGGCTACGACCTGCTGGCGCTCATCAACGGCTCCGAGGGCCTGCTGGCGGTGATCACCGAGGTGACCGTCAAGCTGACGCCGAAGCCGGAACTGGCGCAGGTGGTGATTGCGTCGTTTGGCGACGTGCGGCAGGCGGGCGACGCGGTCGCCGGCATCATTGCCGCCGGCATCATCCCGGCCGGGCTGGAAATGATGGACAGGAAGGCGATCCACGCCGTCGAACCCTACGTCAATGCGGGTTACGACATGGACGCCGCGGCAATTCTGCTCTGCGAGTCGGATGGGACTCCCGAAGAGGTTGCCGAAGAGATCGGCCGGATGACGGCGGTTCTCGAGAAAAGCGGCGCCTCGGGGATTCGCGTTTCGCAGGATGAAGCCGAGCGCCTGCGCTTCTGGGCCGGGCGCAAGGCGGCGTTTCCGGCGGTCGGGCGGATGACGCCCGACTACCTGTGCATGGACGGGACGATTCCGCGCAAGCGTCTGGCCGAGATGCTCGACGCCATCAACAGCCTGTCGGAGAAATATGCCTTGCGTTGTGCCAACGTTTTTCACGCCGGCGACGGCAATCTGCATCCGCTGATCATGTACGACGCCAACCAGCCGGGCGAACTCGATCGAGCGCTGGCCTTCGGCGCCGCGATCCTCGAACTGTCGGTGAAGTTCGGCGGCACGATCACCGGCGAGCACGGCGTCGGTATCGAAAAGGTCGACGTCATGGCCGAGCAGTTCAGTCTGGCCGAAATCGCTGCCTTTCACCGTCTGAAAGCGGCCTTCGACGAGCACGGGCTGCTCAACCCCGGCAAGGGCGTTCCGACGCTCGCCCGCTGCCGCGAGTACACCCTGGCCCGCGTCGGCAGCACCACTTCACCGAGGTCGTGATGGAAGGATTGATCGACAACTGGATCGGTCGCGTCGCCGACGCGGCGAGTGCCGGCCGCAGCCTGGCCATTCGTGGCGGTGGCAGCAAGGCCTTCTACGCCTGCCCGGAGCAGGGCGAAGTCCTCGAAGTCAGCGGCCACCGTGGCATCGTGGCCTACGAACCGACCGAGTTGGTGGTCACCGCGCGTGCCGGCACGCCGCTGCGCGAACTGGCGGCGGCGCTTGCCGAGAAAGGGCAGTGGCTGCCCTTCGAGCCGCCGCACTTCGGCCCCTCGGCGACCGTTGGCGGGATGTTCGCCGCTGGCCTCTCCGGACCTCGTCGGCAGGCCGTCGGTGCGCTGCGCGACTATGTTCTTGGCGTCAAGGTTCTGAATGGTTCTGGCGAAGTGCTCTCCTTCGGCGGGCAGGTGATGAAGAATGTTGCCGGCTACGACGTCGCCCGCCTGTTCGCCGGCAGCCTCGGCACGCTCGGCATCGTGCTCGAGGTATCGCTCAAGGTGCTGCCGCTACCCGTTGCCGAGAAGAGCCTGCGTTTTTCCATCGACGAGGCGTCGGCACTGGGCAAACTCAACGCTTGGGGTGGCCGGCCATTGCCGATTTCGGCATCGGCCTGGCACCAGGGGGTGCTGACGCTGCGTCTTTCGGGGGCCGCTGCTGCGGTCGCCGCCGCGCAGCGACATCTCGGCGGTGAGGAACTGGCCGCTGGCCTGGCGACAGCGTTCTGGGAGTCGCTGCGCGAGCAGACCTACGCCTTCTTTGCCGGAGAAGAGCCGTTGTGGCGTTTGTCATTGCCGTCTGTCGCGCCAGCGCAGCCGCTTCCCGGCTCGACGCTGATCGAGTGGGGCGGCGCACAACGCTGGTTGCGCGAGGGCGACGGACGGGCGATCCGGGTTGCGGCGGCAAAGGCCGGTGGGCATGCGACGCTGTTTCGCGCTGACGATGCCCTGAAGGCTTCGGAAGGCGTTTTCCAGCCGCTGCCGGCGCCGCTGCTGCGGATTCATCGCCAGCTCAAGCGCGCCTTCGATCCGCAAGGCGTTTTCAACCGCGGCCGGATGTATCCGGGATTATGAGAGTGCGCTGACCATGCAAACCAATCTTGCCGATTTCATCAAGGACACGCCGGCCGGGCGCGAGGCCGACGCGATTCTGCGCTCCTGCGTGCACTGCGGATTCTGTACCGCGACCTGCCCGACCTTCCAGTTGCTCGGCGACGAGCTCGACGGGCCGCGCGGGCGGATCTATCTGATCAAGCAGATGCTCGAAGGGCAGGCGGTCAGCGAAACGACACAGCTTCATCTCGATCGCTGCCTGGGTTGCCGCGCGTGCGAGACAACCTGCCCGTCGGGCGTTCGCTATCACCGCCTGCTCGAAATCGGCCGCGAGGTCATGGAAGAGCGCGTGCCGCGGCCGCTGGCCGTACGCGCGACGCGCTTCCTGCTCTGCGAAGCCTTGCCGCGGCGCTGGATCTTCAGGCCGGCGGTGGCCATCGGCCAGTTGATGCGCCCCCTGCTGCCCGCGGCGCTGGCCGAAAAGGTGCCGATGGCCGCGGGCGGGGCTGCCAGGCCGTGGCCGCGGCGCGCCGGGCACAAGCGCCGGATGATTGCCCTGGCCGGTTGCGTGCAGCCGATCCTGACGCCGAACACCAACGCCGCGACGGCACGCGTTCTCGACCGCCTGGGGATCGAGTTGATCGAGGCGCCGGCGGCCAACTGTTGCGGCGCGCTGCGCTACCACCTGCACGCGCAGGAGAAGGCGCTCGACGACATGCGGCAGGTGATCGACGCCTGGTGGCCGGACGTCGAGAGCGGTCGTGTCGAGGGCTTCGTGATGACCGCCTCGGGTTGTGGCGAGCACGTGCGCGAGTACGGCAAGCTGCTGAAAGGCGATCCGGTCTACGCCGACAAGGCCGCCCGGATCGCCGCCATGACGCGCGACGCCTCCGAAGTGCTGGCCGCCGAGCAGGAGCCGTTGGCCGCCTTGCTGCGCCAGGCCGGTGCCGATACCGGCGAGCGTGTCGCCTTCCACTCGCCCTGTACGCTGCAACACGCGCAAAAGATTCGCGGCGTCGTCGAGGCCTTGCTCACGGCTGCCGGCTATCGGCTTTCGCCGGTCGCCGATCCGCACCTGTGCTGCGGGTCGGCGGGGACCTATTCGATCAGTCAGCCGGTGCTTGCCGGGCAGTTGCGCGACAACAAGCTGGCGGCCATGAACGCCGCTTCGCCGGCGCTCCTGGTGACCGCCAATATCGGCTGTCAGACGCATCTGCAGAGTGGCAGCAAGATGCCGGTGCGGCACTGGATCGAACTGATCGATGAGCGTTTGAACGTCGGCGCCTGAAACGGTCACTCGGACACTCGGGCCGGCGGCTCTGCCGAAATGGGGAAGCCATGGAAATCAATAGTCTGAGCGGCGGCTACGCGGCGCTTTGCGAGAACTTTCGCTGGCAGGTTCCGGAGACCTTCAATATCGCGGTCGATGTCTGTGGCCGCTGGGCTGCCGAGCGCAGTCGCTTCGCGCTGTACTACGAGGATGAAAGCGGCTTCACTTCGGCGCACACCTTCTGGGACATTCAAGGCCAGGCCAACCGGCTGGCCAATGTCCTCGCCGCACTCGGCACGCTGGCCGGTGATCGCGTCGCCATCGTCCTGCCGCAATGCCCGGAAACGGCGATCGCACATGTCGCCACTTACCAGATGGGCGCGCTGGCGGTTCCGCTGTCGCATCTGTTCGGACCGGACGCCCTCGAATACCGGCTTGGCGACTCGGGTGCGCACGTGGCCATCGTCGATGCAGACTCGCTGCCGAAATTGCTCGCCCTGCGCGACCGCCTGCCGCAGTTGCGGCACGTGATCGGCATTGGTGCGGCGCTCGGCAACGGCGTAAAGCCGTGGGCAGAAGTCCTCGAGCACGCCTCTCCGCGTTACACGCCGACGCTTACCGCCGCCGACGACCCGGCGATGATCATCTACACCAGCGGCACCACCGGCAAGCCGAAGGGCGCGTTGATGGCGCACCGGACGCTACTCGGCAACCTCAGCGGTTACGCCTGCTCGCATGACTTCTTCCCGCAACCGGGCGACATGTTCTGGTCGCCGGCCGACTGGGCGTGGACCGGCGGTCTGTGGGACGTGCTCTTGCCGACCTGGCACTTCGGAATGCCCTTGCTCGCCTACAAGGGCCGTTTCGACGCCGGCAAGGCGTTTTCGCTGATCGAGAAGTACGGCATCCGCAACACCTTCCTTTTTCCCACCGCGCTGAAGATGATGATGAAGGCCGTTCCCGAGCCGCGAGCGCATTACGATCTCGATCTGCGCAGCATCATGAGCGCCGGCGAGCCGGTCGGCGAAGCGGTCTTCCACTGGGCCAGTGAAAAGCTCGGGGTGACGATCAACGAGATGTTCGGGCAGACCGAAATGAACTACGTCGTCGGCAATTGTGCGTCGCGCTGGCCAGCCAGGCCCGGCGCCATGGGCCGCGCTTATCCGGGGCACCGCGTGGCCGTCGTCGATGCGCAGGGCACCGTACTGCCGGCGGGCGAACTCGGCGAGGTCGCCGTGCATCGCCAGTGCAACGGCGAGGCCGATCCGGTGATCATGCTCGGCTATTGGCAGAATCCGCAGGCGACGGCGGAGAAGTTTGTCGGCGACGGCTGGGGGTTGACCGGCGATCTGGCGAAAATCGACGAAGCCGGCGACCTGTGGTACCAGGGACGCGCCGACGATGTCTTCAACAGCGGCGGCTATCGCATTGGCCCGGCTGAAATCGAGAACTGCCTGCTCAAGCATGCGGCGGTTGCCAATTGCGCGGTCATCGGTATCCCGGACGCGCTGCGGGGAACGCTGGTCAAGGCCTTCGTCGTCCTGCAGCCGGGTGTAATGGGATCGCCGACCCTGGTCGACGAACTGCAGCGGCAGGTGCGGCAGCATCTGGCTCCCTACGAGACGCCGAAAGCGATAGAATTCGTCGAAGCGCTGCCGATGACCACCACCGGCAAAGTGCAACGGTGCGTGCTGCGGGCTCGCGAAGCGGAAGACAGGAGCAGACGGGAAGGGCAATGACTTGAGCGAAGGGCTGGAACGAACGGCGGCAACCGAGCAGGAGCGGCGGCGCCAGCTCGACTTGCGGACGGCGTTCGACGCGGCCTTCGTGATGATCGAGCCATTTTTTGATCCGCAACAGGGCTGGGCCGGACAGTCGCTCGAACTGCTGGCCTATCGTGTCCTGCGCGAAAACTTCCCGGCGCTGAGCAGTGACGAGGTGCATACCCTGGTGGTTGCTGCCCACCGCGTATTTATCGAGCGCCATCCAGAGCACAGCAGTCACTTGCCTCGCCCGAGCGAGCTTCGACGGGTGAATTTCTAGAACAACAAGGCCGACCGCCGTTTGCTGTGCCGGCCTCCGCGTGCCTCGTCAGGCACTCCGGCCAACGATGGTGTCGCGTGTGACCGTACGGAAAGTCCTAGTCAATGGCAATTTCTATCGATGCCTGCGTTGCCCAGCATCAGGGTGACCGCCGCGAGCAGCAGGACCGCGTAGCGATCCTGCCGCATCCGCGTGGGGGTGGCGTGGCGTTGGCCGTCGTCGCCGACGGGATGGGTGGGCATACCGGGGGTGTGCTCGCCGCGCAGCAGGTGGTGCACACGGCGCGCGACAATCTCGAGCGTTTTTCCGCACGTTCAGAATCGGCGCGCGTACTGCTTGAATCGAGTATCAACGAAGCGCATATGCTGATCAAGGCGTCGCGCTTCATCAACGAGAAAGATCCGCACAGCACGGCAGTCATGCTGCTGCTGCAACCCGGAAAGGTCAGCTGGGCGCACTGCGGCGACAGTCGCTTCTACCGTTTTCGCGGCGACAGCCTGATCTTTCGCAGCACTGACCACTCCTACGTCGCACAACTGGTGGTGCAGGGAAGGGTGACCCCTGAACAGGCGCTCGTCCATCCCCACCGGAACATCCTGCTGACTTCGCTGGGTGGCGTCGATGCCCCCAAGATCGCTTTCGGCGAAGCCGACGATCTGCAGGGCGGCGACACCTTCCTGCTCTGCTCCGACGGCCTGTGGGGCTATTTCACCGACCAGGAACTGGCGTGGGTGATTGACGGCGCGTCGTCGGCGCGGGAAGCGTCCGAATTGCTGATTGGCCGTGCGCGCGCGATGGGCAACGGCGACGGCGACAATATCTCGCTGGCCATTCTTAAATTGGTCGAAGCGCCGCCTGCCCTGTCTGGTGGCGGGGACGGCTGAGCGTGTTCAACCGGCTCGGCGGCGGGGCTTCACTCGCGCCCGAGTCCGCCCAGTAGCGCGGCCACCGCGCGGCGTCGTTTGTGCGGATGCTCGCCGCGGCCCAATGCTTTCGCGGCCTCGCCATCGACCGCTGCGGCGACCGGACGCGGTTCGGCGCTTTCGTAGGGCTTGCTGAAGTCGAAACCGTCGGCAGCGATATGGCTGGGGCGTCGGCTGGCGCCGGGCTTGCCGACGCCCTTGCGTGGCGCATTCCGGTCGCTCGCTCGCTCGCTGCGCGCTGCCTCTGGTGAAGCCGGCGCAGGTGCGGGTGGGGCAGGATTGCGGCGATGGCGATGTTTGTCGCCGGGCGGGTAGGTGTAGTCGTATTCAGGTTCGAAGCCGGCGATGATCACCTGCTCGACCTTGATCTTGATCAGTCTTTCAATATCGACCAGATACGGCACTTCACTGGCCGAGACCAGCGAAATCGCCGTGCCGGCCTTGCCAGCGCGGCCCGTGCGGCCAATGCGATGGATGTAGTCTTCCGGCGTTCGCGGCAGTTCGAAGTTGATCACGTGCGGCAACTCGTCGATATCGAGTCCGCGGGCGGCGACGTCGGTCGCCACCAGGACCAGCACAGAACCGTCCTTGAACGCTTCCAGCGCCTTCAGTCGCTCCAGTTGGCTCTTGTCGCCGTGGATCGAGTCGGCGGCAATTCCGGCGCGCTGCAACTCGCGTGCGAGACGGTTGGTTTCAACCTTGGTGCGCGTGAACACCAGAACCTGGTTGAAATCCGACGAGCGCAGAAGCTTGACCAGCAGCGCACGTTTGGCTTCGCTGGCCACCGGATGGACGCGGTGAGTGATGGTCTCGGAGACGGTGTTGCGCTTGGCAACCTCGATCAGTTCCGGCGACTTGAGCATCTTGTCGGCCAGCTTCTTGATCTCTTCCGAAAAAGTCGCCGAGAAGAGCAGGCTCTGGCGTTGCTGCGGCAACATGTTGATGATGCGGGTGACATCGGGGATGAAACCCATGTCCAGCATGCGGTCGGCTTCGTCGAGGACCAGCGCCTGGACGCTGTTGAAGTGCAGGCACTTCTGCTCGACGAGATCGAGCAGGCGGCCAGGCGTGGCGACCAGTACTTCGACGCCGCAGCGAATTTCGGCGATCTGTGCCTTGATGTCGACGCCGCCGTAAACGCAGCAACTCCTGATCGGTACATGCCTGCTGTACGTTTGCACCGATTCATGGACCTGGATCGCCAGTTCGCGCGTCGGTGCCAGCATCAGTACGCGCACCGGGTGCCGGGCAGGCGAAGGGCTCGGGCTGGCGAAGGGGAGAATGCGCTGCAGCAGGGGCAGGGTGAAAGCGGCGGTCTTGCCGGTCCCCGTCTGGGCGCCGCCCATCAGGTCTCGTCCGGCGAGAACGACGGGTATCGCCTGCGCCTGGATCGGTGTTGGCTCGCTGTAGCCCTGGTCGGCAATGGCGCGCAGCAACTCGGGCGCCAGGCCGAGGTCAGTGAAGCGGATGGGTGAAGCCTTCGGATCAGTCAAGTCAGTCAACGCTCGAACACAGAAAAACGAAATTATACATTGATCTGCGGCGGGCCCCGAGGTGACGGTGGCGGCTGCGGGGAGCGAACGACTGGCCGGGTTGCGCGGCGCGGTGCTCAGTCAGTCGAGAAGACGCAGGGCGTGTTCGGCAGCGCTGTCGAAGGTGGCCACCCCGGAGACGACTTGCGCGCGGCCCGCGCGCACCTGCTGTTCGAGGAGCGCGCTCGGTAGGGCGACGGCGTAGCCCCAGACGGGGTTGAAAAGGAGCACCGTGTGCGACGACGGACTCTGCCAGCAGCACAGACCACAAAGTGGCTCCTGCTCCCGATCGGGCAGCGAGAAGCGCAGCCAGTCGCCAACCTGGCAGCTACTGCTGGCGGTGGCGGCGCGGGCCGTGGCCTCGTGTTCGTCCGCCTGGGCGAGGTAGTGAACCTGCAACTCGCCGCTGCCGAGCGTGCACGCCCCACCCTTGGCCGCCGGGCCGCTCTCCGGCCTGCTCTGGCTTCGCCGCTCCAGCGCCAGCCCTGCCTCCCTGGTCTTTTCCTGCGCCTGGCCGCGCAGCGCGGCCGTTTGCAGGTCGAACAGGCGGTTGAGGAAAGGAAGCCTTTCGGGGCCGGAAATCCCGATTCCATCGAGCCCGCTGCCGATGCGCTTGATCAGCGACGAGGCCATGCCGGCAAGGTGCTTGCGTTCTTCGTTGGTCTGCTTCGGCTGCACGCTCCAGATCAGCTCTCCTCCCGTCGCGCTGTCCTGTTGCCAGCGTGCACCCTCGGTGCCACCCTCCTGGGCCGCAGCCACCATCACGCGCACCCAGTAACGTTCGAGAAAGGCGGCAATTTCGGGTGAGCGTGTGCGCGTCAGGCTGGCGCGCAGCCATGTCTCGGCGGCCTGCTGGGCGGCGATTGCCTGTTCATGCGCGACGACCAGCCGAATAGGGCCGGCCGCGGCCGCGCGCACCGCCTGGTCACCTTCGTTGACCAGCGCGTCGAGTTCGGCGAGTGCCTTGCCAAGTCCATCGCCGCTTCCCTCGCGCGAGTCGCGGAGCGCACTGGCGATGGCGGCGATCCGCTTGCACAGCGGATGATCCACGCCCGTATTCAGGGGAAGCCCGACGGCCGCGCGGGCCATGCGATTGATCAGCAGGCGGGCCGGATGCTGGTTGTTGGCAAATAGGGTCGGATCGACGATGGCCTGCTTCAGGAGGGGAATCTGCAGGCGTCCGATAATTCCCTTGACCGCGTCGGGGATGTCCGCGGATTCGAAAATGGCTTCGAAGATCAGCGCCATGGTGTCGAGCGTGAGGGCCTCGGTCCTGCCCAGCGGTACGTCGAAATCGCTCGACTTCAGAGGGCGCGGCGCGGATGGCGACGATTCGTCGTGGCCGGCGGCGGGTGCCGATGCCGAGCGCAGTTCGAGGGCCGTCAGCCGTTCGAGCAGGTCCTTCAACATGTACGCCGCGGCGGCGTCGTCGAGCAAGGGATTCGCCGCCTCTGCCTGGCCATCGGCGGCGACGAAGTGGCCGCCAGCTCCCGCTTGCAGCAGGCCGCTGCGGTGGCGCAGCACGTCCTGGAGCAGCAGCAGCGCATTCGTGGCGGGCTGCGTGCTGGCGCTTGCCGCTTGCCCGCCCGCCGGCCTGACCGGTGACGCGACGTTGGCTGCGTAGTGCGCCTGCGCCGGCTCGACGCCCAGTTTTGTCAGCAGCTCGTTGATCTCGGCATACAGCGCCGGCAAACCGTGGCACAGGAGATCCTCGACCCGGTCGAGCATGGCGAAGGTCTGCTCGATGCTGCCGTCGTACTGCGCACAGAGCGCCGCGAGGCCTTCGCAAATGGCTTCCGGGCCCACCGGATTGTTATCCGGTCCCATCGTCGTGCGATCCAGCAAAGTCAGGTAGAGCGAACGGCTGCGCCATAGCTCGCGGCCGCCGGCATCACGCAGGTGGGTGGCGATTTCACGTAGCCGAATGCCCACTTCGAGGTCATCGTCGCCCATCAGCGTCAGACGCGAGGCGGTCAGGCTTGCAACCTGATCGAAGCCATCAAGCGGGTTGGCCGATGCCAGCACATCGTGAGCGTCGCCGACTTCGCGGCTGAAGGCGTCCAGGCTCGCCGAGATATTGCCGCCTGCTTCACTGACTATTTTTCTGAGCCGCTGCTGGAAAAGGTTCCTGCTGGCGAGCAGAACCTGCGCACGATAGTCGTTTGCAGGCGTTGGCGGAGGCGGCGGGTGTTGATCTGGCATATATTGCTGGGCCGTTCGGTCGCTGTTCCGGTGGAAATCAGTGGGCGGTGGCGATTGAGTGTATCGTATCCGGCGCGCCACGACCGCGAATGGCGCAGGTTTTATGGCGGGATTATAGACGAGGATGACCGAGGTCTGGTGCTCGCGGCTGCCGGCGGTGGTGGTCGCGGCGTTGACCTCGTCGTCCTGGCGATGGGTACACCGCAAAGGGAGGAAGCATGAACAACAGGCAGCTTGGCAATAGTGCTCTGCAGGTGTCCGAGATCTGTCTCGGGACAATGACCTTCGGGGAGCAGAACAGCGAGCCCGAAGCGCATGCGCAGCTCGACCGCGCCTTTGCTGCCGGGGTCAACTTCATTGATACCGCCGAAATGTATCCGGTGCCCCCGCGGGCCGCTACCTGTGGCAGGACCGAAGAGATCGTCGGCAACTGGCTGGCCGGGCAGTCGCGGCAGCAGGTGATCGTTGCCAGCAAGGCCGCCGGACCGTCGCGCGGCCTGAACTGGATTCGTGGCGGCCAGTTGGCTTTCGACCTGACCAGCCTGCGTGCCGGGGTCGAAGCTTCGTTGCGCCGTTTGCGTACCGACTACGTCGATCTCTACCAGTTGCACTGGCCGGCGCGCAATCAGCCGATGTTCGGCCAGTGGCAGTACGATCCCGCCAAGGAGTACGAGTCGACGCCGATTCTGGAAACCTTGCAGGCGCTGGCGACGCTGGTGCGGGAAGGCAAGATTCGCTACTTCGGTCTTTCCAACGAGCACCCCTGGGGGGTCATGGAGTTCGTCCGCCTGGCGCGTGAGCACGATTTGCCACGGCCGGTCTCGCTGCAGAATGCGTACAACCTGCTCAACCGGGTTTATGAGAGCGGGCTGGCCGAGGTCTGCCAGCGGGAAAACATCGGCCTGCTGCCGTACTCGCCGCTCGCCTTTGGCACGCTTTCCGGAAAGTATCTGGTCGACGCGAACGCGGCAGGCCGGATCACGCAGTTCGCCGGCTTCGGTCAGCGCTACGCAAAAATCAACGTCGTACCGGCGGTCGCTGCCTACGCCGACCTTGCCCGCCGGCACGGGCTGACGCCGAGCCAGCTGGCCCTGGCTTTCGTTTACTCACGCTGGTTTTCGGCCAGCACGATCATCGGTGCGACGAGCATCGCGCAGCTCGACGAGAATCTCGGCGCCCTGGCGGTGCACTTGTCGGCACCGTTGTTGGCCGAGATCAACGAGCTTCATCTGCGCTACACCAATCCCGCGCCTTGAGGCGGCGGCAGCCGGCGCTCAACGGGGACTGCCGGCCTGCCGCTCGCTGCCGGGGTCGGCGTCGCTCTTGTCGCTCGCTGCGGCTTTCGCTTCGTCGCCAGCATCCGTTGCGGGCGGCCTTCTCTTCTTCCTGCCGGGAGGCTGTGGCGGCGGCAGTTGCGGCTCGACGGTATCCAGCTTGTTCTCGCGCATGTAGCTGTCCATGTCACGCCAGCCCTGATAGATGGCGGCCTTTGGCAGCCACGAATAGATCGAGTAGCAATCCTCGATGGCGCGCCCCGACTGGCGGCAGCCGCCTCCGACCGCCTGCCCCTCGGCAGCGAGCCGGGCAGCCTTGGCGACAGGTTCTTCCAGCCCCAGTTTTTCCTTGACCATGTCACAACCGCTGCTGCCGAAAAGCAGCGGGCCGGCGAGCAGTAGGATGCGTAGCGGGCTGCGCAGCGGATCGAACACGGAACTCCCTGAATGATGGCTTGGCAATGGCACATTCTACCCATAAACGCGCGTGCCCGTATTCCGCCAGCGTGAGGCTGCCGGCAAGCGTCGGCCAGGCCTGGCTCGGCCTGGCCGCGGTGGCGAGTTCAGGGAATGAGGCGAGCGAGCATCCTGGTGCGCTTCTTGTGTTTGAGCTCCCTGGCCAGGCTGGCGATCAACTCGAGTCGCTGCGGACCGAGATCGCCGGCAAAGGGGTTGATCCGGGCGCGCACATCCTCCATCTTCACTGCATCCCGCCGCAGGCGGAGCTGCCGGTAGATGGCGGCCAGCTGGCTGGCCGCGGGAAGGGCCGCCTCGGCCGTCACGCCGGGAGAGCTCAGCGCGCGCAGGAAGCAGGTCGCTGCCCCGACAAGGTCGCCGTCATTGAGCATCGCCTCGCCGCGCAGACTCCACGCGCCCGCTTCGAAGGTGGGCGTCAGTCCGACCGCGATAGCCTCGCCGAAAACCGCGTTCGCCCGCTCCCAGTCGCCCAGTCGGAGTGCAGCCATGGCGTCATGGAACTGCAGGTGGCCGGCGCCCGCTTCGGGTTCGACGCTGGCAAAGCGTGTTGGCTGGTGTGCTGCACTTACCCGCGGGATGTCCAGCGCCGACGAGCTGTCCGCGTGGCTGCCGCTGCGTGTGCCGTTTGCCAGGCGGTGGCGGCGCCATAGCCGTTGCAAGGCGACGCCGCCGACCAGGGCCAGCGCAGCCAGGACCAGCGCGGTCCACAGCAGTGGCGAGGAAATCGCCCGTCGCCAGAGCGGCGGCACTGACAGCGAAGGCGCGAGTGATGCGGCGGAGTCAAGCGGGTCGCTGGCCGCCGCTTCGGATTCGGTAGGGGGCCTGGTGCCGACGGCGAGCGGAATCGTCCGTTCCGCGAAGCGCCAGCGCAATGGTGCCGGCGGCGTATCCGGCAACTCGAACACCATGCACAGCTCGAGACTGGGGGCTCGCGTTCTGAGAAACAGGGGGCCATTGGCATCGCTCTCGCGCAGAATGGCGATTTCGCTGCCGGCGCCCAGCTTGGCGAAGGTCTCGTTGCCGGCGCCGATCGGGGCCCGCAGGTAGAGGCAATTCGTCCTGACCACGCCGACAGCCAGCAATTCTGCCCCTATCGGCACGTCGCCGGGTCCGGCCAGGAGGCCGGCAGTTGCCAGGCTGCTTGGTCCGAACGAGCCGTCACCCGCGACCTTGAGGGTGGCGCGTACTTCAAGGAAAGTACCTCGGTTGCGCGGCCTGCGCTCAAACCACTGGCCGTCTATCAGTTGCTTGAAAAACGGCACCTCGGTAACCGTCGCGTTGTCGATTTGCCAATCGTTCTCGGCTTGCTCCTGCTCCGCGGGCAGTGCGGCAATGCTTGCCAGCAGTAGCAGTGCTGTCACGGCGTGGCGAAGGAGATGCTTGGTTTTCATGCTCATTGGGTCCGTGGGTATGCTGTCGTCGGAGTACATGAGGAGTCAGTGATAAATGCCTCCAGGTGCGTCTGATTTTTGCCAGAACGCTCGCCCAGACGGCGCAAGGTCCAATGCTGCGCTGGCCGGGCAAGGCGGGAAGCCGCCATTTTCAGGCCAATTCACCTAGCGTAACGTGACGCAGTTTACGCGAAAGCGGATACCCTTGGTCGCAGAATCAGGTTGCGCAGGCCAGCGAACGGCTCGCACGAGCGCGCACAGCGGCCCGGGAACGATGCTCACGGGGTATAGTGTGCGTCGCGCTGCTGCTGATCGATAAAAAACCATGACTGCCTACCCCGGACCCAGCCTCCTTACTCTCGCCTGCTCGCTGCTGCTCTTCGCCTGCACTGCCTACGTCGGTCGCTGCCGGATCAAGTTTGCCATCAAGGCGCCGGCGACCAGCGGTCACCCGCAGTTCGAGATCGCCTATCGTATTCAGATGAACACGCTCGAGAATACGGTCGCCTTTCTGCCTGTGCTGTGGGTCTTTGCCCTGAACACCTCTGAGTTCTGGGCAACCCTGCTCGGCAGCGCCTGGTGGCTGGCCCGGGTCTGGTATGCGCTGGCCTACGCGCGCGACCCGAAGACGCGCGGCGCGGGCTTCGGACTGTCGATGCTCTGCTTCGCGGCGCTCGGGCTGGGCGGCGCCTGGGGAGTTCTGCGCGGGCTGCTCGGCTGAAGCCGGACGCCTCCGGCGAGCGCTCCGCGGCCACTCCAGACGGCGCGCAGCCTGCGGCAGGGCCGAGGCTGCGGCCGCTACGCGCGCTGCTGCCCTACGTGGCACCGTATGGTCGGCAGATCGCTGTCGCCCTGCTGCTCCTGCTGCTCGCGGCCGCGGCGACCCTGACCCTGCCGTTTGCCGTGAAGCTGCTGGTCGACGGCGGCTTGGCGGCGCCACCCGGCAGCGAGCCTGGCCAACGCATGGCGGCGATTGGCGAGCATTTCCTGTGGCTGTTCGCGGTGGCCGTGGTGCTCGGCGTGGCCACCGCGGCGCGCTACTACATGGTCAGCTGGATCGGCGAGCGGGTAACCACCGACCTGCGCCAGGCCGTCTATGCGCACGTGCTGCGGCAGAGCCCGCAATTTTTCGAGACGCTGAAATCGGGCGAAGTGCTCTCGCGCCTGACCACCGACACCACGGTGATTCACAGCGCCGTCGGTTCGAGCATCAGCATGGGGCTGCGCAACGTCGTGCTCCTGGCCGGCGGCCTGACCATGCTGGTCAGCACGACGCCGCGGCTGATGCTCACCGTCGCCGGGATCATCGTGCTCTTCGTGCTCCCGGCGGTGCTCATCGGCCGGCGCGTGCGCAAACTGTCGCGTGCCAGTCAGGATCGCATTGCCGATACCAGTGGCATTGCCGGCGAGATTCTTAACGCCATTTCGATTGTCCAGAGCTACACCCAGGAGGAGGCCGAAGCGGCGCGCTTCTCGGCCGCCAACGAGAAGGCCTTCGTGACCTCGATCCGGCGTACCGCGATGCGTTCGGCATTCACCGCCTTTGTCATCATCGGCGTTTTCGGCTCGCTGCTCTACGGCTTGTACGGTGGCGTTCAGGCTGTACTCGCCGGCCAGATGAGCGCCGGTCAGCTGAGTCAGACGGCGCTCTACGTGATGCTTGTCGCCGGCAGCGTGGCGGTGCTCGCCGAGGTCTGGGGAGATCTGCTGCGCGCCTCGGGGGCGACCGAGCGGCTGATGGAATTGCTCAGCCTGCGCTCGCCGATTGCCGAGCCGGCGGCGCCGGTCGCGTTGCCAGCGCCCGCCGGCGGACTGTGCGTCACCTTCGAACAGCTGCGCTTCGCCTATCCATCACGGCCGGGCCAGCCCGTTCTGCAGGGCCTCGACCTGAGCATAGCGGCCGGCCAGACGGTGGCCCTGGTGGGTCCGTCCGGCGCCGGAAAAACGACCGTCTTCCAGTTGCTGCAGCGTTTCTACGACGTCAGCGAGGGCGCCATTCGCATCGACGGCATCGACCTGCGCTGCGCGCGCCTGGACGAACTGCGCCGGCGCATCGCGGTGGTGGCGCAGGAAGCGGTGATTTTCTCGGGCAGCGTCGCCGAGAATATTCGCTACGGTCGGCCGCAGGCCAGCGACGAGGAAACCCGGGCTGCCGCGGCTGCCGCCTTCGTCGACGAATTCGTGCAGCGGCTGCCCGAGGGCTACGCCACCTTCGTCGGCGAGCGCGGCGTTCGCCTGTCGGGCGGGCAGCGGCAAAGGATCGCCATCGCGCGTGCCATTCTGAAGAACGCGCCGCTGCTCTTGCTCGACGAAGCGACGAGCAGCCTTGACGCGGCAAGCGAGCGCGTCGTGCAGGCAGCGCTGGAAGCGGCGATGAGCGGCCGGACGACGATCGTCATCGCCCACCGCCTGGCCACCGTGCAACGCGCCGACCGCATCATCGTCCTCGATCACGGGCAGGTGATAGACGCCGGCACGCACCTCGAACTGGTCGAGCGCGGCGGCCTCTACGCACGGCTGGCGGCGCTGCAGTTCGCCGTCTGAAAGGGTTGTTCGGGGCTGCCTCTGGCTAGCCGCGGTCGACGCTGATCATGGACACCAGTTCGCGTTCGTCGAGTTCCGCTTCGATGATGCGCAGGGTTTCGTCGTTGATCGCGTCGACGGCGTGCAGCTCGTGCAGGCGCTGCCGTTCGGCACTGATGGCTGCCAGTCGCAGTCGTCGGCGCAGGGCGATGTGCGTCGCGCGCAGCGAAGCGTGCCCGGGGTCTCCTTCGTGCAGCTCGAGCTTGCCACGGTAGCGGCTGAGGAGCTGCTCGACGAAGGCAATATCCTCGCGGTCGGTGAGCTCGCTGGCAACGTCGGCGACGGCAGCGAGCGCTGCCCGCGCGATTTCGGCGCGGGCGGTGCGTTCCTCGTTGGGGCTGTCTTCGTCGCTGTTCAGAGCGAGCTTGCGGATCAGCCAGGGTAGCGGCACGCCGTTGAACGCCAGGGTCAGGATGATCGTCGCCGCCGCCAGAAAGACGACCAGGTCGCGCTCGGGAAAGGGCGTTCCGGCGGCCACCACGGTCGGTATCGAAAGCGCCGTGGCCAGCGTGATCGAGCCGCGTACCGCCGCCCAGCTGACCAGCAGCAGGCGTTTCGGGTCGGGCCCCATCGTGCTGCCGGTCCACCCCCAGCTTAGACGATAGCGCAGGTGCGCAGAGGTCCACACCCAGGCGATGCGCAGCGCCATCAACAGCGCCCACAGAACCAGGGCATAGAGCACCAGATCGAGGGGCGCGAAATCATCGACGCCGCTCAGCATGCGGCGCAACTGCAGACCGAGCAGAACAAACACCACGCCGTTGAGGACGTAGGACAGCATCCGCCAGACCTCACGGGCGTGCTGGCGGGCGTCGGCGGTCAGACCTTTCACTTCCTGGCCGCTGGCCCACAGTCCGGCGGCCACCACCGCTAGGATTCCGGAAACGTGCAGCGCCTCGGCGGCAAGGTAGGCCCCGTAGGGTATCAATATCGTCAGCAGCGTCTGCAGCACGGGGTCGCCGGCGTGCAGACGAATCAGCCGCTGCCGTAATTCGCGCCCGACCCACTCGACGGCGATGCCGATGATGATGCCGCCGCCGGCCAGGTGTACGAAGTTGCCGGCTACCGCCGTCGACGAGAACAGCCCGGTCGCTGCCGCGGCGACGGCGAGCTTGAAAGCCACCAGTCCCGACGCGTCGTTGAGCAGGCTTTCGGCATTGACGATATGCACGATGCGCGCCGGCAAGGGGAGCAGCTGGGTGGTCGCCACGGTGGCCACGGCGTCGGTCGGCGAAACGATCGCCCCGAGCGTGAAGGCCACGGCCAGTGGCATCGCCGGGATCAGCCAGTGCATCACGTAGCCGACGACGACGACGGTCAGAACGACCAGGCCCAGCGCCAGCAGCAGCACCGGCTTGAGCGTATGCACGAAGTCGCGACGCGGCAAGACCCAGGCATCGGCAAAGAGAATCGGCGGGATGAACAGGAGCAGGAACAGCTCCGGATCGACTTCGACGCTGCCGAGTCCGGGCAGGAACGAGGCCACCACGCCGACGACCACCAGCAGGATCGGCAAGGGCAGTGGTGTCCAATGGACGAGCGCACCGCCGACGGCGATGGCCAGGAGAAGAAGCAGGCTGAGTTCAATCAGAGGCATGCGCGATTGTAGCCCACCTCTATGACAAAGGCGAGCATGCGAATGCTCCCGGACGTGAGCGCTCGCGACCACTCGACGCGGGCGGATTGCGGCCCTTATCCGGTCGCGCTTGCGCTCGCGGAAGATGCCGTTGTCGCTGGCTTCCCGGTATCTGCCGCCGGCCACTCAGGGCAGCGCTGCGCGTGGCGGTGCCGTCGCTGGGCAGGCCATCGGCACTCCCGGCCTTCCTTGTCGAGCGGTAACGCGTTTGTGGGTGGCCTCACGACGCCAGTAACTCGCCGAGGCGGCGAACGGCGTCCTCGATCGCCGGCGTATGCGGGTTGCCGCAGTTGAGACGCAGGCAGTTGCGGTACATGCCGCTGGCCGAGAACAGTTCGCCCGGCACATAGGCGACGCCGGCAGCAATGGCGCGGTCGTAGAGGGCGGTGGTATCGACCTTGTCGGGCAGTTCGACCCACAGCACGAAACCGCCGAGCGGCTGCGTCATCCGCGTTGCCGGCGGGAAATGCCTGGCCACCGCCGCGCGCATGGCGTCGACCTGGCGCTCGTAGATGCGGCGCAGGCTACGCAGGTGTCGATCGTAGGACCCCGATTCGAGGTACTCGGCGACGACCAGCTGGGTGATCGGATTGGTGCCACCGCTACTCACCGTCTTGTGCAGCGCGACCTGTCGCCGATAGCGGCCGGCAGCGACGAAACCGAGGCGCAGCGCGGGTGACAGAGACTTGGAAAACGACGAGCAGAGGAGCACGTTGCCGGCTTTGTCGAAGGCCTTGATCGGGCGCGGCGGCTTGCTGCCAAAGTACAGGTCGCCGTAGATGTCGTCTTCGATCACCGCCACGCCGCGTTCGGCTGTCAGCTTCGCCAGTCGGCGCTTGTGTTCGTCGGGCATCATGCTGCCGAGCGGGTTGCTGGCGTTGGGCACCAGCAGACAGGCGCTTACCTGGCCGTCGCGGGTGGCCAGATCGAGCGCCTCGATCGACAGGCCGGTGCGCGGATCGGTCGGGATCTCCAGCGCTTTCAGGTCCAGTGTTTCGAGCAACTGAAGCATCAGGTGGTAGGTCGGAGACTCGACGACCACCGTGTCTCCGCGCTGGGTCACCGCGCGCAGGCACAGTCCCAGTGCTTCGGTGCACGAGTTGGTGATGACGAACTCGTCGGCCGCCAGTGGTCCGGCCCAGCCGACCGAGCGCAGCACCAGCTGACGGATCAGCGCCGCTTCATCCATATTGATGTGGCTGGCGCCTTCGAGCAGCCGCGGGTGACGCCGCGCGACGCTGCCGTAGAGCCGCTGCAGCGCCCCCAGGGGCAGCAGGGTGGACGCGGGCAGGGCGGCGCCCAGCGGCGCCACGCCCGGCCTGCCGCCCGTCTGCAGTACGCGTATCAGGCGTTGGCTGACATCTACCGGGACGGCTTCTTCGGGGGTCGAGCGTGCGTTCGGCTGCTCGTGTGGCGCGGGTGCATGGCGGACGAAATAGCCGGATTGCGGTCGTGCCTCGACGAGCCCGCGGTCTTCGAGCTGATGCAGTGCCTGCAGCACCGTCGACACCGACAGCTGCCGCTCGCGCGACAGGCGCCGTACCGACGGCAGGCGTTCGCCAGGGCGCAGATTGCCACCGGCGATGATGCTGCTCAGATCCTCGGCCAGTCGTTCGTAGCGCAGAAGTTCGTGTTCCATCGGCCCCACCAATACAGTTGTTGCTGATCTCGATCGGTACAGTTTGCAAGGTAGAAAATTGTGCTGGTCACAATTTTGCCTTTTTGTAACTGTATTATCAAGGCCGGCCGGCCTACACTGTGTCGCATCGGAACAGAAACACGGGAGCTGGCCATGGACTTCGATTTGTACAACAGCGAGTTGTATCTCGCTCACAACGCACCGATCAGGCTGATGTCGGCCAGAGGCGTGCGCGTCATCTGCACCGCAGGCCGGGTCTGGCTGACCGTCGAAGGTGAAGCCGGCGATATCCTGCTCGCCGCCGGCGAGAGCCACCTGGTGCGCGGCAGCGGACTCGCCCTGCTCGAGGCCATTGGCAAGGGGCGCGTTCGCTTCGAGCCGGCGGCGAAGCCGTGGCAGCGGCTGTTGCTCGCTCCCGTGCACGGAATCTGGCAGCGGCTTCGTGGCTCGCCACTCCTCGACCGCCACCCGGGAAGCCCGCTGCCTCTTTGTTCGCGGCAGGTCGGAGCCTGAGGTCTGCGCGCACTGCCAGTCATGAACAAGCAGGAATATTGAACGCTGGCGGCTCTGCGTTCATAATCGCGACTTGTTCATGACTTGCGGTGGTGGCCAGGAATGAGCGAGTACGAGCAGGAGACCCTTCTCGACACCGTCGTACAAGCGCTGCGCGGGCATGGCTTGACGGTCGAGGTGCATAGCCCGGCCGGCGACGAGCGGCAAGCGTCGGCGACTTGCCTGACGATCAGCAAGGGGAGGAGCGGCCATGACTTCATGGCCCTGGTCAAGGGCCGGCTGACGCCCGAGTCCCTCGGCGCCGTGCTGGCGCAACTACGCCACGCGAGCGGCGGCGGCCGGCCTTCGCCACTGTTGCTCACCCCCTGCGTGACGGCGCCACTGGCCGATCAACTGCGTGAACAGGAGCAGCCATTCGCCGATGGCGCGGGCAACGCCTACCTCGAGGGGGGTGGCCTTTTTGTCTTTGTCAGCGGGCGCAAGCTGCGCTCCAGGGACTTCGCCGCGCGAGCCAGCCGCCGCTTCCCCATTGCCCGGCTGAAGGTGCTCTTCGCCTTGCTCTGCGATCCGCAGTTGGCCACGGCGCCGTATCGCAGGATTGCCGCTGCTGCCGACGTCGCCCTTGGCTCACTGCCGGCGGTCGTCGCCGACCTGCAGCAGCACGGCGCCCTGGTGGTCACCGGCAAACAGCGTTGCCTTGTCGCCAGCAAGCGTCTGCTCGACGAGTGGGCGCAGGGGTATGCGCTCGGCCTGCGCGGCAAGACGCTCAGCGACCGCTATCTGGCACAGCACTTCGACGACTGGCGTGCATGGTCACTGAACCCCGCGCACGCGCGCTGGGGTGGTGAGGCGGCGGCCGCTCTGCTGCTCGGCGAGCTGATGCCGAATGGGCGGATACCCGGCGTGCTGACCCTCTACGGTGACAAGCTGCCTGCGCGCCTGCTTGCCGAGCAGGGGATCGAAGCCGCCGGTCCGGCGGCGTACGAGCACCTGGTCGAGTTGCGCAAGCCTTTCTGGGGCGCCTCGCTGCTCGCCGGCGACGAGGCCGCTGCCACGGTACCACTGGCACTGACCTATGCCGACCTGCTGGCGACCGGCAACGCGCGCTGTATCGAAGCGGCCGAAATGATCTATAACATGCGCCTCGCCGGACGCTTTCCGCCGCACTGAGCGCCGCTGTGCGCCCTTCCTGTGCGCTTGTGACCAGTGCGCACCTGCGCGCTCAGCGCCCGTTTGCTGATGCCTGCTTGCCCGGGCGGGAATTCATCCACGCTGCCGGCTCGACGCTGACGTTGTTGCCGGCAGCGCTCAGCCAGATGCCGCCATCGCCGACCATGCAGGTGATGCTCATGCCGCGTTGGCTGAGGGCGGCAAGTTCGCCGGTCGTGGCGCGCGTCAGCTCGAAGACGCTGAGGTTGTCGAAGCGCTCGAGCGCCTGGCCGACCCTGGCCCACCAGAGGCCTGCCTTGCTGCCACCATAGGCATAGACGACCACTTGCCGCGCGCGGCCGCAGGCCTTGCGCAGATGTCTTTCGTCGGGCAGGCCGACGTCGATCCACAGGTCAATTTCGTTGGTCGCTGATTTTTGCCAGAGATCGGGTTCGCCTTCGGTGGACAGCCCGGTGGTGAACTGCAGGCTTTCGCTGGCATTCAGGGCGAACGCCAGGAGGCGCACCATCATGCGTTCGTCGGTTTCCGAGGGGTGGCGGGCGATGGTCAGGGCGTGCGTCGCGTAGTAGCCGCGATCGGTGTCGGAGACGGTGAGTTCAGCTTTGAAAATGGTCGCTTTCAGTGGCATGTGCGGGCTCCCTTGAAGGCCGCCAGTGTGCGCGAAAGGCGGCACTCGAACAAGCTGCCGATCGATCAGGCGGCGGCAGACGACGATTGCCGGAGGAGGCGCCGCGCGGCGGGCCAGGACCTTGATTGACCGTGGTTCACTGTCACACCTATACTGGCAACGCGGTTATTGAACGATTGCCACCCGGGAGGGTGCTGTGCGTCGGGCCGGCGGTGTCGCCGTGCGGCGATTGATCGGGCAAGCGGCGGAGGGCATTGATGGCATTGTTCAGCATTCAACGCAGCGCACTGCTTTCGCTCTTCGCTGGTCTGGCGCTTACCGTCTGGGCGGCGCAGTGGGCCGCCGGCGTTGCCGAAAGCGAGGCCAGGCACGAATTCCAGCAGGCGGCGGCGATCCGCACCCTCCAGCTCAAGGAACGACTCGATGCCTACGAAGGTGTCCTGCGTGGCCTGCAGGGCTTCTTCGCGGGCTCCGAGGAGGTCGACCGTGGCGAGTTCCATCGCTATATCGTGCGTCTCGAACTCAAGCAGGACCTTCCCGGCGTCCAGGTGGTCGGTTTCGCGCGGTGGGTGCCACTTGCGGAACGCGAGGCCTTCATCACTGCGGTTCGTTCCGATCGGCGGCTGCTCGCCGAGGGCTATCCGACGTTTGCGATTCGCCCGCCAGGCGAGCGGCCGGAGTACCTGGTCATCGATTACACCGAGCCGCCGCAGGGCAACGAAGCTGCTTTCGGCCTTGATCTACTCAGCGAAAGCGAGCGTCGGAGCGCCGCCGAGAGGGCGCGCGCGAGTGGTGCAGCCGCTGCAACCGCGCCAATCACCCTGGTCCAGGAGACCGGGCGTCAGAGCAGCTTCCTGCTGCTCCTGCCGATCTATCGCAACGGGGCCTCGCTGCTGACCATCGAAGAGCGCTGGGCGGCCTTTGTCGGCGTCGTCTATGCCGCCTTCCGGGTGGGGGATCTGGCCCGTGGCGTGTTCGGCGAGGATGCCGAGCGTCTCGACCTGAGGATCGATGACGTCGGCCTGGTTGGCGTGGCCGGCGGTGCCGTCGCCGACGCGCAGCCCCTCCTGCGCCTGATGCCGTCGGCGATCCGCTCGTCGCCGGCGCCCTTCAGCAGCGAAACGCTATTCGACTTTGCCGGCCGACAGTGGCGATTGCGCATCGACGCCGTCGACGCGCCGGCGGCGGTCAAGCGCACCGCCACTGCCGTACTCGCCGGCGGTGCGCTGATCAGCGCCCTCGTTTTCGCGCTCCTGCAGTCGTTTTCCGGGTCGCGGGCGCGCGCGCTCACGCTGGCCGACGCCATGACCCACGAGCTGCGCGAATCCGAGGCACGCACGCGCGCGGTGCTCGACAACACGCTCGATGCGATCATTACGATCGACGAGCAAGGACTTGTCGAAAGCTTCAACCTGGCCGCCGAGAACCTGTTCCGCTACCGCACGGAGGAGGTGCTCGGGCGCAACGTCAGGATGCTGATGCCCGCGCCCTACGCCGGCGAGCATGACGGCTACCTCAGTGCCTATCGGCGAACCGGGGTGCGCAAGATCATCGGCATCGGCCGCGAAGTCGTCGGCAAGCGTTCCGACGGCAGTTGTTTTCCGATGGAACTGGCGGTCACCGAGGTGATCGTGAACGACCGCCGGCGCTTCATCGGGCTGGTACGCGACATCTCCGAGCGCAAGAAGATGGAGCAGCTCAAAAACGAGTTCGTATCCACGGTCAGCCATGAGTTGCGCACGCCGCTGACGTCGATTCGCGGCTCCCTCGGTCTGCTCGAGGGCGGCATTGCGGGTGAGTTGCCGACGCAGGCGAAAGCGCTGATCGGAATCGCGGCGACCAACTGCGATCGGCTGGTCGACCTGATCAACGATATTCTCGATGTGGAAAGGATCGCTTCGGGCCGGATGAGCTTCCAGTTTGCGACGCAGCCGCTGCTGCCCCTGATCGAGCAGGCGGTCGCGGCCAACCAGGGCTTTGCCGTACAACACGACGTGAAGCTGGCCATCGTCGCCCGCCTCGCCGAGGGCAGCGTGCACATCGACGCCGATCGCCTTCTGCAGGTGCTCGCCAATCTGCTCTCCAACGCCGCCAAGTTCTCGCCGCCCGGCGAGACGGTCGATGTCTCGCTGCGCCGCCGCGGCGATCGCCTGCGCATCGAAGTCGCCGATCGTGGCCCGGGGATCCCGGAGGAGTTTCGTGCGCGAATTTTCGACAAGTTTTCACAGGCCGACGGATCGACGACGCGTGCCAAGGGCGGTTCGGGTCTCGGCCTGTCGATCTCGCGGGCGCTGGTCGAGCGCATGGGCGGCGAGATCGGTTTCAGCAGCGAGCCAGGTCACGGCGCCTGCTTCTGGTTCGAGTTGCCGGAGGTCGCGCCGCTGTCGGGCACAGTACTGGCTGATGAGGGCGGCGTCGGCGGCGAGGCGAGCGCCGACACGCCACGGGTGCTCGTTTGCGAGGACGATACCGACGTCGCGCAGCTTCTGGCGATCTTGTTGCAGCGTGCCGGCTATCAGGTCGATCATGCACCGAGCGCAGCGATGGCTCGCGAGCTTCTCGCCAGCCGTCAGTACGCGGCGATGACCCTGGAGCTCGGCCTGCCCGATGAGACGGGCATCGAGTTGCTGACCAGCCTGCGCGCGTCCAAGGGGGGGTTCGAGGTGCCGGTGGTCGTCGTGTCGGGGTCGCCGGATCTGGTGACCCCGGGGCTCGGCGGCGCGCTGGCGGTGGTCGACTGGCTCGACAAGCCGGTCGACGCGCAGCGGCTCTCGGCCGCGCTGAAGCGCGCCATCCGCGGCACAGCGTCGCAACCGACGCGCATCCTGCACGTCGAGGACGATGTCGATCTGGTGCACATCGTTGCCGCCCAGTTCGGATCTCGGGCAGAAATCATCGAAGCGCGTACGCTGTCCACTGCCAAGGCCGAGTTGGCCACGCGGACCTTCGATGTCGTGATCCTCGATCTTGGCCTGCCCGACGGCTCCGGGCTGGAACTGCTGCCGCTGATCCAGGGTTTGGCGCATCCGCCGCCGGTGGTCGTCTTTTCCGCCAGCGACGCCGCGACGCCACTCGCTGCGCAGCAGGCGGTCGCCGCCAGCCTCGTCAAGTCGCGTACCTCCAACGAGCGGCTGGTGCAGATCGTGCGCGGGTTGACGCCGTCGGCGGCGTCGGCTGAACCGGGCCGGCGTGCTCGGTTGGCAGGCGAAGACGTGACGAAGAACGAGAAGGAGAACGATGATGAGTGCTAGCCTGCAACGGATTCTCTACGTCGAGGACGAGGTCGACATTCGCACGGTCGCCAAGCTGGCGCTCGAAGCGGTCGGCGGCTTTGCGGTCGAGGTCGCTTCCTCCGGCGACGAGGCGCTGCTGCGGGTGCGCGAATTCGTCCCTGATCTGCTGTTGCTCGACGTCATGATGCCGGGCATGGACGGGCCGGCGACCTTGCGTGCCGTACGCGCGCTGTCCGAAACCGAGGCCGTGCCGGCGATCTTCATGACCGCGCGAGCGCTGCCCGGCGAGATCGCCGCGCTCAAGGCCGAGGGTGCCCTGGGCGTGATCACCAAGCCCTTCGATCCGATGGCTCTGGCCGATCAGGTGCGTGCGCTCTGGGAGGCTCGCGATGGCTGAACTGCCCGCCGCTGCCGCCGCCCAGCTGGCGGCGCAACTGGCCGCGCTTGGCGAGGAGTTCCAGCGCTCGCTGCCGGCGCGCCTGCGCCAGCTTGAGGCTGCGTCGATGGCGCTGGGGAAGGACTGGCAGGCCTGGGACGAGAGCGACGAGGCGGCGCTGCGCGAACTGAGTGCCGCCGCGCATGGCCTCGCCGGGGCGGCGGGAACCTTCGGTCACCCCGTCCTTGGCGCCACGGCGCTGGCGATCGAGGAACTGGCGCGGCAGCTGGACGCCAACCCGGCGGCGCGCGTGGACAGCGCCAGGGACGCGTTGTATCGCCTTCTGACCACGCTGAGGGCGGCGGCGGACAGCTCGCCGCCTGCCGTTACGGCGCCGGCCGGAGCACTCTCGGGAGCCAGGAAATGAACACGAGCATGCCGGCGGGCAAACGCATCCTGGTCGTCGAGGACGACCCCCTCGTCGCCCGGGCGCTGGCGCTGCGACTCGCCGCGCTGGGTTACCTCATTGCCGGGCCGGTGGCCTCCGGCGAAGAGGCAGTGGCCGTGGCGGCGCGTGAACGGCCTGACCTGGTATTGATGGACATTGTCCTGCCCGGCGGCGTAGATGGCATCGATGCGGCGCGGGTGATCCTCGACGAGCAGCGGGTGCCGCTGCTCTATCTGACCGCGTATTCGGACGAGGAGCGCTTCGCGCGCGCCCGCATCACTGCGCCGCATGCCTATCTGATCAAACCCTGCAACGATCGCGAGTTGCAATTGGCGATCGAGCTGGCGCTGCAGCGGCACCAGCACGAGGCCTTGTTGCGTGTCGAAGCCGAGCGCCAGGAGCGGCGCATCGATGAACTGGCGGCGACGCTCTCGGCGCTGGTCGAGGGATCGACCGACTGCATCTTCGCCAAGGCTGCCGATGGCCGCTACCTCCTCTGCAACCGCGCGTTCGAGCGCTTGCTCGGGCGACAGCGCAAGGACATTCTCGGCCACGGCGACGCGGATTTCTTTCCCGCCGAGACGGCGGCGCGCCGGCGCGCCGACGACCAGCGTCTGATGGCGGCGGCGGTGACCGAGACCTGCGAGGAAATCATCCGCGCTGCCGACGGCGGCGAGCGCACCTATCTGACCACCAAGGGCTGTCTGCAGATTGCTGGCCAGACGGTTGGCGTCTTTGCCATTGCCCGCGACATCAGCGAACGCAAGGAGGCAGAAAGGCGCCTGCGGCGGCTGAGCGGTTTCTTCAACGCCGTTGCGCAGACCAATCAGGCGGTCATGCACGCCGAGTCGGCCGGGACGCTGCTCGTCGATGCCTGCCGGATCGTCGTTCGCCACGGCGAAGTCGATGGTGCCTGGATCGGCCTGCTCGACACCGATGGCTGGATCGGCGTCGTTGCCGATTCCGGCATCGCCGGCGAATATCTGCGCGGCCTGCGCATTTCGATCGACGCCCAGCAGGAGCAGGGGCATGGCCCGGACGGTGCCGCCATGCGCGCTGGTCGGCCGGCGATCTGCAATGACTTCGTCAGCGACCCGCGCACCGGCCCCTGGCAGGAACGCGCCCGGGCGGCGGGAATCGCCGCCTCGGCGGCGTTTCCGCTCCAGCGCGCTGGCGCCGTGGTCGGCGTCTTCAGCCTCTACGCCGGCGAAGTCGGTTATTTTGACGAGGAGTTGATCGAGCTGCTCGCGGAGTTGGCCAGCGACATTTCGTTCGCCCTCGAAAAATTCAGCGCCGACGAGCACCGGCGGCGCGCCGAGGCCGACTTGCGCAGCGCTCTCGCGCGCCTGCACGAGGTCTCGGCTCGGCTCATCGGCGTGCAGGAAGACGAGCGGCGGCGTCTGGCCCGCGACCTGCACGACGATATCGGGCAGAACCTGACGATGATCAAGATCGTGCTCCTGGGCATGCGCCGCTGGTCTGCCGCTGGCGAGCAGGACGAAATCCACGAGGCTGCCGATATTGCCGACCGGACCCTGCAGCGCGTACGCGCCCTGTCGGTCGAGCTGCGCCCGCCGCAGCTCGACGACCTGGGCCTGGTGCCGGCGCTGCGTGCACACCTCGGCAATACCTGCCGCCATGCCGGAATCCAGGCCAGCTTCATCGCCGACGACGGCCTGCCGTCGCCGCCGGAGGATATTGCCATCACCTGCTTCCGCATTGCCCAGGAAGCGCTGAACAACGTCATCCGCCATGCCGGCGCGAGTGCGGTGGTGCTCGAGTTGCGCCTTGCGCAAGGCGCGCTGATCCTCTCCTTGCGTGACGATGGCTGTGGCTTTGATGCCGCGGCGGCATTTGCCGGCGCGGCGCGTGGCACGAGCCTCGGCCTGCTCTCGATGCAGGAGCGCGCCACGCTTGCCGGCGGCCAGCTCGAGGTGCGCTCGCAGCCCGCGCAGCATGCCGGCAGCGAGGTGCGTGTGACGCTGCCGCTGCCCGGAGCGACTTGATGAGCGACTGTATACGCGTCGTTCTCGCCGACGATCACCACCTGGTCCGTGCCGGCATCCGTTCGCTGCTCGGCGCCTTCAGCGGCGTCGAAGTGGTCGGTGAAGCCGACGATGGCGCTACGGCCATCGCTCGCGTCGGCGAGTGCCTGCCCGATTTGTTGCTCATCGACATCGCCATGAAGGGCATGAGCGGACTGGTGGCGAGCGCCGAAATCCATCGTCTCTATCCGGCCGTGCGGGTGATGGTGCTGTCGATGCACGCCGACGCCGAGTACGTCATGGAGGCGCTGCAGGTCGGCGCTGTCGGCTACCTGATCAAGGACGCCGCGCCGGTCGAGCTCGAACTCGCGCTGCGCGCGGTGATGCGCGGTGAGACGTGGCTGTCGCCGAGCGTCTCGCGACAGGTCGTCGACGGCTACCTTGCCCGCGGCAAAGGCGAGCCACCGGCCGCCGACGCCCTGACGCCGCGCCAAAGCGAGATCCTGTGCCGTATCGCCGCCGGTCACGGGGCCAAGGAAATCGCTTTCGACCTCGGCATCAGCGCCAAGACCGTCGAGTCGCACCGTGCCCAGATCATGGAGCGGCTGGACATTCACGATGTGGCGGGGCTGACCCGCTATGCGATCCGCAACGGACTTGTGTCCGCCGCCGACTAGGCTCGCCGGCACCCGAGCGCCCCGGCGCCGGGCGGGATTTTTCTGGTCGCCTCTAGGGGATCGCCCGATGGCGCCAGGCCACCACTTCCACCAGACTGAGCACATGTTCAGACGAAGGGGTGATGGTCATGAGTGTGGTCCGGGTGCTGTTGGTCGATGATTGTCCCGAGTTCCGCAAGTTGCTGGCGCGCATGCTGCGCGGGCTGGGTTTCGAAATAGCCGCCAGCGTCGGCTCCGGCGAGGAAGCGCTGCAGGTCCTGGGCAGCGAGCGCCCGGATGTCGTCATTCTCGATATCGCGATGCCCGGCCTGAACGGTCTCGAGACCGCACAGCGCATCCGCGAGGTGGACGCGGACATCAAGTTGCTGGTCGTTTCCCTGCACTCGACGCCGGAGTATCGGGCTGCGGCCGCAGCGGTCGGCGTCGACGCCTACGTCTGCAAGGCCAATCTGGTGCCTGAATTGCCGCGCGTGCTGGCGGAGCTAAGCGCATGAAGGCCGATGTCCTTCCGATCTCGCCCGAGCATCGCGACGGGCCGCCGGACGCCGGCCAGGAAACGCGCACTCTGACTGCGTTGGCGGCCGCCGAGGCGCGCTACCGCGGCGTACTCGAAACCGCCGCTGACGCTCTGTTTCTGGTCGATTCGGCCGGCAGCATCCTGCTCGCCAATAGCAGCGCAGAACTGATGTTCGGCTATCGTCCTGGCGCCCTGAACGGACTTTGCATCGACCTGCTGGTTCCCGAAGGCAAGCGCGCGGCGCACCGTGGTCACCGCGCCCGCTTCGACGCGCAGCCGCGACACGGCAGCGTGCGCGTTGCGCATCTCCAGGGACAGCGCGGCGATGGCAGCGTGTTCCCCGTCGAGATCAGCCTGAGCCACATCGACGAGGCGTCGGGAAGGATTATCACCTGCGCCGTCCGCGACGTCAGCGAGCGCGACCGCCAGTCGCTGGCGCTGCGCCGGCTGAATGCTACGCTGCGTCTGATCCATGATTGCAATGCGGCGCTGGTGCGCGCCGGTAGCGAGAGCGAGATGATCGCCGGCATCGTTGATCGCCTGCATCGCCAGGGCGGCTATTCGGCGGTGTGGGTCGACCTGGTGGATCGCAGCAGTAGCGATGCGCGACTGGCAGCGGAACCGGCCGCGCTGGTCGCCGCTTCTTCCCTGGCGTCACTGGATGGCGATCTCTGGCGCAGCGGCTTTCGCCAGCAGCTGACGCTGCCTGCCCTGGAGCAGGGGCAGGCGCTGACCTGCCTGTTCGGTTCGGCCGACGGCCCTGACGACTGGAGCAGCGACCTCGCCGACCGCGGCCAGTGCGCCGCAATTGCTCTGCCGCTGGTCGGACGCGGCGTGTCGATCGGTGTGCTCAACCTGCTGACGTCCGATCCGCAAGGCTTCGATGACGACGCCTGTGAGGTGCTCGAAGAGCTCGCCGACGACCTCGCCTACGGAATCTTCGCGCAGCGCGCCGAAGCCGGCATGCTGCTCCTCAAGCGCGCCGTCGAAGCGTCGGCCAACGGCGTCATGATTACCGATGCGGTCGACCCCGCTCACCCGATTACCTATGTCAATCCCGGTTTCGAAGCGATCACCGGCTATGGCGCCGGCGAAGTGCTGGGCAGCAGTGGCCGCTTTCTGCTCGCCGGCGAACTCGATCAGCTGGAGCTCAACGAGTTGCGTCAGGCGCTGCGCGAGCGATGCGGCACGCAGGTGACGCTGCGCTGTCGTCGCAAGGACGGTTCGCCGCTGTGGGCCGAACTGAACGTGGCGCCGGTCTGTTCGCCGGACGGCACGCTCGGCCACTTTGTCAGCGTCTTCCACGATATCAGTGAGCGCCGCCGTTACGAAGAGGAACTCGAACACCAGACCAACCACGATTCGCTGACCGGCCTGGCCAACCGCAACCTGCTGCGCGACCGCGGGCAGCAGGCGATCGCCTATGCCGAACGCCACGATGCCAGGCTGGCTCTGCTGGCGGTCGATATCGACCAGTTCAAGTGGGTCAACAACAGCCTCGGGCACGGTCATGGCGACGAATTGCTGCGTATCGTCGCCGGGCGGCTCGCCGACAGCGTGCGCGAAGGGGACACCGTCGCCCGCCTTGGCGGCGACGAGTTCGTGCTGATCCTTGCCGATCCGCTCGGCGACGGTGAAGTGGCGCGGGTCATCGCGCGCATCCTGGAGAGTGTTGCCCGGCCTGTGGAAATCGACGGCCACGAACTGGCGATCACCTGCAGCGTCGGCGCCAGTCTCTTCCCGCGTGACGGTCGCGATGCGGAGACGCTGCTCAAGAACGCCGACGCGGCGATGCATCGCGCCAAGGCCAGAGGTCGCGGCTCGTTCCACTTCTACCAGGCCGAGATGAACGAGCGTGTTGCCGGGCAGTTGGCCATCGAAGCCGACCTCGGGCGAGCGCTCGAGCGTGGCGAGTTCGAGCTCCACTACCAGCCGCAGGTCGATCTGATCAGCGGCGAAATCGTTGGTGCGGAAGCCCTGCTGCGCTGGCGGCATCCGCTGCGCGGGATGATTTCGCCCAAGGACTTCATCACCCTTGCCGAGGACAGCGGCCTGATCGTGCCGATCGGCCAGTGGGTGATCGAAACCGCCTGCCAGCAGTCACGTGCCTGGCGGGACGCCGGCCTGACGCCACTGCGGCTGGCGGTCAACCTGTCGGCGCGACAGTTCGAGAGTGACGACCTGGCCGAACAGCTGGCTGCGGCAATCGATCGCGCCGGACTGGGCAGCGGTGCGCTGGAAGTCGAACTGACCGAAAGTCTGGCCTTGCAGGACATCGGACGGGTGACCGCAATCCTGAAAAAGATTCGTGCCGCCGGCGTGACGACGGCGATGGACGACTTCGGTACCGGCTTCTCGTCGCTCGCCCATCTGTTGCGCATTACCGTCGACCGCATCAAGATCGACCGCTGCTTCGTGCGTGACATTCTCGGCGACCGGACCGCTGCTGCCGTCGCGCTGGCCGTCATCGCCATGGCCAAGAGCCTGGGAGTGAAGGTCATCGCCGAGGGCGTCGAGAGCGAGGCGCAGCTGAAGTTCCTGCGCGAACGGGGCTGCGACGAAATGCAGGGTTTCTACTTCAACCAGCCCTTGCCGGGCCACGACTTCGAGGTCCTGCTGCGCGAGGCGCGCTGCCTGAGCTTTGCCGCGGCCGGCGCCGCGGATGAGGAGGATGAGGCGTCGCGGACGCTGCTGCTGGTCGACGACGAGACGAACATCACCAACTCGCTGCGCCGGCTGTTGCGCGCCGACCGCTACCGCATCTTCACGGCGAGCAGTGGCATCGAGGGCCTGGAGATCCTCGCCCGCCACCGCGTCGGCGTGATCATCACCGACCAGCGCATGCCGGCGATGTCGGGCAGCGAGTTCATCGCCCGTGCCAGGGCGCTGTTTCCGGATACGGTGCGCATGATCCTCTCCGGATATACCGATCTGCAGTCGGTCACCGACGCGGTGAATCACGGCGAGATCTACCGTTTCATGACCAAGCCCTGGGACGACGCCGAACTGCGTGAAACCGTGCGCGGCGCCTTCGAGCGCTATCGCCGCGACCACGAGCGGAATTGAACTGCCGACGCCGCCGCACGCCAGGGGCGTGGCCGGGGGTTCGGCAGCGACGCGCAGCGCAGGCGGCGCTGGAGTCAGAGCCTGTTATCATGCCGCCCTTTCAACGCATAGCTAGAGAAGAGACATGAAGAAACAGACCTCGCTGGTGATCGTCGCCGTTCTCGCCGCAGCCCTGCTCGCGGCGTGCGGCAAGAAGGAAGCGCCTGCGGCCAGCGCCGCGGCGGCGCCGGCCCCGGCCCCGGCCCCGGTGGCCGCGATCGTCGTCGGACTGGACGACAATTTCCCGCCGATGGGCTTTCGTGACGAGAGCAACACGCTGGTCGGCTTCGACATCGATCTGGCGACCGAGGCCGGCAAGCGCCTTGGCGCCGAGGTGACGTTCAAACCGATCGACTGGAATGCCAAGGAAGCCGAGTTGAGCAGCAAGCGGGTGGATGTGCTGTGGAACGGACTGACGATCACCGAGGCGCGCAAGGAGAAGATCCTGTTCACCACGCCGTACCTCGAAAACCGGCAGATCATCATCGTCACCGACAAGTCGGCGGTGAACAGCAAGGCCGACCTGGCTGGCAAGGTGGTCGGCGTCCAGGACGGCAGCAGCGCCATCGAGGCCATCGAGAAGGATGGCGCGACCGCCAAATCGCTGAAGGAACTCAAGAAGTTCGGCGACAACGTAACGGCGCTGATGGATCTCAGCATTGGTCGACTCGACGCGCTGGTGGTCGACGAGGTCGTCGGGCGTTACTACACGGCCAAAAAACCGGGTGAGTATCGCGTGCTCGAGGAAAACTTCGGCACCGAAGACTACGGCGTGGGGACGCGCAAGGACGATACCGAGCTGATGGCCAGGCTGCAGAAGGCGATGGACGAAATGAAGAGCGATGGTTCCGCCGCTGCGATTTCGAACAAATGGTTCGGCAAGGACATCGTCAAGAAATAGCCCGGCCGCGCACGCTGCGAACAGACCCGGGCCGTGCCGCCGGGCGGTCGCGGCGCTGGTAGACTTGTGGACGGTTTCGTCGCGAAGGCGGCGCCACAGCGAATCCGCACGTCATTGCGAGGAGGAGAAGCCGACGCGGCAATCCAGAGGTTTTACCCTGGGCGTTGTCGATGCGGTGGAAGCGTCGCGAGAGAGTGGCACCGGATTGCCGCCAGGTGGAGCGAAGAGGGGCTTGCTGAAAGTCTTGCCAAGAACGCGACACCTCGACACCTCGCTATCTGCCCCACAGCGGGTGTTGAGAAATAGCGCATGAACTATGTAATCGAAATAATGGGCCCCCTGCTCGAAGGAACGGGGGTCACCCTGCAGGTGTTCATCATCACCTTCGTTCTGGCGGTGCCGCTCGGCCTGTTGCTGGCCTTGCTGCGCGTTTCGCGTTTCACCGTCGTCAGCGCTCTGGTCAACGGCTACATCTGGCTGATGCGTGGCACGCCGTTGATGCTGCAGATGCTGTTCATCTATTTCGCCCTGCCTTTCGTGCCGGTGATCGGAATTCGCCTGCCCGACTTCACGGCGGCGATCGTCGCTTTCGTGCTCAACTACGCGGCGTATTTTGCCGAGATCTTTCGCGCCGGCATCCAGTCGATCGACCGCGGCCAGTACGAAGGTGCGCGCGTGCTCGGTTTGAGCTACACGCAAACCATGCGCCGCATCGTCCTGCCGCAGGTCTTCAAGCGCATCCTGCCGCCGATGAGCAACGAGACGATCACCCTGGTCAAGGACACCTCGCTGATTTACGTGCTGGCCATGAACGACCTGCTGCGCGCCGCGCGCGGCATCGTTCAGCGCGATTTCACGACCACCCCTTTCATCGTCGCCGCGGCTTTCTACCTGGTGATGACACTGGTGCTGACGCTCGCCTTCCAGCGTCTGGAAAGGAAGTACGCGGTGTACGATGAATAGCCCGATGATCCACGCGCTCGACGTGCATAAGCGCTTCGCTGCGGTGGAAGTGCTGCGCGGCGTTTCGCTGGATGTCGGCAAGGGCGAGGTGCTGGCGATCATCGGCCCCTCGGGGTCCGGCAAGAGCACCTTTCTGCGCTGCCTCAACCATCTCGAAACGATCGATCGCGGGCGCATCGACATCGAAGGCGAAACGCTGGTCGGTGCGGACGAAAAGGGGCATTGCCGCTACGTCGCCGACGCCGGGCTGCGGCGCATCTGCCGCAGGATGGGCATGGTCTTTCAGCACTTCAATCTGTTTCCGCATCTGACCGTGCTCGAGAACATCGTCGAGGCGCCGTTGACCGTCAAGGGATTGCGCCGGCAGGAGGTCCTGCCCAAAGCCGACGCGCTGTTGCGCAAGGTCGGCCTGCTCGACAAGCGCGACAGCTATCCGGCGCGGCTTTCGGGGGGCCAGAAGCAGCGCGTGGCGATTGCCCGGGCGCTGGCCATGGAGCCGGACATCATGCTCTTCGACGAGCCGACTTCGGCGCTCGACCCGGAACTCACCGGTGAAGTCCTGCGCACCATCCGCGAGTTGGCCGAAGAGCGGATGACGATGCTGGTGGTGACGCACGAGATGGCCTTTGCCCGCGAGGTGGCCAGCCGCGTCGTCTTCATGGACGGCGGCGAAATCGTCGAAGCGCGTCCGGCGAAGGAGCTCTTTGCCGCTCCCGAACATCCGCGGACGCGGGCGTTTCTGGAGAACATGCTCTAAGTCCGGGAACCGCCTGCGCAGGGCTCAGAAACGAATGGCCAGCAAGGGGCATCGCCCCGGCGGCCCCATTTTCCCCTTGCACGTCGACCGTCGGAGCGGACCATGCGCCCCTCCGACGAGCGCTCACGTGCATGAATATTCAGCATCAGAAAGCACTCGGAGACATGATGAATCAAACTTACCGCGACGGTTTCACCAGCTCCTTCGGCGTCCTGGTGGCGACGCTGGGCTCAGCCGTCGGACTTGGCAATATCTGGAAATTTCCTTCGCTGACCGGTGCCAACGGCGGTGCCGGTTTTCTCCTCGTCTATCTGCTGGCGACGCTGCTCGTCGGCCTGCCGGTGATGATCGTCGAGACCATGCTCGGACGAGCGGCGCGGGCCAACGCGGTGAGCGCTTTCGATCGCGTCGCGCCGTGCGGCCAGTGGTGGTGGAAGAGCATCGGCTGGATGGGTTTCGCGGCGGCGCTGCTGATTCTCGCTTTCTATTCCGAAGTCGCCGGCTGGGTCTACGCCTACGTCTTCAAGGCCATGGCCGGGCAGATCGCCACCACCGATCCGCAGGTGGCCGGCGCCGTGTTCGCCGAGCTGGTGGCCGATCCGCTGAGTTCGCTGCTCTGGCAGTGGGTGGTGCTGGCGGTGACCGGCAGCATCATCATGTTCGGCGTTGCCAGGGGCATCGAGGCGGTGACCCGCAAGTTGATGCCCCTGCTCTTCATCCTGCTGCTCGTGCTCTGCGCGCGCAGCCTGACGCTGCCGGGGGCGAGCGCCGGGCTGAGTTTCCTGTTCAGCCCGGATCTGGCGAAGATCACCCCGGCCGTCGTGCTCACCGCGCTCGGCCTGGCCTTCTTCAAACTGTCCATCGGCATGGGCTGCATGCTCACCTACGGCAGCTATTTTCGCGACAATCAGAACATCCCGCTGACCGCGACGCGGGTCATGTTTGCCGATCTCTCGGTATCGCTGCTCGCCGGCATGGCCATCTTTCCGGCGGTGTTTGCCTTCGGCTTCGAACCCGCCGCCGGGCCATCGCTGGTCTTCATGACCATTCCCGCCGTGTTTACCGCCATGCCCGGCGGAACGCTGTTCATGACCCTCTTCTTCATCCTGACCGCGATCGCCAGCGTCGGCGCCATGCTCTCGCTGCTCGAGGTGCCGGTGGCCATCCTCTCGGAACGTTTTGGCCTGGGTCGCAAGCGCGCCTCGTTGGGCACCATCGCCGCGGTTGCCGCCCTCGGCGTTCCGGCCGCCCTCTCGTCAAGCCTGACCAGCGACCTCAAGGTCTTTGCCATGAATCCCTTCGAACTCTTCGACTTCCTCAGTTCCAATGTCCTCCTGCCGCTCGGCGGGATCATGGTCTGTCTCTTCGTCGGCTGGGTCTATGGACTGCCGGAGATGGCCCGGCAACTGAGTAACGACGGCGCGCTGCGCAACACGCGGCTGGTGAGCGTGCTCTTCCTTCTCGTTCGTTTCGTCGCCCCGCTGTCGATTGCCGCCGTCCTGCTGCATGGATTGAAGCTGTTCTGAGCGCGGCGAGACGCTCCTGGCAGGAGGCCGATTCAGCGGGCGACGGGTTGCTGCGTCGCCGCCAGTCCCGAGACGACGATCAGCGTGATCGCCAGCCACGACCAGCCGTCGTGCGTCTCGTTCCACAGGATGACTCCGAAGAGGCTGGCAAAAACCACCGTGCTGTAGGCCAGGGCCGCGGCGGTCAGCGTCCTCTCCGTGGCGTAGGCGCGCGTCATGGCCAGCTGCGCGGCGGTGGCAAAGGAGGCGACGCCGAGCAGCAGCGCGCCGCTGCGCATGTCGACCGCGTGCCGTTCCGAGAACAGCAGCCACAGCCCGGCGGCGAGCGACGAGAGCAGCGTGAAATAGAAGACGGTGCGCGTTTCCGGCTCGCCGCGCGCGCCGAGTTCCCGGACGCTGAAGTAGGCCATAGCGGCGAGTGCGCCGGAGAGCAGCCCGAGCAGACCGCCGAGCAACTGCTCGGCGTGCAGCGTCGGCTTGAGGAGCAGGGCGACCCCGCTCAGTCCGAGAAGCAAGGCGGCGACGATTCCTGACGTCATGCGCAGTCCGGCGAGCGCCAGATAGCCGGCCAGGAAGATCGCCGAGGTGTAGTTGAGGGTCACTGCGGTGGCCAGCGGCAGCAGGCTGATCGCCGAAAAGTAGGTCACCACCGCCGCGAAGCCGAAGGCGCTGCGGCCGAGCTGCCAGCGCCAGTGCGGCGTGTGCAGCGAAACGCCGCGCAGCCGGGCCAGGGCGAGCATCGGCAAGAGGGCGAGAAAGCTGCGGTAGAAGACGATTTCGACCGCCGAATGGCTTTCTGCGACCAGCTTGACGCAGACCCCCATGGACGCGAAGAGGAGGCTGGCGACGATCATCCAGAGCGACTGCATGGTGCATTTTCCGCGCACGACAAGCGTCCGATTCTACTCCAGGCCGCTCCCCGAGGCGTTTCGCCGCAGCGCCTGGGGTGGCTGGCGAGCGCGCGGCCCGGCAGCTTTCCGTCGATGGCGTTAGACTGTCTTCCTTTGTGAACCGTCGTCCGCTTGCCGCGCGCACGACTTCCACCCCATGAGTCTCCCGATCGAACCGCTGCGCAAAGACGCGACGCGCGCAGTCTGGACGCCGCCGCAGCGTTGCTTCACGCGAGGTGCGTCCCTTGCGCCCTGAACCCCCCCCGGCCCCGCTTTCTGCCCAGGCCGCCGCGTCGGGGCGGCCGCTCTGGCTGTGGCTGGCTTCGCGCTTCGTCCTCGCTGGCGTGCTGCCGCTGCTGCTGGTTGGCGCGCTCCTGCTGGCCGTCTATCTGCCGCAGGCACGGGTGGACATCGACAGTCGTCAGCAGGTGCTTGCCAGCGCCATTTCCGGCCAGGTCGAGCTGCACCTGCTTGGCGCCGAGCGTGAACTGTCGACCATAGCCGCGCACCTTCGCCGGCCAGGCGGTCAGCCGCCGTCGCCGTCGCCGCGTTCGTCGTGGCCGGATGCCCTGGACGCACACCTGGCCGACGGCGACGTATTCACGGCGATCTACGTCGCCGACGCGGATGACGTGGTGCACGCCGTTGGACTTGCCGACGGGCAGGGCCGACAGCGACACCTGTCGAGCACCGATCCAGCGCTCAACGCGGTCATACGCGCGGCGCACGCGCGCGGCGCCGCCGTGTGGTCGGAGGTGCTCAGCGCGTCTGCCAGTGACCCCCCGGCAGCGGTTCTCGCCATTCCGGTCGGCGACGGGACCTTGCTCGGCGAAGTGTCGATCGATCGGCTGGGCGAGCTTCTCGCCCGTCTGCCCGATGCCGCCGGGATGGAGACGATGATTGTGGACCGCCGCGGGCAGTTGGTCGCCGGCGCACAAGCCGGTTCTGGCGCCCGGCAGCGCGAGGTTGCTCCGCTGCCCGGCGTCAGTGGCGGGCAGCCGGAGCTTCCCGCGACGCGGGAGTTCGTGGCCCACGGCGAGCGCTTCATTGGCACCCTGGCGGGCGTTTCGCAACTCGGCTGGTCGGTGCTCGTCGTGCAAGAGCGAAGCGAGGCCCTCGAGCCGTTCATGAGCACTTTCCGGGCGGTGGCAGCCGGCCTGTTGGCGGCGCTGCTGCTGGCCGTCAGTGCGACCTGGATCGCCGCGCGCGGCCTTGCCCGGCGCGTCAGTGGCTACGCGGCGCAAGCGCAGGCGATTGCCGGCGGCGACTACGAGCGCCCCTGGCCAGTGGCGCAGGTCAAGGAACTGGACAGCCTGGCGACGCATCTCGATCGTATGTCAGCGGCCATTCGTCAGCGTGAGCGCGATCTGGCGATCAGCGAAGCGCGCTATCGCTCGCTGATCGGCAATCTTCCCCTGGTCATTTTCCAGTTCGACGCGCAGGGGGTGCTTACGCTCAGCGACGGCAAGGGTCTGCCGAAAGCCGGCCTGATACCCGGCAAAGCGGTCGGCCAGTCGATCTTTTCGCTCTTCCGTGATTACCCCGAGGTCTGCGAGAACGCCCGCCGCGCGCTCGCCGGTGAGACGCTGCATTTCACCCTGCGCGTTCAGGACACCGTTTTCGAGACCTATTTCAATCCCCTGCGCGCTGGCGACGGCGAGCTGGAAGTGATCGGCGTGGCGGTGGATATCAGCGAGCGCGTGCGCGTCGAGGAGCAGCTGCAGCAAGCCAATCTGGTCGTGGAGCACAGCCCGGCGATGCTCTTCCGCTGGCGTGCCGACGAGGGTTGGCCGGCCGTATTCGTTTCCGACAACGTCAGCCAGCTCGGTTATTCGTCGGCAGAGCTGCTCGCTGGACCGATTCGCTTCGCCGCGCTGATCCACCCCGACGACCTGCAACGCGTCGGCGCCGAGGTGCAGGCATTCACGGACCAGGGCGCCGACCACTTTCGGCAGGAATACCGCGTCGTCTGCAGGGACGGGACGATGCGCTGGGTTGACGACCGGACCGCCGTCGAACGCAACGCTGCCGGGCAGGTCACCCATTACCTGGGCGTGGTCATCGACGTCAGCGAAAGCAGGAACGTCGAACAGGCGCTGCGCGAGAGCGAGGCGCGCTACCGGCTGCTCTTCGACAGCAATCCGCATCCGATGTGGGTCTATGACGTGGACACGCTCGCCTTCATGACCGTCAATGATGCTGCCCTGCGCAAGTACGGTTATTCTCGTGAGCAATTCCTGGGCATCACCGTGAGCGACATAAACCTGACCGACGACACCCCGATTCTGCCCGAGGATATCGTCTCGGTCGACGAGATGGGCGACGCTGCGGGGGTGTGGAAACACGTCACCCGGGACGGAGCGATCATCGATGTCGAAATCGTTGCCCATGCGATCACCTATCAGGGGCGTCCGGCGCAACTCGTTCTCGCCGAGGATATCACCGATCGCAGACGTGCCGAGCAGGCGTTGCTGGAGAGCGAGGTGCAATATCGCGAACTGGTCGAAAACGCCAACAGCATCATCCTGCGCTGGAGCCCGGCAGGGCAGATCAATTTCATCAACGACTTCGGTCTGAAGTTCTTCGGCTATTCGGAAGACGAGCTGTTCGGCCAGCACGTGATCGGGACCATCGTTCCGGAGTTTGCCAGCGGTGGCGAGGATCTGCGCGCGCAGATGCAGGACATCTGCCGCAACCCGGAGAGGTTCGAGCGCAATATCAACGAGAACATGCGCCGTGGCGGTGAGCGGGTCTGGGTTTCGTGGACCAACCGGGCGGTAGCCGACGCACACGGCCAGGTCGTCGAGGTGTTCAGCGTCGGTTCCGACATTACCGAGCATCGGCGAGTGGACGAGGAGCTACGCCAGTATCGCGAACACCTCGAGGAACTGGTCGCCGAACGAACCGCCGAGTTGCGCCAGGCAATGGCCCAACTGGTGCAGACGGAAAAACTCGCCGCGCTGGGTCACCTGGTTGCCGGGGTGGCGCACGAACTGAACACCCCGCTGGGCAACGCGCGCGTCGTCGCCGGCGTCCTCGGCGAGCAGTTTCGCGAGTTCTCGGAGGCCATTGCCAGCGGCCGCCTGCGCCGGTCGCAGGTGGACGGATTGCTCAGCCGCGGTCTGGAGGCGGTGGACCTGCTCGAACGCAATACGGCCCGCGCTGCTGAACTGATCGGCTACTTCAAGGAGGTGGCGGTGGATCAGAGCAGCGCCCGCCGGCGCTCGTTCGACCTGCGCAAAACCGTCGCGGCGATGCTCGTCACCCTGCGTCCCGGTTTCAAGCACACGCGTCACCGCATCGACCTGGAAATCCCCGCGTACCTGGAAATGGACAGCTACCCGGGTCCGCTCGAACAGGTCATCGCCAACCTCGTCGGAAACTCGCTGGCGCACGGTTTCGCCGGCATCGACGAGGGGCGCATCGAAATCATGGCGCATACCGTCGCTCCGGATCGGGTCGTTCTGCGCTACGTCGACAACGGCCGGGGAATTCCCGCCGAGGCGCTCAACCGGGTCTTCGAACCCTTCTTCACGACCGGTCTCGGCCAGGGCGGCAGCGGCCTCGGGCTGTACATCGCCTACAACCTGGTGACTGCCGTACTCGGCGGCAGCATCGCCGTCGATAGCCCGCCCGGACACGGCACCCGATTCACGCTGACCCTGCCGCGCTCGGCGCCCGAGCGCGCCGCCGGCAGCTGAGGCGCGCCGGCGCGTTCGCTGGCTGAACTCGTGCCGAGCGGGAGATTGTGACAATTTGCGTCAGTCGAGTGACGCAAGGTGACCGAGTCGATCGCTGCCGTGTGCGGAAAGTCACGCTTTTGCGGGCTTTTTGAGTCCTGGCACGGAACTTGATACTGCTTATATCAACGGATTGTCCGTTGCACTCACTGGAAGGGGTTCCCACCATGAAGAAGCTGCAAAAAGGCTTTACCTTGATCGAGCTGATGATCGTCGTCGCGATCATCGGTATTCTCGCCGCCATCGCGATTCCCCAGTTCTCGGATTACACCCGCAAGGGCGAAGACAAGGCTGCGCAGTCGGATGCCCGGAATATTCTCACGGCAGCCGTCGTTGCCTCGTCCCCGGATTGATTCATTTACGCGCTCTTGGAGGTCTCATGAAAAAGATTCTTGCTTCTACTGCCCTGATTGCGGGCTTGCTTGGCAGCGGTACCGCGTTTGCGGTCGCCACGGTCATTTGTCCATTGACCGTTGGTAGCACGGCGGCCGGGGTGGGCGCGGTGCCCGCGAACGGAACGGCGGGTACGCACTACATGACGCGGGCGATTGCACCCAAGTGCTCGGCGAATACGAACGTCGCCGGCGAGGACGGCACCTCGGGCGCGTGGTACGCCGTCGGCGCCAACTCGGTCAAGGGCAAGACCAATTTCGGCGGTCACACCAACGGTGGCGCGGTCGCCAAGACCGTTGACTGCACGATTGCCGGCGGTTGCACCGCTGCCGAGGCGGTGACGGCCAGGGGCGTTGCCAACACGGCGGCGGGTGGTAGCGGTACTTAACTGCGCGGCGGTCCCTCGTCGAAATCAAGAAAGAGGCGCGCTGTTTGCGCGCCTTTCGTTTGTTGGGCCTGCAAATGCTGCAGTTCTTCCTGTCTTCGTGGCGCTCGGGTTTTCGTAATCGGGTGTTTTTTGCCGTGCTCCTGCTCGGCGTGGCGCTGGTGGGCGTGGCCTACCTTTCGGCGTCGTTTTCTCCCCGTCAGCCCTTGACGGTGGCGCTCGACGTCGGCCTCTCCGGCTTGCGCGTCAGTCTCGTGCTGTTCGCCATCACCCTCGTCCAGGACCTTGTCGGGCGCGAGATCGAACAGCGTTCGGTGGTCCTCACCCTGAGCTATCCGACCCACCGCTCGGCGTATCTGATCGGGCGCTACTGCGGTGTCCTGGCGCTGGCCGGCGTCGCCGCGCTGATCCTCGGGCTGCTGCTGTGGATCGCGGTGATGATGTCCGGCGCCAACTACGACCAGCAGTTTCGCGTCCAACTCGGCCTGCCCTTCTGGGTCGCCATTTTCGGCGTGTGGCTGGACATCGCCGTCGTCGCCGCGTTCACGCTGTGGATCGCGACGCTGTCGACGGTGACCATGTTGCCCCTGGCGCTCGGCGCGGTGTTCGCCATTGGCGGCCGGGCCCTGGGCGCCGTCTTCGATTTCGTCTCCAGGGGTGCCGAGGGGCAGGTCGACCTTGCCGCTCGCTATGGCCCCTTGCTCGACGTCATCCGCTGGCTGTTACCCGACCTCTCCCGGCTCGACTGGCGGGCATGGCCGATGTACGGCCTGCCCCCCGACCTCCCGACCATGGGACTGGCAGCGGCGATGGCCGTCGCCTACGCCATGCTGATGATCGGGCTGGCCATCCATGCCTTTTCGCGGCGCGAGTTTTCCTGACATGAACCGCCTGCGTGCCCACTTCGGACTGCTCCTGGCGCTTCTCGGCGTGCTCGCCTACACGCTGCTGGTGCCCGCGCTCTACGCGCGTCCGCGGCCGCCGGTCTCGCCCGAGATGGAAGTGGCCATGCCCCGCTTCGTGCAGGTTGTGATGGCTGCCGGCGACCGCTTCCTCGCCGCCAATCTGGCCGCCTTCCGCGCGCTGGTGGTGTCGACGGCAACGATGAGTGCCGAGAACTACCGCATTCTCGGCATCGTCCAGTCGGACGCCGCGTGGCTCAATCCGGCGCAGGAGGACAACTATTACATTGCCGCGGCCATCCTGCCGTGGGCCGGCGAGGTGGCTGCCGCGCAGTACATTCTGGGATTGGCGACGGAAGCCCGCCCCTTCGATTCCAGTCCACCCTTCTACTACGCCTTCAACGAGCTGCACTTCCTGAAGAATCCGGTAGAGGGCGCCAAGTGGATGCGCATCGCCGCGCGCAACACCAGGGACGAGATGGAGCAGCTCCAGCTGCAGCAGGTCGCCGCGCTGTGGGTGAGCAAGGGAGAGGACATGGAATTCTCGATTCGCCTGCATCGGGCAATGGCCAGGGAAACGCGTCACAAGGCCTTTGCGGGTTTCCTCGAGAAGCGGGCGGTCCGGCTCGAGAACCTGTTGTTGCTCGATCGCGCCATCGCGCGTTTCCGCGAACGGACGGGCAGGCCGCCAACCCGCCTGCAGCAGCTGGTGGACCAGTCGCTGCTGGCGGCGATTCCGGCCGACCCCTTTGCCGTGCCCTATGGCATCGACAAGGAGGGCAAGGCCGAGCTTGTTGAACAGGGCGCAGCCGCGTCGGGGAGTGCGCCGTGAGTGTGGCCATTGCTGTCGATGCCATCCGCAAGAGCTATGCCGGCGCCTGGCGCAGGCCCGCGCGGGAGGCGCTGAAGGGGATCTCGCTGAGCATAGCGGCGGGTGAAACCTTCGGTTTCATCGGTCCCAACGGAGCCGGCAAGAGCACGCTGATCAAGATCCTCGTCGGCGCGCTGCGGCCAAGCGCGGGCAGCGCGAGCATCTTCGGCCGCGACGTGCGCGAGCCGGAGGCCCGCCGCGGGCTGGGATTCGTTCCCGAGAACCCCAGTCTGCAGGATTTCCTCAGCCCCTATGAAGTCCTGTTGATGGGCTTGCGCCTGCACGGGCTTCGTTTCAGCGACGAACGCAAGCACTGCATGCACTGGCTGGAACGTTTCGATCTCGCGGCGGTTGCCGACAACCGTCTGCGAGGTTTTTCCAAGGGTATGCTGCAGCGAACGGCGTTGGCACATGCCTTGGCCATCCAGCCAAGACTATTGATTCTGGATGAGCCGCTTTCCGGTCTTGATCCGGTCGGGCGAAAGGATGTCGTCGATATTCTCGATGAATACCGTGGCCAGGGTGGCACGCTGTTCTTTTCGTCGCACGTGCTGCACGACGTCGAGCGGATTGCCGACCGCTTCGGGCTGATCCACCGCGGGCAGTTGCTTACCATACGTTCGCCACAGGAACTCGTCGCCGACCAGGCCGACCGGTACCTGCTGCGCTATCGGGGTGGTACGCCGATAGCGCACTGTGTCGAACTGCGGCCGGGTTTGTATGGGGGGCACGCCCGCGCGGCCGAGTTGCCCGCTCTGATCGCCGAGGTTCTCGCCTGTGGCGGCGTTCTGCAGGAGGTCGAAGCCAGTGTTTCGCTCGAGACCGCTTTTTTCCGGACAATCGCGTCGACTGATGAAGAAAATAGCTAGGAAAGCCGTTTCCCTGTCGGCAGGGCACAAGAAAGGAAGCTTTGAACTTGCCCCAGACGATGCATGCCTTTGTTCTCGGACCTTTCCCGCGGGCGCTCTCATCACACTCAGGAAGGCGTCGGATTTGCCACGGCTGGCCATTGGTTTCCAGCGATGTGCGGTCCGACCCTGGGTCGCCGCCAAGCCTCCCAGTGAACGCCAATGCAGCAGTGCCTGCGAGCGAGTAGTCCATTGACCTCTCGATCGCTGCATCGAGGCGCTGAGACCATCTTTCTCTCGCTCACTCGATCTGGGGCAGGTCGGTACATCGACTCCGTGGTGCTCGGGCTACTCGTCGCGGTAAGCTGGCTCGCCTTTCATCGCTACCAGGGAATATGGCACGACGGCGTGCTGTACGCGGGGCAGGCGATCTTTCGGCGGGATCCCCTTCCGTTTGCAAAGGACCTGTTTTTCGCCTACGGATCGCAGGATAGCTTTACGGCGTTTACCGGGATTTATGCGCTTGCGATTGAGAAACTTGGATTGCCAATCGCTTCCATGGCGCTGCTCGCGGTGGCGCACCTGGCCTGGGTTGCAGCTGCCGCTTTCATGTTGCGGGGAATCCTCAGCGGGCTAGCCTTCTGGCAGGCGCTGATCCTTCTCGCCGTGCTTCCAGCAACCTATGGATCCATGGGTATTTTCTCGTACGGCGAAACCTTTGTTACCGCGCGTATCTGGGCCGAGCCCGCGGCTCTCCTGGCCGTTGCCAGCATTTTGCGCGGCTACCGCATCGTGGCGATCGTCAGTCTGGCGTTCGCCGCTGCCATGCATCCGGTGATCGCGTTTCCCGCCGTACTCTTCGTGTTCTTTTTCGGATTTCCGGGTCGCCAACAGCTGCTCGCTATCGCGGTTGGCCTTGCCGGATGGGCGATGCTTGATGCGCTGGAGATTTCGCCGTTCGTCTATTTGATGAAGGCAATGGATCCCTTGTGGTTAAGCCTCTCGATAGAACGCAGCCCCTTTGTGTTTCTCGACCACTGGACATGGAAAGAATACCTAGAACCCAGCTTTTTTGCTCTGCTACTTGGCACTGCTGCTCTTGTCTCCGTCCGAGAAAGCCGTCACTTGTGGTGGTCTGCTTTCGGCGTATTAATTGTTGGCATGGGTCTGGCGCTGATGGTGGTATTTTTGCCGAGTGTGCTCTTGATTCAAATGCAGCCTTGGCGCGTTCTGTGGTTAACAAAAATACTCGCCTTGGCCGCTGGAATGAGTTTGTTTAAGGACATGTGGTCGGCCTCGCCTTACAGCCGCTTCCTCCTTGGCGCTTTTGCCGTCTGTGCATTTACTCTTGACGCAACAAGGCTGGTTTGCGTGGTCCTCTTGTCTGTGCTAATCATAGCTCGCTATCGATTTCGAATTGATCCGCAATTGCCGCCCTGGCTTTTCCGGTTAGCCTGGGCTGCAATTTTCGTTGTGGTAGGCGAGAACGTCTTTTGGGCGATCTGGCTCTCTTGGTTTCCGATTGATTTCAACTCACCAAGTCTATCGAACAATGAAATTGTCTACCGTGTTTTCCTCGTTGCACACGAGACGGGTTGGTTCGTCTTCCCGCTCGCTATGTTGGGCACTTGGTGGTTCCTCCAGCGTCGTGACTCAAGCAGTGTCCGGCTGATGTTGTTGCTGCTCTTCAGTATCTCTCTAATCTTCTTCGCTGGCTATTGGCACCGAACCAGCCGCTTGCAAGCGGCGGAAGACGAGCTCCGCGAAATCGGGCACGCGGAGCTGGCCAAAATTATTCAGCCACACCATTTGACCTACTGGGGCTCGGGTCTTAAAAACCTCTGGTTTGTTCTCCACCGCGGAAGCTATGCATCGTCTCAGCAGGCTGCCGGCGTGATATTTTCGCGACAGACGGCGATCGAGGCCGATCGCCGCCTGGCACGGTTGGAGATTCTTGGATTGCCGGATTCACGCTTTGATTGGGTGAGCAGGGCGAGCGGTGAGGCGCCGGAGCTGTTGCCCACCCTCAATGGTATCGTTCATGTCTGTCAGGATCCGATCCTGGATTTCGTCGTACTATCGCAGCAGGTGGCGGGAGCGACCCCGATGATGACGGTACGCCTGCTTTCTTCATACGGTGAATACTATCTCTACGCCTGCGAATATCTGCGTACCTTCCCAGATCTCTCGTCCCCTGGCCGTTGACGTGATGCCCATAACGCCAATCATGCGGCAATTTGCCCAATATGTATGCGTCGGTGGGGTAGCTTTTGTCGTTGATATCGCCGCGCTTTTCCTGTTAACAGAAAAAGTTGGTTTGCATTATATTTCTTCTGCCTCAGTCGCATTTGTATTAGGGTTGGCGACCAATTATATATTGTGTGTCGCGGTGGTTTTTGATTATCGAGCCTTGCAGAATAAGGCTCACGAGTTCGCGATATTTTCGCTGATCGGCGTCGCGGGTCTGCTGCTCAACAATCTGCTGATCTTCTTGTTTACCGAGTTTCTTGGATTTTACTACCTAGTGTCCAAGGCGGGAGCCGCAATCCTCATATTGTTCTTCAATTTCTTTCTCAGGCGATTATTGTTGTTTTCGGAAAGAAAAAAAGCGCAGCTCGACTCGCCATGAGGCATGTTATTGTGCTGGCGAAGCCTCCTCTTTCGGGGCTGTCTGTTGAAGTTGGAATTTCCTCCGGCTTGCGTTCGCGATTATGTTTGTTCTCGTTTTATTTTCTGGTGTTTGTCCAGCGGCATTGGCGGAAATGCCTTCACTGCACTTCGCTTAGGCAGTGCTCTACCTTTGGCTCTGAATCATTTGCGTGGTGTGGGTAGGCTTCATCTCTGTTGAGGGCTTTGCCTCGCGCCGGCATTAGGCGATCGACCTTCCTGCGGGTTTGGTCATTGTTTGCGTAGGGATTTTTCTGGCCAATCTTCTTGTTCTTTCACAACCAGTCTCTCCACAAATATCGATACTATGAGCAAAACTGTACTAATTATTGGTGCCGGGCCGGCTGGCCTTACCGCTGCTCGGGAGCTCCTGCGCCGCTCGACCGATTACACGCCGATCGTCGTCGAGTCGCTTGATGACGTCGGAGGTATTTCCCGCACCATCAATCACAACGGGAACCGCATGGACATCGGCGGCCACCGGTTCTTCTCGAAGTCGGATTGGGTGATGAGTTGGTGGCGAGAAATTCTCCCTGTGGCACCTGAAAAGACGGCCGATGGATTGAGCGTGATACCGCCAGCCGATCGGTATTTGCTGATCAGGCCGAGGTTGTCGCGTATTTATTTCCTTCGCAAGTTTTTCGACTACCCGATTTCGCTTAGTGCAAACACAATGCGCAATCTTGGTTTCATGCGCTTGCTTAAAATCGGTTGCAGTTACACTTTTTCATCTGTCTTCCAACGCAAGCCAGAACGGAACCTGGAAGATTTCTTCGTCAATCGTTTCGGGAACGAGCTTTACAGCACATTCTTCAAGGACTATACGGAGAAGGTATGGGGTGTTCCTTGTCGGGAAATCAGTCCGGAGTGGGGGGCGCAACGTATAAAGGGCCTCTCGGTCGTAAAGGCGATCAGCCATTCCTTGCGCAAGTTGGTTCGCGGGTCGGGCAGCGGTGTCGCTCAAAAGGGTGTTAATACCAGTCTGATCGAGCGCTTTCTGTATCCGAAGTTCGGTCCGGGTCAGATGTGGCAGGTCGTGGCCGAAATGGTTCGCGCTGGGGGCGGCGAGATTCACCATGGAGTGAGGGTAAAGGAACTGCGTGAGGAATCCGGGCGGATAGTTGCCGTGGTCGCCGAGGACAAGCAGGGACAGGGCGTAGAGTATCGCTGTGACTTCGTGATTTCCACGATGCCTGTCAGGGACATGGTGCTCGGCCTTTCGCCGCCGGCACCAGAAGTGGTGCGGGAGGTGGCGGCGGGACTCTGCTACCGTGACTTTATCACCGTGGGGGTGCTGGTAAAAAAGCTGCGGCCGACCAGAGGAAGCCTGCGCGGTCACAAAGGCAACCTGGTGCCGGATACATGGATCTACATCCAAGAGCCAGACGTCAAACTGGGTCGGCTGCAGCTGTTCAACAACTGGAGTCCGGCCATGGTGCGAGACGCCGATACGATTTGGCTTGGCCTGGAGTATTTCTGTCAGGAAGGTGACGAACTTTGGTGCCTAAGCGATGAGGAAATGGGGCGCTTTGCGGTAGACGAACTCGCGAGAATCGACCTAATCGACGCTGCGGATGCGCTCGATTTCAATGTCGTTCGAGTGCCCAAGGCCTACCCTGCATACTTCGGCACCTACGATCAATTTGAGGTGCTGCGTCGGCACACGGATACGATCGAAAATCTGTTTCTGGTCGGGCGAAACGGCATGCACCGGTACAACAATCAGGACCATTCCATGCTTACGGCCCGCTTGGCTGTCGAAGCGATCTTGTCTGGCTCGTGCTGTAAGGACGACATCTGGGGCATCAACGTCGATGACGAGTACCATGAGGAGAAAAAGTAGCCTGTTGAGGAGAAGGTCGCCTTGCCTGCTCTGACGCTCGATGCAGACGATCGTCGTCTGCCGTGACGGGGCTCGGCCGACGTGGGTCTATCGTCATTCATCCCTGCCGTGACCGGAAGCAGCGCGTGGGTTGTTGTCAACTCGCCGCTCTGAGGCTTCCTTGGTGCTGCGCTTGTACCTTGGCAGCTATGGGGGGATGCGTGTTCTATTTGCGATTGCCCAGCAGACCCAGCAAGCCCTCGGCAAGGCGATGTATGGTCTGCGGGTCGGGCACCGGCAACCTGAGATAGCGCTCGCCGCTGGCGGGATCGGTTTTCACCAGCCGCAGGCGGGTGCCGCCTCGTCAGGTGGGTCGAAGGCGGCTTCGGCTGTGGTTACTCGCCTTCGACCAGCTCGTCTGCCGCTGTGTGGTCAAGTGCGGACTCGACCTCCAGAGGCTTGTCAGTTCCGTGTCGGGGTGAACACGGAGGCGACGTCCGGCGCGGTAATGGCGGCATCGAACCAGGCTTCGATCTGTTCGAGGTCGGCCGCGGCTATCCGCGCGACAATGTCCATCGGGATCGCGCCAAAGCGCCGGGAAAGCAGGTGTTGCAGGGCGCGAGCCTCGCCTTCGATTTTGCCTTCGAGTTTCCCTTCGAGCTTCCCTTCGAGTTTCCCAATCTGCAGGCCTTCCGCGACCGCCTTGGCTTTCCATTGATCAATATTCGTTTCCAGCATTTCGGTTCCTTTCAGCATGTCATCGAGTTCCGGCAGTGGCAGTCCGGGCATCTTGCGACTGAGACGGTACTGCATCCACTGCATCACCGCGCGGTCTATCGTCTGCTTGAATGGCGATTGGGCGACGGCCTGGCCAAGATAGCGGATCGCCCGTTTCGCGTCGTCCGTGTCGTGAGTGTGCTCCATCCGGAATATCGCTGCCGAGTCTTGCTGGCGCCTGCTTTTCGCGTTCGTGCGGCCGGCGCCGAGCTGGCCGGCGACCCTATTTGGGCCTGCCAAACAGCGCCAGCAGTCCTTCGGCGAGGCTGTGTACGGTCTGCGGATCCGGTACCGGCAGTCTGAGATAGCGCTGGCCGGTCGCCGGGTCGGTGTGCACCAAGGTCGATTGCCGCTCGCCTTGCGACGCTGCCGCCAGTTCGCCGAGCAACTGGGCGCCGGCTGCCAGCAGCGGTGCCCAGGGATCGGCGGTTTCGGGCGCCGTTGCGGCTGCCTGCTCCGTCGGGACTTCGCGGTCGGCGGCGGGCGCGGCTTCGGCCTCGGCTTCGCCTGACGCTGGCGGCGGCTCGGTGGCCCGTGCGCTCGCTGCACTTTCATCCGCTTCGTCGGACGCGTCGGACTCGTCGGCTGCGCCGGCGCTACCCGCGTCATCCGCGTCGCCGGTCGCCGCAAGCGGCGGCGTATCCTGGCCGTCGTCTTCGCTGGCGGCCTGGCCTTCGACGGCGTTGGTGGCTTTTTCGACCGCCTCCATGAACTTCGACAGTCGCGTCCCCTGCAGGACGACTTCGCTTTCGCCGCCGTCGAGAACGCCCGCAAACAGCGATTGCTTGAAGGCGAGTACGGAAAGCATGCCTTCCTCGATCGTTCCACGGGCGACGAAGTTGATCACCTGCACGCCGCGCGTCTGGCCGAGGCGGTGCACGCGACCGATGCGTTGTTCGAGTACCGCCGGATTCCACGGCAGGTCCATGTTTACGATCACCGCCGCGGCGTGTTGCAGGTTGAGGCCGACGCCGCCGGCGTCGGTACTGAGAAAGACGCGGCAGTCGGGATCGCTGTTGAAGCGGTCGATCAGCGCACCGCGCTTTTCGCTGGGCACGCCGCCGTGGAAGAGCACGTGTTGCCAGCCGCGCTCGTTGAGGCGGCGGACGATCAACTCGTGCGTACGCAGCCACTGGCTGAAGACAACCACCTTGGCTTGCGGGTCGTCGAGGATGTCGTCGAGTAGCGCGGCCAGTTCGTCGGCCTTGTAGCCATGGTCCGTTTCGTGGTCGAGCAGGAAGGTGCTGTTGCACGACATGCGCATGTTCTGCAGCGCGCAGCGCATGCGCAGCTGGTCCTTCTCGGAGAGGAAGCCGGTGTGTCGCCAGCGGTGCACGATGCGCGCCACCTGGGCGCGGTTTTCCTCGTGATGGTCGGCCTGCTGCGGGGTCATCGGTACGAACAGGGTGTTGTCGACGCGCTCGGGCAGTTGTTCGAGGACCGCCGCCTTGCGTCGCCGCAGCATGATCGGGGCCAGCGTCTCGCCAATCTGTTGCAGCTTGCGGTAGCCGATGACGCGGCCGCGCTCGTCGCGCTCCTGGTGCTCGTCGAGCAGGCGCCAGGTCGGGCCGAGGCGATGCTGGTCGACGAACTGGACGATCGAGATCAGCTCCTCGAGGCGGTTTTCCAGCGGCGTGCCGGTGAGTACCAGGGCGTAGGGGCTGTCGACGCGCTTCAGCGCGCGCGCGGCGATGGTGTTCCAGTTCTTGATGCGCTGCGCTTCGTCGACGATCACCAGGTCCGGTGCCCAGGCCTGGATCAGGTCGAGGTCGCGGCCCAGGGTCTCGTAGTTGGTGATCTTGCAGAAGTCGTCCTGCGCGTAGCGCGCCTCGCGGATCGCGCGCAGACCGCCGATGACCGTCGCCTGGCGTTCGCTGAAACGGGCGATTTCGCGTTCCCACTGGTGCTTGAGCGAAGTCGGGCAGACCACCAGCACGCGCTCGGCAGCGAAGTGGCGCGCGAAAATCTCCATCGCGGCGATGGCCTGCACGGTCTTGCCGAGGCCCATCTCGTCGCCAAGCAACGCGCGTCCGGCACGCGCGGCGAAGAGTGCGCCTTCGCGCTGGTAGGGATAGAGCCCGACCTTGAGCAGGGTCTGCAGTTCGGGGGTGTCGGCGCCGGTGGGATAGAGGAGGGCGAGCGTCTTGCGGCGCGCTTCGCCATCACGAACCTCGGCGACATAGGCCAGCGCATCGTCCTGGCAGCGCAGGTCGTGACCGCTGCTGCGTACCTGATCGATGAAGACGGGGAGGTCGGCAAAGCGCTGCGCCGACAGTTGCCAGCCGCTGCCGGTGTCGAACAGGGCATTCGCCTGCGCCTGCAGGTCGGCAGGAAAGTCGGCGCCGAGCCGCAGGCGGACGCGTCGCTGGCCGGCGTAGTCGAGAAACAGCTCGCTGAACGATTCGCGGAAACCTTGTTCGAGCGCGTGCTTGTCCGCCGCATCGGCGGTGATCCGGGCGAGGGTGAATTCGATGTGCTTGCAGGTGCCGAGGTCGTTGGTCGCGAAATCGGGGCACGAGCAGCGGTTGTCGCCGGGCTGCGCGCCGCGGATTACGACCCGGTAGCGGCGCCGGCTTTCGGGGTTGAAGACGGCGAAATCGGAAAACACGGGATCATCGCCCAGATTCTCGTAAGCAAAAGCCTGCTCGCGGCCGAACTGGCGGCGCAGTCCCCTTTGCCAGGCGTCGGTCGGCAGGTCCGCCGGCTTGCGCTGGCGCGAGAGGCGCGCCTCGCTCGTGCTGCGGGAGGCCGTCTTGCGGCCTTTGGCGGTGCTTTGTCCGGATGTCTTGGTCATGGCGTCGGCGGGCGTGGCGTGGTTGGCATCGGGCTGCTGCCGATTATAGTGCGTTCGTGCCGCGTTTCAAGCGGGGGTGAAGACGCGGATCAGCGCGCGCTTCTTCCCTGGCCGAGAAAGGCGACGAGCTCACGCGGCGTGCTGAAGCGAAGTGTGTCTGTGTTCGGGAACTCGCCGTAGCCCCAGCTCACGGCCGCAAAGGGCAGCCCGTTGGCGCGCGCTGCGGCCTCGTCCTCCGGCGTGTCCCCGACATAGATGCACTTCTTCGCGTCCAGCGCCTGCTCGGCGAGGAGCCGACCGAGCATGCTGCTCTTGTCGGGCAGACGCGGCGTTTCGCGATCGAGCGCGTAGACCCCTGCGAAGTACGGCTCCCATTGCAGGTACTGCACGATCAGGCGCGTCGGTGCGATCCGCTTGTTGGTGGCCAGAAAACAGCGTGCGCCGCTTGCCGTCAGCGCTGCGAGCAGCTCGGGGATGCCGGCGAAGACTTCGCTGGCCCGGTAGCCAGTGCTGTCGTAGTGCGCCTTGAAGTGCTCGGCGAGCGAATCGAGGAGCGCCTCGTCGCTGCTGCCGGTCAGCTCGCGCAAGGTCTCGGTGAGCGGGGGGCCGATGCGTACCGCCGCGAGGGAAATCCGCGGCGCGATGCCTTTTTCTGCCAGCGCCTTGCCGAACGCGTCGAGGATGGCGGCGCGTGAATCGATCAGCGTGCCGTCGAGGTCGAAAATGATGGCCTGGAACATGGTGCGATCCGTCCAAAAATGGTGCCGCAAATCGTTGCGCGTTCAGCGCTTCAGGCGGGCAAAGGCGCTGGCCATCGCGCCGCCCGGTTCGGCCTGGCCTTGCTGGCGTTGGCGGGCCCTGGCGGTGACTGGCGCCGGTGCCGACGGTGAGCCTGCGCCGCCTTTCGGGGCGCCGGGAAGGTCGTCCGCCAGGCGCATGGTCAGCGCGATGCGCTGGCGCGGCAGGTCCACCTCGAGCACCTTGACCTTGACCACGTCGCCGGCCTTGACGACGCTGCGCGGATCCTTGACGAACCTGTTGGCGATCGCCGAGATATGCACCAGTCCGTCCTGATGGACGCCGATGTCGACGAAGGCGCCGAAGTTGGCGACGTTGGTGACCACGCCTTCGAGGATCATCCCCGGCTGCAGGTCCTTGACGCTCTCGACGCCTTCCCTGAAAGCGGCGGTCCTGAATTCCGGGCGCGGGTCGCGGCCGGGTTTTTCGAGTTCCCTGAGAATGTCGCGGACGGTCGGCAGGCCGAACGTGTCGTCGGTGTATTTCTCCGGGACCAGCGCCTTGAGCAGGCCCGTGTCGCCGATGCACTCGCGCAGCCCCTTCCTGATGTCGGCGAGAATGCGCTCGACGAGCGGGTAGGCCTCCGGGTGTACCGCCGAACTGTCGAGGGGGTTGTCGCTGTCGTTGATGCGCAGGAAGCCGGCGGCGAGCTCGAAGGTCTTGTCGCCGAGGCGCGGCACTTCCCGGAGCGCCTGGCGGTTGGCGAAGGCGCCGTGCCGGTCGCGGTGGGCGACGATGTTCGTCGCCAGCGTCGCGCTCAGTCCGGAGACGCGCGTCAGCAGCGGCACCGACGCCGTATTGACGTCGACGCCGACAGCGTTGACGCAGTCCTCGACGACGGCGTCGAGCGCCTTCGCCAGGCGGGTCTGGCTGACGTCGTGCTGGTACTGGCCGACGCCGATCGACTTGGGGTCGATCTTGACCAGTTCGGCCAGCGGGTCCTGCAGGCGGCGGGCGATCGAGACCGCACCGCGCAGACTGACGTCGACGTCGGGAAATTCGCGCGAGGCGTATTCGGACGCCGAATAGACCGAAGCGCCGGCTTCGGAGACGACGATCTTGCGCAGGCGCAGTTCGGGGTGTCGGCTGATCAGTTCGCCGGCCAGGCGGTCGGTTTCGCGCGAGGCCGTGCCGTTGCCGATGCTGACCAGGTCGACACGGTGTTTGCCGGCCAGCATGGCCAGCTGGTGCAGCGCGCCGTCCCAGTCGCGGCGCGGTTCGTGCGGGTAGATGGTGGCTGTGTCGAGGAGCTTGCCGGTGGCGTCCACGACGGCGACCTTGACGCCGGTGCGCAGGCCGGGGTCGAGGCCCATGGTGGCGTGCTTGCCGGCTGGCGCGGCGAGCAGCAGATCGTGCAGGTTGGCGCCGAAGACGCGGATCGCTTCGGCTTCGGCGCGCTCGCGCAGGGCGTTCATCAGTTCCAGTTCGAGGTGCAGCGAGACCTTGACCCGCCAGGTCCAGCGTACCGTATCGACGAGCCATTTGTCGGCCGGGCGGCCGCGGTCGACGATGGCGAAGCGCCCGGCGATGCGTGCCTCGCAGGGGGTGCTGCCGCTGGCCTTGTCCTGCTCCTCGCTGTCGAGGACCAGGGCCAGTTGCAGCATTCCCTCGTTGCGGCCGCGCAAGAGCGCCAGGGCGCGATGCGAGGGAATCGCCAGGATGCCTTCCGAGTAGGCGAAATAGTCGCGGAACTTGGCCGCCTCGTTCTCCTTGCCGGCAACGACACTGGCCCGCAGCACGCCGTGCGCTTCGAGGTGGCTGCGCAGTTCGCCGAGCAGTGCGGCGTCTTCGGAGAAGCGCTCCATCAGGATCTGGCGGGCGCCGTCGAGGACGCTCCTGACGTCGGCGAAGCCGGCCTCGGCGTTGATATAGCGCTCGGCTTCGCTTTCGGGGGTCAGCGTCGGGTCGGCAAACAAGGCGTCGGCGAGCGCTTCGAGGCCGGCTTCGCGGGCGATCTGTGCCTTGCTGCGCCGCTTCGGCTTGTACGGCAGATAGAGGTCTTCGAGGCGTTGCTTGGTTTCCGCGGCCTTGATTTCCGCGCTCAGCGCGGCGGTCAGCTTGCCCTGTTCCTCGATCGACGCGAGGACCGCGCGGCGTCGCCCTTCGAGCTCGCGCAAATAGACCAGGCGCTCGTCGAGCAGGCGCAACTGGATGTCGTCGAGACCGCCGGTCACTTCCTTGCGGTAGCGGGCGATGAACGGAACGCTCGCGCCTTCGTCGAGCAGCGCGGCGGTGGCCTGGACCTGCTCCGGGCGGCAGCCGATTCCTTCGGCGATCTTTGCAGCAATACGTTGTTCGGTGGTTGTTGGTGGCATCGGTGATCGGCTGGGCTTGGCTGGCGGGAAAGACGCGCACTATGCAGAATCGGCCGGCAGAACTCAAGGATGGCAAGGCGATGGTGGCTGCGGGAGCTGCCGGACACGCCGATCGAATTGCCGCTGCCTGGCGAATGGGGTTAAATTGCTGCTCTTGGCTGCGCGCTGCAGCGGCCGTTCAGGGGGACCTCATGAAAATCGATCTCGAACGCTTCGGGCTGAAGGATGTACCCGTCGACCCGGACACCGTATTCACTTTTGCCGAGGGGCTGGCCGGTTTTACCGACTGCACGCGCTTCAAGATTTTTCACGAGGAAGGCAAGGCGACGGTCTTCTGGCTGCAGTCGCTCGACGACGCTGATTTGAGTTTTCCGATCGTGCCGCCGCAGACGCTGGATCTGGAATACCAGATCGAACTCTCCGACGCCGACTGCGCCTTGCTCGGTCTCGATGGTGGCGATGACGCGACCGTGGCGCTGATCGTCTACCGCAACGAGGCCGAGGGCGGCAAGATCGCCGCCAATACGCGCTCGCCGATCATCCTCAACGTGAGGACCCGGCGGGGAATGCAGAAGGTTTTGCAGGACGTTCATCCGACGCTGCTCTACCGCGCGCGTTGATGGCTGCGCGCGCGAGGACCTGTGCCAGGCGGCGGGTAGCCCGCCGTTCCTCCTGGCTGGCCCTCGCGGCCGCCTTGCTGCTGCCGCTGGCCAGCGCTGGCGCGGCGGAAGTCATCCCGCCAGCCGGCACCGTCAAGCGCAGCGCGGGCGGCGTAACGATCGACCACGCTGGCCGGACACAGGCGCTGCAGGTCGGCAGCCCGGTCTTCGTCGGCGACCGCATTCGCACCGCCGGTGACGGTTCGGTCGGCGTCACCCTGGCCGACGATACCTTGCTCACCGCCGGGCCGAACAGCACGCTGCTGATCAACGAGTTCGAGTTCAATACCACCACCGAGGAGGGCAGCCTGCTGGCCACCCTGTTCAAGGGGACGCTGAGCGTGGTGAGCGGCCTGATCGCCAGGCAGGCACCGGAGAAGGTGCGTTTCAAGACACCGAACGTGGTGCTCGGCGTCAGGGGCACCGAGTTCATCATCGAAACGCGTGGAGAAGGCGAATGAGGAAAGCGGGACGCCTTTGCGGACTGGCCTTGTTGCTCAGCCTCTCCGGGTGTGCGCCGCTCTCCGATCGTGTCGTCCTGTTGCCGGGGCCGGATGGCCGCAGTGGCGCCGTGCTGGTCAGCACTGGCCAGGAAGAAAAAGTGCTCAGCGAGGCTTATGCCGACGCCCGGGTCGCTGGCGGCAGGGTGAGCATGCAGAAGACCAGCGCGGGAATGGTGCGCGATGATTACGGTGCGCTGCTCGCCATGCAGCCGGCACGGCCGCGCCTGTTCGTCGTCCATTTCGACGCCGGGACGAGCCGGCTGACGCCGGCATCGAGAGCCCTGCTGGCGGGCATTCGCAGCGAGCTGGCGACGCTGCCCGCGGGTGAGGCGGTGGTCATCGGACACACCGATCGGGTCGGCGCGGTCGACGCCAACGACCGGCTGTCGCTGCAACGCGCTGTCCTGGTGCGTGACCTGCTGGTCAGCGCCGGCATTGCGCCAGCGGCGGTTGTGGTGGTTGGGCGGGGCGAGCGTGCGCCGGCGGTGGTGACCGCCGACGAGGTCGCCGAAGCACGCAACCGCCATGTTGAAATCAAGCTTCGCTAGGCGGCCTGGCGAATTCCGGCGTCGGCTGACGCCCTTCCTCCTGCGCTACCTGCCGGGTGTCCTGCTGCTCGGCGTACTGCTGGGGAACAGCCTGCACTATGTCGAGATTGCGCCCGTTTCCCGGCTGGAAGCGGTCCTCTACGACGCTCGTGTGCGCTTCTTCGCGCAGGCGCCCGTCGACGAAAGGATCGTCATTGTCGATATCGACGAGGCTTCGCTGGCCGAGTTGGGGCGCTGGCCGTGGAGCCGGGCGCGGCTGGCCGATCTGGTCGAGCGGATTTTCGCCGAGTACGATGCCTTGCTGCTGGGCATGGACGTGATCCTGGCCGAGCCGGACGAGAGTTCCGGGCTGGCTTCGCTGCAGGCGCTGGCGAGCGGCCCCCTGCGCGGCAATGGCGGCTTTCTCGCGGCGCTGGAGGACTTGCGACCGACGCTCGATTACGACGCCCGTCTCGCCGACGTCATTCGTCGCCATGCGGTGATTCTCGGTTTTCATCTGTCCAGCGGTGCAGCCGCGGCCAGCAGTGGCGCGCTGCCGGCGCCGGTGCTGCCCAAGCTTGCCCCGGCAGCCGTTGCGTCGCTCAGCCGGTGGACGGGCTACGGGGGCAACCTGCCGCTTTTCCAGCAGGCCGCCATGGGAGCCGGGTTCCTCAACGCGCCGGTGGCTGGCGACGGCGTGACGCGGCGCGCCTGGCTGCTGGCGAACTACCAGGGGCAGGTCTATCCGGCGCTGTCGCTGGCCATGGCGCAGGCCTTGCTGGGCAACGCCACGCTACAGCTGCAATTTGCCGAGCGGCCCCCGTGGTCGTCGGCGGGCGGCGAAGATCGGCCGGTGATCGAGGCGCTGACACTGCTCGGCGCTCGCCGCAGCCTGCGCATCGTGACCGATGGCCAGGCCAGCGTGCTGCTGCCCTTTCGCGGTGCCGAGGGGAGTTTCGCCTACTATTCGGCCGCCGACGTGCTCGCCACCCGCCTGCCCGCCGATCGCCTGCGCGGTCGTGTCGTCCTGCTCGGGACGACCGCCCCGGGGCTTTTCGACCAGCGCGTCACCCCGCTCGGCGAGGCCTACCCGGGTGTCGAGGCGCACGCCAATCTGTTGTCGGCGCTGCTCGACGACCGCCTGCTGCAGTCACCCGCCTGGACGCCTGTCGTCGCTGCAGGTTTGCTGCTCATCGCCGGCGGCGGCCTGCTCTTCGCCCTGCCACGGCTTTCGCCGCTCTGGGCAGGCGGCCTGACCATGGCCACGCTGCTGCTGGTCCTGCTCACCAACCTGGCCGCCTGGGCGCTCGCGCAACTGCTCCTGCCGATCGCCGCGCTTCTGCTGCTCGTCGCCGGCTTGTTCACGCTGCAGCTCTTCGTCGGCTATTTTCTCGAACAGCGCGGCAAACGACGCCTGGCGCAGCTCTTTGGCCAGTATGTGCCGCCGGAGCTGGTCGAGGAAATGAGCCGCGACCCGCAGCACTACAGCATGGCCGGGCGCAACGCCGAGCTGAGCGTCCTGTTTGCCGACGTGCGCGGGTTCACCACCCTTGCCGAAACGCTGCCGCCGGGAGAACTGGCGCAGTTGATGAACGACTACCTGTCGGCGATGACCGACGTCATCCGTGCGCATCGCGGGACGCTCGACAAGTACATCGGCGATGCGGTCGTGGCTTTCTGGGGTGCGCCGGTCGCCGACCCACAACACGCGCAGCATGCCGTCGCCGCCGGCCTGGCCATGCAGGCAGCGCTGCCGCTCGTCAATCAGGAGTTTGCCGCGCGCGGCTGGCCGGCATTGCACATCGGCATCGGCATCAATACCGGCAGCATGGTTGTCGGCGACATGGGGTCGCGCCATCGGCGCGCCTATACGGTGCTCGGCGACGCGGTCAATCTGGCATCACGTCTGCAGGAGCTGTCGAGTGACTACGGGGCTGGCGTGATCATCGGTGAGGCGACTCGTCGGGCTTTGGGCGACTGGCCGTGCCGCGAGCTGGACCGGGTGACTGTGCGCGGGCGCACGGCGCCCGTGGCCATCCACGAACCGCTCGCCGGGTGATCAAGTTTGCCGCTGTGGATCGGCCTTGCGGAGGTTTTTCGCCAGGCCGGCTAAAGAACGCGCAAGTTATGTCGTAGGTACCCGTAATAACGAGACGATCGCCAATAACCAGGAGGAGCAAGATATGGGTGGAGTTGCTTGGAAGATTCGCGCCGTGATGCTGCTTCAGGTGGCTGCGGCAGCCCTGGCAGCCTGGTTGGCGAACGCTGTTCTCGGTGGCGACGTGAACGCCTGGCTGGCGACTTTCGGAGTGCTGGCCGTGTTCACGGTGCTGCTCGGCGTGCTCGTCGAGAAGAGTCTGGTCGGCCGACTGAACGCACTGCGTGCGGTGATCGCCGGAATGTATGGCGACGGCGACCTGACCCGACGCGCAGTGGTCGAGGGCAAGGATGAAATTGCCGGCGTCGCCGACGACTTCAATCGCCTGATCGGCAGCTTTGCGACCATCGTCGGCAAGGTCCTGTTCAATTCGGTCGAAGTGGTCAGCGCTTCCAAGCAGCTGATGGGCGACGCCAATCGTGTCGCGTCGGGTTCCAACCAGCAACGTGACGCCGCCCTGGCGACCACCGGCGCGATGGGCGAGCTGACCGAGAATATGAGCCAGGTCAGTCGGAGCGCCAGCGAAACGGCCGAGATTTCGGAGACTTCGAGCAGCCTGTCGAGCGAAGGAATGAGGATCGTACACCGCGCTTCGGCCGAAATGGAGCAGATCGCCGCTTCGGTCACCGAGTCGGCGCGGGTCGTTTGCGCGCTCGGTGAGCGCTCGAAGGCGATCAGCGGCATTGTTCAGACGATTCGCGAGATCGCCGACCAGACCAATCTGCTGGCGCTCAACGCGGCGATCGAGGCGGCTCGCGCGGGTGATCAGGGACGTGGATTCGCGGTCGTCGCCGACGAGGTACGCAAGCTCGCCGAACGGACATCGAAAGCCACTGGCGAAATCAGCCAGATGATTGCGGCGATTCAGGGCGAGACGCAGAGTGCGATCGCGAGCATCGAAGCCGGTAGCGGGCAGGCGCGCAATGGCGCCGAGCTGGCGCAGCAGGCGGCACAGTCGCTGGAGAGCATCAACAGCGGCGCCCGGGCAACGATGGAGAAGGTGGATTCGATCACCGCTGCCATTGCCCGGCAGAGTCGTACCGGGCAGAGCATCGCCGACCACGTACGGCGGATCAAGGACATGGCCGACGCCAACAACGCGGTCGCCGCCGAGACGCTGGTCGCCGTCGATCATGTCGAATGTCTGGCCGAGAATCTGCGCGAAATCAGCAACGTCTTCAAGCTCGGCCTGGCCGGCGAGGAGGCCTTGGCCACGCACGCCAGAATGCCGCCCATCGTCCGGCAGGCGGCGCTCGGCGTTGCCCGGCTCTTCGACAGGGCGGTCGATGCGGGAAAGATCAAGATCGACGATCTTTTCGACGACCGCTACCAGCCGATTGCCAACACGCGGCCGCAGAAGTTCAAGACGCGCTTCGACGACTTTACCGATCAGAACCTGCCTGCCGTGCAGGAGGGCCTGCTCGAGCAGTGCAAGTCGGCGGTGTACGCGATCTGCATCGACCGCAACGCCTACGTGCCGACTCACAACCGGAAATTCTCGCAGCCACTGACCGGAAACGAGAAAATTGATTTCCTGAACAATCGCAGCAAGCGCCTGTTCGACGATCCGGTGGGCAAGCGCTGCGGGGCGCACGAGCAAGCCTTCCTGCTGCAAACCTATCGTCGCGACACGGGTGAAGTGATGCACGACATCTCGGCGCCGATCTACGTCAAGGGCCGACATTGGGGCGGGTTCCGCATCGGCTACAAGACCGAGGTCTGAGGTGGCAGGCGGCTGCCGCGGGCCCCTGGCCGCGCATGACGTGGCGGCGGCGATTGATTTAAGATGGTTGTGGCCGGGCTGCTGCCCGTCGTCACGCGAGGGAAGAGAACCATGTCTGATCTGTTGAAGAATATCGATGCGCGCACCAAGCTGGCGGGGACCAACAAGCTGGAGATCCTGTTGTTCTCGCTCGGCACGGATGCGCGTACCGGGCGCCGGGAAACCTTCGGCATCAATGTCTTCAAGGTCCGCGAGGTGATGCGTACGCCGCCGATCACGGCGGCACCGGACATGCCGGCAGCGGTCGAGGGGATGGTCAGTCTGCGCGGGGCACTGGTGCCGGTGGTCGATCTGGCCCGCTACGCGCGGGTGGATACGCAGACGCCGCGCTCGATCATGATCGTCACCGAATATGCAGGCCATACGCAGGGATTTCTCGTCGAGGCGGTGGATACCATTCTTCGTCTCGACTGGGGTCAGATGCGCGTACCGCCGGCGATGCTGCTCGCCGAGCTCGGTGGCCTGGTGACCGCGGTCACCGAGTTGCCCGACGGTCGCCTGGTGATGCTCATGGACGTCGAGAAGATTCTTTCCGAAACCACGCGCTACGATGACGAGAGCGTCTATCGCAATATCAAGCCGCTCGACAATCCGCAATTGACGGTCTTTTTTGCCGACGATTCAGCGGTGGCGCGCAGGCAGATCGAGCGCACGCTGCAGGCGATGGGCGTCAAGTACGTGGCCGCGATCAATGGTCGCGAAGCCTGGGACGAGCTTGAGAAAGTGGCCAGGTCGGCGCAGTCGGCCGGTCAGAAAGTGAGCGAGCTGATCAGTCTGGTGTTGACCGATATCGAGATGCCCGAGATGGACGGCTACATTCTGACCAAGAGGATCAAGTCGGACGCACGCTTTGCGGGCGTGCCGGTGATCATGCATTCTTCATTGTCGGGGATGTCCAACCAGCAACTCGGCAAGTCGGTCGGCGTCGATGAATACGTGCCCAAGTTCGAACCGCAGCGCCTCTCGGAGACGCTGGCGCGCAGGTTGCTGGGCGACCTCCCGACGCTGCAGTTGACCTCGTAGTGGACCTCGTCAGGCGATCTCTGGAGCGATCATAGATGATGGATTTGGCAGAAAGAAAGGGCCTCCTCGAGGGGGTGGACGCGAGGACGCTGGTCGCCGGTTCCAACAAGATGGAGATTCTCCTCTTCTCCCTGGGGACGCGCGAGACCTTCGGCATCAACGTCTTCAAGGTACGCGAAGTCGGGCGAACCCCGCACATCACCCGGACCCCGAACATGCCACGCGGCGTCGAGGGTCTGATTTCCCTGCGTGGCAATGTCATTCCGGTGTTGTCACTGATTTCCTTCCTCGAACCCAGGGAGCCATCGCCGGAGCATGGCCGGACGATGATGGTCGCCGAGTATTCGAAGCGCACCCTTGGCTTCCTGGTGCACGAGGTCGATCGCATCATCCGCGTTGACTGGGAGAAAGTGAAGGCACCGGAAAGCGTCCTGGCGACCAATCAGGGATTGATCACGGCGATCACCGAACTCGACGATGGCAAGCTGGTGTCGATTCTCGACGTCGAGCAGATTCTCGCCAATGCCTTTGGCGAGGCGCTGATCGTCGATATCCGGCGCGCCAACGTCGGCGAGGATGTGGGAATATTCTTCGCCGACGATTCGATTGTCGCCCGACGCAAGATCGTCGAGGTGCTCGACCGGCTGGGCGTCAAGCACAAGCATGCGACCAACGGTGCCGAAGCGTGGAGCCGTTTGCAGGCCATCGCCGCACACGCCAGCCAGATCGGGGCCACCGTGCGCGACGAAATCCGGCTGATCCTGGTCGATGCCGAAATGCCCGAGATGGACGGCTACGTGCTGACCAAGAACATCAAGGGCGATGCACGCTTCGCGGGCATCCCGGTAGTGATGCACTCATCGTTGTCGTCGCAGGCCAATCATGCGATGGGCAAGGCGGTGGGCGTGGACGCCTACGTGGCCAAGTTCGACGCAGAAATCCTTGCCGACACCTTGCGCCCCTTGCTCGAACGTTAGAAGAAGATTCAGGAGTAGAGAATGGCTGACCCAAAAATGAGAATTCTGGTGGTGGACGATTTCTCGACGATGCGGCGAATCGTCAGAAATCTTCTCAAGGAACTGGGCTTCTCCAACGTCGACGAGGCAGAGGATGGCGCGATCGCACTTCAGAAGCTGCAAAGCGGTGGCTTCGAGTTTGTGGTGACCGACTGGAACATGCCGAACATGGACGGCCTGCAACTACTGCAGGCGATTCGCAGCTCACCGACGCTGAAGCACTTGCCGGTGATGATGATCACCGCCGAAGCGAAGAAGGAAAACATCATCGCTGCGGCACAAGCGGGGGCCAGCGGCTACATCGTCAAGCCCTTCACCGCAGCAACACTGGCCGAGAAGCTGCAGAAGATTTTTGACAAGATGGGTGGCTGAGATGAGCGACTCCAATGGTTCGGGGGACTCGAGAGAACTCGAAGCCCTGTTTGACAGCATCGCCTCGGGAGCCGCCTCGAGCGGCGCCGAGCCCCCACCGGCGGCGCCTGCCAAGCCGTCGCTGATGCAGCAATTGCGCGAGGTCGAGGCCGAGGTGGACGATAGCGAGGAGTTGCAGGCCTTGTTCGAGGCGGTCGTCGCGGCGCGAGGTCAAGGCAACGCGGCGTCCGCAGTCGAAAGCGGCGAACAAGGCACAGGTGACGACAAGGTGTTTCGCCGCGTTGGCCAGATGGCCAGGCAGTTGCACGACACGCTCGGCGAACTCGGCTATCACGAACTCCTCGGCAGCGCCGCCGCCGCCATCCCCGACACCAGGGAGCGTCTCAACTACGTCGCCACGCTTACCGAAAAGGCGGCTTGTCGGGTATTGAATGCGACCGATATCGCCAATCCTCTGCAGGAGCAACTCGAGGCGAGTTCGGCAGCTCTGGCCGCGAAGTGGGATGCGCTGTATGCCAAGCAGATGAGTGTCGATGCGTTCAAACAGCTGGCCGAAGAAACGCGCTCCTTTCTGAAGCAGGGTCTGCCGCAGAAAACCGAAGCGACCAGGGCGCAGTTGCTGGAAATCATGATGGCGCAGGACTTCCAGGATCTGACCGGACAGGTGATCAAGAAGACCATTGCCGTGGCGCAGGAGCTGGAAGCGCAACTGGTGGGCGTGTTGATCGAAAGCATGCCTGGCGAGCGACGCACCGAATCGGTGATGAGTCTGCTCAACGGGCCGGTGATCAACGCCGAAGGGCGAAGTGACGTGGTGGCCACGCAGCAACAGGTCGACGATCTGCTCGGCAGCCTGGGCTTCTAGGAGACACGAGATGAGTGATTTTGCCGGGATGGAAGATCTGTTGCAGGACTTCCTGCAGGAAGCCGGTGACCTGCTGTCGGATGTGGACAACAAGCTCGTCGATCTTGAAAGGACTCCCGGCGACAGTCGTTTGCTGAACGACATATTCCGCGGCTTTCACACCATCAAGGGCGGCGCCGGCTTTCTCAACGCCGGCGAGCTGGTGAAGCTATGCCACTTGACCGAGAATCTTTTCGACAAGCTGAGAAACGGCGAGCAGACGCTGACCCCGGAGCTGATGGATACCATCATGGCCGCGACACAGGGGGTTCGCAACATGTTTGGCGAGATCGCCCAGGGACGACAACCCGACCCGGCGCCGGCGGCAGTCAGCGGCAGTCTGCGCGCCGCACTGGCAGGGAAAGTCGCCGAGCCGGTTGCGCCTGCGGCGCCCGTTCCCGCCCGGGAAGCGCCGGCGGGCCCTGACTGGCAGCTGCTCTACGAGGCTCTGGTCGGCCCGCAGGATCTGCCCTTTGCGGTCACGCCGCCTGGCGCGTCACTTGCCACGCCGCCGCCGGCCGCCGCCGTCGCAGTGGCGCCAGTGCGGTCGGTACTGTCAGTGCCGCCGCCAGCGAACGCCGTGGACGCCGCCAGGCTGCAGCCACACTTTCCACCGGAAGGCCGCCGCGCGGCAGACAGGCCAGGGGCGATCGCCAGTGCGGCCCCTGCCGGCCGGCGTGCCGACGAAAGGGCTGCCGTTCGCGAGACCACCATTCGTGTCGATACCGCGCGCCTCGACCAGGTCCTCAACCTGTCGGGAGAGATCGGCCTGACCAAGAACCGGCTGACCAGCCTGCGCGCCGACATCATCGCCGGCAGAACCGATGCCGATACGCTGCAGGCACTCGACCAGGCGGTCAGCCAGCTCGATCTGCTGGTCTCCGATTTGCAGAACTCGGTGATGAAGACGCGCATGCAGCCGATTGGTCGCCTGTTCCAGAAATACCCGCGCATTGCCCGTGACCTGGCACGGCAGCTGGGCAAGGATGTCGAGCTGGAGCTGGTCGGTGAAGAGACCGAAGTCGACAAGACGATGATCGAGGACCTGGCCGATCCGCTGGTCCACCTGATTCGCAACGCCGTCGATCACGGCGTCGAGACGGCCGAGCAGCGGCAGGCCGCCGGCAAGCCGGTGAAGAGCGTCGTTCGCCTCGAAGCGCGTCAGGAGGGCGATCACATCGTGCTGATCATTGCCGACGACGGACGCGGCATGAGCCCGGAGAAAATCCGCGCCAAGGCGATCGAGAAAAACATCATCGGCGAAGAAGAAGCCAATACGCTGGACGATCGGCAGAGCCTGAACCTGATTTTCCTGCCCGGCTTTTCGACCATGGCGCAGGCTTCGGCGGTATCGGGCCGGGGCGTCGGAATGGACGTGGTCAAGACCAACATCCAGAAACTCAACGGCTCGATCGAGATTCGCTCCGAGCTTGGCAAGGGGTCGGTGTTCAGCATCTCGCTGCCCCTGACCCTGGCCATTCTGCCGGTGCTCCTGGTGCTGCTCGGTGATCAGCCCTTCGCCCTGCCGCTATCCATGGTCAGGGAGATTCTGCCCATCGACCACGAGAGAATGCAGGAAGTGGGCGGCAAGGAGACGCTTGTCGTCCGCGGCGAGATCCTGCCGGTGATCGCGCTGTCACGCCTGCTCGGCTGGCCGCAGCTTGCGCGCCCCGAGTATGGGGTCCTGATGCAGACGGCAGAGCGCAGCTTCATTCTGGCGGTCGACAATTTTGCCGGCCGTGACGATGCGGTGATCAAGGCGCTTGACGATTTCCGTCCGCGCGGAGTGGCCGGCGTGACGACGCTGTCGAACGGGCAGATCGTGTTGATCCTGGACATGAAGGAGCTACTCAGCGATCTGTCGGCCCATAACGACCGCGATGCGCGTGGCGCACCGACCAGGGCGCTCGAATTTCTCGCGTAAAACCCTGTATCAGCAGGCATTTTTTCGGGGGGCTACGGCCCCCTGTTTTTTTTTGCGCGTCCGCAACAATTGTTGCAGGCGCGCTACTATCCGAGAATCGGTCTAAATAAAACCTCATACCTCTCTATTTATTAATGTTTTTTCCTATAATAGCCACGAGTACACTGGGAACTCGATATGGCAGAGGAAAGCGACCTCGAAAAAACCGAAGCGGCATCGGCACGGCGCCTTGAGCAGGCGCGTGAGGAGGGGCAGGTTCCGCGCTCGCGCGAGATCGGCACGTTCCTCGTACTGATGGTCGGCGCGGCGGGCTTCTGGCTGATGGGGCCGTGGATGGTCGAGCGTGTTGCCGGTTTTTTCCGCCGCGGTCTGGTGCTCGACCACGGTCTGGCCACCGAGCCGACGCTGATGCTGGTTCGCCTCGCGGATATCTCGCTCGACGCGTTGTTGTCCTTCGCGCCGATGTTCGCGGCGCTGATCGTCGCCGCGCTGCTGTCGCCGTTTTTTCTCGGCAGCTGGAACTTCTCGCCGAAAGCGCTGCAACCCGACCTGAGCCGCCTCAATCTGCTCAAGGGCCTGGGGCGTGTGCTGTCATGGAACGGCCTGGTCGAGCTGGTCAAGGCGGTGGTCAAGTCGTCGCTGGTCGGCGGCGTTGCGGTGCTCGTCCTGTGGAGCGAGAGTGGCCAGCTGCTGGCCATGTTCGCGCAATCGATCGAGGTCTCCCTGGCCAGCGCCGGACACCTGCTCAGCTTCAGTTTTCTGGCCATCGTTTCGGCCATGCTGTTGATCGTCGCCGTAGACGTTCCCTTCCAGATCTGGCAGTACCACGACAAGCTCAAGATGACTCGTCAGGAGGTCAAGAAGGAAGGCAAGGAACTGGAGGGCAACCCTGAAGTCAAGAGCCGCATTCGCCAGCTGCAGCGCGAGGCCGCCCGCAAGCGAATGATGTCGGCAGTGCCTGCCGCCGACGTGATCGTCACCAACCCGAGTCACTACGCGGTGGCGCTGGCCTACAAGGCCGGCATGGGGGCGCCGAAACTGCTGGCCAAGGGAATGGGCGAGGTGGCGCTCAGAATCCGCGCGATAGGCGCCGAGAACGCGGTGCCGATGGTCGAGGCTGCGCCCCTGGCGCGGGCGCTCTATCGCCACGCCGAACTCGACGAGGAGATTCCGGCCGCCCTCTATGCGGCCGTCGCCGAGGTGCTGGCCTACGTCTATCAGCTGAGCAGCTGGCGCGCGGCGGGTGGCGTCTATCCGCTGCCGCCGCAAGAAATCGTCGTCCCGGCCGAACTCGTCCCGGAGGCCCTGCATGGCTAACGCCGGGGTCATCGCGGTGCAGGATCTCTTTGCCCGCTTCGCGCAGCGGCAGCTGGCGGGTCCGGTGCTGATCCTGGCGATTCTGGCGATGATGGTCTTGCCACTGCCGCCTTTTGCGCTGGATCTCTTTTTCACCTTCAATATCGCCATTTCGGTGATCGTCATGCTCGTTGCGATGAGCGTGATGAAACCGCTGGACTTCTCCGTTTTCCCGACCGTGCTGCTGGTCACCACCCTCCTGCGCCTGTCACTCAACGTCGCCTCGACGCGCGTCGTGCTGCTCGAAGGGCATACCGGGCCAGGCGCTGCCGGACAGGTCATCGAAGCCTTCGGACATTTCCTGGTCGGCGGCAACTATGCCGTTGGCCTGGTGGTGTTCACGATTCTGGTGATCATCAACTTCGTGGTCATCACCAAGGGCGCCGGTCGCGTCGCCGAAGTGGCGGCGCGCTTCACGCTGGACGCCATGCCCGGCAAGCAGATGGCCATCGATGCCGACCTCAATGCCGGACTGATCGGTGAGGACGAGGCGCGCAAGCGACGCGCGACGATCGCCGAAGAAGCGGACTTCTTCGGGTCCATGGACGGTGCCTCGAAGTTCGTTCGCGGCGACGCCGTGGCCGGCATCCTGATCATGTTGATCAACGTCGTCGGCGGGCTCTTCGTCGGCGTCCTGCAGCACGACATGGACATCGCGGCGGCGGCCAAGACCTATACCTTGCTGACCATCGGCGACGGTCTGGTGGCGCAGATCCCGGCGCTGATCATCTCCATTGCCGCGGGCATGGTGGTGACCCGCGTCGGTGACGACCAGGACGTTTCGCAGCAGTTCATCGCGCAGCTTTTCACGAATCCCAGGCTGATCTTCCTGACCGCCGGAATCATCGGTCTGCTGGGCCTGATTCCGGGTATGCCGAACTTCGTTTTTCTGCTGCTGGCCGTCATTCTGGCAGCCATCGGCTGGCGCCTGGAGAGGGGCGAGCGTGCCGTCGCACCACTACCGGTCGCTGCTGCGCCGCTACCCGCAAGGGAAGCTCAGGAGGCGAGTTGGGCCGACGTCACGGCGCTCGACATTCTTGGCCTCGAGGTCGGCTATCGCCTGATTCCGCTGGTCGACAAGTCACAGGACGGCGAGTTGCTGCGTCGTATCCGTGGCATTCGCAAGAAATTCGCTCAGGAGGTCGGCTTCCTCGTTTCCCCGGTGCACATACGCGACAACCTGGAACTGAAACCGAATGCCTACAAGATCCTGCTCAAGGGCGTCGAAATCGGCGCCGGAGAAGCGTTTCCCGGGAATCTTCTGGCCATCAATCCCGGTCGCGTCGCTGGCCAGGTGCCGGGAACGGCGACCAAGGATCCCGCCTACGGCCTGCCAGCGGTGTGGATCGAGCCTGCCTTGCGGGAGCAGGCGCAGGCCTACGGATACACCGTCGTCGATGCCAGCACGGTCACCGCGACGCATCTCAATCAGCTGATTCTGTCGCACGCCGCCGAGCTTCTCGGGCGCCAGGAAACGCAGGCGCTGCTCGATCACCTGGCCAAGGAAATGCCCAAGCTGGTCGAGGACGTGGTGCCCAAGCTGCTGACCATCGGCGTTTTCCAGAAGGTCTTGCGCAACCTGCTCGAAGAGGGCGTGTCTCTGCGCGACATGCGCACGATCATCGAGACCCTGGCCGAAGTCGCGCCGCGCTCGCAGGACGCCGAGGTGCTCACCGCGCAGGTGCGCATTGCCCTGGGTCGTTCCATTGCCCAGGAACTGTTCCCGGGCGGGGCTGAAATGCAGGTCATGTCGCTCGATCCCCAACTCGAGCGGATTCTTCTCCAGGCGGTTGCCGGTGGCGGTGACGGCGCCAGTATCGAACCGGGCCTGGCCGATACGCTGCTGCGCGAGGCGGTCGCTGCGGCGCAGCGACAGGAAGAGGTGGGATTGCCGACCGTTCTGCTGGTCCCCGGAAATCTTCGTACGCTCCTGTCCCGCTTTCTCCGGCGGAGCATCTCGCAGCTGAAGGTGCTGGCGCACGGCGAAGTGCCTGAAAACAGAATCATCAGAGTTACCTCGATTATTGGAGGCAGGGTATGAACGTCAGGAAATTCATCGCCGCGACCGCGCGAGACGCATTGCGCAAGGTCAAGGAGACCCTCGGGCCAGACGCGATCATTCTCTCCAATCGTGGAATTCCGGGAGGCGTCGAGATCATGGCGGTTGCCGCCCGTGACATGGAGATGATCGTTCCGACGGCGGAGCGCGAGCCAGCGCCACGGCGCCGGGATGCTGCCCCGGGTCCGTCGTCCGAGGCGGCTGTTGGGCGCCCGGCGCCCGCCGTACCGATGCCGGCAGTCTCAGCCGGGCGAGCGCCGGAGAGGGCGCCGGAGAGGGCGCGCGCCGGCCAGCCGCCGCTGCGCCCGTCGCCACCATTGACGGTGCGCGCCAAGCCGCAGCTCGATCTGCCGCGAGCGGCGCCGCGGAATACACCGCCGACGGCGGCCGAAGTCGTTCCGGCGGCGGTCATGGACGAGATTCGCTCGTTGCGGAAAATCGTCGAGCAGCACCTGGCCGGTCTGGCCTGGGGCGAGTCGGCGCGCGCCGAGCCGGTGAAGACCGAAGTCCTCCGCCAACTGCTCGACGCCGGCTTTTCGCCGCAGTTCGCCCGCGACCTGATTGTCGATCTGCCGCGCGACCTCGACGCCGGGCAGGCGCTGGGCTGGGTAAAGGGGGGGGCCGATCGTGGCCTGTTGACCACCGACAGTGAGAGCGACATCGTCGACCGTGGCGGCATCTATGCGCTGGTCGGGCCGACCGGTGTCGGCAAGACGACCACTACCGCCAAACTCGCCGCCCGTTGCGTCCTCCGTCACGGCGCCAGGAAGCTGGCGCTGGTGACCACCGACGGTTATCGGATCGGAGCGCACGAACAGCTGCGTATCTATGGGCGGATTCTCGGCGTGTCGGTTCATCTCGCCAGGGACGCCGCCGACCTGCGCGCGACGCTGCAGGATCTGCAGCACACGCACATGGTGCTGATCGATACCATGGGCATGAGCCAGCGCGATCGCCTGGTCAGCGAGCAGGTGGCGATGTTCGGTGATAACGACGTCAAGTCGCTGTTGCTGCTCTCGGCGACCAGCCGTGGGGATACGCTCGATGACGTGATCAGGGCGTACAACGGACTGCAGAATCTCGCCGGTTGCATTCTCACCAAGGTTGACGAAGCCGCGAGTCTGGCGTCGTCGCTCGATGTCATCATCCGTCATCGCTTGCGCCTGTACTACGTCTCGAACGGACAGAGAGTGCCGGAAGACCTGCACCTGCCCAATCGCCCTTATCTGGTGCACCGTGCGTTCAGGGACTTGCCGGAGACCTCGCCACACCGTCTCGCCGGTCTCGAGCCCGGCCTGATGATGGCCAGCGCTGCGGCCAACGCGGCCAATGCAGCCAACATCGTCTCTGCCGGAGGAACGCAGCGTGGCTAATCTTCGCGGCGACCAGGCGGCCGGGCTGCGGCGCCTCTTCAGCCGCCCGCGGCTACGCATCGTTACCTTTGCTGCGGGTGGCGTCGGCGTTGGCAAGAGCATTGCGGTGGCCAATCTGGCGGCTTGCCTGGCGCGCCAGGGCAAGGAAGTCCTGGTCGTCGACGAGAATACGGACGACAGCGTTGCCGCTTACTACGGCGTCCTGGTGCGGCACGATCTGCAGCAGGTCGTGCATCGGGAAAAGTCGCTCGCCGAGGTGATCCTTTCGGTGGCGCCAGGAGTGCGCGTTCTGCCCGCCGCCAAGGTGGTCAAACGGCTCGCCAGTCTGAGCGCTGCCGAGCAGCGCATCCTGGTCGACAGCCTTGGCCACATCGGCCGGCCTGCCGATGTCGTTCTCGTCGATGCCTCGCTTGATCATCCGCTCGGCTTCTCGCCACTTGGCCTTGCGGCGCACGATACGGTGATCGTCGTCTCGCCGAATGGCGCTGCGATCACCGACGCCTATGCGCTGATCAAGAAAGTCAGCCTGGGTTACTCGCGCAAGAACTTTCGCATCCTGGTGAGCAAGGCGCGGGCAGCGAGCGACGCGCAGGCGGTGTACGACAACATCGCCGAGGTCGCCCACAGCCGCCAGCTTGCCCGCCTCGACTATGCCGGTCACGTACCGCTCGACGAGTCTCTGCGGCAGGCTTCGAGGCTTTGCCAGCCGGTCGCCGGGCTGTTTCCGGATGCCCCCTCGGCGCGGGCCTATCAAAGCCTGGCCAGTGCTCTGCTCAACTGGCCGAACGGCGACGCCGATGTCCGCGGCCTCGAACATTTCGTGCAACAACTGCTACACTTGAGCCAACGTATAGACCCCACAGCTATCTACGCCTGATAGCGCTCTCCCGGAATGCATGTATAACGCTGCTGGTCAGATCAACAAGGAGCAGCTGGTCCAGCGCTTCGCGCCAATGGTCAAGCGCATCGCTTGCCATCTGATGGCGCGCCTGCCGGCCAGCGTTCTGCTCGACGACCTGGTGCAGAACGGCATGCTCGGCCTGCTCGACGCGATTGGCCGTTTCGAGGCCGGCGTGGGAGCGCAGTTCGAAGCCTATGCGGCGCAGCGGGTACGTGGCGCGATGCTCGACGGCCTGCGCGAGAACGACTGGTTGCCGCGCAGCCTGCGCCGCAGCTGTCGCCTCATCGAGGCGGCCATCACGCAGCTTGAACAGGAGACGGGACGGGCGCCAAGCGAAAAGGAGCTTGCCGACTCGCTGGGAATGACGCTGGCCGATTATCAGACGATGTTGCAGGACGCTCGCGGACACCAGCTGGTCTATCTCGAAGACCTCGTCAGCGAGGATGGTGAGGACTTTCTGGAGCGACATCGGGTTGAAGAGAGCAGCGATCCGGCGCAGCTTTTCGAGGAGGAAGGTGTCCGTCAGGCCCTGGTACAAGCCATTGCCGATCTGCCCGAGCGTGAAAAGCTGATGATGGCTCTCTACTACGAACAGGATCTCAATCTGCGCGAAATCGGTGAAGTGATGGGGGTCAGCGAATCACGCGTCTGCCAGCTGCACAGCCAGGCGGTGATGAGGCTGCGCACGCGCCTGGCGGGAGCTGCGGCCACGAAGCGAAAGAGAGCCAGGAAGAATGGATAGGACCAGCGTACTCGGCTTGCTGATCGGCGTGCTGGCGATCGTCGGTGGGCAGATTCTCGAGGGGGGTCACGTCGCTTCCCTGTCGCAGCCGACGGCGCTGCTGATCGTCGTTGGCGGTACGCTGGGCGCGGTCATGTTGCAGAGTCCGTATGCGACATTCGTGCGCGGCATACGCATGGCGAAATGGGTCTTTCGGCCGCCAGTCTCGGATCCGCAGCAATTGATCGAGCAGATTTCGAGCTGGAGCCAGATCTCCCGGCGCGAAGGTCTGCTGGCCCTCGATGCGGTGGTCAACGAACTGCAGGACGAGTTTACGCGCAAGGGACTGCAGCTGCTCGTCGATGGTGCCGAGCCGGAGCGCCTGCGCGAGGTCATGGAAGTGGAGATCAGCACCTTCGAGCAGGAAATGAAGCTCTCGGCAAAAATCTGGGAGGCGGCTGGCGGCTATTCGCCGACCATCGGCATCCTCGGTGCGGTGATGGGCTTGATTCACGTGATGGAGAATCTCTCCGACCCGTCGAAGCTGGGCGCCGGCATCGCCGTCGCCTTCGTGGCGACGATCTATGGCGTTGGCTTGGCCAATCTGGTCTATCTGCCGATGGCCAACAAGTTGAAGGCGCACATCAATCGCCTGCTCACCCAGCGCGAAATGATCGTCGACGGCCTTGTCTGCATCGCCAATGGCGACAATCCCCGCATCATCGAAAGCCGCCTGCGCGGCTACATCTTCTGATCGATGGCGCGTCGAAAGCACGTCGAAGAGCACGAGAACCACGAGCGCTGGCTCGTTTCTTACGCCGATTTCATTACCCTTCTCTTCGCTTTCTTCGTCGTGATGTACGCACTTTCGTCGGTGAACGAGGGCAAGTATCGAATCCTCAGCGATTCGATGGTCAGTGCCTTTCGCAATGTGCCGGTCAACAGCGTCGGCCAGCTGGCGGTGATCCTGCCGACACCGGCGCCGGTGAACAAGCCCAATCTGGCCAGCAAGACGCAGGAGGCGGTTCGCCAGAAACAGCGCGAGAGCATGCGCAGTATTGCCAAGGACATCCTCGAGGTGATGGCGCCACTGGTCGAACAGGGGAAGGTGCGGGTCCTTGAAACCAGTCGCGGCGTGACCATAGAAATCAACGACAGCATCCTGTTCTCGCCAGGCCAGGCCCTGATTCAGCCGCCTTTGGCCAGAGCCATGGAGGCCGTGGCCGCGGTGCTGGTCGGAACCGATTTCCCGATTACCATCGAAGGACACACCGACGATGTGCCGATCAGCAACGCGCAGTTCCCTTCGAACTGGGAGCTTTCGGCCGTGCGCGCGACCACCGTTCTGCGTTTGTTCGCTGCTGCCGGCATTGCGCCGCCACGCCTGACGGCGATTGGCTATGCCGATACGCGTCCGGTCGAGCCGAATGTACTGGCGGACGGGCGGGCACGCAATCGTCGGGTCTCGATTCTGATCGACTCGGCGATCCCCGAAAAAGGCACCGAGGTCAATCTACAGGGGCAGGGGCAGGGCGAGGCCACCGAGGTGGCCGCTGATCCGGCGCCACCGGCAGCAGCAAGCGCGCTGGTGCCGCCGCTGCCGGCGCGCTAGGCGGGTTCCCGGCTTTCAGGCGCTGTCGCTGATGCGCCGGGTGCTGGGCGGCGCGCTTTGTCCGTCCGGACCATACAGATTGCCGGCCGCGGCGTTGCTTCCCAGGAGCACTTCGAGTGCCTGCGCATTGCTCTGCAGGCGTTCCTGGATCAGGTCGCCGTTCACCCGATTCAGTTCGCGTGCCTGCGCGGCGACGGCGAGCAACGACGACCAGGCGTTACGGGTACTTGTTTCCTCGGGGTGCGCTGCGAACCAGGCAGCAATGCCTGCGCGATCGCTGGCTGCGCCGCTGGCGGCGAGCAGACGACTGCGTCTCGCGGCGAGCGCTGCCAGTTCGGCCGCGACCTTGTTTTTCTGGCGCACCAGATCGAGTAGGTCGTCTACTTCACCTTTGACCAGCATCTGCTGCTCGCGCTCGAGGAAGGCGAGAAAGCATTGCGCTGCGGCGATCTCGCTGTCGACGGTCTGTGCAAGTTCGGCTGGCACGGGGTTTTCAGCCATTGGCCTGGCGGTGGTCAGCCTTGCCGTTGCGAACTGATCAGTTCGCTGGCCGACTCGATCAGGCGGTCGGCAACGGCTTCGGCGTTGATCGTGAACCGGCCCTCGGCGATGGCCTGTTTGATTTCGGCAACGCGCGTGGCATCGAAGGCCGGGGTGTCCCCGGACGAATGCAGATGCGTTGCCAATTCACTGAGATGGACCTCGGCTGCCGCGCTGCTGGTCGCTTTGCTGACGCTGCCGCGATTACGGGTGTCATTGCTGACCGTGGTGCTGGCCGTCGTGCTGGTGCTGTCGATCTTCACGGTGTTGCCCCTTGAGCGGTTGTTCTCAATTCATCTATCGGCGCAGAACGACAAAACTTTAACATTATTTTCAGCGACATCCTGCAGATAGCTCAATAGGTCACTTCGACGACGCCGCCGGGACGTGCAACACCGCTGACCACCTGCCCGGAGGCGGTGCGCACCTGGGCGATCTGGCCGTCACTGGCGTTGTTGAGGGCCTTTCCCTCGTTGCTCACGGAGAAGCCGGCGCCGGTCGACTGCAACTTGACGCTTTGTCCCTGCTGCACCGCCCAGGGGGCGGTGAGCAGGTCACTGCGCAGGGGTTGGCCAGCCGCGACGCCGTTCTTGACCGTTTTTCCGATCGCCTGTGCCAGGTCGGTGACGACGCTGGCCGGCAGCGAGCCGAGGTCGCCCCTCTGTGCAAAAACGTCGGCGGCGCTGATCACCTGGCCGCGATTGAGCTGCCGCGCGGTGACCAGGTAGCTTCCGGCGATGCTGATCTGCACCGGCACGTAGATTGTCCATGCGTCGGGGGCCAGGCAGCGCACGCCGACGGTGGTTCTTCCCCAGAGTCGGCTGCCTTGCGGCAGGAAGGGCTCGTAAGCACTGCACGACGCCTCCTGCGCGTGCTGGTCGAGACGGCCGACGCTGTAAGTCACCTTGCCCGGCAAGCCCTGTGTCTGGATGTGCAGATAGTTGACCACAGCAGCGCTCAGTGAGGTCTGTGCGGCCACCCCGTTGCTCGCGGCAACGACTAGAACGAGCAGCAGTTTCGCAAGGCTGGCGGAATGCTTGACGCGGTCAGAGTTAGGCATCCCGCCATTCTGCCTGATTCCGGGCGGCTCGCGAAGCCGGCCGGCTGCGCGTGCCTGCCGGTGCGGGCGGCAAAATTTGCCGACCATCCGGCAAATGCCGCTTGGCCGCTGCGCCGGCGCGAAGGCGATCCTGCTGTCCGCTGGTCGCGAGGCAATATGGCACGGCTATTGCTTGTCGACTGTCCATGAGAACAGCGAAGGGAGTGACACGGTGATGGTCAGCAAAATCCAGGAGGCGCTCTCCTTCCAGCTGCAGGCATTGACCCTGCGCAGCGAACGGCAGCAGGTGCTCGCCGGCAATATCGCCAACGCCGATACGCCGCACTATCTGGCGCGGGACTTCGATTTCGCGACCACCCTGCAGCAGGCGGTCAGCGGCCGTGGTCAGGCGAGCCTGCCCCTGGCGACCACTTCGCCGCGCCATGCGCAGGGCAGCGAAGCCGCCGATCCCTTGCGCCTGCTCTATCGCCAGCCGACACAGGCCAGCGCCGACGGCAACACCGTCGATATGGACGTCGAGCGCGCACAGTTTGCCGAGAATGCGTTCTTCTACGAGGCGGGCCTGACTTTTCTTTCCGGCCGTATCAATGGCCTGCGCACGGCCATCCAGGGACAATAGGGATGAGCGTTTTCAATACCTTCAAGGTGGCCGGTAGCGCGCTGACCGCACAGGCGATGCGCCTCAACGTGGTCGCCAGCAATCTGGCCAACGCCGACAGCGTGGTCGGTTCCGACGGCAAGCCTTATCGCGCCAAGCAGGTGGTGTTCGCGGCGACGCCGATGGGCAGTGCGGCGGCACAGGGCGTACGGGTCACGCAGGTGGTCGAAGACAGCACTCCCGGCCGCCTGCTCTACGACCCGCGCAATCCCGCCGCCGACGAGCGCGGCTACGTGACCATGCCCAATGTCAGCGTGGTTGACGAGATGACCAACATGATTTCGGCCTCGCGCTCCTATCAGACCAACGTCGAGGTCATGAATACCGCCAAACAACTGCTGCTCAAGACGCTGGCGCTTGGCCAGTAGTCACGACGCGGCTCCGGAGAGAGAAGAAATGGCAAGCGTGCAATCGAGCACTTCTAGCAGTGACATCCTGGCTTCGCTCAACACCCAGGCCAGGGCCGGCACCAGCGAACTCGTGTCGACGACCGAGGACGTCCAGAATCGTTTTCTCAAGCTGCTGGTGACGCAGTTGAAGAACCAGGACCCGCTCAACCCGCTCGACAACGCGGCGGTAACCACCCAGATTTCGCAGATCAACACGGTGACCGGCATCGAAAGGCTGAACGCGACCCTCGAGACCCTGCTCAGCACCTACAACGATGGGCAGGCCGTGCAGGCCGCCGCGCTGATCGGCAAGCGCGTTCTGGTGGGGGGGGCCGGGCTGGCGCTGGTCGACGGTCAGGCGCGCGGCGGGGTCAATCTCGCCGGGCCGGCCGACGACGTGACGCTGACGATTCTTGGTGCCGGCGACAACGTCATCCAGAGCGAGCGCCTCGGCGCCCGCGACGCCGGCAGCTTCGCCTTCGTCTGGGACGGCATGACGGCGCAGGGTACGCAGGCGCCAGCCGGCCGTTACCGCTTCGCGGTGAACGCCGTGCGCGGCAATGAAACGGTGGCCGCCGAGGCTCTACAGATTGGCACGGTAAATGCTTTGGTTAGAGGACAGGGTGGTTATCAGCTCGACCTGGGTGCGCTGGGGCGGGTCGCTTTCGACAAGGTTCAGCAAATTCTCTAGGTGTAGGGGGCAGAAATGAGTTTTCAGCAAGGTTTGAGCGGTCTGAACGCGGCTTCGTCGTCGCTCGACGTGATCGGCAACAACATCGCCAACGCCAGCACCGTGGGCTTCAAGAGCGGCGGCACGAACTTCGCGGATGTGTACGCCGCTTCCCTGGGCCTTGGCACCGGCGCCAAGATCGGTATCGGCGTCGGCGTCGGGGCGGTTCAGCAGCAGTTTACCCAGGGCAATCTGACGACCACCAACAATCCACTCGACCTTGCGCTCAACGGCGGCGGTTTCTTCCGCATGAGCCAGGAAGGGGCGATCAGCTATACCCGGAATGGCCAGTTTCACATCGACAACGAAGGCTATATGATCAACGATCTGCGCCTTCGCCTGACCGGTTATCCGGTCGCCGCCAGCGGTGCGATCACGCCTTCCAACCCCGTCGAGCTGCAGATTTCAGCGGGGCAGATCGCCCCGCGCGCGACCAGCGACCCGCTCGCCGGCGAGCTGCGCGCGGTGCTCAATCTCGACTCCCGCGACTCGGTTCCGGCGGTCACGCCCTTCGATTTCACCGACCCGGAAACCTTCAATTTCTCGACCGCGCTGACCGTTTTCGACACCCTCGGCGTGGTGCACAACCTGACCACCTTCTATGTGCTCAATACGCCGGCGGCAGTAGGGGATCCGGGGCAGTGGACCGTGCACGCCACGCTCGACGGCGCGGACCCGCAAGTCGTTCCGGGCGGAAACCTTATCTTCAGTACTTCCGGTGCCCTCGACCCGGCGTCGGCGGTGCATACGCTGCCGGCGTGGGCCCTGACCAGCGGTGCCGTGTCGCCGTGGTCACCGGGGGATATGGATTTCACCGGCACCACCCAGTACGGCAACGGCTCGAACGTCGACCGCCTGACGCAGGGAGGCTTCACGTCGGGCAGCCTGGTCGGCGTGGGTGTCAACGCCGATGGCATCGTCCAGGGGCGCTACAGCAATGGCCAGACGCGCAGCATGGGGCAGGTGGTGCTGGCCAGCTTTGCCAATCCCAACGGGCTCCTGAGCCTGGGCAACAACCAGTGGAGCCTGACCTCGATTTCCGGGCCGGAGCTGATCGGGACGCCGGGGTCGGGAAGTCGCGCGGTCATCCAGGCGGCGGCGGTCGAGGATTCGAACGTCGATCTGACCAAGGCCCTGGTGGAGATGATCACTGCGCAGCGCAACTACCAGGCCAATGCGCAAACCATCAAGACCCAGGATCAGATCATGCAGACGCTGGTCAATCTGCGCTGATGGCCGACGCTGAGCGAAGGATTGCGAAAGCGCCATGGATCGCCTGATCTACACCGCGATGAGCGGGGCCAAGCAGGTCTTCCTGCAGCAGGCGGGCGTCGCCCAGAATCTGGCCAATGCAACGACCATCGGCTATCGGGCCATGGAGCATCGCTTTCGCGCCGTGCCGGTGCTCGGCGAAGGGGCACCGACCAGAGCCTTTGCCGCCGACGCCTCGGTGGCCGACGCCTTCGAGCAGGGGCCGATCACGGTCACCGGTCGGCCGCTCGATGTCGCGGTAGACGGTAACGGCTGGATCACCGTGCAGGCTGCCGACGGTCGCGAGGCCTACACCCGTGCCGGCAATCTCAGGACCGACGCCAACGGCGTGCTGCAGACCACCAGCGGCTTCAATGTCGCGGGCGAAGGCGGAGCGATCTCGCTGCCGCCCGACAACAACATCGCCATCGCCGCCGACGGGACGGTGTCGAGCATTCCGCGTGTGGGTGCCGGGGCCATCAACGGGGTCAACGTGGTCGGCCGGATCAAGCTGGTCAATCCGCCGGAAAACGATCTGGTGCGCGGCGACGACGGACTCTTCCGGACGCGCAACGGCATCGATGCTCTGGCCGACGAAAACGTCAAGCTGGCGCCGGAGGCGCTCGAGGGGAGCAACGTGAACTCGGTTGACGCGATGGTCAGGATGATCAGTCTCGCTCGCCAGTTCGAGATGCAGATCAAGATGTTGCAGACGGCCGACGCCAATGCGCGGACGGCCAGCCAGCTTCTCTCCATGAACCGCTGATAGGACAGGCATGATTCGTTCGCTGTGGACCGCCAGTACCGGCCTCAATGCCCAACAGGTGCAGATTGACGTCATCGCCAACAACCTGGCCAACGTCAGCACCAATGGTTTCAAGCAGGCGCGCGGAATTTTTGCCGATCTGCTCTATCAGACGCTGCGTCAGCCGGGGGCCCAGTCGTCGCAGACAACGCAGATCCCGGATGGTCTGCAGATCGGTCTCGGCGTGACGCCCGTCTCGACGGGGCGAATCTTCACCCAGGGCGCTCTGCAGCAAACCGGCAACAGTCTGGACATGGCCATCGACGGGGCGGGCTTCTTCCAGGTCCTGCTGCCCGACGGGACAACGGCCTATACGCGCGACGGTTCCTTTCAGAAAGACAATCAGGGGCAGATCGTCACCACCAGCGGCTATCCGCTGCAGCCGGCGATCACCATCCCCGAGAACGCCCTGACCCTGACCATCGGCACCGATGGTGTGGTCAGCATCACCCAGCCGGGGACTCCGGCGACGGTGCAGATCGGCACCATCCAGGTGGCCACTTTCATCAACAACGGCGGGCTGCAGAGCGTTGGCGACAACCTCTACCTGGAGACCGCGTCGAGCGGGACGCCAACGCCCAATACTCCCGGAAACAACGGCTCGGGGGTGGTGGTGCAGAACTACGTCGAGGCGTCCAACGTCAATGTCGCGCAGGAACTGGTACTGATGATCCAGACTCAGCGCGCCTACGAACTGAACTCGAAAGTGGTGTCGACCTCGGATCAGATGCTGGCGCGTCTGACGCAGTTGTAAGAGGCGGACGATGAGCACTGGCCGGATGGACAAGAAGACGCTGCTGCTGATCCCCGTCGCGCTGCTGATGGCCGCCTGCACCACCGTGCCGCCGACCAATATCCATCAGCCGATGACGGCGCGTCCGCAGCACCGTACCGATGCTCTGGCGGCCAATCTGGCGGCGACCGGCAGCATCTATCAGGCCGGGTCGTCACGGACGCTGTTCGAAGACCGCCGCGCGCGTTACGTCGGCGACACGATCACGGTGACGATTACCGAGAACACCACGGCGGCGACCAAGTCCAACACCAACGTCAGCAAGACCGGCAGCGTCAGTGCCGCCGCCGGCCCGATCGTTGGCCTGCCCGGCAAGTCGTTTCAGGGCATGGAGCTGAGCGCCAACAGCAGCAATGTCGCTGCCGGCAAGGGCGATGCGGCGGCCAACAATGTGTTCACCGGGACGATTACGGTGACCGTTATCGAAGTCCTGCCGAACGGCAATCTGCTGGTTTCGGGCGAGAAGCAGGTGGCCATTGGTCAGGGACAGGAATACATCCGGCTTTCCGGTATCGTCAATCCGTATTTCGTCAACGCCGCCAATACCATCCCCTCGTCGCAGATTGCCGACGCGCGAATCGAGTACAAGGAGAGCGGGACGATCAGCGAAGCGCAGGTGATGGGTTGGCTGGCACGATTCTTCCTTACCGTCCTGCCATTCTAGGAGAACAGAAAGTGGCCCCGATCATCGCCAGGAAAACCGGCAAAATCGAGCGTCGTCCGGCGGTTTTTGCCGCTCTTGCCGGTTTTGTCGTCCTTGCCCTGCTGAGTTTTCCGGTGGCTGCAGAACGGATCAAGGACCTTGCCTCGGTGCAGGGGGTGCGCAACAACCAGTTGGTTGGCTACGGGCTGGTGGTCGGCCTGGACGGCAGCGGCGACCAGACCACACAGACGCCGTTTACCACCCAGAGCATCATCAACATGCTCGCCCAGCTGGGCACCACTTTGCCGACGACGCAATCCTTGCAGCTGAAGAACGTTGCGGCGGTGATGGTGACCGCCAATCTGCCGCCATTTGCCCGCATCGGGCAGGCCATCGACATCACCGTGTCGTCGATGGGTAACGCCAAGAGCCTGCGCGGCGGGACGCTGGTGATGACGCCGCTGAAGGGCGCCGACGGTCAGATCTACGCGCAGGCGCAAGGCAACCTGCTGGTCGGCGGCGCCGGCGCGTCGGCGGGTGGCAGCAAGGTGGCGGTCAATCACCTGCTTGCCGGGCGTGTGGTCGGTGGAGCAACCGTCGAGCGCGAGGTTCCGACCGCGCTCGGGCAGGGCCCCTTCGTTCATTACGAGATGCGCACGACCGACTTCAGTACCACCCAGCGCGTGGTCGAGGTGATCAACCGGGAGATCGGTCCGGGGACCGCTCAGGCGCTCGACGGCAGGCGGGTGCAGGTGATCGCCCCCGAAGATGCGAACAGCCGGGTGGCCTTCCTGGGACGACTGGAGAGCCTGGAAGTGCGTCCGAGCAAAGGTGTTGCCAAGGTGATCATCAACCCGCGTACCGGCTCGGTGGTGATGAACCAGACGGTGACCATCGAATCCTGCGCGGTCGCGCACGGCAGCCTTTCGGTGGTCATCAATACCGAGCAGAAAGTGAGTCAGCCGAACGCGCTGGCTGCCGGACAGACGGTCACCACGACGCAGAGCGAAATCGACATCAAGCAGGGAGGCGGATCGTTGATGCAGGTGAAGGCCGGGGTCAATCTCGCCGAGGTCGTCAAGGCGATCAATGCGCTCGGTGCCGGGCCACAGGATCTGCTCTCCATACTGCAGTCCATGAAAGCGGCCGGCGCCTTGCGCGCCGAGCTCGAGATCATCTGAGGCGGCGTTCGAGACGCCCACCCACCGCCATTTTTCGCCCATGAAATCAATCGCCCTTGCCAACACCCGCCTGGTTGTCGATCCGGCCGCCGCCGCCGATCTGCGCGCCAAGCTCAATCAGGACCCGCAAGGAGGCCTGAAGCAGGTGGCCCAGCAGTTCGAGGGCATGCTCCTGCAGTTGCTGCTGAAAAGCATGCGCGATGCGACGGCCAGCAGTGGCCTGCTCGATAGCCAGCAAAGCCGTTTCTTTACCGCCATTGGCGATCAGCAAATGGCGTTGAACCTGGCCAGCCAAATGCCCATGGGGCTCGCCGGATTGATCGAGCAGCAATCGGGGCAGGCGGCCAAGGCCGGCAAGACCGACGCCGGCAATGCAGCCCTCGACGCCTTGCAGCAGTCGTTGGCTTCCCTGTCGCCGGCAAGCGAGGCAAGCTATCTGCTTGGCGCTCGCCAGCGCGCTGGCCTGCTTCCCGGGGTTACGGCGGGCAGCAGCGCGGCGACGCTGGCCGCCGGATCGCCATCGGCGCCGCGCGATTTCGTCGAGCGCGTCTGGCCGCACGCTCAGGAAGCAGCGGCGGCTACCGGTGTGCCGGCACGTTTCCTGGTCGCCCACTCGGCGCTGGAAAGTGGCTGGGGAAGGCACGAGATCCGCAATGCCGACGGTTCGCCGAGTTTTAATGTCTTCGGCATCAAGGCCGGGCGCAACTGGTCGGGAGCGACCGTCGAGGTCGATACGACGGAGTTCGTCAATGGCGTGGCGCAGCCCGAGCGCGCGACGTTCCGCGCCTATGCTTCGTACGCCGAGGCGTTTCGCGACTACGCCAGGCTGCTCGCCAGCAAGCCACGTTACGCGGGCGTGGTCGGACAGCAGGATGGCGTGCAGTTCGCCCGTTCATTGCAGCAGGCTGGCTACGCGACCGACCCGATGTACGCTGACAAGCTGGCGCGAATCATTGGCGGCAGCACTCTGCGCCAGGCGCTGGCCGGCTAGGGGCTCGACAGAGCGCGCGGGCGCCGGCTAAACATTCGCGCTGCGCTGCCGTTAACAGAATAATCCAACAGGAGTTCACCTCATGGGCTCAGGAATCATCAGTACCGCGGTTACCGGCCTGAACGTGGCGCAGTATGGTCTGCTGACCACCGAACACAATATCGCCAACGTCAACACGCCGGGCTTCTCGCGGCAGCGGACCATACAGGCGAGCAATCCCGGCTTGCTGACCGGTGCCGGCTTTATTGGCCAGGGTGCGCACGTGGCCACGGTCGAGCGCATGTACAGCCGTTTCCTGAGCGATCAGGTCGATCGTTCGCAGAGCAGCGCCGGTGAACTCGCGACCTACTACGCGCAAATCAGCCAGATCGACAACCTGCTCGCCGATCCGGGCACCGGTCTGTCGCCGGTGCTGCAGGCCTTCTTTGGCAGCGTCCAGCAGCTCGCCAGCAATCCTTCGGACCTGCCCAGCCGCCAGGCAATGGTCTCGGCGGCGCAGTCCCTGAGCGTCCGCTATCAGTCGCTGGGTGATCAACTGGCGCAGATGTACGACGGTATCAACAGCGAAATCACCGCTGCCGTCGCCAGTGTCAATTCCTACGGCGAACAGATCGCCTTGCTGAACGGTCGCATTGCCGTCGCCGAAGCGTCGACCGGCCAACCGCCGAACGATTTGCTCGATACGCGCGACCAGATGGTGCTCGAACTGAATCAGCTGATCCGCACGCGAACGACGACCAACGCCGATGGCAGCTACAACGTTTTCGTCGGCAGCGGCCAGCAACTGGTTGTCGGCACGCAGCTGATCGGCCTGACGACGACGACGGCGGCAGACGATCCCTCACGACTGGTGGTCGGCCTGCGTGCCGCGACCGGGGTCCAGGAGATGCCCGAGTCGCTGGTCAGCGGCGGCAGCCTCAGCGGCCTGCTGGCTTTCCGCCGCGAGTCTCTGGACCGGGCGAGCAACGATCTGGGCAGCAACGCAGCTTCGCTGGCGCTGACCTTCAATGCGCAACATGCTCTCGGGCAGGACTTTTTTGGTCAGTCGCTGCTCGCCTCGACGCCGCCGACCAGTTTTACGCCGCAGTTCTTTTCGCTGGCCCAGCCGGCGGTGGTCAGCAACACCAGAAATCCGTCGGGCAGCCCGCTGGTCAGTGCCAGCTTTGGGCCAACGACGCCGTTCAATGGCAATTTCTATACCGACCTGGGTAACAGCGACTACCGGCTGCGAGCCGACGCCGGCGGCGCTCTTACGCTGACTCGCCTTGCGGACAGCAGGCAGTGGTCGGGCGCCGACCTGGCGGCGGTGAATGCCGAGCTGAGCAGCGATCCGCAGGGTTTCGTCCTCGCCTCAACGGGCACCCTGCCGGCGGGTTCCAGCTACCTGATTCAGCCGACGCGCGGCGCCGCCCGCGGCATCACGGTGAATCCGGCGCTGGTCGCCGATGCGCGCCTGATCGCCGCGGCGGGACCACTGCGCGCGTCGGCTGCGACGGCCAATACGGGCACCGCCACGGTCACCTCGGGTCAGGCCGGACCCGGTTATCAGGGCGCCTTTACTGCACTGCCGATCAGCCTGCAATACAATGCCGGCGAATTGCTGGGTTTCCCGGTCAATACGCGCGTCTCGATCGATGGCGCTACAGCGGTGACCATCACCGCGCTCAACCCGGGCATCGCTTACACCAGCGGCGCGACCGTCACCGTGGTCGGTTCGGTCGCCGCCAGCCCGCCAGCGGGGTTCAGCTTCGTGATGACCGGTTTGCCGAACAACGGCGATCGTTTTTCGATTGAGGTCAATACCGGGGCCACGGCCGATGGGCGCAACGCGCTGACGCTGGCTCAGTTGCAGACGCAACGGACGATGTCCGGGCAGACGGCGTCCTATCAGGACGCCTACGCGCGCCTGGTCAGCGAAACCGGTAACCGGACACGCCAGTTGCAGGTCAGCTCGGAGGCGCAACAGAACCTGTTGGCGCAGGCACAGGCGAGTCGTGACTCGCTCTCGGCGGTCAATCTCGACGAGGAAGCGGCAAATCTCATTCGTTATCAGCAGGCGTACCAGGCCTCGGCGAGGGCATTTCAGATTGGCGCCGCCTTGTTCGATACGATTCTCGAACTGGGACGTTAGGGAGACGCAGATGCGCATCAGTACCAATCAGCTTTATGATGCCGGCGTGCGCGGCATGGAGCGCAATCAGACCCAGCTGCTCAAGCTGCAGGAGCAGATCTCCAGCGGCCGGCGAATCCTCACCCCGGCAGACGACCCGATCGGTGCGGCGCGCGCGCTGACCGTGACGCAGACCCGTGAGGTCGCCGCGCAATACGCGCGCAACCAGGGCACCGCCGCCGATCGTCTGGGACTGGTCGACAGTCGGCTGGCTGCGGTCACCGATCTCCTGCAGAGCGTTCGCGATCGTGTCATTCAGGCCGGCAACACGGTTCTCAGTGACAGTGATCGCCGGGCCGTGGCCAGCGAACTCGAGGCGCGCTTCGAGGAGCTGCTGGGAATTGCCAACAGCCAGAACGCCGAGGGCGATTATCTCTTTGCCGGCCACCAGGGGGCGACGACGCCATTCGTGCTCAGCGCGGCGACATCGTCGGCGGCACCGGCTTCGGTCAGCTACTTCGGTGACAACGGCGAACGTCTGCTGCAGGTCGGCCCGACGCAGCAGATGGCGAGCAGCGTCGCCGGCAGCGATCTGTTCATGAATATCCGCGAAGGCAACGGCAGCTTCGTGACCGCCGCCGGCAGCGGTGGCGGCGGCACGCTGGCCAACCAGGGTGCCGGGGTGATCGACGGTGGTTCGGTGCTCGACCCGCAGAAGTGGCAACGCGCCTTGAATTCGGATTTCTGGCAGGGAAGCAGCAATCAGGTGCTTGAAATCAGGTTCTCGGCAGTTGCCGGGGTCAGCCACTACCAGTTGTTCGACGTGTCGACGGCGGTTTCGCCGGACCCTGCCCTACCGGCCAGGCCGGTCAGCGATCTGTTGCCATTCACTGCTGGACAGGCCATTCCGCTGTCGGCCAGTGTCGCGCCGGTGACCGACTTCGGTGCGCAGGTGGTGATCAACGGCCTGCCGGCCGACGGCGATAGCTTCAGCGTTACCCCGAGCGCCAACAAGAGCGTCTTCGCGACGATGCAGGAGCTGATCGGCCTGCTGCGCTCACCGCTGGGTTCAAGTGAGGCACGAACCGAATTCACCGGCAAGCTGGCCGGACATCTGATCAATCTCGACCAGGCGCAGGCCAATGTGGGTCGTCTCCAGGCGTCGGTGGGCGCCCGCCTGCAGGCGCTGGATGGCCTCGGCAGCAGCTCGACCGCGGTCGATATTCTGCATGAGCAAAGCTTGTCGGACCTTCAGGATCTGGACTACGCAAAGGCGCTCTCGGACTTTACCCGCCAGCAGATGAGCCTCGAGGCCGCGCAAAGGTCTTTCGTCACCATCAGCGGACTGAGTCTGTTCAGCTATCTCTGAGCGATGACTTCTACGCGCCGTCTCGTCCCTGCCGCGCTTGTTCTGGTGGCCCTGTTGACCGCCTGCGGCACGGTCGACCGGCAGCCGCCGGCGCGCGCGGAGAGCAGTGCGCCGGACAGCCGCTTCGCGCAGTCGCCCGATCCGACGGTCAGCGTCGAGCCTGGCAAGGCGGTGGCCCTGGTCGGCGCGGTCGGCTATGCCGCGTCCGAGTACACCGGGCCGGTTGCGAATCTGGGGATGGCGGCTGCCGCCGCGATCATTGCCTATGTGGTCTACGATCCGCTGGCACCGAACTGGACCATCGAGGAGCGGATGGTGGGCAGCGATACCTATCTGCTATCGATGCGCGCCAAGAGTTTCCGCACCGGCGGCGACGGCGAGTCCGGGTTGATCCTCAAACGGCGAGCGTTGCAGTTGCAGCGCAAACGCGGTTTCCTGGCCTACCGTATCCTGGATTACTCCGAGGGTGTCGAATCGAGCACGCCTTTTACGCATCGCTACGCGGAAGGTACTTTCCAGCTGGTCCATAGTCCCCCTGTCGACAAGCGGCCCTAGCCGCCGGTGGGCGAGAAATTGCCGAGCATCGACTGCAGGCCGTACTCGAAAAGCTGCTGCAGGGGTTGGCTCAAATACGACAAACCGAACATCAATCCGGCGAAACCGAGGGTGATGGTCAGCGGAAAGCCGATCACGATCAGGTTGAGTTGCGGCGCGGCGCGGCTGAGGATGGCCAGGGCCAGGTTGGTGATCAGCAGGGCGACAAGAATGGGCAGCGCGAGGAGCAGTCCTGACGAGAAGATCATGGCCCCGGAACGCGCCAGCTGCCACCAGCTGCCGGCATCTGGCAGTGCCGCGCCGACGGGAATGGCGGTGAAGCTGTGCGTCAAAGTGGCGATGACCATCAGGTGACCGTTGATGGCCATGAAAATCAGCAATGCCAGCAGCCCCAGGAACTCCGAAACGACCCCCGTCTGACCGGCGGTCAGCGGGTCGTAGGAACTGGCGAAGCCGAGACCCATCTGCAGGCTGATCATGCTGCCAGCCAGGTCGACCGCGCCGAGCACGAGGCGCACGGCGAAACCCATGGCAAATCCGATGAGCATTTGTTGCGCGAGGATCAGCAGACCCGCAGCCGACGCCGGATCGATCGCCGGCATCGGTGGCAGCACCGGCGAGATGGCCAGGGTGATCGCCAGGCCGAGGATCAGGCGGATGCGTACGTTCAAGGCCGGGTTGTTGAAGGGCGGTGCGCTGACCAGGACGGCGAGGATGCGCGCCAGCGGGAAGAAAAAGGCAACGATCCAGGCATTGATCTCGGCCGACGTCAGGCTGATCATCGCCGCTTCAGCCGACCAGTAGAGGAATGCTCTCGAACAGTCGGCGCACGTAGTCGACCATCAGTCCCAGCATCCACGGGCCGGCCAGGAGAAGGATCAGGAATACCCCGACCAGCTTGGGGATGAACGACAGCGTCTGCTCGTTGATCTGCGTCGCTGCCTGAAAAATACTCACGATCAGGCCGATCAGCAGCGCCGCCAGGAGAAGGGGCGCGGCCAGCAGCAAGGTCATCTCGACCGCCTGGCGCCCGATATCCATGACCAGTTCGGGCGTCATGTGGCGAAACTGGCGACCAGCGAGCCAAGGATCAGATGCCAGCCATCGACGAGCACGAAGAGCATCAGCTTGAAGGGCAGCGCGATCATTACCGGTGACATCATCATCATGCCCATCGACATCAGCACGCTGGCGACGACCATGTCGACGATGAGGAAGGGAATGAAGATGATGAAGCCGATCTGGAAGGCTGTTTTCAGTTCGCTGGTGACGAAGGCCGGGACCAGCAAGCGCATCGGAATGTCGTCGGAAGACTGGAAGCGGGGCGCGTTCGCCATGCGCGCGAAGAGCGCGATGTCCGATTCGCGCGTCTGCTTGAGCATGAACTTGCGCAGCGGCACGGCGCCGCGTTCGATCGCCTGCTGGTAGGTGATTCTGTTTTCCGACAGCGGCTGATAGGCTTCGCTGTAGACGCTGTCGAGCACGGGCGACATGATGAAGAAGGTCAGGAAAAGTGCCAGCCCAAGGAGCACCTGGTTGGGCGGCGAGGTCTGCGTGCCCAGGGCGTGCCTGAGCAGCGACAGGACGATGATGATCCGGGTGAAGCTGGTCATCATCAGCAGAGCTGCCGGAATGAAGGTCAGCGCGGTGAGCGTCAGCAGAGTCTGGATCGACAGCGTGTAGGTCTGGCTGCCACCGGCACCCGGCGTGCTGGTCAGCGCCGGCAGGCCGCCGGCTTGAGCCCAGACCGCCAGTGGCGTGAGTAAAGCCAGCAAGGCGAGCAGGGTGCCGCAGCGGCTGAGTCTAGCGGCCTTCATGCTTGCGCTCGGCGACCTGCTTCAGCCATTGCGAAAATGGCTTATCGCCGTCGCCGGCCGCTGGCAGCTCGCCCTTCGGTAGCGTGTGCAAGGTGCGGATCTGGCCAGGCACCAGGCCGACAACGAGCCAGGTATCGCCAATCTCGACGAGAACGATGCGCTCCCGGGTGCCGATCATCAGCCCACCAACGACGCGCAGCGGCCCATTGCTGCCGAAACCACGACCGCCGTTGAGTCGGCGCAGAAAGTACGCGGCCAGAAAGAGAACGGCGATGACCGCCGCCAGCCCGAAAACCGTTTGCAGCATCGTCGCCAGCGAAAGACCGGGTGGGTCCGGGAGCGCCGTCTGGGCGAGTGCGCCGCTCGAAGACAGCGCGCAGAGAAGCCAGCACGCATTGTGCGTCGGGTGTTCAGCGAGGGACTTGAGGTGTCGAAGCAAGAGGGTCGGCCAGCTTTGGATGCTGGTCGCTATCTTAAAGCAAGCGTGGCGAAGCGCAAACGCCCGTCCGAGCGGGCTATGGCTTGAGGAGGGCACAAGGACGCTCAGCGTCCGATTTGGCGAGCCCGTTCGGAGGGCGTGACGATATCCGTCAGCCGAATCCCGAATTTGTCGTTGACCACGACCACCTCGCCCTGCGCGATAAGCGTGCCGTTGACATAAACGCTCATCGGTTCGCCGGCCATGGCGTCGAGTTCGACGACTGAGCCATGCGCCAGCTGCAGGAGGTTCTTGATGGTGATCTTGGTGCGCCCGAGTTCGACGGCGATCTGCACCGGGATGTCCAGAATCATGTCGAGCTCGTTCATCAGCGAGGCCTTGTTCCCGGGTTCATCGAAACTCGGGAAGATGTTGGCAGCCTTCGCGCTGGCGGGCGTTGGGTCAGCCTGCGCCTGCTCGGCCATTGCCGCTGCCCAGTCGTCGTCAGCAGTGCTGTCGTCGGCAGCGCCGGCGTCCGCATCTGGCAGGTCGAATTCGTCCGTTGCGTCCTTATCCATTACTTCCTCCGGCAGGGGCTTCCTGGTGATCGCTGGCCATGAAGCGTTCGACCTTGAGCGCGTATTGGCCATCCTGTTGCCCGTAGCGGCATTCCATCACCGGGACGTCGTCGACCAGGGCGATGATCTTGTCGGGTATGTCGATAGGAATGACGTCGCCGACTTTCATCTCCAGAATCTGGCGCAAAGCGACGCTCGTCGTGGCCAGCTTGGCCGTGATTTCCACCTCGGCATTCTTCAATTGCTTGCGCAACATGATGATCCAGCGTCGGTCGGTCGAAAGTTGATCGCTTTGCAGGGTGCTGTACAGCAGATCGCGAATCGGTTCAATCATCGAGTAGGGAAAACAGATATGCATGTCTGCACTCGATCCGCCGAATTCCAGCGAAAAGCTCGTCGAGATGACGATCTCGGACGGGGTGGCAATGTTGGCGAACTGCGAATTCATCTCCGAGCGGATGTATTCAAAAGTCATGTCGTAAACCGGTTTCCAGGAGCGCGAATACTCGGTAAATACGACCGTCAACAGGCCCTTGATGATCCGTTGTTCGGTGGCTGTGAAATCCCTTCCCTCGACACGCGTATGGAAACGGCCATCGCCGCCGAACATGTTGTCGACCACCAGGAAGACCAGACTGGGGTCGAAGACGAACAATGCCGTGCCGCGCAGGGACTTGGCGGCAACCAGGTTGAGGTTGGTCGGCACCACGAGATTACGCGTGAACTCGCTGTATTTCTGCACTCGTATCGAGCCCACCGAGATCTCGGCGCTGCGATGCATGTAATTGAAGAGGCCGATGCGCAGGTAACGGGCAAAGCGTTCATTGACCAGTTCGAGCGTCGGCATGCGCCCGCGGACGATTCGTTCCTGCGTCCCGAGATTGTAAGGGCGCGGACCACCGCCAAGGTCTTCCGTTTCTTCCGGTTCGTCGGCTTCGCCGCTGACGCCCTTGAGCAGGGCGTCGACTTCATCCTGCGAGAGGAAATCGGCGCTCATCGCGGCTCACTGGATGATGAATGACGTGAATAGCACTTCCTTGACCGGCCAGTCATTGTTTTTCCCTCTGCCGGCCGGATCGAGGACGCTGTTTATCCTCTCCTTGATTTCGCCGGCAAGGTTTTTCTTGCCGTCGGTGGTAATCAAGTCCGAGGCCTTCTTGCTGGATAGCAGCAGTGTCAGGTCGTTACGCAGCTTGGGCATGTACTGCTTGAGTTGCTCGTCGACCTGCGGATCCTCGACCTCGACCGAAAGAATCAATTGCAGATACTGGTCGCCGTTCTCGGGTACGAGATTGACCGTGAATGCCTCAAGGGCGACATAGACCGGCGGCGCATTGTGGTCTGCTTTCTTCTTCTTGGCTGGCTTGGCCCGTTCACGCGGGGCGTCGGCGTACTCCTCATCGTATTCGCCCGCCGGCTTCAAGAGAAAGTAGGCGCCTGCACCGCCGATGCCAAGCACCAGGACCAGCACGGCGATGATGACGATGAGCAGCTTTTTCCTGCTTTTCACTGGCGCGGCGACCGCGCCGTCCGCTTCGGCTTTTGCATCCTTGGCCATTCAGCAACTTTCTCCCTGGTTGGTTCGCCCGGTGGTGGTTTTCAGTTCCCGTGTCGACGTGCTTCACGCAGGTGTGGCGCCAGCCTCGCTAGGCGAAAATGTCGACCAGTGCGCTGCCACGGTGCGTGACGATGCTGTGACCCACCAGGTCGCCGAGCGAATCGTTGCCAAGTATAGCGGTATCAGCCATCGGGCGGGGCGACCCCGCGGGCTGGCGTTGGCCCTCGCTCTGTTGGCGGAAGGATTCGCTGCCAACACTGACCTGCCCGAGGTCGATTCCGGCACTGGCGAGCATTTCGCGCAGCCGCGGCAGGGCCGTCTCAATGGCCCCGCGAACCTCGGCGTTTGCCGAGACAAAGTGTGCGTTGGCGCTGTCCTTGTCGATCTTCAGGGTGATTTCCACCGTTCCCAATTGCGGCGGATTGAGCGTCAGTTGCGCAAGCTGTTTGTCGTTACCTGCGAACCACAACAGTTTCTGACCAAAATCGGTGGCCCACGAGGGGTCGCGGAGCGCTGTCGGCAGGCTCAGGGAGGTTTCCTGAGCGATGCCTGCGCTGCCGTTCGGCGCCTGGCTCGCGGGCCCGAGAGTGGCCAGGTTGCTGGCCGGCGACAGCGCTTGCTCTGCCCGCTTCACTTCGCCTTGCCCCAGTGCCTGCGCGAGCAAGTCGCCGACGGCAAATTTTGCCGCCTTGCCGTCGCTGCTCAAGGCGGTAGACGCTGACGCCCCGCGCTCGTCGCTGCCAGGGTAGGGCCATTGCGCTGCGTCACTTGCCGAGCTTGTCGCCGCCGAGGCGAGCAGCGCTGCGCTGCGAGTCGGCAAGGAGACGCTCAGGGGAGCGAGCTCGCCACTGTCCGAGCCGCCCGCAGGAGGGGTGGCCCGATGCAGCGCGTTTGGCTGATTCAGCCCGAGCATGGCCAGAAATTGCAGGCCTGCGGAAGCAGGGTCCGCTGCCGGGAGTGGCGCCGCGTCGCCAGCCGCGGCTGCGTTTCCGCTCTCCAGGGGGCGCGGCACGGCGCTGGCTGGCAGAGCCAGCAGAATGCTTGCAAAGTCGAGCCCGCCGCCAGCGTCATCAACAGCGGTCGGGCCGCTGGCGCCACCTTCGGCGGACGCTTCCAGGGCGGCTGCCTGGACGAAGCTTGAAACGATTGCGATGCTCATGGACGATCCCTTTCGGCGAGTGCTGCCGATATTAAAGCAAGTATCGTGCCATGTTCCAGCGGCCGGGCTTAATGGTCGTCCTGTCTGTCGTACTTCCGGCGCGCGGCAAACTCGTCCTGTTCCTTCTGCTCCTGGCGCCCTTCCAGCTTTGCTTCGCTGGCGCGATGGCGTTCAAAGAGGGCGTCAAAGGCCTGCAGTCGGGTCCGCTGCTGCTGCCATGCCGCCTGCCCCGCGGCCGTGTGCGCTTGTTGCCGGCGGACCGCCTGCAACTGCTCGCTGATGGCCTGGTCGAGACGGCACAGGAATTCCTGATAGTTGCGCCATTCGGGCTGCCGCAGTCCCTCCTGCACGGCTCTGCGAAAGCGCTCGCTGTAGTCATCGCGATACTGTTCGAGCATGTCGAGCTTGCCCTGTGCATCGCGTTCCGTGGCAATCAGGCGCGCCAGACGTTGCGTCGCTTCGTCGCTACGATTCTGCATCAGGTCGAGGACGGCTTGCAGGGAGAACGGTTTCGGCACGTTGGACTCGGGGAGCGCGGCTTGCTAGTTCAGCGAAGGGTCGACGTCGGAAGTATGGCTGACTGCCGTCAATCAGGGGTTGACGGCGAACAAGGACTGCAGATTTGCGATGCTGGTGTCGAAGTCGGCGCGCTCGGCGAGATTCTGTTGCAGCAATACTTCGAATGCCGGATAGATGGCGATGGCCTGGTCGAGTTGCAGGTCGGAGCCGGCAGCGTAGGCGCCGACGCTGATCAGGTCGCGGGAGCGCTGGTAGCGTGAAAAGAGGCTCTTGAAGCGGCGGATGTGATCGAGGTGCGCGGGGCTGACCAGGTTGACCATCGCGCGCGAGATCGACTGTTCGATATCGATTGCCGGGTAGTGGCCGGCGTCGGCCAGCGTTCTCGAGAGCACGATGTGACCGTCAAGAATCGCGCGCGCCGAATCGGCGATCGGATCCTGCTGGTCGTCGCCTTCGGCGAGCACGGTGTAGAAACCGGTGATCGATCCGCTGCCGTCGGCGCCGTTGCCAGCACGCTCGACGAGTTGTGGCAGGCGAGCGAAAACCGACGGTGGGTAACCGCGGGTGACCGGCGGCTCGCCGATGGCCAGCGCAATCTCGCGTTGGGCCATGGCGTAGCGCGTCAGTGAGTCCATGATCAGCAGGACATGCTGGCCCCGGTCACGGAAGTACTCGGCGATGCTGGTTGCGTAGGCAGCGCCTTGCAGGCGCATCAGCGGGCTGACGTCGGCCGGTGCGGCGACGACTACCGACCGGCGCAGGCCTTCCTCACCCAGAATCTGCTCGATGAACTCCTTGACTTCCCGACCACGCTCGCCGATCAGTCCAACGACAATGACGTCAGCTTCGGTATAGCGGGCCATCATGCCAAGCAGGACGCTCTTGCCCACACCTGAGCCGGCGAACAGGCCCATGCGCTGGCCACGGCCGACGCAGAGCAGGGCGTTGATGGCGCGTACCCCGACATCGAGCGGGCGCTCGATCGGCGCTCTGGACATCGGGTTGACCGGTCGGCTTTGCAGCGGCCGCAGCGAGCGGGCCTCCAGCGGGCCCAGCTTGTCGAGTGGGCGGCCGGCGCCATCGAGGACACGACCGAGGAGTGATTCGCCGACCGGGACCAGCTTCGCGCGGTCAATCGAGCGCCTCCGTGCCGGCGGTGGCTGACCGATGCGTGGTGGCTGCTGCGGTGCTTCCAGAGCGACGACCCGGGCTCCCGGGGGCAGGCCATAGACGTCTTCCGAGGGCATCAGGAAGAGCCGCTCACCGTTGAAGCCGACGACCTCGGCTTCGATTGGCGAGCCGCCCAGCGGCATGATGCGGCAAGAACTGCCGAGCGGCAGGCGCAACCCCGATGCCTCCATTACCAGGCCGTTGATGCGTGTCAGGTGGCCACTGGGGAGCAGCGAATTGACCTGGTGGGCCGCTTGTCCGCAGCCATCGAGAAAACGCCGCCAGTCAGCGAGGTGCCGATTGTCCGCGTGCTCGCTCATCTTGGCTTGGCCTTTGCCTCAGGCTCCTTGCCATCGAGCCAGTCCTGGCTGATGCCAATGCCTTCGACGACACGCCGCCAGCGCGTTTCCAGCGTCGCGTCGACTTCGCTGGCCCCGAGTTCGACGCGGCAGCCACCAGGCGTTAGCGCGCCATCCTCGACGATTCGCCAGTTGATGTGCGGCAGTTGATCGCCCAGATGCTCGCGTACCAGCGCACCGTCGTCGGGGTGAACGAACAGCAGGGGCTGTCCGTGAAGCGGGTGCAGGGTGCCCACGGCCTCCCTGACCACTGCCAACAGCAACTCCGGCTGTACGCGCAGACTTTGCCGCAAGACCTGGTTGGCGACCTCCATTGCCAGGGTCAGCAATTGATCGGCGACACCCTGATCAATACCGCTCATGGCCTGCTGCAGGTTGTCCATCAGGGTTGCCAGGGCGTCCGCCGAGGATCTTGCCGCAGCAATGCCCTCCTGATAGCCGGCGGCATAGCCTTCCTCGTGCGCTTCCTGATGCATACGCTCGATGTCTTCGGCGGTCGGCAGGACCAGCGGCGGTTCTGCCGGCACTTCCTCGCCGGGGCTGTCCGCGACTTCCGCAGCAGCTTCTTCGGAAGGCGTAGCGTCGCCAGGCGGGTGCTCGGCAGGTGGGCGGTCGGGAGGCGGGGCTGCGCTGGCCTCTTGCTGCTCGTCGAAAGCGGCAACCTCCCAGCGCTGGTAGGCGGTCAGTTTCTCCTTGGGGATCCAGTTGCTCATGCGTCTGGCTTACTCAGAGCATTTCCTCGCCGCCGGCGCCGCCAAGCACGATCTGACCTTCGTCGGCCAGGCGGCGGACAATCTTGAGAATCTCCTTTTGCTCGCTTTCGACTTCGGAAAGCCGCACCGGCCCGCGCGAGTCGAGGTCTTCGCGAAGCATTTCGGCGGCGCGTTGCGACATGTTCTTGAAGATCTTTTCGCGCAGCGATTCGGTGGCTCCCTTCATCGCCAGGATCAGCGATTCCGACTGGATTTCGCGCAGCAGGAGCTGGATCGCCCGATCGTCCAGATCCATGAGGTTCTCGAAGACGAACATCTCGTCGAGGATCTTCTGTGCCAGATCGGGGTCGTACTCGCGGATCGAGTCAACCACCGAAGACTCGTTGGCGGTACCCATGAAGTTGAGGATCTCGGCAACTGCGCGCACGCCGCCCATCGCCGACTGTTTGACGCTCGCGGAACCGGAAAGAAGGCGCAGCATGACGTCGTTCAACTCCTTCAGGGCTTCGGGCTGAATGCCTTCGAGTGTCGCGATGCGCAAGACCACGTCGTTGCGCAGGCGCTCGGGGAACTGGTTGAGAATGTCGCTCGAATGGTCATGGGCGAGGTGGACGAGAATCGTGGCGATGATCTGCGGATGCTCGTTCTTGATCAGGTCGGCGACGGTTGGCGCATCCATCCACTTCAGGCCTTCGATACCATTGGTATCGCCCGGCTGGAGGATGCGGGAAATCAGGTTGGACGCCTTGTCGTCACCGAGGGCCTTGGTGAGTACCGAGCGAACGTAGGCATCCGTGTCGTAGTTGACTGCGGCAGACTCCTCGGCAGTGGTCTGGAACTCGGCGAGCACTTCGCCGACGCGCGTGCGCGGTACCGATTTCAGTGCGGCCATGGCGTGCCCCAGCTTCTGCACTTCCTTGGGCCCCAGGTGCTTGAGCACCTCGACCGCATAGTCCTCGCCCAGTGCGATCAGCAGAATGGCGCTTTTCTCGATGCCGTCTTCAGCTGGCATTGGCGCCGGTCCATGCCCTGATGATGTTGGCCACCGCGCGTGGATCTTGCTGCGCCAGCTCACGCGCCTTGGCAAGTTGCTGCTCGAGCAGCTTGGCGGCCGTCGGCGCCTGCTCCTCGCCCTCGCCTTCGCCTTCGTCGCCAGCAAGGAGGTCGATGGTGCCGCCGACGCTGCCCTCGCTGGCCGCTCCCGGTTGCAGGATGGTCTTCAATAGGGGCCGAACGACGCCGAGCAGGAGATAGGCGAGGATGCCGGCAAGCGCTCCGTACTTGAGCAGGTCCTTGACCAGTGATAGCACTTCCTGGTCTCGCCACAGCGGCAGGCCGTCCTCCTTCTCGAGGGTGGTGAATGGCGCATTGGCCACTGAAATGGTGTCGCCGCGATCCTTGTTGAAGCCCATCGCTTCCTTGACGAGATCGCTGATCTGTTTGATCTCGGCGTCGGCTAGCGGCTTGCTGACACTCTTGCCGTCCTTGTCGATTTCCTGACGCTGATTGACCACCACCGCGCCGGACAGGCGCCTGATCGTTCCGACGGCGTTCTTGGTGTGGCGGATGGTCTTGTCGACCTCGTAGTTGATCGTCGCATTCTTGCTCGTGCTCAGCGGCTGTCCGACACCGGAGATGACCGCCTGCACCCCGGCGGCGTTGATCTGTCCGGGGACCGGAGGCTGGCCCGGGGCGGCGGGGCCGGCGCCTGCCACGGCGGGTTGGGTCAACGGCGCCGTCGCCGGTACCGGCGGCTGATTGCTGAGGGCACCGGGAACTCCTTGCGCGCTCGGGTTGGTGCTCGCGGTTTCAGCGGTCTGCTGGCTGCGAATGCTGATATCGGGCGGGGTGGTGTTGGGCCGATGCGTTTCGGCAGTTTGCTCGCTTTGCGAGAAGTCGATGTCGGCGGCGATCTGGACGCGTGCATTGTCGGGACCGACGATCGGTGCCAGGATGTCCTCGACCCGTTTGATGATGCTCGCTTCGACCTGATGAATGTAGCTCGCCTGCGTTGGGTCGAGACCGGCTTCCAGGAGGGCGTTCTTCTTTCTCGACAGCAAGGCGCCGCTCTGGTCGAGCAGGGTGACGCTGGCCGGCGTCAATTGCGGGACGCTGGCGGCGACCAGATTCTGGATGCCGGAGACCTGGGTCGGATCGAGCGTGCGTCCCGGATAGAGATTGAGCATGACCGACGCCGATGGCCGTTGCTCCTCGCGCATGAAGACGCTTGGTTTCGGGATCGCCAGGTGTACGCGTGCCGCCTGCACGGCGGCGATCGACTGGATGGTCCGCGATAGCTCGCCTTCCAGGCCACGTTGATAGTTGACCTGTTCGGCAAACTGGCTGACGCCGAACTTCTGCGCTTCCATCAACTCGAAGCCGACAGCGCCACCGCGTGGCAGTCCTTGCGACGCCAGGCGCAGGCGGACATCGTGTACCCTGCTCTCGGGGACCAGGATCGCACTGCCCGAGTTGCTGAACTGGTAGGGGATGTTCATCTGCTCGAGCGCCGCGATGATTGCGCCGCCGTCGCGCTCGGATATATTGGAGAAAAGTACCTTGAACTCGCTTTGCCTGAGCCAGGTGCCGGCGACGACGAGCAGCGCAAAAATCGCGGCAATCGAGACCATCAGCACCACTTTCTGCTTGTCGCTCAAGCGCGCCAGCGCCTCGCGAGCGCGATCCAGCGGTTTGCCCGCGCCTGCTGTCTCTGTTGTTTCGGTTCCGGCTGCGGCCATGCGCCCGACACGGTGAAAGCCTGCGTTGCAGCAGGCGAAAAGCAAAAAATGATGACAATTACTCTGCTATTGTAGCTGTTAAATGCATGAGACCTTCCATCGGATGAAGCAAGTCGTACAAATGCCGGGCCATGAACTCAAGGCGCAGGAACTGCAACGGGCCTTCGACGCCTTCAACCAGGTTTCGCTGGCGCTGACCCAGTCGTACCAGGGATTGCAGGGCCGTGTCGAATCCTTGACCGCTGAACTGGCGCTTGCCAATGGCGAGCTGCGCCGGCAATACGAAGAGAAGGAAGCGCTTTCCGAACGCCTGTCGCTGTTGCTCAAGGCCTTGCCGGCTGGCGTCGTGGTGCTCGACAGTGCGGCTCGGGTCAGCGAAGCCAATCCGGCGGCCACCGAAATGTTTGCCCAGGCGATGATCGGCGAAGCCTGGCCGACCCTGGCTCAGGCCAGTCTGGTTGCCGCCGAGGCGCCCGACGAGTGGCAGCTTGGCGCGCGCCGTCTGGCAATCGTCGAGAGCCCCCTTGATTCTGCCGGCGGGCGAATTCTGCTCATTCACGACGTCACCGCAGCGCACACTCTCAAGGCGGAACTGGAACGTAACCAGCGCCTGGTGGCCATGGGTGAGATGGCCGCTTCGCTGGCCCATCAGTTGCGTACACCGCTGGCGACGGCCTTGCTCTACAGCGCCAACCTGGCGCAGCCGGAGCTTGCCGACACTGCGCGCCTTCGTTTCGCGGACAAGGCGACTGCCCAGCTGAAACGTCTCGAGCGCCTGATCCAGGAAGTGCTGCTCTTTGCCCGTGGCGAAAGCATCGGTCGCGATTCGACGCCGGCCAGCCAGCTGCTCGCCGACGCTGCGCAGACCGTTGAACCCCTGTTTCTCGAGAAGGGGATTGCTTTCCGGGTGGTCGGCGACGCCGCCGCTACCATCGTCACCGGTAGCCGGAAGGCGCTGGTCGGCGCCCTGGTGAATCTGCTCGAGAACGCTCTGCAGGCCTGTACGACTGTCGGGGAAAATGGCAGACGGCCAGCAGTCACCATTGGCGCCGATCTGGTCGACGCCCAGCTACGCATTGCCGTGCGCGATACGGGTGCCGGCATTGCCCCCGAAATCCAGGCGCGCGTATTCGAGCCCTTCTTTACCACCAGCGGGCAGGGAACCGGGCTTGGTCTGGCCATTGCGCTGGGCGTCGTGCGCGCCCACGGCGGGGCGATGACCGTGCACTCGGTAGCGGGCGAAGGCTCGGAGTTCGTGATCATGCTGCCGGTCGCCTTGGCGGCCGAGCGGGTGGTCTGAGGACCAGCCCATGCTGCCCGGTCTGCCGATACTGGTGGTCGAAGACGATGCCGCCCTGCGCGAGGCGGTGTGCGACACCCTCGAACTGGCCGGCCAGGCGGTCGTCTCCGCCGCCGGCGGGAACGAGGCGCTGCAGCTGCTCGCCGAACGCGCCGTCGCGCTGGTGGTCAGCGATGTGCGAATGCTGCCCATCGATGGCATCACCTTGCTCAAGGAGATCCGCATTCGCCATCCCTACCTGCCGGTGGTGCTGATGACCGCTTTCGCCGACGTCGACCGCGCCGTCGAAGCCATGCGCGCGGGTGCCTGCGACTTTCTGCTCAAACCGTTCGAGCCGAAGGCCCTGCTCGAACACGTGCAGCGCTATCGTCTGCCGGAAGTCCACGATGACGCGCGGGCGATCGCCATCGATCCGCTGAGTGTCAACCTTTTCGCACTTGCCAGGCGGGTCGCGCAGAGTGACAGCACTGTCCTGCTGACCGGTGAGAGCGGTGTTGGCAAGGAGGTGGTGGCGCGCTTCATTCACCAGCACTCGGCGCGCAGCAAGGGCCCCTTCGTGGCCATCAACTGCGCGGCCATTCCGGACACTCTGCTCGAGGCCACCCTGTTTGGTTACGAAAAGGGTGCCTTCAGCGGTGCGCAGCACGCGCAAGCCGGCAAATTCGAGCAGGCGCAGAACGGCAGTCTGCTGCTCGACGAGATCACCGAAATGCCGCTCGGCCTGCAAGCCAAGCTGTTGCGGGTCTTGCAGGAGCGCGAAGTGGAGCGCGTCGGCGGCAAGCAGCCGGTGGTCCTCGATATCCGCGTCATCGCCACGTCCAATCGCGACATGGCCGACGCCGTGGCAAGGGGTCACTTTCGTGAGGACCTGTTCTATCGCCTGAACGTCTTTCCCCTGCTCATTCCGGCGCTGCGGCAACGAGGCGAGGATATTGCTCCGCTGGCGCGTCATTTTCTTGCCGATCACGGCGCTCGCGCCGGTCGCCCCGGTCTGCGCCTGTCTGCGGCTGCGGAAGCGACGCTGCGTCAGCATCCCTGGCCGGGCAATGTCCGTGAGTTGGAGAACGTGATGCAGCGGGCGGTCATTCTGGCCCCCGGCGACGTTGTCGAACTCGAGGCCCTGCATCTGGCGGCAGCGGCACCGCTGGCGCCGAGCGCCGCGCCGCGACCAGAACCGGCTGCGCCGGCAATGACCGCCGCCGCGTCTCCGGCGCAGCCCCGGAAAGGCAACAAGATGAGCGAAGTGGAGCGAGAGCATATACTGGCGACACTGGCGTCGGTCGGAGGCTCCCGAACCCTTGCCGGGCAGCGCCTGGGAATGTCGGAGCGGACCTTGCGCCACAAGTTGCGACAGTATCGTCTCGACGGTTTTCTGAAGGCTTGAAGGTCTGCTCAGCCTGGCGGCCGAGCTGGCGGGGTTTTTGCTTTACTAAGTCAGGCAGTGCATGGAGAAGAGAATGGACAGCAAGGGTATCGAGCAGGTGTTGAGCGTCTTGAAGGCGACGTCGGCAACCGCTGGCGGACGTGTTGCCGAGGCGCAGAGCCCGGCAACGGGGGCCGACTTCGCGCAGGTGTTGCAGAATTCGATCGCCCAGGTCAGTCAGACACAGCAGCAGGCGGAGGCGATGGCGGCAAATTTTGCCGCCGGCAACAGCACCGAGAACCTGCACGAAGTCATGATTGCGCTGCAAACGGCCAGCCTTTCCTTCCAGGAGATGATTCAGGTGCGCAATAAGCTCGTCTCTGCGTATCAGGACGTCATGAACATGCAGGTCTAGCGGGTTGGACCGATCGCCGGGACGCTGGCTTCTTTGCAGGGTACAGTTCTGCGCTCGGCTGCAGGTTGGCAGTCGTCTGCCACTGGTCATGGGACCTTGTATTCCAGCTGCGCTGCACCCATAATGCCTTCCATGGTCGTAATTCCGGCAAACCGGAAGCGTTCTGGACGCGGGTTCGATTCCCGCCACCTCCACCACTGCGGGGGTGCACCGGTTTCGACAGGGTGACAGATGGCGAGCAGGCGGCCCGAGAGGCGACGGACGTAATCCGCGCAAAACCACAAACGCCAATGATGAGCGTTTCGCAATGGCCGCTTAAGGCCTGCTGAGGACATAGCCGTCCAATAAACAGAATGGCTATCGGTGGGGGCTTCGGCCCCCATCGTCATTTCAACTTGCGGCGTGCTTGCCCCGCCTGATCGGCTGGATGGTCCGCGTGGCGCGCAAGTCAGCGGCCTTCTGCTCGCGCGACATTCCCCGCCGCTTTGCGTGCGACTGACACTTGCCGGATCGCGGACGAATCACGGTATATTGTCGTTACACCTCTTCCTTCTGGAGCCTGATACATGAAAGCTGGCGCTCTATCTGCGTTACTGGGATCTGGATTGCCCTTGCTCGCGACGCTGCGGGACTATCGACTTGCATGGCTCGGCAAGGACTCGATCGCCGGCCTTTCGGCGTGCATCGTCTCGATTCCGTCGGTGATCGCCTATGCCGAGCTGGTACACCTGCCGGCGATCACCGGCTTGTACGCGGCGCTGGCAGCTGCCATCGGCTACGCCCTGTTTTCAAGTTCGCGGCACGTCATCGCCGGGCCGGATGCGGCGATCGGTCTGCTCGCTGGTTCGGCAATCCTGCCGTTGTCGGGCGGGGATCCGGCGCGCATCGTCGTTCTCGCGGCGGTGCTCAGCCTCCTGTCGGGTGTGGTGCTGCTACTCGCCGCGCGACTGAAACTCGGCGTGATTGCCGATCTGCTGTCCCGGCCAGTGCTGATCGGCTACCTGAACGGCGCTTCGCTGGTTCTGATTGCCACGCAGCTCGGCAAGATGTTCGGCATCAAGACCGAGGGTGAGGAATTCTTCCACATTGTCAATACGGTATTCCAGAAGCTGCCCGAGACGCATCTGGCGACTTTCATTTTCGGCGTGCTGCTGGTTGCTCTGCTGGTTGCCCTGGCTCGCTGGCTGCCACGTGTACCTGGCGCGCTGGCGGTCTGTGCGGTGGCGATCACAGCCACTTTCGCTCTTGACTTGGGCAGCTACGGCATCGCTCTCGTCGGTGAGGTGCCGTCGGGATTTCCGCATCTTACGATTCCCTCGATCCGCTGGGCAGATCTCGCGGCACTCGCGCCGGCTGCCGTGGCGATTGCCTTCCTGGCGTTTTCAGACGGCATTCTTCTGGCGCAGACCTTTGCCGAGAAGAACGGCTACGAAGTGCGTCCGAACCGCGAGTTGGTCGCCCTGGGCTCGGCGAACATACTGGCTGGGCTTTGGCAGGGCTTTCCCGTTTCGGCCAGTCAGTCGCGTACCTCGATCGTCGATTCGGCTGGTGGCAGGACACAGCTTGCGCAGCTGATTCTGGCCCTCGGTCTGCTCTTGTTCCTGTTCTTCCTCACCGGTCTGGTCGCGCTGCTGCCGAAAGTGGCCCTCGGTGCGATCCTCATCGTCACCGCCATCGGCATGCTGGAAGTTGCGTCCCTGAAGGGCTTGTACAAGATCGACCGGGTCGAGGCCGGCATTGCCCTGGGCGTCACCGCTGCGATCCTGCTGGCCGGTGTCGTGCCCGGGATCATACTGGGTCTGCTGCTGTCGCTGGTCGCCGTGCTGGTCGAGGTTTCGCGCCCTCGTGACGCGGTGCTCCGCCGCTTGCGCAGCGACGGCAAGTTCCACGACTGCCTCGAAGACGAAGAGGCGGAGAGCATCCCCGGCCTGCTCGTCTATCGGCTCTACGCGCCGCTGATCTTCGCCAATGCCAGGCACGTCATGACCCGCCTGCGGACGCTGGTCGACGAGGCGCAGCCGCCGCTCAAGTGGCTGGTCATCGATGCCCAGGCGATCCACGACATGGACGTCACGGCAGCGCAGCGCTTCGTGGAACTACACCGGGAGCTCGTCGACGAGGGCGTCGATGTCAAGATCGCCGATGCGCCCAGGCCGTTCCGGGAGGAACTCGCCAAGGTCGGGCTGTCCGAGGAAATTGGCGGCGCGGACTTCTACGTTTCCGTCAAGCAAGCAACCCAGGACTTCGAGCGCAAGTTCGCTTCCGCGAACGAGGAACCCGGTAGCGCGCCCGTGTAAGGGAGGACGCCCGCTTTTTGTCGGCGGAGTCAGCGCATTCAGCCAATGCGCGTCGGCAGCACCTCGTGCAGGAGTCGGGCCGCGTCGCGGATCATCTTTTCGGTGCTCTCCCAGTCGACGCAGGCGTCGGTGACCGAGCAGCCGTACTTCAGCTGTGACAGGTCTTCGGGGATCGCCTGGTTGCCGGCGACGAGGTTCGATTCGACCATCATGCCGACCAGCGACTGGTTGCCCAGGCGCACCTGGTTGACCACGTCGGCCATCACCAGCGGCTGCAGCTCGGGCTTCTTGTAGCTGTTGGCGTGCGAGCAGTCGATCACGATATTGCGCGGCAAACCGGCCTTGCCCAGCGCCTGTTCGGCCATCTGCACGCTGACCGTGTCGTAGTTCGGTCGGCCGTCGCCGCCTCGCAGTACCAGGTGGCCGTAACGATTGCCCCGTGTGCGAACGATCGACGTGCGTCCCTGGCCGTTGATGCCCAGGAAACTGTGCGGCCGCGAGGCGGAAAGGATGGCGTTGATGGCGATGGCGACGTCGCCGTTGGTGCCGTTCTTGAAACCGACCGGGGTCGATAGCCCAGACGAAATTTCACGGTGCGTCTGCGACTCGGTAGTGCGCGCGCCGATGGCCGTCCAGGCGATCAGATCGCCCAGGTACTGCGGTGAGATCGGGTCGAGAGCCTCGGTTCCGGCCGGCAGGCCGATTTCGGCGAGCTCGAGCAGGAAGTCGCGTGCCAGTTGCATGCCCTGATCGACGCGGAATGAATCGTCCATGTCCGGGTCATTGATGTAGCCTTTCCAGCCGGTGGTGGTGCGCGGCTTTTCGAAGTAGACGCGCATTACCAGGTACAGCGTTTCGCTGACTTCGTCCGCGAGCGCCTTCAGGCGGCGCGCGTAATCGAGACCGGCGATCGGGTCATGGATCGAGCACGGTCCGACGACGACAAACAAGCGGCGGTCCCGGCGGTCGAGAATATTGCGCAGGACCTCGCGGCCGTTCATCACCAGGCTTGCGGCGGCTGGCGAAAGCGGCAGGCGGGCGTGGATTTCTTCGGGGGAAGGCATGGCGTCGAAGGCGCTGACGTTGATGTTTTCGATGTCGAAATGGGTCATGGTTTTGGCAGACAGCTTAGTTGATGAATCAGGTCTTTAACCGCGGCAACGCGGTCGGAAAGCGTTGCGCACTGGCGTTTGAGGAGCAGTTTGTCGGGTCCGGACAGACGGTAGTTACGGTCTCTCTGAATCAGATTGATGATGCGCAGCGGGTCGATCGGTGGTTCGGCGTCGAATTGCACGACGATCTGTTCGGCCGTGGCGTCGAGCTTGCTCACCCCGAGAGGCTTGCACAGGAGGCGTAGGCGGTGGCTGTCGAGCAGCGCGCGGGCCTGCGGCGGAAGCTCGCCGAAACGATCGACCAGCTCTTCCTGCAGGTCGGCGATGTCGTCGCCGGTGGTGCAGTTGGCCAGGCGCTTGTAGAGCGCCAGTCGCTGCTGGACGTCGGGCGCGTAGTCGTTGGGCAGCAGCGCCGGGGTATGCAGGTTGATTTCGGTGGCGATCGCCAGCGGCTGTAGCAGGTCCGGTTCCTTGCCCTGTTTGAGAGCCGCGACGGCGCGGTTGAGCATCTCGGTGAACATGTTGAAGCCGACTTCCTGCATCTCCCCGGACTGGCTGTCGCCGAGGACCTCGCCGGCACCGCGTATTTCGAGGTCGTGCATGGCGAGGTAGAAACCGGCACCCAGTTCATCCATCATCTGGATCGCTTCCAGGCGCTGCCTGGCCTGCTTGTTGAGCGCCGCGTCGTCGTGGGTCAGCAGGTAGGCATAGGCCTGGTGGTGCGAGCGACCGACGCGACCGCGCAGCTGATGCAACTGCGCCAGGCCGAACTTGTCGGCGCGGTTGATGACGATGGTGTTGGCGTGCGGGTTGTCGATGCCGGTTTCGATGATCGTCGTGCACAGCAGGACGTTGGCGCGTTGTTGCGTGAAGTCGCGCATTACCCGCTCCAGCTCACGCTCCTTCATCTGGCCGTGGCCGACGACGATGCGTGCTTCGGGCAACAGTTTTTCGAGCTTGCTGCGCATGTTCTCGATGGTGTTGACTTCGTTGTGCAGGAAATACACTTGTCCGCCGCGTTTGAATTCGCGCAGCAGCGCTTCGCGGATGATGCCGTCGGAGAAGCGGGTGACGAAGGTCTTGATCGCCAGGCGCTTCTGTGGCGCCGTGGCGATGACCGAGAAGTCGCGCAGGCCTTCGAGCGACATGGCCAGCGTGCGCGGGATCGGTGTCGCGGTGAGTGTCAGCACGTCGACTTCGGCGCGCAGCGCTTTCAGTGCCTCTTTCTGGCGGACGCCGAAGCGGTGCTCCTCGTCGATGACCACCAGTCCGAGACGGCTGAACTTGACGTCTTTTTGCAACAGGCGATGCGTCCCGATGACGATGTCGAGCTTGCCGTCGGCCAGTTCGCGCAGCGCCTGCGCTACCTCGGCGTTGGTCTTGAAGCGGGACAACTCGGCGATCCTTACCGGCCAGTCGGCGAAGCGGTCGTTGAAAGTCTGGAAGTGCTGTTCGCAGAGCAGGGTCGTCGGGCAGAGGATGGCCGCCTGCCGACCGCCAGCGACTGCGCAGAAGACGGCGCGCAAGGCGACCTCTGTCTTGCCGAAACCGACGTCGCCGCAGACCAGGCGATCCATCGGCCGGCCGGATTTCATGTCTTCGATCACCGCCTCGATTGCCGTCGCCTGATCGGCGGTCTCTTCAAAACCGAAGCCGTCGGCGAAGGCGTCGTGATCGTGCGCCTTGAACTCGCAAGCGTGCCCCTGGCGTGCGGCGCGCAGGGCGTAGAATGCGAGCAGCTCGGCGGCCGTATCGCGGGCCTGCAGCGCCGCGCGCCGTTTCGCTTTTTCCCATTGTGGCGAGCCGAGCGTGTGCAGCGGCGCGGCGTCGGGATCGGCGCCCGAGTAACGCGCGATGACGTGCAGTTGTGACACGGGGACGTAGAGTTTGGCGTCGCCGGCGTAGTGCAGTTCGAGAAATTCCATCTCGCCTTCACCGAGGTCGAGGTGAATCAGACCCCGGTAGCGGGCGATGCCGTGCTGCTCATGGACCACCGGCGAACCGATCTTCAGCTCGGTGAGGTCGCGCAACCAGTTGTCGACCGTTGCCTTGCGCTGCGCCGCGTGCCGGGAGCGGCGCGAGGGACTGTCGGCGTAAAGCTCGGCTTCGGTGATGATTGCCAGTTGCGCGAGCTGGAAACCGTCGTGCAGCGGCGCGACCGCCAGGGCGAGCTTGCTGTCGGCGGCCAGGAACGTGGCAAAGTCGCCACTCGCGGTCGGCGCCAGCCCGTATTCGGCGAACAGTTCGCTCAGCGTTTCGCGGCGTCCGGCGGTTTCGGCGAGCAGCAGGACGCGGCCCGGGAAGCCATCGATGAAGCCCTTGAGGACGTGCAGCGGGTCCTGGGCGCGGCGGTCAACGGCCAGCGGCGGCAGGTTTTGTGCGGGGCCGTCGTTGCCGGCGGCGAGGTTCACGCGGGCGTAGGGTTTCGCGGCGACGAAAAACGGCTCCTCGGCGAGGAACAGTTCAGCCGGCTGCAGCAGGGGGTGGCTGCGGTCACCGGAGAGCATGTCGTAGCGCGATTGTGCCTCGCGCCAGAAGGCACGGATCGCCGCCGCTACGTCGTTGTGCAGGACGAGAACGGTCTCTTTGGGCAGGTAGTCGAAAAGGCTTGCCGTCTCTTCAAAGAACAGCGGCAGCCAGTATTCGATGCCGGCCGCCGCAACGCCATTCGAGACATCCTTGTAAATCCGCGACTTGCCGGGGTCGCCTTCGAAAATCTCGCGGAAACGCTGGCGGAAGCGCGCGCGGCCCTTTTCGTCGAGAGGGAACTCGCGTGCCGGCAGCAGGCGAACTTCCGGGACCGGATAGAGGGTGCGCTGACTATCGACGTCGAAGGTCTTGATGCTTTCGATCTCGTCGTCGAAGAGATCCAGCCGGTAAGGCAGTTGCGAGCCCATTGGGAAGAGGTCGACGATGCCGCCGCGGATCGAGTATTCACCCGGCGCCACGACCTGGGTGACGTGCGCGTAGCCGGCCAGGGTCAGCTGCGCCCGGAACGGAACGGCGTCGAGTTGCTCGCCTTGCTTCAGAAAGAAGGTATAGGCGGCCAGATACGCTGGCGGCGCCAGGCGATAGGCCGCCGTTCCGGCAGGAACCAGCAGCACGTCGCAATCGCCACGCATGACCGCGTAGAGTGTCGCCAGGCGCTCGGAAACCAGGTCGTGATGCGGCGAAAAACTGTCGTAAGGCAGCGTTTCCCAGTCCGGCAACAGGCGGATGCACAGATTTGGAGCAAACCAGGCTACTTCCGCGAGCAGGCGCTGGGCGTCGGTGGCATCGGCCGTCAGCACGGCGAGCATGCGCTGCCCGGAGCTCGCGGCGGTTGCCGCCTGGGCGATCAACAGCGCGTCGGCTGAGCCTGCAAAGGAGGGAAGCTGAAGCCTTTCGCCGACTTTGGGCAGCGGCGCGCGGGGAAGCGGTAAGAACAATGAATACGACTCGCGACTCGATGTCTGAACTGAAGTGAGCTGCGCGAGCCGGTCACGGCAAGGCAGTGCAAGGGGGAAATTATAGCCGATCAGTCGGCGTCGCCCGCATCGTCGCCGTTGGGCTGGTGTTTTGGCGTAACCCGGTGTTTCACGCCTGCCGTGCTGCGAGTTTCGCACTCAGAGCAGTGAAGAACTCCGAAGCGCCGCTGCGGATCGAGTAATCTGCGAGGCCTGAAAGCGATGTCGGGTGCGGGTTGACCTCGACCACCGTCGCCCCGGCCCGTTTGGCCCACACCGGCAGGAGCGCGGCCGGTTGGACGGTGAACGAGGTGCCAACACAAAAGAACAGATCGGCGGTCATGCTGCACATTTCTGCCGCCGCAAAGACCTCCTCGTCGAGCATTTCTCCGAACAACACCAGATCTGGCCGCACCGGCGCGCCGCAGCGGGGGCAGGAAAACGGTTCGGCGGCGCTTTGCTCCCAGTCGGCCGAGAAGCCGCAACGCTGCTGGCAGCGGAGGCGGTGAATGGTGCCGTGAACTTCGAGCACTGGCGCGTTCCCGGCACGGCTATGGTAGCCGTCGATGTTCTGCGTAATGACCGTCAGTTGTTTTGCCCGACAGATTTCCTGCAGCCGGGCGAGCGCCTGGTGACCGGCGTTCGGCTGTCGTTCGTCGACCAGCTTCTTCAATTGCAGCAGCCAGTTCCATACGCGTTCGGGATTGCGCAGGAAACCCTCAATGCTGGCGACCTCATCAGGATCGACCTTGTTCCACAGTCCGGTCGCGCCGTCGCGAAAGGTTGGAATGCCGCTGTCGGCGGAAAGACCTGCACCTGAGAAAACAACGATTTCCTTCGCCTCACGCACCACGGAAGCGACTGATTCCAGGCTGCCTGACTGCATCTTCGTCTCCTTCATTGTGCCCGGTCTGGTTGGCCCGATCCCGCCTCCGAGGAAGTGACCGTCAGGGCGTCCCATGCGGGCTTGATTCTCGCATATTCCCGGTTGCTGACCAGTCCGTTCCGCACGGGGGTCGGCACGCGCTTGGCGAATGCCCTCAAGCGGCGGCGGGCAGCCGGTCGGCATGGGGTGTGTGGGCGGGCGTGGCAGCGTTTCGACGCGTGCAGCGGAGTGCCGCGAACGGGCAATCGTTGTATAAATGCAACACAATGCCAAACCAATGCTTGAAGCCGCCGAAGTTTGTATGCTTAAATCCGCCGACTGCGCAAAAATCGCATCGCGTGACACGCATTCGGACCTAACAGAGATTAATCGAGGAGGAATATCTTGAAATCGAAAATCATTACTACCCTGCTGGCCTCAATCGGCCTTTTTGCTGCAGTTGGCGTTGCACAAGCGCAAACTGCGGCTGATCGCGTTTATGTAATCGACTCACGCGGTGAAGTCGCGATGAGCGGCGCCGGCCTCTGCTGGCGGACCGGATTCTGGACTCCTGCGGGCGCTGCCAAGGACCCGGCTGGTTGCAAGTGCGACAAGGACCTGCTGCCGAAGGAAGTCTGCGAGCCGCCGATGGCCAAAGCTGCTGCTGCGACGGCCAAGCCGTCCGGTGACAAGGTGACCGTCGCTGCCGACGCGCTGTTTGATTTCAACAAGGCCACGCTGCGTCCGGCCGGCAAGGCGAAGCTCGACGAAGTCGTCGCCATGTCCAAGCAGATCAAGCTGGAAGTGATCATCGCCGTCGGTCACACGGACCGTATTGGCTCCGATGCCTATAACCAGAAGCTGTCCGAGCGGCGTGCCGCGTCGGTCAAGACCTATCTGGTGAGCAAGGGTGTCGAAGCCAACCGCGTCTACACCGAAGGCAAAGGCGAGAAGCAGCCGGTGACCCAGCCTGGTCAGTGCCCGGGTGGCAAGAGCAAGAAAGTCATCGAGTGCCTGCAGCCTGACCGTCGTGTCGATATCGAACTCATCGGCACCAAGTAATTCAGGCAAGGTGTAAGAAAACCCCGCTCCGGCGGGGTTTTTTTTCAGCCAGCACAATCCTGTTTACGCAGGGATCATGCCCATGAAAGTTGTCGATCTACTCATCGAGGCGCGCTGGACAGTTCCGGTCGACCCCGCTGATGTGGTTCTCGAAAATCACGCCGTAGTGATCAACGATGGGCGCATCGTGGCCGTCGTTCCCCAGAACGAGGCTGCGATCCGCTTTTCGGCAAAGAGCCACAAGCGGCTGGAGCAGCACGTCCTCATTCCGGGGCTGGTCAATCTGCACACGCACGCGGCGATGACCCTTCTGCGTGGGCTTGCCGACGACCTGCCGCTCATGGAGTGGTTGCAGCGGCACGTCTGGCCAGCCGAGGCGCAGCACGTCTCGGAGCAGTTCGTCTATGATGGTACCCTGCTCGCCTGCGCCGAAATGTTGCGCGGTGGCATCACCTGTTTCAATGACATGTATTTCTTCCCCGGCGCCGCGGCGGACGCGGCGCTGGCCTCGGGTATGCGCGCCGCAATCGGTCTGATCACCGTCGACTTTCCGAGTAGCTACGCGACCGACGCAGACGACTATCTGGCCAAGGGACTCGCCGCCCGTGACCAGCGGCTCGAAGAGCCGCTGCTGTCTTTCTGCCTGGCGCCACATGCGCCGTACACCGTAGGCGACGGGGGCTTTACCCGGGTGCTGACGCTTGCCGAGCAGGTCGAATTGCCGATACACGTGCATCTGCATGAAACCATCCAGGAGATCGAAGAGAGCGTGCAGCGTTTCGGGATACGCCCGATCGAGCGCCTCCGTCGCCTGGGAATGTTGAGCCCGGCACTGATTGCCGTACACGCGGTACACCTCGACGCGCACGAAATCGAACTGCTCGCCCAGCACGGCTGTTCCATCGCGCATTGCCCCAGTTCCAACCTCAAACTTGCCAGCGGCATTGCCCCGCTTGCCGAACTGGTGGCAAAGGGAATCAATATTGGTCTGGGTACTGACGGTGCGGCCAGCAACAACCGGCTCGACCTGCTACAGGAGATGCGGCTGACCGCATTGCTTGCCAAGGCGCAGAGTGGCCGTGCCGACGCGATCAAGGCCCATCAGGTACTGCACATGGCGACGCTCGGTGGCGCCAGAGCCCTGGGTCTCGAGGCCCAGATCGGCTCGATCACTCCCGGCAAGGCGGCCGATCTGTGCGCCGTCGCGCTCGACGATTTTGCCCTTGCCCCCTGCTATGATCCGGTTTCACACCTTACCTACGCTGTAGCCCGAGAGCATGTTTCTGCGGTGTGGGTCGCTGGTCGCATGCTTGTCGAAAACGGCCAACTGATTGAAAGCAACGAAACCGGATTGATAAAACTGGCGCTCTTGTGGCAGAATAAAATCCGTCCGTGACGAGTTCAGTGAACAACGAGGCATAACAGGCCATGCGGACCCGCTCCGCAGCCTTCAATTAACGAGGGAAACCTAGATGAAAAGAATTGCAAGAACAAGCACCATCGTGGCTGCGTTCGCCGCCGCTCTCGGCTTCGGCGCCTCGCTGGCTCAGGCACAAACTTCGATTCCCCTGGATCGCGTGTATGTGATTGACTCACGCGGCGAAGTCGCGATGAGTGGCGCCGGCCTCTGCTGGCGGACCGGATTCTGGACTCCTGCGGGCGCTGCCAAGGACCCGGCTGGTTGCAAGTGCGACAAGGACCTGCTGCCGAAGGAAGTCTGCGAGCCGCCGATGGCCAAAGCTGCTGCTGCGACGGCCAAGCCGTCCGGTGACAAGGTGACCGTCGCTGCCGACGCGCTGTTTGATTTCAACAAGGCCACGCTGCGTCCGGCCGGCAAGGCGAAGCTCGACGAAGTCGTCGCCATGTCCAAGCAGATCAAGCTGGAAGTGATCATCGCCGTCGGTCACACGGACCGTATTGGCTCCGATGCCTATAACCAGAAGCTGTCCGAGCGGCGTGCCGCGTCGGTCAAGACCTATCTGGTGAGCAAGGGTGTCGAAGCCAACCGCGTCTACACCGAAGGCAAAGGCGAGAAGCAGCCGGTGACCCAGCCTGGTCAGTGCCCGGGTGGCAAGAGCAAGAAAGTCATCGAGTGCCTGCAGCCTGACCGTCGTGTCGATATCGAACTCATCGGCACCAAGTAATCCGGTAGTTTTACGGGAGAAGCCCTGCTTTGGCAGGGCTTTTTCGTTGGTGCGTGCCGCCTGGCACACTCACGTGTGCACGCCAGTACGGTGGCCCACTCTCGCCTGCTTCCCGCCTCTCGCCATGGAAACCGCTTCATGATGATCAACGCCGACCAGAAGGAACTCGAGAAATTCAGCCAGCTTGCCCATCGCTGGTGGGATCCGGGCAGCGACTTCAAGCCCTTGCACGACATCAACCCCTTGCGCCTCGAGTGGATCGACCGTCACTGCCAACTGGCTGGCAAGAGCGTGCTTGACGTCGGTTGCGGCGGTGGCCTGCTCTCGGAAGCCATGTGCGAGAGAGGGGCGACGGTGACCGGCATCGACCTCTCCGAAAAGGCGCTGAGTGTAGCCCGATTGCATTTGCTCGAAAGCGGTCGCCAGGTCGACTATCGGCAGGTTTCCGCCGAAGAGCTGGCTGCCGAGCAGGGCAGCCGGTATGACGTGGTTACCTGTATGGAAATGCTCGAGCATGTTCCCGATCCGGCCAGTACCGTTGCCGCCTGCGCTGCCTTGGCCAAACCCGGCGGACATGTTTTCTTCTCGACCATCAACCGCAATCCGAAAGCCTACCTGTTTGCGGTGATTGGCGCCGAATATGTGCTGCAGATGTTGCCGAAAGGCACTCACGACTATGCGCGATTCATAAAACCATCAGAGCTCTCGCGTTGGCTGCGAAACGTCGGCCTCGATCCGGATGAACTGCGCGGGATGACTTACAATCCATTCGCGCAGCACTACGCTCTGGGTCACGACACGGACGTGAATTACCTTCTGCATAGCATGAAGAATGTTTGACGCAGTACTCTTTGACCTCGACGGCACCTTTGCCGATACCGCCCCCGATCTGGCTGCTGCCCTCAACCGTTTACGCGCCGATCTGGGAATGTCGCGGGTGTCGCCAGAGCAGCTCCGCCCTTTGACGTCGCAGGGCGTACGGGGCATGCTCAAGGGTGGGCTCGACATGCAGCCGAGCGATGCCTGCTACGCGCACTTCTACGCTCGCTTCCTGCGCTACTACAGTCAGGACATCTGTGTCGAGACGCGGCTGTTTCCCGGTATTGAGCAACTCCTCGACGTTCTTGAGGGGCGCCGTTCGCAGTGGGGTATCGTCACCAACAAAGCGCAGCGCTTCACCCTGCCGCTGCTGGCCCGGCTTGGCTTCGCCAAGCGCGCAGCCTGTGTCGTCAGCGGTGATTCGGCGCGACGTGCCAAACCGGCAGCGCACCCAATGCGGCTGGCGTGTTCCCTGCTTGCCAGGCATCCGGCGCGTTGCCTCTACGTTGGTGACGATCTGCGTGATATCCAGGCCGGTCGCGCTGCCGGCATGGTCACCGTGGCGGTGCGCTACGGCTATCTCGGTGATGGCGATCCGATAGAGGACTGGGGTGCCGATCATGTCGTCGATCACGCGCAGGAAATTGCCGTCCTTGCCGGTATCCACTGAGCGTGAAAGACGCTCGCCATCCTCGAGAAGAGCTCGCCATGCCCAAGACAGCCCTGATCCTTTTTGCCCATGGCGCCCGTGATCCCGATTGGGCCGAGCCAATGCGCCGCGTCTGCGCGTTTCTGCGCGAACAGGCTCCGGACCGGCGCGTCGAACTCGCCTTCCTGGAGTTCATGAGGCCCGAGTTGCGCGAATGTGCCGAGTTGCTCCTCGCCGATGGCTTCGAACGGATCGTCGTGCTGCCGATGTTCATTGCCCGTGGCGGACATCTGAAACGCGACGTGCCCCTGCTGCTCGACGAGCTGCGGCGTTGCCACCCGCAGGCGCAGTTTGAGTTGGGCGCTGCGGTGGGCGAAGCCGAGGGCGTCGTGCAGGCCATGGCCCGGCACGCGCTGGCGCTGGTCGAGGGCTAGTTGCCGGTGGCCAGCGCCAGCTCAACGGCTGCCGGTCATCGACGATTGCTGTTCTGTGCTGCGGCTGGCGCGGAGCCAATCGGTGTCTGAGGTCAGCTTTTCGCCGATCGGATTTCTGGCGACGCCGTTTCGCGATCGCTTCGGAATCCCTCGGCAGGGGCAACTGGCGCCGCATGCCCACGGCCAGTTGCGCCTGCTGCGACCGTATGATCGAGAAGAAGCGGTGCGTGGCCTGGACGAGTTCTCGCACGTCTGGCTCAGTTTCGTTTTCCACCGTAGCGCAGATCAGTGGAGCCCGACGGTTCGCCCGCCGCGCCTTGGCGGCAACGCGCGGGTCGGTGTTTTCGCCAGCCGTAGCCCATTTCGCCCCAACCCCCTGGGGCTGTCGCTGGTCGAGTTGCTGGCGATCGATACGCGCGCCGGCGTGCTGCTCACTTTCGGTGGCGTTGACCTGCTCGACGGGACTCCCGTTCTCGATATCAAACCGTACATTCCGTTTGCCGAAAGCCAGCCGGCCGCACGCGCTGGTTTCGTTGCTGGCCCGCCGCGGCAGCTGGCCGTCGAATTCAGTGCTCAGGCGGCTGCGCGGCTGTCGGTCCATGAGCGGCGCTGGCCTGATCTGGCGGACCTGCTGCGCGAGGTGTTGGCACAGGATCCGCGCCCGGCATACGCGGACGACCCGTTACGGCATTACGGCTTTCGCCTCTATGATCTGGAAATCAAGTGGCGTTGTACGGCGACGGTAGCCATTGTCGAAGACATCGTTGGACCGTCGTCAGGTGCATAGGGGGGAACTGAGCAAGCCGGAACCAGCGGCAGTTGCCAACTGTCTTCTCGGCAAGTTCTGCGCGCGTACATTGCCGCCGACCTCTCGCTGATCACCGGTCGGCTGCTTGGGCGTGTCAGCGTAGCCGCGCGGGCTGCGTTAGTAGGGGATCATCGTCACGCATCTGGCGGCGCATTTGTTCCGAGCAAGCTGTCGCCACTTGATCGGCCCGCAATTCGGCGACCGCAGGCTATCGCTCTGGAAAATATCACCTTGGAGAGCCTTCCATGAAAAGCTTGATCGGAGCGCTGCTCCTGCTGGCCCTGATTCAACCGAACACCGTTTTGGCCGACCGCGGTGCCCGTGCTGCCGGTTACTATCCGGTATCCGGCGCGGTGGTTGTGGGTGGCGCCTACGGGCGGCGCGGCGGCTATTACGGGCCGAGATGGGGTTACCCGGCCCCGAGCGTGGGCGTCTATTTTGGCGGTCCCGTGGGTTGGGGAGGGCCGTGGGGGCCCCCGGTTTACTATCCACAGCCCATCTATCCACCGGTCGTTGCCGTGCCACCGGCGGTGGTGTACGTGGAGAGGGGCGAGAGAAGCACCGCGCGCGAGTACGGCAGCGGCGAAGCTCTGGAGCCCGGCTATTGGTACTACTGCCGGGAAAACGCTGGCTACTTCCCGGCAGTGACGCAGTGCCCCGGCTCCTGGGAGCAGGTCGCGCCCCGCCCGGATTAGGACTGCGCTGAGTGGGTGGAATGCGTGCCGCCGCGCCAACCCAAGGGCGGTATCGAGAAGGCATGAGCGGCCTCGATGTGGCAGCCGTTTACGGGGCGAGTCGCTCGCGAGTCCATCGCCGATCGGCGTCGAGTCGGTAGCGCAAGCGGTCGTGCAAACGGCTCTTGCGCCCCTGCCAGAATTCCCAGCTATCCGGTTGCAGGCGGTAGCCGCCCCAGTGCGGCGGGCGCGGGGGGTGGAGAAGGAAGCGGGTGCCGTAGCGAGCGGCGTTGGCGACGAGTAGCGCACGGCTGGAAATGACCTGGCTTTGTGGGCTGGCCCAGGCGCCGATTCGTGAATCCAGCGGGCGGCTGGCAAAGTAGGCGTCGCTCTCTGCTTCCGCGACCTTGTCGACCCGGCCTTCGATACGCACCACCCGTTCCAGTTCGACCCAGTGGAACTGCAGCGCCGCCCAGGGATTGGTGGCCAGCTCGCGGCCCTTGCGGCTTTCGTAATTGGTAAACCAGGTGATGCCCTGAGCATCGAAGCCCTTGATCAGCACCACCCGGGTGGACGGGCGCATGCTGCTGTCGACCGTGGCCAGGGTCATCGCATTTGGCTCAGGTACCTGCGCAGCAATTGCCTCGGCGAGCCATTTCGAAAACTGCTCGAAAGGGTCGGCGAGCGACGCGTCCTCGCTGAGTTCGGCTCGCTCGTAGCTTTTTCGGAGGTCAGTGAGTTGGGTCATCGGCGGCGTGGGGGACAAAAGCAGGTTGAAGGATGCCGGCCGGGCGCAAGCGGGACGCCTTGAGGCCGGCCAGCCAGGGTGAGCGCGCCGACCGTTATTGTCGAGGCGCGTGGCACGCGACGAGCAATGTTCCATGCGTGGGCGTTCAGCACTTTGCAGGGCCCTGTAGCCAGCCTTCGCGCAGGGCATTGCGCTTCTTTTTCAAGACCAGCTTGTGCTTGTCGCTGGCTGGCGATCCGAGTTGCACCGTGAAGTCCATCAGCTCGTCGCGTCGGAAAGCATGTACGCGGATGCTTTCTCCTGCTCGCCGCCGACACAACAGGTGCTCGAGCGAATCCGGCGTAACTCGCAGGCCGTCGATGGCGACCAGGAGGTCGCCGGCCGAGAGGCCGGCAGCTTGCGCAGGACTGCCCTGGTAGACGGTCGCCAGGCGTACTTCGTTACCATCAGTGCTGGTTTTTGCGCCCAGCGTCGGCGTCATCGACGTTTTCTGGCGCAGCAGCCGGATGCCAAAAGGTTTCAGCAGTGCTGCCAGTGCAAGCTCGGCTGTGCCATGGATTGCTGCTGCGAAAAACGGCTCCAGTTCGAGCCCGGAAAGCTCCTCGGCGAGCAGTCGGATGTCGTCGTCGCCGACGCCTACGCCGTCGTGTCCAGCGCGTTCGCCGTGCCGCAGCCAGAGGGCGCGCATGACGTCGTCGAGCGAAACCCGGCCCTTGGTGCCGGCACGCAGAGTGAGGTCCAGAGCAAGGGCGACCAGGGCGCCCTTGGCATAGTAGCTGACCACAGCGTTGGGCGTGTTCTCGTCTGGCCGGTAGTACTTGGTCCACGCGTCGAAGCTCGACTCGGCCAGTGTCTGCCGCTTTCGGCCTGGATCGCGGCGCACCTTGTCGATCGTGCGGGCGACCAATCGCAGCCACTCCTTCTGGTCGATCAACCCGCAGCGCACGAGCGCCAGGTCGTCATAGTACGAGGTGAAGCCTTCGAAGGCCCAGAGCAGGGTGGTGTAGTTCTCGGCGTCGAGATTGCCGGCCGTGAATGCGGCCGGGCGGATGCGCTTGATGTTCCAGCTGTGAAAATACTCGTGGCTGCACAGACCCAGGAAAGTGACGTAGCGCTCGGGCGTGCCTCTCATCCCCGGGTAAGGGAGGTCGTTGCGGGCGCAGAGCAGCGCCGTCGAGGCGCGGTGCTCGAGACCGCCGTAGCCGTCCGCGACGGCGGTGACGAGAAACAGGTAGGACGGCATTGGCGCGGGCTCGCCGAAGAAGCGAATCTGCCAGGCGCAAAGGCGCTCCAGGTCGCCGGTGAGGCGTGCCAGATCGCAGTCATGGCGACCGCTGATGACCACTTCGTGGGGCACTCCGCAAGCGCTGAAAGCCGCCAGCGTGAAGTCGCCCAGTTCCACCGGGTGGTCGATCAGTTCGGCATAACTGGCGGCCCGGTAGGTGCCGAAGCCGTGGCGGTGGGCAATGCCTCGCTCACCTTCGGCCGGCGACAGCGCGGTTGCCACGCGCCAGTTGTGATAGCGCTTGCCGAGCGGCCGCTGGATATCGACCAGGCAGGGCAGATGCTCGTGACCAACGGCGCGCAGGAAGACGCTGCTGCCGTTGAAGAAGGCGTGCGTCTGGTCGAGGTGCGCGCCGCGCACGGAGAGATCCCAGGCGTAGACCTCACAGCTGACCGTCAGCGAGGAGCGCTTTTCGCCTGTCGGAATGGCCTGCCAGGTGTGCTTGTCGATCTTGGTGAGAGCGACCGACCTGCCGGCGGACTCGGCCCGTATGGAGACGATGTGACGCGCGAAGTCACGAATCAGGTAGCTGCCGGGGATCCAGGCGGGAAGAGCGAAGCGCTGCCCGGCCGGATCGGCTGCTGAAACGGTGCACCGTACTTCGAAGAGGTGTGCTTCCGGATTGCTCGCGCGGATGGCGTAATGGATCGTGGCCGGCTTCATGGGCTGTTTTTTTCCTCTTCGCAGGGCATGACCGGAATTGTACGGTTTCTTTCCGGTCCACTGACTCTGGATGTTAGGGTGGCTCGATGCGGTCGACGGCAGGGGTATTTGCTTCCTTTCACGACCCTCGTTCTGCGTTCATTTCATGACTTGATCATTCCTTGGATCCGGATTGAAGCCGTGCCACAATGCTTCGTCGGGCATCGACCCGACCTACTGTTAATCCCATCAAAGAGGAAGGAGACAAGGAAGTGATTAGCCATACAAGGTGCTTTTTGTTCGCTGCCACGCTGGCCACCGCACTGCTGTCGGCGCCAGTTCTGGCGAAGGAACTGACCGGCACGCTGAAGAAGATCAAGGATACGGGCGTAATCACGCTAGGGCATCGCGAGTCATCGATTCCTTTCTCCTACTACGATGAAAAGCAGCAGGTCATTGGCTATTCGCAGGACCTGGCGCTCAAGGTGGTTGAGGCGGTCAAGGCTGAGCTGAAAATGGCGAAGCTCGATATCAAGCTGGTGCCGATCGCCTCGTCCAATCGCATTGAACTGATCGAGGAGGGATCGGTCGACCTCGAATGCGGCTCGACAACCAACAACGCCGAACGCCAGAAGCAGGTCAGTTTCTCCAACAGCATCTTTGTCGTCGAGACCCGCCTGCTGACCAAGGTCGACTCGGGCATCAAGGATTTCCCCGATCTGGCCGGCCGGAACGTGGTAACCACTGCCGGAACCACTTCGGAGCGCCTTTTGCGGGAGATGAACAAAGAGAAGAAGATGAACATGAGCATCATCAGCGCCAAGGACCACGGCGAGGCATTCCTGACCCTGCAAACCGGGCGTGCGGTCGCTTTCATGATGGATGACGCGCTGCTTTACGGCGAAATGGCGAAAGCCAAGCGCGTCGGTGATTGGGTCGTAGTTGGTACGCCACAGTCCCTCGAGGCCTACGGCTGCATGATGCGCAAGGCTGACCCGGCGTTCAAGAAAGTCGTCGACACGGCGTTGGCCAAGGTGATGAAGTCCGGCGAAGCCACGAAGATCTACGACAAGTGGTTTCAGCAACCGATTCCACCGAAAGGCTTGAACCTCAACTTCCCGCTCTCGGCCGCCGTCAAGGCCATGTACAAGTCGCCGAACGACAAAGCGTTCGAGTAAGGGCGCATCACCCGGGGGCCGCACGGCCTTCGGAATCGCAAGTGAAGGAGAAGCCGATGTTGAACAAAGCGCTTACCCGCTGGCTGGTAACAGTCGCCTCGTTGCTCGTGCTCAGCGCCGCGTCGCTGGCAGCCGAGAAGCCGAATGTCGTGATACTCGCCACTGGCGGCACCATTGCCGGTGCGGGTGCCGATGTCACCAACAGCGCTACTTACCAGGCCGCGAAAGTGCCGGTGGACAAGCTCATCGCCGCCATCCCGCAGCTGCAGACGATTGCCAATGTGCGCGGCGAGCAGGTGTTCCAGATCGCTTCGGAGAGCTTCACCAACGACCATCTGCTGACTCTTGGCAAGCGCGTGGCAGCGCTCGTCAAGCAGAGCGACGTCGATGGGGTGGTAATTACGCACGGCACCGATACGCTCGAAGAAACCGCCTACTTCCTGACCCTGGTGGTGCACACCGAAAAGCCCATCGTTCTGGTTGGCTCGATGCGACCCGGTACAGCCATGTCGGCAGACGGCACTCTGAACCTGTACAACGCGGTCAGCGTGGCAGCCAGCAAGGACGCGCGCGGCAAGGGCGTGCTGGTGACCATGAACGACGAGATCAACAGTGGCCGGGACGTCGCCAAAGTGGTCAACCTCAAGACCGAGGCATTCAAGAGTCCGTGGGGTCCCCTGGGCATGGTCGTCGAAGGCAAGAACTACTGGTTCCGTCTGCCGGTCAAGCGGCATACCATGAACTCGGAGTTCGATATCGAGAAGATCGATGTTCTGCCCTCGGTGGGCATTGCGTATGGAGCGGGCAACGTGTCGGATACCGCCTACCGCGCCCTGGCGGAGAAAGGCGCCAAGGCGATCATCCATGCCGGGACCGGCAATGGCTCGGTTGCCAAGGCCGTTGTGCCGGCGCTGCAGGAAATACGCGGACAGGGCATCCAGATCATCCGTTCCTCGCACGTCAATGCGGGCGGCTTCGTGCTGCGTAACGCCGAACAGCCCGACGACAAGTACGACTGGGTGGTTGCGCACGACCTCAATCCGCAGAAGGCAAAGATTCTTGCCTCAGTGGCCTTGACCCAGACGCAGGACAGCAAGGAGCTGCAGCGCATCTTCTGGGAGTACTGATCCGCGCTCGACTTGTGGCCGCGGGCAGGGCGGCCGGCGCTTTGTCACGCCCCTGCGCGAGAGAGAGGGGAATGGGGCCGTCCCTGCTGGGCAAACCGGTGCGTAGCTGGGCCGCCAGCGGCGGCGAGTGCCGTAGATTCCTGCGCGGCATGGCCAGGCTTGCGCCTCGTTTCGATAGCCGTTTCCGTGTGCAGCCAGACCGGGACGTAGGCGAGCCCCTTGTCTGACGCTCGGCCGGCGCAGTGGCGCGTCGTGCCTCGAGAAACTTGATCAGCGCGGCGTCTCCTGCCGCGCAGCGGCTGGGGCTTGCCCGATAGCGCCAGAATGCCCTAGTCTGGTGCCTGGATGCTTCCCCGATGGCTTGTCAATTGGCTTGTGGCTGGGATCTGGCCCCTTGCCTGCGGGAGCATTGCCTGCCGCGTCGCAGAGGTGCGAGGAGAGCGCGGTTCGACTGCAGTTCAGGCATGGCTTGCCTTGGCCGAAGTCCGGTCGAGCCGAGCTGAGTACCCTTGGATCGATAAAGAAAACAGGAGAGCGGCATGGCAATGACCAATGAATCCACCGTCAATCTGCGGCGCAACCTGCGCGAAATAGCCGAGCAACAGAATCTGCCCGCGCGCGTGGACGAGTACCTCGAATGCTACTTCGCCGATGGCGAGCTCAGCGACGCCAGTGACGCCAGCCCGGAAGAGCTTCTTGGCGCGGCCGTCCAGCATTTTCGCCTGGGCGACGTGCGACCGCCGGGACAAGCTGCCGTCGCTCTGTACACTCCGGATTTCGACCGGCACGGCTGGCATTCTCCGCATACCGTAATCGATGTCGTGACCGACGACATGCCGTTCCTGGTCGATTCGATCACCATGGTCGTCTACCGCCATGGCCTGGTCATCCATCGCTTGCTGCATCCTCTGCTGGCCACCGAGAGGGGCGCCGAGGGACATTTGCAACGCACCTTGCCACGCGGCGCTACGGGCAGCCAGCCTGAGTCGTGGATTCACCTCGAGATCGACCGTGTTGGCGATGCCGCACTGCTTGAGCAACTGCGTCAGGAGATTGCCGGCGTCCTCGTCGATGTGCGTGCCGCGGTCGAAGACGTCGCAGCCATACAGAGCTGCATGCAACAAGCCTACGACGAGATGATCGCCGTGCCGGGTCCAGAGTGTGATGAGGCGGGGGCCTATCTGCGCTGGATCGGCGTCAATAATTTTGTCTTTCTCGGTTATGCCGATTACGTTGTAAACGCGGAAGGCAGTGCGCTTGCTCGTGTCGACGAGAGCGGGCGCGGCATCCTCCGTTACGACGACCACCCGGGATTTGGTTATTGCCTGGCGGGATTTCAGGGCGCCGTCGCCGAGTTGGGCAGAGATCCGTCGCCGCTGATTCTGGTCAAGACCGACGCGCGCTCGACCGTTCATCGCTCGGCCTACCTCGACTTCATCGGCGTCAAGCGCTATGACGCCGCCGGCAACGTCGTCGGCCTGCGCGCCCTGGTCGGTTTGTACACGGCGCACGTCTATCACGTGGCGGCCACCGACATTCCCATCCTGCGGCGCAAGATCACTGCAGTCAGGGAAGCCATCGGCTTCATCCCGCGCAGTCACCGCGACAAGACCCTGCTCAATGTCCTCGAAACCTATCCGCGCGATGAGTTGATCGAGATCGCGCAGAACGACCTGATGGCCATTGCGCGTGGCATTGTTTCTCTGCACGAACGCGAGCAGGTGCGGGTCTTCATGCGTAACGATGCATGGGGGCGCTACGTCTCGGTGATGGTCTACATGCCGCGCGATCATTTCGATACCCGCCTGCGCAAACGAATTTCGGCGCTGCTCAACGAAACGCTTGCTGCTGAGAATGTCGATTTCTTCATCATGCTCGGCGAATCGCGGCTGGCGCGTATCCACTTCATCGTCCATACGCCGGTTGGCACGGCCTACGACTACGATGCCGAGGCGATCGAAAGACAGGTTGCGCGCATCGTTCGTGGTTGGGCCGACGAACTGAAGCACAATCTCATCGGGCATTACGGTGAGGAGCGCGGTAACGCTCTCTTGCGTCGCTACGCTTCCGAATTGCCGCAGTTCTATCAGGAACGTGTCACGCCCGCCTCGGCAGTGTCCGACCTCGAGCGTCTGGAGGCGGCTGAAAGCAGTGGGCGGGTGGAAGTGAAGCTCAGCGCTGCGCAAGGAGACGACGGCTCACACCAGCACGTAAAACTGTTCCGCCATGGTCGCCCGCGACCGCTTTCGGCGATCCTGCCGATTCTCGAAAATCTGGGCCTGACGGTGCTTTCGGAGCAGCCGTTCAACCTGCCACAGAGCGATCTGCACGTCGCCGACTTTGCCGTCCAGTTGCCTGACCCGGCTGCGCTCGACGACGACGGTACCCGGCGGGCCTTCGTCGACCTGCTCGAAAGCCTGCTTCGCGACGAAGCCGAGAATGACGGCTTCAACCGCTTGGTCCTGCTCGCTGGTCTCAATGGCCGCCAGATCGGCATCCTGCGCGCCTACCGCCGCTACCTGCGGCAAGCTGGATTGCCTTTCAGCCAGGCCTACATCGAGCAATGTCTGGCGACGCACTCGAGCATTACGCGCGGTCTGGTCGACCTCTTCGAAGCCTTGTTCTCGCCAAGCGCCGACGATGAGCGTGCCAAAGCCATTTCCGAGGAGCTGAGCGCGGCTCTGCTGCAGGTCAGCAATCCCAACGACGATCGCATCCTTGCGGCCATGCAGACGGTCATCGAAGCCACTCTGCGGACCAACGCCTATCAGTCGGCCAGCGACGGCAAAGCCCGCGACTACCTGGCCATGAAGCTTTCGTCGCGCGATATTCCGTTCCTGCCCGAGCCTGCGCCGCTATACGAAATCTTCGTCTACAGCGATCGCGTCGAAGGGGTGCACCTGCGTGGCGCACGCGTGGCGCGTGGCGGTCTGCGCTGGTCCGACCGGATGGAAGACTTCCGTACCGAGGTGCTCGGTCTGGTCAAGGCCCAGATGGTGAAGAACGCAGTGATCGTTCCGCTGGGTTCGAAGGGCGGCTTCGTCTGCAAGCGGCCGCCACCGGCCACGGATCGCGAAGCCTTCCAGGCCGAAGGGATCGCCTGCTACTCGACTTTCATCCGCGGCCTTCTCGATCTGACCGACAACCTGGTCGATGGCCAGGTCGTTCCGCCACGCGGCGTACGCCGTCGTGACGGCGACGATGCCTACCTGGTGGTTGCCGCCGACAAGGGGACAGCGACCTTCTCCGACATCGCCAACGGCATCGCCATCGAGTACGGTTTCTGGCTCGGCGATGCCTTTGCCTCAGGTGGGTCAGTGGGTTACGACCACAAGAAAATGGGTATCACCGCCCGTGGCGCCTGGGAAGCGGTCAAGCGGCATTTCCGCGAGCTGGGGCTGGATACGCAAACGCAGCCATTCACCGTCGTTGGCGTTGGCGACATGTCCGGGGACGTATTTGGCAATGGCATGTTGCTCTCGCCGCAGATCAAGCTGATCGCCGCTTTCGATCACCGCCACCTGTTCCTCGACCCGAACCCCGATCCGGCGAGCAGCTACGCCGAGCGGCAACGTCTTTTCGCACTGCCGCGCTCGTCGTGGGCGGACTACGACGCGGCCTTGATTTCCGCCGGTGGTGGCGTCTGGTCGCGCAGCGCCAAGACCATTCCGCTGTCACCCGAGGTACGTTCGTGGCTGGGGACCGCAGCCATCCAGTTGCCCCCGCACGAGCTGATCAAGATCATCCTGCAGGCACCGGTCGATTTGCTCTACAACGGCGGTATCGGGACCTACGTCAAAGCCAGTAGCGAAAGTCATCAGGAAGCCAACGACCGGGGTAACGACATTCTGCGGGTCGACGCCAGTCAACTGCAGGCGCGGGTGATCGGTGAAGGCGGCAACCTCGGGCTGACCCAGCCTGGCCGTATCGAGTTTGCGTTGCACGGTGGCCGCATATTTACCGACGCCATCGACAACTCGGCCGGTGTGGACTGCTCCGACCACGAGGTCAACATCAAGATCCTGCTCGCCGGGCTGATCAGCCGTGGCGACGTGACCGGCAAGCAGCGCGACGCGCTGCTTGCGTCGATGACCGACGAGGTCGGGCGCCTGGTCCTGGCCGACAACTATCAGCAGACGCAGGCCATTGCGCTTGAAGCGGCGGCCGGGCGTGAACTGATCGAAGCCCATGGCCGTTTCATCCGCAATCTGGAGGCCAAAGGCGCTTTGCGCCGCGCCATCGAGGCGCTGCCCGATGACAAGCGCCTGGCCGAGCGCGCGCAGCAAGGACGCGGTCTCAGCGCGCCGGAACTCTCGGTTCTCCTGGCCTACGCCAAGATCACGCTGAAGGAAGCCATCCTGGCTTCGCAGCTGCCCGACAGCAAAGACGTCTACGAGTTGCTGGTGAACTACTTCCCGGCGGCCGTGCTCGGGCAGTGCAGCGAATTGCTGCCGACGCACCCCTTGAAGCGCGACATCATCACCACCCAACTGGTCAATCGCCTGGTTAACCGGATGGGGACAATTTTTGTCATGGAAGTCAGCGACGAGACCGGTGCTTCGCCGGCGGAGGTGGCCGGCGCCTGGTACGCTGCCAGCAGCGTGCTCGACGCTGAAGCGCTATGGCGAGATGTCGAATCTATGGACCTGGTGGTCGACGCGGCTGCCCAGATGGCGCTGATGGTCGACCTGCGGACGATGACCGGGTCGGCGACTCGGCTGCTGGTCACGCAGCATGTCGGCGGTGCATCGATCGGCGAGATGATCGCCGAGTACCGCCCGGCGGTGGTCGACGCCATGGAGCGCATTCGTGCCGGCAGCAGTGGTGCGCAGGGAGTCGCGCAGCTGCTCGAAGAGCGTGCGCAGATCGTTGCCGCATTCGAGCTGGTGAATCTTGCCCGTGCCTGCGCTTACCCCTTGAGTCAGGTTGCCGGCGCGCTTGGAGAACTGGCGGAGCAGCTTGACCTTGACTGGCTTGGCACGGCCATCAACCGGCTTCCGGCGGGCAACCGCTGGCAGGCACGGGCACGCGCTCAGCTCTCCGCCGAGTTGGCCAGTCTTCGCCAGCAGCTCTTGCAGCAAGTGCTGGGCGGCTCCCTGCCGGCGACCGACGAGGCCGGTGCCGTGATTGACGAGCTGAAGAGCAACGTACCTCAGGACCTGGCCATGCTTTCTGCCGGTCTGGCCGAAGCCAGGCGGCTGCTCGCCTCCTGACGCGTTTCCGGCAGGCGCTTCCGCTCGTCTAGCGGGGCGAGCGCCTGCGCGTACGGTGAGTGCCGGGCGGGCGGGTCGATGCGGCGTCTTGGCGGCCATAATTATGAATTTCGCGGAGGTCGTTGAAGGGTTTTTGGTGTAGAATTGCTTGCCAGCTGCGAAGCCTTGATGGGCTCGCAAATCCCCTCAGGATCCTCGATGCCGCTGCCCCCCCCCACCGCCGAACGCACCCGCATGCACGTCCGCAGCGTTCGGCTAGACGGCTACAAGCGCCATGACGGCTGCTGGGACATCGAGGCGCGCCTGCGGGACCTCAAGGATCACGACTATCCCCTGTCGTCGGGCCTGCGCAAGCAGGGCGAAGCGGTACACGACATGTGGGTGCGGGTGACCATTGATGCGCAGATGAACATCCTGGATGCGGTTGCCTGCGTCGATGCCATGCCGTATGTCGACTACTGCGATCGGATTGCCCCGGATTACACGCAGCTGATCGGGCTCAATCTTTTTCATGGTTTCCGTACGGCAGTCAAGAATCTGTTTCGTAGCACGCGCGGTTGCTCGCATGTCAGCGAGCTGGTGACCTTTCTGCCGACTGCCGCGCTGCAGACCTTCGCCAGTGACGTACATGACAACGACGATAATGGGCATAAGCCATATCAGCTTGATCGTTGCCACGCGCTGGAGTCGCATTCGGACGCGGTTCAGCGCTATTACCCGCGCTGGTACCGTGGCCAGAAGCCCGGGTAGGACGTTCTGCCTGCGGTTCGTTACATTCGTTACCGTTCGTTACACTTCGCAACCTTAACTCAAGCAAGGAAAGCGCATGAAAATTCACGAATATCAGGGTAAGCAACTCCTGAAGAAATTCGGCGTTGCCGTTCCGCGCGGGGTCTTCTGCCAATCCGTCGATGAAGCGGTCAAGGCAGCCGAATCCCTGGGAGGCAATCTCTGGGTCGTCAAAGCCCAGATCCACGCAGGCGGCCGTGGCAAAGGCGGAGGTGTCAAGGTCGCCAAGTCGCTGGACGAAGTCCGCGAGTTTGCCGGCCAGATCCTCGGCATGCAGTTGGTGACGCACCAGACCGGGCCGGTCGGCCAGAAGGTCCGTCGCTTGCTGATCGAAGAGGGTGCCGACATCCGCAAGGAGTACTACGTTGCTGCGCTGACCGATCGCACGACCCAGACCGTGGCGATGATGGCCTCTTCCGAAGGCGGCATGGATATCGAGAAGGTCGCCCACGATACGCCGGAGAAAATCCTCAAGGTCTTCGTCGACCCCGAGGAAGGTTTGAGCGCCAAGCAAGCGGCCGAACTGGCCACCGGCATCGGCGTTCCCGCCGCGTCGGTCGACAGCGCGGTCGCCGCGCTGCAGGGGCTTTTCAAGTGCTACATGGAAACCGACGCTTCGCTGGCCGAGATCAACCCGCTGATTCTCGAAGGCGATGGCAACATCAAGGCGATCGACGCCAAGTTCAACTTCGACTCCAACGCCCTTTATCGTCAGCCCGAGATCGTGGCTTTCCGCGACCTCGACGAAGAGGATCCTGACGAGCTCGAAGCGTCCAAGCACGACCTTTCCTACATTTCGCTCGATGGCAACATCGGCTGCCTGGTGAATGGTGCCGGCCTGGCGATGGCGACCATGGACACCATCAAGTACTTCGGTGCCGAGCCGGCCAATTTCCTCGACGTCGGTGGCGGTGCAACCACCGACAAAGTCACCTCGGCCTTCCAGATCATGCTCAAGAATCCCAAGGTCAAGGGCATTCTGGTTAACATTTTTGGCGGCATCATGCGTTGCGACACGATCGCCACCGGCGTCGTCGCGGCAGCCAGGGAAACGCATCTCTCCGTCCCGCTGGTGGTGCGCATGAAGGGGACCAACGAAGATATCGGCAAGAAGATCCTGAGCGATTCCGGATTGCCGATCATCACTGCGGATTCAATGGCTGACGCCGCCACCAAGATCGTTGCTGCGGTCAAGTAAGGAGCCAACATGTCGATTCTGATCAACAAAGACACCAAAATCATCACCCAGGGCATGACCGGCAAGACCGGGCAGTTTCACACCGAGAAGTGCCAGGAATACGCTAACGGCAAGTACTGCTTCGTTGCCGGCGTCAACCCCAAGAAGGCCGGCGAGAGCCTGCTGGGCATCCCAATCTTTGGCTCGGTAAAGGACGCTGCTGCCGAGACCGGCGCCACTGTTTCGGTGATCTACGTACCGCCGCCAGGTGCCGCCGCTGCGATCTGGGAAGCCGTCGAAGCCGACCTCGACCTGGTGGTCTGTATTACCGAGGGCATTCCGGTTCGTGACATGCTCGTCGTGCGCAACAGGATGAAAAAGCGCGAAGCCGCCGGCGGCAAGAAGACCCTGTTGCTTGGCCCGAACTGTCCCGGCCTGATTACCCCGGATGAAGTCAAGATCGGCATCATGCCAGGTCACATCCATCGCAAGGGTCGCATCGGCGTCGTTTCACGTTCCGGCACCTTGACCTACGAAGCCGTTGGCCAGTTGACCGAAATTGGTCTTGGTCAGTCGACGGCCGTCGGTACGGGCGGCGATCCGATCAATGGTCTCAAGCACATCGACATCATGCGGTTGTTCAACGACGATCCTGATACCGATGCCGTGATCATGATCGGCGAAATCGGCGGCCCCGATGAAGCTGACGCCGCGATGTGGTGCAAGGACAACATGAAGAAGCCAATCGTCGGCTTCATTGCTGGCGTTACCGCTCCGGCAGGCAAGCGCATGGGCCACGCCGGCGCGCTGATCTCCGGCGGCGCAGACACTGCTGATGCCAAGCTGGCGATCATGGAAGAGTGTGGTTTCACGGTGACGCGCGACCCGTCGGAAATGGGCAAACTGATCAAGAAGCTGATCTAGGCGCAGCCGTTTGGCTGAAGTCCAGGCAAAAAGGGCAGACTGCGGTCTGCCTTTTTTGTTGGCAATCGACGCGTGCCGATTGGGACAGGCCATTTCCCGGTAGAATCGACGATGAAGGTTTGCCGTGTGGGTCATTGTGCAAGCAGGACAATGCCTGCGCATCGTCAAACGACAAGTGTTACGAGTGCGAGAAGAAAATGGCACTGTTTCTGAGTGAAAAGGATGTTGAGCAGCTGTTGACCATGCCGCTGGCGCTGGAGGCGGTCGAGGCGGCGCATCGCCAGCTTTCGACCACGGCGGCCTGCGACGTGCCACGGCAGCGGACGCGCCTGCCGCAGACGACGCTGCATATCCTGCAGGGTGCCTTGCCGCAGCTGGACGCCATTGGCTACAAGGCCTATACCAGCAACCGCTCCGGCGTGCGCTTCCTGGTACACCTCTTCCAAGCGTCGACGGGCCGCCTGCAGGCAGTGATCGAGGCCGACCGCCTGGGCATGATGCGTACCGGCGCCGCCTCCGGCGTCGCCACCCGCTGGCTGGCCAGAGCCGATGCGCAGGTCGCGGGTGTCTTTGGTGCCGGCTGGCAGGCCGAAGGGCATATCGAAGCGATTGCTGCCGTGCGACCACTGCGGCGCGTGAAAGTGCACGCGCGGCGTGCCGATCGGCTGGCGGCATTCTGCACACGGATGGCAGAACGGCTGGGTATCGAAGTCGTGGCCACAGCGTCGCCGGAAGAGGTGGTGCGCGGCAGCGATATCGTCAGCACGGTTACCACCGCCTCTGCGCCGCTGTTCGCCGCCGAGTGGCTATCGCCCGGCACGCACATCAATGGCGCAGGCTCCAATTCGCTGATCCGCCGCGAAATCGGCGAAGACGTTCTGAAACGCTGCTCGGCGATCGTCGTCGACAGCGTTCAGACGGCGCTTTGCGAAGCCGGCGACCTGCTGCCCTTGCTCGAGAAGGGGCGCCTGCAGGCGCGCTCCCTGATCGAGCTCGGCGACGTGATTTGCGGCCGCCATGTGGGGCGTTCGACGGCAGACGAGATCACGCTCTTCGAGTCACAGGGCATGGCCGTCCAGGACCTGGCGCTCGCCGTGCGCCTCGAGGCTCTGGCACGCGAGCGCGGCCTGGGTCTCGAATTGCCTTATGGCGGCTAGTGTTGGCACAATGTCTGCCTGAGAGCGTTTCTGAGCGGTCGAAGTGTTGCCCGCGCCGCACGAGCCGGCGCGCGGCGCGCACTGCATGCCCGCTCGCCGTCGAGCAGCAGGTGGCGGCCGGTTCGCGCGCGTTCGTACGGCCGGCGCAGACGATCCTTCGGCGAAAATCGGGCCGCTCGTGGCGCTCACCGTTGCCGGGCGAAGTGAAGGGTAGCCGCCTTGGCTTGCCGACCAGTTTTGTGGAGAAGGCGTGACGAACAGTCTCTTGGGCGCGCTGGCAATGGTCATGCGTACCGACCCCGGACTGGTGCGGGGACAGAACGAGGATTCCGTCTTCGTCGACGCCGATCGGGGACTGGCCATTCTGGCCGACGGCATGGGTGGCTATCAGGCAGGCGAAGTGGCCAGCAACATGGCGACGACGCTCCTGTCGAGTGGCCTGCAACGAGCCTTCAAGACCTGTGCAGCACATACCATCGACCAGGGTAGCGGGCAATTGTTTGCGCAGCGAGCGCTGGTTGAAGAGATCGCCACGGTCAACTCGGCGATCTATCGTGCGGCCGAGGATCAGTCGCGCTTCGGCGGCATGGGCACCACTCTTGTCGCTGCCGTCTTTTGCGACGATCGGATGGTGGTCGCGCATATCGGTGATTCGCGTCTCTATCGCTTGCGGGGTGCGGAGTTCGTGGCTTTGACGCGCGATCACTCCTTGTTGCAGGAACAACTCGACTGTGGCCAAATCTCTGCCGAAGAGGCGCGCTACTCGGTCAATCGCAATCTGGTGACCCGTGCCGTCGGCGTCGATCCGCAGGTAGAGGCAGAGGTGCACACGTACGTCGTTCACCCGGGTGACGTTTATTTGCTTTGTTCGGATGGCCTCTACGACTTGCTGGAAACAGCCGAGATTCAACACCTGCTGGAGATGTTCGGCGCCAACCTTGACCTTGCAGCAATGCAGTTGATCCAGCTCGCCAACGACAACGGTGGCGACGACAACATCTCGGTGGTGGTGGTCAAGGTCTTGCGGGAGTTTCCAGCGCCTCCGGGGCGCTGGTCGAAACTCTTGTCATTGTTTAAATAAGGACGAAACAGGCGATGGCAAAGCTCATACTCAGCATGGATGGTCTGGTACTCAAGGAGATCCCGCTGCTCAAGGAGCGCATGAGTATTGGCCGCAAGGCGCATAACGACATCCAGATCGACAACATGGCGATCAGCGGTGAACATGCAGCAGTGGTGACCATCCTCAATGATTCCTTCCTCGAGGACCTGAACAGTACCAACGGTACACTGGTCAACGGCCAGTCGGTCAAGAAGCATTTCCTCAAGGAGGGTGATGTGATTGAACTGGGCAAGTACAAGATGAAGTACCTCGCCGCGCCGGTGACCCAAGGCGATACGGCAGACTACGACAAAAGCATGTTGTTTCAGTCCGGGCCGCTCCCCGATGTAGCCACTCTGGGCGATCCCATGGTCGCTGCAGCAGGGCACAGGCCGGCCGCCGCAGGGGCCCGCGCGGCCCCTTCTGGTGCAGCCATCCAGTTGCTCAATGGCGCCAACGCTGGCCGACAACTGTTGCTGACCAAGACGCTGACCACGCTTGGCAAGCCTGGCTTGCAGGTGGCAGTGATTGCCAGGAAGCCGAACGGTTACTTCCTGACGCATGTTGAGGGCGCCAGCTTTCCGACGGTGAACGGAAAGACCCTTGGCGCACAGGCCCATCCTCTGGCGAACCATGATGTGATCGAACTTGCCGGTGTGAAAATGCAATTCTCCATCAAAGTCTGATGGGCGATCATTGCTGCCTGCGCGGAGCATCTTGGCGCCGTCGCAACGGCAGCAAGCAGCAGACCCCAAGAACGGAGGGTGCGGCGGAGCGATCATGAAAGTCAGGGTTCTGGGCTGTAGTGGCGGAATTGGCGGGCGCCACCTGCGGACTACGTCAATGCTGGTCGACGATGACATCCTGGTCGATGCTGGAACCGGGGTCGCCGATCTGTCGCGTGCGCAGCTGGCCTGCATCGACCATGTCTTTCTGACCCATTCGCATCTCGATCACATTGCTTCGCTCCCCTTGCTGATTGATTCGGTCAGCGACCTGCGCGCGAAACCACTGATCGTCTATGCGACGGCCGCCACTCTGGCCATCATTGCCAAGCATATTTTCAACTGGGCCATCTGGCCTGATTTCAGTGTCATTCCGAGTCGTGAGCACCCGGTCATGCAGTACCAGACGGTCGAGCTCGGCCACTCGGTCCGCCTCGGGGAGCGAACGATCACCGCGTTGCCCGCCGAGCATACCGTTCCAGCGGTTGGTTATCAGCTCGACTCGGGGGCTGGAAGCCTGGTGTTTACCGGCGATACGACCGTCAATGACTCGTTCTGGCCAGTGGTCAACGGAATTGCCAATCTACGCTATCTGTTAATCGAAACCGCCTTCGCCAACCGGGAACAGCGACTGGCCGAGCTTTCGAAACACCTTTGCCCGAGTATGCTCGCCGGTGAATTGAGCAAGCTGACGATCACTGCACAGATCCATATCAGCCACCTCAAGCCCGGCCAGGCCGAGTTGACCATGGCCGAAATTCAGGCCTGCGCCGGCCACTTGCGGCCAACGATGTTGCAGAACAATCAGGTTTTCGAATTCTGAGGTCCTGCCGGTCGCTGGGCAGGGTGAAGCTCGGGGCGCAGCGCTGATCGCTGCGCTCGCGTATGTTCGGGCGCCAGAGCCGGCGCGCCACCGCGCTGCAGTGCTTTTTCAGGCGTAGGCCTTGGCGAGCCTGAGCGGCGTCCCCAGCTGGTCCTTGGCGGACAGGCATGGCGCATCCTCCAGGGGCCAGTCGATGCCGATTTCCAGGTCGTTCCACAGCACGCAGCGCTCGTCTTCCGGCGCGTAGTACTCGGTCGTCTTGTAGAGAAAATCAGCCGTTTCCGAAAGCACCAGGAAGCCGTGCGCAAAGCCGGGTGGAACCCACAACATGCGTTGATTCTCGTCGGAAAGCTCGACCCCCTCCCAGCGTCCGAAGTGCGGCGAAGAGCGGCGCAGATCGACGGCGACGTCGAATACCGCGCCGCTGGTGACCCGCACCAGCTTCCCTTGTGGTTGCAGAAGCTGATAATGCAGCCCGCGCAACACGCCCTTGCGCGAGCGGGAATGGTTATCCTGGACAAAATCGAGATCAAGTCCCAGGGCAGCGAAAGCCTTGCCGTTCCAGCTCTCCAGGAAGAAGCCGCGGGCGTCGCCGAAAACCTTTGGTTCGACGATCATCACGTCGGGCAGGCGGGTGGGAGTCAGTTTCATCGGTCATGCGCTCGCAGGAAGTTAAGAGGGCGAGTGGTTGGCGGCAGTCATCTTGCCGGTTGCGGCGGCAGGAACAGGCCTTACTCGTCCAGCAGCGCCAGCAGGTACTGCCCATACAGGTTCTTCTTCATCGGTTCGGCCAGCGCCTGCAGCTGCTCGGCGGTGATACAGCCCTGGTGGAAAGCGATCTCCTCCGGGCAGGCGATCTTCAGGCCCTGCCGTTTTTCGATGGTCTGAATGAACATGCTGGCTTCGAGCAGTGACTCGTGGGTGCCCGTATCCAGCCAGGCATGGCCACGGCCCATGATCGAAACGCCCAGCTCGCCCCATTCCAGGTACTGGCGGTTGACGTCGGTGATCTCCAGCTCACCGCGTGGCGAAGGCTTCAGACTGCGCGCCACGTCGACCACCCGTTCGTCGTAAAAATACAAGCCGGTGACGGCGTAGTGCGATTTCGGTCTGGCCGGTTTCTCTTCCAGGCTGATGGCGCGTCCCTCCTTGTCGAACTCGACGACGCCGTAGCGTTCGGGATCATGGACGCGGTAGGCAAACACCGTTGCGCCCTGCTGCTGCGCATTCACGGCCTGCAGATCGTTGGCAATCTCGTGCCCGTAGAAAATGTTGTCGCCGAGCACCAGCGCCGAAGGACCGTTGCCGACAAAATCGGCGCCGATGATGAATGCCTGCGCCAGCCCGTCCGGGCTTGGCTGCACCGCGTACTGGATGTTCAAACCCCATTGCTGGCCATCGCCCAACAACTGCTGGAAGCGCGGCGTGTCGATCGGCGTCGAGATGATCAGGAAGTCGCGAATGCCGGCCAGCATCAGCGTGGTCAGCGGATAGTAGATCATCGGCTTGTCGTAGATCGGCAACATCTGCTTGGACACCGCCAGGGTCGCCGGGTAGAGGCGGGTGCCGGAGCCGCCGGCGAGGATGATCCCCTTGCGCCGTGACGAGGTGTTGCCGAGCGTCGAGTGGCCGAGCGTTGTTGTCATTTTGCGATCCTGATGTAAAGGCCAGCCCAAGTCCGTGACGAACTGGCAAGGCGCCGTGGCGCGCGCTGCTGGCGGTCAATTCAATCAAGCCAACGGCGAGCAGTATACCAATTGCAAACCGCGTGCAGGAGGCACTATTTCACCGTTGCCTGCACCCAGCGTCCCTGCGGGCGCCTTTCCGGGACGTTCGCGACGATCTCTCTGGCTTCCCTGCGGCCGAGCGCCTGTGTCTTGGGTTACGATGGCCTGATGAGCAATGCACAGATAGCATCAGCGCAGGTCGGCAGCGCAGCCGTCGAGCCGCCGGAACTGGAACTTGACGTCGTGATCGAGGTGCCACGCGGCAGTTTTTTGAAACGCGGCTCCATCGGCCGCATCGATTTCGTTTCGCCTTTTCCCTGTCCGTTCAACTACGGCTCGGTTCCGAACTATCTCGGGCTGGAAGGCGATCTTCTCGATGCACTGGTACTCGGGCCGCGCCTGCCCGTCGGCACGCGCATACGGGTCAAGGCCTGGGGCGCGGTAACGCAGACCGACCGCGGCATGGTCGACGACAAGCTGGTGTGTTGCACCCACCCGCCGACGCCTGCGCAGAAAGCGTTCGTGCTGCGCTTTTTCCGTTTCTACGCCAAATGCAAGGGCCTGCTCAATCTGCTGCGCGGTCGGCCGGGGCGCAACGGTTGCGATGGCTGGTGTTCAGCCGCCCAGGCCATGGCTCGGGCGCGCCCGCGGCAGCAGTCCTGGAAAGGGTCGGCGATCAAATACTGAAGCTCAGTGACGAGCGAGTGAGGGCTCGTCTTGATATTCCCTCCCTGCGGCTATCCCGTGCTGACGCCGGCTGCCTGTCCGGCATCCGTTGCCGGTCAGCATAAAGCGCAAGGCCAGCTGCGGGGAGCGGGGACAACGCCGTCATGGAGAGCTCCTTCATGAACCTCAAGAGCGCGCGTGGCCGCCCGCAGGCACGAAAGTCGACTCGCGCCCAAGTAGGCCCGCGGCAACTGATTTGTGTATAGTGCTTCAATCGCGGCGGTTGTCGCCAGACCCTCTCCCGGAGTGCGCCTTGAACGTCCAGTCCCTGCTCGCCAAGTCGATGACCCGCCGCACACTGCTGCTTGTCCTGCTGCTCTCGGCTTGCTCCGATAATCTGCTCTTGAGTTACGGCGACGACACGAATTTCCTGCTCTTTGATCACCCGAACTCCGAAAAGGCCATTGCCGATGTTCGTGCCCGAGCCGAAGGGTTATGCGCAGAGCGCAAGCAACAGGCGACCAAGACGGAGAGTGTCTGCTCGCTAGACAACTGTACAACGAACTATCAGTGCATGGACAAGGCCGGCGTCGTCAGGGACGCGCTTTGAGGGGGGGGTCGCGCTTCAGCCTTGCTTTGAGGGCGACGATGACGGTGCCGGGGGTGAGGACGTGCCCGGCAAAGCGTAGGGGCGGTATCGTTCGTGCGCCATTGACCAGCAATTTTTTCAGGCCGCCAAGCTGTTCGCTGTCGATCATGTCGAAACGATCCAGGCAGCGAAAGCCGCGCTTTTCCAGGTAGGCAGCGAGCGAATAGGAAGTGAACCAATTCACTGCCGGGTAGGTGGCGTGGTTGGCGATCTCCGGCCGTGTGCTCACGGCGAGTCGCTCGTAGTGGCGTTTGAGGACGCCCGGATACCAGCTGTACAGGGGCAGGGAAAACGCTTTCTGGAGCGGGCACAGACGGTTGGTCGTACTGACGAAGAGCAGGCCACCCGGCTTCAGCACGCGCGCCGCTTCATTGAGGCAAGTTCGCCAGTCTGTGACGTGTTCCAGGATTTCCGTGAGCAGGCTGACGTCCATCGAGCCATCATCGTAGGGAAGCTCGGTGGCCGAGCCGACCTTGAATGCGATGTCAAACTGCTCTTGCCGCGCCCGCCACGCGGCAACTTCGATCAAGGCCTGATTGACGTCTATGCCGTGGACACGATGTCCCGACTGCGCCCACAAACGGCACTGAGTGCCGGCTCCGCAGCCGATATCGACGACTTCCAGCGTGCGTGCGTGGCCGTTCGCTTCAGCGAGGAGCGTGAGGGCCTTGTCGCGGACGCGGGTAAAGCGCTCGAGCGTTTCGCAAGACAGGCTTTGTCGCGCGTAGTAGTTGAAGAAATCCGGGTTGCTGGAATGATCCCAAGCAGCGGGGTTGGTGCTTGTCGATGTGCTGTTGGCCATTCCAGTCATTTCCATGCCAGTCTGCACCGCCGGCGCGGCGTGCCGTAGCTTGTGTTGTCGAGCCAGGGCGAGACAAGGGATCGTGTGCGGTGGGCGGCGCGGAAGATCGCCAAGCGATCTATCGAGGTCACTATAGAGTATTTCTATTGGTCGGGGTATATATCCTGGCGCGAAGTATGGGCATGCCGGCGCAGGCGTCGGACAGCGGACGCAGCACCGCGGTGAAAAACGGCGACCGGGGGAGGCCGGTAGTGCTGTCAGCGGATGGCCGCTACGCCGCCGCATCTGGCATTTGTCATTCGGGCAAGGGAAAAGAGCGGGTGTCAGCGCTTTTTCCTGGTGGCGCGATTGACGATGTCTACCCGCCAAAGTCTGTTCGCCGCGCACGTGGCGGTCCTCTGAAAAGGCAGAAAGACCAATTTATCAGAGGGCTATGGTTGGCCGCTGGAAGGCTGCCCGAGGGTGAGCGGCGATCTCGGCACCGCCACGACGGCGGCATCAAAGTCATAACCAGCGAATAGTTTCGGGGGCTGGAACACGATTCATTCTTCTGTGGTAGATTGCCGCAGGAGGAACGACATTGGCAGAACGCAAGTTACGTTACGGCGTCTATCTTGGCGCTGTGCAGCGCCACAAGCGGCAGATCAGCTTCGCCGCGCTTCTGGAAGCCGAGCGCTTACGGCCCAAGGGCCCGCCGTTACGGGCCATTGATCTGCATCGTTTGCTGACTCCTTACGTTTCTGTCCGCTTCAGCGAACAGCTGCGCGCAGTCCTGCCGCTGGCGCTGATGCTGATCGGTTTTCAGGCGCTTGCTTTGCGCAGCTCGCTGCTCGACGCCGAATCCGTCGCGCTGGGTATCGTCGCGGTGATGGTCGGTCTGATGTTCTTTATGGAAGGGGTCAAGATCGGCTTGATGCCCTTCGCCGAGAACGTCGGTTTTCAGATGCCGGGCAAGACGCACCCCACGGTATTGCTCGCTTTCAGCCTGCTGCTGGGCGCCGCCGCAACCTTTGCCGAGCCGGCGATCGGGGCGCTGCAGGCTGCCGCCAGCGCCATTTCTCCCGAGCGTTCGCCGTGGCTGCGCCAGCTGCTCGGCCCGTATTCGCATTGGCTGGTGCTGGCGGTTGCCGGCGGTGTTGGCCTGGCGGTGAGTCTGGGGATGCTGCGCACGATGTTCGGCTGGCAACTCAAGACCATGGTCCTGCTGATCATGCCGCCGACTCTTGGCCTGACCGCCTGGTGTGCCCAGCAGCCCGAGCTGGCGCCGATCATCGGCCTTGCCTGGGACTGCGGCGCGGTGACCACCGGTCCGGTAACCGTGCCGCTGGTGCTCGCGGTTGGCGTCGGCGTGGCCGCCTCTACGGGGCGTAGCGATAACCCGCTGTCGGGGTTCGGGATCGTCACCCTGGCGTCGATTTTCCCGATTCTTGCCGTCCTCGGCACGGCCATCTATCTCACCGGGCTGGGTGCCGAAGCGATGCTGCCGGTGCTACCTTCGGCGCTCGATGGATGGTACAACCGAACGCCTTTTGCCGAGATTCTTGGTGCATTGCGGGCCATCGTGCCGCTGGTCTTGCTGCTGGTCCTGGTGCAGACGCGCCTGCTCGGACAGAAGATTCGCCAGCACAACATCTTCATCTATGGCGTGGCCATGGCTCTGACCGGCATGTTGCTCTTCAATCTCGGTCTGACCGCGGGGCTGGTGGCCCTCGGCGAGCAAGCCGGCAACAACGTTCCCTGGGCCTTCTCGCCACACCGCGATACCGGCGCGCCGGCGCTCTACCCGTTCGCCCTGGGAATTGTCATGACCCTGATCTTTGCTTTCGCCATCGGCTTTGGCGCAACCGTCGCCGAGCCGGCGCTTAACGCCATGGGCATGACAGTCGAGAACCTCACCGACGGCGCCTTCCGCAAGCGCATGCTGATCCACGCCGTTGCCACTGGAGTCGGCGTTGGCGCCGCGCTGGGGGTTGCCCGTATCCTGTTTCACCTGCCAGTGTGGATGTTGCTGCTCGGTGGTTATACGATTGCACTGGCGTTGACCGCCGTTTCGCGCGAAGAGATCGTCAACCTCGCCTGGGACAGCGCCGGCGTGACCACCGGACCGGTGACCGTGCCGCTGTTGCTGGCCCTGGGCATCGGCCTCGGCGAGGCGGTTGGTGCTGCCGAGGGCTTCGGCATCCTCGCCATGTGTTCGGTTGGCCCGATCATCTCGGTTCTGGCTACGGGCCTGTGGATCGACATGAAGACTCGCGGACACAAGACAAGGAGCAAAAAGGCATGAGCAAGAAGAATGAGCTGATTGTCCTGACCGATGTGATGTTGATCACGGTCATTGTCCAGCGCGGTGTCGCCGACCAGGTGGTCCAGGTCGCGGTTGAAGCCGGTGCCCAGGGAGCGACCGTTTTCCATGCGCACGGTACTGGCGTTCGCCAGAAGCGTCTCGGCATCCTCGGCCTGACGGTGAACACCGAAAAGGAGATCATCTACATCGTCGTGCCGTCGGAGCAGGCGGATAGCTTGTTCGAACGTATCTTCGTTTCGGCAAAGATGGACACGCCGGGTATGGGAATCCTGTGGATGACTCGACTCGACAAGATGTCCACTTACGTTCCGCATGACGTGGCGGCCCGCTTTGGCGTGCACACCGAGCGCGCCGGATGAGCGTCCTGGCGCACATCGGCTACGGCGTCGAGAAGAAGCTGATTACGGCGATTCTCGTCAGCGGCCAAGGCATGAAGCTGATGAAGCTGCTCGAAAACGAAGCTGGCGTACTGTCGGTCACCCATCACCATGCGCGCGGTACCGGTCGGCGGCAGCCCGGCACCCTTCGCTGGAGCGAGCAGGACGTGCTCATGGTGCTCGTCGAAGCACCCCAGGCGGACGCGGTCTTCGCGCAGGTTTTCGCGGCCGGTGAGCTTGGCGAGCCGAATCAGGGCATTATCTTCATGGAGCCCGTCTGCCGTGGCCATCCGATGATGCCCTTCGACGTTTGACGCCGGCCAGCGGCGGGCCGCGGTCGACCGTTGCCGTGGTTCCGCGACCCGCAGCCTCTTGCTACCATTGGCGGGGGTCGATCCTGAACCCAGCCTTGCCCGGCTTCCCCGTAAGGACAAGAACGCCAGCGGCTGTCGCGCCGGGCGTACGCCTACTCCTGGCGAGCCTTGTCGGTCGGCGAACCCCGGCCGACGACCTCTGTTGCCAAAACCACTCTCCACTGGACTTCACATGCCTTCATTTGATTTTTCTTCAGAAGCCGACATGGCGGCCCTGCACAACGCGGTAGACGTCACCAAGCGGGCCATCGACAATCGTTACGACTTCAAGGCGACGAGTGCCAAAGTCGAGTTGAACGAGAAGGACAAGCTGATCACGCTGCACGGCGACTCGGATTTTCAGCTCGGCCAGATCAAGGATCTGCTCTTTCCAGCCATGGAGAAAAAGGAGAAAGAGAGCACCAAACGCCTGGATGCCCAGCCGGTTCAACAGGTTTCGGGCAACAAGGTCAAACAGGAGCTGAAGATCAAGGTCGGCATCGAGTCCGAGCTGGCGAAGAAGATCGTCAAGCTGATCAAGGATTCGAAGCTCAAGGTGCAGGCGTCGATTCAGGGCGATGCGGTGCGCGTCAGTAGTGCCAAGCGCGACGAACTGCAGGCCTGTATCGCCACGATCACCAAGGCCATCACCGATTTTCCGATCAAGTACGGCAATTTTCGCGATTGATTGCCGGCTCCCCACGACGCGGCGCGGGTCGGCCGCGGCACTGTTCCTGTTTCACGCGGCAGTTGGCGCCCCTCGGCAAGCGCCGAGGCGTCGTCGCGCGTCACGACGAACTCCCTGTTCAGCGCATTCTTGCCGCAACCCGGGCCTCTGTTGTGCTATCCTAGCTGGTTCTCGTTCGCGCCAGAAACGCGCCGTTGGGCGCTCTGCAACCGCGGACAGCCGATGACTCTTGTGTTGCGAGTCCAGATTTTGAAAGCATACCCGAGTCGTTCCTTGCAGCGTCGATTTGCTTGCCGACTGTGCAGCAGTGCTTCCTGCCGTCGCGGCCTTCGCCATGTATAAGCCTGGCGATACTCACGAGCCGGTGGAGCGGGTCGAACTGGGAGTTCTTTCCTGGACCGAGGAGTTGCGCCGTGTGGCGATGGCGGTCAGCAAGAAGGATCGCAGTCCGGCCGCCAATCGCCAGCGCCTCTTCTATCTTCTGCAGTGGACGACAGACGCACGCGGTTTCGGGGTGACCGTCAACAAGGGGCGCGATCCGGAGAGTGCCGAGGAGTTGTGGAGCTTGGATCGTGCGTTGAGCAAGCCGCCGCGTTTCGTCAGCGACGAAGATCGGGTGATTCTTGGCCTCCTGTGGGGCGAGCGCTCGTTCGATACCGGCCTGCGCGCCTTTGGCCTCGGCCCCGCGCACGGCAGCGAGGTGCTGCAGCTGATGGCCGAGACTGGCCGTCTGTGCCGCAGGGACGACTTTTCCAGCCTGACGCTGGCCGTGGCGCGTCCTGCGGCGCTCAGTTGGCGGATCAACGAGCAGGGGCGTCGTGTGCCGCTGCTCACTCCGGAGCCGGGGGCCTGCCTGGTCGTCCCCTTGCCGGCACCCTGGTACATCGACCTCGACAGGCGGCTGATCGGGCCCTTGCAGGTCGATGGCAATCCGGCTGTCGTTGCTCGCCTGTTCTCCTTGCCACCCCTCTCGGCGACCGCAGCCGCGCTGGTCGGCGAGGCGTTGAGCGAACCGGCACGCGAATTGCCGAGCGCTGCCGAAACCGCCAGCGTCAATCTGCGCAGCATCGTTGCCGAGCCCGTTCCGGTGCTTCGCCTGCAGACCCTGAACACGCACGGCAACCGCAGTTGGCGAGACTACGCAGCCACTTTCGGCGGTGGCGCTTTCGACGTTGCCTTGCCGGTCTTTCGCTACGCCGATGTCGAGGTGAAACCCGACGATACGCGCGATTTCTCGATTCTGACGAGCGGCGAGATGGTTCGTATCGAGCGTCAGCGCGCGCGCGAAGCGCAGTTGATGGACGAATCCGCCGCCTGCGGTCTCGAGAAGGTTCCCGGCTACGTGCTGCAGACTTTCGGCAGGCCGCCGGACAACGCCTACGGTCTGGCGCTCGAGAGCCAGTGGTCGCCTTTCATGCACGACGAGTTGCCGCGTCTGCGACGTGCCGGCTGGCAGGTCGAGTTTGCCGATGATTTTCGCCATCGTCAGCTCGAAGTCGAGGCCTGGGATGCCGATCTCGTCGAGTCCGAGAATGGCTGGTTCGACCTCGACATGGGAATCTTCGTCGAAGGCGAACGCCTGCCGCTGGCGCCACTGCTGGCCACCCTTTTTCGCCGTGACGCACGCTGGCTGGATGTCAGCCTGCTGGCGGAAATTGCCGACGACGACATGATCGAGCTGGTGACGCCGAGCGGGCAGCGCGTGCGCGCGCCGGCCTGGCGCTTGAAACCGCTGGCGGCGACGCTGATCGACCTCTTCGACGGCTTTACCGGTGGTACGACCCTGCGCCTGTCACGCTTCGACGCGCCGCGTCTGGCCGAGCTCAACGACGACCGTCGCTGGCAGTTCCGGGGGCAACGCGATGTCCTGGCGCTGGCCGACCAGCTGAGCGCCGCGCAGGGAATTGCGCACATCGATCCACCCGCCGGGCTCGGCCTCGAATTGCGTCACTACCAGACCGAAGGGATCGCCTGGCTGCAGTTTCTGCGGGCCCAGAACCTCTCCGGAATTCTTGCCGACGACATGGGCCTGGGCAAGACCGCGCAGACGCTGGCGCACCTGCTTCTCGAAAAGGAAGGCGGGCGGCTCGATCGCCCGGCCTTGATCGTTCTGCCGACCTCGTTGATTTTCAACTGGAAGAACGAAGCAGCACGTTTTGCGCCTGGCCTGTCGATCCTCTCGCTGCACGGACCCGAACGCAAGAGCCGCTTTGCCGAGATTGCGCAGCACGACGTGGTGCTGACCACCTACCCCTTGCTGTGGCGTGATGCCGGGCAACTGACCAAGCACCGCTATCACCTGCTGATTCTTGACGAGGCGCAAACGGTCAAGAACGCGCGCAGTCAAGGGGCCGAGGTGGTGCGCAAGATCACCACCCGGCATCGCCTGTGCCTGACCGGCACGCCTCTGGAAAACCACCTCGGCGAGCTGTGGAGTCAGTTCGATTTCCTCTTGCCCGGCTTTCTTGGCAGCAACCAGAACTTCACCAAGTACTGGCGAACGCCGATCGAAAAACAGGACGACGGGCAACGTCGCGAGCTGCTCTCGCGCCGACTGCGCCCCTTCATCCTGCGCCGCAAGAAAGAGGAGGTGGCGCGCGAGCTGCCCCCGAAAACGATCATCGTGCGCAAGGTCGAACTCGCCGGTAGCCAGCGCGATCTGTACGAAACGGTGCGCGTGGCGATGGACGAGAAAGTGCGTGTCGAAATCGCCAGCAAGGGTTTCAATCGCAGCCAGATCGTCATTCTCGACGCGCTGCTCAAGTTGCGCCAGGTTTGCTGCGATCCGCGCCTGGTCAAGGCCAAGGCGGCACAGAAAGTCAGGGAGCGTGCGAAGCTCGATCTGTTGATGACCATGCTACCGGAGCAGGTCGAGGAGGGACGGCGGATTCTGCTCTTCTCGCAGTTCACCAGCATGCTGGCGCTGATTGAAAAGGAACTCAAGCTGGCCGGCATTGGCTACGTTCTGCTCACCGGCGACACCAAGGATCGCGAAGAGCAGATCAACCGCTTTCAGGGCGGTGAGGTGCCGGTTTTCCTGATCAGCCTGAAGACCGGGGGTGTCGGACTCAACCTGACCGCTGCCGATACCGTGATCCACTACGATCCCTGGTGGAACCCGGCGGTGGAGAACCAGGCCACCGATCGCGCCCATCGTCTCGGGCAGGACAAGCCGGTGTTCGTCTACAAGTTGATCGTCGCCGGCAGCATCGAGGAAAAGATCCTCGCCCTCCAGGAACGTAAGGCGGCCCTTGCGGCGAGCATCCTGACGGCAGACACTAGCGTGCGCGCCAAGTTCGGCAGCGAAGACATCGCCGCGCTTTTCGCCCCGCTTCCCCGTTGAAGCCTTGTTGCCACGGCGGCTGCTGGCGCAGTTTCTTTCCTTTGCCCTGATCGGTCTGCTCGGTACTGCAGCACATTTCGTCGTTCTCTACGCGCTCGTTTCGTGCTTTGACTTTGGCCCTGTCCTGGCGTCGAGCCTGGGCGCCGTGAGCGGAGCATTGCTCAATTACGGGCTCAACTACCGATTGACTTTTCGCAGCCGCAAGCGGCATCGCGACGCACTGCCCAAATTCATTGCTGTGGCCGGTGGGGGCTGGTTGCTGAACGCGCTGCTCATGGCTATCCTGTTGTCCCGACTCGACATTCACTACCTGCTGGTGCAGCTTGTCGTGACCGGCCTGGTTCTGGTCTGGAACTTCCTTGCCAACCGCTTCTGGACTTTCGGCGGGCTTTGAGAGATCGGGTTCAGGGCTGACGGCCGCTGGCCGATGCTCGCCGAACAGCCGAAAGAACTGCTTTTCCATCCAACCTCGCCAGGTGCCGTCGATGATCGCAGAACCACAGATTTGCCAGCCTTCGCCCGCAGCGGCGGCTGAACACCCGCGCCTCAGCCCGCGAGCGGACGATGCCCTGCCCAGTATCTCGATCGTCGCGCCTGCTTACAACGAGCAGGAAGCTATCGGTGAGTTTCACCGGCGGGTGAGCGAGGTCCTCAGGGCCATCGGTGCTCCCTACGAACTGGTGCTGGTCAATGATGGCAGCACCGACCATACCCTGGCGCTGATGCACGCCTTGCAGGCGGACGATGCGCAGGTGATGGTGGTCGACCTGTCGCGAAACTTTGGCAAGGAGATCGCGCTCAGTGCCGGCCTCGACCACAGCAGCGGCGAGGTGGTCATCGTTCTCGATGCTGACTTGCAGGACCCACCCGAGCTGATTCCGGAGATGCTCAGGGGCTGGCGCGAAGGCTACGACGTCATCTACGGCGTGCGCAGCCACCGCGACGGGGAAAGCTGGCTGAAGAAGGCAACGGCCCACCTCTTCTATCGACTCATCGGCAGCGTCAGCCGCGTGGAAATACCGCGCGACACCGGCGATTTCCGTCTGATGACGAGGCGCGTGGTACGCGAGCTGTCGCGGCTGCGCGAGGAGCATCGTTTCATGAAAGGGCTGTTCGCCTGGGTTGGCTTCCCCTCCCGGCCGCTCGTCTATCGGCGCAGTCCGCGCCTGGCCGGGATCACCAAATGGAGTTACTGGAAGCTGTGGAACCTGGCGCTCGAGGGAATCACCTCATTTACCATCGGGCCGCTGAAAATCGCCAGCTACCTGGGGCTCTCGGTCGCCTTCCTGTCTCTGTTGTACGCCGCCTTCGTGATCTGGAAGACCTTGATGTACGGTGACCCGGTGCGCGGCTACCCGTCGCTGCTGGTGGCGGTGTTGTTCCTTGGCGGCGTGCAGCTGATCTCGGTCGGTGTTCTCGGCGAGTACATCGGACGGATTTTCAACGAGGTCAAGGGACGTCCGCTGTACCTGGTCAATCGGATTATCCCCTCGCAGTTGCACACGAAGGCGAGCGCTTCCCCGCCCGAGGCGCGCTGATCGTCGCGCGCCACATGCTGGTCCGGCGGTGGTGCCGGCTGTGCGCGGCCAGCGGGCGATTGCCTTGCAGCGTGATAAAATCGCCGCTCTATGGAACTCGTGATCAACGGCGAAAGCCGCCAATTTCCCTCGCCGCTGACGGTCGCTGAACTGGTGGCCGCGCTGCACCACGCCGGCAAGCGGATCGCCGTCGAACGCAACGGCGACATCGTTCCCCGCGGCCGGCATGCCGAAACGGCGCTGGCTGACGGTGATCGTATCGAGATCGTTGTTGCCGTCGGCGGTGGCTGAGCCTCATTCGGAAGAACAGGACGCATGCAAGCTTCTCCCCACAGCCTGACGATTGCCGGCAAGACCTATCGTTCGCGTCTGCTCGTCGGCACCGGCAAGTACAAGGATTTCAGCGAAACGCGAGCGGCCATCGACGCCTCCGGCGCCGAGATCGTCACCGTCGCCATCCGGCGCACCAACATTGGCCAGAACGCCGGCGAGCCGAACCTGCTCGACGTGCTGCCGCCAGCGCAGTTCACCATCCTGCCGAACACCGCCGGTTGCTATACGGCCGCCGACGCGCTGCGCACCCTGCGCCTGGCGCGCGAACTGCTTGACGGTCATCCGCTGTGCAAGCTGGAAGTCCTGGGCGATCCGAGCAACCTTTTCCCGAACATGCCGGAAACGCTCAAGGCGGCGGAAACCCTGGTCAAGGAGGGCTTCGAGGTGATGGTCTACTGCGCCGACGACCCCATCCAGGCGACCATGCTCGAGGACATCGGCTGCGTCGCGGTGATGCCACTGGCTTCGCTGATCGGCTCGGGGATGGGCATCGTCAATCCCTGGAATCTGCGCCTGATCATCGACAGGGCCAGGGTGCCGGTGCTGGTCGACGCCGGTGTCGGTACCGCCTCGGATGCGGCGATCGCCATGGAGCTGGGTTGCGACGGCGTGCTGATGAATACCGCCATCGCCCACGCCCGCGAGCCACTGCTGATGGCCAGCGCCATGAAGAAGGCGGTCGAGGCCGGGCGCGAGGCTTTCCTCGCCGGGCGCATGGCGCGCAAGTTCTACTCGGCCGATCCATCGTCGCCGACGACCGGTCTGATCGGTTCCTAGGCGTGGACGACCAGCAGGCCGATCGCCGCGTCGATCGGCCCGGGCACATCCGTAGCTTCGTGCGCCGCCAGGGGCGCGTCTCCGCCGCCCAGCAGCGCTATCGCGAGCAGATGATGGGCAGCATCGGCGTTCCCTACGTCGCCGAGCGCGTCGATCTCGACGCGCTCTTCGGACGTTCGGCACCGCAGATCCTGGAAATCGGTTTCGGCATGGGCGAGACTTCGGCGGCGATTGCCGCCCGCCATCCCGAGCAGGATTACCTGGGCATCGAAGTGCATACCCCGGGCGTCGGCAGCCTGTGCAAGCTGATTGCCGAAATGGGACTGACCAACCAGCGCATCATCCAGCACGACGCCGTCGAGGTGCTGCGCGAAATGATCGCCCCCGCGACGCTGGCCGGCATTCACGTCTTTTTTCCGGATCCCTGGCCGAAGAAGCGCCACCACAAGCGGCGCCTGCTGCAGCCGGCGCTGGTCAGCCTGCTGGCCAGCCGCCTGCGCCCGGGTGGCTACCTGCACAGCGCCACCGATTGGCAGGACTACGCCGAGCAGATGCTCGCCGTGCTGTCGTCCGAAGCGCTGCTCGAAAACACCGCGCCAGGCTTCGCGCCGCGTCCGGACTATCGCCCGCAAACCAAGTTCGAACAGCGTGGTCTGCGGCTTGGGCACGGCGTCTGGGATGTGGTTTTTCGGCGCCGGCCGGAGAACGTTCCGCCGCGGTCACTCGAGGCGGAAAATGACCGGCAGGATCAACTCGCCTGAATGCGCCCAGTTTACCCTGCCCATCGCCCATGCCGCCCGCACGGCGGCGTTGTCGAGGTTCGCGTGGCCGCTGCTGACGCCGACATGAACGTCGCTGATGCGTCCGCTTTCGCTTACCGTCAGGATCAGGCGGACTTCACCCTCGATGCCACGGGCGACGGCGTCCGGCGGGTAGTAAAGATGTTCCGAGAGCTTTCGTTGCGCCGCCTGGACGTCCCGTCTGGCGACGGCCCTGGCCTCTGGCTGGCCGCGTCGAACGAGAACTTTCGGCGGCGGTGGTGGCTTGACCGCTTCCTCGGCGCTCGCCATCGTGTCCTTCAACAGTGGCTCGGCGCTCGCCGCCGGTTGCTCGACCGGCATGCGTAGCCGGGCCTGCAGTGCCGGCGGTGGCGGCGGCGTGCCGTGCTTGAACGCTTGCGGAAGGAGCAGGCTGGCGTGCAGGGCGAGCGACAGGGCGAGGGCAAGAATCAGGCTGGACGGCATGGGCCTGCCATTGTGAACCAAAAAGCGGGCAACAGAACACATGCAATCGAGGCGGCGAACGCTGCCCGGTCGGGAGGGAGAAAGCGGATGAGCTACGGCGAGCGTTTCCTGGGCGGCACGGCGAGCCGATGGCTGTTGCTGGTCTGCTGGCTGCTGGCCGGAGCGGCCGTCGCGCAGGCGCCGGCGCCGGACCCAATTACCTTTGGCTACGCGATCGAGCGTGGCGATCTGCGCACGGTGACCCGCTGGCTCGATGAAGGGCTGGACCCGGAGTACCAGGCCGCGCAGGTGGGTAGCGGCCTGATGGTCGCCGCCTGGCACGGCAACATCGAGATGATGGCCCTGTTTGTCGCCCGTGGAGCCGACCCGCGGCGCAGCAACCGCAACGGTGAGCAGCCCCTGCAACTGGCCGCCTGGGGCGGGCATCTCGAAGCGGTGCGCTGGCTCCTCGAGCATGGCGCGCCACTCGAACGCCAGGGAAACAACTGGGGGGCCCTGCATTACGCGGTGTTCAACGGCCACCAGCAACTGGTCGAGGAACTCATTGCGCGTGGGGCCAACGTCAACGCCGCTTCGCCGAATCTGTCGACGCCGCTCATCCTGGCCGCGCGCGAAGGCCGCGACGATCTGGCCCGGCGGCTGCTCGAAGCAGGGGCCGATACGCAAGCCAGGAACGACTGGGGCGACAGCGCGCTGACCATAGCCATGCGTTACGACCGTCTTCGCCTGGCGAAAATGATTTCGTCGCCGGAGGAATTCGAGATTGCGGTCAAGGCGCCGAAGGAAAGTTTTGGCCAAGCCGTGCGCTCGGCGGCCGTTCCGCGCGAGATCGACGAAATCCTGAAGGAAATTCGCGCTGCGGAAGCCGAAGGGCGGCCCAGCGTGGACCTGCACAGGAAGCTCCTGGCGACCGCCAAGGCCCTGCAGAGTGCCCGCCCCAGGCCCGCACTCCAGAAACCGATGCCGCGGCCCTACATGCCCCCGTCAATGGTCATCACCGCCCGGCGCGGTCAGCCGGGCGCCGAGCGTGCGCAACTGATGGTCGATGGAAAACCCGCCGGGCAGGGCGGCGAGGCAACGTCGGCCACGGTCGGCGCAGGCAAGGCGGCGAGTCCTGTCAAGCAGTCGCCGGCGCAAAGGGTGGCAGCGGCTCAGGTCGCCGATTTGCTGCGCCAGATTCGCCTCGTCGAAGCGCAGGGACAGCCCGCAGACGACCTTCGCGAGCAGCTTTACCGGGCAGTCGAAGGCATTCAGTAGTCGGCGGCGTCGGCGTGGCGCGGTCCGTTCACGTCAAGCGCGGTCGACGAGGAAGCGCTCGAGCAGCTGATTGAGGAAACGGCGCCCACGGTCGCTCGGCGCGATGTGTTGCCGCTGACGCTCGATCAGGCCCTCGCGCTCGGCCTGGCGCAGCTCGTTCTCGATGCTGAGCAGCGGCAAGGAGGTGCGCAACTCGAACAACTGCGCGTCGAAACCCTGGATCAGGCGCAGGGCGTTGATCATGAACTCGAACGGCAGGTCGGCGGCGGCGACGGCGAACTCCTGCTGGATCGGCGTTCCCGCCGCTACTTTGGCCAGGTACTGCTCGGGACGTTTCCAGCGCATCTGGCGCAGGACGCGGTCGTGCAGCGTCAGTTTTCCGTGCGCGCCGGCGCCGATTCCCAGGTAGTCACCGAAATGCCAGTAGTTGAGGTTGTGCTGGCACTGCCGCCCGCTGCGGGCGAAGGCCGAGGTTTCGTAATGCGCGTAGCCGGCGGCGGCCAGGCGGGTTTCGATGGCGTCCTGCATGTCGGCACAGGTGTCGGCTGCGGGCAAGGTCGGCGGCTGCGCGGCAAAGGCGGTGTTCGCTTCAATCGTCAACTGATAGCACGAGAGATGCGGCGGGGCGAAGGCGAGGGCGGCATCGAGGTCGGCGAGCGCTTCACTCAGCGTCTGCCCGGGCAGGCCGTAAATCAGGTCGATATTGAAATTATCGAAGTGTCGGGCGGCAATCTCGATCGCCTGCCTGGCTTGGCGATCGTTGTGGGCACGGCCGAGCGCCTTGAGGTGGCGCGGGTTGAAGCTCTGGATGCCGATCGACAGGCGGTTCACGCCAGCGGCGCGAAAGGCGGCGAATTTTCCGGCTTCGACGCTGTCCGGATTGGCCTCCAGGGTGATTTCGCCATTGGGCAGCAGCGGCAGCCGGCTGCGCAGGGCAGTGAGCAGCCGATCGACGGCCTCGCCGGAGAGCAGGCTAGGCGTGCCGCCACCCAGGAATACACTGTCCACCCGGCGTCCCCAGACCGTCGGCAGGGCCGATTCGAGGTCGGCGATCAGCGCCGTGACGTAGTCGTCTTCGGGAATCACCGGCACTCGTCGATCGCCCTTCTGTGCCGCTACGGCATGCGAGTTGAAGTCGCAGTAGGGGCACTTCTGTACGCACCAGGGAATATGGACGTAGAGCGCCAGCGGCGGCGGGTTGCGAAAGTCGATCTGGCGCTGACCTGTCGCCGCAGCGTTGCGGGCCGGGATCAGCGGAATGATCCTGCGCCCCGTCGGCTCGGGCATCAGCGCCGTGCCAGCAGGCGCTCGACGAGGCGGGCAAGCGCCTGGCCGCGGTGCGAGCGGCGGTTCTTTTCGGCGGCGTCGAGTTCGGCGGCGCTCTTGTCGAGTTCGCGGACGTAAAACAGCGGATCGTAGCCGAAGCCGCTTTCGCCACGGGCTGCCGAGAGAATCTCGCCGTGCCACTCGCCCTCGGCAATGATCGGTTGCGGGTCTTCGGCGTGACGGACGAAAACGATCACCGCAACATAGTGAGCGGCGCGCTGGCGGCTGTTGCCGAGTTCGGCCAGCAGCTTCTCGTTGTTGCGTGCATCCGATCGCGGTTCGCCGGCGTAGCGCGCCGAGTACACGCCAGGCGCACCGCCGAAGGCGTCGACACACAGGCCGGAGTCGTCGGCCAGCGCCGGCAGACCGGTCAGCTGCGCCGCGTGGCGCGCTTTGACCAGGGCATTCTCGACGAAGGTGCAGTGCGGTTCCTCGACTTCGGGAACGTCGAGCAGACCCTGAGGAACGAGTTCCCAGCCCAGTGGGGAGAGAATGGCGTCGAGTTCCTTCAGTTTCTTGGTGTTGTTGGAAGCGAGGACGAGTTTCATGATTTCATAGGGCCAGGGATGCTTTCTGGTGGGCAATCAGGCGGCCGATGCCGGCATCGGCCAGGTCGAGCAGTTCGATCATCTGGGAGCGCGTGAATGGCTCGCCTTCGGCGGTGCCCTGCACTTCGACGATGCCACCGCTGCCGGTCATCACGACGTTCATGTCGGTATCGCAGTTGGCGTCCTCGGCGTAGTCGAGGTCGAGCACCGCCAGGCCCTTATAGACACCGACGGAGACCGCGGCGACATGATCGCGCAAGGGGTTGCTGGCCACCTTCCCCTTGCTCAGCAAGTGTTCGCAGGCGTCGTTGAGCGCCAGCCAGGCGCCGGTGATGGCCGCACAGCGCGTGCCGCCATCCGCCTGCAGGACATCGCAATCGAGCGTGATCTGGCGTTCACCGAGCAGCTTGAGGTCGGTGACCGCACGCAGCGCACGACCGATCAGGCGCTGAATCTCCTGCGTGCGACCGGTCTGCTTGCCCTTGGCTGCTTCGCGGCCGCTGCGCGTGTGTGTCGAGCGCGGCAACATGCCGTATTCGGCAGTGACCCAGCCCTGTCCGCCACCGCGGAGAAAAGCGGGAACGGAGTCCTCGATACTGGCCGTGCACAGCACTCGCGTGTCGCCCATTTCGATCAGCACCGAGCCTTCGGCGTGGCGGGTGAAGCGGCGCGCGATGCTGACCTTGCGCAGCTGCGAAGCTTGGCGGTGACTGGGGCGCATGCAGGTTCCTATTTGGCGTACTTCTGGATGGTCGAGCGGATCTCTTCGATGGCCAGTTCGATCTCCTCATCGCTGAGTTCGGTCTTGTGGCTCGGGTTGCGCCCGAACTCGTCGAGGCGGGTGGTTACCGTGTCGCGAGGCATGGATCGGGTCGAAATCACGCTGCTTCCGCCGCTGCTTTCGTCCGCGTAGGTGTCCTGCCAGCGCACGGCAATCATCGACAGGTTGTCTGCGTGCGGCCCGCCGTTGGCTTCCGCCTGGTCGAGCAAGGTCGGCACGACGCGCATCAGAGCGTCGGTTTTCAGTGCCGTGGCCATGGTGTTGCCCGGCAGGCCGCTCCAGGCGCCATCGGTGCACAGGACGAGTACGTCTTCGGCTTCGAGCGTCGTCTTCCGGGAGAACTCGATCTCCGGCGTCTGCTGGCCGCCCAGGCAGCCGTAGATCTTGTTGCGGTCCGGGTGCGTGCTCGCCTCCGCTTCGCTGATCGCGCCCTGTTCGAGCAGCAGCCGCACGCGCGAGTGGTCCTTGGTTTGGGTCAGTATTCTGCCCTTGCGCAGCAGGTAGAGCCGAGAATCACCCGAGTGCGCCCAGTAGGCGATGTTGTTTTGCACGAGGCAGGCGACACAGGTGGTGCGCGGCGAGTCCTCGAGGTGATGCGTGCCGGCGAAGTCGAGAATGGCGCTGTGCGCGCTGAGCATGCCCGTCTGGAGAAAGAGGAACGGATCGCGAATGCGCGTCGTGCCCTGGCGCTGAAAGGACTCGGAGAGCGTCTGGACGGCGATCTGCGCGGCAACTTCGCCGAAGTAGTGACCACCCATGCCGTCGGCGACGACCATCAGCAGGCTGTCGCGCGAGTAGCAGTGCGCCAGTCGGTCTTCGTTGTTGGCGCGCTTGCCGGTGCGGGTCTCCTGGTAGATCGTGAATTTCATGGATTTCGGGATTTCTTCAGTTTGCCGACCATCTGGTCGAGCCAGGTTGCTTTTGGCTGTGGCAGCGGCGCGACGACCGGTTCGGTGAGCGCCTTCTGCAGAGCGAAGACGCTCTGCGGCCGGTAGCGATGATTCAGGCACAGGCACCAGTCGATGGTTTCCAGCAGCTGGTCCGAGTACTGACCTTCCCAGCGCACCATTGCCGGTACCAGGCGATCCTTGTCGAGGCGGCTGTCGGCCGCTTGCGGAGTGCTCGCCGAGATGCACGCATACATCGAAGCGCCGACGCTGTAGATGTCGCTCCACGGGCCGAGCAGTTCGCGCTGGCTGTAGTGCTCCGGCGAGGCGAAGCCCGGCGTGTACATCGGCTTGAGCATTGGCGTGTCGCAGGCCAGCGTCTGGCGTGCCGCACCAAAGTCGATCAGTACCGGGATGTGGTTGTTGCGCATGTAGATATTCGACGGCTTGAGGTCGAGGTGCAGCAAGCGGTGCGAGTGCACCTCGCGCAGACCGTTGAGCATCTTGGTGAACACATTGCGAATGAAGTTCTCCGTGACCCCCGCCCGATGCTTCTGAATGAGTTCCTGCAGGGTGCGGCCCTGCTCGTACTCCATGACCATGTAGACCGTGTCGTTGGCACGAAAGAAGTTCAGGACGCGGATCACGTTCGGATGCGACAGGCCGGCAAGTGCCCGCCCTTCTTCGAAGAAACACTTCATCCCGTAGCGGAAAGCCGGTAGATGGTCTTCGGCGATGATCGGTGCAGTTCTTCCTTCGCTGCGCAGGGCCAGCGTATTGGGCAGGTACTCCTTGATGGCCACGCGCTTGCCCTCCCCATCCGTGGCCACATAGACGATCGAAAAGCCACCCAGGGAGAGCTGATGCTCGATGCAGTACTCATCAAGTTGGAACGCTGCAGGAAGGGGGTGGTTTGCTTGTTGCACCATCGCTGTCGAAGCTATCATTCGGAGTGTCGGCCATTGTCCGGTCTTTCGGGGTAGGCTGTAAAGCCGGCTGCAGACCTGCCTCCGTCCACACATCAGGATTCCGATGATCTACAGCATGACCGGCTATGCCGTGGCGGCGTGTGCCGTCAAGGGCGGCGCCCTGCAAATCGAGTTGAAGAGCGTCAATTCGCGCTACCTCGACTATCACTTTCGCGTCAGCGACGAGCTGCGTATTGCCGAACCTGCGCTGCGCGAACTGATCGGCGCGCGCCTGGTGCGCGGCAAGCTGGAATGTCGGCTCAGCTTTGTTCCCACCGCCAGCGCTACGCAGCAAGCGAGTCTGAACGCCGACCTGCTCGAAAGCCTCGCCCTGCTCGATGCGCAGGTCCGCGCCGTGCTGCCCCTTGCCGCTCCGCTGGCGGTCAGCGACGTGCTGCGCTGGCCGGGCATTTTCGGCGACGACGCGCTGGATGGCGAGGCCGTGTTGCCGGCTTGCCGGGCGCTGGCCTGCGACGCGCTCGACGAGTTCGTCGCCAGTCGCGCGCGCGAGGGCGGGAAACTGGCCGCGGTGATCCTCGAAAAGGTTGCCCGCATGCGCGTTCTGTTACGCGATATCGAGCCACGGATTCCGGCTGCTCTGGCCGCCTTCAACGACAAACTGCGCCAGCGCCTGCTCGATGCCCTCGATACGGTGAGCGACGACCGGATTCGACAGGAGGTGGCGGTCTTCGCCGCGCGTATCGATGTGGCCGAGGAACTGGCGCGCCTGGCGACTCATCTCGACGAGGTTGAGCGCGTTCTCGGAGCCGGCGGAGTCAGTGGCAAACGCCTGGATTTTCTGATGCAGGAACTGACTCGCGAGGCCAATACCTTTGGCTCCAAGTCGCTGGTTGCCGAGCTGTCGCAGCTGGCCATCGAGTTCAAGTTGCTCATCGAACAAATGCGTGAGCAGGTGCAGAATCTGGAGTGAGCGGCGAGGGCTGGCGAATGGCCCAGGGTTTGGCGATCAGCTCGTCGCCGCCTTCCGGTGCCAGACGGAAAACGTTTCGCTTCTAACCGCCAGCGAGCTGTGATAGCTTGGCGATTCCTGTCATGGAGGGAAAGATCATGCCTATAGAATTGGGTCGTTCGAAATTGAGAAAGGTCGCCTCCGCCGCGTGCGCCGCCTTGCTGGTGATCTGCGGCACGGTTGGCGCCGCCGAGGAGGTGCCGCTGGTCGATGGTACGCACTGGACCCGGTCGTCTCCGGACATCAAGAAGGCGTATCTGGTCGGTCTGTCCAATGCCATCCAGGTCGACGTGGCGTATCAGGCCGATGACCCGAAGGCGAGCGTGAGTGACTTTTCACCGAAAGTGGTGAAGGGGATGAAGGGTCATACCCTGGAAACGGCGCTGGCCGCCATTGACAAGTGGTACGCCGCCCATCCCGATCAGTTGCAGCGCCCGGTGGTCGAGACGATCTGGTTCGAGATGGTCGTTCCCGGACTCAACAAGAACAAATAACGGAGGCGAGAGATGAACAGAACTGGACTGGCTTTGGCGACGGCTGCCGCATTGACCGTTCTCGGTTGTACCAATATGACGCCGCGCGAGCAGGGGACGGTCAGTGGCGCGGCGATCGGGGCTGCTGCGGGGGCGGGAATTGCCGCCATCTCGGGCGGAAACGGATGGACCGGGGCGGCCATTGGCGGCATTCTTGGTGGCACCGTCGGCAACATCAAGGGCAAGAACCAGCAGTAGCGACGCCGATCCCGAGGGCGATGCGGCCTTGCGCTCAGCGCGGGCCGATGGCCAGGAAAAGAGCCGCCGCCGCGGCTCTTTTATTTGGTGATCGCGGCATTGCGACCGGAAAACTTATCGCTCAGGCGAAAGGCCGCATCGCTGAGGTCGCCGCGTGGGTTGTCGTTGCAGTAACGGGTGGCGTGTTTCTCGATGGTTCCGCCGGACATCGTCGACACCTGCTGGCTGCGGAGGGCGTAGTTATGGCCGGTGAGCACGCCGCGTATCCAGGCGACGTACAGCGCGCGCTCGTCGGCGTCGGCTCTTGACTCGGTCCACGCGCGGCACGACAGGTCATCGGGGCCGAGGATCTTGACCGGAATCTCGGCAGCGCAGGCGGTGCCTGCCGCCAAGGCAGACAGCAAGAGGAGGGCGCGCTGCGTGAACTTGCTTCGGGACATCGGGGGGACTCCTCGCCTAGTGAAAACTGGAAGGCTTCGATTCTCCCCTGTACGGGCCGGCGAGTCCATGCCGTCGAACAAGCTGCCTGCGCGGCGCCTGCAGTCGCGTCGCGGGTACAATTGCGCTTTCAACATTCGCTGACCGACAAGACCATGAGCGGAGATCTCTATATCGTCACGGCGCCGTCAGGTGCCGGCAAGACGACGCTGGTGCGGCATTTGCTCGCGAACGATCCGCGGATCCGGGTGTCAGTTTCTCATACCACGCGGGCGCCGCGCGCTGGTGAGCGCGATGGTCTCGCATACCACTTCATCGGCGTCCAGGACTTTCTCGACAAGATCGCCAATAACGACTTCCTTGAGTGGGCGCAAGTGCATGGCAACTATTACGGCACATCGGCGAGTGGCATCGAAGGGGCCTTGCAGGCCGGGCAGGACGTGCTCCTGGAGATCGACTGGCAGGGTGCGCAGCAGGTTCGTCGCCAATTTCCGGCCGCCATCGGCGTCTTCATCGTGCCGCCGTCTATCGACGAGCTCGAGCGCCGCCTGCGCGACCGCGCCACCGACAGCGACGAGACGATTGGCCGCCGCGTCGCTGCTGCCCGGGAAGAGATGCGCCATGTCGATGAATTCGACTATGTTATTATCAACGACGATCTGCAGCGAGCGCTGCACGACCTTTTGGCGGTGCTTCGCGCCACGCGCCTTCGCTGCCCCGCACAGCGTCAGCGCCATTCCATTCTGTTCGCAACAATGCTTTGATTCCATTGGGAGATTTCTGTATGGCACGAGTGACCGTAGACGACTGTCTGCACCGCATTCCGAATCGTTTTCAGATGACCCTGGCCGCCACCTACCGTGCTCGTCAGCTGGCCGCCGGAGCAACGCCGCTGGTCGATGGCGGCCGCGACAAGCCGACGGTAATCGCCCTGCGCGAACTGGCCGCTGGCAAGGTTGGTCTGGAAGTCCTCAACCGCGGTCAAGCCTGACGCTCGCCGACTGGTTTTCCCGTGTTTGACGGTGGATCCAGTGGCCGCCACAGGCATCCCGACGATTCCAGCTGAGCTGGCCGTGGCTGACGAGCCCTCGGACGTCCTTTCTCCCGAGGACGATCCGGCATATCGCGTTTTTCTCGACAGCCTGAATTACCTGTCGCCGGAAGAAATCGCCCTGGTTCGCAAGGCCTATCTGTTTGGCGAGGAAGCGCACCGCGGGCAGGTTCGCAAGTCGGGAGAACCGTACATCACCCATCCCCTGGCCGTGGCCGGGGCGATTGCCGACTGGAAAATCGATGTCGAGGGCGTGATTGCCGCGCTGTTGCACGACGTGATGGAGGATACGGCGGTCAGCAAGGCGGAGATTGTCGAACGCTTCGGCAAGCCGGTCGCTGATCTGGTCGACGGCCTGTCGAAACTCGACAAGATCGAATTCCAGTCCCAGGAAGACGCGCAGGCGGAGAACTTCCGCAAGATGCTCATGGCCATGGCGCGCGACTTGCGCGTGGTGCTGATCAAACTGGCCGATCGCCACCACAACCTGCAGACGATGGCCGCGGTTCGCGCCGAGAAGCGCCGTCGCATCGCCAGAGAGACGCTGGAAATCTATGCGCCGATTGCCGGTCGGCTTGGTCTCAGCACGCTGTTCAACGAGTTGCAGGATCTCTCGTTCCAGCTGATCTATCCGATGCGCGCGCGCGTTCTCGGGCGGGCGCTGAAAGCGGCGCGTGGCAACCGGCGCGAGCTGCTGTCGCGAATTCTCGACGGCATCAAGGGCAAGCTCGGCGCGGCCACTATCGAGGCCGACGTTTTCGGCCGCGAGAAGAGCCTCTATTCGATCTATCGCAAGATGCTCGACAAGCGCCTGTCGTTTTCCCAGGTGCTCGACGTCTACGGATTCCGCGTCGTCGTCAAGGACGTGCCGACCACCTATCTCGCCCTCGGTTCGCTGCATGCGCTTTACAAGCCGGTGCCGGGAAAGTTCAAGGACTACATCGCGATCCCCAAGCCGAACGGCTACCAGTCCCTGCACACCACCTTGATCGGTCCGCATGGGACCCCGTTCGAGGTACAGATTCGTACCGCGGCAATGGACAAGGTGGCGCAGGAAGGAATCGCTTCGCACTGGTTGTACAAGGACAGCGAGTCGCTCGGCGAGGAGTTGCAGCAGAAAACGACCAAATGGTTTCACTCCTTGCTGGAATTGCAGAGCACCGCCGTTGATTCTTCGGAGTTTCTCGAACACGTCAAGGTCGACCTCTTCCCGCACGAGATTTACGTTTTCACGCCGAAGGGGAAGATCATCCCCTTGCCGCGGGGCGCGACGGCGGTCGACCTGGCCTACGCGGTGCACACCGACATCGGCAATCACAGCGCTCTTGCGCGCATCAATTTCAACCTGATGCCATTGGCCACCGAGCTGACCAATGGCGATCGCGTCGATATCGTCACCTCCGCCGATGCCCATCCGAGTGCCGAGTGGCTGACGCACGTAAAGACCGGCCGGGCGCGCAGCAAGATCCGCCACTACCTGAAAACCGCGCACGTCGATGAATCGACGGCGCTGGGGGAAAAGATGCTTGGACAGGAGTTGCGGGCGCTTGGCATCAGTGCCGCCGAGGTGCCGGTAGCGCGCTGGAGGAGTGTCCTGCGCGATTCGGGAAACCGGCTGGTCAAGGAGGTCTACACCGACATTGGCCTCGGTTTCCGTCTGGCGGGTGTTGTCGCGCGCCGCCTGTTGAGCAAGGAGCATGCGGCGCTGCCGGCCGGCCAGCAAACGTCGGGCACTTCGCTGGTCATTCGTGGCAGCGAAGGCATGGCCGTGCAGTTTGCGCCGTGCTGCCAGCCGATTCCCGGTGACCCGGTCATCGGTTCGATCTGGAAGGGCAAGGGGCTGGTCATTCATACCCACGATTGTCCGGCGATCCGCAAGGCGCGCAGTGCCAAGCCGGCGAAGTGGATCGACGTCGACTGGGAACCGGAAGCCGGGCAACTGTTCAGCGTCCGCGTCCAGGTCGTCGTGCAGAATACCCTCGGCGCCCTGGGCAGGATTGCCACCGAGATATCGAGTTCCGGAACCAATATCCTGAACGTGCATATGGACGAGAAGGATTCCGGGCTGTACACGACCTTGCATTTCACCGTCCAGGTCGCCGATCGCACCTCGCTGGCGCGCCTGATGCGCAGCCTGCGCCGCATTCCGGAAGTGGTCCGTATCTCGCGGGAGCAAGGGCTCCCTGCGGCCTGAATCCGGACGCCGCGGTTGAGCCGTCCTTCCCTTTCCCTTTCCCCGCTGGAACCGCCTGCCATGCGCCCTGAGCTTGCAAGCTGTCCGCGGCTCTCCTGGGTCCGTGCCGACCAGTCGGCCGAGCGTCCCGTCGGACCGCTCGCGCGGCGGTTCCCGGCTTGAAAGTTCTCGTCCTCGGCGCCGGTGTCGTGGGCGTCACCAGCGCCTGGTACCTGGCCAGGGCGGGGCATCAGGTGACGGTACTCGAGCGTCAGGATGCGGCCGGACTGGAAACCAGTTTTGCCAACGGCGGCCAGATTTCGGTCTCCCACGCCGAGCCCTGGGCGAACCCGCATGCGCCGCTGCGCGCACTGGCCTGGATGCGCCGCGAGGACGCCCCGCTGCTCTTTCGCTTGCGCTGGGATGCGGCCTTGCTGGACTGGAGTCTGCGCTTCCTGCGCGAGTGCACCGCGCGGCGCACGCAGGCCAATATCCGCGACATCGTCACCCTGGCCCTGTACAGCCGCCGCCAGCTGCAGGCCCTGCGCGCTGAAACCGCGCTCGACTACGACCATCTCGAACGGGGCATTCTGCATATCTACACCGATCACCGCGACTTCAGGCTCGCCTGCGAGGCGGCGGCCGTGATGCGCAGCTTTGGTTGTGAGCGGCGGACGGTGAGCATCGACGAGTGTCTGGCCATCGAGCCGGCGCTGGCCGCCGCCAGGCAGCGCCTGGTCGGCGGCGACTACACCCGCGACGACGAATCCGGCGACGCACATCGTTTCACGCAACAGCTCGCCACCCGTTGCGCCGCACAGGGGGTCATCTTTCGCTACGGCGCCAGAATAGAGCAGCTGCTTGCCGACGCCGGGCGCGTTGCCGGCGTACGGGTTGCCGGCGAGGTGCACCAGGCCGACGCCTACGTCGCGGCGCTGGGCAGCTACACCCCGCTCCTGCTGCGTCCCCTTGGCCTGCGTCTGCCCGTTTATCCGGCCAAGGGTTACTCGGCGACCGTGGCGCTCGCCGCGGATAGCGTTGCGCCCAGCGTCAGCCTCACCGACGATGGCCACAAGATCGTCTTTTCACGCCTCGGTCAACGCCTGCGCATCGCCGGCACAGCCGAGTTCAATGGCTACAACACCGAGCTCAACGACGTGCGCTGCGCGGCCCTGATGCGCCGGGCCGGCGAACTTTTCCCCGACTTGCGAGCGGCCGGCGAGGTCGAATTCTGGTGTGGCCTGCGCCCGGCGACGCCGTCCAACGTGCCGCTGATCGGACGCTCGTCAATCGCCAATCTGTACCTCAACACCGGCCACGGCACGCTCGGCTGGACGATGGCTTGCGGCTCGGGCGCCGCGCTGGCCGATATCGTCAGTGGCCGCAAGCCCGAGCCGGCTTTTCGCTTCCTTTGAGCCGCCCGTCGCCCACCCATGCTGGTTGATACCCACTGCCATCTCGCCGCAGCCGAGTTCGCCGACGATCGCGATGGCGTGGCGGCCGCGGCTGGCGCCGCCGGTGTTTCGGCGATCGTCGTCCCGGCGTTCGATGTCGCCAGCTTCAGCGCCGTGCACGTCTGTTGCGCGCGATACCCCGGCTGTGTCGCCGCCTACGGCATTCATCCGCTCTACGTTCAACAGGCCAGCGAAAGCGACCTCCTGCGCCTGAAGGAGTGGTTGCCGCGCGTGGCGGCCGGAGCGGCGCCGCCGGTCGCCGTCGGCGAGATCGGCCTCGACCTGTTTGTCGCCGATCCGGCGATCGACAGGCAGGAGTACTTTTTCGCCGAACAACTCAAGATTGCCCGCGAAAGCGATCTTCCCGTGCTCCTGCACGTTCGCCGTTCTGTCGACCGGGTGCTCAGGCAGCTGCGCCGGATCAGGGTCAGGGGCGGAATCGCGCATGCCTTCAACGGCAGTCGCCAGCAGGCAGACGAATTCATCAAGCTGGGCTTCAAGCTCGGTTTTGGCGGCGCCATGACCTACCCCGGCTCGACCCGTATCCGTCGCCTGGCCGCGTCGCTGCCGCTGGCGGCCATCGTCCTCGAAACCGACGCGCCGGACATGCCGCCGCAGTGGCTGGCGGGGGCGCGGAATACGCCCGTCGAACTGCCACGGATCGCCGATTTGCTGGCCGCTCTGCGCGGCATCGATAGCGACCAGCTGGCCGCCGCGACGTCTGCCAACGCCGGCGCCGTACTGCCTCGGTTGCGTTTGGCGGAGCGATCGGGTACGTTACCGCCTGACGGCTTGGGGCTTCCGATTTTTCCCAAAGAGTGAGCAGCGGGCCAATGAATACTGAATGAGCAGGACAGCAGACCGGTTCTTGTCTGGCCAGCGCAGCGAACATGCGCAAACCTCGGTCAGGCTTGCCGGTCTTGAATCAGGTCTTGCTGAAAACAACCATTGGCTTCCTCACATAATGAAAAATCATCTGGATCGACCGGCGGCTACGTGCGTGGCTGTCAAAGAAAGCCTCCCTGATATTCCTCACTACCTGCAAGCGCATTACTGGTGGGCCTACGTCCACCCTCGGGCGGTACATGTCTTCGAGCGGCAGTGGCTGGTAAATCTGATTCTCTGGGGCAACTACAAGCGCCTGTGCAATGCCGTTCTGCACGACTACGGCCACGACCTGTCCGGCCGTACACTGCAGATCGCCTGTGCCTACGGTGACTTGACGCCGCGCCTAGTCGACTGCGTCGCGCCGGGCGGATCGCTGGAAATCGCCGACATTCTGCCCATCCAGCTCGAGAATCTGGCCAAGAAACTGCCCAAGGACGCGCCCGTCCAGCTGCATTGCATGGATTCTGCCGCGCTGGGTTTTGCCGACGCGAGTTTCGACCGCGCCTTGCTTTTCTTCTTGCTCCATGAGCAGCCGCAGGCGGTGCGCGAGAAAACGCTCGCCGAGGCGCTGCGTGTTGTTCGTCCGGGTGGCACGCTGACCATCGTCGACTACGCGCCGCTGAGCAGAGTTAACCCCCTGCGCTATCTCTGGAAACCGGTCCTCGACCGGCTGGAGCCGTTTGCCCATGACTTGTTTAGCGAGGAAGTCTCCGCCTGGTTGCCGAAGGACGGTCGTTTTTGTACCGTCGGCGATCAGCGCTTCTTCGGTGGTATGTATCAGATGTTGACGCTCAAGGTTGCCGACCGGCAAGAAGGCTCGGCAAACTGACGCGTGGATTATCAACCGGCCCTGGGCGAGGAGTTTGCTCCTCCTGGGCTCCTCGGATGTTGGTCGCGCCTGGCGGTGCCGGGCGTGAGAAAGGATGAAGCATGGAGAGTTACAAGGCAGATGTCGTGATTGTCGGCGGCGGCGGGGCTGGCCTGCGGGCCGCGATCGCCGTGGCGGAGTCTGATCCCGCTCTGAAGATCGCGCTGGTCTCGAAGGTCTATCCGATGCGTAGCCATACCGTTGCTGCCGAAGGCGGCTCGGCAGGCGTGAAATTGCCCACCGATAGCCTCGAGTACCATTTCAACGACACCGTTGGCGGGGGCGACTGGTTGTGCGAGCAGGATGTGGTCGAATACTTCGTCGCTCATTGCAACGAAGAATTGACCCAACTCGAGCACTGGGGTTGCCCCTGGAGTCGCACCCCGGACGGACACGTCAATGTGCGTGCCTTTGGCGGTATGAAGATCGAACGTACCTGGTTCGCCGCCGACAAGACCGGTTTCCACATGTTGCACACGCTCTTTCAGACGTCGATCAAGTATCCGTCGATCAAACGCTTCGACGAGCATTTCTGCGTCGATCTGGTGGTCGAGGACGGTCGCGTCCAGGGTGTGGTCACGATCGAGATCGGCTCGGGCGAAATGGCGCTGATCGAAGGCAAGTCGGTGGTCATCGCCACCGGCGGCGCCGGTCGCGTGTTCCGCGAGAACACCAACGGCGGTGTGGTCACCGGTGACGGCATGGCCCTGGCTTACCGCCACGGCGTCCCCCTGCGGGACATGGAGTTCGTCCAGTATCACCCGACCTGCATGCCCGGCACCGGCCTGCTGTTCACCGAGGCCTGCCGCGGCGAAGGCGGTTTCCTGGTGAACAAGGACGGCTATCGCTACCTGCAGGATTATGGTCTCGGCCCGGCCGAGCCGACCCCGCGCAACAAGGCCATGGAACTCGGGCCGCGCGATCGCCTCAGCCAGGCGTTCTGGTACGAGCAGCAAAAGGGGCGCACCATCGAAGGCCAGCATGGTTCGGTCGTCCATCTCGACCTGCGCCATCTCGGCGAGGCCAAGCTGCGCGAGCGCCTGCCGCAGATTTACGAGCTCGCCGAGCAGTTTCTCGGCGTCGATCCGGCGCGCGCGCCGATCCCGGTGCGCCCGGCCGTGCACTACACCATGGGCGGGATCATGGTCGACGGTCTCTGCGCCTCGCCGCTGCCTGGCCTCTACGCGGCGGGCGAGTGCTCCAGCGTCGGCATCCATGGCGCCAACCGCCTGGGCTCGAATTCGCTGTCCGAGCTGTGTGTCTTCGGCAAGGTCGCCGGTGAGGAAGCCGCCCGCTTCGCCAAGGCGGCGGCGCCGGGCAATTCGGCCAGTCTGCTCAAGCAGGCGCAGGCCGTCGAGCAGCGGGTCGTCGGGCTGAAGACCAAGACCGGCGGCAGCGAACGCATCGCCACGCTGCGCAAGGAAATGGCGCAGACCATGGAGGATGGCTGCGGCATCTATCGCCTCGCCGAGACGATGCAGAAAACCTGCGACACGCTCGACGAACTCAAGGAGCGCTTCAAGAACGTCAATGTCGAGGACAAGTCGAGCGTCTGGAATACCGAGTGGCTGCTGGCCATCGAGCTCGAGTACCAGCTCGACGTGGCGCAGACGATGGCCTATTCGGCCCTGCATCGTCGCGAGTCGCGCGGTGCGCATCAACGCCTCGACGGTTTCGAGAAGCGCGACGACGAGAATTTCCTGAAGCATTCGCAGGCGCATTACGTCGCTGGCGGCGCGCCGCGCATCGACTACGGAGCGGTCAAGATCACCAAGTCGCAGCCGGGCACGCGTGCCTACGGTGCCGCGGGTGAAAAGGCAGAGCAGGAAAGGAAGGCATCCAATGTCTGAAAATCAGAGAATCATCGAAATCGAGGTGCTGCGCTACAACCCGGAGACCGATAAGGAGCCGTCCAAGCAGGTCTTCGAGGTGCCTTTCACCGACGACATGTCGGTATTGCAGGGCGTGCAGTACATCAAGGACTATCTCGACGGCTCATTGAGCTTCCGCTGGTCGTGCCGGATGGCGATTTGCGGCAGCTGCGGGATGATGATCAACGGCGAACCCAGCCTCTCCTGCGAGACTTTCCTGCGCGACTACTACCCCGCGCGGGTACGTGTCGAGGCGCTGGCGCATTTCCCGATCGAGAAAGATCTGGTCATCAACATGGAGGGCTTCATCGAGAAACTCGAAAGCATCCAGCCGTACATCATCCCCAAGGAAGCGCGCACGCTGGCGCAGGGCGAGTACCTGCAGACGCCCGCGCAACTGGCGAGCTACGAGCAGTTCAGCTCGTGCATCAACTGCATGCTGTGCTACGCCGCCTGCCCGCAGTTCGGGCTCAATTCGGAGTTCATCGGACCGGCCGCAATGGCCCTGCTGCACCGCTACAACATCGATTCGCGCGATGGTGGCAAGGGCGAGCGAATGGAACTGGTCAACTCCGAAGAGGGGGTGTTCAACTGCACGGCGGTCGGTTACTGCTCCGAGGTCTGCCCGAAGCACGTCGACCCGGCCAACGCCGTCAACCAGAACAAGACCAATAGCGCAGCCGACTACTTCATGCGTTTCCTTACTCCGAAGGGGGGTGCCAAGTGAACAAGCGTCGTCCCTATGTTCGTCCGATGGCCGGATGGTGGCGGAAGAATCCGTTCTTCGTCGAGTACATGATCCACGAGGGAACAGCCCTCTTCGTCGCCGCCTATGCGCTGATCCTGCTCACCGGGCTGGTCTATCTCTCGCGCGGTGAAGCGGCCTGGAACGTCTGGCTCGAAGGCCTCAAGAATCCCTGGTACATCGCCTTCCACTGGCTGGCGCTGGCCGCGGTGGCCTACCACACCTACACCTGGTTCAAGATCATGCCGCGCACCATGCCGCCGGTCATCGTCGGCGGCAAGCGGCTTCCGGACATGGCCATTACCGGCGGCGGGCTGGCCGTTGCGACGACCGCCTGTCTTGCCCTGCTCGGTCTGGTATGGGGGATTGCACGATGAAAAAGACGCTGAAACGTTCCAACGCACCCATCTTCTGGGCGTTGTTCGGCGCTGGCGGCATGCTTTCGGCGCTGCTTGGCCCGATGCTGGTATTCATCACCGGCCTGGCCATCCCGCTCGGCATGCTCCTGCCGGTGGATACCATGAGCTACGCCAAGATGCTCGCCTTTGCCCAGAACATCGTCGGCAAGGGCTTCATCTTCGCCATCATTTCGCTCTTCCTGTGGCACGCCGCCCACCGCATCTTCCACAGTCTGCACGACATCGGAATTCACGCCGGCATCGTTGCCAAGCTGATCTGCTACGGTGGGGCCCTGGTGGCGACGCTGGTCACCGCCTATACGCTGCTGGCGATCGGCTTCTAGTCTGCAGGCGTTGGCGAGCGGGGTCGGGTGGGCCGCAAGGCCACCCGACCCCGCTGTCTTTGCGGGGAGGCGCAGCCTCTGCGCACCTCTGGGGTAGGCTTGTCCGGCTTGCTGAAAGTCTCGTCGGAAATGCGGCGCAACACTCGCCCGTACGTCATTGCGAGGAGGCGCAGCCGACGTGGCAATCCAGAGGTTTTGTTTTTCGCCTGGCTGATGGGGTGGACAGGTAGTCAGAGGATGGAACTGGATTGCCGCGTCGGCTTCGCCTCCTCGCAATGACGGTGGGTGCCGGAGGGGGGCCGGGTTGCCCGCTGCCCCCGCTCTGCCCGCAGGCTTTCCGAACGTCTCGTCAATAACGCAAGCCGCGCCTAGGCCATGCCGCTCAGGCGGGCCTTGCGCTCGCGTTCGATGCGCGTGATATAGCGCTGCACCATACTCGTCCGGGCGCCCGGCAGGGCGACGAATTCGCAGCCGACGCGAACGTAGCGGGCGCCGCCGCGCGTCGTCACGTCGAACTTGTTGCGCACGCACAGGTTGGCGACCAGCAGACCCTCGTCGGGAAGCGTCATCTTGCACTCGTTGAGCGCCATGCCGCTGGGCAGCAGGGCGGCCAGACTGGGCGTCGCCATCAGGCCGACACCGCCCCCGCTGATATCCAGCAGCGACGCCTCGGCGACCAGCGTGCTGCCGTCGACGCGTTTGATCGTGGCGACGAACTTGACCGGCTTGGCGATCGGTGTCGACAGGCGAAAATACTCGCGCCGCTGCAGGCGCAGCACCTTGTCCGGCAGCGCTGCGCGAAAAGCCGGGCGGCCGGCGCTGAGTGTCTCGACCAGCTGGTTCAAGGTGAACTGCACCTTCACCTTGTCCACCAGCGCGCTGACGATCAGCTGCCTGGCCTGCAGCGCCTGGCGGTTGACCCCCTCGTCGCGGCCCCAGTCGAGGACCAGTTCATCGTTGCCCGTGTCGACTTCGAGCAGCGACGTCAACAGGAACTCGTGGCCGCGATCGAGATAGGCGCTGACCAGCGCCCGGCGCTGGATCAGCGAGCGCAGCACGGCGGCAATCTCCGCTTTCGAGTGCAACAGATACTCGCTGTATTCCTCGGCCTGTTCGATTTCGAAACCGCGGTTTTCCTCTTCCGGTTTCGCCTCAACGTCCGTGTTTTCCATCTGCCTTCCTGCAATCGCCTGGAGCGCGCAGTTTAATGCAAAAGTGGTGCCCGGGTAAGCGAGCGCACTGCCCCGCGGTGCAATTGAGCGTGCCGGGCAGGCGATGGCTGACGCCTCCACCGTCGGAGAGGGCCATGGCTGCCCGGTCAGGGTTCGCCCGGGACTTCGGCGGGGCCGGCAAAGAGCGGTGGGGGCGCCGCCGCTGCGCCGTTTTCGAGTTGATAGAGCCAGGCCAGAAGTTCGGCGACGGCCAGGTACAGCTGCGGGGGGATGTGCTGGTCGAGGTCGACCTGCATCAGCAGCGAGACCAGTTCTGCCGACTCGTGCACATAGACGCCGTGTTCGTGGGCGCGGGCGATGATCTGTTCGGCGAGCAGGCCGCGCCCCTTGGCGACGACGCGTGGCGCAGCGTCGGTCTGGCTGTAGGTCAGCGCGACGGCATTCTTCAGCGAGTCATCCGGCGCTCTGCTCATGCTCCCCGGCTTCCCGTGGGGCCGCGACGCCGAGCGACGCCAGCTCGAGTCCGGCCTTGTCCAGCTGAGTGCGCAGGCTGAGCGTCTCGCTGCTCAAGAGCTGGCGCGTTTCGGCGTTGCCGGCAACGACGCTGAGCGTGATCTGCTGCCCCTGGATGTGCAGGCGGGCATCGACGTCCCCCAGCCTGGGCAAGGAGAGGCGCAGCCGCGTCTGCCACTTTTCGCCACTCTCGTCGCCGCCGCCATCGCCTTGCCGGCCGTCGTTGCCGTTGTCGATTTCCCAGCGCAGCTGCTGCCCGGGCCAGACCTGCCCCTGCCAGGAAAAATTCTGCGTCGCGAAAGCTTCGAGCTGCTGCTGGACGATGGCCTGCAGCTGCGGCGCGACCGCTTGCGCAGCCGGGGCCGCCGGCGAGGCCTGAGCGGCCGCGCCGGCCTGGCTGCCCGCCGTGGCGCTGCGGTTTGCCGCCTCGCCGGCGCCCGTGGCCAGCCCCTGTTGAGCCGTCGCTCCCGGCTGCGCGGGTGTCGTTGCCGGCGGCAGCCTGCCTTGCGGTTCCTGCAACAGTTGCGCCTTGCTGTAGCGGCCTTCGACCCATTCCGCCTGATGCGCTTCGTAGAACATGCCGCTCTGCACGATCGCCTGCTTGAGCAGCGGCAGGAGATCGGGTCCGCTGTTCGGCGGGCCGGCGGCAATCGCCTGATTGCCGTTCAGCGGCAGCGCTGCGGAGGCGCCGGCCTTGCCGTCACGCGCGCCGGCCAGCAGCGCGCCGATCAGTTGCCCGGTGCGACTGAGCTGGGTGGCCGTCGACTCGTTGCCCCCCTTGCCGGCCTCGCCGCCGCCGCGGGCAATCACCGCCAGGGTCAGCTTGCCATTGCTTTCCGAAACTTCCAGTTCGATGGCGTCGCCGCTCTTGGCGGCGAAGGGCAGCGCCAGGGTGACGCTGCGCTGGTTGATCAGCGCGCGGTAGGTGCCGTTGGGCAGCAGCGCCTGGACTTCGGCCAGCAGGCGCTGGCCAGCCGCCAGTCCGGGCAGCTTGTCGGTGATCTCCTGCGCCGGCAGCGTCGGCCGCAGCGCGAGGTCGGCGCTCGGCTGGACGCGGGTAGTGACTTCGGGGACGATCATTCTGCGCCCGGCGGCGCGGCGCGGAGCAGGACGCGCAGCTCGTTCATTCGCGTCGCCAGCCGTGGCTGGATCAAGGCGTCGCAGCGCAGGCTGCTTTCGATCAGCGCCCGCGCGCGCTGCTGTTCGTCTGCCGGCAGTTCGGCGCTCAGTGCGTCGGAGAGGCGTTCGGCCAGCGCGCGGCGATCGGCTTCGTGCCTGGCCAGCGCCGGCCAGTCCCTGCTTTCTGCGGCGCCAAGCATCGCTTCGGAGTAGGCCAGCAGCTGCTCCAGCGCGCTCAGCCCGGCACTCATGCCAGCGCGGCTTTCTGCGGCGTCGCGTTCGGCGAAATCTCGCGCCAGGCGCCGTGAATCTCCTCGAGCAGGGCGGCGACTTCCTCCAGCGCCGGCAGGTCGTTGTCGAGGTTGGCGTGCAGCAGGCGCAGGACCAGGTAGTCGTACAGCGCGTCGAGGCGCTCGGCGATCTCGCCGCCCTGTTCCAGGTCGAGGCTGACCTTGAGGCCGTTGCCGATGATGTCGATGGCTTTGGAGATCGCTTCGCCCTTGGCCGCCGTGCGTTTGTCCTCCATCGCCGCACGGGCGTTGCCGATCGCCGCCTGCGCTCCCGAAAAGAGCAGCAGGATCAACCGGTGCGGGTCGGCAACCTCTACGGCGGCGTCGACGCCGACCTTCTGATAGGCGGAAATCGCATGTCTTGCGTGGCCGAACATCCTTGGTTCCTCAGAGAGAGTAAGTGGGCAGGTTGGCGAGCTGTTGCGAGAGGAAGTTGCTCGTCGTGGTCATCCCGGAGATCAGCGTGTCGAGGGCCGTGAATTGCTTGCGGTAGCGTGCCTCGATTCCCGCCAGGCGGTCGTTGATCACTCCCGATTGCTTGCCGAGGCTGGCGATCGAGCTGTTCAGTCCGTCGCGGCGCGTGGCGATCAGGCCGCTGCTGCTCACCAGGCCGTCGGCGGCGGTCTTGAAAGCGCTGCCGAAGGCGGCCACGAGATCGGCGACTGCCGAGAGATCGTCGCCGATCGCCGCGCTCAGCTTGGCCGAATCGACGCTCAGCGTGCCGTTCTTCTGCATGCTGACGCCGATGTCCGAGAGGCGTTGCAAGCTGCTGCCGGCAACCGCCGCGGGGATGTTGCCAAGGACGTTGCGAAAGCTGTTCTGCGCCGTACGCAGCGTACTGTCGCCGTTCAGTGCGCCGGCCTTCTTGGTGGCCGCATTGTAATTGCCGAGACCGCTGGCCGTCGTGCTGAAGTCGTTGAACGCCCGGACCAGCGCGTTGACGCCGGTGGTCAGGCTGGAGTTGTCCTTGCTGATGGTCAGCGTCGTGCTCAGTGCCGTTTCCGGCGCTTCCGGGCCCCTGAGCAGGTTCAGGGTGATGCCGTCGATGGCCGTGCTGACCTGGTTGCTGACCCCTTCGACGGCAATGCCGTTGAGCTTGAACGCCGAGCCCTGCGCCGCCTGCGACTGCACGAAGGCATCGCTCGGCGCCGGTGCCGCGTCGGGATCGTAGGTCAGGCCGGCGATTCCCGCGAGCTTGATGAACTGGTTGCTGCCGGGGTCGTTGCTGGTCAGCACCAGTTGCTTGCCGGCGACGCCGTTGATCACCAGTGCCGACACGCCGGCGTTGGCGCCGTTGATCGCGTCGCGGATGTTCTCCGGCGTGGCGCCGTCGGCGATGCTGATCTCGGTGCTCTGGTGCGGGCTGCTGCCAGCCAGGCTGTCGAGCGACAGGGTCAGCGTGCCGCCGACCGGCACCGTGTCGCCGGTGCCGGAAAAGGGGGTTGCTGCGCCGGTGCCGCTGGCGACGCTGTGCTGCCGCGCCAGCTGGTTCACTTCGAGCGTGTAGGTGCCGGCGACGGCGCTTGAGGAAGTGGTTGCCGCGGCGACGGTCGAGTCGCTGAGCCGGGTCGCAAAAACGGTGAATTTCTGCGTCGCCGTCGTGCCGGTCGCCGGGACCAGCGTTCCCGCCGCCGTCTGCAGCGCCGAGATCGATCCCTGCAGCGAACCCAGCGCCGATATCTTGGCCTGGTAGCTCGCTTCCTTCTGCGACAGAGCGGTCAGCGGCCGCTGTTCCAGCGACATCAACTGGCTGATGATGCTGTTTACGTCAAGGTTCGAGCCCAGGCCCGGTGAGGAAAGCGCCATGATCTTCTCCTGCCGCCGCTACCGGCATGCTTGCTTGCATCGGTGTTCAGGCCGTTTGCGTGACGAACAGCCCCTTGATGCTGTCCAGCGTCTTGGCGATGGCCATCATTTCTTCGGAGGGCATCTGGCGGATCACTTCCTTGGTCGAGCGGTCGATGATCTTGACCACCAGTTGACCGGTGTCGCCGTCCACGCTGAACTCGAGATTGCTGTTCGTCGGCTTGACGAACTCGCGAACGCTCTGGATGGCGCTTTCGAGCTTTTCGCTGTCCGGCGGTGCCTGCACCGGTGCCTGCGCCTGCAAGTGCGCCTGCACCTGCTGCAGGGCCTGCGCCGCACTGGCCGGCGTCGCCGTGTTGCCGCCGCTGGCCGTGGCCCTGGCTTCGCGGGCGGCCGAACTGATCGCCTGGTGGCCCTGCGGCGCTGGCGAGGAAACTGTCGGTGGAATATTCATCTCACACTCCTTGGTGAAGAGACGCCGGGGCGCGACCACGTTGCCGCGAGCGCGCCCCGATGTTACCGCTAATCAAACCCTTCCGCTTAGCCGCGCAACAGCGAGAGCACGTTCTGCGGCAGCGAGTTGGCCTGCGCGAGCATCGCCGTACCCGCCTGCTGCAGGATTTGCGCCCGCGTCAGGTTGGCCGTTTCCGCCGCGAAGTCGGCATCGACGATGCGGCTGCGTGACGCCGAGAGGTTCTCCGACGTCGTTTGCAGGCTCGAAACCACCGAAGCGAAACGGTTCTGGTACGAACCGAGCGAAACCCGCGCTCCGCTGACCGTCGCCAGTGCGCCGTCGATCGCCGACAGGGCGCTGGTGGCGGCGGTGGCGGTGAGCACATTCACGTTGGCGATGCTGGCCACCGTCGAGGACACCGTGGCACCTTGGGTTCCGGAGGCGGCGAGCCCGGCATAGGCGGCGTGCGCTCCGCCCCAGACGATCCCGTCGGAATTGGTGCTGCTCAAACTGACCGTGCCGTGGTTGGCGGCCGCTGCGGACGCCACCGCCTGCTTACCCAACTGAGCGCTGGTGAAACCGGTCTGTGCGACGATCGCGGTGGTGTTTGCGGTGGCAGCTGCCGCGGACGCCGCCGTAAGTCCGAGACCAAGCTTCATCGTGCTATCGGTGCCCCGAGTGTAGGTCAGCGTGCCCGACGAGTTAGCCACAGAACCGTTCAATGTCGCACCGCCAGCAGCTATCAGGGCGTTGTTTATCGCTAGAGCGATTTCGTCGCCGTTTGTGTCTGCGTCCGCCCCAGTGAGCGTGATTGCGCCCACGGAGATGGTCCCTGCCGCGCCGGTAAAGGTGATTGCGCCCGCCGCAATGCTGCCAGCCGATCCGTTACCGGCAGCACTACCAGCCACGCTGGCACCCCCTGACCCGAGGACTTTCGCCGCTGCTTTCTCACCGACGTTGCCGGTGGCCAAACCCGTTTGAGTGAGAAAGGTGTCTTTGTCCGAGGCGGCGTTAGTGATGTCGGTTGCTGTGCCGTTCAGTCCGATACTGATATCGCGTCCGTCGGCTGCGGTGAGCGTCAGTGCGCCGGTCGTCGCGCTGGCGGAAGCGCTAACCCCGGTTTGCGTGGCGATCGCATTGATCGCCGCTGCGACGTTCGCACCCTGGCCGGCAGCACTTCCGCCGGCGGCAACAGCACCGACGTTGATGCCATTGATGCTGAACGTGTCAGCGGCAATGGCAGTAGGGACTGTCGCCGCGGCGCCGGTCACGACGTTGCTGTTGGCGGTCGCGGTCACGCCCGAGTTGGACGAGATGCCGTTGATCGCCGCAGCAATCGAAAACGCACTGGCGGCGCTCTGGCCCGGGCCGGTACCGAGCGAAGACGCGCCGACCTGGAAGCCGTTCAGCGTCAGGTCGCCGGCGGCCAGGGCGGTGGTCGTCGCCGAGCCGGTCTTGGTCGCGGCGTAGCTGGTGCCGGTGCCGCCGAGGGCCGTGGTGCGTGCGCTGCCAATGCCGGTGATCGCCAGGCGGTCGTTGGCCGTACCGTTGGCGCCGATCTGGAAGTTCTGGGCGACGAAGGAGCCGTCGAGGAGCTTGGTACCGTTGAACGACGAATTCTGGGCGACGCGGTCGATTTCCGACGCCAGCGACTGGACTTCGGCGTTCAACGCCTGGCGGTCGGACGCCGAGTTGGTGGCGTTGCCGGCCTGGACGGCGAGTTCGCGCATACGCTGCAGGTTGTTGCTGATCTGTTCGAGGTCGCCTTCGGCGGTTTGCGCCAGCGAGATGCCGTCGTTGGCGTTGCGCGTGGCCTGATTCAGGCCGCGGATCTGGGAATTCATCCGGTCGGAGATGGCCAGGCCGGCGGCGTCGTCCTTGGCGCTGTTGATGCGCAGGCCGGACGAGAGGCGTTGCAGGGAAGTCGCCAGGGAGGTCTGCGACATGTTGAGGCTGCGCTGCGAGTTGAGCGAGGCAACGTTGGTGTTGATGACTTGGGGCATTTTGCTTCTCCTATCACGGTCAAATTGACTTCAGACTTCAGTTTCCGGTGACTGCCTGGCGAGGCTCTTGCCGGTCCATCCTGTGTGGCGATTTGTTCGCTGACAACTTTACTTACGACGGGCCTCGGGAAAACTTGAGTGATTTTTTGCCTGGCCGCCGTGTAAGACTTTTAGCGGCAGGCGGGCGGCAAAGTTGAGGGTGTCGAGACAAGAAAAACGGTGTTTGTGCGATTGCCGCCGGCGGCCGGCGACGCGCGGCGAGCGAAGCCGATTGCCTCCCCCACCCCCGCGCCGTCATTACGAAGACGCACAGGCGTTGCCTCCTACCCGCCACGCCGTCATTGCGAGGAGGCGCCAGCCGACGCGGCAATCCAGTTCCATCGTCTGACTATTTCGGCGTCGGCCGCATCGCCAATGCGCATAGAGCCAAACCTCTGGATTGCCGCGTCGGCTGCGCCTCCTCGCAATGACGGCGCGGGTTGACCTGCCCCGCAACACCGCTCCGTCTGCCCTGCACGCCCCGGGTTTTCCTTCTTGCGCAAACGTCAACGGCGCGATACTTGGTGGTCATCTGTAATACCAACCATCGATACACGCAGTGTGCTGTGTTCTCGACACTTCTGTCCGGTCGCTGCTGCTCGTTTCACAAAGCAAGGGCGCCAGTTTTCCAACTGCTCTCGATGGGCCCCCCTGCGAGTAGAGACTTTGAGATCGCGCTGACGGGGCCTTGGTACACCCCGCGTGGCGCCCGTTCTGACCCGGCACGAGCACCTTCCCACCTGCCCGGCGCCAGCGCCGACGTTGCGCTGGGCTTCGTGCGCTATCTGGCAACGATCGCTCACGCTGCAGGCGGTATATTCTTGTGGCGACCTTTCTGCGCGAACCCCGGACGAGACATGGTGCTCTAGTGTGCGGCAATCGTCCTTAGTGAATACATCGTCCCACGCACACATGAAGGATTCGCCGCGTGCAGAATTAAGATCAAGCGTCCGCCGTCCGATTTCTTGCATCTGCTGAGGATAAAACCCTGACTAGCCGCTGACTGTTCGTCTGCCCACTCGTGCCCAGACAGTCAAGGAACTGCTGCGCGGCGATGAGATTTCCTGGAACCAATTCATCGCCACGCGGTATCAGAAAAAATGGCATCGTTGATGACAGCTCGATTTTCTCAGGGCGGAAGCCGCCAAAGGCCAGCGCAGCGACTTTGAGCGCCACCTGGGAATGGTGCCGGACGCGCCCGCGCTTCCTGGCGACGAGACCCCGTGACGCCAGGCAGCTGCGAAGGCGCGGCGGCGCGAACGAGCATTCGAGGATACGTGCAAGCCGCCGCCACTGTTTGGGCTGGCCTTGGGCCACGACACGTAGGGCATTCCCACACCCCCCACCCCCACGCCGTCATTGCGAGGAGGCGTTAGCCGACGCGGCAATCCAGTTCCATTCTCTGACGGTCACTGCGGCCGCAGTCCGCATGGGCAAGGTGCGTAAAGCAATACCCCTGGATTGCCGCGTCGGCTTCGCCTCCGCGCAATGACGGACGGGTTGACCTGCCGCACCGACTGGCGCCTCCGCGCAATGACGGGCTGGTTGACTCGCCGCGTCGGCTTCGCCTCCTCGCAATGACGTGCTGGCCAGGCGGGTTTCGGGGGCCAGCAATCCCTTGTTCGCGGCGTGCCAACTCAGTTTTCAGCGATACGCGCGGGCGGTTATAATGGGCGTCGGCGTGATGGTGGTCGGGTGGCACGGAATGGCGCCGGAAAAGGCGTCTTCGAGCCAATTCCCGGTGCTCGATGGCGCGCCCCGGGCGAGTGACATGCGTCCCGCCGATTTCGCGAAGGCCGGCAGCTTGCCGGTTTTTTTATCCGTTTGCCCGTGTTCGTGGATTGATGATGCGGATCCTGCTCTGCAATGATGATGGTTACTTCGCACCCGGGATCGAGCACCTGGCGCGGGTGCTGGCGGACGTCGCCCAGGTCACCGTCGTCGCTCCCGAGCGCGACCGCAGCGGGGCGAGCAATTCGCTGACCCTCGATCGGCCCCTGTCGCTGAAGCGCGCGGCGAACGGTTTCTACTATGTCAACGGGACGCCGACCGACTGTGTGCATCTGGCGGTCACCGGCATGTTCGACGAGTTGCCGGACATGGTCGTTTCGGGAATCAATATTGGCGCCAACATGGGCGACGACACGATCTATTCGGGGACCGTCGCCGCAGCCACCGAGGGCTTCCTGCTCGGCATTCCGTCGCTGGCGGTTTCGCTGTGCAGCAAGGCCGGCGAGCATTACGACAGCGCTGCACGGGTGGCCCTCGAACTGGTCGCCATGCTGCAGAAACAGACGCTGCGCGAGCCGGTACTGCTCAACGTCAACGTTCCCGACGTGCCCTACGAGCAGTTGCGCGAGCGGGTGGTCACCCGCCTTGGCAAACGGCACAAGGCGGAGCCGGTGGTGCGCACGCTGTCGCCACGCCATGAGACGGTTTACTGGATCGGCGCCGCGGGCGAGGCCCAGGATGCCGGCGAGGGGACCGATTTCCACGCCGTGCTGAACAATCAGGTGTCACTGACGCCGTTGCAGATCGATCTGACCCACAATGCCCAGTTGTCGCTGGTGCGCGGCTGGCTGGTAGAATGAATCGCGTCGTTTCCGGGGTGGGCATGACTTCGCAGCGCACGCGGGCGCGCATGATCGAGCGCCTGCGCGAGCAGGGAATCGACGACGAGGACGTGCTGGCGGCGATTGCCGCCGTGCCGCGGCATGTCTTTGTCGAAGAGGCGCTGGCTTCGCGGGCTTACGAGGATACCGCGCTGCCGCTGGGTTTTTCGCAAACGATTTCGCAACCCTATGTGGTGGCGCGGATGATCGAGGCGCTGTGTGCCGGTGGCCGCCGGCTGGGCAGGACGCTGGAGATCGGCGCCGGCTGCGGCTATCAGGCGGCGGTTCTGGCACAGTTGACGGACGAGGTCTTTGCCGTCGAGCGCATCGCCCCGCTGCTCGCCAAGGCGAAGCTCAACCTGCGCGCGATCAAGCAGCTCAAGGTGCGCTTGAAGCACGCGGACGGCCGCCTGGGCCTGCCGGAAGCGGCGCCTTTTGACAGCATCATCGTCGCCGCGGCGGCGGCGCGCGTTCCCTCCGCGCTGGTGCAGCAGCTTGCGCCCGGCGGGCGCATGATCATGCCGCTGGGCGTGGCGACGCAGCAGCTGACGCTGATCGAGAAGCAGGGCGAGACTTTTGTCGAAACCCGTCTCGAGGCGGTGCGTTTCGTTCCGCTATTAACGGGAGTCGAATGAACGATCAGGGCTTTTTCGCTGGTGACGGGTCAGTTCCGGGACGGGTAGGGTGCCTGGCCGTGCTCGCCGTGCTGCTGCTCGTCGGCTGTGCCAGCAAGCCGCCGGCAGCGGTCAGCACGGGCGCGACTGCCGCCGTCGGCAAGGACCTCTACGTCGTCAGGAAGGGCGATACCCTACATTCCATCGCCGCTGCGCATGGCCTGGATTTCCGCAGCCTGGTGATCTGGAACGGAATCGAGAATCCGAATCACATTCTTGTCGGTCAGGCGCTGCGCACGCGGCCGCCCGGATCTTCGTCGTCGGCTTCTGCGTCGGTTTCGTCGTCCGCGTCCTCAGCTTCCTCAGCGTCCAGCGAGGGGACGGTGGTGCGCCCGATAGACACTCCCTCGGCCGTCGAGCAGCGCAACCTCGGCGGCAGTGGCGAGACGCTCAAGCGTGAGCCGCAGGTGGGCAAGGAAGCCTATTCCGAACAGACGCTGGCGCGGGCACGCGCACAGGTCCAGCAGCCTGCTGCAGCAGCCGGCGCGGCGCCGACGCCAGCGGCAGCGGCCAGGGAACAGAGCAGGCCGGAAGCCGCGGAGCGGGCGGACAGCAACTGGATCTGGCCGGCCAGCGGCAAGGTGGTCGGCACCTTCAGCGAAGGCGGTGCCAAGGGTATCGACATCTCCGGCAAGGCGGGCGACCCGGTGCTCGCCGTCAGTGGCGGCAAGGTGGTGTATAGCGGGACGGGCTTGCGCGGCTACGGAAAACTGGTCATCGTCAAGCACGACAGCACCTACCTGACGGCCTACGCGCACAACCAGAGCATCCTGGTGAAGGAAGGCCAGAGCGTTGCCAAGGGGCAGAAGATCGCCGAAATGGGCAACACCGACGCCGACCAGGTCAAGCTGCACTTCGAGGTCCGGCAGCAGGGCAAGCCGGTCGATCCACTGAAGCATCTGCCGCAACGCTGAGCATCGATGTCGGCGCCCTTCGATTCCGATTCGGATCACGCGGACCGCCTGGAGAACTATCTCGACGAGCCCGAGTTCGCGGCTTCCGAAGGGCTGCCCTTCGCCGCGGCGGAGCCCGAAGAGACCTTTCAGTCGCCTGAAGCCGAACTGCTCAATGACGTCACCCAGCACTACCTGAACGAGATCGGCGCCAAGCCGCTGTTTTCGCCGGCCGAGGAGGCTGACTGGGCGCGCCGCGCCAGGGCCGGCGAGTTCCCGGCGCGGCAGAAGATGATCGAGCACAACCTGCGCCTGGTGGTGAACATCGCCAAGCACTACCTCAACCGCGGCATGCCCCTGCTCGACCTGATCGAGGAAGGAAATCTCGGGCTGATTCACGCGATCGAGAAGTTCGACCCCGACCGCGGCTTCCGCTTCTCGACCTACGCCACCTGGTGGATTCGGCAAGGCATCGGGCGGGCGATCATGAATCAGGCGCGGACGATCCGCCTGCCGGTGCATGTGGTCAAGGAAATCAACGTCGTGCTGCGCGCCATTCGCCACCTCGAAGCGGCGAACGGGCGGGAAATCTGCCTCGAACAGATTGCCCACCTGATCGACCGGCCGGTTGACGACGTGCGCCGGGTGATGGCCCTCAACGAGCGCATCGCTTCGCTTGACGCGCCGCTGCAGGTGGACCCCAGCCGGACCATCGGCGAGGTGATCGCCGACGAAAGCCTGGTCGATCCTGACGAGCTGTTGCAGAGCAGCGAGATCGGCGACCTGCTGCGCACCTGGGTCGGGCAGCTCGGCGAGAAGCAGCAGCAGGTGCTCCTGCGCCGCTATGGACTGGGCGGTAGCGACACGAGCACCCTCGAGGAAATCGCGCTCGATCTCAACCTGACCCGCGAACGCGTCCGCCAGATCCAGATCGAAGCGCTCGATCAGTTGCGCCGCATCATCCGCCGCGGCGGCGTGACGCGCGACAACCTCCTCTAGCGTTGCACCCTCCTGATGAGACTTGCCGCGCCGCCGAGAGCAGCGTGAACCGCGCGGGGTGGCTGGATTTCACCCGCTCCCTACGGCTGTCCTCGTCGCCAAGATGCGGGCCGGCATTCCCCAGCCCCCGTCGTTGCGAGGCGGCGCAGGGCGCCGCTTTTCCGACGCGACTTTCAGCCAGCCGGAGAGCGGCTTGAAACCATGCCGTCGCGGGAATTCCTAGCTTCCATAGTGCGTGCAACGCCACCCTAGCGCGTCGCCGCCAGGCGGTTGTTGCGCACTTCGCGGAGCACTTCGGCGAGCTGGAAGACCGACATGGCGTAGAAGCTCGAGCGGTTGTAGCGGGTGATCACGTAGAAGTTGTCGAAGCCCAGCCAGTATTCAGTCGCCTCACCCGGCGTCTCGAGATCGATCAGCGCTGCCGCGCGCTGCGGGTCATCGTCGGCGGCACTGAAGACGCCGCGTGCGAGCAGTTCCTTGACCGTCAGCTCGGGTTTGATTCCGGCCGCGATGAGTGCCGCGGGGTCGCCATTGACGCGCGCCGGCACGGCCACCGGCGCGCCTTTCTGCCAGCCGTACTGCTGCAGGTAGCGGGCGACGCTGCCGATCGCGTCGGCGGTACTGTGGCGCAGGTCGACGCGATTGTCGCCGTCGAAGTCCACCGCGTAGCGCCGCTGGCTGCTGGGCATGAACTGCGGAATGCCCATGGCGCCGGCGTAGGAGCCCTGGATGGCGAGCGGGTCGACACCATTTTCACGCGCCAGGAGGAGAAATTGTTCGAGCTCGCTGCGAAAGAATTCGGCGCGCGGCGGGTAATCGAAGGCCAGCGAGGCGAGTGCTTCAAGGACGCTGAAGTTGCCGGTGTTCTGCCCATACTCGGTTTCGACACCGATGATGGCGACGATTATTTCGGCGGGTACGCCGTAGATCGCTTCGGCGCGCTGCAGGAGCGCGCCGTTCTCGTCCCAGAAGCGCTGCCCGGCCGCTTCGCGGCGCCCGTTGACGAAGCGCGCGCGGTAGCGTTGCCACGAGCGCTGCTTGCTGGGGCTGGCCGGCGGGCGGATCAGGCGCAGGACGGTGGCGTTCGAGTGAATGGCCGCGAACTGGCTGGTCAGGTGGCTGATGTCGAAGCCGTGCTGCTCGTGCATCGTGACGATGAAGGCCTGCACCTCGGCCTGCTCGCTGAACGGGGGTCCCTGCTGGGCGTGGCCGGAGACGGGCAGCAGGGTGGTGAGCAGACCCGTGAGCAGGGCGCCGAGCAGGCCGGTGAGTGTTCTTTTCAAGAGTGTTTTCTCCTTCGCGGTGGCAGGCGGTGCACGCATTGTTGCAGGCAGCGCAGTTTATTGTCGCGACCGTCGCCGCGCGCGTAGCGCAGCTCGGCATAATAGCCCGCCGCTTCGTCGGTGAGGGCGGCAAGATCAGGTCTTTCGCGCGCCACCCGTTGCGCGAAAGCGAGCGGTCCTTCCCAGTCGGCGCGCGCGATTCCGCGGCGGTTGAGCTCGGCGCAGTATTTCCGCCAGGCGCGTTGTACGGGATCCACGGCGAGTCGTCGCGGCAGTGTCCACAGCGTGACGACGAGCAGGGCGATGCCACAGAGGACCGCCAGCGATGCGCTCATGCTGCGCCAGTCGGGGTCGCGCCAGCCGAGGCGCGAGAGCACTTCGCGCTGGCGCTGCGGATTGTAACCGAGGACCCACTGGTTCCAGCTGTTGTTGGCGGCTTCCCAGCGGTTGCGCAACTGGCGCAGCCAGTCGCTGTCGAGACGGACGAGAATCGGCAGGGGTTCGCCCAGCGGCAGGGCGGCGACGATTCCCTGCTCGATGCGCGAGGGGGCGACCGCGGCGGTCGGATCGAAGCGTACCCAGCCTTGTCCGGAGAGCCAGATTTCGGCCCACGCGTGGGCGTCGGACTGGCGCACGACGAGATAGCCGTCGACCGGGTTGAGCTCGCCGCCCTGGTAGCCGGCGACCACCCGTGCGGGAACGCCGGCGGCGCGCATCAGGAAGACGAAGGCCGAAGCGTAGTGTTCGCAGAAGCCGCGGCGAGTGCTGAAGAGAAACTCGTCCATGGCGTTGGCGCCGAGCAGGGGCGGCTGCAGCGTGTAGTAGAAATCGTCGTTGCGAAACATCGCCAGCGCCGCTTCGGCGATCTTTTCGGGCGGGCGCGCTGCCCACTCGCGGGCCAGCGCGCGGGTGCGCGGATTGATCTCGTCCGGCAGAGCCAGCGCCTGCTGCAGGATGGCCGGCGCCTCGTTTACGTTGGCCCGATAGGCGATCGCCGAGGCAAAGGAAAAGCGCGCACGCACGCGCAGCGGTTCGCGCGCCAGGGCCTGCAGCGTCGGTGCCAGCGTGCTCTCGGGCGGCAGTAGGGTGGCGACGTCGAGGGCCAGCAGCCAGCGCTGGTTGTGCGCTTCGAGGATGCTGCTGTAGGCAAGCGGCTCGCCGATGCCCTCGACGACCGGCGGCTGCCTGGTCGCGCTGGCCGGCAGCGCGCGCGCGCGCCAGGTCTGGCCGTCGTACTCGTCGAAGACCGGTCCGCGCCAGTAGAGGTCGGCTTTCTCCGGCGCTTCGCCGGCGAAGCGGCTGCGGAAGGCGATCGCCCCGGAGACGATCAGGCCGCTGATCGAACCCGGCGACATTTCGTCGGAGAGGCCGCTGAGTCCGGAGTAGGCGTCCTGCGGCAAGCCCCACAGCGGCCCGGAAACGCGTGGGAAGAGGAGGTAGAGAATGAGCATGAAGGGCAGCGCCTGGGCGAGCAGCAGGCCGGCATGGCGGAGCACGGCGGCGACCGGCTGGGGACCCCCGTGCAGCCGGATCAGGGCGCCGGTGAGCAGGCCGATGGCGGCCAGCAGCCAGGCGCCGGTGGGGATGCTCTGCGAATACAGGTAGTGGGTAAGGAGGAGAAAGTAGCCGAGCATGATGACCACCAGCGCGTCGCGCCGGCTGCTCATTTCCATCGGTTTGAGGGCCATGAAGACGACCAGCAGGGCGACCCCCGCGTCCTTCCCGAGCAGGGTGCGGAATTGCCAGGCAATGGCCGCGATGCTGCCGACGACGAGCAGCGCCAGCGCCCAGCGCGGCGGCAGCGCGCGACGTCGTTGCCATAGCCAGGCGCGCCACAGCAGCGTGCCGCCGACGAGCAGCGACAGCCACCAGGGCAGGTGCGCGAAGTGCGGCCCGGCGGTGGCCAGGGCGACGGCGAGCAGCCAGGGCACGGCGCCGTGTTCGAGCGCGGCGCTGGAGCGCTCGGCAGCGCTACTGCGGCCGCTCGTTTTCAGCTTTCTCGCCATACAGCGCCAGGGCTTGCAGGCAGCTCGCCCGGTGCGCGTCGCCCTGCCCGGCGGCGATCCGTACGCCAGGCAGGGCGAGGCCGTAGCGCGCCTGTTGTTCGTCGGCGGCGAGGACCCAGCCGGTGAGTATCGAGAGGCGTTCTTCGGCACCGCACCCGGCCGGGGTGAGCGACCAGGCCAGCCACAGTTCTTCGCTGGCGCCACCGGCGAACTGCTTGACCAAGTGGGGCTGCTCGTCCGTGCGCCGGGCGACCGCCTTCCAGGCAATGTGCCGCGTCGAGTCGCTGATCTGACGTGGCCGCAAGCCGGCAAAGTCTTCCTGTCCGTTGTCGCCGTGCAGATGATCGGCGTGCGCGGTCGGCGAGCGCGCCGGTAGCGGCGTGCGGATGGGCTGCGGATAGACTACGCACGACCAGTGCGGGTGCGGATAGCTCCAGGCACGAAAGAGTCCCAGCGGATAGCGTGTGGCCAGCGTCACCCGGCCCGGGTCGAGGCGACCACGGCGCTGGGTCGCGCAGCTGACGGCGACCGCAGCGCGTCCCTGCGCCGGCAGGTGGACGCTGCTCGCGGTTTGCCCGGCAAAGGAAAACTCGAGCGCGCGGCGCGCCTGCCGGCGCGGGTTCTCGAGTTGCAGCGGGAAGTACGCCAGATCGCCGGCGAAAACCGCTGCCACCCGCCCCGGGGTCAGGCGCAGGCCAAAGAGGTTGTAAAAGGTATGCACCATGGCCACGATGCCCAGGCCGGCGAGGAGAAAGATCAGCGCGTGGCCGAGACTCAGGTTGTAGTTGATGGCCCCGACGAGCATGACCACCAGGACCAGGGCGAAGAGGAGGCCGGCGCGCGTCGGCACGATGAAGATGCGCCGTTGGCCGAGGACGATCGGCAGCTGCTCGTCACGCGCCAGGCGAAACAGCCAGCGCTGCAGGGAGGCCAGCGCCGGCATCAGGGCAGTGGCACGGCGCGGATCAGCGCCGCGATGTCTTCTGCGCTGGCATGGTTGCCGCTGAGCAGGCGTAGCCGGTGGCGCGCCACCGAAGGCAGGACGGCCTGCACATCTTCGGGCAGGACCATCTCGCGGCCTTCGGTAAACGCCCAGGCGCGCGCTGCCGCGAGCAGTGACAGCGCGGCGCGCGGACTCAGGCCGTGCACCAGGCGGGCGTCCTGGCGGGTCGCGCCGACCAACAGCTGCAGGTAGTCGAGAACGGCGGCCGAGGCGTGCACCGCCCCCGCCTGCCCTTGCAGGGCGGCAAAATCGCCGGCGTTCAGGCGCGAAGTCAGCGTCGGCAACTGCTCGCGACGACCGCCGCTTTCAAGCAGCGCGCGTTCGGCGCCATGGTCCGGGTAGCCGAGTTCGATGCGCATGAGGAAGCGATCGAGCTGCGATTCGGGCAGGGGGAAGGTGCCAATCTGGTTCGACGGGTTCTGCGTGGCGATGACGAAGAACGGTTGCGGCAGGGGGCGCGTTTCGCCCTCGGTGGTCACCTGTCCCTCTTCCATGGCTTCGAGCAGCGCGCTCTGCGTCTTGGGCGTCGCGCGGTTGATTTCGTCGGCGAGCAGGACCTGCGCGAAGACCGGGCCGGGCAGAAAGCGGAAGTCGCCGCGCTCGCGGTCGAAAACCGAAACGCCGAGGATGTCCGCCGGCAGCATGTCGCTGGTGAACTGGACGCGTGAGAACTGGAAACCGAGCAGGCGAGCCAGGGTATGCGCCAGCGTCGTCTTGCCGACGCCAGGCAGGTCTTCGATGAGCAGATGCCCCCTGGCGAGCAGGCAGCACAGGGCCAGGCGGGTCTGTCGGCTCTTGCCGAGAATCACCTGGTTGGCGGCGGCAAGGATTTCGTCGAGCGGGGATTGTCGGGTGAGGGGTCGCATGGCTTGTCGTGGTGGCGCAATTGCGACGATAATAAACCATCATCAGATAACTTGATTTCCCGCAGATCCCGGTGCCCATGGCCAGCCCTGATTGCGGTAGAGAGGCAATAGTGACCAGTACCGCATTCATCAGCCATCGAGATTGCCAGTTGCACGACATGGGTTCGTATCATCCGGAGTGTCCGGAGCGCCTCACCGCGATCAGCGATCACATGATTGCGCAAGGTCTGGATTCGTACTTTGCCTACCACGATGCGCCGCTGGCGAGCTTTGAGCAGCTGCACCGGGTGCACTCGGCTGCGCATCTGGAACGTGTCAAGCGTGCCTCGCCCGAACTGGGCATCGTGCACCTCGACCCGGACACGGCCATGAACCGGCATACCTGGAAAGCGGCGCTGCGTGCGGCCGGGGCCGGGGTGCTGGCGGTCGATCTGGTGATGGCCGGCGAGGTACAGAACGCTTTCTGTGCGGTCCGCCCGCCCGGCCACCATGCCGAGCGCGCGGCGGCGATGGGCTTCTGCTTCTTCAACAACATCGCCGTTGCCGCGGCGCATGCGCTGGAAGCGCACAAGCTGTCGCGGGTGGCGGTCATCGATTTCGACGTGCACCATGGCAACGGCACCGAGGACTGCTTCAAGGGCGATCAGCGCGTGCTGATGGTGAGCACTTTCCAGCATCCCTTCTACCCCTACAGTGGGACCGAGAAACCGGCGTCGAACATGCTCAACGTGCCGCTCAGCCGGGACACCGACGGCGAGGAGTTCCGGAGCGTCGTCAGCGAGCTGTGGATGCCGCGCCTGCGCGAGTTTCAGCCGGAGATGATCCTCATATCGGCCGGTTTCGATGCCCACTACGAAGACGAGATGGGCGGCTTGCGGCTGCTTGAAAAGGACTACGCCTGGGTCACCGGACAGCTCACCGAACTCGCCGACGAGTGCGCACAGAGGCGGATCGTGTCGATGCTCGAGGGCGGCTATGCGCTCTCCGCGCTGGCGCGCAGCGTGGTCGCCCACCTGCGGGTGCTGGCTGATTTCTGACGCGGTTTTTTCCGGCAAGCGGTGCTTTGCACTCTCCGGTCCGAGGCCATTCCCATGGCCAAGGCGCTTGCCTTCGGGTAATATTGGAAGCTTGATTTTCCACGGCCGAATGCTTTCGGCTATTGCTCGGGCGCTCACCCATGACCATGATTACTGGATCGATCGTCGCGATCGTCACCCCCATGCACGCCGACGGCAGCCTCGACTTGCCGGCCCTGCGCCGCCTGGTCGACTTCCACGTGCACGAGGGGACGGACGCCATCGTCATCGTAGGGACGACCGGTGAGTCGCCGACGGTCAATGTCGACGAACACTGCGAACTGATAAGGCTGACCGTCGACCAGGCCGCCGGTCGCATCCCGGTGATTGCCGGCACCGGCGCCAATTCCACCGCTGAAGCCGTCGCGCTGACCCGTTTCGCCCACCAGGCAGGTGCCAACGCGGCGCTTTCGGTGGTGCCTTACTACAACAAGCCGACGCAGGAAGGCCTCTATCGCCACTTCCGGGCGGTGGCCGAAGCCGTCGATATCCCGGTCATCCTGTACAACGTGCCGGGCCGCACCGTTGCCGATCTGGGCAACGACACCGCGCTGCGCCTGGCCGAAATTCCGAATATCGTCGGCATCAAGGACGCCACCGGCAACATCGAGCGCGGGACCGACCTGATCGCCCGCGCGCCCGAGGGCTTTGCCGTGTATAGCGGCGACGACGCCAGTGCCTGTGCCCTGATCCTGATGGGCGCCCAGGGCGACATCTCGGTGGTGGCCAACGTGGCGCCACGTTTGATGCACGAGATGTGCGCCGCGGCGCTGGCCGGAAACGCCATCGTCGCGCGCGCGCTGCACGCGCGCCTGCTCGGGCTGCACCAGCAGTTGTTCTGCGAGGCGAACCCGATTCCGGTCAAGTGGGCCTGTCAGGAACTGGGCCTGATCGAGGCCGGATTGCGGCTGCCGCTGACGCCGCTATCGGCGAATTGTCACGAGCGGGTTCGTGTTGCCATGCGCCAGGCCGGCGTACTCGTCTAGATGCGGGGTTGCCAAATGCCTTCTATCGTTGTGCGCGTTCGACTGTTCGGCCTGCTCCTGGCGCCGCTGCTGCTGCTGGCCTGCAGCACGACCTTCGAGACCAAGAAGATCGACTACAAGACGGCGTCCAAGAGCCAGGTCCCGACGCTCGAAATACCGCCTGACCTGACGTCGCCGACGCGCGATGATCGTTATGCCATCCCCGACACCGGTGGCGGCAAGGGCACGGCGACCTACTCGGCGTACAGCGCCGAACGTTCGCCACAGGCGCAGGCGCAACAGAAGAGCGACGTCCTGCCGGAGGTCGACAACGCGCGCATCGAACGTGCCGGCAACGAGCGTTGGCTGGTGGTCAAGGGTTCTCCCGACAAGCTCTGGGGACCGGTCAAGGACTTCTGGCAGGAAACCGGTTTTGTCATCAAGCTCGACCTGCCCGACGCTGGCGTGATGGAGACCGACTGGGCGGAAAACCGCGCCAAGATTTCGCAGGATTTCATCCGCAACATCCTCGGCAAGGTGATCGATTCCGTTTACTCGACGGCCGAGAGAGACAAGTTCCGCACCCGTCTCGAGCCCGGCATCACCCCCGGCACGACCGACATCTTCATCAGTCATCGCGGCATGTACGAGATCTTCATTTCCGAGGGCAAGGACCAGACCAAGTGGCAGCCGCGCCCGGCCGATCCGGAGCTTGAGGCCGAGATGCTGCGTCTGCTGATGATTCGCCTGGGCAGCGACGAGAAGCGCGCTACCGCCGCCATTCAGGCGGCCAAGGAAAAACCGGTCGAGCGTGCGACCCTGTCGCGCGGCACCGACGGCGCGGGCACGCTGGACGTCGATGAATCCTTCGATCGTGCCTGGCGGCGAGTCGGCCTGGCGCTCGATCGGGTCGGCTTTACGGTCATCGATCGGGATCGTTCCCGGGGCCTGTACTTTGTTCGCTATGTCGATCCCGAAACGGACGGCGAGAAGGCGGCGGACGGCTTCTTCTCCAAGCTGAATCCGTTCAAGTCCAGTCCGACGGAGAAGCAACAGATCCAGTACCGGATTTTCATCAAGGAAGCAGGGAGCCGGTCTGCTGTCCAGGTACTGAGCCCCGAGGGGGGCGTCGACCAGTCGCCGACGGCCAAGAAAATTCTCAATCTGCTTTACGATCAGTTGAAGTGATGCGTTTCGCGTCGCTGGGCAGCGGCAGTCAGGGTAACGCCCTGATTGTCGACGCCGGCGAGACGAAGGTGATGGTCGATTGCGGTTTTTCGACGCGCGTGGCGACTGCCCGGCTGGCCAGGCTGGGCACCGCTCCCGAGCAGCTGGCGGCGATCCTGGTCACCCATGAGCATGGCGATCACCTTGGCGGTGTCTTTTCCTTTGCCCGTCGCCATCGGCTTGCCGTCTACCTCACCCACGGTACCCATGCCGCAGCTTCGCGAGGCTCGGCGTCCCTGCCCGAGTGTCGCCTGATCGACGGGCACACCGCGTTTGCCATCGATGGCCTCGAAGTGCTGCCTTTCCCGGTCCCTCACGATGCGCGCGAACCGGTGCAATACCGGTTTGGCGACGGCCAGCATCGCCTGGGCGTGCTCACCGATACCGGCTCGATCACTCCGCACGTCGTTGAAGTGCTACGCGCCTGCGACGCACTGGTGCTCGAGTGCAACCATGACCAGGCCCTGCTCGCCGCGTCGCGCTACCCGGCCGCCCTCAAACAGCGCATCGGCGGGCGATTCGGGCATCTGGAGAACGGTCAGGCGGCAGGCCTCCTGCGCCAGATCGACAGCGGCCGCCTGCAACACCTGGTCGCAGCTCACCTCAGCCAGGAGAACAATCGGCCGCAACTGGCGGTCAGTGCGCTCGCCGCAGTCCTCGGTTGCAGCGAGGACTGGATCGGCGTCGCCGACCAGGAGGGTGGCTTCGCCTGGCGGCAGTTGAGCTGAACGGACCGTGCGGCGAAGGCAGCCGGCAAGAAAAAAGCCGGCTTTCGCCGGCTTTTCTGGTGCTGCTCTGGAGGCACAGCAATTACTTCTTCATTGCGTCCTTGGCAGCATCGGCAGCGCCGCCAACTTCCTTGGCCTTGTCCATGGCCGCGTCGGTCGCCGTCTTGCTGGCGTCCGCAGGAGCGGCGGCAGCGTCGGCAGCAGGAGCGGCGGCCGGTGCGGCAGCGGGTTCGGCAGCCGGAGCGGCAGCCGGAGCGGCGGCAGGAGCGGCGGCAGGAGCAGGAGCGGCGGCAGGAGCGGCCGCAGGAGTGGGCTCCGGAACTGCGACAGGCTTGGCTTCTTCTTTCTTGCCACAGGCGGTAACGGCGAGGGCGAGCAGGGCGGCAAGCAGTAGTGAACGATTCATGGTGGGGTTCCTTATCGACGGTGAAAGGGCATATAACGCGCCAAAATAAAAATGGTTGACCGAAGTGCACATCGGCCAAGGCGTTATTTTAACACCGCTTGCCACCATGGGCTGGCAGAACATTGTGCGCCGCACTATGTTTTTGGAGGGTGCCGGTTCGCCGCCTGCGGGTGCCGACGAAGGTGCCAGGGATCAGCGATTACCGGATGTTCAGTGGCTCGTCGAATGCAGGTAGAAGGGGTCGATCCAGCCAAACGCGAAGGCAAAGAAGACGACGGTCACCAGCAGCAGGACCAGTCCGAGCAGGCTACCCAGGATCATCTGGTCCGTAAATAGCCGCCTTGTCCAGCCCCTCAGGCCGAGATAGTCAGCGAAGGACACGGCGCGGCGGGCGCCGCCGCCATCGTCGGGTTCGGTCTTGGCAACGAAGCGCAAGCCGCAGGCGCGGCAACGAAACGGGGCTTCGTTCTTGAAGCGCAGCGCCATTCCTTCCTGCGGGCCGCTACGTCTTGAACGGCGGATGTCTTCGGCGTTACAGCTAGGGCATTTCATGATTGAACGCAAGACTCCGATCGGTGATTTGAGTCCCCACAAGGGGGATCAAAGGGTGGTAGAAACCAGCGAGCCTGATAGGGTCAATTTTAACAAACTTACGGGTGGGAGTCCGTGCCTATTGTCACGCTTCAGGCTGAACAGGCGGCGGCCTGACGTCGGAGCCGCGGTGCCGAGGTGCTACACTCCCCTGCATGCGCCTGTCTCCACTCCTTGCGGCAATACTTGCCACGACTGTCTTCAATGCCACTGCGCGGGATCTTGCCGTTGGCGGTGCGCTGATCGTCGGGCCTTGGTACTCACCTTACGGCGCCGCCTTCCCGCCGTCGCTTGCCTACGACCCGTGGGGACGTTGCCTGATTCCGAACTGCGCGGATTACGAGCAGGTGCGCCGTTTCCTCGAGCGCTACGAGCGCAACTACGGCGGACGTTTTGCGCCGAACCCTCCGCCCGTGGAGTTTTCGCCGCTGCCCCGTGACGTGGCACCAACGCCCGAAGCGCACATTCAGCCGCGCTACCGTGACGCGAGTCAGATTCGCCCCGAGTTTGAAAACGCCGGGCAGCAACTCGAGCCGGGTTCCGCGCCGGTCAGAGCTGCTCGCTGACCCCGGCCGACGCGAAGCTGGCCATTTCGTTGACGAAAGCAGCTGCGGCACGGACCAGCGGCCAGGCCAGCGCGGCACCGGTTCCTTCGCCAAGGCGCAGCCCGAGATCGAGCAGGGGTTCGCCGCGCAGGGCGCGCAACTGCGCCTGATGCCCGGGCTCGGCCGAGCGGTGACAAAAAATGCAATAGTCGCCAATCGACGGGGCGATGGCGGTGGCGGCCAGCAGGGCCGAAGTGACGATGAAGCCGTCGATCAGCAGCAGCATGCCGCGCTCGGCAGCGGCGAGCATGGCGCCGCTCATCATGGCGATTTCGAAGCCGCCGAACTCGGCGAGCACGCGCCGGGCCGGCGCATCGGGGGCCAGCGCGGCACGCCCGGCCGCCTGTGCGAGCAGCGCCTGTTTGCGCGCCAGTCCGGCGTTATCGAGGCCGGTGCCGCGGCCGACGCAGTCGGCGAGAGGCGTGCCGGTGAACTGATGCGTGAGCAGTGCTGCGGCGGCGGTGTTGCCAATTCCCATTTCGCCGAAAGCGATCACCCGGCAGCCCTGGTCGGCAAGCTGGCGGGCGATCGCTGCGCCACGCGCCATGGCCGCCTGGCAGTCGTCGTCGCTCATTGCCGCCTGTTCGATGAAGTTGTTCGTGCCGAAGGCGATCTTGGCGTCGACCAGACCGGCGCGGACGCCGAAGTCGTGCGCGACACCGGCATCGATCACCTGCAGCTGCAAGCCGTTCTGGCGAGCGAAGACATTGATCGCTGCGCCGCCGGCGAGGAAGTTTTCGACCATCTGCCAGGTCACTTCCTGCGGGTACGCCGAAACGCCGGCACGGGCTGCGCCATGGTCGCCGGCGAAGACCAGCAGATGCGCTTGCCCGAGGGTCGGCGTCAGCGATCGCTGCACCTGGCCGATCTGCAGCGCCAGGCGCTCGAGCTGGCCGAGCGAGCCTGCGGGTTTGGTCTTGCCGTCGATGCGCGCTTGCAGTGCGGGGAAGGGGGCTGTCGGCGGGATGGAGAATTGCATGGTCGGGCGAGCCTCGGCAAAGGGCCGAGTATAGCCGCTACCTGGCCATGCTAATCTTGGCGGCATGCGAGAACTGATCATTGGCGGTGCCCGTTCGGGCAAGAGTGCCCTGGCCGAGCGCCGGGCAAGCGAGGGTGGCCTGCAGGTGGTCTACCTGGCGACAGCGCAAGCGCTCGACGGCGAAATGGCACGGCGCATCGCTCACCATCGCCAGCGCCGCAGTGCCGACTGGGGCCTGGTCGAGGAACCCATCGACCTGGCGGGCGCCCTGCGCAGACACGCTGCGCCCGGCGTCTGCCTGCTCGTCGATTGCCTGACGCTGTGGCTGTCGAACCTGCTCTTTGCCGGCGCCGCCGCGCGCCAGGTCGAGGCCGGCGCGAGCGTTGACTGCCCGCTCCTCGCTGGCGCGACGGTGGCCTTGATCGAGACGCTGCCGCAACTGCCGGGGCAGATCATTCTGGTCAGCAACGAGGTCGGCTGGGGTGGCGTGCCGATGGCGGCGCTGGCGCGACTGTTTGCCGACGAGCAGGGCCGGCTGAACCAGCGGGTGGCGGCGGTGTGTGACCGGGTGACGCTGGTGGTTGCCGGTTTGCCGCTGACCCTGCGCTGATCGGTGCTGCCCTGCGCGGCGCTTGGGGTCGCCCCCGGCGTACGTTCACGCTGTTCTCGACCAGGGTGATGAGTGTTATTCTTGCAGTTGTCAGACAACTTGTCTGGCGCGTCTGCCAAGTGAGGAGCACCGAGCAATGTACAAACGAATCATGGTCGCCCTGGACCAGAGTTTCATGACCGACAGGGTGCTGGAAACGGCGATCGAACTGGCCAAGAGCGTTGGCGCGCAGGTGGCGATCTGCCACGCGATTGACGAAACCGTGCTCGCCCAACGTGACGTGGCGATGATGCTGCCGAACAGTGTCGGCAAGACCGAAGCGCGCCTGCGCATGGGCGCGGAAGGCTTTCTCGGCAAGGCTGCCGAAAAGGTGCGCGCGGCCGGAATCGACGTCGAGATCAAGGTCGTCGAATCGGAGAGGCTGCACGTTTCGGACATGCTCATCGAAGCGGCGGCCGAATGGCACGCCGATTTGCTGATCGTCGGAACGCACGGCCGTCGCGGCGTCGAGCGCTTCTTCGTCGGCAGCGTCGCCGAGCGCCTGGTACGCAAGGGGCGCCGGTCGCTGCTCCTGGTGCGCGGCGAAGATCCGGTCGATTAAGACGGCGCGTCGACAGGGGCAGCGAGCTGACCCGTGCGCGGCAGGGGAACGAGCGCTTGCGCGGGTAGCCACGCCGCCAGCTGACGCAGATTGAGATGCGCTTCGACGGCGTCGGCGAGGCGATCGATGTCGGCTTCCCGGCGCTGCCGGGCATCGAATTCGTGTCTTGGCCGGTGGCCTGCCCAGGTGAGCAGCGCGGTCAGTGCGGATGGCGAGTCGAACAGGCCGTGGCAGTAGGTGGCCAGAATCTGGCCATCGGCCGACAGCGCGCCGTCCGGCTGGCCGGCGAGCCGCAGTGCCGGCGTCGCCAGCGCAGCGCCCTGCGTGACCCCCATGTGGATACGGTAACCGCTGACGCTCGCCGCCCCCGGGAGCAGCAGTTCGCCGCTGACGTTGAGCAGCGTTTTTTCGCTGGCCAGCCGCGTTTCGTAGTCCAGCCAGCCAAGTCCCGGCGTGCTCCCTGGATGGCCTTCGAGTCCGAGCGGATCGTGCAATTGGCGGCCGAGCATCTGCAGGCCGCCGCAGATGCCGACCAGCTTGCCGCCGTAGCGCAGATGCCGCCGGATCGCTTCCTCCCAACCCTGCGCGCGTAGCCAGGCGAGGTCGGACTGGACCGCTTTCGACCCGGGCAGGACGATCAGGTCGCAGGCCGGCGCCGTCTCGTTGGGGCCGACGAAGCGAAAATCGACTTCCGGGTGGAAGCGCAGCGGGTCGAGGTCGTTGTGGTTCGCAATGCGCGGGTACACCGGCGCGACGACGCGAAGCGCTGCATCCTCCTTGCGCAGGGCCTCGCGTGGCAGTGCGTCTTCGGCGTCGAGGTAGAGGCCGTGCAGATACGGCAGGACGCCGAGAACCGGCTTGCCGGTGCGTTCCTCGAGCCAGCGCAGGCCGCTTTCGAGCAGGCCGATGTCGCCACGGAAGCGGTTGATGACGAAGCCCTTGACGCGCGCCTGCTCGGATGCCGAGAGCAGGTCGAGGGTGCCGCACAGATGCGCGAAGACGCCGCCGCGATCGATGTCGGCGATCAGGATTACCGGACAATCGACGGCTTCGGCAAAACCCATGTTGGCGATGTCGCGGTCACGCAGGTTGATCTCTGCCGGGCTGCCGGCACCCTCGACGAGCAGGCACTCGTATTGCGCGGCGAGGCGCTGCCACGACGCGAGTACGGCCTGCATCGCGCGCGGCTTGTAGGCGTGGTAGTCGCGCGCATCGAGGTCGGTCAGGGCCTTGCCGTGGATGATCACCTGCGCCTTGGTGTCGGTCGCCGGCTTGAGCAGTACGGGGTTGAAGTCGGAGTGCGTCGGCACGCCGGCTGCCTGCGCTTGCAGCGCCTGCGCGCGTCCGATCTCGCCGCCATCGACGGTGACGGCCGAGTTGAGGGCCATGTTCTGCGGCTTGAAGGGCGCGACACGGACCCCGCGGCGGTGCAGGATGCGGCACAGGGCAGCGACCAGCGTCGTCTTGCCGGAGTCGGAAGTGCAGCCCTGCACCATCAGGCTGGGGGTGCGGCGGTCGTTCATCGTAGAATCCGGGGTTTCGTTGCCGCGATTCTCTCATGCCGACCGTGTCCTCCTCAGCATTCCTCGCCGATCAGGTGCCGGCCGCGCTCTTTCTGCCGCTCGCTGCGCTCGCCGCTGCCGGACTCGATCGACTGCTCGGCGAGCCGCGGTGCTGGCATCCGCTGGTCGGTTTCGGCGCCGTGGCCAACGCCGTCGAGCGCGCCGCGAACCGGGGTGGCGGGCGCCGCCTGCGCGGTCTGCTGGCCTGGTCCCTGCTGGTCCTGCCGCTGTTCGTTCTGGCACTGGGGCTGATTCCGGAGGGCCTGTCCGGCTGGCTGCTGCACGTGCTGCTGCTCACCCTGGCGCTGGGCGGTCGCAGTCTCGGCGAGCACGCCAGCCGCGTTGCCGACGATCTGGCGAGCGGCCATCTGGCGCAGGCACGCGAGCACGTCGGCTGGCTGGTTTCGCGACAAACCGAAGACCTTGATGCTGCCGGTGTGGCCAGCGCTTGCGTCGAGTCGACGCTGGAAAACGGGAACGACGCCATTTTCGGGGCGCTGTTCTGGTTTGCCCTGCTCGGGGGCCCGGGCGCCTTGCTTTTTCGTCTGGCCAATACGCTGGACGCCATGTGGGGTTACCGCAGCCCGCGCTTTGCCGATTTCGGCTGGGCGGCGGCACGTCTCGACGACCTGCTCAACTACGTCCCGGCGCGCCTGACCGCGCTCTCGTACGCGCTCTGTGGCCGTACGCGCAGCGCGCTGTGCTGCTGGCACGCACAGGCGGCGAGCTGGAAAAGTCCCAACGCCGGCCCGGTGATGGCCGCCGGCGCGGGCAGCCTGGGTCTCGCGCTCGGCGGGCCGGCCTGCTATCACGGCCGGATCGAGCAGCGCCCGCCGCTTGGCGAAGGCCGGCGGCCGGCCGCCGAGGATATTGCCCGGGCGCTGACGCTCTTGCGTCGCAGCGTCGTGCTGTGGTTGTCGCTGCTCGTTTGCTGGGGCCTGGCGCGTGCTTGAACACGGTGGCCGGCTGCGCGCCGCGGCAGGGCGGTATGCGGCTTTCGGCCACTGGACGCTGGCTGACTGGCTCGACCTGTCGACGGGAATCAACCCGCGTGCCTACCCGGTACCGGCGATCGAGGCGCGCTGCTGGCAACGCCTGCCCGAGGACGACGACGGCCTGGACGTCGTTGCCGCTGCGTACTACGGCAGCGCGCGATTGCTCGCGCTACCCGGCTCGCAGCTGGCCATCCAGCACCTGCCGGCGCTGTTCGCGCCACTGGCCGTGGCGTGCATGACGCCGATCTACGAAGAACATGCGCAGGCCTGGCAACGCGCCGGCCACAGGCTGCGCCGCCTGGAGAACGTTTCGCTGACCCGCGCTCTCGCCGTGGCAACGCCGATGATCGTGCTCTGCAACCCCAACAACCCGAACGGCCGGCGTTTCCCGGCCGCCGATCTGCTCGCCGCGGCACGGCAACTGCAGCGGCGCGGCGGCTGGCTGGTCGTCGACGAAGCCTTCGGCGATGCCGAACCGGAGAACTGCCTGGCCGCGGTGGCGGGTGGCGCCGAGGCGCCGAACCTGATCGTCCTGCGTTCGCTTGGCAAGTTCTTCGGCCTGGCCGGTGCGCGCGTCGGCTTTGTCTTCGCTGCCGACGACAAGCTGGCGCGGCTGCGTGCAGCGATCGGTCCCTGGCCGTTGTCCGGGCCGGCCCGTGCCGTGGCCAGCCAGGCCCTGGCCGATCGTCGCTGGCAGATGCACACCCGCCATGAGCTGACCGCTGCTGCGGCACGCTTGCAGGCGCTCCTGCAGCCGTTCGGCGAGGTCAGCGGCACGGCCCTGTTCGTCAGCCTGGCGACGCCGCACGCGGCGTCCCTTTTTGAACACCTGGCGCGCCAGGCCATTCTCACCCGGGTTTTTCCGGCGCACGCGCTGCTGCGCTGCGGCTTGCCGGGTAGCGAGAGCGAATGGCTGCGCCTGGCCGCCGCCCTGTCCGCCTGGAGGCCTTGAATTGTCTGCTGCGTTGCTCCGCTTCTCCCTTGCCGGCTGCCTGCTCGGTGCGGTGGCTCTCCTGCACGCCGAGGGCCAGGCGGTGGAAGTGGTCGACGACGCCGGCAGCAGGCTGCGCCTGGCCCAGCCGGCCAGGCGCATCATCAGTCTGGCGCCGCATCTCACCGAAACGCTGTTTGCCGCCGGTGCCGGCGAGCGTGTCGTCGGCAGCGTCGAGTACAGCAACTATCCGCCGGCGGCGGCGACGATTGCCCGCGTTGGCAGTTACGCGCAGATCGACCTCGAACGCGTCATCGCATTGCGCCCGGACCTGATCATCGGCTGGCAGAGCGGTAACGCTGCTGCGCATCTCGACCGCTTGCGGGCGCTCGGTTTCCCGGTCTATGTCTCGCAGCCGGATCGTATCGACGACGTGGCCAGCGAGATCGAGCGCCTTGGCGTTCTGGCCGGCAGCAGCGCGGTCGCCGACCGGGCCGCCGCCAGCTTTCGCCAGCGCCTGGCGGCGCTGCAGAAACGCTATGGCCAGCGGCCGCCGGTGCCCACCTTCTACCAGATCTGGAAGCAGCCCTTGATGACCGTCGGCCGCCGCCAGATCATCTCCGACGTCATCCGCCTTTGCGGCGGCGACAACGTTTTTGCCAGCCTCGAGACGATGGCCCCGACGGTGACCGTCGAAGCGATCATTGCCGCCAATCCGGAAGCGATCGTCGCCAGCGGCATGGGTGACTCGCGCCCCGAATGGCTCGACGACTGGCGGCGCTGGACATCGATCGAGGCGGTTGCCCGCGACAATCTGTTCTTCGTCCCGCCCGACCTGATCCAGCGTCACACGCCGCGCCTGCTGGATGGCGCCGAACTGCTCTGCCAGCATCTCGAAACGGCGCGTCGCCGGCGGCCGAAAAAGTGAGCGCCTGCCACCTTTCCCTGCGCACTCGATGCCCTGCCGCGCCGGCCGGGCGTCCTCCCTTTAGCGAGTAGAAATGAAGCGTTTTCTTTCCGCCGTTGCCGCCCGCCTCCTCGAAACGCGCAGCACGCTGCTCGTGCTTCTCGTCTGCGCCGCCTGGTTGGCGATGCTGGCCGGGGCCAGATCGCTGATGTTGCCCGACGAGGGGCGCTACATCGGCGTCGCCTGGGCGATGCTCAGGAGTGGCGACTGGCTGACGCCGACGCTCGACGGACTGCCGTATTTCCACAAACCGCCACTGTTCTACTGGCTGACCGGACTGGCCCTGCAGCTCTTCGGGGTCAACGAATGGGCGGGTCGCCTGGCGTCCGTCTTCGGCGCCCTGCTGGCCGTCGGCGGGCTGTTTCTCTTTGTCAGGCGCTACGCCGGGGAGCGCCCGGCGACGCTGGCTGCGGCGGTGCTGGTGACCCAGCCGATGTTCTTCGCCGGCGCCCAGTACGCCAACCTCGACATGCTCGTCGCGGGGATGATTTCGGCGACCATCGTCTGCGCGGCGCACGCCATTCTGCGCCTGGACAGTGGCCGCTCGTATCGACCCGCACTGGCCGCGGCCTACGTTTTCGCGGCCCTGGGTGTCCTCGCCAAGGGCTTGATCGGTATTGTCCTTCCCGGCGCGATCGTGCTCGCCTGGCTGCTGTTGCGCAGGCGCTACCGTCTGATCCCGGCGCTGCTGGCGCTGCCGATGATCGGCCTGTTCGTCGCCGTCGCCGCACCGTGGTTCGTCTGGATGCAGATTTCGTACCACGGTTTCTGGGACTACTTCTTTGTCTATCATCATTTCCAGCGCTTTGCGCACACCGGCTTCAGCAACGCGCAGCCGTTCTGGTTCTACCTTCCCGTTCTTTTTCTCGGCACGCTGCCGTGGGCGCCGTGGATCTGGCGCGCCTGCGCGTGGAAATACCTGGTGGACCCGGAGAAAGTCGAGATTCGCAGCCTGATGCTGGTGTGGATGCTGGGAATTCTCGTTTTTTTCTCGCTGCCGAATTCGAAACTCGTCGGCTACATCCTTCCGGCGCTGCCGCCGCTGGCCTTCCTGATCGCCGACGGGTTTCTCGACTGGCGGCAAAAGCGGCAGGCGGAGAGAGCGGCGAAGGCGGAGATACGCGAGCAAGGCGCCGACGCTTCGCTCTATCTCGGCGCCAGTCTGGTCGGCGGCGGCGTCCTGTGCGTCGTGCTCATTATTCTGGTGGCGGTGTTAGATTCGACTTCGACGCGCAGCCTGAGCAGGCAGGTGGCTCCCTTGTACAGCCCCGACGCGCAGATGGTGATGATCGACGAGTACGAGTATGACCTGCCGTTCTACCTGCGACCGGAGAAAGACGTCTGGGTGGTCAGCGACTGGCAGGATACGGCGGCCATTGCGGCCCGCGACAACTGGCGCAAGGAACTCTACGACGCCGGCCAGTTCGACAGCGCAAAAATGCGCGAAGTGCTGCTTATGCCCGGCGAGTTCGTGGCGCGATTGTGCGCCTACACGGGAGCTTCATTGTGGGTGTGGGGGAAAACCGCGCAGGCGCAGCACTACTCTTTCCTCCCCGAGGAGGCGATCGCTTTTGCCAATCCCAGACGGACCGTCTGGCGGCTCGACGCCGAACAGCGTCGGCGGCTCCAGGATTGCCAGCCGACGACGCCCGCTGGCTGATGGCGAGAGCGCTGCGCAGCAATCGACGGGCAGAATCAGGCTGCGCAGAAGCCGCTGCACGGGCGGAACCGCTTGCGGCCTGCCGCCGGGCGGCTACGACTGCGCGTCGATCCAGTCGGCGATTTTCGCGGCTGCTGGCTGCCAATGGGCGTCGAGCATCAGGGTATGGCCGGCGCCGGGAATGACGCTCTCGTCGGCACGCCAGCGGCTGGCGGTGAAGTTCAGCAGGGCGGGTTGGAAAACGGCATCGGCTTCGCCGCCGACGACGAGAACGGGCAGCTTCGGCCGCCGTCCGCCGATGCGCATCGCCAACAGCGTCAGATCGAGGATTGCGCGCCGGGACTCGGGCTGGAACAGGCGACCGAAGCGGATCAGATCCTCGCTTTTCGTTTCGCGTGAGTAGTAGACGTCGCGGATCGTGCGCAGCGTCTTCTCGCTGTACTCGCCCTGCGTGGCACGCGCCTGTTCGCTGAAGAACGCCGGTTGGGCGAAAGCGATGTTCATCGTTGCGCCGAGAATGCCGCCGGGTGGCACCGGCGCCATCAGGACCGCGGCCTGTGCCGGCTGCCGTTCGAGGACGCGTTCGACGACGACGCTGCCCATCGAATGGCCGATCAGGATGAGCGGCTCGTCGATGCCCTGAGCGACCTGTACGACGTCGTCGACGTAGTCGTCGAGTCCGAACCCGTCGAGCCGCTCGCGACCGTCGCTGGCGCCGTGGCCAGCCAGGTCGAGTGCTCGGCAATCGAAACCGCGACGGCTGAAATAGGGCAGAAAGTACGCGTCCCAGCAGCCCGCCGTGGCGTAACCGCCATGGACGAAAAGGAGGCGCGGCGTACGCGCCGGTCCGGTTGCCGGTCGGTGCAGGGTATGAATTCGTCTGGTTTTCATGGTTGCCGAGGCTTTCAGAGGGGGCTGCCGCTGCGGTGCCGGGTCATCGGCCCACACCTGGTGCGCTGCGCGGACTGTTCCAGTGGCGCCAGGCGAGCACGATCAAGGTGATCGCGGTGAGCGGCAGGGCGAAGCCGCTCATTACCAGCGAGAAGCCGCTTTGCGCGGCGTGATCGGCGGCGTCGAGCACGAGGTAGGTCGTATAGCCCGCGTAGTAAGCGAGGAACAGCGCTCCCTCCCAGCGTGCGATCAGGTGGCCGGTAAAGAAAATGGGCAGGCAGGCGACCGCGACGGCAACCATTACTGGCAGGTCGAAGGCGAGCAGCGACGCCGGGACGAGGAGATCGCCCGGCGCGACGCTCGCCGAGATGCCGAGTACGGCGAGGATATTGAAGGTGTTGCTGCCGACGACGTTGCCGACGGCAATGTCGCGCTCACCGCGCACTGTCGCCATGATCGACGTCGCCACTTCCGGCAGTGAAGTGCCGGCGGCGACGATGGTCAGTCCGACGACCACCTCACTCATTCCCAGCCTTCGCGCCAGGGTCACCGCCGCCTCGACGAGCCAGTTGGATCCGAGCACGAGCAGACCCATGCCCAGTGCGATGAGCAGGGCCTGCGCCAGCCAGTGAGCATCCCAGGCCCGGTCGTCCACCGGCTTGATCTCGGAAGCGGGCTCGGGCGTGGCGAGCGCTATGCTCTCCCGGCGGCTCTGGCGGATGATCAGGACGGTATAGGCGAGCAGCAGTCCGACCAGCAGCAGGCCATCGCCGCGACTGATGCCACCGTCGGCGACGAGCATCCAGAGCAGCAGCGAGACGGCGACCATCATCGGTACTTCCTGCCGGATCAGCTGGCGATGCACGAGCAGTGGCGTGATCAGGGCCGAAAGGCCGAGGATGAACAGTACGTTGAAGATGTTGCTGCCGACCACGTTACCGAGCGCGATGTCGACCTGGCCAGACCACGCCGACTGTACCGACACGGCGAGTTCGGGCGAACTGGTGCCGAAGGCGACGACCGTCAGGCCGACGACGAGCGGCGAGATGCCGAACGACAGGGCAAGCTTCGAGGCGCCACGGACCAGCAGTTCGGCGCCGACAATAAGGGCGATGAGACCGGGGATGAACCAGAGCATGTGATGTCGTCCGTGCAGTTGATCGGTGCGGCCCCTGGCCTGCGCGCCGCCCGCCCCATCGGCCCGGCAGCTGGCGGGGCCCGTGCCGGCGGCGCGGCGATCATCGCACGACCACCATTTCGACTCAAGCTCGCGCCGTGACGCCGTATTTGCCGACAGAAAGGGCACAATGACAGCTTCCCTCGTCTACGGACCTACTCCATGCCGTTCCAGCCACGCATTCTTGTCTGCCTGGCTTCCGAGCAGATCATGCAGAACAGCCTGCCGGCGCTACGCTTGCGGCCGGCCCGCGTGATCATCGCCGCCAGTGATGCCGAGCCTGCGTGTCGGGGCGCGTTGCAGGTGAGTCGTGTCCTGCGCGAAGCGGGCTGGGCGGAGGATGCGGTGCGTATCGTTCGTCACACGCCAGACCACGACCTCGGGCGAATCACCCGCTACGCCCGCGAACTGGCGGCGTCGCTGCGCAGCGAGTTTCCCGGCTGGCCGATCGATCTCAACGCCAGTGGGGGGACCAAGGTGATGTCCTTCGGCTTTCTCGGCGCCTTTGCCGGCCTGGGCGACGCCTGGTACTGCGATACGCACCACGATCTGCTCGAGCCTCTGGGCGGTGGCGCGCCGCTGGAGCTGCCGCCGGACATGCTGCGGCTGACCGACCTGCTGCAGATGCAAGGGTACCGTGTCGTCGCCGATCCTACCTGGAGCGCCGATCTTGCCCGCGCCACCGCCGCGCGTGCCTTTCTGACCGAGCACCTGGCGTGCTCGGCTTCGCAGCTGGGTGGCTTCTTTGGCTACGTCAACCGGCTGACCCGCGAAGTTCTGCCAAAGAGGCGTCCGGACGGCATGGTCATCCGTCCGTTTCAGGGTGCAATCGTCGCCGAACGGGCGCTCTTCGCCAATCACCACCAACTCGCCTGGGCCTTCGAGCAGGCCGGCATCTGGCAATGGGACGGCGATTGCCGCTTCGCTTTCCCGAGCGAGACGGTGGCTCGCTACGCCGGTGGTGGCTGGCTCGAGGAATGGGTCTGGCTGACGCTCGCCGGCTTGCAGGCGGACGGCCAGATTCCCGATGGCCACTGGGGAACCAATGTGCGGATCGACGCCGAAGGCGCCCAGGAAGGCGCCGGCAATGAACTCGACGCCGCGCTTGTGTGGCGCAACCAGCTCCTGGTGCTCGAATGCAAGACCGGCGTACAGATCACCACCGAAGGCGGCAGCCAGGCCATTCTCAACCGTCTCGACAGCCTGCGCCGGCACGTCGGAGGGGCAATGGGCGAAACCTGGCTGCTTACCGCCAGGCGACTGCATCCGGGAACCGGCTCGGCGGCACGCGAACGCGCCCGCGCCTACCGTATCCGCCTGATCGAACCCGAGCAACTGGCGGACCTGCGTAGCGATATCGAGCACTGGATGCACCTCGACAGCGCTTCCCGTGGCCTGTCGTGACGGGGAGCTGCGTCGCCTCGCCTTTTCGCGCTCGGCGCAAAATTGCCTTCGCTGTTGCGTACGCGGCTTTTCGCAGCCGCTGGCCGCTGTGCTAGAATCCTGCCCTCGCGGATTCCGCCGCTGCGCCCGCCTGGCCGTTTCGCTTGGCCTGGCTGCCGGAGTGTCGAGCGCTGGCGCGTGCGCTGTCGTGGTGAGGGCCGCGTTTGAGGTTGCGGCCGCCGAATGCTGAGTGTCTTGGAGCCAGAGCGGACCTCTGGCTTTTCCATTTTCTTGCTGGGGTTTCCTTATGCCGGTTGTCACACTGCCTGACGGTTCGCAAAGAGAGTTCGCACAGCCGGTGACGGTTGCCGAGGTCGCGCAGAGCATCGGTGCTGGCCTGGCGCGCGCTGCGCTTGCCGGCAAGGTCGATGGACGTCTGGTCGACACTTCGTTCTCGATCACCGGCGACGTGCAGCTGGGCATCGTCACCGAGAAGGATCCCGAGGGTCTGGAGGTGATCCGGCATTCGGCCGCGCATCTGATGGCGCATGCCGTCAAAGAGCTCTTTCCGGAGGCGCAGGTGACTATCGGGCCGGTCATCGAAAACGGTTTCTACTACGATTTTGCCTATCAGCGTCCGTTTACCAACGAGGACCTGGCGGCTATCGAAGAACGCATGGGCGAACTCGCCAAACGTGATCTCCCGGTGCAGCGAGAAGTCAGCGAGCGCGCCGCGGCCGTGGCGTTCTTCCAGTCGCTCGGCGAGCGCTACAAGGCCGAGCTGATCGAGGCCATTCCGGAGGGGCAGGAGGTTTCGCTTTATCGCCAGGGCGATTTCGTCGATCTTTGCCGCGGACCGCACGTGCCGTCTACCGGCAAGCTGAAAGTGTTCAAGCTGATGAAGCTGGCCGGTGCCTACTGGCGTGGCGATCATCGCAACGAACAGTTGCAGCGCATCTACGGGACGGCGTGGGCCAGGAAAGAGGATCAGCAAGCGTACCTGCACATGCTCGAGGAAGCCGAGAAGCGCGATCACCGCAAGCTCGGTCGGCAACTGGACCTCTTTCATCTGCAGGAAGAGTCGCCGGGGATGGTTTTCTGGCACCCCAAGGGATGGACCATCTGGCAGGAGGTCGAGCAGTACATGCGCCGTCTGCTCGACCGTCACGGCTACCGCGAAGTGAAGACGCCGATGATCATGGATCGCTCTCTGTGGGAGCGCTCGGGGCATTGGGAGAACTACGCCGAGCACATGTTCACCACCGCCTCCGAGAACCGCGATTACGCGGTCAAGCCGATGAACTGCCCCGGGCATATCCAGATCTTCAATCAGGGTTTGCGCAGCTACCGCGACCTGCCTTTGCGCCTCGCCGAGTTCGGCTCGTGTCATCGCAACGAGCCATCGGGGGCTTTGCACGGAATCATGCGCGTACGCGCTTTCGTCCAGGATGACGCGCACATCTTCTGCACGGAAGCGCAGGTATTGCCGGAGACCGAGGCCTTCATCGATCTTTTGGAGAAGGTCTATGCCGATTTCGGGTTTACCGACATCATCGTCAAGTTGTCGACCCGCCCGGAAAAACGTATCGGCTCCGACGCGCAATGGGACAGGGCCGAAGCCGCTCTCGCTGAGGCGCTGAAGGCCAAGGGTCTGAGCTACGAGGTGCAGCCCGGAGAGGGCGCTTTCTATGGCCCGAAGATCGAGTTCTCGCTCAAGGATTGCCTCGGCCGCGTCTGGCAGTGCGGCACGCTGCAGCTTGATTTTGCCTTGCCCGAGCGCCTTGATGCACACTACGTCGGCGAGGACAATGATCGGCATGTCCCGGTGATGCTGCACCGGGCGATCCTTGGTTCGCTGGAACGTTTTATCGGCATTCTCGTCGAGCATTATGCTGGTGCAATGCCGCTGTGGCTGTCGCCGACGCAGGCGGTGGTGATCAATATTTCAGAGAAGCAGGGCGAGTACGCCGAACGGATTGCGCAAACGCTGCGCAATGCCGGCCTGAGGGTCGAGGCGGATTTGCGCAACGAAAAAATTAGCTATAAAATACGAGAACATAGCTTGAACAAGCTGCCCTATCAGATCGTCGTTGGCGACAAGGAAGTGGCAGCGAACCTGGTGGCCGTGCGCACACGCGGAGGTCAGGATCTCGGACAAATGTCGATCGAGACTCTGACCAGGCAACTTCTCGATGAAGTTGCAGCGCGAAGTGGTACGGCTTAACTTTTGTCGACACAAGGAGCGGAACCATCGCACTGCAAAAGGCGCAACGCGTTAACCAAGAGATCAATGCACCAGAAATCCGGCTGATCGGGGAGGATGGCGAGGCATTGGGGGTCATGAGTTCCAGGGAGGCGCTGTCCCTTGCCGAGGAAGCGGGGCTCGATCTGGTCGAGATCGCCCCGATGGCACGACCGCCGGTTTGCCGGATCGTCGATTTCGGAAAGTTCAAGTACCAGGAGCAGAAGCGCCAGCACGAGCAGCGACAGAAGCAGAAACAGGTGCAGGTCAAGGAGGTCAAGTTTCGCCCCGGTACCGACGAGAACGACTACCAGATCAAACTGCGCAACATGACGCGCTTCCTCGAGGAAGAGGACAAGGTCAAGGTCACTTTGCGCTTTCGCGGTCGGGAAATGGCGCATCAGGATATCGGCATGCGCCAGATCGAGCGCATCAGGGCCGATCTTCAGGAGATGGCGGTGGTCGAGCAGATGCCGAAGATGGAAGGGCGGCAGATGGTCATGGTCCTGACGCCGAGCAAGAAGAAGTAAGGGTGGAAAAGCAGTTGTCGATGTAGAAGCAGCCCCTGTTGCCGATCCTGGCAGCAAAAACAAGTGTGGTCGGGTTGAAAGCGCTCCCGTCGGGAGACACCTGGCAGCATGTCTATAAATGGAGCATGAAATGCCCAAGATGAAGACCAAGAGTGGAGCAAAGAAGCGCTTCACGGTCAGTGCCAGCGGCCGCATCAAGCGCTCGCAGGCGTTCAAGCGTCACATCCTGACCAAGAAGGACACCAAGACCAAGCGCCAGTTGCGCGGGATGACCGAAGTCCATGCATCTGACAAGGCCATGGTTCGTTCCATGCTGCCTTACGCTTGAGGAGATAAGAGATGCCCCGAGTAAAACGTGGTGTAACGGCGCACGCGCGCCACAAGAAAATCCTCGCCCTGGCCAAGGGTTATCGCGGTCGCCGCAAGAACGTCTACCGCGTTGCCAAGCAGGCGGTGATGAAGGCCGGTCAGTATGCCTATCGTGACCGCCGCCAGCGCAAGCGTCAGTTTCGCAGTCTCTGGATCGCGCGCATCAACGCCGCGGCGAGAGAACTGGGCATGAAGTACAGTACCTTCATGAATGGCCTCAAGAAGGCGCAGATCGAAGTGGATCGCAAGGTGCTCGCCGATCTGGCTGTTTTCGACAAGCCGGCTTTTGCTGCTCTGGCCGTGCAGGCCAAGGCCCAGCTCGACGCCTGAGCTAGACCCGTGTCAAAAAAGGAGGCGTCAGCCTCCTTTTTTTCGGTGAACCATGCATAACTTCGATGAAATAGTCCACGCCGCGTCGGCTGCCTTTGCGGCGACCGACGATCCCGACGCGCTGGAGCAAATCAAAGCCACCTATCTCGGCAAGAGCGGCCAGATTACAGCCTTGCTGAAGGGCTTGGCCACACTTCCGGCAGACCAGCGCAAGAGCGTGGGGGTGAGCATCAATCGCGCCAAGAACGCTGTCGAAGCGGCCCTCAACGCGCGTCGCGAAGCGCTGCGCCAGATGGCGCTGGCAGCGCGACTGGCTGAAGAGGCGCTGGACGTCACGCTCCCCGGACGCGGCCAGTCGCACGGCGGTCTGCATCCGGTGACGCGGACGCTGGAGCGCATCGAAGCGCTCTTTGCCTCGATCGGTTTCGAGGTCGCCGACGGCCCGGAGATCGAGGCCGATTTTCAGAACTTCACGGCGCTCAATACGCCGGCAGATCACCCCGCACGTTCGATGCACGATACCTTCTATCTGCAGGACTCGGCCGGGGGGGTCGCCGAAAACGTCCTCCTGCGTACGCATACCAGCCCGATCCAGGTCCGCTACATGCAGGCGCATGTCGCCAGGCATGTCGCCAGGCATGGCGGTGCGGAAACGATGCCGGAGATCCGCGTGATCGCCCCGGGACGTGTGTATCGCGTCGATTCCGATGCCACGCATTCGCCGATGTTCCATCAGGTCGAGGGCCTGTGGGTCGGCGAGCGGGTCAGCTTTGCCGACCTGAAGGGCGTCATCGGCGACTTCCTGCGCCGCTTTTTCGAGAGCGACGACCTGCAGGTTCGCTTCCGTCCGTCGTTCTTCCCGTTCACCGAGCCGTCGGCAGAGATCGACATGGCCTTCATGAGCGGCGCGCTCAAGGGGCGCTGGCTGGAGATTGCCGGTTGCGGCATGGTCCATCCCAACGTCTTGCGCCACGTCGGTATCGATCCCGAGAGGTACATCGGATTTGCTTTTGGCATGGGGCCTGACCGGCTGACGATGTTGCGTTATGGCGTCAATGACCTGCGCCTGTTCTACGATGGCGACCTGCGCTTCCTGCGCCAGTTCGTCTGAGCGCCCGTCTGACCCCCTCCTGACCGCCCTGATCGCCAATGCCTTCTCCTGAGTTCGCCCGTCCATGAAATTTTCAGAATCCTGGCTTCGCAGCTTCGTTGACCCCGCTTGTTCGGGCGGCGAATTTTCGCATCTGTTGACCATGGCCGGTCTCGAAGTGGAGGAGGAGGAAACCGTCGCTCCGGCCTTCGACAAGGTGCTCGTCGCCGAGGTGCTCGAAGTCGACAAGCACCCGGACGCGGAGCGCCTCAATGTCTGCCGCGTCGACGTCGGCTTGGGCGAGACGCTGCAGATCGTCTGCGGAGCGCCCAACGCGGCGGCCGGGATCAAGGTGCCCTGCGCCCTTCCCGGCGCCGAACTTCCGGGAGGCTTCGCGATCAAGGTCGCCAAGGTGCGTGGCGTTGCCTCGTCAGGGATGCTCTGCTCGGCCAAGGAACTCGGCATCGCCGAAGACGCTGCCGGCCTCCTGCTGCTGAGCGACGAGGCGCCGGTGGGTGAGGATATCCGCCGCCATCTCGATCTCGACGATCGCCTGTTGACCCTCAAGCTGACACCGAATCGGGCGGATTGCCTGTCGCTGGAAGGTGTCGCCCGCGAGGTCGCCGCGCTGACCGGAACGCCGGCCCGCCTGACGCAGGTCGACGAAGTCGAGGCCACCATCAGCCGCGCGCGTGACCTCGTTCTCGACGCGCCGGAAGCCTGCCCGCGCTACTGCGGGCGGGTGATCGTCGGCGTCGATGCCGCGGCGCCGACGCCGACCTGGATGAGCCGTCGCCTCGAGCGCAGCGGGATACGGCCGATCTCCGCCCTGGTCGATATCACCAACTACGTCATGCTCGAAGTCGGCCAGCCGCTGCACGCCTTTGACGATAGCCGCCTGCACGGCGCCATTCATGCGCGCATGGCGCGTGCGGGCGAAAAAATCACTCTGCTCAACGAACAGACCGTGGAGTTGCAGGACGACGTGCTGCTGATCGCCGACGAGCAGCGGCCGTTGGCGATGGCCGGGGTGATGGGCGGCGAGGAGAGCGGCATCAGTCTGGACACCCGCGAGCTGTTCCTCGAAGCGGCTTTTTTTGCCCCGACGGCGATTGCCGGTCGTGCGCGTCGCCACGGCTTTGTTTCCGACGCTGCGCATCGTTTCGAGCGGGGTGTCGATTTCGGTGGCACGCGGCGCGCGCTCGAGCGTGCCACGCGACTGGTTCTCGATATCTGCGGTGGTCAGGCCGGGCCGGTGAGCGAGGCTCTGGCAATCCTGCCCGAGCGCCCCGAGGTTCGCCTGCGTCCGGCGCGAGTGGCCAAGGTTCTCGGTGTCGAGTTGGGCGTCGAGCACATTGGTGAACTCTTTGCGCGTCTCGCCCTGCCCTTTCGCAGGGACGCTGACGACTTCGTCGTCACGCCGCCGAGCTACCGCTTCGACCTGGAGATCGAGGAAGACCTGATCGAGGAGCTCGCCCGCCTGCACGGCTACGAGAACATCCCGGCGGTCGTGCCAACGGGCTTGCTGGCGATGTTGCCGCAGACCGAGGAGACGCGGCCGTTGGCGCGTGTTCGCCAGATCGCCGCTGACTGCGGCTATCAGGAAGTGGTCAACTTCGCCTTCGTCGACGAGGCCTGGGAGCGTGATTTTGCCGACAACGGCGAACTGATTCGCCTGGCCAATCCGATTGCCAGTCAGCTGAGCGTCATGCGCTCGACGCTGATCGGTGGCCTGCTCGCCAACCTGGCCGGCAACCTAAAACGCCGGCAGGCGCGCGCGCGCCTGTTCGAGACCGGGCGATGTTTCTTCCGCGATGCAGCGGGCGAACCCGTCGCCGGCTTCCGTCAGCCGTGGAAACTCACTGCTCTGGCTTACGGCACAGCCGCGCCAGAGCAGTGGGGCTGTGCCGCGCGCCAGGTCGATTTCTTCGACCTCAAGGGCGATCTCGAGCGCTTGCTCGCCCCGCGTGTGGCGAGCTTCGAGAAAACCGCTCATCCGGCTCTGCATCCCGGGCGTAGCGCCCGCGTCGTGGTCGACGGCAAGGCCATCGGCTTCATCGGCGAGCTGCATCCGCAGTGGCAGCAGAAATACGAACTGCCGCAGGCTCCGGTCATTTTCGAAGTCGACCTCGATGCTGTGGTCATGGCCAGGCGGGCGCAATACGCCGAGGTGTCGCGGCAACCACCGGTCATACGCGACATGGCCATTGTCGTCGATCAAAGACTTGATTTGCAGCCTTTGATCGACGGCATGATCGCCAATCGTCCAGAAATCGTCCGCGAAATCAATCTCTTCGACGTCTATGTCGGGCGCGGAGTCGAGGCCGGCAAGAAAAGCCTTGCCTTCCGCATAACGATGCAAGATACTCGAAAAACCTTGCAGGAAGTCGAAGTTGACGCCGCCATGCAGCACCTGATGGCCTATCTGCAAGAGACATTCGCGGCGCAGCTGCGCGTCTGAGAAGGGGAGGGTATGACGCTTACCAAGGCAGAACTCGCCGATTTTCTGTTCGAGAAGGTCGGCCTCAACAAACGCGAGGCCAAGGACATGGTCGAGGCTTTTTTCGAAGAGATTCGCAATGCGTTGGAGCGCGGGGATGGCGTGAAGCTCTCCGGATTCGGCAATTTTCAGCTGCGCGACAAACCGCAGCGGCCGGGCCGCAATCCAAAAACTGGCGAAGAAATCCCGATCACTGCCCGACGCGTGGTCACTTTTCATGCCAGCCAGAAACTGAAGGCCGAGGTGGAGCACGCTTATGATGGAAGCCAGTCCTAGAGACAACGGCAATGAGCCATTGCCGCCCATACCGGCCAAGCGTTACTTCACGATTGGCGAGGTCAGTGAGCTGTGCGGCGTCAAGCCGCATGTGTTGCGCTATTGGGAGCAGGAGTTCTCGCAGCTCAAACCCGTCAAGCGGCGCGGCAACCGCCGCTACTATCAGCATCATGAAGTTCTCCTGGTGCGCCGCATCCGGGAACTTCTCTACAGCCAGGGGTTCACGATCAGCGGCGCCCGCAATCGTCTCGAAGATGCCGATCCCCAGGCTCCCGGCGGCGGCTCGGCAATGAGCAATGAGGTGCTGCGCAGCGAGCTGCTGAGCATTGCAGAAATGCTGCGCGTTCAAGAGCGCTGATGATGATTTCGGTTATAATGCGCAGCTTGTCGGGGCGTGGCGCAGCCTGGTAGCGCACTTGCATGGGGTGCAAGGGGTCCCGAGTTCGAATCCCGGCGCCCCGACCAATAGAATCAGATAGTTAGAGAAAATGAAGAACCGGCCCTGGGCCGGTTTTTTTATTGGCCTGCGAGCAGCGGAAGCTCGATACGGAAACGAGTGCCGCGCTCAAGCTGGCTGCTGACGTCGATTTTCCCGGAGTGCTTTTCGACGATGATCTCCCAGGAAATCGAGAGCCCAAGGCCGGTACCCTGGCCGACCGGTTTGGTGGTGTAGAAGGGCTCGAAGATCCGGCGTTGCACCGCCTCGCTCATGCCCCTGCCGGTATCGCTGATCTCGATCCACACGAAACCCTCGCCGCTACCGGTGGACAGCGTAATCGTGCCGTGGACGTCAATCGACTGCGCGGCATTGACCAGGAGATTGAGAAAGACCTGATTGAGCTGCGCCGGGAGGCAGTGCACCCGCGGCAACTGGCCGTAGTTCCGGACCACCGTGGCCTTGTACTTGAGCTCATTCCAGGCGACGTTGATGGTGGACTCGAGGCCGGCGTTGATGTCGGCAGATTGCCACTCTGCGGCGTCGACGTGCGAGAAGTCCTTCAGGTTCTCGACGATCTTCTTGACGCGGCTCAGGCCCTGCGCCGATTCGTCGATCAAGTCGCCGATGTCCTGCCGAAGATACTCGAGGTCGGCCTGCGCGCAAGCCGCGTCGATTCTCTGCCGACGCACATCGCTCTCGGGGGTGGCCTGGCGCAGCTCGTCGAAGGCCGCGATCAGCGCGAGCAGCTGGCGCACGTGCGCCCGGAGCGATCCGAGGTTGGAATTGACGAAGCCGATCGGATTGTTGATCTCGTGCGCGACGCCAGCGGCCAGCTGGCCCACCGCAGCCATCTTTTCGGACTGCAGCAGTTGTCCCTTCGTCCGCTCCATTTGCGCCACCGTCGCTGCCAGTTCGGCCGTCCGTTCGGCTACCCGTGTTTCGAGTTCCTGGTTGAACTGCGCCAACTGCCGGCTCGATGCCTTCAGTTTTTCGTTGGTTGCGTGCAGCGTCTTGTTTCGTTCACCGACGACCGCGTGCAGATCCATCAAGGCCGCGATCAGGGCGGCTCGCGCCTTATCGTCGCGAGCAACCGTGCCCGATTCGGCGAAGGCGCTTTCGGGTCCGTGCCCGGCGTCGATTAGGCGGATCTGGCGCGCCATGCGCTGGTCTTCATCGTGGATATGGAAGGTCAGCCAGCTGCTCAGAAAGCGCAGCAGACTCGGTCCCACGGTGGCCAGCGACTCGTCGTCCATCTGCACGCGAAACTCGCGCAACTGCTCGACGAAGGCCCGATGATCGGCGTAGTGCTTGCCGATATATTCAGGCAGCAGGCCGGACGAGCGCATCACGCCTTCTTCGGCGGTGAAGTGGCTGCTGGCGTAGTCGCCCAGACGTTCGAGCAAGGCTTCGATGCGTTCGCGCCCTGGCATTCCGCCGCCAGTCAGCAAGGGCGCCGCCTCGTTGATCAGCGCGACCAGCCCGCGATGCTGGGAATCAACGATGGCAATTCCCGTCTCGAAGTAGCGATCCCATGTGAAGGCCATCAGCGCTTCACCTTCGCTGGCCGCGCGGCGCTGCCGGTCGCGCTGTTCTGGTTGTGGCTGTCTTCAATCGATCGCCTGCGCCTGTTTCACCGGTACCCAGACCCGGAAACGCGTGCCCTCGCCGGGTACGGAGTCCACCTCGATGCGACCGTGATGCTTCTGGACAATATTGTACGAAACGGACATCCCGAGCCCTGTCCCCTTGCCTATCGGCTTGGTCGTGAAGAAGGGCTCGAAGAGTCTTTTTCGCGTTTCCTCGCTCATCCCAAGACCGTTGTCCCGGACCTCCACCCACACCCACTCGTCGTGGTGACCGGTCGATAGCGTGATCGTGCCCATGCCCTTGCTTTCGTCCAGCGCCTGCACGGCGTTGATGATCAGGTTCATGAACACCTGATTGAGCTGGGCGGCGAGGCACTCGACAGGCGGCAGGACGCCGTAGTTCTTGGCGACGGTGGCCTTGTACTTGACTTCGTTCCATACCACGTTGAGTGTCGCGTCAAGCCCGGCATTGAGGTCGGCATACTGCCAGTCCGTTTGATCGACGTGCGAGAAGTCCTTCAGGTCTTCAACGATCTTCTTGATGCGCACCAGTCCGTCTTCGCTTTCCTTGATCAGCTCGGGCAGGTCTTCCTGCAGGAAGTCGACATCCATGGCCTGCGTCAGCGCGCTGATTTTCCGGCGCAATTCGACATCGGCGATCTGCGTCTCGGCACCCTGGTAGGCGGCGATCAGCTGCAACATCTGCTGGCAGTACTTCTTGAGCGTCTGCAGGTTGGAATTGACGAAGCCGACCGGGTTGTTGATTTCATGCGCGACACCCGCAGCGAGCTGGCCGATCGAGGCCATCTTCTCGGATTGCAGGAGCTGGTTCTGCGCGGCTTCCAGCTTCGCGATGAGCCGGGCCTGGGCGTCCTTTTCCTGGTGCAAGGCGGCAATCGCATCGTGCAGCTTGTCCTGCGCGATCGCGGTGTCGGTGTAATCAAAGAGCGTGCCGCAGACCAGCGACACCTCGCCGCCAGACAGTCGCAGGGGCAGAAAAGTGACGTTCTGGCGCATCTCGGCGAGGCCGCCGGTAATCGGTCGGTTGTTCGCGAAGCGAAACAGATACGGCCGCAGGTCCCACAGGGTGAACGCGTTGTTGCCAAGGACGAAGACGCTTTCCAGCTTTTTCTCCAGCCACGGCCGCGGCAATTCGGGAAACATCGCAAACAGGTTCTGGCCGAGCATATCAGTGCTCGACTTGCCGCTATGGATAGCCATGAAGCTGTTCCACAGCGCCACCGTGCCGCTACGATCGACAGCGAATATGCCCACGTCGAGGCGCTCGACCAGCGAGGCGAGCAGCGCGCAGGAGTTGCCGGAGTCGGCAGCGGTGTCCAATCAGAGTTCCTCGACAAAGCGGTCAAGCGCCCGCCGCAGGGCGGCAACCGCGTCGTCCGGCATGAGCATCACCAGGTGGCAGCGGAAGACGCGCTTCTCGATTCCAAAGCGCACTTCCACGAGCAGCGCGCAGCGCGCGGAAATCTCATTCGCCCGCAGCAGTTGGCTGGTGGCCACCTGGTCGGCAAGCAGGGAGGGCGCCGAAAAACCGATCGTGGTGCGCAGCAGTTCGGCAATTCCGCCGAGGCAGGCGCCGACGAGAACGTTGCTGATGTCGAGCAGCAGCTCGCGGCTGGCCGGACCATCCAGGGCGTCGCCGTAGGCAAGCAGGGCGGCGAGGTCGTCTGCCGAGTGCTCGGCAAAGATGACGATCGCCTCGCCACGCAGCTCGCCAATGAACGCCTGGCGTACGGCCGAAGCGATGCCGTCGCCGGCCAGGGCGACCAGGGCAGCAGGTATCCCGGCGGCGTCCACGGCGCTGATCTGCGGCACCGACAGTTCGACAAACTCGCCCAGAACCTTGGCAATCGATGCGCCGGCCTGGCCCATGCCGATGTTGGCGACTTCCTGCAAGGCCTCGCGCTGCTCCTCGCTGATGAACTCGATAGTCATACCAGGAGCCCGTATTCCTTGAGTACCGCCTTGATGCGTTCGGCATCGACCGGTTTCTTGATGAAGGCGATGGCGCCCATCGCACGGACGCGCGCCTGGGCCGCTTCCTGGATGTCCGCCGAGACGACGACGACCAGACAATTCAGGTCTTCGCGGCGGAGAGTCTCGAGGACCTGATAGCCGTCCATCTCCGGCATGGTCAAATCCAGGAACATTACGTCGACCACTCCCTGGCGGTAATGCGCGAGGGCTTCGGCGCCATTCGAGGCTTGCGTAATGGTGATGTCCCAATCGGCAGGCAGCGCTCGAATGAGCATCTTGCGGGCCATCGCCGAATCATCGACGACGAGAACTGAAACCGACATCGTCCCTCCTTGTCATAGTCGCTTGCTTTGCTCGCCCGGTGACTTGATCGCCATCCGGGCCCTGGCACCGGCGCTTCGTCCGCGAATGCGGAAAGTTCTCTGCGCTCCTTGTACTGCTGTCGCTGGGTCAATCCGGGAGGGTCATGGTGACCTTCGTACCCGTGGCCGGAAGGCTGTCGAACTCGATCTCGCCACCGTGGGCGCGCACGATGTCGCGCGCCACCGTCAGCCCCAGACCCGTTCCCTTGCCGACTGCGCGGGTGGTATAGAAAGGATCGAAGACGCGCGGCAGGGCGCTTTCTTCAATGCCAACGCCGTTGTCGCGCACCTCGATGATCACCTGCCGGCCGTCGAAGCGGCTGCTGACGCGCAACTCACCTTCGCCTCCCTTGCCTTCGATGGCTTGCGCGGCGTTACTGAGTACCGCCAGAAAGGCTTGCGAAAGATGCCCGGGAAGGCACAGCAGAGGTTTCAGTTCACCCAACTCGCAGATCAGAGTCGCGCCAGATGGCAGCTTCTTTTCGGCCATTTTGCACGCGGTACTGAGCAGGGCGTTGATATCGACAACGTCCTCCTGCGGCTTGTCGACGTTCGAGAAGCCCTTGAGGTCGTTGACGATGCGCGCCACCCGATCGACGCCGGCGATACTGTCCCGCAGCAGCGCAGAAAAATCCTCGAGCGTGAACTCGGTGTCCGTGCTGGCCAGGATCGCTTCGCCACCCGGCAGGTCCTTGACCGCCGTGGCGAGATCGTCCAGCTTGACGAGGTAGGTCTCGGCGGTGCTCAGGTTGCTGCGCACGAAGGCGATCGGATTGTTGATTTCGTGCGCGACGCCTGCAGCGAGGGCACCCACAGACGCCAGGCGCTCTGCCTGATAGGACTGGCGCTGCCGCTCGTCGCTCAGTTTCACCTCGGCCGCGACACGGGCGTCGAACTGCTCGGAAAGCGCTTTGTATTGCGCCTGCAAGTCCTCCGGCGCGGTCTCTTGCGGCGGCTCTGGTTGAGCCGGCGCTTGCTTTTCGGCGGTCGGTGCGGCTGCTTCGATCAGGCAACGCGCAAGCGCGCGCAACAGCGTTTCGATCAGTCGCGCGGCGGCGTTGCACAGCGCCGGCTCGGCCAGTGGCGCTTGCAGATAGCCGATCGGCTGCTGTTCGAGACGCAGCGCCACGCGGCCCTGCGCAGGCAGGTCAGGTCTGCCGAAAATCACGCTTCCGGAGAGATCCTCCACAGCCACCGGAGAGCCTAGCAACGCGCTCAGCGCAAGGCCAAGATCCTCGCTGTCCCTCGCCGCAAGCAAGGCCAGAAATGACCGGTTCTGGTCCGCAACGCTCACCGATCCGCCCACTGCGACCTCATTGCCCCCTTCGCCAGGCTTGCGGCGGCCGGACTGGGCTCATCGCCGCGCACTGAAATTCGTCAGCTCGCATCGTGCCGACCGTGAACCCGCACCATACGCCCTAATCGCGCGCGCCTGTGCACTTTCGGAAGCCGCGGCGACGAGCCTGCGCCGCCATTTGCGCTGGCCAGCGGGAGGGAGCAATGGCTGGCGCCCGGCGGCACGGCAAAGACGCCGCAGGCGTCCATCCAGGGGCACGTGGCTGCTGGCGTCGCGGCGAGCGAGTGGGAGCCTCAATCCTTGTTCAACGCGTCGGGGTCGAGCATCACCGAACCGTCGGGCCCCCAATGCACGCGGGTGATGCCGGGTTCGAGTGCTTCCAGGCGCTGGCGTTCGAAGTCCTCCGGGCTGAGCCGGCCCTGCTGCAGTCGCGCTTCGTCGGCGATTTTCTGGGTTTCGTTCTGCAGCCCCTGCAAGGCCAGGGCTTGGGCGATCGTCGTCACCAGTTCGTAGTCGTTCCACGGCTTGGCAATGAAGCGCAGGATGCCTGCTTCATTGATCGCCGCGATCAGCCCATTGAGGTCGGCGTAGCCGGACAGGATCAGGCGGGCTGCATTCGGTTGCAGCTCGCGGAACTCCTTGAGAAAGGCGACGCCGTCCATGCCCGGCATGCGGAAGTCGGAAAGCACCAGGTCGTAAGGTGTGCCGAAAGCGTTTTCCAGGGCCTGGAGCGGGTCAGCGCAGGTATCCACAATCAGCGGGTATACCTTGCCGCCCGCCGTGCATGGGGTCATGGCGAGCAGACGCCGCAATGATTTGAGGATGTTGTCTTCGTCGTCGACGATCAGGATACGAGGCATTGCTAAGCTCCTCCCGGAAGCTAACGCTGCTTGCTATGGTTACGGACGTGCAGTACCAGGGGCAGGCTTTCCCGTTTGGCGTAGGCCTGGATCTCGCGCACCAGGTTGGCGTCGAGAACGTAGTCGGTAGCCAGCAGCAAGGTTCCGTCACGGGCGAGGAGATCGCGGGCGAGGACCATGCCGATCTTGAGCTGGTCGACCGGAACCTCTTTCTCCTGTCCGGCTTCGTCCCGCGGTCGGCCAAGAAGTTCGACCAGGGCGTCGACGACCGCCGGGCAATAGCGTTTGCCTCGCGATTTGACCAACAGCATCCTGGCGTCGTCGGCACTGAAGCGCTTTTCCGACAGCGTGCCGATCTGCAAGCCATCGTAGTCGTTGGCTACGGCCAATATGCGCGCGCCAAGCGGGATGCCAAGGCCCTGCAGGGCATCGGGAAAACCCTGCCCGTCGAAACGCTCGTGGTGCGCGCGGATCAGGTCCGCGGCGCTTTTCAGATCGGCGAGTGGCAGCAGCGCGCTGGCCCCCGCGACGCTGTGCTTGCGGTAACGTGACAACTCTTCCGAAGTCAATTTGGGGACCGGTTTGGCGAACATGGCGTCGGAGAAGCCGATCTTGCCGATGTCGTGGAGGAGGCCGGCGATGAAAATATCCTGCTGCGCCTTGGCGTCCAGTTCCAACTGGATGGCCAGTTTGCGCGACAGGTCGGCGACGCGGCGGGCGTGTCCGCCGGCCGACCCCTCGCGCAGTTCGAGGAGCGTCGAGAAGACCTTGATCGAAACCAGGAAACTCTGCTTGAGCGTGTCGTTGGCAAGGTTGAGGAAGCCATTGACCTGCTCAAGTTCTGCGGTGCGTTCCTGGACCCGCGCCTCGAGGCTGCTGTTGAGCGCTTTGAGTTCTTCGTTCTGGTTCTGGGTCAAGGCCAGCAGACGCGCGTTTTCACTCCGCAGACGCTGGCTTTGCAGAGCGTCACGCACCATCAGCACGATATCGTTGTCGTCCCAGGGCTTGGAAACGTAGCGGTAGATCTCGCCCTTGTTGATGGCGTTGACGGTCGAGCCGATGTCGGCGTAGCCGGTCAGGAGAATGCGGATGATGCGCGGCCAGCCGGTACGCACCTGTTCCAGGAACTGGGCGCCATCCATTTCCGGCATGCGCATGTCGGAAATCACCAGGTCGACGTCTTCCTTGGCCAGCAGTTCGAGTCCTCCGGCGCCACTTTCGGAGGTCAGGATGCGATAGCCGCAGGGGCGGAAGAGTCGCCGCAAGGCGCTGAGGATCGACGGTTCGTCGTCGACCAGGAGCAGTGTCTGGGGGGGCGAGGTCTGTTCGGTCATTGTCGCGCTAGAGCACCTGGGCCTTGGCCCGCTGGTCGAGGAAGGGCGGAGCAAACTGTGCGCCGATGCGGCCCCGTTCCGGCAGAAGGCCGTCTGGTTGCGTTCTTCAACGCGGTACTCTACCTCATTCCGGACGCGGCTGAGCGCGTTGGCGAGGTCTTTTTTGTACCTCCTGCGTGACCCTCTCGCCGCACCATGCGACGACTCTGTCTTGCCAATGGCTGATTGCGTTCGCGCCGCGCAATCGACAATAGTTTTCTCAGCCAGGCTCCGAGGGAGTATCGTTCGTACCATCTGGGTGAGGGCCAATCTCATATGGACGAGCGCGTGTTCGTAGAACCTGAGCAGCTTGCTATCGGCATGTTCGTGATCCTCGACCTGTCGTGGCTCCAGCATCCCTTCAGCTTCAGCAGCTTCCTCATTCAAAGCGATGATCAGTTGGCGACCCTGCGCGGTCTGGGTCTCGACAGGATCAGGATCGATCCCGCGCGGGGCAAGGGTCCCGTTTTTCCAGTCGAGGCCGAGCCGCCGCAAGTGCCGCCTGTGGTTACCCCGGAGACAGCGCCCGAGGTGGTGACGCGAACCGACCAGGACCTGCGGAGTGAGCGCAATCGCGTCCTGCGTTCGAGCATTGCCAACGCGGAAAAGGAGGCTGCAGCCGCCGCGCGCAGTACTCGTCAAGCGACCCGGCAGTTCCGTTCCGAACCCGGCAAGGCGATCGAACAGATCGGCACGCTGATTGCTGGAATTGCCGAATCGCTGCTCGGCAACGGCGCGACGATGGTTCATCTGCTCGGTGACAAGGGCGCAGGCGACGAGGTCTATTACCACTCACTCAACGTCGCGGTCCTGGCGCTGATTCTCGGCAAGGCCATGGAACTCGACGCCGAGGCCTTGCAGACGATCGGGGTGGCCGCCATTTTTCACGATGTGGGCATGGCCGAGCTGGCGCCCCGGGTGCGCCTCAAGAGCGAAGCCTTGACGGTGGCGGAAGAAGCGCTTCTGCGCCACCATTGCGAAGCTGGCGCCAAGCTGGCGCTACGCAGCGGCTTGCCGCAGGAAGTGGCCCTCGCCATCCTCCAGCATCACGAACATCTGGACGGCTCGGGTTACCCCAATCGCCTGTCGGGCGAGAAAATAGGCCAGGTGGCGCGGGTTATTGCCATTGTCAATCACTATGATCATCTGTGTAATCCGGCCCAGGCCGCGGCGGTCGTCACTCCCTACGAGGCGCTGTCCACGATGTTCGCCAGGAAGCGGAACTGGTTTGACGGCGCCATGCTCGCCAAGCTGGTGCACGTTCTCGGCGTGTACCCGCCCGGAAGCATCGTGCAGCTTTCCAGCGGCGAGACGGCGTTGGTCATCTCGGTGAATGCGGCGCGGCCCTTGCGGCCCATGCTCCTGGTTTACGACCCGCAGATCCCGAAGGCAGAGGCGCTTATCCTCGACCTTGAGGAGGTGCCGCAGATCAGCATCAGTAAAGCCTTGCGGGCAGTCAACCTGCCACCGCCGGTGCACGAGTATCTCAGTCCGCGAAAGCGCGTGGCGTACTTTTTCGGTGATGATGCGCGTGTTGACTAGCGTCGTCGGGAGGCTTCATTCTCCCTTCGCGGACCTACGGCGGAGCGACCGCGAAGCAGAAAATATGGCCAATCACTTCGTCATCGCGTAGTTGCGGGGACGCGTGCCAGTGGCAGCTTGCCCCGTTCTGTCGCTCAAAAATGCCGCTGAGGCGAGCGGCCGGGGCAAGGAAATGGGCGAAAAGCTCGGCCGTTGTCTCGACCGGTGTCGTCGCCTGGGCAGCAATCCAGCGCAGGATGGCCTCGCCGCCGGTGGCTGAGAGCAGGTCTTCAGGCAGCGACCAGAGGTTTTTTAGCCGGCGATTGATGTGCGCCAGCCGGTGTCCGGCATCGAGGACCAGCAAACCCTCCGATGTTGCCTCGAGAACCGACGCCATCTCGGCGTTCAGTCTTTCCAGTGACGACTCGATGGTCCGTTCGTGGCGCAGGTCATGCGCCAGCACGAGCACGTACGGGTGTTGGCCATCGGCGGCGTTCGAGGTCGACTTGCGCACCGGGAGAAGGCTCCCGTCGCGATGCTGATATTCGGTTTCAAGCCCGTGTAGCGGCCGGAAAGTGCCGTCGGCGATTTCGTCCCAGTAGCACAGGTCTACCGGCAGGAGCTCGATTTCGCCGATTGCCGTGCCGGCCAGCTCCGGTGACCCGGCCGATCCCGGCGCTGCGTAGCCGAGCAGCGTGCTGGCTGCGGAGTTGGCGGTGACGATCACGCGCCGGCGCACATCGACGAGCAGCAGGGCGTCCGGAATGGCGTCGATGATGGCTCGGTTCAGCATCGAAACGCGGGCGTTCTCGTTCTTCAGTTCGTAGTGCTCGAAGGCGTCCGCAAGGTGCTCGCGCAGAAGCTCGTCATCCCAGGGCTTGGTCAGGAACTTGTAGATGGCGCCGCTGTTGATCGCGTCGGTGATCGAGTTCAGCTCGGTGTAACCGGAGAGGACGATGCGGATGGTGTCCGGATACTTCTCCTTGACCTTGCTCAGGAACTGCGAGCCGGTCATCCCCGGCATGCGTTGGTCGGTGACGATCACCCCGACCGGTTCCCGCTCCAGGACGGCCAGCCCTTCCTCACCGCCGAGGGCGACATGAATGACATAGCCATCGCGACGCAGCATGCGGCGCAGGGAGCGCAGGATGCTTTCCTCGTCGTCGACCAGCAGCAGGTGGCGGACGGGCTTGGACAACTCATCGAAACTCAGGTCCATGGTGCGCTCGCTTTCGATTGTCGGCCGAGGCCGATTCTATCCACGACAGGCAGTGCGATCGTGTGCGTCCTTGCCGGTTATCGTCTCACAGATTCTCGCCCGGACGCACGAAGAGTGGCTGCGTTGGTACAGCGCGTGGCGGCGGCGCGGCGTACAAGGTGTGCTAAGCGTGTTTCGCGGCGGCGACGCCTGCGGTGCGACGACGGCGCCATCCGGCAAGCGCCTTGAGCAGCGGCCAGCGGTAGAGCGTCAGATGGTAGATGGTGCGCTTGTTTGCCGTCCATTTGGTGTGCCAGTCCATCAGGCGACCATAGTACTCCAGCCGCTCGATTGCCTTTTCCGCATAGAGTTGTTCCATCTCGTCCTGACAAAGCAGGAAGGCCGGTGAGTAGGACTGGATGCTCTCATCGTAGGTTGTCTTGAGGACGACCAGCGTCCCCTTGCGGCGCAGGCAGAGGTTGGAGGCGACGACCCGATCGTCGAAGAGATACTCATAGACCACGGCCTCGCCGCGCGCGGCGGCGGCATTCAGCAGGGCGCCATAGAAGCGACCCTGGGCATTGTCGCGGTGGATCGCCGTGCCTTGAGCGGCCTTCCAGCCGGCACTCTCCAATACACCGTAGCGCTCGATGGCGCCGTCGATGTCGGCTGGCGAGGTCCAGGCGCGCAGTTGCCCGACGATGCCTTCGTTGGCCAGTTTGTTGCGTTGCTTGCGCATGTTCTGGCGCAGGTTCTTGCCGCGTGCGTTCCAGTAGTCGTCGAAGTTGCCGAGCAGGTCGATCCAGCCGGTTTCGATGTAGTCACTGTTTTCGCTGTCCGCACCGTCGTCGCCACGTGGCGCAAACAGTGGATCGATCTGGGTGACGGACAGAGCGAGGCAAAAGCCAAGCGGCCCTCGGCTCAGGCTGCGGGCGAGATCCGGCAGGTGCAGCTGGGTTTCAGCCACCCAGGCCCCGAGCGGGATCTGCGACGCCTGAAACGTACTCCACTTGTATTTCCCGGTCGGCACGAGAAGAAACAGGGCGACGATCGAGGAAGCGTCCCGGCCGACGAGAAGTCTTTCCTGGCCATCGGCGAAGTTGTCGAGCGCGGCGATCATCGCCTCCGCGGTCAGAAAAGGCAGGTCACCGCGGGCGGCGTTGAGGCGGTTCCAATCAGCCTGAAGGTCGGGGCTCTGCAGCAGTGCCGCGGCGGGCAGATTCTTCCAGAGCAGAGAAGCAGTTGTTGACATGATCGGGCGTCTTTCCGTGGTTGTTCGACGCGGCGAAAGCGTTTGCCTAGGCTTGCGGGTTGGCCAGCAAGCTCAGGGTCGCCAGCGCCGTGTTGGTGACATCGCTGTCGTCTAGGTTCTGATGGCACAGCAGTTGCAGGACGTGATGGCTCCATTCGGGGCCGACATCATCGCGTAGCTGTGGTGTCCCGGGCCAGAGGTTGTCCCAGCGAAAGACCGGGAATTCCTGTGCGCGCAGCGCATGGTAGATGCGATCGGGCTCTTCGACCCACAAGGGGAAAACGTAGGGTATGGCGTCGGCATCCAGCGGGGGAAGGAGCGCTCGCGCACCGCGTACCTGCGCAAAGTGTCGGGCATAGATGGCAAAGTTCTGCCGCCGTCGCGCAATGATCGGGCCACGCGGCAAGGTCGCTTTCAGCGCCAGCGCTGCCCATAATGGCGCTTGCGAGATACGTTCCATGTCACAGCTCTGCATCATTCGGGCCAGGGCCGAGGCCTCTTCGCCGCCGCCCGTTGCCTTGTGCTGCCCGAGCGCGTTCTTGAGTCGGAAGATGCTTGCCAGCAGGCGATTGAGGCCGGCAAGGCGCCCGTGCCGGACGGCGATCTCAAGGACGTCGACGCAGCCCTTGAGTTGTGCCTTGAAGCCCGGGGCAGAAAGGGGCAGGGGGGTGAGGGCTTGCCCGGCGGAGGCCAGTACGCCGCCTTCGGGAACCGGAAAGAACTTGGACAGGCTGGCCGTGGAGAAGTCCCCCCAGGTGCCCACTGGCCTTTCGCCGGCGTCGCCGAAGTAGCTGTGCGCGCAGTCTTCGATGAGCGCGATCCGATGCTCATCGCACCACTGCCGGACTTCGGCCAGTGATCGCGCCAGACCGAAGTAGTGCGAAACGATCATCGCCTTGGCCCTGCCTGCGGTGGCCGCGTCCACGCTGTTCAGATGGGGTAGTCCGTCGGCACGAATGGCAAAATAGCCGACTTCAAGGCCGGCCAGGATTGCCGGTGCGATCATCGTCGGGCAGTGGTAGCTGGGTGCCAGGACCAGGCTTCCGGGTGGCAGGCGCAGTTGCAGCAGGGCGTGATAGATGGCCGCGCGCCCGCTGGTGGTCGTCACCTTGTGCCGGAGGTCGTCGATGCTGCTGACGCCCGCCGACGTCGGCTTCCCGGCAAAGCTGGACCAGTCGAGGACCGGGCTGCGTGGCAGCGGCGAACGTTCTGTGGCAGTTGGTTTCATTGCGCGTCGGGTCTATTCTCTTTGTTGGCTGGGCAAGGGGCTGGCGGCGAAGCTTGCCGGGCGTACCGCTGCGCACCTGCTGGCGCAATCAACGGCGCAGCGACCGAGGTCGTCGTCTGCAGCCAGGCAAGCCCTGCTGCTCTCAAACCATGGTCTCGAGGCAGGCGGGATGGCCGAGAAAGGCCTGCGGACTGGCGCTGGCGCCGTAGGCGCCGGATTGAAAGATCACCACCAGATCCCCCGCTTCGGCGACGGCCAGTTCCATCCGGTCGGCGAGCAGGTCGAGCGGCGTGCACAGCGGGCCGACGACGGAAACCATTTCACGCTCGCCCGGCGCCATCCGGTTGCCAATGGCGACCGGGTAGTTCTTGCGGATGACCTGGCCGAAATTGCCCGACGCCGACAGATGGTGGTGCAGACCGCCGTCAGTGACCAGGAAACAGTGGCCGCGCGAGATCTTGCGGTCGACGATGCGACTGACGTAGATGCCCGCTTCGCCGACCAGGTAGCGCCCCAGTTCAATTACCAGTTCGGCTTGTGGGAGTTCCTTCGCCGCGCGTTGGGTGATCGTCGCCAGCCCGGCGCCAATCGGTGCCAGGTCAAGGTGCTTTTCCCCGGGGAAGTAGGGGATGCCGAAGCCGCCACCAAGGTTGAGGAAACGAACCGGCGAGGGCGCTTCCCGAGCCAGGCGCAGGGCGAGGTCGAAACTTTTGCTCTGCGCCTCGACGATCGCTTCCGGCTTGAGATTCTGTGAGCCGGCAAAGAGGTGGAAGCCCTCGAAGGACAGCCCGGCGCGGCCGATCTCGGTGAGCAGCGCCGGCACCTGCTCGGCGTCGACGCCGAATTGCTTGGCACCGCCGCCCATCTTCATTCCCGAGCTCTTCAGTTCGAAGTCGGGGTTCACACGAACTGCGATGCGCGCCTTGTTGCCCGTCTGTGCGCTGATGGCTGCCAGTTCGGCGACTTCACGGAACGATTCAACGTTGATCAGGATGCCGGCGGCGACGGCCTGGCGCAACTCCGCGCCTTGTTTTCCCGGCCCGGCGAAGCTGATATCGCGCGGATTTGCGCCGGCGTCGAGGGCGACCTTCAACTCGCCGGCAGAGGCGACGTCGATGCCGTCGACCAGTCCTGCCATGTGGCAGACCAGCGCCGGCATCGGGTTGGCTTTCATCGCATAGTGCAGTTTCAGTGCTGGCGGAAGGAGGGCGCGCAGCTCGCCAACCCGCCGCGTCAGCAGGCTGCGGTCGTAGGCGTAGAAGGGGGTTTGTCCGACGCGCGCGGCGAGTCGGGTCAGCGCCATGCCGCCGACGACGAGTTCACCGTCGGCAACCGGGAACTGGTCCATGGCTGCGTGGCTGGGGAAGCTGCGTTGCACTTCGTTCACCGGTGCTCCTTTGCTTGCGCTGCTGCGGTCGCATCGCGCTGCCTGGCGAGGAACTCGTCAGCCAGCAATTTTCGATCGATCTTGCCGTTGGGATTGCGCGGCAGAGCCCCGGGATGCACGGTGACCGCCGCCGGTACCATGTAGGCGGGCATCCGGCGGCGGCACTCGGCGAGCAGTTCGGCGCTGTCCAGAGCGCTGCCCGAGGCGGGCGTGGCGATGACCTGGATGGCCTGGCCGAGCGTCGGGTGGTCGACGCCGAAAGCGACGCATTCACCGACCAACCGGGTCGCGTAGAGGACTTCTTCGACTTCGGTCGGGCTCACCCGGTAGCCCGAGGTCTTCATCATTTCATCGCGACGACCGATGAAGTAGAGAAAACCTTCCTCGTCGCTGCGCACCGTATCACCCGAGAAGACGGCAATTTCCGGGAGCACCAGGCCGGCATCGCGACCCGGTGTGGTGGCGGGCAGCGGTTTGTAGCGTTCGGCCGTCTTTTCGTGGTCGTTCCAGTAGCCCATGCCGACCAGCGCACCGCGGTGCACCAGTTCGCCGGGTTCGTGCGCGGCGCACGGCGAGCCGTCTTCGCGCAGCACCAGTATCTCGGCGTTGGGGATCGCCTTGCCGATCGAATCGGGGCGCCGGTCGACTTCGTCCGGCGGCAGGTAGGTCGAGCGAAAGGCTTCGGTGAGACCGTACATCAGATAGGGTTTGCTGGCCGGCAGGTGGCGGCGCAGGCTGGCCAGCGTTTCGCGCGGCATGCGCCCGCCGGTATTGGCAAAATACCGCAGGTGCTCGCTGATCGCCGCTGGCCATTCCAGTTCCGCGAGCTGAATATAGAGCGGCGGTACCGCGGTCAGCCCGGTCACCTGTTCGCGCGCCAGCGCCTTGAGCACGTCGCGCGGCAACAGGTAGTTGAGCAGGACGACGCGCGCACCGGCGTGGAAAGCGGTGGTCAGCTGGCTGAAACCGGCATCGAACGACAGCGGCAGGGCGGCCAGCAGCGTGTCGTCGGCCGTGTTTTCGAGGTAGCTGGCGACGCTCTTGGCGCCGGCGACCATATTGCGGTGCGAGAGAACGACGCCTTTCGGCTTGCCGGTGCTGCCCGAGGTGTACAGGATCGCCGCCATGTCGGTGTCGATCACCCGGTGACCACTCTGGCCGCCGGCATGCAGCAGGTCGTCCCAGCGCAGGTAAGCGAGCGGACCGTCAGCGGCGGGCGGCGGCTCGCTGCCGGTCACCAGCACGTGGCGCAGATCGTGGCACGATGACAGCACGGGGGCGAGCAGCGACAGACGTTCGCTGGAGGTGAGCAGCGCGCGGACATTGCAGTCACGCATGATGTAGGCCACCTGGTCGGCCTTGAGCAGTGGATTGAGCGGCACGAAGACGCAACCGGCGGCGGTCGCGCCGAAACTGGCGACGACCGTTTCGAAGCGCTTTTCCAGGTAGATCGCGATGCGCTCGCCGCGCTGCAGTCCGAGGCCGACGAGGCCGGCGACGAGGCCGTCGATCGACTGTTGCAGCTCGCCGTAGCGCATCGACTGCTTGCCGTAGCTGAGCGCGATGGCGTCCGGATTGCGCGTGGCGGAGTGGCTGATCAGTTCGGCGAGCAGGCTTGCATCAGTCATTTTTCTGGCGCGAAGTGACTATGGAGAAGGTCCCGATTCTAACGACAAGCGGCGTTTCGACTGTGAAATTATTTGCCGTTGACGAGAGAATGCGGTGCTCGCCGTGGGCGCCGTTCGCTGACCGGTCGCGAGTGTTCATGGGCCGGCATGGGCGACGGTGCACGCCGCTTCGGCGGCCAGCAGCGCCTGTTTTCGGTCGCCTCCCCAGCGATAACTGCCGATCTCGCCATTCTCGCGAATGACGCGATGGCAAGGAATCAGCACCGCGATACGGTTGCGTGCGAGCGCCGAACCGACCGCGCGTTGTGCGCGCGGGTGCTCGATACGCGCCGCCAATTCGCCGTACGAGACGACTTCCCCGGGGGCGACGTTGATCAGCGCCTGCCACACCTTGAGCTGGAAATTCGTGCCCTTGAGCAGGACGTGGAGCGCTTGTCCCTGGCTGCTCCGAGCGAAGGCGCGGGCGATGCTCGTGGCCAGTGCCGCGTCGTCGCGGACCAGCCGAGCGTGCTGCCAGTCGGCTTGCAGTTGCCGTGCGGCGTCGCTGGCGTCGCCGGCGTCGAGATGGTCATTGGCGTTCACGAACTGCAGATGGCACAGCCCGCGCGGGGTAGTGCCGGCAATGACCCAGCCGAACGGCGTCGGTCCGAAGCCATAGGTGATCAGCAGCCCTGCGCCCAGCGAGCGCACCTCGCCCGGCGTTGCCGCGTCGCAGGCGACCATCAGATCATGGAGCCGGCCGGGTCCGGAGAGCCCTGCCGCGTGCGCTGCGGCGAGGACGTCGTACTCGCCACGCAACAGCGAGCGGGCGTGTTCGGTGGTCAGGTATTGCAGGAAGCGCTTCGGCGAGATGCCGACCCAGACACTGAACAGGCGCTGCAGATGAAAATGGCTCAGGCCGACGTGCGCGGCGACCTCCTGCAGCGTGGGCTGACAGGGCCTGCGCTCCCTGACGAAGCGAATCGCCCGGGCGACCGTGTCGTAGGCACGACAGCGGGCAGCGAGCTCGTTCATTCCGTTTGGCCGCGCGGGCCGAGCAGGCCGGCGGTCAGCGCGATGCCGGTGAGGATCAGTGCGCCGCCGATCAGGGTGTGCCAGCCGACCGCTTCGTCGAGGAACAGCGCAGCCCAGAGGACGCCGAAGACGGGAATCAGAAAGGTCACCGAAAGCGCGCGCGTCGGGCCGACGTCTTCGATCAGGCGAAAGTAGAGCAGGTAGGCGGCACCGGTGCAGACGATGGCCAGTAGCGACACGGCTGCCCAGTCGCCGCCGTCCGGCGCATGCCGGACCGGGGCAAGAAGAAACATCGGCAGCAGTACCAGCGTGGCCATCCACATGCTGCCGTGGGCGTTGGCGAAGGGTGTTGCCAGGCCGGGGTGGGCCTTGGTGTAGATGCTCGCCAGGCTGTAGGAGAGCGGCGCGAGCAGCCCGGCGGCGACCGCTGGCCACTCGGCACTACCGGCCAGCGCGAGGTTCTGGCCAACGAGGACGCTGACCCCGGCCAGGCCGCAGCCCAGACCGAGGGCGACGGCGCCGGTCAGCGGAACGCTCAGCCAGAGCGTCCCGATCGCCGCTCCGAAGAGCGGCGAGGTGGCGTTGAGAATGGCCAGCAGCGACGCCGGGAGCGATTGCGCCGCGTAGGCGAAAAGAAGGAAGGGGAGCGCCGAGTTGAGGACGCCAATGCTCAGGAAGTACTTCCACTTGCGACCCATTTCCAGGGATTGCTTGAGGACGCGGGCGACCAGCCAGAGAAATACCGCGGCAATGCCGACGCGAAAGGTGATCAGCGCGACGGGTCCGAAAGCGGCGACGCTGACGCGCATGAACAGAAAAGAGGCGCCCCAGATCGCAGCGAGCAGGAACAGTCGGGTGATGCTGGCAGCAGTCATGACAGCCTTTCGTATGGGGGGTGATAGGCTGCGATTGTCGTCTCGGCAGCGCTCCCCGGCCACCCGATTCTTGCGCATTCTGGCGATGGTACGCAGCCGCGGCCGTGGCTCGGGCGCCAATCGTCGACGCTGGGTGAACGCACCAGCGGCAGTGGGCTCGGGCGCCAACGGACGGGGCAGGCGCGCGGCTTACCTGCCGCCCTTGCTCCCTCCCTTGTCCCAGGCATAGCGGACTGTTCGCTGCCAGCGTGTGTCCGCCTGGCGTAGTGCGTTCCCGGGCGGCGAGGGTGGCTGCCGCGCGGGCATTTTCGGGGTGGACGCTGGCTGCGGCTTGCCGGGACGTGCAGGCTTGTCGGTCATCGGGCTGGCTTCGGATCAGCGCGCTGGGCGCTATGGTAGACTTTGCACCCATTCTAACGCTCAAGAGAAAGCCATGTCCGGCAACACGATTGGCACGCTGTTCACCGTGACTTCGTTCGGTGAGTCACACGGTCCGGCGATCGGCTGCGTGGTTGATGGCTGCCCGCCCGGGCTGGCGATTTCGGAAGCCGACATTCAGTGCCAGCTCGACCGTCGTCGGCCAGGAACCTCGCGGCATGTGACGCAGCGGCGCGAGCCGGATCAGGTCGAGATCCTCTCCGGCGTTTTCGAGGGCCGCACGACGGGAACGCCGATAGGCCTGCTGATCCGCAATCAGGATCAGCGCAGCAAGGACTACGGCAATATTGCCGAGACCTTCCGCCCGGGGCACGCCGACTACGTTTACACGCAGAAGTACGGTTTTCGCGATCATCGCGGTGGCGGTCGCTCGTCGGCCCGCGAGACGGCGGTGCGTGTCGCCGCCGGGGCAATTGCCCGCAAGTGGCTGGGCGAGCGCTACGGGGTCAGCATCAGCGGCTGGATGAGCCAGCTCGGGCCACTCGAGATTCCCTTCCTGGATGCCGCGGCGATCGCCGGCAATCCGTTCTTCGCGCCGAATGCGACGATCGTTGCCGAGCTCGAGGAGTACATGGATCAACTGCGCAAGGCGGGCGATTCGGTGGGCGCGAAGATTACCGTCGCTGCCCACGGCGTACCACCCGGTTGGGGCGAACCGGTCTACGACCGGCTGGATGCCGAGATCGCCTACGCGATGATGAGTATCAACGCGGTCAAGGGCGTCGAGATCGGCGCCGGTTTTGCCAGCGTTGCCCAGCGCGGCAGCGAGCATGGCGACGAAATGACGCCGCAGGGCTTCCTCAGCAATCACGCCGGCGGGGTGCTCGGCGGAATTTCCACGGGCCAGGACATCGTCGTCAGTCTGGCGATCAAGCCAACGTCGAGCATTCGCCTGCCACGCCGTTCCGTAGACCGCTCGGGCAACGCGGCAAGCGTCGAAACGCATGGCCGGCACGACCCCTGCGTCGGCATTCGAGCGACTCCGATTGCCGAAGCGATGCTCGCGCTGGTGTTGATCGACCATGCTTTGCGCCATCGCGCCCAGTGTGGCGACGTGCGTTGCGCCACCCCGCGTATTCCTGGCGCGGCAAGCGATGCCGGGGAGGTGTGACGCTTGCCGGTGGCTCTGGTTATAATCGCCTGGTCTGGTCGCGCATCGGGCCGACCGGGATCAGCGAGAGGCTAGGATCATGCACATCGAGCATCACGACCTGCACCATGATTTCCCCGAGTATCTGGATTCGATTCACGCCCTGAAAGCCGCGAGCCAGCCGTTCGGCGAGATGTATGACGAATACCATCAACTGACGCGCGAGGTCGAGCGTCTCGAAGAGGAAGACCTGCCGGTCGACGACTTCACCATCGAAACGATGAAGAAACAGCGCCTGCTGCTCAAGGATCAGATGTACCGGATGCTGGTCGCCTACAAGAACAGCGATTGAGCGCCTGAGAAAACGCACAAGCGGACAAACGCGCGACCCGCTAGCCGAGCTGGCGGCCGCCGGCTGCCGGCGCGCCATCCGGTAGAATTACCGGATGCAAGCTCTGCCCTACTGGCGTCTTTCCGGTTACTACTTCTTCTATTTCGCCTTCATCGGCGCTTTCTCTCCGTATTTCGGGCTCTACCTTCAGTCACTGTCGTTTTCCGCCTGGGACATCGGTCTGCTGATGTCCCAGATGCAGCTGATGCGCCTGTTCGCGCCCTATCTGTGGGGCGCCCTGGCCGATCGTATGGGGAAACGGGTGAGCATCGTGCGCCTCGCCGGCGTCCTCAGCCTGATCGGTTTCTCGAGTTTTTTTGTCGTGCGCAGCTTCGAGGCGATGCTGCTGGCCATGGCCTTGCTGGCTTTTTTCTGGAGTGCCGCACTGCCGCTGGTCGAGACGCTGACTTTTGATCATCTGCGCGAGCAGCCGGCGCGTTACAGCCGTGTCCGGCTGTGGGGTTCGATCGGTTTCATTGTCGCGGTGATGGGCACCGGTGCGCTGCTCGACCAGTTGCCGCTCTCGGCGCTGCTGTGGGTGATCGCGGCGACCCTGGGCGGGATTCTGATCTACGCTCTGGCGGTTCCCGAGGCGCCGGCGCATGGGGCGACGGATGCGCAGGTGCCGGTCGGGGAAATCCTTCGCCAGAGGCGGGTCAAAGCGCTCTTTGCCGCGTGTTTAGCCATGTCGGCGGCGCACGGCGCCTTCTACGTTTTCTACTCGATCCACCTCGCTGACCATCACTACAGCAAGTTCGCCGTTGGCTGCCTGTGGTCGCTCGGCGTTCTCGCCGAGATCGTGGTCTTCTTCTTCATGGTCGGCTTGCTGCGTCGTTTTGGACTGCGTACCATTCTTCTCGCCAGTTTTGCGGCCGCGATCGCGCGCTTCCTGATGATCGGCTGGGGCGTAGACAGCGTGCCGCTGATCGTCGTTGCGCAATTGCTGCATGGCCTGACTTTCGGTGCTTACCACGCGGCGGCGATCGCCGCCGTCAATCGCTGGTTTCCCGGTCGCTGTCAGGCGCGTGGGCAGGCGCTGTACTCAAGTCTGTCGTTTGGCGCCGGAGGCCTGCTCGGCAGTTTGCTGAGCGGCTGGAGTTGGGACGCCTGGGGCGCCGGGCCCACCTACACCATGAGCTCGGCGTTTGCGCTGCTTGGCCTGGTCTTTGTCGCCGTCGGCGTGAAGAGCGGCGATTTCGACGATCCCGGCGGCAGCCACCCGGCGCCAATTGCCGGGATTGCACAAGGTTCTGGAGGTAAAGAATGACTGTCCTTTCCTGCGCTCGTGGCGCACTTGTCGTGCTCGCTGCCGTTGCCGTTACGGGCTGTGCGACGACCCGAACCACCGGCAGCGGCAGGGTTGGCGTCGATCGCGAGCAGACCATGCTGGTTTCGTCGGCCGAGGTCGATCGCTCGGCCGCCAAGGCTTACCAGGAAGCGATGCACGCGGCGCAGAGCAAGAAACTGCTCAATCGCGATGCGCAGCAGACCGAGCGGGTGCGGGCAATCGCTCGGCGGCTGATCCCGGTGACCGCCGCTTTTCGCCCCGATGCGCCCGGCTGGAAGTGGGAAGTCAATGTGGTCAGCTCCAAGGAGCTCAACGCTTGGTGCATGCCCGGCGGCAAGATCGCGGTATATACCGGCTTGATCGAGCAGTTGCAGATCACCGACGACGAACTCGCCGGGGTGATGGGCCACGAAATCGCGCACGCGCTGCGCGAGCACGGGCGTGAGAAAGCTGGCCAGGCCGCAGGCCTGAACGTCGCGGCAGCCATCGGCGGGGCCTTGATCGGCGCCTATTTTGGCGTTGATTCCGGTCTCGGGCAGAGCGTCATCGGCGGCGTCGGCGACCTGGCTTTCATGCGCCCAAATTCTCGGGAAATGGAGCAGGAGGCCGATCGCATGGGCGTCGAGCTGGCGGCGCGAGCCGGCTACGATCCGAGTGCGGCGGTCTCGCTGTGGGAGAAGATGGGGCGTGTCTCGGCAGGGCAGCCGCCGCAGTGGCTGTCGACGCACCCCTCGCATGGGTCACGGATCGCCGATCTGCGCGCTTATGCGCAGCGCGTGGAGCCGCTCTACCTGGCGGCGCGCCAGTCGCGCTGATCGCTCGCGCGGCAAGCGGTTCATGGCCGGGCGTGCAAGCCGGCGCTGACAGCGGACGGTGCGCTGTGACATAATCCTGCCCTCCATTGGCTCTCACCGGGGCCGAACTTCGTCGGATCGTCGACCTATGCCGCAGACCTTGTACGAAAAACTTTGGCAGGACCACGTCGTCCATCAACAGGCCGACGGGACCGCGCTGATCTATATCGACCGCCACCTGGTACACGAGGTGACCAGTCCGCAGGCCTTCGAGGGCTTGAAGCTGGCCGGCCGCAAGCCATGGCGGGTGTCTTCGATCGTCGCTACGGCGGACCACAACACGCCCACCGATCATTGGGATCGCGGCATCGAGGATCCGATCGCACGCCTGCAGGTCGAGACGCTGGACGCCAATATCCGCGAAGTCGGCGCGCTGGCCTTTTTCCCGTTCAAGGATCCGCGCCAGGGGATCGTGCACGTGGTTGGCCCGGAGAACGGTGCGACGCTACCCGGGATGACCGTCGTCTGCGGTGATTCGCATACCAGTACGCACGGTGCCTTCGCGTGCATGGCGCACGGCATCGGTACTTCCGAGGTCGAGCACGTCCTGGCGACGCAGTGCCTGCTGCAGAAGAAGTCGAAGACGATGCTGCTGCGCGTCGACGGTTTGCTCGCCAAGGGTGTCACGGCCAAGGACGTCGCGCTGGCGATCATTGCCCGCATTGGTACCGCCGGTGGCACCGGCTATGCGCTCGAGTTTGCCGGCAGCGCGATTCGCGGGCTGTCGATGGAAGGGCGGATGACGCTCTGCAACATGGCCATCGAAGCGGGCGCGCGCCTGGGTATGGTGGCGGTTGATGAGGTGACCATCGACTACCTGCGCGGCCGTCCGTTCGCGCCGAAGGCCGAGCAGTGGGAAGGTGCCGTTGCCCACTGGCGGACTTTGCGCAGCGACGACGGCGCCGAGTTCGACAGCGTCATCGAGTTGTCCGCCGAGGCAATCCGACCGCAGGTGACCTGGGGGACGTCTCCCGAAATGGTGGTGGCGATCGATGCCTGTGTGCCGGATCCGGCGCAGGAGCCCGATCCCGTCAAGCGCGAGGGGATGGAGCGGGCGCTGGTTTACATGGGGCTTGGCGCCAATGTGCCGATTCGCGAGATTCGCCTCGACAAGGTCTTCATTGGCTCGTGTACCAATTCACGGATCGAGGATCTGCGTGCCGCCGCGGGTGTCGTGCGCGGCAAGAAGGTGGCCGGCAGCATCCGCCTCGCGCTGGTCGTCCCCGGTTCGGGGCTGGTCAAGCGGCAGGCCGAGGAAGAAGGGCTCGACGAGGTCTTTCGCGCCGCCGGTTTCGAGTGGCGCGAGCCTGGATGTTCGATGTGCCTGGCGATGAACGCCGACCGCCTGGAGCCCGGCGAGCGCTGCGCTTCGACTTCGAACCGCAACTTCGAGGGTCGCCAGGGGGCCGGTGGTCGCACCCATCTGGTCAGCCCCGAGATGGCTGCGGCGGCGGCGATTGCCGGGCATTTTTGCGATGTGCGCGAGTTGCTCTGACGCAAAGGAGAAGAGATGAAACACTTGACATTGTTGTTCGGCGCGCTTGCCGTGGCGCTTTCGCTGACTGCCTGCAACACCGTGCAGGGCGTCGGCAAGGATATCTCCAAGGGCGGGCAGGTGATTGAAAAGGCGGCCAAATAGGGGCGCCAGACAAGGAAGAGAATGGACAAGTTCGTTCGTCTTGAAGGCTTGGTGGCGCCACTCGATCGGGCCAACGTCGATACCGACGCGATCATTCCCAAGCAGTTCCTGAAGTCGATCAAGCGTTCGGGCTTCGGTCCGAACCTGTTCGACGAATGGCGCTACCTGGACGTGGGTGAGCCGGGCAAGGACAATTCGCAGCGGCCGCTGAAGCCCGATTTCGTCCTCAATCAAGCACGCTATCAGGGCGCGCAGATTCTGCTGACGCGCAAGAACTTCGGCTGTGGCAGTTCGCGCGAGCACGCGCCCTGGGCCTTGCTCGACTTCGGCTTCCGGGCGGTGATCGCCGAGAGTTTCGCCGACATCTTTTTCAACAACTGCTTCAAGAACGGCATTCTGCCAATCGTCCTGCCGGCAACCGACGTCGACGCCCTGTTTGCGCTGGTCGACTCGACGCCGGCTTGTCGATTGCTCGTCGACCTCGAGCAGCAACAGGTGGTGTGCCCCAATGGCAAGGTCTTGCCGTTTGCCGTCGATGCCTTCCGCAAGGAGTGCCTGCTCAATGGCTGGGACGACATCGGATTGACCTTGCGCCACGCCGAGCTGATCAAGGCCTTTGAAGAGCGCCGTCGTAGCGAGCAGCCCTGGCTGTTCGCCTGAGGAATTGTAAATGAAGATTTGTCTTCTCCCGGGAGACGGGATTGGCCCGGAAATCATGGCCGAAGCGGTGCGCGTCCTGCGCGCACTCGATCTCGACTGCGCGATGGAAGAAGCGCTGCTCGGCGGTGGCGCCGTCGATGCCACCGGTGATCCGTACCCGGAAGCCACCCAGCGCCTGGCGCAGGCGGCCGACGCGGTGCTCCTCGGTGCCGTCGGTGGCCCGCAATGGGACGCGCTGCCGCGCGCGCTGCGCCCGGAGCGCGGTCTGCTCGCCATCCGCAAGCAGCTCGGCCTGTTCGCCAACCTGCGCCCGGCGATCCTTTATCCGGAACTGGCCAACGCCTCGACGCTGAAAAGCGAAGTCGTCGCCGGTCTCGACATCCTGATCGTGCGCGAGCTGACCGGCGACATCTATTTCGGTCAACCGCGCGGTATCGAGACGCGCGACGTCGATGGCCGTCAGGAGCGCTTCGGATTCAACACCATGCATTACAGCGAGAGCGAGATTCGCCGCATCCTGCGCGTCGCTTTCGAGGCGGCGCGCAAGCGCAGTGGCAGGCTGTGCTCGGTGGACAAGATGAACGTCCTGGAAACGACGCAGCTGTGGCGCGACGTGGCCATCGAGACCGCGGCAGACTATCCCGATGTCGTGCTCAGCCACATGCTGGTCGACAACGCGGCGATGCAGCTGGTACGCAATCCGAAGCAGTTCGACGTCATCGTCACCGGCAACATGTTCGGTGACATTCTCTCTGACGAGGCGGCGATGCTCACCGGTTCGATCGGCATGTTGCCTTCGGCGTCACTGGACGCCAACAACAAGGGCATGTACGAACCCTGTCACGGATCGGCGCCGGATATTGCTGGGCAAGGGATCGCCAATCCGCTGGCCACGATCCTCTCGGCGGCGATGATGTTGCGTTACACTTTTGCGCGTCATGACGCTGCCCAGCGTATCGAGAACGCGGTCAAGAAAGTGCTGGGCCAGGGCTACCGGACGGCCGACATCCATGAGCCCGGAATGCGGCAGGTCGGTACCCGCGAGATGGGCGACGCGGTGCTCGCCGCGCTGCAAGTCGAGTGCGTGAAGTGAGTGAAGTGATTCAACGGGATTTCTGGCAGAGGTGAACAAATGAACAAGGTAGGTCTGGTCGGTTGGCGCGGCATGGTCGGTTCGGTGCTGATGCAAAGAATGGTGGAAGAGGGCGATTTCGAGCACATCGAGCCGCTCTACTTCTCGACTTCCGCCGTCGGCGGCAAGGCGCCGCTGCTCGCGGGCAGGGAAGCAGGCAGCCTGCAGGATGCGATGTCGATCGACTCCCTCAAGCAGATGGACATTGTCGTCACCTGCCAGGGCGGTGACTACACGAAGGAGGTCTTCCCCCGGCTGCGCGCCGCTGGCTGGAACGGTCACTGGATCGACGCCGCGTCGACGCTGCGCATGAAGGACGATGCGGTGATCATCCTCGATCCGGTGAACCGCGAGGTTATCGACGCTGCCCTGGCCAAGGGTGGCCGGAACTGGATCGGCGGCAACTGCACCGTTTCGCTGATGCTGATGGGGCTCGGCGGACTGTTCCGGCAGGATCTCGTCGAGTGGGTCAGCGCGATGACCTACCAGGCGGCATCGGGTGCCGGCGCCCAGAACATGCGCGAGCTCCTGCTGCAGATGGGTGCGCTGCACGATGCGGTGAAGTCCGAGTTGGCCGATCCGGCTTCGGCGATTCTGGACATTGATCGCAAGGTTGCTGCAACCATGCGCTCGGCGGACTTTCCGACCAGCAACTTCCGTCACACGGCGCTCGCCGGTAGCGTGATCCCGTGGATCGACGCGTCGGTCGAACACGGGCAGTCGAAGGAGGAATGGAAGGGCGGCGCCGAGTGCAACAAGATCCTTGGCCGCCCGCCGTTTCGTTCGCCGGGCAGTATTCCGGTTGACGGGCTCTGCGTACGTGTCGGCGCCATGCGTTGCCATTCGCAGGGACTGACCATCAAGCTCAAGCACGATGTCCCGCTCGACGAAGTCAACGAGATCATCGCGCAGGGGAATGCGTGGGTGAAAGTCGTTCCGAATGAACGCGAAATCAGCGAGCGCGAGTTGACCCCGGCGGCCGTTACCGGCAGCTTGTCGGTCCCGGTCGGGCGGCTGCACAAGCTGGCGATGGGCGGGGAGTACCTTGGAGCGTTTACGGTCGGCGACCAGTTGCTCTGGGGGGCGGCTGAACCGCTTCGTCGCATGCTTCGTGTTCTGATCGATAACTGATTGAAATCGAATAGACAAACTGGCTGTGACAGGCCGGGTTTGGCGCCTTATCCGGGCGTTGATTCAGAAGCAAGTTTAGCTTGCATGGCTAACCCCATGATGTTATTTTAATAATTCCGATTTCGACGCTCAGGGTGGCGCCGTGGCCAGAAAAATACGTCAAACAGCAAAGGATTTCAGATTGCGGACCTCGGTATGGGCGGTGGCGTCATCACTGGTGCTGGCCACCGTGCCTGTGGCCAGCGAGGCCGCGGGTCTGGGCCAGATCACCGTCTTCTCGGCGCTCGGCCAGCCTTTGCGCGCCGAGGTGGAGGTCTTCGCGACACGCGAAGAGATTGCAGAAATGCAGGCCAAGCTCGCGGCTCCCGATGAGTTCAAGCGGGCCGGCGTCGACTACTCCTCGACGCTGCTGGGGATCAGTTTTGCGATCACCAAGAATTCCAGCGGCCGTTCGATCATCAAACTGACTTCCTCTCGGCCCATCAACGACCCGTTCGTCGACCTGCTCCTCGAGCTCAATTGGCCAACGGGGCGCTTGATTCGCGATTACACGTTTCTGCTCGATCCTCCCGAGTTTGCCGCCCGAGCAGGTGCCTCCGCAGGCCCGGCTCTGGTTGCCAGGCCAGTGGCGCCGGTCAGGCCGGTCAGTGAAGCACGCGTGCCTGAGGCCGGAGCAGCGCGCGCTGCTCCGGCGCGGCCGATGGTGCAGGCGCGTGCCCCATCACCTCCCGAGCAGCCGTCAGCAGCTGGCGGCGGAACGCACCGGGTCGAACGCGGTGAAACGCTGAGCAAGATCGCTCGTGAAACCCGGCCGGAGGGGGTGTCTCTCGACCAGATGCTGGTTGGCCTGTTCCGTGCCAACGAGGACGCGTTCGACCGCGGCAACATGAATCGCCTGCGCGCAGGCAAGATTCTGTCGATACCGGATAAAGGTAGTCTGAGCACGATTTCGCAGGACGAAGCCAGACGGGTGGTGATTGCGCAGTCGTCGGACTGGAGTTCCTACCGTCGCAAACTCGCCTCGGCGGCAGCTGATTCTCCGGCTGCCGAAGAGGAAGCGCGGCAGCAAGCGTCCGGTAAAATCACGACCAAAGTCCAGGATACGGCGGCGCCTCTCGCGGAGCCCAAGGATCAACTGAAGGTCTCGAAGAGCGAGCTTCCCGGCGGCAAGCCGGTGGCGACGGGCAAGCGCAGCGACGAGGATCTGATCGCCAAGGAGCAGGCGCTCAGGGAAGCCAACGAGCGTTTGGCGGCTCTCGAGAAGAATGTGGCCGAGTTGCAACGGCTGGTCGAGTTGAAGAGCCAGAGCCTGGCTGAGCTGGAGAAGCAGGCGGCGGGGCAGCCCGCGCCGATGCCTCCGGCTGCCCCGGTCGTTCCGCCAGCCGCCAGCCCGGCGGCGCCCGCTGCCAGTGCAGCGGCACCTGCGATGTCGATGGACAAGCCGCCAGCGCAGCCTGCCGAGAGCAGGCCGAGTGAAGTGCTCGCCCAGGCGGAGCAAAAGACCGAAGAGCCCAAGGCAGAGGTGAGGGCGGAAGAGCCCAAGCCGGTCGAACCGCCAAAACCGCCGGCGGCGCCGAAACCAAAGATCGTATTGCCGCCGCCCGAAGAGCCGAGTTTCCTCGACGACTTGCTGACGAGTACGCCGTTCATGGCCGGAGGCGGCGGCATTCTCGCGCTGCTCGCCGCGTACTGGCTGGCCCGACGGCGTCGCCAGAGCGGGGGCGAGGGTCCTCTCGATTCGCAGCTCAGCACGCTTGCACCGCAGGGCGACAACAGCCTGGTAGCCAACTCGGTATTTCGCAGTACGGGCGGGCAGAGCGTCGATACCTCGCACTCGATGGCACAGACCGATTTCAGCCAGGCCGGTCCCGGCAGCATCGACACCGACGAGGTCGATCCGGTTGCCGAGGCCGATGTCTATATGGCGTATGGGCGGGACGCGCAGGCCGAAGAGATCCTCCTGGAGGCTCGCCAGAAGGATCCCGGGCGGCATGCGATTCACTTGAAGCTGCTCGAGATCTACTTTAGCCGCAAGGATATCAAGCCGTTCGATGCGCTGGCGACGGAGCTGTTCAACGCCACCGGCGGGTTCGGCAGCGATTGGGAGAAAGCGGCCGCCATGGGCCTCCAGCTTGATTCCAAGAACGCCCTGTTCGGCTCGGTTGGGCAAGCGGAGCAGCCACCGGCCGCATTCGAGTCTGCAGCAGTGGATGACGGTGGCGTCGACCCCAGTGAAAAAACCATCGCCATTGAGCGACCCGTTAACGACACGATGGCCGTCGACCCGTCGTATGAAGACACGCTGATCGTCAAACACGACCGGCCGGCGGCAGCCGCTTCGGAGGCCGAGCACGAAGATACCTTGGTCAAGCCCGCCGAGCCCGAGCAGGCGAAATCGCCTGTTCAGTCTGCGGGTTCTGCTGCGCCGATGGCCGCCGGGATGAGCGCAGCGAGCGATCTGGCGGACCTCGATTTTGATCTCGGGGCCGGCGAGGCGACGCCCGATGCGCCAGCCGTCGCTGACGACGATTTTCTCGAGACGACGCTCTCGTTCCCGAGTCCCGCACCGGGGGCTGCCCTTGATTTTGATTTTGCAACATCCTTGCCAAGAGCCTCGACGTCATCGGACAGCGAATTCGACGATGCCGAACCCGATTCTCCGCCGATTCCGGTGGAGGAATTCGGAATGCCCGAGGAGACGATGCTGATCGGTGCCGACGCGCGCGAGACATCTTCGCAGCCCGGTGCCGGTCTCGACTTCGAGTTCGATCTGGGCGTCGAAGATCCGGTCGACCGGACAGCCGAGACGCAGGAGGTGCCGCTGCTTGAGCCCGCCGAGGTGCTCGACATTGGTGTGGCGGACGCTGACGCGCTGGAGTTTGATGTCACGCTGACCGAGTCGACCGTCCTTGGCGAGGGAATGCAGCATCCCTCGTTCGACATGTCGTCGATCAACCTGGACCTGGAAGACAGCGATCGCGATGACCGCTCTGGCGCCACCGTGCCCGAAGCCGCCGGGTCTGCTGGCGCCGCTGGCTCTGTTTTCGAAGCCGACCAGGAAGACACGCTGGTCAACCCGGATTTCTCGACGACGCAGGCCGACAGCACGGCCGATTCCGCGTTTTCGTCCGACATGGATTTGGCGAGCGACGCCGATATCAGCTCCAGCGAAGAGGTGGCTACCAAGATCGACCTCGCCAAGGCCTATCAGGAAATGGGTGATCTCGAAGGCGCACGCGAGCTCCTGCAAGAGGTCATCAAGGATGGCGACGCTGCGCAGCGTGAAGCGGCGCTGGCCATCCTCGGCGAGTTGCGCGAGTAGGCGCGTCGACCGCGCTCGGAACGAGAATTCCGGGCGCGGCGGTCTGTCGATCCCTCCATACGAAAGCTGGCGCGCCGTGCATCCTACAACCCGCCTGGTGGTCTGGCTGCTACTGCTGCTGGCGAGCCAGTCCCTGCATGGCGAACAACTGCTCGCCGCTCTTCTGCTCCTACCGTTTCTTGGCCTGGCAGCACTTCGCCGTGCGCTGCGCCTCGCCTGGCGGACGCGCTGGCTGTTCCTGTCGCTGTTCGTCATCGTCGCCTGGGGGGCGGCGGGCGAACCTGCCTGGGGCGGTGCTCTCGCCCCCACTCGCGAGGGCTTGCTCGCCGCCGCGACGCATGGCGGGCGCTTGTTGCTCGCCTTGAGTGCGGTGGCGGTACTTGTCGAATGGACGCCTGTGCCCGAACTGCTGGTCGCCACTCATCGCTTGCTGCAGCCGCTGCGGCGCTGTGGCGTCGACCCCGACCGCAGCGTCGTGCGCCTCCTGTTGGTGATGCGCCACATCGAGACCTTGCCGCGTCCGCGTGACTGGCGGATCCTGCTCAAGGCGCCGACCCCGGGGGAGGATGAGGTCTTTGAACTCGCTGACCGGCCTTTTTCGTGGTCCGACCCCGCGCTGATTCTGCTTGTCGCCGGCGTCGTCGGCGCCTTTTTTCTCCGCCAGGCCTAGCGCGTGCGCATCGCCCTGGCCGTCGAATACGACGGTAGCGGTTATCGCGGCTGGCAGAAACAGCCTGGTGGCGGTACGGTCCAGGATGCCTTTCAGGAAGCCTTGCAGCAGTTCGCTGGCACGGCGGTGCGGGTGATCTGTGCCGGGCGTACCGACGCCGGCGTGCATGCCTTGGGCCAGGTGGTGCATTTCGACACGCCGCTTGAGCGGCCGATGTTCTCCTGGGTGCGAGGAATCAACACCTTCCTGCCGCCAGCGGTCGCCGTGCGCTGGGCGCAGCCGGTTGCCGACGATTTCCACGCCCGCGCCTCGGCCTATGCCCGACACTATCGCTATCTGCTCCTCAACCGGGCGCACCGCACGGGGCTCTGGCCCGGCCGCGTTGGCTGGTACCACCACCCGCTTGACCTGGGCGCGCTGCAGGCTGGCGCTGCGCTGTTGCTCGGCGAGCACGACTTCTCGGCTTTTCGGGCGGCGCAATGCCAGGCGCACTCACCGGTCAAGCTCATGCACAAGGCAGAGATCACGCGTGTCGGCGAGCTCCTTGTCTTTGATTTCGAGGCCTCGGCCTTCCTTCACCACATGGTGCGCAATCTGGTCGGTAGTCTGGTTCACGTCGGTCAGGGCAAGCATCCACCGGAGTGGATTGCCGAACTGCTGGCGGCTGGCGATCGCCGCCTGGCGGCGCCGACCTTCGCTGCCGCCGGGCTCTATCTCGCCGCGGTCAGATACCCGCCGAACTGGGGCCTGCCGCTTGGCGAAGAGGCACTGCTGCTGCCCGTCGGCCCAGGACGATGAGCAGGGCGACCGCCATGGCCAGGATTCCGCGCCTCAAGATTTGCGGGCTGACTCGCCGCGAGGATCTGCTGTGCGCCGTGCGCGAGGGTGCCGACGCGCTGGGCCTGGTTTTTTTTCCGCCCAGTCCGCGCTACGTCGACCTGCGGGCGGCGGCTGCGCTGGCCAACGCCGTGCCGCCATTCGTCACCATCGTCGGACTCTTCGTCAATGCCGATCCGGCGCTGGTACGCGCAACGCTGGCCGCGCTGCCGATCCACCTGTTGCAGTTTCACGGCGACGAAGACGAGGGGTATTGCCGGCAGTTCGATCGGCCGTACATCAAGGCGGCGCGCGTCAGGCCTGGACTGGATTTGGTACAATACGCGGCTCGCTTCCCTTCGGCGCAAGCCATCCTTCTCGACGCTTTCGTCGAAGGCTACGGCGGTGGCGGCAAGGTTTTCGACTGGGCGTTGGTGCCCGAATCGCTGGGCAAGCCACTGATCCTCTCCGGTGGCCTGGATGCCGACAATGTCGGCGAAGCGGTGCGCCGTGTGCGCCCGGCAGCAGTTGATGTCTCGTCGGGTGTCGAGGCAGACAAGGGAATCAAGGATGTCGAAAAGATCCGCGCCTTTGTCGCCGCGCTGCGGGCGGCAGGATCGGAAAGTAGCGACGCATAGCGCAATCGCTGCTGCGCTGGACGTGCTGGATTCGAGCTGGGCACGAGCGCAGCCACTGGACGCCATCTGGTCGGGAATGCCTGTGTCGGTGCAGCGGCGGGCCGGATGTTCGAGACGCTGCAGATGTTTTGTCGCAAACCGCCGCAAGGAGATTGTTGATGGCCGTTGATGTTTATGATTTGCCTGACGCTGCGGGCCATTTTGGCCCGTACGGCGGTGTTTTCGTCGCGGAAACCCTGATCGGTGCGCTCGACGAACTGAAGGAGGCCTACGCCAGCGCGCAACACGATCCGCAGTTCGTCGCCGAATTCGACTACGAGCTGCGCCACTATGTCGGCCGTCCGAGTCCCATCTACCACGCCCGGCGCTGGTCAGAACTGCTTGGCGGGGCGCAGATCCACCTGAAGCGCGAAGACCTCAATCACACCGGGGCGCACAAGATCAACAACTGCATCGGCCAGGCGCTGCTCGCCCGGCGCATGTGCAAGGCGCGCGTTATTGCCGAGACCGGCGCCGGCCAGCACGGTGTTGCGACGGCCACCGTGGCGGCGCGCTATGGCATGGAATGCGTGGTGTATATGGGGGCCGACGACATCCAGCGGCAGATGGCCAATGTTTACCGCATGAAGCTGCTCGGCGCGACGGTGGTGCCAGTCAATAGTGGTTCACGAACGCTCAAGGATGCGCTCAACGAAGCGATGCGTGACTGGGTGGCACAGGTTTCCGACACTTTCTACATCATCGGTACGGTTGCCGGCCCGCATCCCTATCCGATGATGGTGCGCGACTTCCAGTCGGTCATCGGCCGTGAGTCGATTGCGCAGATGCTCGAGCAGTGCGGTCGCCAACCGGATGTGGTGATCGCCTGCGTCGGCGGAGGCTCGAACGCGATGGGTATCTTCCATCCCTATATCCCGGTTCCCGGGGTGCGTCTGATCGGCGTCGAGGCGGCCGGCGCGGGGATCGCGACCGGACATCATGCCGCTTCGCTGACCGCCGGTCGTCCGGGTGTCCTGCACGGCAACCGGACCTATCTCCTGCAGGATGAGAATGGTCAGATTACCGAAACCCATTCGATTTCAGCCGGCCTCGATTACCCTGGAGTCGGCCCCGAGCACGCCTGGCTCAAGGATAGCGGCCGCGCCGAATACGTCAGCATCGACGACGCGGATGCGCTAAAGGCCTTTCACGACCTGTGCCGTCTCGAAGGCATCATCCCGGCGCTCGAATCGAGCCATGCCCTGGCCTACGCCAGCAAGCTGGCACCGACGCTGCCCAAAGACAAGATCCTGCTGGTCAACCTCTCCGGTCGCGGTGACAAGGATATGCACACCGTTGCCGATAAATCGGGCATCAAACTCTGACCATGTCGAAAATAGAGGCTGTATTCGAGCGCCTGCAAGCGCAGGGGCGCAAGGCGCTGATCCCGTTCATTACCGCCGGCGATCCGGATCCGGTGCTGACCGTTCCCTTGCTGCATTCTCTGGTCCTCGCCGGCGCTGACATCATCGAACTGGGCGTGCCGTTCTCCGATCCCATGGCCGACGGGCCAACCATCCAGCGGGCTTCCGAGCGAGCTCTGGCAAAGGGCGTCAGCTTGCGAAAAGTGCTCGAGATGGTGGCCAATTTTCGTGCTGACGACAACGACACGCCGATCGTTCTGATGGGCTACGCCAATCCGATCGAGTCGATGGGCGTCGAGGCCTTTGCCGCGGCCTCTTTCGACGCGGGAGTAGACGGGGTTCTGGTGGTCGACTACCCGCCGGAGGAGGCGATTGAGTTTGCGCAGACCCTGCACCGGCACGCGCTCGATCCGATTTTCCTGTTGGCGCCGACTTCCAGCGAGGCGCGCATGGCGCAGGTCGGTGCTCTGGCCAGTGGCTACATCTACTACGTGTCGTTGAAGGGAGTGACCGGCTCGGCCGCGCTCGACGTCGCCGCCGTTGCTGCCCGTATCCCGGAGATTCGGGCGCGCACCGGGGTGCCGGTGGGCGTCGGTTTCGGGATCCGCGACGCGGCGACGGCTGCCGCAGTGGCCGAACACGCCGATGCCGTCGTGGTTGGTAGCCGAATCATCGAAGAACTCGAACACTCGTCACCCGACGAGGCCTGCAGCAAAGTCCGCGCCCTGGTCGCCGAAATGCGCCAGGCGATAGACGCGGCAACGAATCCGTCGCGAGGAATGCCATGAGCTGGTTGAGCAAGCTGCTACCCCCAAAGATCAAGAGAAGCGGCGCAGCTTCGGCGCGCAAGTCGGCGTTGCCGGAGGGTCTATGGAGCAAATGCCCAAGCTGTGAGGCTGTGCTCTATGCCACCGATCTGGCCAGCAACTGTCACGTCTGCCCGAAGTGCGCTCACCATATGCGCGTCAACGCGCGGGCGCGGATCGACATTCTGCTCGATGCCGAGGGGCGCCTCGAGCTCGGTGACGATGTGCTGCCGGTCGATTCGCTGAACTTCAAGGACAGCCGCCGTTATCCGGAGCGTTTGCAGGCGGCGGCCAGCAGCACTGGCGAGTCCGAGGCACTGGTGGTCATGCAGGGGACCATGAAAGCTCTGCCGGTAGTGCTGGCGGTTTTCGAATTCGACTTCATGGGCGGTTCGATGGGGTCGGTGCTGGGTGAGCGCTTCGTGCGCGGCGTGCAAGCCGCTGTCGAGCAGCGTGTGCCTTTCATCTGTATCTCCGCGTCGGGCGGTGCACGGATGCAGGAAGGGCTTTTCTCGCTGATGCAGATGGCCAAGGTGACGGCGGTCCTGACTCTGCTCGCGCAAGCCAAGCTGCCGTTCATCTCGATTCTCAGCGACCCGACGATGGGTGGTGTTTCGGCGTCCTTCGCCTTTATCGGCGATGTGGTGATCGCCGAGCCGGGAGCGCTGATCGGTTTTGCCGGCCCGCGGGTGATCGAGCAGACCGTTCGCGAAACTCTTCCAGAGGGTTTTCAGCGCTCCGAATTCCTCCTTGAAAAGGGAGCCATCGACATGATCGTCGACCGCCGAGAGATGAAGGACCGGGTAGCGGCTTTGCTGGCTCTGTTGCTGAGGCGGCCCGCCCTGCAGTGAGGACCGCGCCGTGAGCGGGCGCGCGGGCAGCGCGTCGCCTGCCTCTTCCGGGGCTGTCGCGCCGGCCTCCCTGACCGACTGGCTGGCCTATCTCGAAGAGCTTCACCCCAAGGGGCAGGCAGGAATCGAGCTCGGGCTGGAACGTGTCCAGCTGGTCAAGGAGGCGCTGCGCCAGCAGTTGCCCTGTCCGCTGATTACGGTCGCCGGAACCAACGGCAAGGGTTCGACCTGCGCCTACCTCGAAGCGATCTATACCTTTGCCGGTTATCGCGTTGGTTGCTATTCGTCGCCGCATCTGCTCGACTACAACGAGCGCGTGCGAATCAATGGGCGAGCAGTGGACGATGCCCTGCTCTGCGCAGCATTTGCCAAGGTTGAGGAGGCGAGAAAGGCTTGCCGTGGCGTCGCGCTCACTTACTTCGAGTTCGGCACGCTGGCTGCCCTGGAGGTGTTCGCTGCGCAGGCGGTCGAGGTCCTGATTCTCGAAGTCGGCCTCGGCGGGCGGCTCGATGCGGTCAATGCCTACGATGCGGATTGCGCGCTGGTTACCAGCATTGCTCTGGATCACACCGAATGGCTGGGGCCGACACGCGAATCCATCGGCTTCGAGAAGGCGGGCATTTTTCGTGCAGGCAAGCCGGCGCTCTGTGCCGATCCGGATCCACCCGCTTCGCTGATTGCGCAGGCGCTCGCTGTTGGCGCCGATTTACAGCTGCTGGGCCGCGACTTCGGTCATTTCGGGGACGCGGCACAGTGGACCTTCTGGGGCCGGGGCGGTCTGCGCCGGGGCGGCCTGGCCAATCCCGGTTTGCGTGGCCGCTGCCAACTGCGCAATGCCTGCGCCGCGCTCGCCGCTGTCGAGGGGCTCAAAACGCGGCTGCCGGTTTCCATGAGCGCCGTGCGGCGAGGCCTGATCGAGCTGGACTTGCCCGGGCGTTTTCAGGTCCTGCCCGGCCGCCCGACGATCGTTCTCGACGTCGCCCACAATCCGCAGGCGGTAGGAGAACTGGTCGACAACCTGGCCGGAATGGGCTTCTTCGCGCGCACCCTCGCCGTTGTCGGCATGCTTGCCGACAAGGATGTCGCCGGGTCGCTGGCGCCGTTGGCCGGCAGGATCGATCGCTGGCTGCTCGCTGATCTCGGCGGGCCACGTGGTGCGTCGGCTGCCAGCCTGGCTGCGGTGGTGACTGGCGCCAGCCTGGGCGGTGAGATCGAATGTCTGTCGTCACCCGAACAGGCCTTCGCGCGTTCTGCCAAGCTGGCCGGTGAAAATGATAGAATCGCCGTCTTTGGATCGTTCTACACGGTCGCGGCCGTCATGCGCAGCCTGCAGAACGGTCGCTGAGCGAAGCGACGCAAGTGGATTCCACGATGCAAATGACTGAATCATCCGACCCGCAATTACACCTCAAGAAGAAAGCGCGTCGCCGTCTCGTTGGCGCGGTGGCGATTGCCGGTCTGGCCGCGGTGGTCTTGCCAATGGTCATGGACGAAGAGCCGAAGCAGCCCGTCCAGGACATCCAGATCCGCATCCCGGGGCAGGACCAACAGCCCTTCGACCCCGGCGAACTGGTGGCGCGCTCGTCGCCGTCAGCGGCCGTGGCGACGGGTAGCGACGAGCACGCCGCTGCGCTGCCAGTCGACGTGGCAGCAGTCGCCGAGAAGGCGGAGGAAAAACGTCTGGAACATGCGGCCAAGCCGGTCGACAAGTCGCCGCCGAAAAAAGCCGAGAAACCGGTGCCGCCGCCTGCTCCGGCCATCGTCAAGAAGCCCGAACCGCCCCCGCCCCCGCCCCCGCCCCCGCCGCCCCCGCCGGTCGCCTCGGACGGGCAGTACGTCATCCTGGTCGGCGCTTTCGCCGACCCGGCCAACGTCAAGAAGCTAGTCGCCAAGATTGACCGTGCCGGCGTTGCCACCTATACCGAAATCCTCAATTCGCCAGCCGGCAAGAGAACGCGTGTGCGCGCCGGTCCGTTTCCCAACCGCGAGGCGGCTGAAAAAGCCCTCGACAAGCTGAAGAAGATTGGCGTTGGCGGAGTCGTCGCCGGCCGCTCATGACCGTCTTCGACTACGTAGTGCTGTTTGTCGTTGTGGTGTCCCTGGTGCTCGGCATGTGGCGTGGTGTGGTCGGCGAGATCATTGCCCTGGTGGCGTGGGTGCTTGCATTTTTCGCCGCCCGCTGGTGGGGCTCCATGGTCGCCGAGGGATTTACGTCGATTGCCGACCCGGCGCTGCGACTGGTCGCCGGCTGGGTGACCATCTTCGTCGCCGTACTGGTGGTGATGTCGCTGCTGCGTCTGGCCGTGCGTAGCCTGCTCAAGGCGCTCGGAATGACCTTGACCGATCGTCTGCTGGGAATCATCTTCGGCGCCGCCCGCGGCCTGTTGATCGTCCTGGTTCTGGTGGCCGTTGGCGGCATGACGTCGCTACCCAAAGAGAAGTGGTGGAGCGAGGCGTACTTTTCGGCGCCGCTTGAAACGGCAGTACTGGCGAGCAAGCCGTGGTTGCCATCAGAAGTGACTAAACGAATCAGGTTTGGCTAGGAAAAAACACTATGTGCGGGATCCTCGGAGTTGTCGCAACGTCACCGGTAAACCAGTTGCTTTATGATGGGTTGATGGTCCTCCAGCATCGCGGACAGGACGCGGCCGGCATTGCGACTGTCGAGGATGATGCCTTCCACATGCACAAGGGGTCCGGGCTGGTGCGCGACGTTTTTCGCACGCGCAACATGCGCGCTCTACCGGGCAACATGGGGATCGCGCATTGCCGTTACCCGACGGCTGGTTCGGCGTTCGATTCCTCGCTCTCACAACCTTTCTATGTGAACTCGCCGTTCGGGATCGTTCTCGGTCACAACGGCAACCTGACCAATACCCAGGAGCTCAAGGAAGAGATGTTCCGCCAGGACCTGCGGCACATCAATACGCACTCCGATTCGGAAGTGCTGCTCAACGCACTGGCGCACGAATTACAGGCCACCGCCAAGGGCTATCGTCTCGATCTCGATATCATCTTTGGTGCAGTGTCGGCGGTTCATCGTCGCTGCCGCGGCGCCTATGCCGTGGTGGCGATGATCGCCGGTTACGGCATGCTCGCTTTCCGTGACCCTTTCGGCATTCGTCCGCTGGTCTTAGGCATCAACGAGACGTCCGAGGGCACCGAGTACCTTTTTGCTTCCGAGTCGGTGGCGCTCGACACCCTGGGATTCAAGGTGCTGCGCGACGTCGATCCGGGTGAGGCGATCTTCATCGACCTCGAACACCGCATGCACCAACGGCAGTGCGCGCGCCACTCGGCGTTGGCCCCGTGCATTTTCGAGTTTGTCTACCTCGCGCGTCCAGACTCGGTGATCGATGGCGTTTCGGTCTATGAAGCGCGACTGCACATGGGCGAGCATCTGGCCGACAAGCTGGTGAAGCATATTCCGGTCGAGGAGATCGACGTGGTCATCCCGATTCCCGATTCGAGTCGCCCCTCGGCGATGCAGCTCGCGCAGCGCATCAACGTGCCCTATCGCGAGGGTTTCGTCAAGAACCGCTACATTGGTCGCACCTTCATCATGCCGGGTCAGGCGACACGCAAACGCTCGGTTCGCCAGAAGCTCAATACGGTTGCCCAGGAGTTCAAGGGCAAGCGCGTGTTGCTGGTTGACGATTCGATCGTGCGCGGCACGACCAGCCGGGAGATCGTAGAAATGGCGCGTGCTGCGGGGGCGCTGAAAGTCTACTTTGCGTCTGCATCACCGCCGGTGCGCTACCCTAACGTCTATGGAATCGACATGCCGACGCGCGGCGAGCTGATTGCTACCGGTCGCACTGGCGAAGAGATCGCCCGTGAAATCGGTGCCGACGCACTGGTCTACCAGGATCTCGACGCGCTGAAAGCGTCGATCAGGGAATTGAAGCCGTCGCTGTGCTGCTTTGACACGTCGTGTTTTGATGGCTCCTACATCACCGGCGACGTCAGCCCGGAGTATCTGAATGCCATCGAACTGGCCCGTGAAGGCTACGGTGCGGCGCGGGAAGAACTCTGGTCGTCCAACCAGTTGCAGTTGAACCTGATGTCCGTGGATTGAAGATGGAGCCAATGGAAGCAATCGAATCGATGGCCTCAAGGGACACCCCGCGCAGCTACTCGCTGGAGACGCTGGCCGTGCGTGCGGGTCAGGAACGTAGCCAGTTCAACGAGCACAGCGAGGCGCTGTATCTGACCTCGAGTTTTGTCTTCGACAGCGCTGCCCAGGCCGCCGCCCGCTTTTCGGGTGAGGAAGAAGGCAACGTCTACTCGCGCTTTACCAATCCGACAGTGGCGACGTTTCAGGAGCGTCTAGCGGCGCTCGAAGGCGCCGAGGCCTGCGTCGCCACCGCCTCGGGGATGTCGGCGATTCTCTCGCTGGTGATGGCGCTATGCAGCAGCGGCGACCACATCGTCGCCTCGACGGGCCTGTTTGGCGCGACGCAGCAGATGCTTGGCACCATCATGCCGCGCTTCGGAATCCAGACCAGCTTTGTCGCACAGACCGACAATGCCGCTTGGCAGGCGGCGCTGCGGCCAGAAACCAGGCTCCTGTTCCTGGAAACACCGTCGAATCCGCTGACCGCAATTGCCGACATCGCTGCGCTGGTCAGCATTGCGCACGCCCGGGGTGTCCTGGTGGTGGTCGATAACTGCTTCTGCACGCCGATTCTGCAGCGGCCGCTCGATCTCGGTGCCGATCTGGTGCTGCATTCGGCGACCAAATATCTCGATGGTCAGGGTCGGGTGCTCGGCGGCGCTGTCGCTGGGCCGAAGAGACTGACCGATGAGGTGTTCAGGTTCCTGCGCACCGCCGGCCCGACGCTTTCCGCGTTCAACGCCTGGGTACTGCTGAAAGGCTTGGAGACGCTGCAGATTCGCATGCACGCGCAGTCGGCGAAGGCGCTGCAACTCGCGCAGTGGCTGGAGCAGCATCCTCGGGTGGAACGTGTCTACTATCCGGGCCTGGCTTCGCATCCGCAGTTCGACCTGGCGTGTCGGCAGCAGAAAAGCGGTGGGGCGATCGTCTCGTTCACCGTCAAGGGGGCGCGTCAGGAAGCCTGGAAGGTGGTCGATAGCTGCCGTTTGTTGTCGATTACCGCCAATCTCGGCGATACGAAAACGACGCTGACGCATCCGGCGACGACGACGCACGGGCGAATCACTGCGGAACAGCGGGCGGCGGCAGGCGTCAGCGAGGATCTGCTGCGCATCGCCGTCGGTCTCGAAGCAGTCGTTGACCTGCAGAACGACCTCGACGGCGGTTTGTCTTCGATTTAGCGGCCGACGCTGCGCGGCTCCCGGCGTTTCGGCCGGGCGAGATCGTTGCGGTCCCCGGCTGCTTTCATCAGCGCCTCCTTGGCGTCTCGGGGCATCATCAGATAGGTCATCAGGCTTGATCCGATGCAGACCAGCCAGAAGAGCAGAAAACCTGTCGAGTAGGTGGCTGTGACCGACCATTCGACGCGTTGTCCGAAGAGGTACAACTGCTCGGGGTCGATCATCGTAAAGAAGATCGTTTCGGCAATTCCGGCAGCGATGAACGCTGGCCAGAATACCCAAATCACGTATTTCATGCTTTCTCCATGTTTCTGGTGGGCTTGCTGGGTGGTGTTTCGATGCCGTGCTGGCCGTTAGTCATTGGGCCGAAAAGGCGCGCACAAGACAGGAAATGTGGCACAGACGACGTTCCTGTTCAAGGAGTGGAAGAGCGCAGGGGAGCGTCCGCTTGCGGCAAAGCGGGCAGATGGTTGCGCAGCGCCGTGCCCGTGCCGGTCATTGCGCGCCGGCTTCCTCGGAACTTTCCTGTTCTCCGTTCGCCATCGCTTTAGCCCGGCGCGCGAAATAATCGCCAAACGCCAGATCGTGCTTGATAATGTGCTCGACCAACCAGTTGCGGAGGAAGCGGTGGGTGTCCCTATCGATCCGCAACGAGCCCGCGGCGAGTTCTTCCGAGAGACGGAAGATCGTCATGTAGAGGGCCTCGTGCAGCGCGCAATGCTCGGCGTGAAGCGGATACTCGCTTTCCAGCATGCTCTCCTCCTCGTGGCGAAAATGCTCTTCGGCATACTGCACCAGGCGGTTGAGAATCTGCGCCAGAGCTTTCTCATCGGCGCCACCGCGGTGGCTGTCGTGGAATTCGTTGATCAGCTCGAAAAGATAGTGATGCTCCTGGTCGATGTCGGCGACCCCGACGCGATACTGGTTTCGCCAGCTCAGAAAAGGCATCATTTTTTCCCGCTCAAGTTATCCCGGGCGCAGCCGGGTCGTCGATGAATGTGCTGCAAGACTGGCTAGAGTAAGGGATTCTGCGCCAAGAATCGAGGGTTTGCCCTTGGCCCATCCCGGGGTACGAACTGCCGGCGTGTTCCTCCCCGCCAGGGGCCGCTTGCGTACGCAAAAAAAGGGCGCCACGTGGGCGCCCGAAGGGGAGAGTTCCTGATGGTCGATCGGCTCAGTAGTGGTAGGCCGATTCGCCGTGTGAGGTGATGTCGAGGCCTTCGCGCTCTTCGTCTTCCGGTACCCGCAAACCGATCACCAGGTCGACAAGCTTGAAAGCCACGACTGAGACGACACCGGACCAGATGATCACCGTGCCGACGCCCCACAGCTGGCTGATCACTTGCGCGGTCATGTCGTATTCGCCGACAGCGTTGGCGACATAGTCATAGACGCCGGTGCCGCCCAGTGACGGTGCTGCGAAGACCCCCGTCAGGATCGCGCCGAGAATCCCGCCGACGCCATGGACCCCAAAGACGTCGAGCGAATCGTCCGCGCCGAGGAGGTGCTTCAGACCATTGACACCCCACAGGCAGATCACGCCGGCCAGCAGGCCGATGACGATGGCGCCCATGACACCGACGAAGCCGGCTGCCGGAGTGATCGCCACCAGCCCGGCGACCGCTCCGGAAGCTGCACCGAGCATCGAAGGCTTGCCCTTGATCATCCATTCGGCGAGCATCCAGGACATCGTCGCGCAGGCCGTTGCCAACCAGGTGTTGACCATCGCCAGCGCCGATCCACCGCTCGCTTCGAGTGCCGAGCCGGCGTTGAAGCCGAACCAGCCGACCCACAGCAGTGAGGCACCGATCATGGTGAAGGTGAGGCTGTGCGGGGCCATTGATTCGCGGCCGTAGCCGATCCGCTTGCCGATCATGAATGCGCCGACCAGGCCGGCAACCGCCGCGTTGATGTGTACCACGGTGCCGCCGGCGAAGTCGAGCGCGCCTTTCTGGAACAGGAAACCCGCGGTTGCCCCGGCCGCCTCGGCGGCAGCGGCATCCACATAGGCATCGGGACCTGCCCAGTACCAGACCATGTGCGCCATCGGTGCGTAGGAGAGGGTAAACCAGATCACCATGAAGACCAGGATGGCGGCGAACTTCGCGCGCTCGGCGAAGGCGCCGACGATCAGGCAGCAGGTGATCGCTGCGAACGCACCCTGGAAGATAACGAAGGTCAACTCGGAGATGAACACGCCCTTGGAGAAGGTGGCGCCAAGCGAATCGGCGGTGATTCCTTTCAGGAAGACCTTGTCGAGCACCCCGAAGAAGCTGCCTCCTTCAGTGAACGCCAGCGAGTAGCCATAGACCACCCAGAGCACGCTGATCAGCGCAAAGGTCACGAACACCTGCATCAGCACCGAGAGCATGTTCTTGGTGCGTACCAGGCCACCGTAAAAGAGGGCCAGCCCGGGCAGGGACATCAGGATGACCAGCGCGGCGCAGACCATGATCCAGGCGTTGTCGGCCTTGCTGAGGGTCGCCACCGGCGCAGCGGCGGTAGTGGCCGCAGTGGCCGCTGCGGTGGCGGCAGCGACTTCTGCCATTGCCGATGGAGCCTGCGCCAGAGTCATGGCAGTGCTCGTCGCGGAGACCCCGGCAGGGGTCTCGTCAGCCCACGCCGGCGCGCCGATGCCGACGGCTCCAAGCAGGGCGAGGATGGCGAAAATGTGTTTCATGGCAGGCTCCTCACAGGGCTTCCTCACCGGTTTCACCGGTGCGGATGCGGATGACTTCTTCAATGGTCGAGACGAAGATCTTGCCGTCGCCGATCTTGCCGGTGCTGGCCGACTTCTCGATGGCTTCGATAGCCTGCTCGAGGAGGTCGTCGCGGATCGCCGCTTCGACTTTCACTTTCGGCAGAAAATCGACGACGTACTCGGCGCCGCGATAGAGCTCGGTGTGGCCTTTTTGACGTCCGAAGCCTTTGACTTCGGTGACCGTGATGCCCTGCACGCCGATCGCCGACAGGGCTTCTCGTACTTCGTCAAGCTTGAAGGGTTTGATGATGGCGGTAACCAGTTTCATGTTGCACTCCATGTCAGGGGAGGGCGGAGCCTCCCCGGTCGAAACAAAAATTGTCTAGAAGCTGTGCGGCTCACCCGCATTGCGGCGTTTTCCATGGCGGAATTGCCTGTGCCTTACCTGCTGGCCAGTGCGCCGCCGGGAACGACCTTGAAGGAGCGCCATTTTTCATGCTTGCGCCCTGAACAAAGGAATAAAGGAACTGCTGCCTAGGTACTAGCACTTTCCGTGCCACGATTGTTTATGTTGATTAATCAATGGCATGAAGGATCTCTTCGGCACCCTGGATTGGTTGCTGCACTGCGATAGAGCGGCGCCGGCAAGGAAATGCACCGTAATGGTGCGCTTCCGGTTGCGCAACGCGCCTGTGCTAAACTCGGTGCACTCAGAAACCAACGCGTCCCGGTGATTCCCATGCTCGACCCCAGAATTCTCGAAGAACTTGGCGCCCGCCTGGGCGGCATCATCGCCGCCAGTCCCGCTGCCGATATCGAAAAAAACGCCCGTTCGCTACTTGCCAGCGTCTTCAGCAAGCTCGATCTGGTCAGCCGTGAGGAGTTCGATATCCAGACGCAGGTTCTGCGGCGCACCCGCGAGAAGCTGAAGGCGCTCGAGCTGCGCCTGGACTCCCTGGAGCGGCTTGAAAACCCGCCGGACCAGTCGGCCTGAGCGGGGGCGCGGCAAGTCCGCCGGATTGACCGCTTTTTCTCGCCCTGCCCCTGGCGCGCATTGACGATCGCCCGCCATGTCACTGGCCATCGTTCATAGCCGCGGACTGGACGGTCTTTCTGCCCCGGAAGTTGCCGTCGAAGTGCATCTCGCGGGGGGCTTGCCGAGCGTGACGCTGGTTGGCCTGCCCGATACCGAGGTCAAAGAAGCACGCGATCGGGTCCGGGCGGCGCTGCAGAACTCGGGCTTCAGCTTTCCCAGCAAACGGATCACGGTCAATCTCGCGCCGGCTGACCTGCCCAAGGAGTCGGGCCGCTTCGACTTGCCGATTGCGCTCGGCATCCTGGCGGCGACAGGCCAGATTCCCGCCTCCGCGCTGGCTGACCATGAATTCGCCGGCGAGCTGTCGCTCTCGGGCGAGCTGCGGCCGATCCGTGGCGCCCTGGCAATGGTCCTTGCCGCCGGCAGCCGGGGACGGAGCTTCGTTCTGCCGGCGAGCAGTGCGCGCGAGGCTGCGCTCGCCAGCCAGGTGCGGGTACTCGCCGCCAATACCCTGCTCGAGGTTTGTGGCCACCTGACCGGACAGGGTGTCTTGGCCGAATGCCTGCGCGCAGACGAAAGCCGCGAGGACGACGGCGGCGACGATTATCCCGATCTGGCCGACGTACGTGGTCAGGCGCAGGCCAAGCGCGCGCTCGAAATTGCCGCAGCGGGCGGGCATTCGATCCTGCTCGCCGGCCCGCCGGGTACCGGCAAATCGATGCTCGCCAGCCGCCTGCCGGGCTTGCTGCCGCCGATGACCCTGTCAGCGGCGCTGGAGTCGGCGGCCGTGTTGTCCCTGGCCGGGCAGTTTCGCCCCGAGTTCTTCCGTCGCCATCCCTATCGGGCGCCACATCACACCGCTTCGTCGGCGGCGCTGGTCGGCGGTGGCAGCGTGCCGCGTCCCGGCGAGATATCGCTGGCGCATCAAGGCGTACTCTTTCTCGACGAAATTCCCGAGTTCGACCGGCGCGTACTCGAGGCGCTGCGCGAGCCGCTCGATAGCGGCCGCATCCACATCTCGCGCGCTGCGCGACAGGCGGAGTTTCCAGCCCAGTTTCAGCTGGTTGCCGCGATGAATCCCTGCCCCTGTGGCTATCACGGCGACTCGGCTGGCCGTTGCCGGTGCACGCCGGAGCAGGTGCGGCGCTATCGGAGTCGGCTTTCGGGTCCCCTGCTCGACCGCATCGACTTGCAGATCGAGGTTCCCGCCTTGCCCGCCGAAGCGCTGCAACAGGCGGCTGACGGCGAGGCGTCGGCGGCAGTGCGTTCACGCGTCGTGCTGGCGCGAGAAATACAGATCAGGCGTCAGGGCAAGGCCAACGCGCGCTTGGAGACCCGTGAAATCGACCATTGGTGCGCGCCCGAAGCGGCCGCTGCGGTACTCCTGAAACACGCGATAAGTCGCTTCGATCTCTCTGCCCGCGCCTACCATCGCCTGCTCAAGGTTGCGCGCAGCATTGCCGACCTGAGCGGCAGTTCGGCAGTAGCGGCGCAGCATGTTGCCGAAGCCGTACAGTACCGCCGCATCGCAAGAGATTGAAGCGCCTGCGCCGCGGCGAAATCAGTGCGTCTGCTTGCCGTAGGTCTCTTTGGCAAACGGGATCAGGCACAGCGAAACCACCAGGCAGCCGGCCATCAGGCTGAAGCCGGTCTGATACGCGGTGGCATCATAAATGCGGGCACCACCTGCCGTAACTCCCAGCCAGTTGTCGTCGAGCAGCCAGCCAACGGCCGGTTGCAGCAACATGCCGCCGAGCAGCGGCCCCATGTTGCAGATCCCCGAAGCGGTTCCCGTCAGGCGTGCCGGCACCGATTCCTTGGCGAAAGCGAAGCCGATGATCAGATTGCCGGAGACCAGACCGGTGAACAACAGGGTGACGATCAGCAACCACATCGGTATCGGCGCGTAGATGACCACCAGCCAGCCGGCGAGTGCCGCCGCGGTCGTCCACACATAGAGCGGTCGGCGGCGGCCCATGCGCTGGGACAGGGTGCCGAGGAGCGGTCCTCCGACCGCCCAGGCGATCAGCAGCAGCGAGGTAATCGCCGCCGCGGTCCGGGTATCGAGGCCATGTACCTGGCGCAGAAAGGGTACGCCCCACAGACCGGCGAAGGTGAGGATCGATCCGGCAATGCCAATCGGCGTAATCAGCAGAATCCAGGTGTTGCGGTAGGAGAGCACTTCGGCCATCCCGCGCAGGATCGAACCGTGCTGCCCGCTGCCGTGCGCTGCCTGCGCGTGGCTTTCGTAAGCCCAGTCGGCCGGGTCGTCGCGCACGCGCAGCCAGATGGCGATGGCCAGCAGCGCGGTCAGCGCCGCCGAGACGCCCATCACCGAGCGCCAGCCCCAGGCTTCGATGAGCATGCGCAGAGGGACGCCGGCAATCACTCCGCCGACGACGCCAAAGACCAGTGCCAGTCCGGAGGCGAGGGCGAATTGCTGCGCCGCGAACCAATGGCTGGCCAGCTTGAGCATCGAAACGAAGGCGACGGCGACCGAGGCGCCGATCAGCAGACGTCCGCCGTTCGCCCACCACAGATCGGGAGCGCAGGCGAAGAGCGCGCTGCCTAAAGCCGCCACGAACGCGCCCGCGCTCAGCAGACGGCGTGGCCCCCAGCGGTCGGCAAGGATCCCGGTCGAGATCTGCATCGCCACGTACGAGTAGAAATAGAAGGCCGAGAGATTGCCGAGTTCGGTCGCCCCGATCGAGAAGTCGATCATCAGCTGGTCGGTCATCACCGCGGGGGCGACACGCTGGTAGAAGCCAATCAGATAGAGGAGGGCGCCCAGCCCCCATACGCTCCAGGCGACGGCGGCGGGTGGATAGCCGCGCCGGCCAGCGTTCAAGGGCGATCCTGGCGACAGCACGCAGTGCATTCTCCGGCTTCTGCCGAGCGACGCCGTCGCCGGCCCCCGTCTGCGCGGCGTCCGCATTTGCTGATCGGCTGCGCTGCCTTGCGGGCAGTACCTGCGGGGTCGATCGGGCTCACAGGGGCTCCTTGCTTTCGGGTCGTCTATACTCGCGGCTTCGCGGAACCGATTCTAGTCGCAGTCAGTGGAGCGCGGTAAAACATGTCGATGAAACTCTTCGCCGGTCTTCTCCTTTCCGGACTGGCCGCACTTGCGTTCTCGGCCTGCGATGCGGACAGGCTGAGCAAACTCAAACCCGGCATCAGCAGTGCCGATGAAGTGCGCAAACTTATGGGTGAACCCACTCTGGAGTGGGTGCAAGCCGACGGCACGCGTGTCTGGGAGTATCCGCGCACGCCCGAGGGGGTCGTCAACTACATGCTGGTCATCGGGCCCGACAAGTTGCTGCGCGAGGTGCGTCAGGTGCTCACCGAGGAAAACTTCGCCAAAGTTCGCCCGGGCATGAGCAGCGACGAAGTGCGTTACCTGCTCGGTCGACCGGCGCACGAGCTTTACTTCTCGCTGAAACAGGAAAAGGTGTGGGACTGGAAGACCAAGGTCGAGCCGGGGATGACCTGGTATTTCAACGTCCATTTCAACAACGACGGGGTGGTCACCAGGACCAGTACCAACTTCGCGCCGGCCGGCCGTTGATGCCGCGCTGCTTGGCCAACGCTCCCTGCCCGTGGCAGGCACGGGCGCAAACCCGCAGATGACAGCTTCCAGCGCCTCGGTTGCCCAGGAGAGGGCGGTCTTGCGCAGCCCGTAACACTGACCTTCCGGTGTGTTTTGCCGCGCCGCTCAGTGTTCGGCGGTGGTGATCAGTAGGGGTGTCCCGGGGTATACTCCGCGGATTCGCTCAACAAGAAGAATGCCGGGAGGTTTCGTGGAATCGCTGCGCATTACCCTCGACCAGTCCGAAATTCCGACGCACTGGTACAACGTCGTCGCCGACCTGCCGACGCCGCCGCTGCCGCCGCTCGCTGCGGATGGCCAGCCGGTTTCGCCGGAGCAGATGGGGGCGATATTTCCGGCGGCGATCATTGAGCAGGAAATGTCGGGTGAGCGCTGGATTCCGATCCCCGAGCCGGTGCGCGAAGTTTATCGGCTGTGGCGTCCGTCACCCTTGATCCGCGCTCGGCGGCTCGAAGAGCTGCTCGCCACACCGGCGAGGATCTATTACAAGTACGAGGGCGTTTCACCCGCCGGTTCGCACAAGCCAAACACCGCCGTAGCACAGGCTTTCTACAACCAGCAGGCGGGGATAAAACGGATCACTACCGAGACGGGGGCTGGCCAGTGGGGTTGCTCGATGGCTTTTGCCGGCCAGATGTTCGGCCTTGACGTGCGCGTCTACATGGTCAAGGTCAGCTTCCAGCAGAAGCCCTACCGGCGTTCGATGATGCAGACCTGGGGTGCCGAGGTGTTCGCCAGCCCTTCGCCAATGACGCAGACTGGGCGTGATCTGCTGGCGAGCGATCCAGACAACCAGGGCTCGCTCGGAATTGCCATTTCCGAGGCCGTCGAAGAGGCCGCCGGGCGCGCGGATACCAGTTACGCACTCGGCTCGGTGCTCAATCACGTGGCGCTTCATCAGACGATCATTGGTCAGGAAGCGAAGAAACAGTTCGAGAAGGTCGCCGACTGGCCGGACGTCATTTTTGCACCCTGTGGTGGCGGTTCGTCGTTCGCCGGGCTGGCGTTTCCGTTCATCGCCGACAACGCCGCCGGTGGCCGGAACGGTCGACCGACAAGGCTGGTTGCCGTCGAGCCGACCTCGTGCCCGACCTTGACGCGTGGCGCCTACGCCTATGACTTTGGCGATGCCTCGGGCTTTACGCCCTTGATGAAGATGTACACCCTCGGGCATGACTTCATGCCACCGGGGATTCATGCCGGTGGATTGCGTTACCATGGTGACTCGCCGCTGGTCTCGCAGCTCTACCACGAGGGCCTGATCGAGGCGGTCGCGGTCGCGCAGCTGGCCACTTTTGAAGCCGGCGTCATGTTTTCTCGTGCCGAGGGCATCATTCCGGCGCCCGAGTCCAATCACGCGCTGCGGGCGGCGATCGACGAGGCCTTGCGCTGCAAACTCAGTGGCGAGGCGAAAACGATTCTTGTCAATCTAACGGGTCACGGGCATTTCGACATGGCGGCCTACGACCGGTATTTCGCCGGCGAACTCGATGATTTCGAGTATCCGGCGGAAGCCATACGTGCGTCGCTAGAAAACCTGCCCAAGGTCGGATGATCATTTCGATGCGAATCACCGTTTTCCTGCTCCTCCTCGCCAACCTTCTGTTGTTCGTGTGGACGCAGGGTTACCTGGGCGCGTCGGACAACCCTGACGCGCGGCGCCTTGCGCAGCAACTCGTGCCGGAGCGTGTGAGTATCGTCTCGCGTGGCGAACCGCCCCGGCCAACGAGCAAGAAAACGGACGCCGAGAAAGTGCTCGACAATGGGGGGGACAAGAAGCCCGTCGAAAGCTGTCAGCTGTGGAGTCAGCTGGTCGCTGGCGATGCCGACCAGGTCGAGCGTCTGCTGGCGGATCGGTTTGCGGCGCTGAAGGTGAAACGCAATACGGTTGGCGAGATCACTGGTTACTGGGTTTTCATTCCGCCGCTGGCCAGCAGGGAGGAAGCCAACCGGAAAGTCGTCGAGTTGCAGGAACTCGGTGTAAAGGACTATTTCATCGTTTCGAGCAGCGGCCCCAGCCCCCTGGCGATTTCACTGGGAACCTATCGCAACGAGGACGCCGCCAAGGCGCGCCTCGAAGCGCTGCGCGCCAGAGGGGTACGGTCGGCCCGCGTGGGCGAGCGCCGGAGTGAGGCGGCGCTTACTCAGCTTGAAGTCCATGGTCCTGCTGTCGAGCTGGACGCCTTGCGTCGGGCGATTGTCGTGCTGCTGCCGAAGGCCGGCGCTGCCCCCTGTCCAGCGCCGGCTGAGGTGACGCAATGAGTTTTGTGGTTGGTTTGACCGGAGGCATCGGCAGTGGCAAGAGTACGGTGGCTGAGCTCTTCGCGGCGCGTGGCGCGGTGCTAGTCGATACTGACGCCATCGCCCATGAGCTGAGTGGCCCGCAGGGTGCGGCAATGCCGGCGATCGAGGCGGCCTTCGGTGACACTGTGCTGCGTGCTGACGGCGGTCTCGATCGCACTGCGATGCGCCGTCTCGTGTTTGCCGATCCGCTCGCCAAGGAGAAGCTGGAAGCGATCCTGCATCCGCTGATTCGCCTGCGCAGCGACGCTTGCTGTGCCGCCGCCGAGAATGCCCCGTACGTGCTGTTGGTGGTGCCCTTGCTGATCGAAACGGCGAGCTATCGTCGGCGCGCTGATCGGGTGCTGGTGGTCGATTGCCCCGAAGCTCTGCAGATTTCCCGGGTTACGGCGCGAAACGGCCTGGCCGTCGAGGCCGTACAGGCGATCATGGCCGCGCAGGCGACGCGTGCCGAGCGGCGAGCGGCGGCCGACGACGTGCTGCACAACGATGGCGGACTCGACGCCTTGCGTCCTCAGATCGAAGCCCTGCACCAGCGCTATCTGCAGCTGGCCAGTGCCAAACTTCATGCTGGGCGTTGAGGTTTTGTTGCAAATGCTTCAGAATTATCGAAAATTCCCGTTTCTGACGCTGGCGGAAGTGTGATTACCTACGAATATCCTTTCAATGAACGCATACGCACCCTGTTGCGTCTGGAGGATTTGTTCCAGAAGGTTGGCAGCTTCATGCAGCGTGACGGCTCGCATGAGCACCACGTCGCGCTGCTGACCCTGTTCGAGATTCTCGATGTCTCGGGCCGTGCCGACCTGAAAATGGACTTGATTCAAGAGCTGGAACGTCAGCGCCAGAGTCTGCTCGCTTTTCGCAACAACCCGGAAATCTCTGAACAAGCGCTCAACGCCGCCCTCCAGGAGGTCGAGCAGGCGTCGGCGGCGCTGCTCGCCATGACTGGAAAGATCGGCCAGCACCTGCGCGACAACGACTGGCTGATGAGTATCAAGAGTCGGGCCAGCATTCCCGGTGGTGTCTGCCAGTTCGATCTACCGTCCTACCACTACTGGCGGCACCAGGAGCCTGGCGCGCGGCGTGAGGCGCTGCTTGGCTGGCTGCAACCGATGCTGCCCTTGCGTGATGCCCTGGCAATCGTCCTGCGCCTGTTGCGTGCGAGTGGTCGTCCCGAACATCATGTGGCTGCCAATGGTGCTTTCCAGATGATGCTCGGTGGTAGCAGCTCACAGATGGTGCGTATTTCTCTGAAACTCGACGATCCCTACATTCCCGAAATCAGCGCCAACAAGTACGCACTGAATATCCGCTTCACTCGTCCCGACAGCGATCATCGACCGCGTCAGTCGGATAGTGAAGTCGAATTCGACATGCTTTTCTGCAATCTGTAGGCAGCACGAGTGCCCTTTTGGGCTGGCTTCAGATCACGCCGGCCTCGCTTCCTGCTTCCTTCTCCCTGTTTCACTGCCTAGTGCCTCCCTGATCCAGCCCGCTCCTTGCCCGTCGGCAAGCGCCTGGCCGTCGGCAGGGTCGGCAAAAGGCCGACCCGAACGGGAGCCAACTCGTTCTACAATCCTGGCTTCCGGACGACAGTCCGCCAGATCACGAGCCGCCCGATGTTCCGAACTCTCAATCAACCTGCCTTGTGGGCGATCACGCTGTCGGCTGCCGGCATCCTGATGGTCACCATGGGCGCCCGGCAATCGCTCGGGCTTTTCCTCTCGCCGTTGAATACCAGCACCGGCCTGGGCGTCGTCTCGATCAGTCTGGCGATGGCCGTCGGGCAATTCACCTGGGGCGCCATTCAGCCCCTCGCCGGCGCAGTTGCTGACCGTTACGGGCCGGGGCGGGTGCTGTTCGGCGGGCTGCTGCTCCTCGCTTTTGGCAGCGCGATTACCCCATTCATGAGCAGCACCGCCGGTCTGATCGTATCGCTCGGCCTGTTCTCGGCGATCGGCTCCGGTGCCGGCAGCTTCTCGGTTCTGATCGGGGCTTCCAGTCAGCGGCTGCCGCCCGCGGCGCGTGCGGCAGCTTCCGGGGTGATCAATGCTGGTGGATCGTTCGGTCAGTTCGTTTTTGCGCCCCTCCTGCAGGCCTTGATCCAGATGTTTGGCTGGATGGGGGCGATGTGGTCACTGGCGGTGATGACTCTGGCGGCGACGCCGCTGGTCCGAGTGGTCTCGCGACCGATTGAAAAGCCGTCGGCGCCCGCCGCCGGCGAAGCGGGTTTGTGGCAGAGCGTGCGCGGCGCTGTCGGCGATGGCAGTTACCAGCTGCTCAATCTCGGCTTTTTCAGCTGTGGCTTCCACATCGCCTTTCTGGTGACGCACTTGCCGGGCGAAGTCGCCCTTTGCGGCCTGCCGTCGTCGGTCGCCAGCTGGGCACTGGCGATCATCGGCCTGACCAATATCTTCGGCAGCCTCTACGCGGGTGCCTGCATCGGCCGCTACCGCAGCAAGTACGTCCTGTTCTGGATGTATGCCTCGCGTGCGGCGATGATTGCCATCTACCTGCTGGCACCGAAGACCGACCTGACCTTCTACATTTTTGCCGCTGGACTGGGTTTCACCTGGCTGGCCACGGTGCCCCCAACGGCGGCGATCGTCGGCAAGCTCTTCGGCGTGCGCTACCTCGGAACGCTGTTCGGCATGACTCTGCTCTCGCACCAGATCGGCGGTTTTTTTGGCGCCTATCTTGGTGGCCTTGCGCTGACGCAGTTCGGCGACTACAGCTGGATGTGGTACGCCGACATTGCCTTGGCGGCGGTGGCAGCCTTGCTGAACCTGCCGATTAGGGAGGCGGCGCTAGCCCACCAGCCCGGCACGGCGAGCTAGCGCTTCAGGGCGTCGCGCTGTTTCCGGTAGGCGGCGTGGAAAGCGCTGCGCTCGGCGGCACTCCAGCCTTCGGTATGGCGCATCAACTGGTCGAGATCGTGCGCACCGACCCGCTCGCGGCTGATCCCCTGGCGTAGTTTTTCCAGGTCGATGAAGCGGATGTCGCTTTCCTGGTAGGCGGCGTCCAGCGTCGCCGCGCGCGGCACGAAGATATGTTTGCCGTACAGACAGCTGTGCTGCAGGCGATGATGATGCAGGCGCGCGCAGGCTTGGGCAACGGCCGTAATCAGCGATTGGCGCTGCCCCCGCCCGCTGTCCGCATGCGCGACATTCCACTCGTCGAGGCTGCTGAAGCTGTCGAGTGCGCGGGTGACCAGGATTGCCCGCCAGTGACCGGCTTCCTGCCGGTGGCCATAATAGAAGGCCTCGAGCGTGCCAATCCGGTGCTGGTCTAGGCGCCGGATGTTGCCGTATTCGCGATAGAAGGTCGGGATGCCGCGGAGGGGATGGCGCAGCGTCCGGCAGAGATGGTTGTCCTGTCGCTTGAGGAAGATGGCGCTGCCGTCGCGCAGCAGGTGCCGACTGACGCCGCTCCAGCCGCCGCGCCGTTCATTGGGCGCCTCGTGCCAGTCGGTATCCAGAGACCACAGTGCGCCAAAGCCCGCCAGATCGTTGGCGGCCAGTTGCTCGCGGCTTGCCTGGTCGGGAAAGAGGTCGACAGCGTTCATCGCGCAAGTCCAGCCCGTCTGGCCGTCGAGGGTTCAGGCGGCTTTCTTGCGCAGAACGCAGGGGCGCCATATGAACAGGCGTAACCGGAAGTCGATAGGCGGTCGGAGAGCCACGTGCGATGGCGAAAGTGGAGGTGCCGTCGCGAACGGACGTCCGCCGAGGAATCCGAAACGGATGGCTGGAGGGGCCGTTCTTGCTTGCCGCGCATAGGTCTGCTCTGAGTCGGAGGCCCGGGCCGGAGCGGCACTCGGGAGGGCACAAGCATAGCACAGCGCCCTCACGGCCAAGCCCGGGCTGGCGTTGCGCGCCGATGGTGTGTTGGACACCGCGCAGCAATGCTTCCGCATGAGGGCCGCTGGCGGCCGGGCCGTGCTAGCTGAGAACGAGGTTGTCGCGGTGGATGATCTCGGGCTCCTCGACGTAGCCGAGGATGCTTTCGATATCCTGGCTGGGGTGACGTGCAATTCGTCGCGCGTCGCTGCTGCCATAGTTGATCAGGCCGCGTGCGATCTCGCGGCCTTCATTCGAAACGCAGGCTACGGCTGCGCCGCGCTCGAAATCACCGCGCACGGCGGCGACGCCGATGGACAGGAGGCTCTTCCCTTCGCGCAGGGCATTGATCGCGCCGTTGTCGAGAACAAGTTTGCCGTTTAGTTGCAGGTGGTCGGCGAGCCATTGCTTGCGTGCCGTGATTGGCTGCGTTTCGGCCACCAGCAGCGTACCCAGCGACTCACCCCGCGCCAGACGCAGAATGACGTCCTGTTCGCGACCACTGGCGATGACGGTATGCGCGCCGCTACGCGCGGCGCGCTTGGCGGCGATGACCTTGGTCAGCATGCCGCCGGTTCCGAACTGCGTGCCGGCGCCCCCAGCCATGGCCTCCAGAGCGGCGATCCCGGCGCGCGCCTCACTGATCAGGCTGGCTGCCTGATCCTTGCGCGGGTCGGCGGTGAACAGGCCCTGCTGATCGGTGAGAATGATCAGGCAGTCGGCTTCGACGAGGTTCGCCACCAGTGCCCCAAGCGTGTCATTGTCGCCAAACTTGATCTCGTCGGTGACCACGGTATCGTTTTCGTTGACGATCGGCACGACGCCGAAGCGGAGCAGCGTGTTCAGGGTCGAGCGCGCATTGAGGTAGCGCTTGCGATCGGCGAGGTCGTCATGGGTCAGCAGGACCTGCGCCGTGTGCAGCGAGTACCTGGCAAAGGCTCTCTCGTAGACCTGTGCCAATCCCATCTGGCCGACGGCTGCCGCTGCCTGCAGCTCGTGCACGGCGTGTGGGCGCTTGCGCCAGCCAAGACGCTGCATTCCACAGGCGATCGCACCGGAGGAGACGAGAATGACCTGCTTGCCCGCCTGGCGCAACTCGGCGATCTGTCTCGCCCATTCGTCGATGGCGCCAAGATCCAGGCCTTCACCGTTGTTGGTGATCAGCGCCGATCCGGCCTTGATCACCAGTCTGCGGGCGTTGGCGATGCGGCTACTGGCCATCTTCAGGTTTCGTCTTGCTCGTCTGCGAACAGGTCGCCGGCGAAGGGGGCGGCGACTGTGGTGCTGCTCGTCTCGACGGCTGCGGCGGCGACCAGGTTCTGCAGCGCCTCCTGTAACTGGCGCGTGAGTTCGCGGCAACCTTCGGCGCTGATCGCGCTGATGCGGAAATGCGGAATGCCCGTCGCCTCCGCGTGACAGCCCTGCAGGAAGTCCGCAATGCGTTGCTCGCGTTCGTCCGCGGGGATCAGGTCAAGCTTGTTGAGGACCAGCCAGCGCGGCCGGGTGGCGAGTTCCGGATCGTACTTCTCGAGTTCGCGAACGACCGTTTCTACGTCGTGTACGGGATCGGCGGCGGGGTCGACCGGCGCCAGATCGACAATGTGCAGCAGCAGGCGGGTTCGGGCGAGGTGCTTGAGAAAGCGGATACCGAGGCCAGCGCCCTCTGCCGCGCCGTCGATCAGCCCGGGGATGTCGGCGATGACGAAGCTCTGGTCGTGGCCTACCCGCACCACACCGAGATGTGGTTGCAGAGTGGTGAACGGGTAGTCGGCGACCTTGGGACGTGCTGCCGAGACGGCGCGCAGGAAGGTGCTCTTGCCGGCGTTGGGCAGGCCGAGCAAACCGACATCGGCCAGCAACCGTAGTTCCAGGCGCAGTTCGCGCTGCTCGCCTTCCTCGCCACGCGTGCACTGACGGGGCGTGCGATTGACGCTCGACTTGAAATGGATGTTGCCGAGGCCGCCTCGTCCGCCTTTGGCGAGCAGCACCTTCTTGCCGTCGACGTCAAGGTCGGCAAGAAGTTCGTTGCTGTTGACGTCGGCGATGGTGGTGCCGACCGGGACGCGCAGCGTCAGGTCTTTGCCGCGCTTGCCGTAGCAGTCGCTGGAGCCGCCATTCTGGCCGCGCTGGGCGCGATGCCGGCGCGCGTAGCGATATTCGATCAGGGTGTTGACGTTGCGATCAGCGACAAAATGCACGCTGCCGCCGTTGCCGCCATCGCCGCCGTCCGGGCCGCCCTCGGGCTCGTACTTGTCGCGTCGGAACGAGGCGATGCCGTTGCCGCCGTCACCAGCGGCGACAAGAATTCTCGCCTCATCGATAAATTTCATGGCTGCGTCTGTCCGCTCTGTCCGTCTTTCCAGATATGCAAGCAAAAAGCCCTATCGCCAGCGATAGGGCTTGGTACCGTCGGGCTGGCTGTTTGCGCTAGCCAGCGTGCCGGTGGTTCAGTCGGCAGTGGGAACGATGCTTACTGTGCGCCGGCGCTGGGCGCCTTTGATGGCAAATTGGACGTGGCCGTCGACCAGCGCAAAGAGCGTGTGATCCTTGCCCAGGCCCATGTTCTCGCCGGGGTGAAAGGCCGTGCCACGCTGGCGGACGATGATGTTGCCGGCGCGGACCAATTGACCGCCGTAGCGCTTGACGCCCAGCCGTTTTGCTTCGGAATCGCGGCCGTTGCGTACGCTGCCGCCAGCTTTCTTGTGTGCCATGAGTCAGACTCCTCTCAAATCAGGCTGAAGGGTCGAGCGCTGCACCATTGGCAATCGCGTCAACCCGGATTTCGGTGTAATTCTGGCGATGCCCCTGATGCTTCTGCGAATGCTTGCGCCGACGAAACTTGAAGATCCGGATCTTGTCGTGACGACCTTGCGAAAGCACAGTGGCCTTGACCGAGGCGCTGGCGATGAACGGTGTGCCGATGGCCACCGTTTCGCCTTCGCCAACCATGAGCACCTGGTCGAAGGTGATTTCTGCGCCAACGTCTGCCGGTATCTGTTCTATTTTCAATTTTTCGCCGTTGACAACGCGATATTGCTTGCCACCGGTTTTTATGACCGCGTACATGTTGGACTCCAAGGAACTGAACAAAGTGAGATGAAGAACCGCGCATTATACGTAATCTTCCTGCTCCGTCAAAGAGTTTGCGATCACTTTGGCCATCGCTCGCTTGACGCAAGGCGGGCCGGCGCCTAAGATTCCGGGGTTTTTGTGCCAAGGTGCCTTCTCGTGAGAATGGAGCAGTTGTACAGCCTGATCGGGGCGGACATGAGGGCCGTTGACGCGGTGATCCGCCAGCGCCTCCATTCCGAAGTCGCTTTGGTCCGTCAGGTTGCCGAGTACATCGTGCAGAGCGGCGGCAAGCGCTTGCGTCCGGCGCTGGTGCTGCTGTCGGCAGGGGCCTTGGGCTACCGTGGCACCCATCATCACGAGTTGGCGGCGGTGATCGAGTTCATCCACACGGCCACCTTGCTCCATGACGATGTCGTCGATGGCTCGGACTTGCGGCGCGGCCGTGAGACGGCCAATGCCATGTTCGGCAATTCGGCCAGTGTACTGGTCGGCGATTTCCTGTATTCGCGAGCTTTCCAGATGATGGTGGTGGTCGACGACATGCGCATCATGCGGGTGTTGTCGGATGCGACGAACGTCATCGCCGAGGGCGAAGTACTGCAGTTGATGAACTGCCATGACGCGAGCATCGATGAACAGGGCTACCTGCAGGTCATTCGTTACAAGACTGCCAAGTTGTTCGAAGCGGCGGCGCAATTGGGTGCAATCATCGGTGGCGGTGACGCAGCGGTCGAAAAGGCCATGGCCATTTACGGCATCCACCTGGGCACGGCGTTTCAGTTGATTGACGACGTTCTCGATTACTCGGGCGCCGAAGTCGAGACCGGCAAACATCTCGGCGATGATCTGGCTGAAGGCAAGCCGACGCTGCCGCTGATTTTTGTCCTGCGCAACGGCAATCCGGAACAGGCGGCCTGCGTACGGCGGGCCATCGAGAACGGTGGCCGGGACGATTTCCCGCAGGTTCTGGCGGCCATTCGTACTACCGGTGCACTCGACTACGCAAAACAGAAAGCCAAGGCCGAGGCGGAACTTGCAGCAGCAGCTTTAGACCTCGTGCCGGCTTCTCAATACAAGGATTCCTTGCTAGAATTATGCCTCTTCGCTGTCGCTAGAAATTATTAGCGCAGTTGTCGCCTCGGTCGGGGCGTAGCTCAGCCTGGTAGAGTACTGCGTTCGGGACGCAGGAGTCGGAGGTTCGAATCCTCTCGCCCCGACCACCCCCTTCACCGCGGCCTTTCTGGCCTTCGCGGCATCGTTTGATCCTCTTCGTGACCAGCCGCAGCCATCTTCGCGGTAGCTGCCAGTCGCGTGCTGTGCGCCATGATCGGTGATAATGGTTCGCCCCTGCGGGCCGTGGCTGGTGAGGCTTCTTCCTGCCATCTTGTCGCTTGCCGTTCCCCGTCTGCGGGCGCCTCTGCTATTCTTGAGCGCTGTGCTGGGTTTTTCTTTCGATGACGAAATTTCTACTGCTAATAGGGCTGGTTTGGGTGCTCTGGTGGTTCTGGCGCAAGTCGCGGACGTCGTCACGCGGCAGCGCGTCCAACCACACCACCGTCCAGCGCGAAGCCGAACGCATGGTGCAGTGCACGCGTTGCGGGGTTAATCAGCCAGTAAGCGAGAGTGTTCTGGCCGACGGCCGCTATTACTGCTGCGCTGCCCATCGCGACGATGGTGCGTCTGACGATTCCTGAGGTGCCCTCTTGACCACCGCTACCCTCGGCGTTGAACATTTCTCCGAGACGCACTGGAAGTCACTACGCTACTTCAACCTCTACCGCTTCGTCGTCGCCTCGCTGCTCTTCACGTCGGCGCTGTTGTACCCCTCCGCTTTTCCCTTCCTCAGCCCGAACGAGAGTCTGCAGCACCTGGCCCTGGCCAGCGCGTACCTGTTGAGCACGGCGCTGGCGGTGATCCTGGCGTATCGTCATCGGCAGCACGCCACCATGCAGTTGACGGCCAGCGTGCTGGTCGATGTCCTGGTCATGACGCTGTTGATCCATGTCGGCGGCGGCCTGGGCAGCGGTCTTGGTTCGATGCTGCTGGTGACCCTGGCCGGTGCCGGTCTCGTCGGGCAGGGGCGCCTGGTCTTGTTCTACGCGGCGATGGCGACCTTGGCAGTCTTGTTCGAGCACTCCTACCGCGCCTTGCAGGACGCTGTCGACGTTGCCGGATTCTTTCACGCCGGCCTGTTCAGCGCCGGCTTCTTTGCGGTCGCGGTATCGGCGCGCTTGCTGGCTCGCCGGGTGATCGCCAATGAGGCCTTGGCGCTGCAGCGTGGCGTCGACCTGAAGAACCAGACGGTGATCAGTCAGCGGGTCATCGAGGAGATGCAGGATGGTGTGGTCGTACTTCGCCGTGATGGCCGGGTCAGGCAGAGCAATCCGCGCGCCAGGCAATTGCTGGCCCTCGACAGCAGTCGCGAAGATCTATTGGCCGAGTACTCGCCCGAACTGGCGCTTGGTTTCGTCGAGTGGTGTCGGAGCGGCGGCGAAGAGGTGGTGCTGGTGCGCATTCCGGGGAGCGGCATGCAGTTGCGAGCAAGGTTTGCGCCGACCGCGAGTTCGGAAAGCGATGTCCTGGTCTTTCTTGAAGATCTCGGTCGTTTGCAGGAACAGGCTCAGCAACTCAAGCTGGCCGCGCTCGGCCGCCTGACGGCCAATATCGCGCACGAAATCCGCAACCCGCTGTCGGCGATCAGTCATGCCGGCGAACTGCTGCGTGAAGAACGCCGTGGCGAGATGTACGAACGCTTGCTGCGCATCATGCTGGATAATACCAAGAGGCTTGAGCGTATCGTCAGCGATGTGCTTGAACTCGGACGCCGCGATCGCACCTATCGGGAACTGATCAACTTGCGCGAGACGTTGCCGTTGTTGATCGAGGAGTATCTGGTCAAGGAGGAATTGTCGGCCGACGTGGTGCACCTCGAGTTGTCGGGCGTGGCAGCTCTTTGTTTCGATCGCTCACACTTTCATCAGGTGTTGGGAAATCTTCTCGGCAATGCGCTACGTCATTCGCAGCGCAGCGCCGGCAGCGTCTGTGTCCTCGCTTGCGATGGCAAGGCCGACACGCAGGTCGAATTGCATGTCATTGACGACGGCGAGGGGGTTGCCGCCGAGCAGCGCGAACACATTTTCGAGCCCTTCTTCACCACGCATCACCGCGGTACCGGTCTGGGTCTCTACATCGCGCGCGAATTGTGTGAGGCGAACGGAGCGCTGCTCGAACTTCATGGCGCCGGACCGGGTGCCGATTTTCGTTTGTCGGGGAGGTCTACAGGGTGTCAATAGCCAAGACGGAGCGTCGCCCGCGCGGCGAGTTGGCGAGAGTGCTGGTGGTCGATGACGAGGCAGACATTCGTGAACTTCTCGATCTGACGGTGGCGCGTATGGGTTTGTCCGCCGACTGCGCGGCAAGTATCGCCGAGGCACGGGGATTTCTCGAACGGCAGTCCTATCAGTTGTGCATTACCGACATGCGTTTGACCGACGGTGACGGGCTGGAGATCGTCAAGCTGATCGGCGAGGATTACGGCGAGACGCCGGTGGCGGTGATCACGGCTTTCGGCAGCGCCCAGAACGCCGTCGCTGCACTCAAGGCGGGTGCCTTTGATTATCTGGCCAAACCGGTCGCCCTGGACCAGCTGCGCAGCCTGATCAAGTCGGCGCTCAGTTTGCCAGGGCGGAACGGCGTTTCGGATGACGGGCGTTTGGTCGCCGCCACCGGCCAGCTGATCGGTGCGTCGGGGGCGATCGAGCAGGTTCGCCAGATGATCGAAAAGCTGGCACGAAGTCAGGCGCCGGTCTACATCTCGGGCGAGTCAGGAACCGGAAAGGAACTCGCTGCACGCCTGATCCACGACCAGAGTTCACGGCATGCGGCGCCCTTCGTTCCCGTGAATTGTGGCGCGATTCCCGAGAACTTGATGGAGAGCGAGTTCTTCGGCTATCGCAAGGGGGCGTTTACCGGCGCCGATAGCGACCGTGAAGGTTTTTTTCAGGCGGCGAAAGGGGGAACGCTCTTTCTCGACGAGGTCGCTGATTTGCCATTGGCGATGCAGGTAAAGCTGCTGCGCGCTGTACAGGAGAAGAAAGTCCGCAAGGTGGGTAGTGCCGTCGAGGAGTTGGTCGACGTGCGCATCATCTCGGCGACCCACCAGATCCTGAAGGTCTGCGTTGAGGAGGGGCTCTTTCGCCAGGATCTTTATTACCGCCTGAACGTCATCGAACTGCGTATGCCGCCGCTGCGCGAACGTCACGAAGATGTGGCGCCACTGGTGGCGGCCTTGCTGGCGCGCATTTGTGGCGAGCAAGTACCTCGTCTGGAGCCGCAAGCCTTGCGTGCGCTGGAGAATTACAGTTTTCCAGGCAATGTCCGCGAACTTGAGAATATTCTCGAACGCGCCACTGCCTTGTGCTCCGGCAATGCGGTCCTCGTTGACGATCTGCAACTGGCGCCCGCCGCCGCGGTCGGTGGCAGCCTCGGTCGGGACGGTGAAACACTCGACGATTACATCAACCGCATCGAGAAGCAGGCGATTCTGGAGGCCTTGAGCAAGACTGCTTTCAATCGTACTGCCGCGGCCAGACTGCTTGGTGTGAGCTTCCGTTCCTTGCGCTATCGCATCGAGCGGCTGCGCATCGAGGAATGACCTTGCGCCATTGCGCGAGCGCTTGCCAGCTGGGCCCTGACGGCTGGTTGCCAGGCGCGCGGCGAAGCGAATCGGCCAATCAGGACGCGCGTCCCGAAGGAGAGGCGGTGTCACTGATCGTCGTCCATGCGATCAGCCTGCCGCCGGGAGAGTTCGGTGGTGACGGGATCGTTCGTCTGTTCGGGAATTGCCTCGACGCATCTGCGCACCCCTATTTTGCGCAGATCAGCACGCTGCGCGTTTCGGCCCATTTCCTGCTCCGTCGAGACGGCGAGCTGATCCAGTTTGTTTCCTGCGCGCAACGCGCCTGGCATGCGGGTCTGTCGAGCTGGAACGGGCGCCAGCGGTGCAACGACTTTTCTCTGGGTATCGAACTCGAGGGCTGCGACGATTCTCCCTTCGCGCCGGTTCAGTACCGTCGTCTTCGCGCCTTGATCAGGGTCTTGTGCGCGGCCTACCCGATCGAAGCGGTCGTTGGCCACAGCGATATCGCGCCAGGTCGAAAGACCGACCCGGGTCCTCACTTTGACTGGCGCCGCCTGGCGTCAATCGGCGCCTTCCCGGGTGCTTGCCGCTGACGGCCTGGTGCGGCAGGTGAGGGCCGTTCTCGCGATCGGTCAGCCAAGAAAGCGGCGAATCCTGTCGACCGCTTCGGCCAGGCGCTCGACGCTGGCCGTATAGGCGAAGCGCAAGTATTTTTGTGGGTCGTTGCGACCGAAGTCGAGGCCGGGGGTGACCGCCACACCAGCCGCCTCGAGCAATTCGCGCGCAAAGCGATCGCTGTTGTCGGTCAGTTCACTGCAATTGGCGTAGACGTAGAAGGCGCCCTCCGGCTTGGCCGCCTGGCGGAAACCGAGGTTTTCCAGCGCTGGCGCCAGGAAGTCACGGCGGCGCTGGAACTCCTGACGGCGCATTTCGAGGATGGCGAGGGTGGCTGGCGAGAATGCGGCCAGCGCCGCGTGCTGGGCCGGCGTCGATGGCGAGATAAACAGATTTTGCGCCAGCTTCTCGATTTCGCGCGTGTAGTGCTCGGGCACGACCAGCCAGCCGAGTCGCCAGCCAGTCATGTTGAAGTACTTGGAAAAGCTCTGCACGACAAAGATGTCATCGCCGAAGGCCAACGCCGTCGTTGCAGCACGCTCGTAGGTCAGGCCGTGGTAGATCTCGTCGACCACCAGTTGTCCGCCTTTCCGACGAACAAAATTGGCGATGGCGGCCAGCGTTGCGTCATCGATGAGAGTGCCGGTAGGGTTGGCCGGTGAGGCCAGCAAGGCACCTGCCGTACGTGCTGTCCAATGCGCTTCCACTTCGGCCAGCGTTGGCTGGAAGTTGTTTTCGGCGCGCACCGGGATGCTTACCGGTAGCCCTTCGAAGCTGCGCACGAAGTTGCGGTTGCAGGGGTAACCGGGGTCGGAGAGCAACCATTCGCTGCCCGGTTCTGCGAGGCAGGCCATGGTCAGCAGCAAGGCGCCGGAGGCTCCGGCAGTGACCACGATGCGCGATGCGGGAATGTCGATGGCGTAGCGTGTGGCATAGAAACCGGCGATCGCCGCACGCAATTCGGGAAGTCCGAGCGCTGGCGTGTAGAACACGCGGCCGCTGGCAATCTGCCCTTGCGCGGCGGCGACGATGGGCTCGGGCGTCGGGAAATCGGGTTCGCCGATTTCCATATGAATGATGTCGCGTCCGGCCGCTTCGAGTGCTTTGGCGCGGGTCAGAAGTTCCATGACGTGGAAGGGCGCGATGTGCGCAAGGCGGCTGGCGGGAAAGATCGGCATGATTCGTCGGGAGCAGTTGGTGGCGAAGAAAACAGTCTAACGACTGGCTGTGATCGAGGCGAAAAAAAAAGGCCGCCCGCAGGCGGCCTTTCCAGGACCCGGATCGGGTCGAGATCACGGGTCAGGCGGCGAAACCCTTCTCGAGTTCGTCACGGATGGTCGCCAGCTTGGGCGGCAACTTGTCGCCCATCTTCCCGAACCATTCCTTGACGCCATCGAGCTCGCTCTTCCAGGCCTGCTTGTCGAGGCTGGTCACGTTGGCGAATTCCTCCTTCGAGAAGTCGCTGCCGGACCAGTCGATGTCCTCGTAGTTGGGCATCCAGCCGAGGGTCGTCTTGTTGGCTGAAACCTTGCCTTCGCAGCGGTCGATGATCCACTTGAGGACGCGCGCGTTATCGCCAAAGCCGGGCCACGCGAATTCGCCTTTTTCGTTCATCCGGAACCAGTTGACCATAAAGATCGGCACCGGAGTGTCGGCGGCATTGCCCATCTTCAGCCAGTGGCTGTAATAGTCGGCCATGTTGTAACCACAGAACGGAAGCATGGCAAACGGGTCGCGTCGAACGACGCCCTGCGCGCCAAAGGCGGCGGCAGTGGTTTCCGAACCCAGCGTCGCGGCAGCATAGACGCCGTGATCCCAGTCAACGGTCTCGCAGACCAGCGGCACGGTCGAGGCGCGACGGCCGCCGAACAGGAAGGCCGAGATCGGGACCCCTTCAGTGCTCTCCCACTGGTCGTCGATGCACGGGCACTGCGAGGCGGGAGCGGTGAAGCGGGAGTTTGGATGCGCGGCCTTGGTGCCCTTCTCCTTGGCGATGGCTGGCGTCCAGTCGTTACCCTGCCAGTCGATGGCGTGCTCGGGTGCCGGGCCCATGCCTTCCCACCACACGTCGCCATCGTCGGTCAGCGCGACATTGGTGAAGATGGTGTTCTCGGCCAGAGAGGCCATGGCGTTGAAGTTGGTCTTGTCGTTGGTGCCCGGGGCTACACCGAAGAAGCCCGCTTCCGGGTTGATGGCGTAGAGGCGGGTGACTCCGTTGGCATCCTTGCGCGGCTTGATCCAGGCGATGTCGTCGCCGATGGTGGTGACTTTCCAGCCGCTCAGGGTGGCCGGCGGGACGAGCATGGCGAAGTTGGTCTTCCCGCAGGCCGATGGGAAGGCAGCAGCGACGTAATGCTTCTTCCCCTCGGGCGATTGGACGCCGAGGATCAGCATGTGCTCGGCCATCCATCCGTCATCACGCGCCATGTTCGAGGCAATGCGCAGGGCCAGGCACTTCTTGCCGAGCAGCGCGTTGCCGCCGTAGCCCGAACCGTAGGACCAGATTTCGCGCGTTTCGGGATAATGGACGATGTACTTGGTCGTCGGGTTGCACGGCCAGCGCGGATCCTTCTGGCCAGGTTCCTTGGGTGCGCCGATCGAATGCACACACGGAATGAAGGTCCCGTCGGTGCCGAGGACGGGGAATACGGCCTTGCCCATGCGGGTCATGATCTTCATGTTGACGACGACGTAAGCGCTGTCGCTGATCTCGACGCCGATCTGGGCGATCGGCGAGCCAACCGGACCCATCGAGAACGGGATCACGTACATCGTGCGGCCCTTCATGCAGCCCTTGAAGACGCCCTTCAGCGTTTCACGCATCTTGGCCGGGTCTTCCCAGTTATTGGTCGGGCCGGCGTCTTCCTTTTTCTCCGAGCAGATGTAGGTGCGGTCTTCGACGCGGGCAACGTCGGAGGGATCGGAAAAGGCCAGGAACGAGTTCTTGCGCTTCTTTAGCTGGGTGAAGGTGCCGGCTTCAACCAACTCGGCGCATAGACGGTCGTACTCGGCCTGAGATCCGTCTGCCCAGACGACATTGGCGGGTTCGGTGAGGGCAGCGATATCGGCAACCCATTTCTTCAGGCGTTCATGTTTGACGTAGTCCGGGGCATTGATGGAAACAGTCTGGTTCATGGTAATCACTCTCAAAGTAGGTGGAGGAGCGGAACTTACCGTGGCGTGGCGCGCGCAGAAGCTGCCCAACGGAGCCGGGCCCACGAGGGCCCGTCCAGCTCAGTCGGGGGCGACGCGTCGGTCGCGGCTGGAAAAAACAAGCGCGGTGCAGGCGGGGGTGTTCGGCATGCGCGGCGTTGGTGCTGCAATATGGTCAATGTTTGTGTAATTATGCCACAGGTCCAACACGCACTGGCGACCCTTCGCTACACGCCGCGCTGTCCGCAAGGCAGTGTGGGGCACTACGGGACAGATCGTCGGTCGATAGTTGGCACGCTATCAGCAACCGCTGTGGCCTGTCATATGCTGCCAGGAGAATGAGCATGAGGAAAGAAAAAGATCAGCTGCGTGCAGCCGCCCTCTTCTATCACCGCAATCCGAAACCGGGCAAGGTGGCGATACTGCCAACCAAGCAGTTGACCAACCAGTACGACCTGTCGATGGCGTATTCGCCGGGGGTTGCCGCCGCCTGCGAGGAGATCGTCGCCTTCCCGGCCGAAGCGAGCACACTGACCTCGCGCGCCAATCTGGTCGGCGTGATCACCAACGGGACGGCGGTCCTCGGACTTGGTGCGATTGGTCCGCTGGCGGCCAAGCCGGTCATGGAAGGTAAGGCCGTGCTGTTCAAGAAGTTCGCCGACATCGATGTTTTCGATCTCGAGGTCGAAGAGCGCGATCCCGATAAGCTGGTCGAGATCATCGCCTCCCTGGAGCCGACCTTCGGCGGCATCAATCTGGAGGACATCAAGGCGCCGGAGTGCTTCTACGTCGAGCGGAAGCTGCGCGAACGGATGAAGATTCCGGTCTTTCACGACGACCAGCACGGCACGGCGATCGTCGTTGGTGCGGCGATCCTCAATGGCCTGCACCTGCAGGGGAAGGACCTCGACAAGGTAAAACTGGTCACCTCCGGCGCTGGCGCCGCGGCCCTGGCCTGCCTCGATCTACTGGTGATGCTCGGAATTCCGGTGGACAACATCTGGGTGACCGACATCAAGGGGCTGGTCTACGAGGGGCGCGTCGAGGACATGGACGAGATCAAGGCGCGCTACGCGAAGCAGACCGACGCGCGCACGCTTGGCGAGGTCATCGCGGGTGCCGATGTCTTCCTCGGCTTGTCGGCCGGTGGCGTCCTGAAGCAGGAAATGGTGGCCAAGATGGCGCCATCACCGTTGATCATGGCGCTGGCAAACCCCAACCCCGAGATCCTCCCGGAAGACGTCAAGGCTGTGCGTAGCGATGCGATCATGGCCACGGGGCGTTCGGACTATCCCAACCAGGTGAACAATGTCCTTTGTTTCCCGTTCATCTTTCGTGGTGCGCTCGACGTCGGCGCGACGACCATCACCGAAGAGATGAAGCTGGCCGCGGTCAAGGCGATCGCTGAACTGGCGCGCGCCGAGCAGTCGGAAGTGGCGGTCAGGGCCTACGGCGAGAAGGTTGCCAACTTCGGCCCCGAGTATCTGATTCCGAACCCCTTCGATCCGCGCCTGATCAGCAAGATCGCGCCGGCAGTTGCCGAGGCGGCGATGGCCTCAGGCGTTGCTACCAGACCGATCAAGGACCTGGAGGCGTACCAGGACAGCCTTGACGAGTTCGTGTATCACTCCGGTCTGATCATGAAGCCGGTCTTTTCGCAGGCCAAGCAGGCGCCACGGCGCATCGTCTTTGCTGAAGGTGGTGACGACCGCGTGCTGCGCGCGGTGCAGGTCATTGTCGACGAAGGTATCGCCAAGCCGATTCTCATCGGTCATCCCGGTGATATCGCCCGCAAGCTCGAGGCCGCGAACCTGCGCGTACGTCCGGGTATCGACTTCGAGGTCATTTGCGCCGGTCACAGTCACTTTTTCGACGACCATTTCGAGGCTTACTGGCAGGAGTATCGACGGCTGATGGAGCGCAAGGGGGTGTCGGCCGATTTTGCCCGGCGTGAGGTGCGCCGTCGCCCCTCGCTCTTTGGCGCGCTGATGGTACGCCAGGGCGATGCCGACGGCCTGATCTGCGGCACCTTCGGTCGCCACCGCGTACACAGGGAGCACGTCGAGAATGTCATTGGTCTGGCGCCGGGGGTCAAGAGTCTGTATGCCATGAGCGCGTTGCTGCTGCCCGATCGCACGCTGTTCATCGCCGATACCTATATCAACTACGAGCCAAACGCCGAACAGCTGGTGGACATGACGCTGCTGGCTGCCGACGAGGTTCGCCGTTTCGGCGTTACCCCGCGCGTGGCGCTACTGTCGCATTCATCGTTTGGTTCCGAGAACACGCCAACGGCCTTGAAAATGCGCGAAACCTTGCGCTTGCTGAGGGAGCGCGCCCCGCGCCTCGAGGTCGAGGGCGAGATGCACGGCGACGCGGCGATCGACGATCAAATTCGCCAGCGAGTTTTTCCGGGCGACGCGCGCCTGAAAGGGCAGGCCAACCTGTTGATCATGCCGACGCTCGACGCCGCCAACATCTCGTTCAACCTGTTGAAGGTCGCTTCGGGCAATAACGTCACTATCGGGCCCATTCTGCTTGGCGCCGCCCAGCCGGTGCATATCCTGACGCCGACGGCGACCGTTCGCCGCCTGGTCAACATGACGGCTCTGGCCGTTGTCGACAAGCTGATGAACGAGCGCTGAGCATCCGGCGCGGAACTGGTCTGAGCAGATTCATCCTGTTCGAGAGGTCCCGTGGCGCCGCGCTGAGCGATCTTGCTCAGCACGTCGCCACGGTCGGTAGGGAGCAGCTGAACGCCGTCCTTGAACTCTGAATAATTGATGTGCTACATTACATAGCCTGTCTATCCCCTTATTTTTTCAGCCGTTGGCTCGCGGGTGATGGGCTGCAGTAGAATTGTCGTCAATTATCGGTTCATGCAGGAGGCTTGCGATGCGGATGATGCTGAGAGCAGTAGTGCTGTGGGGGGCCCTGGTAGTGGGTACCGGTCTGGCCTCGATGGACGCCGTGCACGCGGCCGACAAGGCCGGCAGCAAGAGCGAAGCGCAGAAGAGCAAAGCCCGGACAGCGGAAAAAGCGAAAGCGGCACCGGTCAGCAAGAAGGCGTCGAGCAAGAAAGTTGCGCAGCAAGGCAAGGCAGTGCCGCGGGTGTCGAAGGCCAAATCCACCCGTGTCGCCAAGGCCAGTACGGCGGCGCCGATTGGAAAAAGCAGTGCTTCGCGCACAGCTAAGAAGCAGAGGACTGTCGACCCGTCGATGGCCAGCGCCGTTGACCTGTGGCATGGCCAGGAGCACCTGGCGGTCCGCTCGGGTTCGGCACTGGTGATCGCACAGGACGGGGGTGAGGCTCTCTACGAGAAGAACGCCAGGATTGTCGTTCCCATCGCGTCGATCACCAAGGTAATGACGGCCATGGTGGTGCTTGACTCGATGCCTAACCTGCAAGCGCCGATTACCATTACCGACGAGGATGTCGACTACCTGAAGGGGAGTCGTTCTCGCTTGCAGGTGGGCGCTGTGCTCACCCGTGAAATGGCCCTCTTGCTGGCGCTGATGTCCTCCGAGAATCGTGCAGCAAACGCCCTCGGTCGTCACTATCCCGGGGGCTTGTCGGCCTTCGTGGCGGCAATGAATCGCAAGGCTGCAGCGCTGGGAATGAGCAGGACGCATTTCGAGGATCCGACCGGCCTGACCAGCAATAACGTGTCCACCGCACACGACCTGGCGAGAATGGTCGCTGCCGCCTATCGCTACCCACTAATTCGCGAGTTTTCGACGACCCCGGGCGCCACCGCGGAAGTGAAGGGGCGCGACCTCGAGTATCGCAATACCAATCAATTGGTCAAGAGCCCGACCTGGGAAATTGGTCTGTCGAAGACCGGCTACATTCAGGAAGCAGGAAAATGCCTGGTTATGCAGGCGCGTGTCGCCGACCGACCGGTGGTGATCGTGCTGCTTGACTCATCTGGCAAGCAAACGCGTATCGGTGATGCAAATCGCATCAAGCGTTGGATGGAAAGCGCATCAGCATCAGGCAAAGCAACGCCCGCGTGACCCTGCAGCAGCGGACGAAAGCCACGGCATGCCGTGGCTTTTTTTTTCCGCTACCGAGCGATTCGTCGTCGTTCTGCGATCATGCCCGGCCCGGCCTGGAGGAACGCGCATTCAGGGCAGCGGTCGCGCAGTTTCCCGGCTGGCTGGCAGGCGGTGACGGAGGAGTCTGAATGAATTGCGGGCCCTGACTGCCGTACGTGGAATCGCTCTCCTCACGTTCGCTGAAGCGCGAATTCTTGCGCATCTTGTCTGGTAGGATGCGCCGTGATGGAAAAGACTCTTATCATTAAATTCGTGAGTTGGATTCGCTGGGCACAGTTGCTTTGCGTGCTGGCGGTCGCCTTGCTGGCCGCCAGAGCGCAGGCGCAGCCAGTCGAGCCAGTGATGGTGGTCATCGCTCACCAGGCGACCAGCGAAGAAGCCATCCCGCGAGCATCCTTGCGCGCCATCTTTGGCATGCTTCTGCAGAAATGGCCGAGCAACACGCCGGTGAAGGTTTTCGTTCTGCGCGATGACGCCCCCGAGCACGCCACTTTCAGCAAGAGCGTGCTGCAGGTGTTTCCCCACCAATTGCGAATGGCATGGGACCGACAGGTGTTTTCGGGTCAGGGACAGTACCCCGAACAGGTCGGTTCAACCAAGGAGATGCTCTCTCGGGTGGCGTCCACGCCTGGCGCAATGGGTTACGTCAAGGCGAGCGAGGTTGATCAGAATGTACGTGTACTCAAAGTTCGCTAGGTCCCTCTTGGGCATTGCCGCGATAGCGGTGCTGTCGCTATCGGCGACACGGGCGCGGGCCGTCGATTTCCTGGACGGCGATCTGCAGTTGCATGGCTTCTTTTCACTGACCCTGGTGAACACCTCGGACAACAACTTTTTCGGGCCGAGTGATGACCAGATCAGCAATGAATTCAGCGAGGTCGGGGTGAACGCTTCGTGGCGACTGACACCAGACGTTCAACTGTCTGGCCAGCTGCTTTCGCATCGAGCGGGTGGCACCGATGATGGCCAGGTGCGCCTCGATTACGGTCTGCTTGACTGGACTACGGCATCGAGTGAGGAGGGGCGGAGCGGCGTGCGGGTAGGGCGGATCAAGACCGCCTACGGTTTGTACAACAAGACGCGCGATGTTCCATTTACCCGACCGAGCATTATCCTGCCGCAATCGATCTACTTCGATCGAACGCGTAACTTGACGGTTTCTGCCGATGGTGCGGAGATCTACCTGGAACGCTACGACGAGGCTGGTTCGCTTTCCGCCAGTTTCGCGCTTGGCCAGCCGCAGACGAACAGCGAGTCGGCGACGGTGGCCTTGGTCGGTCTGAATCCACCAGGTCATCTGGATGCGAAGCTGGCTCCGGATTTTCAGGTGCTTTACGAAGGCCAGGGCGGCAAGTACCGGCTCGGGTTCACCGCCCTGCAGGTCGACCTGCGTTACAAGCCAGGCTACGCTGACCGCCTTGGTGCTGGCCGTTTCAAGCTTACGCCCCTGATCTTCTCGGCCCAGTACAACGCCGAGAACTGGAGCCTGACGGGTGAGTACGCCAGTCGTCGTATCTCGGTGAAGGATTTCGGCCCCTTCTTCTACAACGGCGATGCGCTTGGCGAGAGTTACTATCTGCAGGCCACCTACCGCCTGGCACCAAAGTGGGAAGCGCTTCTGCGTTACGACGTGTACTATGCGGACAAGGGTGATCGTAATGGCGAGGACTTTGCCGCAGCCACCCGTATGCCCGGCTTTACGCGCTATGCCAAAGACTGGACAGCCGGCGTTCGTTTCGACGTCACTCCGCAGTTCATGCTCCGCGCGGAGGTGCATCAGGTTGATGGAACAGGTTTTCTGGCGGTCCAGGACAATCCTAACCCGCAGGATCTTCATCGTTACTGGGACAGCTTCATGCTCCTCGGTTCGTTCCGTTTCTAGTCTCTGCAAATGTTGGCCAGTTCGCCTCCGGCGAAAGCGCGTAGCGCTGCCCGTTTCCTCAGTCTGAGGTGGAAAATCCTGTTGACTCTTGGCGGAGTGATGCTATCGGTCAACGGGGCGCTGTCGTGGCTGCACTTCCATGACCTGACGACGCGCTTCGAAGTGCAGCGGACGGCGACCAGAGAGCGTCTGGTGGGCCAGGCACTTGCTCTGCGCACCGACTTCGGGCTCCGTTTGCAGGCGCTGGCCGGCATGCTGGCCGCTCTGGACTCGGTCGGCGTCGGCCTTTTCCAGACGCAGGCAGGCAATGCCCTGCTGCGACAGCACTTCGACAGCTACTGGTCGGTCCTGCAACTCGACCTGGGGCTGGATTCGCTGCAGGTCTACGCGCAAAGCGGTCCGCCCTTGGCCACCTGGCGCACCCATGCACTCGCTGCGGTGGAGCCGGACGCGGAGGTTCGCGCCGTCATCGGGCAGGAACGAGCGATGCACTGGACGCGCTGCGAGCAGGTGTGCACGCAGTTCGCCGCGGCGCCGATCCTCTCGGCTGGTCGCGTTGCCGGAGCGGTGGTCCTGGGCAGTTCTCTGGCCGACGTGGTGGTCTCGTTCCACCGCTTGTCCGGTGCTGATCTCGGCGTTCTCGTTCCAGCCGCCGACCCGGTTGGCAGGAACGCGCTGCCTGCCTTGGGTCTGCAGGTCATCGGTTTGAGCAATATGGAGCGCACCCTGCCCCTGCTGCAGCAGTTGACGGCCCTTCCGCCGCTGCGTGCTGAGCGCGCCTGGCGTCTGCTCGCGTACGATGGCCGGCAGTTCGAGTTGTCGTTTCTGGCGCTCGATCCCGGCGTTGAGGGACAGGCGGAGGCCGTGCTGGTCGTCGTCGACGATCTCACCCAGGCGCTGGCCGATATTCGAAAATCGGTCTGGAGTCGCCTGCAGGGCGAATTGCTGGCTTCGCTGTTCTCGCTACTATTGCTGGCGCTGCTGGTGCACGCGCCCTTGCAACGTATGACACAGGCAGTGCGTGCCATTCCTCTGCTCGGGCGCAGCGCCTTCGCCGAGGCACGGGCGAGGATCGCGCCGCGCACTCGGCGACTGGTCGATGACGAAATCGACAGCCTGGACGAGGCGGCGGTTGCCCTGTCGCATCGGCTGGAAATTTTGGAGAGCGACGTCGCGGCCCATTCTGCAGAGATGCAGGGAATGTTGCAGCGGATTTCGGTCGAGCGCGATTTCAGCAGGAACCTGCTCGATACCGCGCAAGTGATCATTCTGACCCAGGCTGCCAACGGCCAGATTCTTACCCTGAATCGCTACGGGCAGTTGCTCTCGGGTTGGGCGGAGGAGGATTTGCCGGGCAAGCACTTTTCCGAACTGGTCTGTCCGGACGGATCTTCGGAACTGTTGATTCAGCAGGCAGTGCGGGAAATTGCTGCCGGCGAACGTCAACACGTGCAACTGGAATCGATTATGGCGAGCGCCAACGGCCAGTTGTATGAGATTACCTGGAACCACTCCCGGCTTTCCGGGTCTCGCGATGCAGTGATGATTCTCTCGGTGGGCATCGACCACACGGAACGCAAGCGCGCCGAGTCGCATGTCAGCTATCTGGCCGAGCACGATCCGCTCACGGGTCTGGTGAATCGACAGCATTTCCAGCATGAACTCGATCAGGCGCTGGCCAGCGCCCGCCGTTCCTCGCATGACGGAGCACTGCTTTATCTCGACCTCGACGGGTTCAAATACGTCAACGATCTGAACGGGCACCAGGCAGGTGATGCCCTCCTGCGGGTGGTCGCCGATGAAGTCGGCAGTGTGGCGCGCGGCAGCGATCTGTTGGGCCGCCTGGGTGGTGATGAACTGGGCATCTTGCTGCACGAATGTGATCGCGACGGTGCCATCCAGGTGGCCGAGAAAATCAACAGGCAACTTGCCGAGATCAAGTTCCCGGGCTTGGGAGCGAACCATCGTGTCTCTGCCAGCATCGGGATCGTCGTTTTTTCCGAGGCCATGATGGACGTCAAGCAGCTTCTCGCCAATGCCGACATCGCCATGTATCAGGCCAAGTCGAAAGGCGGCGCCGGCTGGCACCTCTATTCAGAGGGTGAGGGTGTGCAGGAGAAGATGCAGAGTCGCCTGTACTGGGAGGAGATGATCAATCGCTCACTGGGCGACAGCGGTTTCATCGTGTACTACCAGCCGATCCTGGATATTCGCGCTCGGCAGGTCAGTCATTACGAGGCCCTGGTACGCATGCGGGGAGAAGATGGCTCGCCGATCCCGCCCGGTGCGTTCATGGAAGTGGCCGAGAACAGTGGCCTGATACGCGAGATCGATCGCTATGTGATCCATGACGTCTTTGGCAAGATGCTGGCCCTGTTTGCTGCCGGAAAGTACTACAAATTCTCGATCAACCTGTCGGGCGTCAGCATCAATGATCCGCGCCTGCTTTCATTCATTCGAGATGAACTCGCGCGTGGCGCGATGTTGCCGAGCCATGTCATCTTTGAGATTACCGAGACCGCGGCCGTGTCGGATTTTTCCAAGGCCCGAGCGTTCATGAACGCCGTACGGGAACTCGGTTGCGCGTTTTCGCTCGACGACTTTGGCGTCGGCTTTTCTTCGTTCAACTACGTCAAGCAGTTGCCTGTCGACTACGTCAAGATCGACGGATCGTTTGTCCGCACCCTGGTCGACAGCCCGGATGATCAGGTCTTCGTACGCGCGCTCGCCGAGGTGGCGCGTGGCTTTGGCAAGAAGACGGTGGCCGAGTTCGTGGAAGACGAACGGGCGCTGAACATGTTGCGCGCCTTTGGTGTCGATTACGCGCAGGGCTACTTCATCGGCAAGCCCGGCCCGGAGATTGTCTGAGCCGCGGGCTTCGGCCGGATTGAGCACGCTTGCGTGCGCGGGGAGGCTTTCGGCGGCGGTGCTATAATCGCCTGCTGACTTGCCACCCCTCTGCCTACCGTCCCCCAAGCATGGCGCTGTTCACCATTGGTATCAACCACCACACAGCACCACTCTCGGTTCGCGAGCAGCTGGCGTTTCATGCCGAAAGCCTGCCGCATGCCCTGGCTGACCTGGCCCACTGCAAACCGGTCCACGAGGCGGCGATCTTGTCGACCTGCAACCGCACCGAGCTCTACTTCGCTACCGATGCACTCGATGTCGCGACCCAGTGGCTTGCCGACTACCATCGCCTGGCGCGTCATGAAATTGTTCCCTACCTCTACACCTATCCCGAGCGCGACGCCGTACGGCATGCCTTTCGAGTCGCCAGCGGGCTGGATTCGATGGTTCTCGGCGAGCCGCAGATTCTCGGTCAGATGAAGGAGGCGGTACGTGTTGCCGAGGAGGCCGGAACTCTTGGCACGACACTGCACAAGCTCTTCCAGCACTCCTTTGCAGTGGCCAAGGAGGTGCGGTCGACGACGGCGATTGGGGCCAATGTGGTCTCCATGGCCGCCGCCGCCGTGCGCCTGGCGGAGCGAATTTTCGAACGTATCGCCGAGCAGAAGATCCTCTTTATCGGCGCTGGTGAAATGATCGAGCTGTGCGCCACGCATTTTGCGGCGCAGCATCCGAAACAGGTGGTCATCGCCAACCGCACGGTTGAACGCGGCCTGGTGCTGGCCGATCGGCTGGGAGGAACGGCGATCAGGCTTGAGGATCTCGGCGAGCGCTTGTCGCAGTTCGACATTGTCGTCTCATGCACCGCCAGCCCGCTGCCGATCCTCGGACTAGGGATGGTCGAGCGGGCGATCAAGGTTCGCCGCCATCGCCCGATGTTCATGGTCGACCTGGCCGTTCCTCGCGATATCGAGGTCGAGGTCGGCGAAATGGACGACGTTTTCCTGTACACCGTCGACGACCTGGCGCAGGTCGTTGAATCGGGTCTCGAGTCGCGTCAGGCCGCGGTGGTGGACGCGGAGTCGATCATCAGCGAACGTGTCGAGGGCTTCCTGCGCTGGCTTGCCACGCGTGGTACAGTGCCGCTCATTCGGTCACTGCGCGATGCTGCCGACCGTGCGCGTCGCCACGAGATGGAGCACGCGCTGAAGCTGCTGGCCAAAGGTGAAGACCCGGCCCGCGTCCTCGAGCGCTTCTCGCATCGCCTGACCAACAAGTTTCTGCATGCGCCGACGCAAGCATTGAACCAGGCCGGTGCAGACCAGGACGAGTTGCAGACGCTGGTCGGACGCTTGTTCCACCTCCATCCGGATTCCCGCTTCGGCGAGTAGCCCCCTCCGGCAACCGACGCCAGGCGGGTGCATCATTTTTCGCAGCTCGGCGCGCTTTAAGCGACTTCCCCATGAACCAGAGCATTTGCGACAAACTTGAACAGCTGACCGGTCGCCTCGACGAAGTCGGCCGCATGTTGGCCAGCAGCGAAGCAACGCAGGACATGGACGAGTTCCGCAAGTTGTCGTGCGAGTACGCCGAACTTGGCCCGGTGGTCGCTCTTTACCAGACCTGGCGACATGCCGAGGCCGAGCTGTCGTCGGCGCTCGAGATGCTCGCCGATCCGGAGATGAAGGAGTTGGCGGCAGCGGAAGTGGTCGCCGTCAGGGAGCGCTTGCCGCAGATCGAGAAGGATCTGCAGAAAATGCTGCTGCCAAAGGATGCCAACGACGATCGCAACGTTTTTCTCGAGGTGCGCGCCGGCACCGGCGGTGAGGAATCGGCGCTTTTTGCCGGCAATCTCTTTCGCATGTATACCCGCTTCGCTGAACGCCAGCGGTGGCAGGTCGAAGTCATTTCGGCCAGCGTTTCGGACCTCGGCGGCTACCGTGAGGTGATTGCGCGAGTCATCGGCAACGGCGTCTACTCGCGACTGAAGTTCGAGTCAGGGGCCCATCGCGTGCAACGCGTTCCCGACACGGAAACGCAGGGTCGGATCCACACCTCGGCGTGCACGGTGGCGGTGATGCCGGAGGCCGACGCGCTGGAGGAGGTGCAGATCAACCCGGCCGAGATTCGCGTTGACACCTACCGCGCTTCCGGTGCGGGCGGACAGCACATCAACAAGACGGATTCGGCGGTACGGATTACCCATCTGCCGACGGGGATCGTCGTCGAATGCCAGGATGATCGTTCGCAACACAAGAACAAGGCACAGGCCCTGTCGGTCCTGGCGGCGCGCATCAGGGACGGGCAGGAGCGCGAGCAGCACGCGAACATCGCATCGACGCGGCGGGACCTGATTGGCAGTGGCGACCGCTCGGAGCGAATTCGAACCTACAATTTCCCGCAGGGTCGAGTTACCGACCACCGCATCAATCTGACCCTGTACAAGATCGAAGCGATCATGGACGGCGACCTGGACGAATTGCTGGCTGCGCTTGCCGCCGAACACCAAGCCGATCAGCTGGCGATGCTTGCCGACAGCGAGTGATGCGAACTGCCCGCAACGAATGGCGGAGATCACTCCCGACGCTGCTCTGCGCTTTGGCTGAGCGCCTATCCGAATGACGATGACGCTGCATGCTGCATGGCGCTCGGCGAGCCGGCGCATCGATCGCCTTGATGCGCGCCTGCTTGTCGAGCAGGTGGCCACCTGTACGCATGCCGACCTGATTGCGCACCCGACACGCACACTCTCGGCAGATCAGCTGTGCCGGCTCGATGCACTGGTCAGCCGGCGCGCGTCCGGCGAGCCGCTGGCCTATCTTCTGGGCAGCGCAGAATTTTATGGCCGGGAGTTTGTCGTGACGCCGGCGGTGCTGATTCCGCGTCCGGAGACGGAACTACTGGTCGACCTGGCGATCGAACGTGTTCGCTCGTTGCCCTGCGCTCAGATACTGGATCTCGGGACCGGGTCCGGTGTTCTGGCGGTGACCCTGGCGCGGTTATGCCCGGGGGCGTTGGTTACGGCGGTTGATCTTTCGCCGGCTGCTCTTGCCGTAGCCAGCGGCAATGCGGTACGGCACGCAGTAGAAGTGAGCTTTCTTGCCGGTCACTGGTACACGCCGCTTGGCGAAATCCGCTTCGATCTGATCGTCGCCAACCCGCCTTATGTGGCGCACGCGGACCCGCACCTGCAGGGAGATGGTTTGCCTCATGAACCACGCATCGCGCTGACCGATGGCGTGGTCGGCGGTGACGGTCTGGCCTGCCTTCGCGAGATCATCCGCGGCGCCGTGAGGCATCTGAGGCCGGCTGGCTGCTTGCTGGTCGAGCACGGATACGATCAGGCCGCTGCGGTGCGGCAATTGTTGGGCCAGCAAAGGTTTGTCGAGCTCGGCTCGTGGTGTGACTTGGCGGGAATTGAACGCGTCAGTGGGGGGCGACTCGATTGACGCTGGACGCCGCGAGCCGGTAAACTGTTCTGTTGATTGTTTTTCATAACGAGTGGTCACTAAGAGGTTTTACGATGGATGCGCAGCAATTGATCAAAGAGCAGGTAACAGGCAACCCCGTGGTCCTCTACATGAAGGGGACGCCGCAGGCGCCACAATGTGGGTTCTCGTCGGTAACGGTGCAAATCCTCAAGGCCTGCGGAGTGTCGAGCTTCCTGAGCGTGAACGTACTCGAGAACCCCGAGATCCGTAGCGGTATCAAGTCCTACGCCAACTGGCCAACGATTCCTCAGCTTTACGTGCGCGGCGAGTTTGTCGGCGGCTGCGACATCATGCGCGAGATGTACGAGGACGGCGAGTTGCAGAAACTTCTTGAAGGCCTGGTCGATCCGCTCTGATCGCCAAAGTGCTTCTGCGGCCGGGCCCTCGCAGTGCGTCTCGCTGCGCGGGCCTTTTCTCAAGCGCTGGCCGGCGTCGCCTTGCCGACGCTCAATTCCTCGTACGCCCTGACCGCCTCGGCGGCATACATCAGTGTCGGGCCACCACCCATGTAGGTGCAGACGGCAAGTGTTTCCATCAGCTGTGCACGACTGACACCCAGGCGAATCAGCGCTTTCACATGAAACCCGATGCAGGCGTCGCAGCGGCTGGAGACGCCGATCGCCAGGGCGATCAGTTCCTTATCCAGCGCCGACAGCACGCCTGGCGCGAGGGCCGCTTTGGCCAGCGCATTGAAGCCCTGAATCGTCTCGGGAATTTCGTGGCGCAGGGTTCCGAGTGCCTTCGAAACATCGTGGGTGATCGTGCCAAATGACTTGCTCATCTGCGTCATGCTCCATTAATCAGAAAGCACTAATATACTGCGACGGAGCGTCTTCAGGCAACCCGTCTCCAGGCTGGAAACCTTGCGCGATTCGGGGTCTGCGCAGCGCCAATGGACGAGCGACTGGTGAATGATGGACGACGGCCGGGCTTGTGGGGGACGGGGTGGCGCCGGATGCACTCTGCTCTCTGATGTGCGGTCGCCGTGGATACTGTCAGAAGGTTACCAGGCGCGTGTTGGCTGATGTCAAGCGCTCGCTGAGGACCGCCAGAAATGACTGGTAGAAGTGCCCTCGGCAAGCGTCCGAAGCAGAACGCAACGAGCAGACGGCTATTCGTACCAGCTTGGCTTCGGTCACCGCCACGATGTCGGCGCTGCGTTTGCAGGTCGACTTGCCGATGACGGCCATTTCACCGAAGCAATCACCGGATGTCAGCATGTCCAGGAGCAGGCCATTCTTGAGCACCTTCAATTCGCCTTCGGCGAGGAAGCAGAAGAAGTCACCGAGGTCGCCGTCGCGAATGATCAACGTTCCGGGTGAAGCGCGGCTCCACTGCGAGAAGCCCATGATCTCCCATATCTCGACGTCGGAAAAGTCCGCAAAGAATGGGAAGCCACGCAGCGTGTCGAACTTTTCGAGATCGGCCATCTCGTGGGAGGACGCTTTCGGTTGCCCCTCACGAAAGGCTTGTGCCAGATCCTGGGCGAACTCCCGCCAGGTGGCGTAGCGAGTCTCGAGTCGCTTGCTCATTGCACGCGCGACGATGGCGTCGAGCGCTGCGGGGATCTCTCGGCGCAGCGTCGAAGGCCGGCGTGGTTCAGCGTTGATGATTTGGTAAACCATGTCGTAACTGTTGCGCGCCTGAAAAGGCAACTGACCGGTCAGCAACTGATACATGACGACGCCCAGTGAGTAGATGTCGGTCTGCTGATCGAGGACCTGTTCCTTGACCTGTTGCGGCGACATGTAGGCGGGGGATCCGATTCCCTGCACCAGGGTGTGATCGGGTGAGCCGATGATCGCCGCGCCGAAATCCGAGATCTTGATGTCGCCTTCGCTGGGGTCGGTGCCGGTGAACAGGATGTTTGCCGGCTTGATGTCGCGGTGGATGATGCCTGCCCGGAAGGCGAAGTCGAGCGCCCGTGTGCACTTGAAAACGATCTCAACGATGCGTTCGATCGATAACCGTCGGTCGGGCGTGCAGACCGTTTCCAGCGTGCCGCCGGCAACGTATTCCATGACGATGTAGCAGAGGTGGTCGTCTACGACCGCGTCGTAGATCTGGACGATGTGCGGGTGCGACAGCTTGCCGATCAGTGCCGCTTCGTTGAGGAAGAGGTGAGTGTAGAGTCTGCCCCGCTTCGGGTCTTTCAGGATGCCGGGAAACGCTACCTTGACCGCCACTTCGCGCTGGGTGAACGCGTCGCTGCCCAGGTAGACGGTAGACGTTGCTCCATGGCCGATTTCGCGGCGCAGTTCGTATTTGCCGATCTTTTCCACTGCCCGGATGCCTGCGGTGGGGGCCTAGCCGTGACGGGCGCGGGAAACTGCGGCCAGGACCTGCTCCGGCGCGGTACCGCCGATGTGCCTGCGGGCGGCCAGCGAGCCGTCGACGGTAAGCACCGCAAAGACATCGTTGCCAAGCAGCGGTGAGAAGCGTTGCAGTTCGGCGAGCGGGAGTTGTGCCAGGTCGACGCCAAGTTCTTCCGCTCGACGCACGGCCAGTCCGACGGCTTCGTGTGCGTCGCGAAAAGGCAGCCCCTTGCGGGTCAGATAATCCGCCAGGTCGGTCGCGGTGGCGAAACCTTCGGCCAGGGCGCTGTACATCCTTTCGCGATTGACGGTGATGCCGGCAATCATTTCGGCGAAGATGCGCAGCGTGTCGCTTACCGTATCGATGGCGTCAAACAGCGGCTCCTTGTCTTCCTGGTTGTCCTTGTTGTAAGCCAGCGGTTGGCCTTTCATCAGCGTCAGCAAGGCCGTCAGGTCGCCGTACACGCGGGCGGTCTTGCCTCGTGCCAGTTCCGGGACGTCGGGGTTTTTCTTCTGCGGCATGATCGAACTACCCGTACAGAAGCGGTCGGCGATCCTGATGAAGCCGAAGCACGGATTCATCCACAGCACCAGCTCTTCCGATAGGCGCGACAGGTGCATCATCAGCATGGCGCAGACGGCGCAGAATTCGATCGCGAAGTCGCGATCAGAAACTGCGTCGAGCGAGTTTTCGCAAACCCCCTCGAAGCCCAGCAGCTCGGCAACGTAATGGCGGTCGATCGGGTAGGTGGTGCCGGCCAGCGCCGCCGCACCCAGTGGCAGACGGTTGGTGCGGCGCCGGCACTCGGCAAGGCGTTCGGCATCACGCTGCATCATCTCGAAATAGGCGAGCAGGTGATGGCCGAAAGTGACGGGTTGGGCGACCTGGAGATGGGTGAAGCCGGGCAGCGGCGTGGCGGCTTCCTTTTCAGCCAGGTTGAGCAGACTGGTCTGGAACTGACGCAGCAGCGGAAGCAGGTCGTCAATCGCGTCGCGCAGATACAGGCGAATGTCGGTCGCTACCTGGTCGTTTCGCGAGCGCCCGGTATGCAGGCGCTTGCCGGCGTCGCCAACGAGGGTGGTCAGGCGCTTCTCGATGTTCAGGTGGACATCCTCGAGGTCGAGCGTCCAGACAAAGGTGCCGTCCTCGATCTCGCCGACCACCTGCGCCATGCCACGTTCGATATCGGCGAGGTCAGCGACGCTGATGATTTCCTGCTTGGCGAGCATGGTCGCGTGCGCTAGCGAGGCGCGAATATCCTGTCGCCACATCCGGCGATCAAAGTCTACCGAGGCGGTATAGCGTTTGACGAGGTCGGACATTGGCTCGGAAAAGCGGCCGGCCCAAGTGTATTGGGAAGAATCCGATTGGCTCATGGGGGACGGGTTCCTGGGCTAGAATCACTCGTAGAACCTTGGACAGGCGCCAATTCGAGTAATGGCAAGTATAAAGCAAAACCTGGCCGGCCAGCCGCTACCGGATTTCCGGAATTCCGGAGTCATGCTGCGAATCCTGCTCGGCGTGAACCTGCTGGCGCTGGGCGCCGCACTGGTGCAGAGCCAGGGGGTGCAGGACAGCGTGCAGCAGTTCATCGACATGGCCGCCTGGGTGCAGCCCTTGCTGCTCTTCAATCTGGCGCTGCTGGCGTTCGGCGCCAATATCCTGCGGCGAGTGCCGGCCTGGATAGGGCGTTCGACGGTGTTGCTGCTGGCAGCCGCTTCGGCGATCGTGTTGTCGGCGCTGTGGAATCACCTGCTCTTCGCCGACGCTGGTGGCCAGAGCCTGCTCAGGGCAGGCCTGCTTGCCGGGCTGGCGGCCGGCTTCATGCTTGCCTACTTTGCCTTGCGCGTCGGCGCCCTGTCGCCGGCGCTGGTCGAGGCGCGACTACAGGCGCTGACCGCACGCATCCGGCCGCATTTTCTCTTCAACACCCTGAATGCGGTGCTCTCGCTGATTCGCGCCGACCCGCGCCGTGCCGAGACGGCGCTTGAGGAACTGGCCGAGCTTTTTCGCGCGCTGATGCGCGATCATCGCGAACTGGTGCCGTTGGCTGACGAGCTGGCCCTGTGCCGGCAGTACCTGGATCTCGAAAAACTGCGTCTCGCCGAGCGTCTGCACGTCGAATGGGACATCGCGCCCGATCTGCCGCTCGACCTGAAAGTCCCGCCACTGATGGTGCAGCCACTGCTGGAGAACGCCGTTTATCACGGCATCGAGCCGTTGGGTGATCGCGGGTGCATTCGCATCAGCATCGGCCGCCGCGCTGACGCGCTGCAACTCGATATCGTCAATCCCTGCGCGGGCGGCGCCGATAATCAGCACGGCAGCCACATGGCGCTCGCCAACATTCGCGAGCGCCTTGCGCTTTACTATGACCTTGAGGCGCGCCTCGAAACCGACGCAGTAGCACTGGCCGACGGCCGGCACGAGTACCGGGTGCGCATCGTTCTGCCGTGCCGGGAGCAGGGGCGATGACTGTGTCCGTTGCCGCTTCCCCTCTTGCTCTGCTGGTTTGCGACGATGAGGCGCCGGCACTGGCGCGTCTGCGTGACCTGTTGACCGATATCGCGCCGGAACTGCCAAACGAGATCGTCGCCGAAGCCGACAACGGCCTGCGGGCTCTGGCGGCCGTCGAGGGCCGCCGGGTTGATGTGGCGCTGGTCGACATCCGCATGCCGAAAATGGACGGGATTGAACTGGCGCGTCATTTGTCTCGGCTTGAACACCCGCCGGCGGTGATCTTTGTTACCGCCTACGACGCCTACGCGGTGCAGGCCTTCGAGCTCAATGCCATTGACTACCTGGTGAAGCCGGTGCGTGCGTGGCGCCTGTTGGAGGCGTTGCGGAAAGTGCGCCGGAAACGAGTGCCGCCCGGGTTGCTCGCGCAACTGCCGCAGGCTGCGCGCAGCCACCTTTCCTGCCACGAACGGGGCCGGCTGTTGCTGATTGCGGTGGCTGACATCATTTACTTGCGGGCCGACTTGAAATACGTCACGGCGCGTACCCGTGATCGCGAGTTCCTGCTTGACGAGTCGCTGACCCATCTCGAACAGGAGTTCGGCGCACAGTTCATTCGTCTGCATCGCAGTGTATTGGCAGCGCGGAATGCGCTTTCTGGTTTCGAGAAGGGTGGCGATTGCGACGACGCTGACGCGCAGTGGCAGGCTATCCTGCGCGACGTGCCGGATCGGCTGCCGGTCAGTCGCCGGCAGTGGTCCTTGCTCAAATCCTTCGCGCGCCAGCTGAGTTCCTGAGCGGCAACCGCGGCACCCGGAGGAGGCTCGGGAGTCGCTTCTTGACGCTCATCAAGGTAGCCGGTGACGGTTTTTCTATAATTCCGGCTGCCATCCGACGAGGTCGTCATGAAGTACTTTCAAGGCTTGAGAAAACTGTTCTGCCTCCTGCTCGGGGGAGCGCTCGTTCTGCCGGCTGCGGCGCTCGACATCGATCGCGCCAAGGATATCTACGGTCCGTGCGCGGCCTGCCATGGCCCCTTCGGCGCTGGCGGCAAGCAAGGCGAGTACCCACGCATCGCCGGCCAGTCGCCAAAATACGTCGAGCAGCAGCTACTGGCCTTCCAGAGTCAGGTGCGAATCAACTTGCCGATGTATCCGTATACCAGGGAGCGCGAACTCGATGATCAGGATATGAAGCTGGTCGCCGCTTACCTGGCGCAGATCGAACTGCCGACGCGGCCGCCGGAATTCAAGGACAGCGACGACGCTCTGGCGCGCCTGCTGGCAATGGAGAAGGTGATGATCATCCCGCGTGCCGCCGGCGATATCGAAAACGGCAAGTCGGTCTACCAGAAAAACTGCGCCGTCTGCCATGGCAAGACGGCGCAGGGGCGCGGCATGTTCCCGATGCTCGTTGGCCAATACACGAACTACCTGCAAAAGCAGATCGACGCCTACCTCCAGGGGGATCGCCCGCACGACGAAGAAGGCGCCAAAACGGGAACCTTGTACAGGCTGAAGGACGGCGATAGCCAGGATGTCCTGGCCTATCTGACGACCCTTCAGGCGGTCGAGCGGTAAGCGGCGCCGTTCGAGGGGGCGCGGTTTGGAATGACATGCTCATTCCCGCTTTCCGGGTAACAGTCCGCGTAGGTAGCCAGCGAAGGCCAGTCTTTCCGGTGCTGCGCGCGCGCAGGAATCGATTTCAACGACGGCATTGTCGGGGCAAGCGCGCTGGCCAAGCGTGTTAGAATCGCCTCTGATCGAGATGCCTTTGGGGTGATGCTGCCCTCGCGCGCCGGCTTTCTGGTGCGCTTGGCAGCGCGTTTGCCGGAGACCTGCCTTGAACTCTGCACGTCCAGATGAGTCGCGTATCGTCATCGCCTCGCGAGAGTCGCGCCTTGCCATGTGGCAAGCGGAGTTCGTGCGCGGGCGTCTCGCAGAACTATACCCGCAGCGCAACGTCGAGATCCTTGGCATGACCACCCGTGGCGACCAGATCCTCGATCGCCCGCTGGCGACCATCGGCGGCAAGGGTTTGTTCATCAAGGAACTCGAAGTGGCGATGCAGAACGGCCAGGCCGATATCGCGGTGCATTCGATGAAGGACCTGCCGATGGACATGCCCGATGGCTTTGTCCTTGGCGCCATCTCGTCGCGCGAGAACCCGTGCGACGCCTTTGTTTCCAACCGCTTTGCCAGGCTCGACGACCTGCCGGCCAAGGCCGTGATCGGCACCTCGAGCCTGCGCCGCGAGGCGAGTCTGCGCGCTTGCTATCCTGATCTGGTCATCAGGAGCCTGCGCGGCAACCTCGATACGCGTCTGCGGAAGCTTGATGCGGGTGAGTACGACGCCATAATCCTCGCTGCCGCGGGCCTGATTCGACTCGGGCTGGTCGGCCGAATTGCGTCCGTGTTGACCCCCGAGCAGTCCTTGCCGGCGCCAGGCCAGGGTGTGCTCGGTATCGAGGTGCCAGCCCAGCGCGCTGATTTGATCGCCTTGGTGGCTCCGCTCAACGATCCTGCTGCGGCTCAATGCGTGCGCGCGGAGCGTGCTTTTTCACGCGCCCTGGGCGGCAGCTGCCAGCTTCCTCTGGCCGCGCATGCGATGCTCGAGGACGGTCTGCTCTGGCTGCGTGGCTTTGTCGCTTCACCAGACGGCAGGCAGCTGCTTGCGGGTGAGTTGCGCGGCACGCCAGACGACGACGAGGCCGTCGGCCGTGCCCTGGCGCAGATGCTGCGCGACCAGGGAGCAGACGCCATACTTGACCAGCTTGCAGCAGGGCAATGACCGAGGCATTGCGCGGCAAGAGAATCGTCGTCACGCGGCCGCGTGCGCAAGCGCCCCGGCTGGCCGCCTGGATCGCCGAACACGGCGGCGAGCCGCTGCTTTTTCCGTTGCTCGAGATAGCGCCAGCTGACGACCCGGAGCCGTTGCGCTTGGCCATCGCAGCGCTTGACGGCTATTCGCTGGCGATCTTCATCAGCCCGAATGCCGTCGAGCACAGCGTTCCGGAAATCCTTGCGGCTCGTCAGTGGCCGGCCGGTTTGCAGGCGGTCGCCATTGGTCAGGGGAGCCTTTCCTTGCTGCTGGCGTACGGGATCAGGAACCCGCTCGCTCCGCTCGAACGCTTCGATTCAGAGTCCTTGCTCGAACTTCCGGCATTGCAGAGCCCCGGTGTTGCTGGCAAACGGGTGGTAATCTTTCGCGGCAACGGTGGCCGTGAGTTCCTTGCCGACAGCTTGCGGGAGCGCGGGGCGGAGGTCGACTACGTGAGCTGTTACCAGCGTTCGTCGCCGGCGAGTGCCGCCGTGCTCGAAGCGCTTTGGCGCAACGGCCGCCTTGACGCCCTGACAGTCTCCTCCAGCGAGGGTTTGCGGAACCTTGTCGACCTGCTCGACGCCTCCGCGCGTGCGTCTCTGTGTACCACTCCGGTGTTCGTGCCACACCAGCGGATCGCCGATTTGGCGCAGAAACTTGGTTTGCAGCGGGTGATTCTGACCGAACCGGCAGATGCTGGGATCATTGCTGCTCTGAACGTATATAATTGGCGGTCATGATGAAAGAAGAAATCGACCCAAGGTCTCCACTTTCCGAACAAGCTGCCGCGGAGTCGGCTGGCAAGCCGCCACCAGAGGAGCAGCCGTCAGCGGGTACTCGCGCAGAACCCGAGAGCGAGTCGTTGCCCGCGGGCGAACAGCGGCCGGAGACGGGGCAGGTCCCGGAAGCTGAGTCACCGGTCGACAAGGAGCCGTTGCCGGAAAGTCGAGCAACGACGCCCGAGGATCCGCCACGCGCCGAGGTGCAAGCATCTGCAGAGAGTGCTGCTCAGACGCCATCGCCGGCCAGTCAGCCAACGCCTGACAGTGCACAGGGTACAGGCCAGCCCCCGGCAAGCCGGGCGGCGGCGGATCAGCAGTCGCCCGGCTGGCGCAGTCCGTGGTTGCTGGTGGTGCTGGTAGCCCTTGGGCTGGCCGGCTGGCAGTGGTTCGAAACCCGGGAGAAACTGGCCGATACGCAACAGGAGTTGGCCCGTCGCCTCGCCGACAGCGATTCGAGTGGCGCCGAAATCCGCGCGCTATCCAAGGGTGCGACCGAGCAGGTGGCTGGTGTTCTCGGTCGCCTTGCGGCCCTTGAGGGGAAAATTGGCGAATCGCAGAGCCAGCAGGCGATGCTCGAGAAGTTGTACCAGGATATCGCCCGCAACCGGGATGAGTGGGCACTCGCCGAAGTCGAACAAAGTGTGACCCTGGCCGCGCAGCAGTTGCAGCTGGCGGGCAATGTGCAGGCAGCCGTACTCGCCCTGCAAACCGCCGACGCCCGCCTGGCGGCGAGCAGCCGGCCACAGTTCGTCAGCCTGCGCAAGGTTTTGAGCAATGATCTCGACCGCCTGCGTGCTTTGCCGCAGATCGATGTTGCGGCCATGAGTTTGCGCCTGGAAAGTGTCATCAACGCCATCGACACGATTCCCCTGGCTGTCGATGGACGTTCCCGGCCGAACGGCGAGGGCGCGAAAGAAAGCGCAGACGGTGCGGCGGCGGAAGTGTCGTCGCCCCCGGCTGCTGAATGGCCTTCGGTAAGCAGCGTCGAGTTCTGGGAGAAACTGGTCAGCGCTGAGCTGTGGCAGCGATTGGGTCGCGAGATCTGGGGCGAAGTCAAGTCGCTGATCCGGATCCAGCGCGTTGACCGCGATGAGCCGGCCTTGCTCGCGCCGGGCCAGGCGTTTTTCTTGCGCGAGAATCTCAAGTTGCGTCTACTCAACGCGCGCCTGGCTTTGCTGGCGCGCGATCAATGGACTTTCCAGAACGAGCTGAAGCATGCCCGGGCGTGGATCGATCGCTACTTTGATACCAGCGATAGCTCGCTGCAGACCGCGCAAAGCAATCTGGACCAGCTCGTTGCCACCGAGATCAACATCGAGATGCCGACGCTCAATGAAAGCCTGTCGGCGGTCAAGACCTTCAAGCTCGGTCAGGAGCGCCAGTGAGAGGGCTACTTTGGCTACTGGCACTTGCTGCCACGGCTGTCGGCGTTTCGCTGGCAGCACGGTACAACGACGGCTATCTGCTGCTGATCGTCCCGCCGTATCGCATCGAGATCGCACTCAGTCTGGCGATTCTTCTCTTCTTCACCTCCTTCGCCCTGCTGTACCTGCTGCTGCGGACAATTGGGCTGACGCTCTCCCTGCCCGGCCGGTTTGGCGACTATCGCGCACGTCGCCGTCGCGAGAAGGCCACGGCGTCTCTTCATGAGGCCATTCGCCTGCTCTTCGAAGGGCGTTTCACGCAGGCTTTGAAGAAAGCCGGCGAGGCGCACGCTGCTGGCCAGTCGCCGGGCGTGGCAGCCTTGCTGGCCGCACGGGCCGCGCACGGTCTTTGCGAACCCGAGAAGGAGCAGGAGTGGCTCGGCCGCGTCAACGACTCGCGGCTGGATCCTGCCCGGCTGATGCTGGAAGCCGAAATGGCCATCGACCATGAGCAGTATGTCGAGGCGGTGAGCTTGTTGCACGCCCTGCAGAACATTTCTGGTCGGCACATCGCCGCGTTGCGCCTTGAACTGCGTGCCCAGCAGGGTTGCGGCAACTGGCCGGAGGTGTTGCGGCTGGCACGCCTGCTCGAGAAGCGCGAAGCTTTGGCTCCGGAATTGGCGCAGGAAATCAAGACCCAGGCGCACCAGGAAACCATCCGCCGGCAGCAACAGGCCGACGAGGGCCAATTGCTCGCCTACCTGCGTGCCATACCGGCCAAGGAGCGCAGCCTGAGGCTGACGCACACCGCCTGCGAAGCCTTGCTTGAACACGGGGTTGACGATGATGCGCAGCGCATGATCGAGAAACAGCTCGACGTGCAGTGGGATTCGGACTTGGTGCAACTCTATGGCCAGGTGCGGGGCAGCGACCTGACTTCGTGTATTGCTCGCGCCGAGAAATGGCTGCCGCAGCATCCCGACGACGCACAACTGCTGCTCGCCTTGGGCCGCCTGTGTTTGCAGCAGCGTTTGTGGGGTAAAGCGCAAATCTACCTCGAGGCCTCACTGTCGCTGGTCGATCAGCGCGCGGTCAGGCTTGAGTTGGCTCGCCTCTTCGAGCAGACCGAACGCTGGGATGAGGCCATGCCGCATTACCGGGCCGCCGCCGAGCAGGTCGCCCTGCGTCCTTCAACGCCGCTTCTTCGCCCTGGCCTGAGCTCTCCTCGCGCAGTGCCTCGTTTGCCCGGCTAGGTCTATCGGTCTCCCTCCCGCTTAGACCCACTCTCGCGGTTCCAGCAGCGCGTAGAGTTCTGCTTCCGGGCTGCCGGCCGTGGGTCGCCAGTCGTAACGCCATTTGACGGTCGGTGGCAGCGACATCAGGATCGACTCGGTTCGTCCGCCCGACTGCAGGCCAAACAGCGTTCCGCGATCCCAGACCAGATTGAATTCGACGTAGCGCCCCCGCCTATACGCCTGAAAGTCGCGCTCGCGTTCTCCGTAGGGCGTTCCCTGGCGCTTGTCGATGATCGGCAGGTAGGCTTCGGTAAACGCTTCTCCGACGGCTTGAGTCAGGGCGAAGCAACGCTCGAAACCACCCTCGCTCAGGTCGTCGAAGAACACGCCACCGACGCCACGTGGTTCATTGCGGTGTTTGAGGAAAAAGTACTCGTCGCACCATTTCTTGTAGCGCGCGTGGACGTCTTTCCCGAAAGGGAGCAGCGCCTTCTTGCACGTGGCGTGGAAATGCCGGATGTCTTCGCTGAATGGATAGTAGGGGGTCAGGTCCATGCCACCGCCGAACCACCACACCGGTTCAGCATCGCTCCTGGTCGCCACCAGCGCGCGCACGTTCATGTGCGCGGTCGGGCAGTAAGGGTTTTGCGGGTGTAACACCAGCGATACGCCCATCGCTTCGAAGGCGCGACCAGCCAGTTCTGGCCGCTTTGCGGTCGCCGAAGCGGGCAGCGTGGAACCGCTGACCTGCGAGAAGGCTACGCCACCGCGCTCGAAGACGCGACCGCCCTCGATGATGCACGTGCAGCCCCTGCCGGCGAGCGGCCCACCGGCTGCCTTTTGCCAGCTATCGGCGCGGAATTGTCTGCCGTCGGCGCCCTCGATTGCTTCCAGCGCCGCGACTATGCGCGTCTGCAAGCCGGTGAAATAGCTCCTCAGGAGTGCCGCGTCGATCATTTCGAGGGTTCGCCGGCCGACCCCCACCAGATCCCCTGCCTGCTCTGACTCCTCATCGTGGCACGGCGCGGTGGCCGATGTCGTGGCGATACTGCATACCGTCGAAGTGAATTCCGATAATCAGATTGTAGGCGCGCTTCTGCGCCTGCTTGACGTTGTCGCCGAGCGCCGTGACGCAGAGTACGCGGCCACCGGCGGTGACCGTCTGGCCCTCGCGTTCGCTGGTCCCGGCGTGGAAAACATGACTGTCTTCGCTGCTTGCGCCGCCTTTCGGCAGGCCGCTGATCACGTCGCCCATGTGCGGGGTGCCAGGGTAGTTGGCGGCCGCGAGAACGACGCCCAGGGCGACGCGACGATCCCAGCTCGCTTCGACCTGGTCGAGCCGGCCGGCGACAGCGTGGTCGAGCAGCATGAACAGGTCCGACTTCAGGCGCATCAGGATCGGTTGCGCTTCCGGGTCGCCGAGACGGCAATTGAATTCAACCGTCTTGACCGATCCGTCCCTGCCGATCATCAGCCCGGCGTAGAGGAAACCGGTGTAGGGGATTCCCTCGGCGGCCATTCCCCGTACCGTCGGCAGGATGATTTCGCGCATCGTCCTGGCGTGCACCTCCGGGGTCACCACCAGCGCTGGCGAGTAGGCGCCCATGCCGCCGGTGTTGGGGCCGGTATCGCCGTCGCCGATACGCTTGTGGTCCTGGCTCGATGCCAGCGGCAGGACATCCTTGCCGTCGACCAGGACGATGAAGCTGGCTTCCTCGCCCTCCAGGAACTCTTCGACGACCACCTGCGTCGGCGTGCCACCCTCCGGCGCGCACGCGCCATTCTCTGGCAGCATGCGGTCGAGCGCAGCGTGCGCCTCGCCGAGAGTCATCGCCACCACCACCCCCTTGCCGGCAGCGAGGCCATCGGCCTTGATGACAATTGGCGCACCCTGCTGGTCTACGTAGGCGTGCGCCGAAGCGCGGTCGGTGAAACTTGCAAAGCGCGCCGTCGGGATGCCGTGCCTGGCCATGAAGCGCTTGGCAAAGTCCTTCGAGCTTTCAAGTTGCGCGGCTTCCTTGCTCGGGCCGAAGATCTTCAGGCCGCGGGCGCGAAAAAGGTTGACGATGCCGGCCGCCAGCGGCGCTTCGGGGCCGACGATGGTCAGCGACACCCTTTCTTGCTCGGCGAAGTCGGCGAGCGCGTCGAGATCGGTGATGGCCACGTTCTCCAGCGCCCGGTCCGCAGCCGTGCCGGCGTTGCCAGGCGCGACGAAGACCTTCTGCAGGCCGGGCGTCTTGGCCAGACACCAGGCGAGTGCGTGTTCGCGACCGCCCGAACCGATGACCAGTAACTTCATAAAAATCCTCTCCCCCGAGAGCGGCCGCGGCGGCATGCTGCTGGTCCGCAGCAGAACGATTGCCGTCGACAATTCCGCTGGTATTTAGATCAGCTCAAAAGCCCGTCACACTTCGCGTCTTTGCCGCCGCACTGCGATCAGTGCCGGAAGTGACGGGCGCCGGTGAACACCATCGTCAGTCCATGCTCGTTGGCGGCGGCAATCACCTCCTCGTCGCGCATCGACCCTCCCGGCTGGATGACCGCCTTGGCGCCCGCCGCCGCGAGGACATCGATGCCGTCACGGAAGGGGAAGAACGCGTCGGAGGCGACCACCGAACCGGCCAGTTCGAGACAGGCGTTCTGGGCCTTGCTTACGGCAATTCGCGTCGAGTCGACGCGGCTCATCTGGCCGGCGCCAACGCCCAGGGTCATGCCGCGGCCACAGAAGACGATGGCATTGGACTTGACGAACTTGGCGACGCGGTAGGCAAAAGAAGGTTCTCGATCTGCGACTCGCTTGGCGCCAGGGCGCTGACCACCCTGAGGTCGGACGCCTGCACGTTGAATCGGTCCGGTGTCTGCAGCAACAGGCCACCGCCGATGCGCTTCATCTCGAAGTCGTGGTAGACCTTGGCCAGTGGCAGTTCCAGGACGCGCAGGTTTTGCTTGCCGGACAGCAGTTCCCTGGCCGCGGCGGTGAACGCGGGAGCGAGCAGAACCTCGACGAAATGCTTGCGCGAATTCATGGCCACGACGACGTCGGCGTCTACCGTGCCGTTGAAAGCAATGATGCCGCCAAACGCCGACGTCGAGTCGGTCTGAAAGGCTTTTTCGTAAGCCGACAGAAGGTCGGCGCTGATCGCGACGCCACAGGGATTGGCGTGCTTGACGATCACGCAGGCGGGCGTGTCGAAGGTCTTGACGCATTCCCAGGCGGCGTCCGCGTCGGCGATGTTGTTGTAGGACAGTTCCTTGCCCTGTAGCTGCCGGTAGTTGGCGATCGAGCCTGAGACCGGCTCTGGATCACGGTAGAAGGCGGCCTGCTGGTGTGGGTTTTCGCCGTAACGCAGCGTCTCGCCACGATCGAAAGCCAGCTGCAGCCGCTCGGGAAAGGGCTTTGCCTGTTCGCTATCGTCAAGGGAGGTCAGCCAGTTGGCGATGGCCGCGTCATAGCGCGCGGTATGTACGAAGGCTTTCTTGGCCAGGGCGAAGCGGGTGGCCGCGCTCAGCCCGCCGTCGTTGGTCGCCATTTCCGAGAGGAGTGCCGGGTAGTCTTCGGGATCGGTGACCACGGCCACGCCGGTGTAATTCTTGGCCGCCGAACGGACCATGGCTGGACCGCCAATGTCGATGTTCTCGATGGCCTCGGCGAGCGTGACGTCGGGTTTGGCAATCGTCTCGCGGAAAGGGTAGAGGTTGACGCAAACCAGATCGATCGCCGGAATGCCGTGCTGCTCGATGGTCGCCAGGTGTTCCGGCAGATCGCGGCGGGCGAGGATGCCGCCGTGCACCTTCGGATGCAGCGTTTTCACGCGGCCGTCGAGCATTTCCGGGAAGCCCGTGTAATCGCCGACCTCGGTGACCTCAAGGCCGGCATCGCGCAGCATTTTGGCCGTGCCGCCGGTCGACAGCAGTCTGACGCCGTAGGCGGCAAGGCCCTGGGCAAATTCGAGAGCACGATTCTTGTTGGAGAGGCTGATCAGGGCTTGGCGTATTTTCATGGTGGCAGGTTTGCGGCAGGGTAAGGAGGATTGGAGCAAGAGGTCGGCTCAGGCGATGAGCCGGTGATCGATCAGTTTCTTGCGCAGAGTGTTGCGGTTGATTCCGAGAATTTCGGCAGCGAAAGTCTGGTTGCCGCCGGCCTGTTTGAGCACGACTTCGAGCATCGGGCGTTCGACGCTCTTGATCACCATCTCGTACACCGGTGCCGGCTTTTCGCCGTCAAGGTGCTGGAAATAGTTTTCCAGCGCCTTGCGGACGAAGCTTGCAATGTCCTCATCCTCATCGTGTTGTCGCTTCATGCGGCGAGATCCTCACAATTGGCGTTGGCCAGCGCCGGCGTGGCCGGATCGCTGCTGACGTAGGGCAGGTGCTCGTTGTGCTCGGCGAGCGCCAGGAAAAAGTCGTTGACCGCTTGCCGTTGCAGGGCGATCGTCGGCAATTGGTTCATCATGTGGCGGAAGGCTGCCGATCCGACCAGCCCCTTGGTGTACCACGAGATATGCTTGCGGGCGACGCGCACGCCAGTTTCCGTCCCGTAGAAGAGGTAGAGGTCTTCCAGGTGGGCGAGCAGGATGCGGTGAATCTCGGTGACCCGCGGCGGCATCAGATGCGTGCCGGTGTTCAGGAAGTGCTCGATCTCGCGGAACAGCCAGGGACGACCCTGGGCCGCGCGGCCGATCATCAGCGCGTCGGCGCGGGTGCTCTCGAGAACGAACTTCGCCGTCTCCGGAGAGACGATGTCGCCGTTGGCGATCAGCGGAATGCGGGCCTCGGCCTTCACCGCGCGGATGGTGTCGTACTCCGCGTGACCGCTGTAGCCACAGGCGCGCGTCCGTCCATGCATGGCCAGGGCCCGGATCCCGGACTGCTCGGCAATTTTCAGAATGCTCAGGGCGTTACGGTTGCTGGTGTCCCAGCCGGTCCGGATCTTCAGCGTCACCGGCGTCTGCGGTACCGCATTGACCACCGCCGACAGGATCTTGCCGACCAGCGGCTCGTCACGGAGCAGGGCAGAGCCGGCCATCACATTGCAGATCTTCTTGGCCGGGCAACCCATGTTGATATCGATGATCTGCGCTCCGCGGTCGACGTTGTAGCGCGCCGCATCGGCCATCATCGCCGGGTCTGCGCCGGCGATCTGCACCGAGATCGGCGCTACTTCGCCATCGTGATTGGCGCGGCGGCGGGTTTTCGCGCTACCGTAGAGCAGTGAGTTCGAAGTCACCATTTCGGAGACGGCGAGGCCGGCGCCAAGGCTCTTGCAGAGCTGTCTGAAAGGCCGGTCGGTCACACCTGCCATCGGCGCGACAAACAGGTTGTTGCGAAGCGTAAATCCGAGGAATTCCATGGCGGTGCGGTGCCGGGCGCAAGGCAAGACGGGGATTCTACCGCGATTGGCGCCCGAAAAAACAGACGATCTTGCGTGCCGGCGAGTTTGCTTGGCAGGGATGCCGCATCGCGCAATTGCCAGGCTCAATGCCAAGCTGCGCATTTAGGGGCGGGGCCGCCTGGGTCTGTTGCGCACGGCGTCACGCGACATTGGCTCGCGACCACCGACGCGAGTTTCTCCGCTCGGAAGTCGAGCTTCGGGCTAGGTCTTGATGGCCTTGTACGGCATGACGATGTTCACTCGAGTACTCCATGTTCCGGCTTCTCGATCGACACCTTGATGCTTCCGGGTTTACCGAGATGTACTTCGAGATCACGGCAATCAATTCCTGCTGCAACGCGGCAGGAAGAAATTCGGGCGGTGTTACTGTCATTGCTGTTCGTGGGCAATGATCGCTGCAGGCCATTTCCGTGGCAATGGACGCCGTTCAGGGCTTGCTGCAGCCGAAGATCAGGGAGAACAGGGAATCTTATTACCCCGAAGAATCGCTTGAAAGGCCGGGTTTTTTCGTAGGCGACAGTAACGTAGGGGGATGTGGTTCGCAGAGGAAGCGGCCCGAAACACACCCGTCGATGTAGGCGACGGCAACATCGCTGTGGCGAGGTGGATCGCCGGCGACCCGCGTTCGACGAACTGCAACGTGACCTGCTTACGAATCGGCAAGACGCCGAGATCGGCAAGCGCAGAATCTACTGGACTCTTGTACGAGAGCATTTTCCCCTTCCTCCCGACGCGTTTCGGCGAGTAGAGGTGATCAGCAGATGTTCATTTGGACCGCTCGCCGCGTCAGGGCGCGGGAGTGACTTGGCATGGGATGTGATGCCGAGAATGCGGGTACGAGTAGCGTACCGAGGAAACTTCGGGTGCTGACCCACCAGCGCCCGTCGACAAAGGTAAGGGCCAGAACGCGCCGCGCTCGATGCACGCGGACGATCGCAGACGGAAGTATCGAAGGCCAGTGTTCGAGTTCTTGAGGACTCTTCTACGACACCTTTTGCGTGAGCGAGTCAATTGTCGCGGGTCTGTGAAGCCCGGAAGGACGAAGAGATTGCCGTTCTCGCAGTGCTTGTCCTTGATCGCGCCTGGCTTGTGAGCGTCAGCTTCTCGTTGAGAACGTTGACCAGGTCCTAGACACGCGGCCGCTCGCAGCCCATGATGAGATCCAGGCTGCGCCAGGGAACCGACGTCAAAATCGATGAGAAGTTTGTAACCACGCAGGGCGAGCCTGATGCGAAGCTGGCGCTGGTGTGGTCTTGCCGACCCCACCCTTGCCCGACGTTCCCCCGACGACAATAAGTGTCACGGGATGTTCTCCGCAGATAAAGACGAGATCTACCCGCAGAATGGGATTTCTGTTGATCCGCGCAGCGATGGCAGTGCCATTGCCGCTCCCGAGTCGCTTCTATCGATCCTGAGTGGTTCGACGACCAGCTTACGGAGCTGTCGCCAGTTCTTTCAGCGAGCGACCTTGCACCGCTTGCCCGCAGATCGTCGGTACGCCACGGTCGAAAGTCCGATACAGCCGCAAACCGAGACCAGTGGGCATCGAAGCGAGTGCTGGAAAGTAGCGTGATCCGGTACGCCGCTGGCACCCGCCAGCGCACGACAGTGCAAGGGAGAGTAGATGTGGATGTTGCCGCGGCGATGATTCCGGCACCGGAGTGTTGACCGCGGCGGAGAACGACCAGGTCGCCCGACACGGGCGTAGATCTGTTGCCCGACGCAAGGGCGAGTGAGGAACAGCCGAGCTGGCACGACACCGGTGCTGGCCAGCGCCTGGCGGACGAGCACTCGGCTTTGCTTCCGGCGCTCTCGGGCGTTGCCTCCGGCTTTGGTTCCCAGCGCTGGCGGCGGCGCGGTGGGCACAGGACGCTCGTCGTCGGCACGGGGCGCGCGAGCGTTAGCGAACGACGACGGTCGGCGTAGGTCGGCAGGCGGCCGTGCGGGCGCTTTCGCGAAGCTCATCCGCTGCAGCCCCGGGACACCGATACGTTCAGCCCGTGGGTCCTGAAGAGCTACTCAAGAACTGCCATTTGGGTTCCGACGAGGCGGCACCCGGGGCCCCACCCGCGACAGGTCGAGCACGCAGCGTCGCCATCGAAAAAGTGGATCGTCGCCGAAACAGCGCGCTGGCTGCTTCGCGAGTTCGCCCAGTTGCAGCGATCGCAGGCTGACCCGTGACGATGGCAGGGTGGTTCCTTGAACTCGACCAGAGGTGGGGTCTTGTTGTGTTGGCGGCAGGGATCGTGAGGGCGCGATGGCAGGAATGGGGAATCGACGAAGTCTAGCGGAATGCCTGTAAAAATAGCGAACTGCGGCCCCGATGGGGGACCATTTTGAGTGCCTTGCGGGATCTGTCTCAGACGTTCAACCGCAGCCCGCAGCCCAGGCGTCGGACCGGCTATGGCCAGGCGCGGGCTCACCAAATCATTGTCTGGCGACCGAAGTGGCGCAGTGGCGTGCAAGTATCGTCGAAGTGCCAGCAGGGCTGCGCCACGAGCGATCCCGAGCGCGCAGGTCATTGCGACGAGGCGCACGAGGGCCGTCGGTGAAGGCGATGCGCCCGGCGGTCTCGAGGCGGCGAGCACGCGCGTAGGCAGGACAGGACACCGGCATCTCCGCGTCGTCGCTGGCGTGGCGAGCAGGCCGACGCGAGTTAGTTCCCAGGCGTCGCGCACAAACCGAGGTGAAGCCCTGTCCGGAAACCGGGTGCAGGCTTGCGCTTTTTTTTTTTTTTTTGTTTGTTTCATCTTGTTGCCAGACAGATCCCAAGCCCACCTGGCGGGGGCCAACCAGTTGCTCGCGGACCGCCGCGCCAACGGAAAGCTGGTCGCGGGACCACTGGCAACGAAAGCGAGGCGGCTTGCCGAAATTGCGCCCGTAGCGAGGCGCGGAAATCACCCTCGTCGAGGGCGAGAATGTTGGCGGCCCTTTCCGGTGGCACGTGTAAAACAAGACCAGGAGATGTGATGTAGTCCGCGCCCCTAGCGGGACAGCAGGAACGGCGGACCATCTGGCGTACAAACGTTTCCCAGGCGCGGCTGCTGGTGACCAGGAACGGGGGACGTCGGCGACACGGCGTGCTAGCCGGTAGATCGTATAAACGCGCACGTCGGGGGTCGCTGACCGGCGTACTTGCGGGTGCACAAAGAGTAGGGCCCGGATCCGGCGCGGTGCGGCGGGGTCGCCGTCTGCGCAGCCGAGTGATCCGGCCGTGTCGGTTTGCCGGTCGTGATGCCGAGCAGCGTGCGTCGTGCAAGTGTGTGTGTTCGCGGCGATGCGTGCGTCGGGGGTGGCGGCGAGATCGCGGATAGGGCATCACGTAGCCGAAAAGCGCTGGTCGATGCCGTATTCGCTGGCAGATCAGCGTGCGAACAAAACCGACGCGTGTCGAAAAGTGGATACTTGATCGCCGTTGCGGCGTGCTTCAAGGCAACGAGACGTTCAAGCAGCTGGCGCGCTACCAGTGCGCCAGCGCCAGCGCGCGCGGATAGCGGGCCCAGGCGGGCGTGCGGGGCGGTCTGGCGCGCAACGACAGTCACGCTCTCGCGGCCGCCGGCCAGCTGCCCAATGCCAGCGACATGCCAACTGCCCGGCACCGACGATGGCGACTGTCGACAGAGCGTGCGCTGCTGCGTGCGTCCGCGCCGTTCGCCGGCTCAATCATGGCGCAGAACTCCTCGATTTCGGCAAACGTTCGTGTGGCGTGGTGTACACAAGGCAACCGCGCTGCGTGAACCAGTTACGTCGTCCTCGATGTCGCACGCCAAGGCCGTTGCAGGTGTCCGGAACGGCGCGCTTCCGGGGCGCAGGTAGAGGCCGGGTCACGGTCAGCGTCATGCCAGCAGCCAGCTGAACACAGGAGTGTCGGCGGTGCGGTCTTGTAGTGCGGCATCGTGGACCGTCGGCCCCAGCAGTGACGGTGCGGGGTATGTACCAGGGTTGTAGGCTTCGTTTCGACGGCGCCGGCGACCGCATGCCGGTGAGCAGCTTGAGATTCGTCAGCCCATGCCCAGGACGCGCAGGGCCGCCTGGTGATAGGGTGAACGAGGCGCCGGGTGTGTACCGCGGCAATCCGACGCCTGCGCGCCGCGCGGACGATTTCATAGACCTAGCGTTGCTCCGGCGCTGAAGCGGCCGCCTGACGGGAAGGTGCGGGTTGATGTCCGAGGCGTAGCCAGCGACCTCGCAGACGCTTCGAGCAGGACCAGCGTGGACCGCCGGAGCTTTGTTGTTTGCGACGTAGTGCATGGGTTTGCAGGGACTGCTTGGCGGGGGGCCACCGGCAGACGATCGCGCGTGTAGGCGTGGCGTCGGAGCAGCGGCGGCGAAATCCGTTAGCGCAGTTCTGCTTCGGTAGCTATATCGGCCATGCCGGCCTGCAACGCGCATGCGATGTCGGCGGTGGCCGGCCGAAGCCGATGTCGCCAGGCGGGGAGCGATTTAGCGGGACTTCGTGTCGTCCTTGTTCGGCGCATCTGATCCAGCAAGTGCGCAGGTCGCGGATTTCGCCGGGGCGCGCGCGTGCCGATGCGTCCCTGGGACGAACGCATTCAAGCGCGTGCGGATGCGGCTGTTCCCATTCTTGTCGTGACCAGCGTATGTGCCACAGCGCCGCGCGGTTGGCGATCAACCGGGCCAGCATATCGTCGAGACAGCCGATCGGATGCGCTTCGCAGACAAGCCGAAGCGGCGGCGGGGCAAGCGTCGGGCCGTTAGCAGAAAAACCGTCCAGGTTCGCCCCCCCGCCCTCGTTCTTCGGCGGACCAGAAGAGGATCGCTTCGCTTCCGCGCGGCCGACCAGTGCGATCACCGCATCGGGCTCGGTGGAAGACGACAGGTTACCGAAGTAAGCTGTCGAGAGCGGTAGGGATAATGCGGAGTCGCGGCTTAAGCCAGAACGCTCTGGTGCCGTGGCCAGGCGGCGACGCAGCCAAGTCACCGATGGCTGTTGTCCGAAACTCCGCTGGCGACGTGTTTTTCGGCGTAGGGTATTAGGCTCATCTGGCTTGGGGCAAGCCTCCATGTCGAGTTCAGACCAGACGTTCGCGACGGGGGTCTACCCAGCGACCCGCCGGTGTCGTTCGCCGGAGCGGCCGCGGGCACATGGCCCGCGTCCAGCAGGGTGCGAAAGTGTCATTTTCACAGCCGGCCCGCGACGGTGGCGAGATTGGGCGGAAGAACGCCAATGCCGCGTAGGTCAGAGTGCCGAGTTTCGGTTTCCGGTCGCCTGTGCGCACGAGCCTGCCATCCAGGGAAAAGTCGCCGCCCGGAAGGTGTGGCGGGTTGTCCGACCAGCACAGATGGGCACGCTCACCGTCGATTGTGCCTGGCGATGCCCCTGGCCCGCGATAAATCCCAGTTCGCACCAATTCGCCGTTGACCACCAGGAAGGGTTCACCTCTCCAAGCATGGCAAGCGCTTGGCGATGCCCGCCACGGGTTTCCAGCGCTCCCCCGGTTCGGGCGAGTACGACTATGTGCAGACCGAATTCGCTAACCGTCGCTGCCCAGTGCCCGCCTCGATCTGTTCGCCGAGATGGGCGTGGTTGATCACCACTCGTGCCAACCGCCCTGGCAGCGCTTGCAGATCCATGCGATCACGCCCTGCCGGCCGGCCATCAGACAGCGGTTTGGGGGGGTGGTACATCCTGGTGAGCGCCGCAGGCGTCGCGCGCCCCGGCGGCAAGAATATGGCTTTCACATCATTAACTGTATCCGACGATCGGGTCCCCGTCGTTTCCGACCACGTCGAGCAGCGTGGGCCAGCTGGCGCGTTCCCTGTAGCGCTAGCAGCTCGCGCAGATACGCAGAGCACGCGCGGCATGGCCGCAAGTAGTTTTCCTTGCCGTCGCGATTGGGCAAGGCGCGCGGACAACGATTGCGAGCAACTTGAGTGGCGCTGTACACCCATCCATTCGTAGTCACGGTAGAAATCGTGGATGTGGAAATCGGGCGGTACCGGCCAGTCCGGATGGCGCGCGCTTCCAGTAACGGATCACGAAATTCGACGATACCGATCTTCGGGCCCAGTCAATGTAGGCTCACGGTTAGAGCGAGGACGCCTATAGGTCGTAGGTCAGAGGACGTAAACAGCATCTGGAAATCGAGGATTCCGGGGGTTGCTCGGAAAAGCGGGACGAGGAGTTCGCCGACGAGAATCTAGGTTGCGCGAGTGGGTAGTCGCGATGGAGCGTAGACCCTTGGACTTTGAAGGTTTGGCCAGGAGCGCTGCGAAACCGTCTGCAAGGTGGATGATGCCTTTGTCGAGGTCACTCCGAGGTGACGGGCAGGTACCAGTCGGGGAACAGGGCCAGTTCGCGGGCCGAGCAGGTCACCGTCGTATTCGGAAAGGGAACCCACGGGTCTCGACTGCGAGGAATGGCGAGAGTGCCCGTGTTGGCGGTCGGCGTACAGTCAGCGCCGCCGTGCTCCGGTCATGAAGGGCACGCAGGTAAGGTGCTGTTGCCGAGTCGGAGAGGAGAGGACAGCCTTGTTCGGATCCGGCGGCGGAGCACGGGGTAGGTGGCATCGCCTCGCGAAACCAGGTCGGACGGCAACCTTGATGAAGGCGGGCGCAGTCTTCTTCTCCGGCGGGCGCGTCAATGAGATGCCGCGTCGTTCGATCGGGTGAGCTCTACCGCGAAGTAACGCGGCGGAAGCTGGCGTCGGCCGAGACGCTTCCGAGGACGCGCATCCCAGCATGGGAAAGGAAGTGGATCAATGACCATGTCGGAGCCAGTTGCGCGCAGGGCGGTAACGCGGCATGCCGCTTCTCCGTGAAACGATGGTGCTAAAATATGCGCCGATTCTACCATCCGGGCAGTGCTTGAAGTGCCGCCGCAGAGACGGCCAAGCCAAAACCAGACCAGGCGTATGAGCAATCGGAAGGTCCAACAATTCCTGCATCCTTTACTGACAACTTTGGCATGGACGTTTTCCCTTTACGGTGCGCAAGCAGCGGACTGGAATCTTTCGCGCGCCGTGGCCACGACGATTCTAGCCAGACGCAAGGAAGTCGCGCAGGAGCAGACGGCGCCACCGTGCGCGTCGATTCCGGCGTGGCATGGCTTGGACGGCAATGCGCCAGCCTTGCGGTCAAGCGGCGCCTGCGGGGCAGGAGACAGTGAGCCTGCGGGAGGCAAGCCTGTCGTGCTCCGGTCGTCGGAAGCAGCGACCAGTGCCATCGCCGAAGACAGAGGGAAGAGCCAGTGCAGGCTTCAGCCGAGGTCAGCAAGGGCAGCCAGCGGCTGAAAAGCCGCGTTTCGCCGGCACGAAACGTCAGGCCCGACGGCAGACGGGAAAAGAGCGCGGAGCGGGTGAGCGGAGCAGCCGGGGATCAGCCGGACCGAATAAGGCCTGGCCGAACCGCTCGGCCGAGAAGGCCGAAGCCAGTGCTCGTGGCGCGGAGCGCCCGGCCCCGTCGGAGATATCCGGATCGCGGCCACGACGGACCGCCGTGCGCGCCTGCTGAAAAGGCGGCGCCGAAGAGTGATTTCCACGCCATCGCCGGTGTGCGGTCAAGCCCGCCCGGGGTGGGGATGCCGTTGAGTCGTCCTCGTCGCGGCCAGCGCTACGCCGGCCACCCGAAACGGAGGCCGGGTTGCAAGCAACCTTCTGAGTGCGCAGAGATTTGGGCGCGTGACCGGGAGACATTGGCCCAGGACGGACGCCGAGTTGCGCCATGGCCGAGAAGGTAGAGGCCGATTCCACTGAACCTATGGCCGGTCGACGACGAGGTAGAGGGCGGTCGGGAGCGCGCGCTGTCAGCAGCGTGATGGCACGTCGTATAAGGGGGACCAAGATGCGTATGCGGCTTCGAAGATCATTTTGGTTTCTTCGACGATGCTTTCGTATTTCGTGACGGCGCCCGCCGCGTCTGTGGCACGCGCGAAATCCGGCGGCGACGTGGCTTCCGGCTGGACGCCAACGAAGCCAGAGGAAGACAGACCGAATTTCAGCGCCGGTTTTGCGGCACCCATGTTCCTTCGGCCTGGTGCCCGGGCAGACCAAGTCAGAAAGTATCGCAGGAGGCAAAACGGCAGAGCCGACCGAAGCGCGCGGGCCGCAATGTGTTGTGCAGGCATCGATTCGAGGCGAGAAACAGATTGTTGAGCTCGGCTACCTACACCAACTGGCAAGCCCGGTTAATGACGATGGTTCTCGCGTCGCCGACTGAAGCTCGAATACGATAAACGAGGTGGGTAGTGGCAATGCTGCCAACGTCCACTTCCTCGGAGTGCAGCATTCTCTACTCGCCCGTTGGTTACTTTTCGCTCCAACAACACCGCCAAGTAGGTTTTCTAGCAAGCTATGGATCCCGACAGCGACAGCGGTTTGAATTCACCCTTGCCCTACTATGGAAATTGGCACGAAACATGGATGCCAGTTCGAGGCCGACCATGAATCAACCAAGAGCGGTGTGTGCCGGCACCGCCTTTCGTAACCCTCAAACGCGGCCTACGGGCGGAAGACCTAAGTCGGACAACGTCCGTGGTGAGATCTTCGATGAATCGGCGCTGGCGCAACAGCGATTCGCTGGGGGGTGGCCTTGGACCCATTCTCAGGTTGCCGCCAACGGTTTCTTATCGGGCCGCCCCCGATCAACTACAACGGGTCTCGGAACAGCGAGACAAAAGACCTGTCGAGCCGAGATCCACCAAGACCTCCGAAAAACGCACACTTCTGCAGCAGGGCTTGCTAGTACGTGGTGAGAGGATGTGGAAGCGACGGCTAAAGTGCAGTCCTTCCAGACCCTGAAGCCGGACCCAGACAGGCACGCGCCCTATCAGCTCTTGCCGCAATCACCGTAGTTAAACGCGAGCCAGCCGGCTTTGTGTCGGACGACAGCGCCTTTTTGGGCAGTACACCCAGTTTTGTACCGTCCCGATTTTCTACCGTCGAAGGACAGCGGACGGTGTGCAAACACAGATTTAACCTGCCTACATCACCAACCGGCTGGTATGTCACGCCGCAGCGTCGGGGCAATGTATCACTATGCCCTGGAATTATCCAGCTCGACGAAATGTCCTCACGGACGTCGATCAATCGCAACCTGCGATCTTCAGCGTCGAGTCGGGATGACTTCGAGCGGCCCCAGCAATGGTTCGGTCGCGGACTTACGCAGAACCTGGAGCCCGCTGTACTACCCTCAACATACAGTACCGAGGACCAGGAACGATATTCCGATCTCGATACTGCGTGGCGAATTCAATTTGCGCAGATCTTTGCCGTAACCAGTTCTCCGGTGGCGGACCGTTAAACAACGCCAATCAGCTGAGCGCCGCCTTCCTCGCGCCTGATCAATCCGACTCGGTAATGAGATCATTGCCGGGTGGCGGTCCGCGAGCTCTATTTCACCAAGGACACGGTGGCGCTGGGGAGCGAGCACCGGCAGTGGGATAAGTCGGATTTCTGGCCGCTTA
>NZ_CAJQUD010000008.1:0-346940 GCF_907163205.1 Candidatus Accumulibacter sp. ACC007 | reverse complement strand
GCCAGGCGCCAGTTTGGCGGGCTGGACAACACGCTGGATTACGATTTCATCCCCACGGCGGTCTTCTGCCAGCCGAACATCGGCACGGTCGGTTTCACCGAAGAGGAGGCGCGCGCCAGGTTTGGTCACCTGCGCCTGTTCAAGTCCACCTTCAAGCCCATGAAGCACACCATCAGCGGGCGCGACGAGAAGACGTTCATGAAGCTGATTGTCGACAAGGCCAGCGACCGGGTCGTCGGCGCGCACATGATGGGCCCGGACGCTGGCGAGATCATGCAGGGAATCGCCATCGCCATGCGCGCCGGGGCCACCAAAGCCGTCTTCGATACGACCATCGGCATCCATCCCACCGCTGCCGAGGAATTCGTTACCATGCGTGAAGCCTGGCGGGAGGACTGAGCGTGCCTGTCCAAAGCCTTGCCGATCCGTTTGTCGAACCCGGATATGGCCTACAATCATTTCAGTGTGACCCGCAGCAACGACTGATTTTCCAACACAACGAAGGAGAAACAAGATGTCGCATGATGTCCCGAGCGTAGTTTTCAAGACTCGCGTACGCAATGATTCCCTGGGTGGGCCGAACCCTTTCGAGTGGAAGGATCTGAGCAGCGACGACATCTTCAAGGGCAAGAACGTCGTCGTCTTTTCACTGCCCGGCGCCTTCACGCCGACCTGCTCGACCTCGCATCTGCCGCGCTACGAGGAACTCTATGACGAGTTCAAGGCGCAGGGCGTCGATGCAGTGGTCTGCATCTCGGTCAATGACGCCTTCGTCATGTACCAGTGGGGCAAGAGCCAGAATGCCAAGAATGTCTTCCTGCTCCCCGATGGCAATGGCGAGTTCACCCGCAAGATGGGGATGCTGGTCGACAAGCACAATCTCGGCTTCGGCCAGCGCAGCTGGCGCTACTCGATGTATGTCGAAGACGGTGAGGTAAAGCGCCTGTTTTCCGAAAAGGGCTTCGCTGACAATTGCCCGACCGACCCCTTCGAAGTGTCCGACGCCGACACCATGCTCAAGTATCTCAAGAGCCGCTGATCCCCAGCGCAAGGGGAGGGAAGGCTTGCGACGCAGCGTGAAGCGTCGGGCCCTTCCTGTCCCCTGGCTTTTCCCGGCGGGTTCTTGCCCGCCGAAAGCTTTCCGATCCCGGCAATACTCCTCTCCGGGAAGGAAGGCCACGATGGGTGAACTCGTCGTCCATAGGAATCCACAATCCTGTTTGCAGGCCAGTCCGTCATCGCTCCCCGCACGCGTGTTGGGCTATGCCTTTACGGTAAACCGCGTCAGGCGCACGTCGACGGTGAGTGACAGCGCCGTCAGCTGCGCGGCAATTGCACGCCGCTCGGCGCTGGCGCGGTAAAGGTGCGGGGTCATTGCCAGCAGGTCGGCAATCGTCTCCTGGCCGGCGAGATCGAGCGAGTAGCGTAAGCTTTCGCTCGACAGGCCGGCAAAGCCAGGCGGTGGGTGCACGGTGGCCGCACGTTCCGGCTTCAACGTCGGGTAGATGATTTCGCGCAGTTCGCGCAGGTGATCCGGCCCGGCATCGACCTGCAGCAGTTGGCCGTTCGCTTTCAGTACGCGGGCGAATTCGGCATACACCGGGAAGCCGAAGATGCACAGCAGCCGATCGATGCTGCCCGCCTGTACCGGCAAGACGGCGTTGCTGCCGACGACCCAGCTGGGCCGCGGGTCCTGTTTGGCTGCCGACAGGACGGCCCACTTGGAAATGTCCAGCCCAAGCAAGGCCAGCGTTTGTCCGTCGCCGCCCGTCGCCGCCGCCAACTGGCGCAGGTAGTAGCCCTCGCCGCAGCCGGCATCGAGGCAACTGGCCGTGGCCATGGCGGGCAGATCCCTCAGCGCGGCCTTGCAGACCGCAGCGGCGATCGGCTCGTAGAAACCGCCATTGAGAAAACGCCGGCGGGCGGCGACCATCTCCTTGCTGTCGCCCGGGTCGCGCGAGCGCTTGTTCTGTACCGGCAGCAAGTGGGTATATCCGTGACTGGCGATGTCGAAACTGTGCCCGGCAGCGCACCGCCATGTCGCACCGCTGCGTTGCAGGGGAACGCCGTCCAGCGGGCAGGCGAGCGCCTGGAATGGGGTGATGTTCATGAACTGTGCCCGCTGAAAGCCTGAGGAAGTAGCTTGCTCTGTCGCCGCGGCTATTTTACGAGCGTATTGCTGCTCAGCAAGGCCAGCACCAGCACGGCCAGCACGAAAGACAGTCCCTGCCAGAAGCGCAGCGGGTTGCGGTCGATGAGTGGCGTCGCGCGTTCCTTGAGCAGGGCCGGGTTGGGGTGCCTGAGGTCGTGGGTGAACTCCGAGAGTTCCGCGTAGCGCTGGTTGGGGTCGGGGTGGACCGCCTTGGCCAGGGCGGCGTCGATCCAGGCCGGGATTTCGCGCTGTTCGTCGAGTACCGATTGGTACTGCAGCTTCCTTTGCGCGGCCCTGGTTCTCGATTTTGCGACCTCTGCCCCGTAGGGTAGTCGTCCGGAGAGCATCTGGTAGGCGATGACGCCGAGCGAGAACAAATCGGCGCAAGGCCGTCCCGCTTCGCCGAGGAAGTATTCGGGCGCAGTGTACTGGACGGTCCCGAGAATGTGCGGCTGAAGGTTCGTCGTTCCGGCTTCGGCGAGTCCGGACACGCGTGCGGCGCCGAAGTCGATGATTTTTACCGTGCCGGAAGCATCGATCATGATGTTGTTCGGACGCAGGTCCTGGTGCAGCATTTCCAGGCGATGGAAAGCGAGCAGGCCTCTGGCAATCTGTTCGACGATGGCGCGCACCGTTTCCAGTTCCGGCGCCGGATTGTCGACCATCCACTGCGCCAGCGTCTGCCCTTCGATGTATTCGCTAACGACGTAGACGTAGTGGCGTTTTCGCGTCTGCGCGCAAGGTTTCAGAACGTGTGCGCTGTTGATGCGCCGTGCGATCCACTCCTCCAGCATGAATCGCTCCAGGTACGCGGGGTCGTCGCGAAGATCGATGGAAGGCGTCTTGACGATGACCAGCGCGCCGCTATCGACATCCTCGGCGAGATAGACGTGGCTGCGGCTGCTGCCGTGCACCTGGCGAATGATCCGGTAGCCCTCGAAGAGCATCCGCGCTTCCAGAACGGGCGCCGGCGGCAGCTCTGCCAACTGGTGATAGAGCTCGTTGGGCGCCTGCCCGGGCAGGGTTTCTATCCTCACGATCTGGGCCGTCAGATTGTCCTTGCTGCCCCGCGTGTACGCTTCCTCGGCAATGCGTCTGGCTGCCGCGTCGAGATCGTCGCCGGCTTCCCTGATGGCCGCGATGATGAATGGCGGCGCAGCGAATTCGTGGACACCGTCGGTGGCCAGGATGAAAACGTCGCCTTCTTCGGCCTGCAGGGCCAGATAGTCGATTTCGAGTTGCGGGCTGATGCCCAGCGCGCGGCTGAGATAGCTTTGCTCCGCGGAAACGACGAGCCGGTGGTCGTCGGTCAATTGTTCCAGGTTGGCGTCGCGGAGGCGGTAAACGCGGCTGTCGCCGACATGGAAGATGTGCGCGGTGTTGGACTTGATGATCAGCGCGCTGAGGGTGCACACATAACCGCGGTCCATGTCGTAGCGGTACTGGCTGTGCCGGCTCTGCGCATAAAGCCAGGAGTTTGCTGCGCTCAACACGCGCTGCGCCGACGATTTGACCGACCATGCTTCCGAAGTGCAGTAGTAGTCGTCGAGAAAGCTCTTGATCGCCGATTCGCTGGCCACGTGGCCGACGTCGCTGCTGCTGATGCCGTCGGCCAGGGCGATGGCGATTCCCTTCGAACCCAGTAGCGGTTCGTCCGGGATGCACAGCCCATGAAAATCCTGATTGATTTCCTTGCGCCCCTTGGCCGAGTACTGGCCGGCAGTGAGAGTGAGTTTGCTGGACATTGCGCGTGGCCTGGGGCTCGCGCCGCTGGCGGTGAGAGCCCCACACAAAGGCCGGCTACCGCTCAGGCGGCGTTGTGCTTCGCGCGGCCGGTGTTCAGGTGGCCGGCGTAGTCGGCGTTGCGCTTCGGTGCCGTGCGCACGTGCGTCGAGTACAGCGTCAGGCCGACGAAGGCCAGACCGCCGACCAGATTGCCGAGGACCGTCGGGATTTCGTTCCACACCAGATAGTCATAGATCGAGAAGTTTCCGCCCAGCATCAGGCCCGACGGGAACAGGAACATGTTCACGATCGAATGCTCGAAGCCCATGTAGAAGAAGAGCATGATCGGCATCCACATGGCGACGACCTTGCCCGTTACGTTGGTCGACACCATGGCGCCCACGACACCCGTGGAAACCATCCAGTTGCACAGCACGCCACGGATGAAGAGGGTCAGCATGCCCGCTGCCCCATGGGCTGCGTAGCCGACCGTACGCCCTTCGCCGATGACGCCTATTTTCTGTCCGACGATGTTCGGTTCCGTGCTGAAGCCGTAGGTAAAGATGATCGCCATCATCACCGCCACCGTCAGGGCACCGGCGAAGTTGCCGACGAAGACCAGGCTCCAGTTGCGCAGGATGCCGCCCACGGTCACTCCCGGTCGCTTGTCGATCAAGGCCAGCGGGCAAAGCGTGAACACGCCGGTCAGCAGGTCAAAGCCGAGCAGATAGAGGATGCAGAAGCCGACCGGGAAAAGGATGGCGCCGGCAAGCGGTTCGCCGGTCTGGACAGTGATGGTGACGGCAAAAGCGGCGGCCAGGGCGAGGATGGCGCCGGCCATGAAGGCGCGAACGAGGGTGTCGCGGGTGGACATGAAGATCTTCGATTCCCCTGCATCGACCATTTTGGTGACGAACTCTGTAGGTGCTAGGTAGGACATGATGTGCTCTCCTGGGTGAGTGATGGATTCTTCGGATGCATGGGTGTCAGCGCAGGTTGGTCGTCTCTGTCTCTGCACCCAGCAGCCGTTTTGCCGGACCTGAACCACACTAAGCACGTAGCGTGCCAGTCGGCGAAAACCCGCAAGCGGCAAGCCTCAGCTTGTTTCCGGCCGCTTGCTCGAACTGATTTCCGCCCTCACTTGGGGCGCTCCGCCCGGGTCTGCGCCTGTTCCTGGTGCGGCAGTGCAGCAAAGTCGACAGGCGACGCGTTTGCCCCAAGACCTGCTTCGCCGCGGGCCAGTGAATCCACTCCCGAGGCAGGCCGGACGGCCGATCTGCAGGCCTTTCCTGGACGAGGTTGCGGCCCTGGCAAGGCGCCCGGCGCACGGTCAATCGTCGCGAAAACTGCGCCTATGCGGCATGGCACGAATACTGCTGGAGCTATCGGGCATGCACGCGGAGAAAGCCTGCGTGGCATTTTCAACCGCGCAAATCCGCGCTGACCAGGAGCTAGCCATGAAGCGCATTGAAGTCACCGAAATGATCGTCGCCGCCAAGATCCAGAAAGGTCTCAAGTGGGCCGACGTGGCCAGGGAGGTCGGCCTGTCCAAGGAATGGGTCACCGCCGGTTGTCTCGGCCAGATGACCTTCGACAAGGAGCAGGCGACGACCGTCGGCAGGATCTTCGGCCTGCCGGCCGACGCCGTCGCCTTGCTGCAAGTCGTTCCGTACAAGGGCTCACTGCCGACCGCCGTGCCGGCGGACCCGCTGCTCTATCGTTTTTACGAGTTGATCAACGTCTACGGGACGACCTTCAAGGAATTGATTCACGAGGAATTCGGCGACGGCATCATGTCGGCGATTGACTTCAACGTGAACCTGACGCGCGAAGCAAACGCCGCCGGCGACCGCGTGAGCATCGTCATGTCGGGGAAGTTCCTGCCCTACAAGAGCTACTGATCGCTGAACGAGGCGAACGGCTTGCCTATGGCCTGGCCAGCGCGGGGGCCGGTGAACCGGCGCGGATCCCGCTTCCACTCGCATGAGCACCGGCACGGGTAACCGGCTTTCCTTGGGTTGACTCCGTGCCGTGACCCGCTCCGCGCAAGCTGGGCCGCTACACCGCGGTTCAGGTGGATAACCAGTGTCGCCCAGTCAGCGCCAGTGACTTATCTCCGCATCATGCTCAACCAAGAAAGGGTGCTATCCTGCGCAACATCCCGCCATGGATTGAGATTTCATGATCCGTTCTCACCTCGTCGAACTCATGCGCCGCCATCAGCTGAAAACGACCGAGTTGGCGCGGCTGGCGAGCGTCAATCGCAGCACGGTGGCCGCATTGACGCGCGATCGGGCGACCCGGGTCGATCTCACCGCGCTGGAGCGAATCTGCACGGTCCTCGGCTGCGGGCTCGGTGAGTTGCTGGAAATCGTCCCGGACGAGCCTCGGCAAAACGACAACCCGCCGACTGCGGGAGCGACCTGAATGCCCATGAGCCTCAGCCGCTGGCAGGCCGTCTCACAGTCGCAGTTCGCCTGGGAGCGCGAGGCTCTGGACTGGCTTCGCAACCACCTTCCCGATCGCGAGCCCTGGCACGCCTGGACCAACTTCGAGTTCATCGACGAGGAGGGCAAGGTCAACGAGGTTGACGCCCTGGTCCTCACGCCAGCGGGTCTCTTCCTCATCGAGATCAAGAGCCGGCCTGGCGACGTCACCGGCGACGCGCATACCTGGCTGTGGGTCACCGACGGTCGTGAGCGGGCCTACGACAACCCGCTGATCCTCGCCAACCGCAAGTCGAAGCGACTGGCCAGCCTGTTGCGGCGGCAGTCATCGGTATTCAAGGCGAAGGTGCGCTTGCCCTTCGTTGAGCCGCTGATCTTCCTGTCGGCCACCAGCCTTCACTGCAAACTAAGTGGCCCGGCCCGGTCAGGCACCTACCTGCGCGGTCAGCCGGACAGCGAGTCCGATACCAGCATCATCGACGCACTGCAAAACGGCAGTGGTAGTGCCCGCGCGATTCAGCCCAGCCGCATCGACCATCAACACGCCCGGGTGCTTGCCCGGGCCATGGCAGAGGCCGGCATAAGGCCCTCGAACAAGCATCGCAAGGTCGGCGATTACCAGCTCGGCGCGCTGTTGTCGGAAGGCGGCTCCTACCAGGACTGGGAGGGCACGCACACCGCGATGGCGGCTGTACGCCGGCGCGTTCGCATCTACACGGTTGCTGCCGCCACCACGCCTGAGGCGCGCAAGTCGCTGGTTCGCCAGGCGCAGCGAGAGTTCCAGATCCTCGAAGGCATCGACCACCCGGGCATCGTCAAGGTCAAGGACTACCAGGACACCGAACTCGGCCCGGCGCTCATCTTCGATCACGACCCCAAGGCAATCCGGCTCGACTTCCTGCTGCGCGAGCGTCCTGTTTCAGGACCTTGCCGGCGCAACGCCACGGCCGCGCATCATGAACTGGCAGACGGGTGCACGAGAGGGCACGCAGAGCAGCGGCACCATCGATCCAGCGCGCCGTACGGTCGGTGGCACCATGCACGTCGAGGAGTATGTCGAGGACCCCGGCCTGGTCTATCTGGCTCCAGAAACCTCGCAATCAGAGACGCAGCAAGGCCCCAGCCTGGATGTCTTCAGCCTGGGTGCGATCACCTATCACGTCTTCTCCGGCCAGCCACCGGCAAGCTCGGTGCTCGATCTCGCCGAAAAGCTGCGCATCGGGCAAGGCCTGCGGCTGTCGGACGTGCTCGATGGCTGTGGCAAGCAGCTGCAGGACCTCATCCAGTACGGCACCTGCCGTCGGGTACGCCGGATGCAAGCGAGCTGGTTTTCGAGGGCGGCCGTGTGAAAACGGCGTCCGGTAACGCGGTGGTGTGCACCTGGTCGGAAGGCGTACGCCACGGGGCCAAGAAGAACGGCTATCACGGCGGCGTCTCCGCGCAGGAGGTCGTCGTGCCGCTGAGCGTATTCACGCCGCGCAACATGGTGTTGAAGGGCTGGCAGGTGGCGGCGGCATCACAGCCGGATTGGTGGGCGCCGCTGGAAGTGCCATTGCCGGCAGGCGGTGCTGAAACGCCGGCGCTCCCCAAGAAGCTGCTGAAAGCGAAACCGCCGGCTGCACCCACACCGCAGATCGATCTGTTCGGTGGGGCGCTACCTGTTGCGGCAGTCGATCCTGAAGTGCACTGGATCGATGCACTTCAGGCGTCGCCCGCCTACAGGGCGCAGAAGGCGCTGGCAGCGCGGGTGGCACCGGCCGATGCCGACGTGCGCTCCCTGTTGGAGGCATTGGCGGCTCGTGGCGGGAAGCTTTCCAAAGCAGCGCTCGCGCAGCGCCTTGGTATGCCCGCAATGCGCATCAGCGGCTTTGTCAATGCCGCCAAGCGCGTGCTCAACGTTGATCAAGCCGCGGTACTGGTGCTCGACGAGACGGCGGGTACCGTGGAACTGAACCGGGAATTGTTGGGGCGGCAGTTTCGGGTGACGGTGCGATGATGGGCGGATTACGGCGGAAACTGCGGGTGGTTCCAGCCGCCAACCGGGCAGGGGTTCCGAAAAAGTTGACGGCGTACCGTAACCGCGGAGCGCCACCTGTTGCATTCCTTTACAACACCTATTGCTGTTGTTAGTATTTACAACATGCCAGCCGTGCTGATCCTCGATGACCGCTACCCGCTCGGGGATGATGCTTTCGTCGCTGTGCGTGTATTCCGGGTGCCAACCGAGGTACCCGGCAGCACGCACGATCTGAAATACAGTCTGGCCTACGTGGTGGATGGGGTGCGCGCGCTTCGCTTTGACAACGAGGCCGGCAAGGGCGACCACGTCCACCGTGGCGAAGCGGAGGCTCCCTACCTGTTTGCCTCGCTGGAACAGATTTTGGCGGACTTCTGGACCGCCGTCGATGATTGGAGAAAGTGACATGACAAACACCGTAACCATCGGCGTTGCGTCGCGCGCAGAGATCAATGCTCGTTTCATGCGCGCAATGACCACCGGCGAGCGCGCCGCGCCCTTTATCGGCTTTGTCGATGAGCGGGCGCTATGGCGCACGCTGACACCGCTGCGTTGGGACATCCTCAAGGTGATGACGGGTGCCGGGCCGCTCGCATTGCGGGAAATTGCGCGGCGTGTGGCGCGCGACGTGCGCGGTGTGCATACAGACGTGCATTCATTGCTGGCCGCCGGGCTGATCGAGCGAGACGAGGCAGGGTTTCGTTTTCCTTACGATGCGGTGCATGTGGATTTCATTCTGACGGCGGCGTGACTTTCGAGAACGCTAACGCTTGCGGCAAGTAAATGCAGGACCTTGCACTTTGTCCCCTCCCGGCCATTATGCATAGTTCCCAGTTATGACCAGTTGCGGTGCGGGCCGCGGCATCGCACGAGCACAGGGTCGGTGTACGATACCTGCGGCCTGCGCATAATTACAGGGTCTTCAGGAACTCGAGCAACGAGTTGGGTGCCTTGTAGCGCCTGATCGCGGCGTCTGGTTCCTGCAGTCTCCCCAGGGCCTGCTCCTTCATCGCGAGGTCAGCTTCGACGTATAGGTGAGTTGTCGTCGGGCTCTCGTGCCCCAGCCACAGCGCGATGACGCTGATGTCTACGCCGGACTGCAAGAGGTGCATTGCCGTCGTGTGGCGGATGAGGTGCGGGGAGACCCGACGCTTGGCAAGCTGCGGCTGCGCTACAGTCGCGGCCTTGACGGCGAGTGTGAGGCGCTGGGTGACGTTGCCACGCGTCATGGCGTGGCCATCGCGGTTGGGCAACAGCGCCGATGTTGGTTGCAGCTGCGGGTTTAGTCGCAGCCACGCCCGAATCTGCTTCACCGTCGATCGCCACAGCGGTACCGTGCGCTGCTTGCGCCCTTTGCCATGCAGTTGCACGCACGCTGCACCGTCAAGCACCACGTCGGCCAGCGTCACGCCGATGATCTCGGAGACCCGGGCGCCGGTGTTGTAGAGCATCCTGATGAGTAGGTGGTCGCGCTGGCTTGTCCAGGACTCGTCCGGCTTGCCGATGATCGCCAGCATCTCCTCGCGCGTCAGGAAGCCCAACATCGGCCGCTCGAAACGCTTCATCGGCACGGCTAGCGCCATCTCGACGGCATGCAAGGCGCTCATGTCGCGCCGACCGGCGAACTTCAGGAACGCGCGCAGCGCCGCCAGCCGGGCATTGCGGCTCCTCACCGCATTGCCGCGCTCGCACTCGAGGTGGTCGAGGAAGGCCAAGATCAGCCCCGGCGTGATCTCCTCGAGCCGGATCTCGGTAGGCTGCTTGCGCAGCCGCACCTGGGCGAAGTTCAGAAACAGCAAGAAGGCATCGCGATACGCGGCAACTGTGCGTGGGCTCATCGCCCGCTGCTGCTGCAAGTGCTCGGCGAAGAACGCCTGTACCAGGGCCGCGAAGCTGGGCGCCTGGACTGAATCGGGCTTAACCATCGTCGTCCTCCTCGGCTTCGTACGGATCGACGAAGTGCTCGAAGCGCCTGCTCACCACTTGCAGGAGTTCGGGCGTGCCCGTGAGGTACCAGTACGTGTTGGAGACCTTGGCGTGGCCCATGTAGGTCGACAACGCCAGCATGTGCTCGTGCACGTTCTCGCCCTGCTCATGCCAGCGCAACAGGCGGCGCACCGCAAAGCTGTGGCGCAGATCGTGGATGCGCGCCGCACCGTGGCCGCCGCGGGAGACCCAGCCCAGTTTCCGGCGCAGCTGATCGAAGATGCGGTGTGCCTGCCGATCACTGAGCGCCCGGCCGAGACGGCGGCCGCGGGTGGCGATGAAGAACCGCCCTTCAGGATCGGCAGGCACATACTTCGTCCGCTCACCGCGGTAAGCGCACAGGGCGGCCACTGCACTGGGGTGCAGCGGCACCAGCCGCGACTTGCCGAACTTGCTGCAGCGGACGGTCAGCAAGCCGACCTTGAGGTCGACATCCGCGTTGACCAGTGCCAGGGCTTCGGAGATGCGCAGACCTGTACAGGCGATCAGCCCGAACAACGTCCGCATGACGGCACTACGCAGTGGCGGCCCGACCTGCCCGGCCGCTTCGAGCAACGCCTCGACCTCCTCGTCGCGGAAGATGTGTGGGGTCAGCCGGCCCGGGACCGGCCCGAAGGTCGCCTCATCGGGCACCTCGGTGGCCGGCTCGAACTGCTGCAGCCAGCGCGTAAACGGCCTGAGCAGACGTAAAGCGCGAGTCGCCGTACCCCGATCACCTTGGCCACCCTTGGCCTGACGCGCCCAGGAAGCCATTAACTCGACGGTGAGCGGCCCGCGGTGACCGGCTGCCTCGGCATAGCGCGCGAACCGGCCGAGCGCTTGACCCATGTAATGAAGTTCGAACCCGAGGCGACGCCGCTCGGCCAGGTACTCCGCGATCCGCTCGGGAAGGGATATGCGCGCGCTCATGCTGCGCTCCCGGGCCAGGGCAACGCCACTTCAGCCAAGGCAACGCGATCGGTCTTCGCGTAGATGAGAGAGGTGTTCAGCGAGCGGTGGCGCAGCACGTCGGCGACTTCCTTGATCGAGCCGCCGCTGTTGACCAGCCGACAGGCCAAGGTGTGGCGCAGCGCGTGTGCCCGGCCATGCGGGATACCGGCACGGCTGAAGGCGTCGCGGATCACCCGCCGGATGGCATGAACGCTCACCGGCGCATCGTGCGGTGCTATGCAGCGTACGAACAGGGATCGGTTGCTGGTAGCCGGTCGCTCATGCCGCAGGTAGGCCTCCAGCGCCTTGCCCGTGAGTACCGGCAGCGGCAGGACATCCTGGCGGCGAGACTTCGTCCGCCTCAGCGTGAGCGTGCCGTGCGGCCAGTCGATGTCGTCCAACTGCAGCCGGTTGATCTCGATACAACGAAGGCCCAGATCAAGCGCCAAGCGGACGACCGCATAGCCGCGCTTGGGCGAGCGCAGCGTCTGGCTGAATGAGCTCAGGACACGGCCGACCTCATCGGGCTGCAGCGCTTGCGGCAGCGACGCATGAGCCCAGTTGGCGGGCGAGGCGATGACGCCCAGCAGCGTTTGCACCGGATCGCCGCAAGTGGAGCGCCAGCGCAGATAGTCACGCACGGCGGCGTTGATGGTCACCGCGTTGCTGATCGTGTTGCGCAGCTCCAACTGCTCGCCGACGAAGCGGCGGATGTCCTCCGGCCGCAGCTTGCGCAGATCCAGAGGGCGGCCTGCGAATTTGTGCACCAGTAGCCGCTCGATGATCCGCAGTCGGACGGAACGGGTGCCGCTCGCCAGCCCGCGGGTATCGAGCATGTAAGCGTCGTAGTGACTCAGTTCTTCGGCGATCGGACCCGACGCCGTCGGCAAGTCAGCGATCACGCCGCGCTGGCGAAGGATGGCCAGCAGGGGCATCAAGGCAGCATGTGCCTCGCGCGGATGCCGCATCACCGGCGCTCTGCAACCACAGTGTGGCAGGTGCTCCTGGAGAAATTGATCGATGCGGCTCTCGTCGAGCTTGGCCACCGGCAATCGGCACAGCGACATCCAGTGAGCGAAGTGTGAGACGGCGTTCAGACATCGCTGGCTTGTGCTGGATGCGTAGCGGCCGCGCTCCAGTCGTTCGCGGTAGGCCGGCACATACGCGGCCAGCGGACCATTGAGCAACCAGCCTCGCAGCGTCAGATGCAAGGAGGGGATCTTGGGCATGGTAATCTCCTATCCGGAAGAGGAGTTACCGTGCTGCTCCTGCGCCGGACTTATGTCCAGCCCAAGGCTCGTCAACGCTTCAGATTAGGAGCAAGGACAGGCCGATTCAGCCATTGCGGTGGGCCAACTGTTCATAACTGGGAACTATGCATAATGGCCGTTATGAACATCTATCCATAACGGCCACAACCTGCCGGTCGAGGTGGTCATCCAATTTGAATAGCCAAGGCGTTCCGTGACGCGGCTGAATGTCCGGAATTCGGCAAGCAACTTGATGCCTGCACTGTCTCGACACGGCCACAACCTGCCGGTCGAGGTGGTCATCCAACTTAAATAGCCAAGGCGTTCCCTGACGCGGCTGAATGTCCGGAATTCGGCAAGCAACTTGATGCTTGCACTGTCTCGACCCGGCCAGGAGCAGACGGGGGAAAAATCTGCCGAGAGCGGCCATTGAAGCGGCCTGCGTGTATGCTATCGACGCGCTCTGGAAATCGCCATTTCTCGCGATTTTTTTATCCTCTAGAATCAGTACCCACTGCGCGCAGAGCCTGCTACGCTAAGGCGTCCAACTCTCCCGAGCGACGTCAATTTCGGCCGAATATTCCGATGCCATGCAGCAAAGCCGCCGTCACAAAACAAAGTCATATTTCTCGATGCCACAACTTACTAGCAGACAGTTATGGAACTCAAAGACTTCAAAGAAGAATCTATCCGAAACATCGTCGATGGTGTCACCGAGGCTCAAGCTCTAATCAAAGAGAAGGGTGCTGAGATCAATCCCAGTAGGGTGCAATTTAGAGACGCTGGGCAGTACAACTACTTCAACAGCGGAAAGCCTCACTTTGTTGAGTTTGATGTTGACCTTGCATCAATTCGGAAATCTGGTACCAGCGAGGGCATCGGAGTTTTTCTTGGCAGTATCTCGCTCGGCAAGAAGAACGATGATGGTGGTGAGCATGCAGCCGTAACCCGAATCAAGTTCTCTCTCCCACTTGTGCTGCCGAGTGGTGGAGGGGAGTACCTTGAGTAGCCGTGGTGGACGGTTCATTGGACGGGGTCAGCTCTTGACTTTTGCCCACAGCACGGGGACAGACCTGACTCCCAACGTGGTCTATTCGTTAGCGCAATGTAACGAGCACGCAGCACCAATAATTATGTCAATTTCAACCAACCACTGATAGGAGGGAAAACATGAAAGCAAAAATGCTTTTTATTCTAGCAACTGCGGCAGCCTTGCCGTTCATTGTTCTCGCTAAAGAGACTCGTTCTGGCAGCCATGGCCCCGTTTCTGATGAAGTCATCTCACATCAACGTGCGAATTTGGCAAAGAACACCGAAGGTAAGGGTTTCGGGCCGCAAGCTCCCCGAGACATCGACTCAGAGTCTGGTAGTAATACTATTTCCTTCGGTACTGCCCCTGCCCACACAGAAATGAACTTGTGCAATATCCATTTCCACAAGAATGCCGAGCACAAAGGTGGCGAGTTCACTAAGTACGCTGGCAATGGCGATGGGCACGGTTATCAATCAGGATTTAAATATTCTGGTAAGTTAACCGAGACAGAGTTGTCGCCAGCTGATCATGAGGTCTGCCCCAGCGAGCACGGCCGTCTCCACTCAGGTGATACGATCGAAGTTCACTATGTACATTCATCAGCTCAAATCAAACCTGGACCTACATTGGGAGCGTGCTTAAATGAATCAATCAAAAATCCACAGCTGCGCGTAGAAACTCAAGTCTATGTTCTGGTGAATGATGCCAACGCTTTGGACTTTGGGGAATTGACCAAACATGGAGAGAAGAATGGATTTCAACAAGCCTTGGGTATCCCCAGCAATACTGGCAAGCCTATTCAGTATTCAGGGTCTACCACGGGGCCTAGCTATAATGAACAAGGCTCACCGTTCCAGGTTACCTGGAGCGTCCGACCCAAGGTTGCCAAAGTAAACATCCAGTCGGTAGGGAAGTGGTGCAAAGGCAATGTGTTCAAGGAAGACCATGCTCATGGCGTGCGCAACCTTGTTGTGAACCAGAAGCTCATTTCAAAGATCGCAGACTGAGTAGACGAACAAGTAAGAAGCGCTAACGAATAAGGATAGATCGTGCGAAGCCACGATCTGATCCGTTTGTTGGACGAGCCCGGGCCGGAGCGCTGGGCGCGCGCTCTGCAAATATCTTTTTTGGAGTTACCCCGGAAGCATGAACTCCGGAGGACCGGGAGCGAGAAGTCCCGGTGCGCTGCTGCACCATCAGCGAAGATCGTGTGCATCCGGCCGTTTTAGCGTTCCCGCCACCGAATTCCGAGCGAGCGCGTCACGCAGCTTGGGGAAACTGAAGTCCCGAACGCGGCCGGACAGCGCTGTGAAGGCGGCTTACATGATCAGCTGGCGACCCCGACGGCCGGTGGAACAACGACGCCGCCGGGCGACGTCGATCGAATCCGGGTCCTGACGATCGCCATCACGGCGCCACAGCACGAGCAAAGCATCGCTGGCCGCTCCTTGCGCGGTGGCGTGAAGCGGCTGGGATCGAACTTCAGCAAGCGCTGAAGCAAGCCGATCAGGCGTTTGCAATTGGCGTGCAGGAAGCCGAAATTGCGCGCGCGGCGAAAGCCCCTGGGCAGCACGTGCTGGAGGATCAGCCAGAGGAAATCGACACCGGCGAGCGCGCGTTTTTCCACCTTGCCGGTCTTCGCGTTGCGATAGCGGAAGCTCACCCGGCCATTGTCGCAGGCGAGGAGATCCTGTTCACGGATGACGCCGCGGTAGAGATAGCGACCGAGGTAGATCAGAGCCTTCTCGCCGCTACCCACCGATTTGCAGTGCGCCACCCATTCCCGCGGATAGCACGCCGGCAGGCGAATGCCGGCCGCCTCGATCGCCGCCAGCATCTTTGCCCGGAAGACCTTGGCCATCGCCTTCTCGTTGAACAGGTAGGTGCCGTTCTTGCCGCGCCGCTTGCGTCGCCAGCGCTGCTTCGCCGCATCGATCGCCGCCGCGGGGACGACGAGATGGACATGCGGGTGGAAGTCGAGCCGACGCGAGTGCGTGTGCAGGACCGCGATCGCCCCCGGCGTCCCCTGCAACTGCCGGTCGTTCCGACTGAAGCGGTGCACCGTTTCCCAGGCACGGCGCATCAAGCAATCGAAGACGACCTCGGCGTGCGCCGCAGCGAGCCCGCGCAATTCGGCCGGCAGCGTGAAGGTCAGCAGAAAGTAGTCGGCCGGGACGAGGCGCAGCATCTGACGTTCCAGCCATTGCTGGCTCTCGTGGTGCTGGCAGTGGGGGCAAAGGCGATGGCCGCAGGAATGCGGAACGAGTTTTTGCTGATCGCAGCCTTCGCACTGGAGCTGCATCATCGGGCTGGCCGGGCTGCGGCAATCGCGCATCGCCGAGAGCGCCCGAAGCTGCTCGAAGCTCAGCCGGTGGCGAAATTGCGTCATGAAGTCCGCTTCGAATTGGGCGATGACAGAGCCGAGGCGGATCATCGCGGCGTCCCCTTGGCCAGCGAATAGCGGTCCATCAGCGCGTTGATGCGCTCGATCGCGTGATGCTTGGTCTGATCCGTCAGATGGGTGTAGCGAACCGTCGTGAGAATCGAGTGATGGCCGAGAATTCTCTGAACCTCGGTGAGCTCGACGCCCGCCTCGACGAGGTGCGTGGCATAGGCGTGACGCAAGCTGTGTGGCGAAATGTTTTTTTTAGACCGCAGGATTCGACCACCGCCTTCAGTGCTTTCTGGACGCCGCTGCGGTCGAGCGGCGTCCTGGCCGTGCGCACGCGCGCCAAGCCGCCGTGGCGATTGGGAAACAGCAGGACGGGATGACGGTGGCGCTGCCAGAAACGGCGCAGGAGTTGGTAGGTGGCCGTCGGCAGCGGCACCAGGCGATCCTTGTTGCCCTTAGCGTCGCGGATATGCACGCGCTCGCGCGCCGCATCGATGTCGGCGACCGTCAGCCGTAACCCTTCGCCCAGGCGCAGGCCGAGACTGTAGAGGGTAAAGAAGAAAACGCGGTAACTGAGCACCTGCGTGGCCAGGAAAATGCGCTCGGTCTCCTCGACCGTGACGATGTCCGGCAGGCGCTGTGAGCGCGGCGGCTTGATCAGGCCGGGCGCCACCCAGGGTTTCTTCAGCACGTGCTCGTAGTAGAACTTGAGCCCGTACAGATCGAGCTTGAGCGAACTCCAGGAGTGCGTCTCACGCAGGTCGGCGAAGTAGTCCAACAGGTCGGCCTCGCTCAGATCGTCGATCTGATGAGCGAAGTAGTCTCCCACCCGGCGGATAGCGCGCGAATACGCGTCGATCGTCTTCGGCTGCAAGCCCTTGAGCTTCAGGTGCTTCTGGTGCAGCTCGTAGTTCGTGTCAAAATTCGTCGTTGCGACAGCGGACATGTCTTTCATCTTGCGGTAACCTCGCATTCGTCATGAACATCCCTCGGATGAGGGGCGAGGTCACATCTTGACTTCAGCACGACGACAGCACCGCGCTTTCCTCCGCGTAGCGGCTTCGTCCAACAATGCCTTGCAGCGGACGCAGTCGCTACCGCGCCTGCTACGCTGAAGGCTGGCGTTGAACGTCTGCTTTCCTTAGCGCCGGTGGTCGGCTATGGGTCGTCAGCACTCGATAATGAATGGCCGCTTCCGGGAAGCGAAGCTTCACTGACCGCTTTCCGGCGACGAAGTCGACGAGAGGTCGGTCGCATCACGACCCAAAGCCGACCTTCGTCGCGGCTGGAAGCAGTCGTTCAACGACAAAGCCCACCGGACGGCAGGTCCGCTACGCTCCATTGCCCTTTGTTTGCCCGATTCCACAACACCGCCAATCAAAGGCTACTGCTGCGAATCCATGCTCGCCAGCAAGCCCCCTTGAATCAGAAGGTGCCTCTTCGCAACCGTCGGCTTGGGACTGCAATGCGGCACCCTCTATGGCCAGCGAGGCCCAAGCGTCCCAACAAGGAAACTGAATCGCTCCGGGTCTCTATGTGTCGGAAAACTTTACACATCGCCTTTCACTGCTTCATAGGCGGCGGTCAGGGGGGCACCTTCGATCGATCGATACATCGCATGCAAAGCGCTGATTATAAGCATTGAAATTATCTGAACGCGAACCAGGCCGGCCAGAGTGTGACTTTTGGCACGTTTCGTGCTTTTTTTCTGCCGGCGCCATTTCTTCTGACTTACTTGACGCCGCTCATTGACAGAACTTCCCGGTAGCTGCCAGAAAAACACCCAAATTCTCTTCACAGGAGGGTCTCCCCCATGGGTCTTAGCACCACCTTCAGCCGCCACTTCGTCGGCATCCGCGCACGTCACGCCGTGCTTGCCGTCACGGCCTCACTCGTGGCATCCGCTGCGCTGGCCTTGCCCGAGCAAAGCCCGATCGATATCACCTCAACCAACGCGGTGTACAGTGTGTTGCCGCCGCTGCAGTTCGACTACGGCAATTCGGTCGCGCTGATTGTCGAGAACACCGGCTCCCCGGGTGAAGAAAAGACGATCCGCGCCAACGTCGGTGCCGGTACCCATTCGCTGTTGCTGTCGGGCGTCAACTACAACCTGCTGCAATTCCACTTCCACACAGAGGCCGAGCACGCCGTCAACGGTGTTCGCTCGGAAATGGAGATGCACTTCGTGCACCAAGCCACCGACGGCAGCGGCAAGTTGTTGGTGGTGGGTCGGTTCATTGAAGCGGGCGCCTTTAACGCCGCGCTCGATCCGATCTTCTCTGCATTGCCGCCGACAGAGGCCTCACCGCACTTGGATCTGCCCACCTTCGACCTCGGCGCGCTGCTGCCGTCCGACTTGTCTAGCTACCGCTATGCCGGCTCACTGACCACCTCGCCCTACACCGAGGGCGTGAGTTGGAACGTGCTGGCCAGCCCGGCGACGATGTCGCATGACCAGATTGATGCCTTCCGCACGCTGTTCCATGAGCCTGAAGGCAATACCCGAGCGCTGCAGAGCTTGGAGGGCCGCGTGGTGCTGACCGACGTGTCGGGGTTCGCCGTGCCTGAACCCGGCACCTGGCTGCTGATGCTTATTGGCCTTGCCGCTGTTGGCGGCGTCGCCGCCAAGCGTCGCCAGTCGGCCTGAGACCACAGCGGGGCGCATTGGCGCTGACGCACAAGGCAGGGCTGGTGGCAAACACCAGCCCTGCCGGTGAGTCTGGCGCCCTTTATTGTTTCTGCCACGCGGTGTGTGATGCGTGGGCGATCAATTGATCAGCGGCTCCCAAGTGCTACGCCCCCTACCATCAGTCGCTTCTCAGCGCTGAAACGGCGCCTCGCAAACTAGGTCGATAGCATGCATCCAGGCGGCTGCAATGGCTGCTTTCGGCAGACTTCTCCACCGTCTCTTCTTGGCCGGTAGGTTGAGGTCGCCAAGGGCCGCTTCGGAGCAGTCCAGTTCGCAGAATCTGGACCTGGCTGACTGGCCGGTTTGGAGAAAGCTGACCGACGGCTTGGGGTCGTCAGCACTCGATGATGAATGGCCGCTTCCGGGAAGTGAAGCTTGACTGACCGCTTTCCGGCGACGAAGTCGACGAGAGGTCGGTCGCATCACGACCCAAAAGGGCCGTTCGACCCTCGATGCACTGTAGGTCGGCTATCCGAGATGGAACCGCCGCTCGCAAACTCCTTAGCGCATTCGGCTTATCCGGCTTATCCGTCAATAGGGCTACACGAAACAGCCAAGTGCACCAACGTTCAACCAGACTCTCAGACCCCTCGAGACAAGTCCCAACGGCGTTCGCCCGCGCCCGCCAAGGGGATGTTGTGAAGGTGTCGAGCGGCAGTGAGCACGAAGCGCGAAAGCGCACGTAAATGCGAACCGCCTCGGTCGTGCGACTACGACGACGATTCCCCGTCATCGAAACCGGCAAGCTCCCTGACAAAACCTCGAATCGCTCGCAGATCCCCGCCAAGCTCTGCCGGATCACGGTCGACAAGCCACTGCAGATGCTCACGGAGCACTGCACTTGCGGCCCCGGTGTCCCCGGCCTGGTGTAGCGTGCCAAACAGATTCCACGCGGAGATCGCCGTATCCGGGTGCTCTTCGCCCAGCACCCGCTGACGCACCGCCAGCGCTTGTTCGTTGAGCACCCGCGCCCCGGACAGATCGCCCTGCTCCAGCACCGTGCCGGCCAGATTGTTCATCGAGGCGAGGGTGTCCGGGTGCTCCTCGCCCAGCACCCGCCGACGCACCACCAGCGCTTGTTCGTTGAGCGCCCGCGCCCCGGACAGATCGCCGTGCTCCCGCACCGTGACGGCCAGATTGTTCATCGAGACGAGGGTATCCGGGTGCTCCTCGCCCAGCACCCGCCGACGCACCGCCAGCGCTTGTTTGTTGAGCGCCCGCGCCTCCACCAGATCGCCCTGCGCCCGCAGCGTGAGGGCCAGATTGCTCATCGAGGTGAGAGTATCCGGGTGCTCCTCGCCCAGCACCCGCCGACACACCGATAGCTCCTGCTCCTGGAGCGCGCGCGCGCCGCACAGATCGCCCTGCGCCCACAGCGTGAGGGCCAGATTGCTCATCGAGGTGAGTGTGTTCTGGTGCTCCTCGCCAAAGGCGTTGCGGCTCAACGCAAGCGCCCGTTCGAACAGGTGCTTGGCCTGCAAATACAGGGCGGGACCGCGTTGCAGGTAGATCGCAATCCGATCCCACAGGTATCTCAGCCGGACCGGGTCCAGCGGAATGCGCTCGGGGAAGCGCGCAAGATTTACACCGTGTGGCCACAACGCGGCACAGCACGGCCAGGCGACAGGAAGTTCAACTTTCTCGGGCAGTGCGGCGTGGAGCGCTGCCAGCAGCGCTTCGGCGTCCCGCGGGGCATCGGCCAGCATCGCCCGCACTACCTGCTGCGTCAGCCGGTGCAGCGTCAGCGCATGCTCGCGCTTGCCATTGCTGGCGTCGAGCGCCTGGATATCGATCCGCTCGGCCAGCCCGTAACGGCGCAACTCGGCAACGGTGGCCTGCCAGGTCAGAGGGTTCGCGGCCACTGCGGCGAGTGCATCCGGCAGTCTGTCGGCCGCTTCAAGCAGAAAGCGTTCGGGCAAGGGCTCTGGCGCGGCGAAGGAGGCCAGGCGAAGCAGTTCTTGCGCAGCCGGTGCGAGTCGGGTGAAGGCCAGACACAGCGTCGCCGCCACGCTACGCTCGTAGCCGGTGCTGGCGTGGCCGGTGTCTAGCACCAGGGCGCCGGTATCGACGCCGGCCAGCAGCTGGCGGTATTCGGCGATTGCCATGCCGGTTTCCTCGAGATAGCTGGCGGCCTGTTCGAGTGCCAGCGGCAACCCGCCCAGGTCAGCGCTGAGCGTCCGCAAGTCATCGCGGCGCCGACCGGTCAGCCTCCCGTGGAGAAAGTCGGCGCCCTCTTCCTCGCTCCATGTCTCCAGGCGCAGCGGCTCGGCCAAGCCACCCCACGCTGGATTGCGCGAAGTGAGCAGCACGTGATGGCGATCGCCATCGGGAAGCAGGGGGCGCAACACGCTCGGCTCCTCGGCGTTGTCATAGACCAGCAGCCAGGCGGCCGGCTGGCCTGCGAGCCACCGCTTCAGTGCGGCGCTGGGGGCTTCGCCCTCGCGCTGGGGCGCAGCGACTTCTTCGCAGCAGGCCGCAGCGTCGGTCTCCAGCAGCTCCGTGTGCTCGGCACGAAACCACCACACGCCGGCATAGCGGTCACGAAAATCATGGCTGTATTTCAAGGCCAGCTGCGTCTTGCCCAGCCCGCCCATGCCATAGATCGCGGCGCGGGCGACCAGTGCCACCCGCTGCCCACCGGCCAGCGTTTCACGAAGCTGGCCGAGCTGACCGTGGGGGTCCTGAAAGTGCGGGCTGAGCACGTGATCGATCAGGCGGAACGGCTGCTCCATCCCGGCCGGCGATCGGAAGCGCGGCGACGGCATGCCGGGAAGCGTCTTCAGCTTGTCAAGTAGGCGCATGAACTGGAGCTGCCAGTCCGCATCCTTGCCGATGAATCGATGTACCTCGATCTCAGCCAGCGCTTGCAGCGATTCCGGCAGCGAGGTGAAGTTTGGCAGCGTTTCGCGGCCGAGTAGCAGCGGGATCAGCGCCTGTTCGCCGGCCGCGGCTCGGGCCAACCCGGTTTCGACTTCGCGCCGCACCCAGTCTAAGGCGGGTAACTTGGCGCGCTCCGCCAAGATGTTTTCCCACTCCGGCCCGATGACCACGAGCAGTACCGTCGCGCCGGTCAGCCCTTCATCCAAGACCTTGGGGAAATGTTCACCGCTGTCGATGTTGCCTTGGTCGTAGAACAGCGATTCGGCATCGAACCAATGCGCCAGTCGGTCGCGTAGCCGGCCAGCGTGGCCGCCGGCGTCGCTGCGGCGGTAGCTGATGAAGATTTGAGCGGGCATGTTCTTGTTCTCGGCTTGGCAGCCCAGGGCCAGGCCGCCCGAAGGGGTATCTTGTTTTCATATCCGGAACGACGCAAGCACAAAATGCTGTTGGCGCACAGGCGACGTCAGTGGCCGCGTGAACGATGGAGTCGTCCCCGCCAACAAATGGGGTCTTGAGTGATTGACTGGAATGACATGCTCGACGAAGCCGGTGTGCATGCTTGGATGTCTGGTTATGGGGTTGCTGCTGACGCTCATGATAGCGCCCTAATTCATCGGTGAGTGACCGCAACTGGCCGGTAGGTTGAGGTCGCCAAGGGCCGCTTCGGAGCAGTCCAGTTCGCAGAATCTGGACCTGGCTGACTGGCCGGTTTGGAGAAAGCTGACCGACGGCTTGGGGTCGGCAGCGGTCGTTCACAAGCCAAGGTGACAGCAGTTCAGCCGTGGTCGTCAGAGCCCCCGCTCGAGTTTGCATCGCTATTGGCAGCGGCTTTCTGCCGTTTCGGCGAGTCGGTTCCGGGTGGCATACGCAAGGAGGGTTTACAAGTGATCAGTCCGCAGCGCAGAGCCGAGGTCATCGACGCCTTGAGGCGAGGCACGGTCCCCAAAGCTGGCCTGGAAGCGCTGGCCGTGGGCTACGACCGCCTTCAAGGCACGCTTGATTACGAGTTGGACGCCGTGGCGACCGGGCGCGGCGCCTTCAAGGCTATTCGTGGTGAATACGGCTCGGGAAAGACGTTCTTTGGCCGTTGGCTGCAAGAACGAGCCCGGGCGCGCGGACTGGCAACCAGCGAGGTGCAAATCTCGGAAACCGAGACACCGCTGCATCGCCTGGAAACGGTGTATCGCCGATTGGTCGAGCGCATTGCCACAGCGGATAGCGGCGAGGGCGCCTTCCGCGGCATCGTCGATGGCTGGTTCTACGCGCTGGAGCGCGACGTTCTGGAGGACACCCGCCTGGACCCGACGGATGAAGTGAGCTTGCTCGCCAAGACCGAAGCTCTGATGGAGGCGAGGTTGGCCGGCGTGACCAAGGTAGCGCCGGCCTTTTCCGCCACGCTTCGGGCCTACCGCCGCGCACTGCAGGCCGGCGATAAGGCCACGGCCGATGGGCTGATGGCCTGGCTCAGCGGCCAACCCAATGTTGCGGCATCGATTCGGCGCTCGGCTGGCGTGAAGGGCAACATCGACCACTTCGGCGCGACCAACTTTCTCTCCGGGCTGCTGACCATGCTGCGCGACTCGGGCTATGGCGGTCTGCTACTGGTCCTGGATGAAGTCGAGACCCTGCAACGGATGCGCGCTGATACCCGCGAGCGGGGCCTGAACGCGCTGCGCCAGTGGATCGACGAAATCGACGCTGGCCACTTTCCGGGGCTTTATCTCTTGATCACCGGCACCCAGGCTTTTTACGAAGGTGCACAGGGCGTTCAACGTCTTGCACCGTTGGCGCAACGATTGCACGTTGATTTCGCCACCGACTCCCGATTCGACAATCCGCGGGCGGTGCAGGTACGTCTGCCTGCCTTCGGACACGATGCGCTGCTCGAAGTAGGGCGCAAGCTGCGGGACATCTATGCCGATGGCGCTGTTGCCGGCGATCGGGTTCGCGCTTTGGTTGACGATTCCTACGTCGAATCCCTGGCCAGGGCGGTCACTGGCAACCTGGGCGGCAAGGTGGGCGTGTCACCCCGGTTGTTCTTGAAGAAGCTGGTCTCCGACGTGATGGATCGTGTCGATCAGTTCGCGGACTTCGACCCTCGCCAGCACTATGCGCTGACGATTTCGGAGAGCGAGATGACCGCGCAGGAACGTGCGTCCGTGGGCGTGAGCTCGGTCGATGACATCGAGCTGTAAGCGGTCAGACCCTCTGGGCGGCTGTTCGTGAGTCTGGAGGCCTTCGAGCGCCTGCACGGGGCGTTGCAGTATCACATCGTCAATTCGATGGGCTGGACTGGTCTGCGCTCGACACAGGCTGATGCGGTAGTCCCGATCCTTGACGGCAAACATTGCCTGATCCTGGCGCCGACGGCCGGTGGCAAGACAGAGGCGGCATTCATCCCGGTGCTGTCGCGCATGGCCACGGAGGAGTGGCCGGGGCCGAGCGTTCTCTACGTGTGCCCGATCAAGGCGCTGCTTAACAACCTTGAGTCGAGGCTGTCGCGTTATGCCGGCTTCGTCGGCAGGACCGTGCAGGTGTGGCACGGTGATGTCGGGCAAGGTGCCAAGGCGCGGGCCCGGCGCTCGGCACCGGACATCCTTCTGACGACGCCTGAATCTCTCGAAGGGATGCTCATTTCGACAAAGGTCGATCGAGCGTCGTGGTTCGGCAGCGTCCGCGTCGTCATCGCTGATGAACTGCATGCATTCGCCGGTGACGACCGTGGGTGGCACCTGCGCGCCGTGATAAAGCGCATTGAGGCTTACGCCAGGCAGCCGATTCAGAGGCTTGGCTTGTCGGCGACGGTGGGCAATCCGGATGAACTGCTGGATTGGTTTGCCGGGTCGGGTGAGCGACAAATCGTCGGCTCGTCATCGGTCAGCACGGACGCCGATGTCACCATCGATCATGTGGGTTCGATGACCAATGCCGCGACGGTTATCTCACGGCTGCACCGTGGCTCGAAACGTCTGGTTTTCTGCGATAGCCGCTCCAAGGTGGAAGAGCTGGGGGTCGCGCTGCGCAGCTTGAACACCCGTACCTTCGTGTCGCATTCGTCCTTGAGTGCGTCCGAGCGAAGGCTTGCCGAGACCGCGTTCGCCGAAGAGCAGGACTGCGTGATCGTTGCCACCAGCACGCTGGAGTTGGGCATCGATGTCGGTGACCTGGATTACGTGATCCAGATCGACTCGCCGAGCACGGTGTCTTCGTTCCTGCAGCGCATGGGGCGCACCGGCCGGCGCACCGGCAGCCGCCGCAACTACCTGTTCCTGACGACAACCGACGAGGCTTTCCTGCTGGCTTGTGCGATCACCACGCTGTGGCGCGAGAAGTATGTCGAGCACATCACGCCACCTCCGCTGCCGTGGCACATGGTGGCGCAGCAGATGATGGCGCTCGTACTGGAGCGCCCTGGTCTACCGAGGCACGAGGTCGTGGGCGTGGCTCGAACACAGTTCCCCGATCTCGATCCGGAGACGGTGGCGACGGTGTTCGATTTCATGGAGGCCAAGGGCATCCTGTTCGTCAGTAGCGGCCTTGCGTCAATGGGACCTGAAGGCGAGAAGCTGTTCGGGCGTGCTCATTTCCTTGACCTGCTGTCGGCGTTTGCGAGCCCGATGGCACTGGCGGCGCGGCACGGCTCCACCGAACTGGGTAATGTTGATCCGATGGCGGTTCAGCAGCAAAAGGATGGCCCGACTGTCCTGCTGCTTGGCGGCCGAAGCTGGAAAGTGATTTCAGTTGAGTGGTCCAAGCGTACCGTGTGGGTGGAGCCGACGGACGAGAAGGGCAAGTCGCGCTGGCTCGGAACGTCTCGCTGGTTGGGTTTCGAGGTCTGTCAGGCCATGCGCCGGGTGTTGTTGAAGGAAGGCGATGCGGAGTTGGGCCTGTCGAAGCGGGGCATTCAGCAACTCGATGAAGTCTGCGATCTGATCACCGCGCCCGAGCGCCAGGGATCGCTCCTGCTTGAGCACCTGCCGTCTGGCCGGCATCGGTGGTGGACATTTGCCGGCGGTGCGGTCAATAGTGCATTGGTGCTGAGGCTAGGTGACAGTGGAAGCACGCGGGTAGACGATCTGTGGGTGGAAACAGACGCTGACGTCCCGGTGCCTAGCTTGATTCAGCAGCCGGCCGACCATTCCGCCATAGCCGCGTTTGGCGTGAGACTTGCGGAGCGCAGTGAATTGAAGTTCGCGGCTTGTCTTCGCTTCGACTTGGTGGCGACGGTGGTGGCGAGGAGGTTACTTGATGAAGCCAATTTGTGCCTTCTACTCGGGGTCGCCTCAGAAAACGGAAAATAAAGCACGCTAAGCCGGTTGTGTCGTTTTCGTTAGTCGACTGCACCAAATCGCCGAAACCGATCGCACTGCAGAAAAGGGAGCCGAAATCGTAAGCTAACGCCCGGCCACAGACGGCGGAAGAGACAGTGAAGAGGGCCGCCCCAAAGAGTTGGCCTGCTTCGGCAGGTTATCTATACTTTTTGCCGCACCAGGGAGAGCCGTGATGATAGAGACGCGTATTGCCAAGCTGTTCAAGAACGGCGCCAGCCAGGCGGTGCGTCTCCCCTCGGACTTCCGCTTTGAAGGGGACGAGGTCTATGTCACGCGCGGCTGTCGGGCTTGCTGAAAGCCTCGTCGGGAGGGCGGCAACACGCCAGCCCGCTCGTCATTGCGAGGAGGCGCAGCCGACGCGGCAATCCAGTTCCATCCTCTTACTATCTTCCGCCGCATCGACGACGCAAAGCGCAAAATCTCTGGGTTGCCACGTCGGCTTCGCCTCCTCGCAATGACGGTGTGGGGGCATGGGCGCCGTGGGTGGTGACGAGGGCCGCCCCGGCATGGACCCTGCGAGTTTCAGCCACCACCGGGTTTTCGCCCTGCTTGCAGCAGTCGCCAAGAGTCGCATCAGGAATGCAGCACTACACTAGCGCTGCTGCATATGCTGGACACCGACACGGCAAGCACCCTGATCAAGGGAAAATCGCGCGCGATAGAGGCGCCAAACTGGCGGCCCTCATGCCGTCGATGGTTTGCATCTCGGTGATGCCGCGGACTGGTACGCCGAAATCCGCCACCAACTCGTCAGCACGGGGCAACCGATCGGCGAACTGGATATGATGATCGCCGCAAACTCGTTGTCCGCCGGTGCCGTGTTAGTCACCAACAACAGTCGCCATTACGAGCGGATTGCTGCACCGCTCATCCTGGAGAACTGGGCGTAGCTCACCAACGGCTGTAGCCCTGGCTGATCTGACGATGACCAACAGCTGACCCGGTTTTCCGTTCTTATCCCGGTATCACTGACCGAGCTCATCCGGCTCGGCGGCATCGAGATCGCCCTGACGCGCAAGCGGGTCCAGAACGTCCACCTTGCCGTGCAATTGTTCGAGGGGGCTGCAAGAGCTACCAGCAGCGCACTGTTCCCCTGATCGTTCCCCCAGCCACCAGAAAGCAAAAGGGCCAATCCGAAGATTGGCCCTTTTGCTTGATTCTTTGGCGCGCCCGGAGCGATTCGAACGCCCTACCCCTTGGTTCGTAGTTAGGTACGATACTGATGCTTGGCACAATCTGAAACACTCATATGTCACGGAAAGCCATGTAACACACTGAACTATAAGCGTTGCTGTGGTATCCTTTTGGTCAGACGGTGCCAAGTCGTACCACACCAGCCCGTCAGAAAGTGTCACCATATGTGTCACCATTCGAGCCGGGGAGCTAGCCATGGGTATACTCAAGGATGTTCAGTGCAAGACTGCAAAGTCTGAACACAAGGATGTATTTCTCGCCGACGGGGGAGGTCTGTACTTGCGTGTCAGGCCCGGAGGAGGGACCAAGAAGGCTTGGCTTTACCGCTTCAAGAGCTTGACGGGGTCCGGGTCGCGATGGTTCGAGATAGGAACCTATCCCGACCTCTCGTTGGCGAAAGCGCGCTCGCTGGCCGCCGAACTGCTCGTGAAACGGCGGGCAGGTATAGACCCTATTGAGGAACGTAAAGCCGTTGAAGCGGCCGATGCGGCCAAGAAAGCGGATGCTCAAGCATCTGCGACGGCGGCGAAGGCTAAGGCAGCAGCTAGACTGTCAGTCTCTTCTCTACTTGATCGCTGGCAAGCTGACTACCTAGCGCGCCATCGCAAGGACGGCGGTGCGGAAATCCAGCGGTCGTTTGCCAAAGATGTGCTCCCGGCAATCGGCGCGGTTGCCGCCGACGATGTAAGCCGGGGCATGGTGGCGAGCATATTGGATGGCGTGGTTCGCCGAGGTTCTCCGGTTATCGCAAACTATCTGCTTGCCGACATGCGGCAAATGTTTGAGTTCGCGCGTGCTCGGCAAGTCATCGAAGTGAATCCTTGCGCTGGACTTCGTAAGGCGGACTTTGGCGGTTCGAAGGTTGAACGTGACCGCGTTCTCAGCGAGACGGAGATCAGGGAGCTTGTCGCCAGGATTCCGGGAGCACGGTTGCAGAAACGCACTGAAGCGGCCATCTGGTTGATGTTGGCTACGGGCTGCCGCGTGGGGGAGATCAGTCAAGCCAAGTGGTCTGCCATCGATCTGGGGGGTAGGGTCTGGACAATTCCGGCAGAGGTTGCCAAGAACGGTAAGGAACACAAGATTTACTTGTCCGCGTTCGCGGTCAAGTGGTTCGAGGTGCTGGGTCCTGCAGCGGGGTGTTCGCATTGGGTGTTTCCTGCCGTGAGCAAGAGCAAGTTGGGTGAGCATGTCTGCGTCAAGAGCTTCGCCAAGCAGATAGGCGACAGGCAGCGCGAAAGCTCTCCCATGCAAAACCGCACCCAAGCGGCGGCCTCGCTGAAGTTGAGCGGGGGCGACTGGACACCGCACGACCTCCGCAGGACAGCAGCAACTCTGGCGGGGGAGCTGGGGACTCCTCCATACGTCATCGAACGCATGTTGAACCACCAGCAGAGGAATCCGCTTGAACGCATCTATCAGCGGCAATCCCTGGAGGCTGAACAGCGGGAGGGCTGGCGAGTACTGGGCGAGCGGCTCGACATACTCACGTGCGGCATGTCAAATGTAGTGACGATCACGCGCTGTGCATGACCATGCGATACATGGCCCTACTCGGACCTAGGCTTGGCTGCACACCTGTTTCACGTTCGGACCAAGGGGTGTCTCGCGTCTGAAGTTTTCGCCGCCGTGACGCCTGCAACCAATTTAGTAGCTACCGGAGGGAATACAGCATGCCGATCAAGAGGGCGAAAGACGTAAAGGGGTTCTGGCGCTACGACGATGAAGATGAGGGCCTGTTTGCTTTCGTGGCTTTGCCCACCTACTCGATCGAAAGCATTGATGATTTCATCCAGGGGCTTCAGTGCGTGCAGGTTGACGCTGGCGGGGGAAAAACCAGCGATGGGGTCGCGGTGCGCCTAGATGACAGCGTCCAGGCCGCCTTGCTGGAAAAACGCGACGCCGCATTTTCGGCGTACAAGACCGCGGACTTTGACTTGATGATGGCATGGCTGGACGCCCTGCATTGGGCCTGCCGCTCCTACGGCATGCAGGAGGCTGCGCGGCCTGAAGTCCTCGTGGCCCGTCGCCAGCGACAAGCCAACCGCGGCAATGCAAAGAAACCTCGCGGTAGCATCAAGTTCGATGGAGAGTCGTTCAGCATCAACTCAATCATCAAGAAGCTTGCATGTCGCCTAGACGAACTTGGCGACTTCTTGCCTCCAAGTCAGTTATGGGGGGAGCTGATCAGCGAGCTAGATGGCCGACGACTGGAGCCCGACGAACGCAACGACTGCATTACGTATCACAAGAACGATGAGGGAGATCGCGCTCGGCTCACCAGAGCTTCGTTCGGTTCGATGCTCTCCAAAGCCCGCAAAAAAATCCGTCAACTTAGCGCGGCTAAGTTATAGCCATCCGGACAGTTCGTCTCATGCTGATAAATAGCGGGGCGCCGGAGAGCACGGCATAGCTTTCTGTAGCGTGGCGCCAAGCTGAGGACATTCACATGAAACGACACACCCTATCGACTGCGGTTCGAGAATTCGATGATTTCCCTGACAGCGCACTGGTAAGCATTGCCGCAGCTGGCACAGTCGCTACCCGCAGCCGCACTTCAATCTACCGGCACTTCAGAGCCGGTGATCTCACCCCTATCAAGGTCGGCAGTTCGACCCGAGTCCGCGTGGGCGACCTGCGCCGGTTGCTTGGCGTGACTCCTGCAAATCAAGGAGTCACAGCATGAATGCGCCCGACAACACCATGCACCCGACCGCCCACATCGCCATTGCTCACATCAGGGCTCAGGGCGTGCCAGTCAACCCTGAGTGCTTTGCTGCCCTCAACGCCCTGTTTGCCCCGGCGGTACCGGGCGACGACCAAGCACTTGAACGCGCGTGTATTTTGTCCTCCGAGCTGGCACAGCACGCAGTGATGGCTGCAGACGGGGGCACGCGCCAAACGGTGATTTTCGCCCCGGTGATGATCGATACGTTGATCGCTGTCGCCGATGAACTCGGCAAACTCATGGGGAGGCGTCAGGCATGCAGATCGGAAAACTGACCGTCTTCACGGCTGAACAACCGGACACGCTCGGCAAGGTCTTCAGCTTGAAGTCAGACGGCACGTTGCACAAGGAAGTTGCCGGCCATATGACAATCGGCGAATACGAGGTCGTCGACTTCACGAGCGCTGCGGACCTTGCGGCGCTCCTGGCGAGGGTGGCGACCAATCAGGCTATATCGGCATCGTTGCCGCTGGCCAGTTTGCCGCTGTCCGGGCATGTGGTTTCATCGAAGTTGCTGGCGGCCACCCCGGGTGCTGTTACTCGCTCGAAGGGCAATTTCGCATTTCAGAGCAACACCCCCGGCATAATGACGATTGACTACGACCCGCAGCCCGGTGACGTCGTTCTATCCCCTGAGCAACTGTGGTCCTTCCTGCAAAGCACTATCGGCGGACTCGCTGCTGCTGGCGTCGTCCATTGGCTTTCCGGTTCGTCGCATATCTGGAACGGTGAAACCGAGTTGCAAGGTCGGCGGGGCCAGCGCTTCTACATCCTCGTAGCCGACGCTGGTGACGTGCCGCGGGCATGTGAAACGCTCGCCGCCCGCCTCTGGCTGGCGGCGCATGGGCGCATCGTATTGTCAAAATCGGGGGCAAAGCTAATGCGCCATCTTTTCGACGACGCGATGGGGGAGGCTGCAAGGCTCGACTTCTGTGGCGGGGCCGTGTGCAAGCCGCCGCTGGTGCAGAGACGAGGCCCGCCGGTTGTCCTGTCGGACGGCGGTTTTCTCGATACCCGCGTCGCGCTGCCTGATCTGACGGCAAGCGAACAGGCCAGAGTCGAAGGGCTGCAACAGGCCGCCAGGGACGCCGCCGAGAGCGAAGCCGCGGCTGTGCGCGCCGCGTGGGCGCTGGCACGTGGGGAGGCACTCACCACGCGTCTCGTCAAGGCTGGCGTGCCAGTTACTGAAGCCCACGAACGCGCAACACAAGCGGCTCGCTCTGCCGGTGGCGGCACTTTGCTCGGCGACTACACCATCATCCTGGAAAGCGGGCGGGAAGTCTCCGTCGAGCAGATTCTTGATGCCAACGACAAGTACGACGGTGCCATCTGCCTAGACCCCTTAGAGCCAGACTATCGGGGAGGCAAAGCTACCGCCAAGCTGTATCTACGCGGCGCCGTTCCTGTGATCCATAGCTTCGCGCATGGCTCTGCAATTTACCGGCTGCGTCGTCAGCCTGTACGTATCTTCTTGAAGGCCGGACGTCGCGCCGAGACGGCCAACGAAATCAGAGAGAAGCTGGCCGCGGAGCAAGACTTGTTTGTTCGCGGAGGCGTTCTGGTACGCCTGGACGGGGGGCGATTGTTGCCCATCAAGCGGTCGGCTGCGCTGTCATATCTTGTTGGTCTGCGTTATGCCCTCTACAAGCACGCCCGCGACGGGGCGGCCATTGCCGCCGACCTCGACGATCAGACGGCAGCGATGCTGCTCACCGCTCTGGAGGCATGATGAAAGTGCTTAAATCGTTGGTCACGGCACCGTTCTGTACCGCCTCCGAGGTCGTAACCCGCCCTGGTTATCATGCGGCGACCTGCACCTATGCCGCCTATGACCCGGACCTAATGGACACCTTCCCATTGCAGCCGGATCGGGGGGCGCTGGTAGCTGCGTTGCGTCAAATCTGGCGCCCTTGGATCGCCTTCAAGTTTGCGACGCCGGAAGATCGAGGGGCCATGCTCGCTGCCATTATCGGCGCCCTGGCGCGGCCGGGCTTGTCCGATGCGCCCGGGGTCCTGATGGACGCCCCGTGCCCCGGCTCAGGAAAAACTATCTGTGCTGCCGCAGTAGGTGCTCTGGTTCTTGGTCGGCGGGCGCCCGTAACACCGTTCAGCGGAGTCGATGACACTGAGCTGAAGAAGCAGATGATCGCTAACGCGCTGGACGGGTTCGACTGGCTGCTCCTCGACAATGTCGTCGGCGTATATGACAGCGCGGTAATGGCTGCGGTCCTGACCGGGGGCGCTCTCCGGGATCGTGTGCTGGGCTCTAGCCTGATGTTTGACGGCGAGATCCGGCTAAACGTCTTCCTCACGAGCAATAACGCGGCACTCAGTCGAGATCTTCACCGGCGTTTCATCCGCGTGCGGCTCGATACAGGTGTGGAATGTCCGCAAGCCTTGGAGTTCGACTTCAATCCGGTCGATCGCGCCCTGGTCGAGCGTCTGGCAATTGCTCGCGCAGTGTGTGTTGCGGTTCAAGGCTTCTTTGCTGGCGGTTCTCCGCGAATTGGGCGCGGCGATGCCGGATTCGCGACGTGGTCCCGGCTCGTCCGGGATTGCGTGCTGTGGTGCCAGCGCGAGGGGCTCAGCGAAGAAGCAGGCATCGGTGACCTTGGCGACCCTGCCCACCAGATCATCGTCGAAGCTGGACGCAGCGACCCATCTTCACAAGCGCTGAGCTTGCTGCTTCATGGGCTGCAAGAATGCTACGGGCATGACTGGTTCTACGCACGCGAGATCATGGGCATTCTGGCTTGCTCGTCAGCTGCTGATGGTGGTGACTACATCAAAGAAGCCCTTGAGACACTTTGTCCCGCGCGCTCGCAGCTCACGGCCCGCACCGTCGGCAATCTCCTGAAGTTCCGCGTGGACACTCACTGCGACGGGCTGGTGTTGAGGATGACCGACGGCGTGCACAAGACCAACCGGTATTGCGTCGAACGGGGGTAATGGGGGAGCGGGGGGATTTGGGGGACCATTTCCACCAGTACAGGAAATTACAAAATTTCCCCAGTGTACGGGGTTACTCCCACTACTCCCCCCAGTCCCCCCCTTTCCGATAGCTGAACTGAAAACTGAAAGATAGGAGGCCGCATGGCCGATCCAAACACACCAAACACACAGGCTGAGCTTATCTATCAACTCATTCGAGCCCAGACCGCAAACGGCAAACCAACATTGCCGCCGCAACCCATAGACGCCGACGAGGCCGCAGCGCAATGCCTTGCCCTACTGACGGACCCGGAGAGCCGAGTTCTTCCCGCGGAGGCGTTCCGCGAACTGGCAAGACGAAACGCCGCGCTACTCGACGCGCCGCGCGAAGAAATAAGAGGGGCGCTTGCTCGGCAGGCCGTACTTCTGGAAGCGGCCGCGACGCGTTTCATGAGCAAGGCTGCTATTGCCACCACCGTGGATCACGCGTGCGCCCTCACCAAGCTCAGCCTCAGCGCCAGCCGGTCGCTAGTTGCCACGTTGGGCGCGATCAACTCTATGAACCGGGACCACGCCGACGAGGAAGCGATAGATGGCACTATCGCCTGAGGAACACGCGACCGTCGTTTCGCGTTGCAACAAAGAAAGGCGGGCACACGAAAAACTACAGGGTTTGCAGACCGGCCCGAAGTCGGCGGCCGGTAAAGCTGCGAGCGCAGCTCGCAGCCTGAAACATGGCGCAAGGTCGGCGGGCGGTCTAGAAATGCAGCGGTGGATAGCTTCGGTCAACCGACTTGCGAGCGTGCTAGATCGGTGCAGCAGCCCTTGAGTTTGGCAATGGGAAAGCAGAATCGATCAAAACGAAGAGGGCCATTGTCCGCTGCCAACTGGCGAAAAAACTCTAGCGACGGTTGGCTATTCTGCTAATTTTGAATTCTGGTTAGTTTTCCGTCCGTGAAATAAAGATAATTTCCATTACCATAAACCCATTGCTCCGACGTGCCGTATGAGGTTTGAGTCCGATTAATGTGCCGCGGTTTCCCCCAACTGCTTGCGATAGCGTCCTCTTCACTCATCCCCAGACTAACGCCATCTCTCTTTCGAGTTGCTACAGCGGACTTAGTCGCGGCAACCTCGCTATCTCGATTTTCTCGCTCAGCCTCGCCAGCTAATTGTAAGCGACGCTTCTTAAATTCAATGGCTTGGTCTGGATAATCTGATAAAAAGGAGTCCAGTGCTATCAGACGGCTTTGTGCCTCGGAACGCTTGTCGTTTATCAGTGCAATATAATTGCGTACCTCGGCGTCTGCCAACATCGTTTTCAGTGTTGGATCGTTCAATATTGCAGCACATGAACGAACGGTGGTTGCTGCCTCCCAGTATTTCTTCTGCGCAGTTAATTTCTTGTAGCGCTCTTTCTGTTCGTCCATCGCCGCTACACATGAGCTAGGCTGAATTCTAGCTTCTGCCTCGACTTTCGCTTCTGCTTCTGCCTTGACTTCTGCTTCTTCCTTGACTTTCGCTTTTGCTTCTGCCTTGACTTTCGCTAGTACCTTTTCCGTGAGCAATCGCTGTTCTACAGCCTTGTTCTTCACCTCTTGCTCATGATTGCCGCAAGCGGCGATGGTGGCTACTAAAAAAATCACTGAAATAGATAATAGACGTTTCTTCACGATGTTTCCTGCGAAACGCGAATAAAGATGGCGGGGTTTATAAAAAGAGGGTTAAGCGCTGGAGGCGTTCTAATGCGGCCGGCACTCCCTCTGTATGGCCGCTCCGATGGGCAGTAGTAGACTGCTAAATCACTCGTAGAATTTCCTCGTCCGACACATACCAGCCTCACACACGACTTGAGTTATCTGGTTTCCTGACCCTCTCGCTTCATAGTAACTAAGATTGTCTTTTTGCTTGAAGAGAACGGGCACCCCAACAACAGGGAAACCGTCATCTGCCAGAAACTGAACAACCTTGGCGGTCTCGGCATCTGCGGCAATAGCCGTGTTGGTGGATTTTTCGCCCATAGGGCGGGTTGACTGATCCGTGCGGTGAGGCGTGGATTGCTGTTGATAAGTCGCTGAAGGCCCCTTGACGTAGCGGAAGGCGATCATGGACACCGTTGCGGGTCCGTTGAATCCCGCAGGCGGGCTTCTCGACTCTATGTACACAGCGTTGCCGCCGCAGGCGCAGGCTTTGTCCTTGTGCTTGGAGACAGCGACCTCGTAGGTATGCACGAAGCTGAACATGGAGGTGCCCGTGATCACACACAATTCGTCGATCTCGCCGCCCTTCAGGGCCTGGGCACGGGTCTGGTATACCTTGACGTCGCAAGTTCCTTCGGTGACCTGTCCTTCCGACCCATCCATCATGGTCACGGATGAGCAACCATAGAGTGCCGCGACGGCAACTAGCGACAGGTTTCTGCGCGGCAATTTTTTCAACGGATGGCCCAGCGAAACGGAACGGTTGACAGGGACCCAAACTTGAGGAAGCTCTAGGTAAAAGCCAGTTATGCAAGTAGGGATTCAAGTATCAAACGCCAACGGCATCTAGTCAATGCATCTTTTTCGGGCCACGTGCAACGCCGGCCGGCGCTGACCATTTTTCGACCGATATGAAAGCCTGGTCCGTGCCGACCTGCCGACTTCGTAACCGTTTGCCGCTACCTGAAATCCCACGACGGCCTTGATGCGGGCAGACGGTTAATTGAAAAGTTTCAGAAATGCCGGCTGGTGCGGAGTGCAGTTGGTGCCTGCTTCGGTGGAACGGCCCGCGGAAAAGCTATGCCGTCTGCACTTGGGCGCGCTCCGCAATGAGGTCTGGTGGTCGAAGAACGTTGCGGCTGGTGTTCAGGATTGCGCCGCTGTAGAAGAACTGCTGCGACCACCTGCCAGTGTACGGCTTGGCGCAGATTCGAGCGTCCAGAATTCGCCATCAAGTTCATGTTCCAAATTTCGGCCGCCCCGGTTTCGTGCACCGATGGTGTTACCCGCTCAGAAGTGTCACCAGATGTGTCACCAACTGTCGCAAAACGCAAAAAGGCCAATCCGAAGATTGGCCTAAGTGCTTGAATCTATTGGCGCGCCCGGAGCGATTCGAACGCCCGACCCCTTGGTTCGTAGCCAAGTACTCTATCCAACTGAGCTACGGGCGCCTTGCCCTACTGAAGCGGCGAATTATACAGAGGCGTCCGGCCTCGCTCAAGCACTATCTTGCCGATTCCCGGGTCGGCTGTCGGGCGCGCGCGCTTCGCCGGCGCGGCGTGCGACGCCGGCCTACTGCTCCAGGGCCCGCCCGACGATCTCGCGTACGTCGGGCGACAGGCCTGCGAGCGAATGCAGTTTTTCAAGGGCGAAGCTGGCCTGTTGCTGACGCGGCTCGTCGAACTTCCGCCAGCGATCGAAGCGGCGTGCCAGACGCGCTGCGACCTGCGGGTTGAGGCGGTCGAGCTCGCCGATCTGCGTGGCGAGGAAGTGGTAGCCGCTGCCGTCGGCGGCGTGAAAACGGACATGGTTGTTGCCGAAGGTGTTGAGCAGCGCGTAGACCTTGTTCGGATTGCGCAGGTCGAAAGCCGGGTGCTCGAGCAGCCCCCTGACCACCGCAAGGGTGTCGGGAAGGTGACTCGCCGCCTGCACCGACAACCATTTGTCGACCACCAGCGCTTCGTCGTGCCAGCGCTCGTAGAAGCTGGCCAGCGCCAGCACGCGTTCCTGGCAGTCATCCTGCGCCAGAGTGGCCAGCGCGGCGAACTGGTCGGTCATGTTGTCGGCCGACTCGAACTGGCGCATGGCCAGGGCGCGTGACTCGTCGCTGTGCAGCTCGCCGAGGTAGCTCAGACAGACGTTGCGCAGCGCGCGCCGGCCGGCGGCAGCCGGCGTCGCCTGGTACGGGGCGTCGTCGGCGTGTGTGGCGTAGCAGTGCAGCAGCGCGTTGCCCAGTTGTTCGGCAACGAAGCGGCGCAGGCCGTTGCGGGCGTCGTGCAATGCGCTCGGGTCGACGACGGTCATCTCTTCGGCCAGCGTCGCTTCGCCGGGCAGGGTCAGCGCTTCGGCAGCGAAAGCGGGGTCGTCGCTGGCGTGTTCGAGCAGGCGTGCGGCGGCTTCGACGAAGCTCTGCGGCCAGTAGGCTGGGCGGCCGACCGAGAGGTCCTCGGCGGCCGCCAGGATCAGGCGGCTGGCCAGGCGTTGCCCGGCTTCCCAGCGGTTGAACGGGTCGCTGTCGTGGGCCAGCAGGTGAGCCAGCTCTTCGTCGCTCCAGGAGAAGTCGAGAATGACCGGCGCCGAGAAGTCGCGCAGCAGCGAAACGACGGGGGCGGCGGGCAGTTCTTCGAAGACGAACTGCTGCTCGAACTCGGTCAACGACAGGACGCGCGTCGTTCGGCCGCTGCCGGCGGCGGCGCCTTCGCCGGCGATCATCAGCGGCATGTCTTCGCCGTGGGCGCCGTTGAGGCCGACGGCCACCGGGATGTGAAACGGCGTGTGCAGCGGGCTCTGAAGCGGTTCGGCGTTCGCCGCAGTGGCGCTCGCCAGCAGCGATTGCGACAGCGTCAGGGTGTAGGTGCGTGCCTGCTCGTCGTAGTGGCCGCTGGCCCAGACGTGCGGCGTGCCGGCCTGGTCGTACCAGCGCTTGAACTGCGTCAGGTCGACGCCGGAAGCGTCGGCCATCGCCGCGACGAAGTCGTCGCAGGTGACCGCCTGGCTGTCATGGCGCTCGAAGTAGAGGTCCATGCCGCGCCGAAAAGCCTCCTTGCCGATCAGCGTTTCGATCATCCGCACCACTTCGGCGCCCTTGTCATAAACGGTGCTGGTGTAGAAGTTGTTGATCTCGATATACGAGTCGGGGCGCACCGGATGCGCCATCGGGCCGGCGTCCTCGGGGAACTGCATGGCGCGCAGGGCGCGCACTTCGCGAATGCGGGTGACCGCGCGACTGTGCATGTCGGCGCCGAATTCCTGGTCGCGATAGACGGTCAGCCCTTCCTTCAGCGACAGCTGGAACCAGTCGCGACAGGTGACGCGGTTGCCGGTCCAGTTGTGGAAGTACTCGTGCGCGACGACGCGGTCGATGTTCTGGTAGTCGGCGTCGGTGGCCGTGTCGGCGCGCGCCAGGACGTACTTGGTGTTGAAAACGTTCAGGCCCTTGTTTTCCATCGCCCCCATGTTGAAGTCGCCGACGGCGACGATCATGTAGTGGTCGAGATCGCATTCCAGGCCGAAGACTTCCTCGTCCCAGCGCATCGCACGCTGGAGTGCGTCGACGGCGTGCGCGCACTGGTCGAGCTTGCCGGGCTCGACGAATACGGCAAGCTGGACGCTGCGCCCGCTGCTGGTGGTGAATTCGTCGCGCAGCACGTCGAGGCGCGCGGCGACCAGCGCAAAGAGATAGCAGGGCTTGGCGAAGGGGTCTTCCCATTTTGCCCAGTGCCGGCCGTTTCCTTCGTCGCCACTGCCGGCCGGATTGCCGTTGGCGAGCAGCACGGGCAGGCTGGCCTTGTCGGCGTGCAGGGTGACCTGGTAGCGCGACATGATGTCGGGACGATCCGGGAACCAGGTGATGCGGCGGAATCCCTGCGCCTCGCACTGGGTGAAATAGCCGTCCTTCGAGCGATAAAGCCCGGAGAGGCTGCTGTTGTTGTCGGGGTCGATGCGCACCTGCGTGGTCAGCGTCAGCGCGTCCGGCGGATTGGCGATGGTCAGCGTCGAGCTCGTGCAGCGGTAGTCGTCGGTGCCAAGGGGCGTGCCGTTCATGGCCAGCGAGATCGTTTCCAGCCCCTGGCCATCGAGTTGCAGCGGCGCTGGCTGGGCCGCCGCCGCTGGGTTGCGCCGCAGTTGCAGCTGACTGCTGACCAGGACCTCGCCAGCGTTGAAATGCACGTCCAGTTCGACGCTGTCGACGAGGAAGGGCGGGGGTGTGTAGTCCTGGCGGTGGATTCGCTGCGCAGTTTCGCTGTTCATCGGGGGCTCCTTTTCTGCCGGCTTGTCCGGCAATGATCATCAGCCGGCGCGCCGACGAGTGCGTCGCCCGCTCAGGGCAACTCTTCGCGAGACAGCAGGAAGACGTACTGGTCGCCGGCCGTGGTGTCCAGCCAGGTAAAGGCGGTATCCGGGAAAGCCGCTTCGAGTTCTTCCCGGTTGTGGCCGATCTCGACCACCAGCAGGCCGTTCGGCCGGAGTCGTTGGCGTGCCGCGGCCAGGATGGCACGGGTCAGCTCGAGCCCGTCGTCGCCGCTGGCCAGGGCCAGTTCGGGCTCGCGTCGGTATTCGGCGGGCAGGCTGCGCATCGATTCGGCCTTGACGTAAGGCGGGTTGCTGACGATCAGGTCGTAGCGCTCCTTGCCGAGCGCGGCGAAGACGTCGCTCTCGATCAGCCGGATACGCTCTGCCAGATGGTAGTCGGCGACGTTGCGCGCGGCGACCGCCAGCGCGTCCGGCGAGATGTCGATGGCGTCCACACGGGCCTTCGGGAAGGCGTGCGCGGCGAAGATCGCCAGGCAGCCCGAGCCGGTGCACAGGTCGAGAACCGACGTCACGCCGTCGGGGTCTTCGATCCACGGCGCCAGTTGCTCGCACAGCAACTCGGCGATGAACGAGCGCGGCACGATGACCCGTTCATCGACGTAGAAGCGATACCCGGCCAGCCAGGCCTCGTTGGTCAGGTAGGCTGCCGGCAGGCGTTCGCCGATGCGGCGCTCGATGATGCGCAGCACGGCGGCACGCTCGTCGCCGGTCAGGTGCGCGTCGAGGAAAGGTTCGAGCCGGTCGAGCGGCAGGTGCAGGCTGTGCAGGAGCAGATAGGCCGCTTCGTCCCAGGCGTTGTCGGCACCGTGCCCGAAGAACAGTCCGGCCTCGTTGAAGCGGCTGACGGCAAAGCGCAGCAGGTCGCGCAGGGTCAGCAGTTCGTTTTGCGCCTGTTCAAACATGGCTCGGCAGCAGGCTTTCGAGAATCCGGCGGTAGATGGCGGCGAGCCGTGGCAGGGCGGCGATTTCGACGCCTTCGTTGACCTTGTGAATGCTGGCGTTGAGCGGCCCGATTTCGATCACCTGCGCGCAGATCTCGGCGATGAAACGGCCGTCCGACGTGCCACCACTGGTCGACAGCTCGGCCGTTACGCCGGTCTCGGCGCAAATCGCCTGCAGCGAGGCGTCGATCAGCGCGCCGTGGCCGGTCAGGAAGGGCTTGCCGCTCAGGTTCCACGCCAGCTCGTAGCTCAGCTCGTGGCGGTCCAGCAGCGCGCAGGTTCTCGCTTGCAGCTCCTCGGGCGCGCTGGCCGTTCCAAAGCGGAAATTGAACTGGATATCGACGCTCCCCGGAATGACGTTGCTGGCGCCGGTGCCGCCGTGGATGTTCGAGATTTGCCAGGTCGTCGGCGGGAAGAATTCGTTGCCCTGATCCCAGATGGTCCGGGTCAGCTCGGCGATCGCCGGCGCGGCCAGATGGATGGGGTTTTTCGCCAGATGCGGGTAGGCGATGTGCCCCTGCACGCCCTTGACGGTCAGTTTCCCGGACAGCGATCCGCGCCGCCCGTTCTTGATCGTGTCGCCGAGCGTATCGACCGACGTCGGTTCGCCGACGATGCAGTAGTCGATGGTCTCGCCACGCTGACGCAAGGCCTCGGTGACGGCGACGGTGCCGTCGATGGCGTCGCCTTCCTCGTCGGAAGTGAGCAGGAAGGCGATCGAGCCGCCGTGTGCGGGCTTGGCGGCGACGAAGGCTTCGGCGGCGGTCACGAAGGCCGCCAGTGACGCCTTCATGTCGGCGGCGCCGCGCCCGTAGAGCACGCCATCCTTGCGCAAGGGCAAGAAAGGGTCGCTATGCCATTGTTCGAGCGGACCGCTGGGGACGACGTCGGTATGGCCGGCCAGACAGAGCAGCGGCCTGCTGCGGCCGCGCCGCGCCCAGAGATTGCTGACCTGGCCGCGGTTGATGAACTCGCAGCTGAAGCCGATCGCTTCGAGGCGGCGCGCGATGATCGGCAGGCAACCGGCGTCGTCGGGAGTCACCGAGCGGCAGGCGATGAGTTGCTCGGCGAGGTCGAGCGTCACCTCGTCCTCGTCGGCGACTGCCGGCGTGCGGTTGTCGCCCCGGTCGGCGCTCTGCTCATTGCCCATTTCGCGCCCGCGCCTAGGGCTGCTCGTCGGCATCGTTGAGACTGAGAGAGAACTCCTTGAAGGAGGCGCTGCCGGGGTCGCTCGCCGATAGCTCGTACGATGCGATGTTGCGCTTTTCGTCGCTGCGCGGCGCCGGTGGCGCCTCGTAGTTGTTGATCAGCCAGGACAGGTTGGTCGGTGAGTCGGCATTGTTCAAGGCTTCCTCGAGGGTGATCACGTCGGCCCGGAAGAGTCGGAAGAGTGCCTGCTCAAACGTTTGCGAGCCGGGCGCGAGGCTCTGCTCCATGGCCTCCTTGAGGGCCGGGATGTCGCCGCGCTCGACCAGTTCCTGGACGTGGTAGCTGTTCAGGAGAACCTCGACCGCGGGTGCCAGTTTGCCTTCCTTCCTTTTCACCAGGCGCTGCGAGACGATTGCCTTGAGACTGACCGAGAGGTCCATGTACAGCGAGCTGCGGCTATCGAGCGGGAAGAAGTTGATCATCCGGTTGAGGGCGTGGTAGCTGTTGTTGGCGTGCAGCGTGCCGAGGCAGAGGTGGCCTGTCTGGGCGTAGGCAATCGCTGCCTGCATCGTTTCCTTGTCGCGGATTTCGCCGATCAGGATGCAGTCCGGTGCCTGCCGCATGGCGCTCTTCAGAGCGTTGTTCCAGCCCAGCGTATCCATGCCGATTTCACGCTGGTTGACGATCGACTTCTTGTGCTTGAACAGGTACTCGATCGGATCCTCGATGGTCAGGATGTGGCCCGCGCAATTGCTGTTGCGATGATCGAGCATGGAAGCAATGGTCGTCGATTTTCCCGAACCCGTCGAACCGACGATCAGGATCAGACCGCGCCTTTCCATGACCAGGTCGGCAAGCACCGGCGGCAGGAGCAGCGAATCGAGCGCCGGGATGTTGCCGAGGATGTAGCGCACGACGATCGAGATCGAGCCGCGCTGGCGAAACAGGTTGATGCGGAAGTTGCCAAGCTTGGGGACGCCGACCGAGAGGTTCATCTCCTTGGTCGCTTCGAAGGTGTGGGCCTGCTCCGGGCTCATCAGCTCGAGCGCGATCTTGTCGATCATCGCCGGTTCCATCTTCTGCTGATTGACCGGTACCGTTACGCCCTGAATCTTGATGTGGATCGGCGCGCCGGCGGAGATGAAGATATCCGACGCCTGCCGGTCGGCCATCACTTGAAAAAGCTTGTCGAGGAGCATGGGTTTTCCCAGCATCGCTTCAGGGCGCGGCGCGGGCGCGCTCAGTCGCTGCGCAGCAGATCGTTGATGCTCGTCTTGGCGCGTGTCTGGGCGTCGACCTTCTTGACGATCACCGCACAGTAGAGGCTGTAGCTGCCGCCCTTGCCCGGCATGCTGCCGGACACTACGACCGATCCCGGCGGCACGCGGCCATAGCTGACCTCGCCGGTTTCGCGGTCCAGGATCTTCGTCGACTGGCCAATGAAAACGCCCATCGAGATCACCGAACCTTCGCCGACGATGACCCCCTCGACGACTTCCGAGCGGGCGCCGACAAAACAGTTGTCCTCGATGATCGTCGGATTGCTCTGCAACGGTTCGAGGACGCCGCCGATGCCGACGCCACCGGAAAGATGCACGTTCTTGCCGATCTGCGCACAGGAGCCGACCGTGGCCCAGGTGTCGACCATCGTTCCTTCGTCGACGTAGGCGCCGATATTGACGTACGACGGCATCAGAACCACATTCCTGCCGATGAAAGAGCCGCGACGCGCGGTCGCCGGCGGCACGACACGGAAGCCGCCACTGGCGAACTTCTCGCGGTCGTAGTCGGCAAACTTGCTCGGCACCTTGTCGAAATAGCGCAGCGGACCGGCTTCGATCACGCTGTTGTCGGTCAGGCGGAAGGAGAGCAGGACGGCTTTCTTGATCCATTGGTGCGTCACCCACTCGCCGTCGATCTTCTCGGCAACGCGCAGGCCGCCCTCGTCGAGTTGCCTGAGGACGGCGGCCACGCTCTGGCGGATGCTCTCGTCGGCGCTACCGGGTTGCAGCGAGGCGCGGTTTTCCCAGGCCTCATCGATGACTTGCTGGATTGCCTGCATGGCAGTTTCCCTAGAGTTTTGAAGCGAATGAATGGATTCGTTCGGCAGCTTCGACGCAATCGGCGAGTGGCGCGACCAGCGCGATGCGCACGAAACCGGCGCCCGGGTTGATTCCCCGTGCGCTACGTGCCAGGGCGCTTCCGGGCAGAAGGACCACATTATAGTCAGCGAGCAGCGCACGGGCGAATTCGCCGTCGTCGATCGGCGTTTTCGCCCAGAGATAGAAGCCGGCGTCGGGCAGCGCGGTGTCCAGCACTTCGCCCAGGCGCGGTGTCACGGCAGCGAATTTCTCCCGGTACTGGCGACGGTTCTCGACGACATGCGCCTCGTCGTTCCAGGCCGCAACGCTCGCCGCCTGGACCGCCGGATTCATCGCGCTGCCGTGATAGGTGCGGTAGAGCAGGAAGGCCTTGAGGATCGCCGCGTCGCCGGCGACGAAGCCCGAGCGCATGCCGGGAACATTGGAGCGCTTGGACAGGCTGGAGAACATGACCAGACGCTCGTAGCCGCGACCGAGCAGGCGTGCTGCCTGCAGGCAGCCGAGCGGCGGCTGCGTCTCGTCAAAAAAAATCTCCGAGTAGCATTCGTCCGAGGCGATGACGAAGTCGTAACGGTCGGCGAGGGCGAACAACTGTCGCCAGTCGTCGAGACTGAGCACCTTGCCGGTCGGATTGCCTGGCGAGCAGACATAGAACAGTTGCACGCGCTGCCATTCCGCTGTGCTGAGGCTCGCGAAGTCGAAGGCGTAGTCGTCGTCCGGCAGGGTGTTGAGAAAGCGCGGCTCGGCGCCGGCAAGATACGTTGCCCCCTCGTAGATCTGGTAGAAGGGGTTGGGGCTGACGACCAGCGGCGTGTAGCCACGCGTGCGGTCGATGACCGTCTGGGCGAAAGCGAACAAGGCCTCGCGCGAGCCGTTCACCGGCATCACCTGCGTTTCCGCGTCGAGGTCGGTGAGGCCATAGCGGCGGCCCAGCCAGGCGGCCAGGCTGCGGCGCAGTTCGACGCTGCCGAGGGTGCTAGGATAGCTGGCCAGTCCGGCCAGGTTGGCGCTCAATGCCTCCTTGATGAAGGCCGGTGTGGCATGCTGCGGCTCGCCGATCGACAGCCTGATTTCGCGCAGCTCCGGATTTGGAGTGATGTCGGCGAAGAGTTGCCGGAGCTTCTCGAAGGGATAGGGTTGCAGCTTGCTGAGGTGGGGATTCACAGGCGTGGGTTTCTCGTCACGGGGCGCTGGATTGTGCCGACGATTATAAGGGGCATCGACTGACGGTGAAAGGAAAGGCGCGGCAGACAGCCGGCGGCAGTGGTGCTCGCCAGCAGCGTCTGGCCATCGGCGCCCTGCTCGGCGGGGCGCTGATCTGGGGCGTCATCTGGTACCCCTATCGCATCCTGCGCGATGCCGGCGTCGACGGCATCGCGTCCTCGACGCTGACCTATGGCGTCGCTTTCGTCCTCGGCCTGCTGGTTTTTCGCCGTTCGCTGCTGGCCTGGGTGCCATCGTGGACGCTGCTCTGGCTGGCGCTGGCGGCCGCGGCCTGCAACCTCGGCTACGTGCTGGCAACACTCAGCGGCGAAGTCGTGCGCGTCCTGCTGCTCTTTTACCTGGCGCCTTTGTGGACCGTTCTGCTATCGCGCCTGTTGCTCGGCGAGCGCCTCAGCCGCGCCGGCGCCGGCGTCGTCGCCCTGTCGCTGCTCGGCGCCGCGACCATGCTCTGGGAGCCGCAGGCTGGCCTGCCGGCAGCGCCGGATCACGCTGACTGGCTCGGCCTGATCGCCGGCTTCTCGTTCGCCCTGTTCAACGTTCTCTGCCGGCGGGCCGGCCACTTGAGCATCGAAAGCAAGGCCATGGCCGCCTTCGCCGGGGTCGCGGTCACCGGCACGCTGCTCCTGCTGGCGGGCGTCGGCAGCCTGCGCCTGCCCGCCGCGCCGTCGCTCTGGCTGCTCGTCGCCGTACTCGGCTGCGTGCTGGTGGTCGCCAACGTCATCGTTCAGTTTGGTCTGGTGCGCGTTGCCGCCAACCGCGCGGTGGTCATCATGCTGACCGAAATCGGCTTTGCCGCCGTCGCCGCCTGGCTGCTCGCCGGCGAGGCGCTGGCGCCGCGCGACTGGGTGGGTGGGGCGCTGGTCGTCGCCGCCAGCCTGTTCTCGGCGCGCATGGACGAGCGCCCGGCAGGGTGCCGCTTCGATCGCGAAGGCTGACGATGGCGCGGCGGTGGCGGCAGCGCTACGCGCCGCAGCATTTCTTGAATTTCTTGCCGCTGCCGCAAGGGCAGGGGTCGTTGCGCCCGACCTTTGGGGTCTCGCGGCGGATGGTCTTGATGCTCCGCTGGGCGACCCAGAAGCGGTAGATCTCGGTCACCGCCTGCGGCAGCTTCTCCTCGCATTCCACTTGCAGGTGTTCGAGTTCCTCGCCCGACAGCCAGTCCTCGCCAGCAGCGAGGGCGGCCGCCTCGGCGTCGCCGGTGAGCATGAACAGCGGAAAGAGCTGCTCGTCGAGGTAGCAGATTTCGTCACTGTCTTCCTTGCCCTCTTCTGCTCCCAGGGCGTCGAACCAGTCTTCCGCCGCCGCATCGACGCCGTGCAGGTAGGCCTGGCACCAGGGCAGGTAGTTGCCGGCACCGCTTTCGTCGCCGTCGATGGCGTAGAGCAGCAGGACCGGTGCCTGGCCACGCGCCAGTTCGCTTTCCAGTTCGGCGACGAAAGGGCGCAGCAGGTCGGCTGCCTCGCGGCGGAGGTCTTCGCTGCCGGCCTGGGCATCGCCAAGCACTTCGCTAAGCCATTGCTCCTCGGCTATTGGACGCGGACCCGACAGCGCGGCACAAAGATAGCCGTGCGCTTCGTCGAGGCGCATTGCCTCAGGCAGTGCGGGGTCGCCGAGCAGCTGTTCGAGGCGCAGGAGGAGGGGGTCGGGGAGGGGCGCGGGCAGGCTCATGGTCTTAGCCTCGGGTGGTCGATTGCGTGTCGAAGGCGGCGAGTGCAACGCTTGGCGCAGGAGTCCAGCCCGGTTTGCGGTGTTCGGCAACGACCGTGGTGAAGATGCCGCCGCGCACGTAGAAGCGCGCGGTGAGCTGCATGTAGCGTGGCTGGGTAGCGCTGACCAGATCGTCAAGAATGCGGTTGGTGACGTCTTCGTGGAAGCAGCCGGTGTTGCGGAAAGACCAGATGTAGAGCTTCAGGCTCTTCAGCTCGACGCAGCTCTGCTCGGGGATGTAGTCGAGGATCAGGGTCGCGAAGTCCGGCTGCCCGGTCTTCGGGCACAGGCAGGTAAATTCGGGGATTTCCATGTGGATGCGGAAATCCCGTTGTGGGGCGGGATTGGCGAAGGTGGCAAGCGTTTCGGCCGGCGTTGTGCTCATGGTGGTTCCGAGTGGTGCTCCGCGCGGGGCGGGAGGGGCGAAGGGCCGGCAAATTGGCCAGGCAGAATGCTATTATAGGCGACCCATTTTGCACCCGGCTGGAATGTTGCTTGTCATGAGCTTTGCCGGTGCGAGGCGTCATGCGCCCGCGGCAAGGTTTTACCGATTTCTTCCAGCGCGGCTGTGCAGGCCGCGCTTCAGTGTTGATGCGCCTGACCAGACTGAAACTCGCCGGCTTCAAATCCTTTGTTGATCCCACGAACATCGCGCTGCCCGGGCAGTTGATCGGCGTCGTTGGGCCCAATGGTTGCGGCAAGTCGAACGTGATCGACTCGGTGCGCTGGGTGCTGGGCGAATCGAAAGCGTCGGAGTTGCGCGGCGAATCGATGCAGGATGTGATCTTCAACGGTTCGGGATCGCGCAAACCGGTGTCGCGGGCGGCGGTCGAGCTGGTCTTCGACAACACCCTCGGGCGGCTTTCCGGGCAGTGGTCGCAATACGCCGAGCTGTCGGTGAAGCGCCTGCTGACCCGTAGCGGCCAGTCCGAGTACTACATCAACAACCTGCACGTTCGCCGCAAGGACGTGACCGACCTTTTTCTGGGTACCGGCCTCGGTCCGCGCGCCTACGCGATCATCGGGCAGGGCACCATTTCGCGGATCATCGAAGCCAGACCTGACGAGCTGCGCGTCTTCCTCGAAGAAGCGGCCGGCGTGACGCGCTACAAGGAGCGGCGCAAGGAAACCGGGCATCGCCTTGCCGACACCCGCGACAACCTGACCCGCGTCGAGGACATCCGCCTCGAACTGGCCTCGCAGATGGAGCGGCTCGAAGGGCAGGCCGGCGTCGCTCGCCAGTATCGCGCTTACAGCGACGAGCTGACGCGCAAGCAGCAGCTGCTCTGGTTTCTGCGTCGTAACGAGGCGCAGCTCGAGCGTGAACGGCTGGCGCGCGAAGTCGAACAGGCGAGCACGGGTCTCGAAGCGCAGAACGCCGCGCTGCGCAATCTCGAGGCGCGTATCGAGGCGGCGCGCGAAGCACATTTCGCCGCCAGCGACGGCGTTCATGCCGCGCAGGGCGAACTGTTTGCCGCCAACGCCGAAGTCGCCCGGCTGGAAGCCGAGATCCGGCATCGCCGCGAAGCGCAGCGCGAGTACGAGACGCGTCTGGCCCAGCTCACCGCCGATCGACAGAATTGGCAGGCGCAGGCCGAGACACTGGCCGGCGACGAGCAACGCTGGCAGGGCCTGCTGGCGGTGGCCGACGAGCGCGTCGAGCAGGGGCGGCTGCGCCTCGAGGCGCAGCAGGAACGCCTGCCGCTGGCCGAGGACAGCCACGCCGCTGCGCGCCAGGAAGCAAGTCGCCAGCGCGCCGAGATCGTCCAGGCCGAGCGGCGGCTGCACGTCGAGCAGGCGAATCGTGGGCACGCGCAGCGTTCCTTGCAGAGCATCGCCAGCCGGCGCGAACGCCTGGCGCTCGAGCGCCAGGCGCTGGCCGCCCCCGACGAACGCGAGTTGACCGACAAACAGGGCGAACTGCTCGCCCTGCGTGCCGCGATCAGCGTCGCGCTGGACGAGCAAAAAGGCCTGCAACAGGCCCTGCCACAGGTCGAGCAACAGCGGCGCGAGATTCTCGCCGAAGTGCAGCACGCGCAGAAAGAGCGCGCCGAGGCGACGGCGCGCCGCAACGCCCTGCAACAGCTGCAGCAGCGGCTGCAGGCGGACGGCAAACTGGGCGACTGGGTGCATCGGCATGGTTTGCAGAACGGCGAGGCGCTGTGGAAATCGCTGCACGTCGAAGCCGGCTGGGAAGATGCCGTCGAAGCCGTGCTGCGCGAGCGACTCGGCGCGCTGCCGGCCGACGCCGCCGACCCGGCGTGGAGCACCGACCGGCCGGGTAGCAAACTGACTTTGCTGCTGCCCTTGGTCGGCGGCGCAGCCAGCCGCGTCGTTGGCGGCGACACCCTGCTGGCGCGTATTCGTTGCGACTCGCCGCAGTTGTCGGCCATTCTTGCCGACTGGCTTGGCGAAGTGCTCACCGCGCCCGATCTGGAAGCCGCTCTGGCGCAGCGCAGCGCGTTGCCGGCCAGCGCCTGTTGCGTGACCTCTGGCGGCGACCTCGTCAGCCGGCAGAGCGTGACCCTGTTCGCTCCGGATAGTGGTGAGCACGGATTACTCGAGCGGCAGCGCGAGATCGACGGGCTGGCGGCGGTGATCGGCGAGCGCGAGGAGAGGCTCGCACAGGCGCAGGCGAGGCTGGGCGAAAACGAGCAGCGGCTGCAGGATAGCCAGCACACCCTGCAGGAGTCCGGCCATCAGCTCGGCGTTCTGCAGAATCGGGCGCACGCCCTGCAGGTGGAGACGCTGAAGCTGGCGCAGGCAGGCGAACGCTTCAGCGAGCGGCAGGCGCAGATCGACGATAGCCTGGCTGAACTGGCTGTCGAGGAAGAGAGCGAAAGCGAGCGCCTGTTCGTTACCGACGAGGCGATCGATGCGCACGGCGAGCAGCTCCGCCAACTGCAGACGCTGATGCACACGGCGCAGATGCTTTTCGAGCACAGCGAAGGCGTCGTGCGTGAGCAGCGCGAGCAGCTCGGCGGCTGCGAACGCGAACTGCGCGAAGCCGAGTTTTCGCAACGCGAGTCACGCAGCAAGTTGCAGGAGCTGGCCGCTGGCCGTGAGCTCGCCAGCCAGCAACTGGCACGCGTTGTGGACGAGCTGAAGCGCTGCGCGGAGAACGCCTCGGCACTGCAGGCAGACGAACTGGAGCCCCGCTTGCAGGCGGCGCTCGATCATCGCGTCGCCCGCGAGCACGCGCTGGCGAGTGCCCGTGACGCCCTGGAGATGGCGACCAATGCCCTGCGCGGCCTCGACGAAGAGCGCCTCAAGGCCGAGCAGAGCCTCGACCCGCTGCGCAACCGGATCGGCGAACTGAAGCTCAAGGAGCAGGCTGCGGCGCTCAACGTCGAGCAGGCGGCGACGCAGCTGGCCGAGGCCAAGGCCGACGAGCCGTCGCTGGCCGGCGAACTGGGCGGCTGGCGGGCGGCGCCTTTGCAGGGCGCGATCACCGCTTTGCAGCGCTCGATCGACGCGCTCGGCGCGGTCAACCTGGCGGCGCTGGACGAACTGGAAGCGGCGCGCGAACGCAAGGGCTATCTGGATGCGCAGTCGGAAGACCTGACGCAGGCCATGGAAACGCTGGAAAATGCGATTCGCCGTATCGATCGTGAAACGCGCGACCTGCTGCAAAGCACCTACGACGCAGTGAACCGCAGCTTTGGCGAGCTGTTTCCAGCGCTTTTCGGTGGTGGCGAGGCGCGCCTGATCATGACCGGCGAGGAAATTCTCGACGCTGGATTGCAGGTGATGGCACAGCCGCCGGGGAAAAAGAACTCGACGATTCACCTTCTATCCGGCGGCGAGAAGGCCTTGACGGCGATCGCCCTGGTGTTTTCAATGTTTCAGCTCAACCCGGCACCGTTTTGTCTGCTTGACGAAGTCGACGCGCCGCTTGACGATACGAATACCGAACGTTTCTGCTCGATGGTGCGACGGATGTCGATCAACACGCAGTTTCTGTTCATCAGCCACAACAAGATTACGATGGAGATGGCGCAACAGCTCGTCGGAGTGACCATGCAGGAATCCGGCGTCTCGCGCATCGTTGAAGTCGATATGGAAGAGGCGCTACGCATGCGCGAGCAACTCGTTTAGGAATAGATATGACCGACTTGCAGATGGGTTTGATCGGCTTCGGCGGTGTCGCCGTGCTGGGAGTGCTGGCTTACAACAAATGGCAGGAGCGCAAGCACCGCAAAATGGCCGAGGAGCTGCTCAGCGCACGCCAGACCGACGTCCTGCTCGATGAGCCGGGCAGCGCAAGCAGCGGCGGCTTGGCGAATGAGGGCGCGCCTCCTGGCGATCAGGAACGCATCGAACCCTTGCTGCGCGCGCATCCGGACGAGTTCCGGGAGCCGGATGCGTCGGCGGCGACGCAGGAAACGGCGAGCGAGGCAAGCGCCGCGGCGGTTGCAGGCAGGTCCGCAAGTCACGCAGAAACGGCCGCCGCGGTCGCATCGCCGACGCCTGCTGCCGGCGACCGGGCGGAAGCCAGGGATAGTCCGGCGCCGCTTTGCGTGCTGTCGCCGAAGATCGACTACATCGCCGCGATTCAGGTCGTCGAACCGATCGCCGGCTACCGCATCCGTGAAGCACAGCGCGCCACGCTGACGCGGCTGAGCAAGGCAGTGCACTGGATCGGCCACAACGAAGACTCGCACGCCTGGGAGCCGATCCTCGAGGACAGCGAACACGAGTACCGGCACATTCGCGTCGGCGCGCAGCTGGTAGACCGCAAAGGCCCGCTGGCCGACCGTGAACTATCGGTTTTCAAGGTCGCCATGCAGGAAATGGCGACCGAACTGATGGGACTTGTCGAGTTGCCGGCACGCGAGCAGGCCTTGCAGCTTGCCGCCCAGCTGGACGACTTCTGCGCCGGCGTCGATATCCAGATCGGTGTCAACGTGATCAGCCAGGGACAGGTTTTCGCGGGCACCAAGCTGCGTGCGCTCGCCGAGTCGACGGGAATGGTCATGGACAGCGCCGGGCGTTTTGCCCGCTGCGATGAGAGCGGCAACGTGCTCTACATATTGGTGAATCAGGAGGCCGACGAATTCTCGGCAGAGTCGATTAAGACGCTGAGCACGCACGGGGTGACCTTTCTGCTCGACGTGCCACGTGTGGCCAATGGTGACCGGGTTTTGACCCAGATGTTCGAGCTGGCACGGCGGTTTGCCGAAGCACTGAATGGCGCGCTGGTCGACGATAACCGTCGCCCCTTGTCGGAGGCCGCACTGGACCCGATTCGTCAGCAGGTGACACAGTTCCAGGCGGCGATGGCGGCGCGAGAGCTGCCGGCGGGCGGCGCGCTGGCGCAGCGCCTGTTTTCCTGACTCCCGAAAGTGCCGGGATGAGTGCCAGCGATCGCGTTCAGCGCTTGCGGGAGGCGATCGAGCGGCACAACGAAGCGTACTACTGCCACGACGCGCCGCTGGTCAGCGATGCCGAGTACGATCGCCTGTTCGCTCAATTGGCGGCGCTCGAGGCCGCCCATCCGGAATTGCTGAGCGTCGATTCGCCGACCCAGCGCGTGGGTGCAGCGCCATTGCCCGAGTTCGCTGCGCTCGCCCACGCGACGCCGATGCTGTCGCTGAACAATGCTTTTGCCGACGACGAAGTCGCCGCTTTCGACCGCCGGGTTCGCGAGGGGCTGGCGAACGGCGACGAGAGCGAGATCCAGTACTCGGCCGAACCCAAGTTCGACGGTCTGGCAGTCAGCCTGATCTATGCGGACGGTCGCCTGCTGCGCGGCGCGACGCGTGGCGATGGTTCCACCGGCGAGGAGGTCACCGCCAATCTGCGCACCTTGCGCAGCATTCCCCTGCGCCTGCGCGGCGACGACTGGCCGGCCATGCTCGACGTTCGCGGCGAGGTGCTGATGCTGCGCGGTGACTTTGCGCAGATGAACGAGCGGCAGCGCGAGAAAGGCGAGAAAGAGTTCGTCAACCCGCGCAACGCGGCTGCTGGCAGCCTGCGCCAGCTCGACCCCCGCATCACCGCGACGCGTCCGTTGCGATTCTTCGCCTACGGCATCGGGGTCGCCACAGGTGCTGCCCTGCCGGCGACGCATTTTGAATTGCTCGATCGGCTCGTCGCCTGGGGCTTTCCGGTCGCCCGCGAGCGGCGCCGCGTCTCCGGACTTGCCGGCCTGCTCGCCTACTACGCCGACATCGGTCGCCAGCGCGCCGCACTGCCCTACGCTATCGACGGCGTGGTCTTCAAGGTCGACGACCTGGCGGCGCAGGCGCGGCTGGGTTTCGTTTCGCGCGCGCCGCGTTTCGCGCTGGCGCACAAATTTGCCGCCGAGGAGGCGGTCACCGAGCTGCTCGAGATCAGCATTCAGGTCGGGCGCACCGGCGCCCTGACCCCGGTGGCGAGGCTCAAACCGGTGTTCGTCGGCGGGGTGACGGTGATCAACGCGACTTTGCACAACGAGGACGAGATTCGCCGCAAGGACGTACACATCGGTGACACTGTCGTCGTTCGCCGGGCCGGCGACGTGATTCCGGAAGTCGTTCGCGTGCTGGTCGACAAGCGGCCCGTTGCTGCGCGTCGTTTCAGCATGCCGGAGAACTGTCCGGTCTGCGGCTCGCGCGTCGTGCGCAGCGACGACGAGAGTGGCGTCAAGGGCGTCGCGGCGGTGGCGCGCTGCTCGGGGGGGCTGTATTGCCCGGCGCAGCGCAAGCAGGCCCTGCTGCACTTTGCCTCGCGGCGGGCAATGGACATCGAAGGACTGGGCGACAAGCTGGTCGAGCAGCTGGTCGACAACGCGATCGTGCGTACGCCGGCCGACCTCTACCAGCTCGGTCTTGTCGCGCTGGCGAAGCTTGACCGCCTGGCCGAGAAGTCGGCCGGGAATATTCTCGCGGCAATCGAGAAGAGCAAGCGGACGACGCTGGCGCGCTTCATCTACGCGCTCGGAATCCGCAACGTCGGCGAAGCGACGGCCAGGGATCTGGCGCGTCACTTCGGTTGTCTGGAGGGCCTGCTGGCCGCCGACGAAGGGCTGCTGCAACAGGTTCCCGACGTCGGTCCGACCGTCGCACAGTGCATTCGCCAGTTCTGCAGCGAGGCGCACAACCGGACGGTCATCGAGCAGCTGCGGGCCGCCGGGGTGAGCTGGAGCGAAAGCGAGCCGGCCGTGTCCAGCGCTGGTGCAGTCACCGGCAAGGTCTTCGTGCTCACCGGTGCGCTGCCGTCGCTGACGCGCGATGACGCCGGCCGACTGATCATCGCGGCGGGGGGCAAAGTGACTTCGGCGGTGTCGAAGAAGACCGATTTCGTCGTTGCCGGCGCCGACGCCGGCAGCAAGCTCGAGAAGGCGCAGCAGCTCGGCGTGGCGGTGCTTGACGAAGGGCAGTTGCTGGCCCTGCTGCAGGCAGGCGCGGAGGTGCCGGCGCAATGACGGCGAGGAGCGCACGGCGAGCCGCCGCCGGCCGTGGCCGTGCGCCAAGCCCGCCAGCAGCTCGGCAAGGCGCATGATGGACGGGCAGGCGGCAATGACGCTTCTGGCCAGGGCCGAGCTGATCCATTCGGCCGAGACGGTTTCTGCGGCCGTGAGCCGTGTCGCGCGCGAGATCAGCAGCAGGCTGCACGACTGCCAGCCGCTGTTGTTGTGCGTCATGAAGGGCGGTGTGCCTTTTGCCGGCCAGCTGTTGACGCAGCTGAATTTTCCCCTTGACTTCGACTACCTCGACGTCAGTCGCTACGGTCCGGCGACGACTGGCGGCGCGCTGTCGTGGCGCGTCGCGCCGTCGTTGCCGGTGGCTGGGCGTACGCTGCTGGTGGTTGACGACATTCTCGACGAAGGCGTGACGATGGCCGCGATTCGCGATCGCTTACTGCATATGGGGGCGGCGGCCTGCTTCACGGCCGTTCTCGCCGACAAGCTGCACGGCCGGGAAAAGCCCCTGCGCGCCGATTTCGTTGCGCTGACCGTTCCCGATCGTTTCGTTTTTGGCTACGGCATGGACGCGCGCGGGGCGTGGCGCAATCTGCCCGCGATCTACGCCATGCGGGAGGATTGACATGCTGGCAATCATCGGCGGCAGCGGTCTTAGCCGGCTCGCCAGGCTTGCCGTCTCGCATCGGCAGGTCGTGAGTACGCCCTACGGCGAGCCCTCCGCGGCGCTGAGCTTTGGCCATCTCGCCGGTCGGCCGGTGGTTTTCCTGGCGCGTCATGGCGACCAGCACGGCATTCCCCCACACCAGGTCAATTATCGGGCCAACATATGGGCGCTGGGCGAGGCGCGGGTGCTGGGCATCGTTGCCGTCGCTGCCGTCGGCAGCATTCGTGCGGATCTCAAGCCTGGCGATCTGGTCCTTCCGGAGCAGATCATCGACTACACCTGGGGGCGCCCGTCGACCTTCCACGAAGGACCCGGCGCTACCGTCGCGCACATTGATTTCACCGAACCCTACGACCATGCCCTGCGCCAGCGGCTGCGCGCCGCGGCGGCAGCGACGGGCAGCAGGCTCGCCGATGCGGCGGTCTACGCGGCGACCCAGGGACCGCGCCTGGAATCGGCCGCCGAGATCAACCGTCTCGAGCGCGATGGCGCCGATGTCGTCGGCATGACCGGAATGCCCGAGGCGGCTCTCGCACGCGAGCTGGCGCTGCCTTACGCGGCGATCAATGTGGTCGCCAATTTTGCCGCCGGGCGCGGCGACAGTCGTGCCGGCATCAGCCTCGAAGCGATCCACGCGGTGCTGGCGGCGTCGATGCAGCAGGTCCACGCCATCATCGAGAGGATGCTCGGAGACGATGATTAGACCGGTGCTGAAAATGGGCGACCCGCGTCTGTGGCAGCAGGCCAGGGTCGTTGAGCGCTTCGCCACCGAGGAACTCGCGGCGTTGATCGTCGATATGCAGGACACCATGCGCGCGCTCGACGGTGCCGGCCTGGCCGCGCCGCAGATCGGCGTCGATCTGCGCGTCGTGATTTTCGGAATCGATGGCAACCCGCGCTATCCTGACGCCGAAACGGTACCACGCACGGTGTTGATCAACCCGCTGCTGACACCGCTCTCGGCAGAGGTCGAAGAGGGCTGGGAAGGCTGTCTCTCGGTGCCCGGGCTGCGCGGCTCGGTGCCGCGCTGGAAATATCTGCGCTACAGCGGCTTCGACGTTTGTGGTCGGGCCATCGAGCGCACCGTCTGCGACTTTCACGCCCGCGTCGTGCAGCACGAATGCGATCACCTCGACGGTATTCTCTATCCGATGCGGATCAAGGACTTCCGTCGATTCGGTTTCGTTGACGCCTTGTTCCCCGAGGGCGGCGCGGCTGCCGCCGAGTAGCTGCGGCGGCAAGTGCGCTGCTGCGCTGCGAAGCGTCGAGTGTGGAAAAGTTACCTGCTGGATCTGTGAAGGAACGACCTGTAATGAGCAAGAGTGCCACATCCCCCCGTTACCGAATTCTCTTTGTCTGCATGGGCAACATCTGTCGCTCGCCGATGGCTGCCGTGGTCACCAGTACGCTGGCTCAGCGCGAGGGACTGGGCGCCCTGCTGGAAACCGATGCGGCGGGGACGCACGGCCATTACCACGCGGGCGAAGCGCCGGACCCGCGGGCGCGCAAGGTCGGCGCCAAGCGTGGCTACGATCTTTCCAGGATGCGCGCGCGGCGGGTCATCGCCGCCGATTTCGATCGCTTCGACCGGATTCTGGCGATGGACCACGAGAATATGGCCAATCTGCTGCGCTTGTGTCCGGAAGAAAGCCGCGCGAAGCTGGGGATGTTCCTCGACTACGTCCCCGATCTTGGCGTTTCCGACGTTCCCGATCCGTACTACGGCGCCGAGTCCGGATTCGAACGCGTTCTCGACCTCTGCGAGCTGGCGGCAAGAGGTCTGCTCGCCGCCTGTGAACACGGGCAGCTTGCCCGCTGAGCGGCGGCTTCAGGGGAGTCGGCTAGCGGTCCTCGACTGATGCGTCGTCGGCGCGCACCAGCCGGGGCAGCAGTTCTGGCGGCAGCTGAAGTCGCGAGAGCAGCGTTTCACGGCTGATGTTTAGCAGGCTTTCGATCGCCGCGAAGTCGTCCGGGATGGCGGCATCCGTCCAGCCGTTAACCGAGTGGCGTGCCAGGTTGACCGCCAGTTTGACGTTCTGCACGCGCGGCAGCTGCGCACTCGCGTCGTCCATCAGCGCGGTGAGCAGATCGGGCAGCTGCCAGGCGTGGCAGAGTGCCAACTGCAGCTCGGCGAGCGGAAATCCGAGAACCTCGCACTGCACTGCGCTGCTGCGCAAGCTCTTCCCGGCCTGCAGTCGGGCGCGGATGGCGATCGCCTGTTCGGGAGCAAAGCACCACAGCAGGACTTCCGCGAGGTCGTAGAGCAGCGCTGCGAGCGCAACTTCCTCACCGTTCATGTCGTGGCGGGCGAAGGCCCAGTCGTGCGCGTAGCGCGACGCGCGCTGGCAGCGCACGACGACCTGCAGGACGCCAAGTAGCGCCTGCGGGTTGCGGCCGAGCATGGTTTCGATGGTCGCCGGGTTTTCGAACTTGCGGAAGAAGGGCTCAACGCCAAGCATCATCACCGCAGTGGCGATATTGGTGACGTCGCTGCGCAGGTGCTTGCTGCCGAAGGACTGAATGTAGGCCAGCACGCGGATGGCGAGCAGGGGATCCTGCAGGACGATAGCGGTAATGTCGCGACCGCTGACGCGGTCGATATGCTGCCGCGCCTCATCGAGGCGACGGGCGGTCTGGCGCAGGATGGGCATCTCGGCGCCGCTGAACAAGGTCAGCCAGGCGGCAAGGTCCCGGGGTGCTTGCGTATCGAGCATTGTACTGGCCTTGAACAGGACCGTCGGGGACCCTCGGAGCGATGCGCTGACAGGGCTTTCCCAGTGGGCGGCGGAATCAGGGCAGATGGTAGCCGCAGCTCGCCCGGGCTGCAAGCACGGTGGTCGCGCACTTGCGGCGGCGGGTCTCTCAGGCGTCAGAAGCGCTCGTCCTCGCGCAGATAGCGCCACTGCCCGGGCGGTAGCTTGCCCAGCGAGACGCTGCCGATACGAACGCGCTTGATGTCGGTGACTTGCAGGCCGACCAGTTCGCACATCCGCTCAATCTGCCCCTTCTTCCCGGCCAGCAGGACGAAGCGCATTTGTTGATCGCTGAGCCATGAGACCTGCGCCCGCGGCAGTTTGACGTTGTCGAGCGACAGTCCATGGCGCAGCAGATCGAGGCCGTCGGCGGCCAGTTCGCCTTCGACGCGCACGTGATATTCCTTCTCCAGCCGCGAATCGCCACCGCTCAAGCGACGCGCGACGCTGCCTTCCTGGGTGAAGGCGAGCATCCCGCCCTCGTCGGCTTCGAGTTTTCCGGCCTGTGCCAGACCGCGCAGATGGCTGGCCTGGAAGGTGAACGGGCTAGGGTCGTCGGACCAGCGGTTGTCGGCGCGGATCAAGGCGGCGATGGCTTCGCGGCCTGCTTCGGCCGGCGGGCCGGGAAGGTCGCGCGGCTTGTTGAAGACGATGCTGACGCTTTCGCTGGTGTGCGCGCTGGCAATTTCCTTGATCTTGATTTTTGCCTTGGGGTTTACGCGCGCGCCCAGCCGGTTGACGACCACGCCATCGACGCTTACCCAGCCGTTCTCGATCCACTCGTCGGCTTCGCGTCGCGAGCACTGCGCCAACTGGCTGACCAGCTTCGACAGCCGCGGCGACTCCTTCGCCAGGCCGCGAGTCTGGCCGCTTGCCTCGTGCACCGCTTCGCGCTGTGGCGTCGCCCGCGGACCTTGCCTTGCTTCGCTCGGCGGCCCCTTGTGCTGGGCGCTGGCGGGCGTCGCATCGGCGTCGCCGTCGGCGGGATTTTCTGGTGCTGGCCGGAAGGCACGTGCGCCGGTGCTGCGCGCGATCCCGCGTGGAGGATAGGCCTTCTTGGCGGGTTTGCCAGGTCGATCGGTGGTACGGCGAGGCGCTGCGAATCTTTCCTTGCCCGCCCGTCTCGGGTGATCTTCGCTGCTGCCGGGCGCCTCGCTCGCCGCTGACGGGTGGTCGGTTGCCGGGGAGTCCGGCTGCGCTGGCTGTTGGGCTGGCAGGGAGATGTCCCTCTTCGCCACAGCGTTCTTGCCGGTGCTCCGCGGCGCTTGGCTGCGCTTCGCCTCGTCTGCGCTGCGCCCGCCGCGCGGCGTGCTGCCGTCCTCTTGTCTCGCCCGGGGGGGGGGCGCCTCTGCGGCGGCCGGCTGGCTGTCGGCACGGCGGGTACTTGCGCGTTTTGACGGCGGCGCGCCGCCACGGACAGGTTTGCGCCCTGGCCATCGGCCTGGCTGTGCAGCGCTGTCGGTCGCGGTCGTCTTCGGGAGTTTCAGGGTCGGGCGGGGCATGGCAGCGTTTTCTGTTCGGTCGGGCCCGTAGTGTACGCCAGAAGTTGCCAGCGTCCCGAGCGAATCGCATCCGGCGCGCTCGCCAGGCTGCGGGCTGGCAGGCCGGCAAGCCGCTTGGCGGGTTTGGCTAGCGCGGCGGCGGTGGCGGTGGCGCGCCCCGCGGTGGCGGCGGCGCTGGCGGTGCGCCGCGTGGCGGAGGCGGCGGGGGCGGAAGAGGCGAGGCGGCGGGTCTGTTGATGGAGTCCTCCGGCAACGCGAAAGCGCCGACCACAGGTACCTTGTGACCGCGCGAGTACATGCACTGGACGTAGCTCTGGTCGTAACGTTCCTGCACGTTATAAGCGGAGGCGTTGCTGGCAGCGACTCCGCCGACGCTGCCAGCGAGCAGGCCGACGCCCGCGCCGACCGCTGCGCCGCTCGAGCCATCGATCGCGGCGCCCACGGCCGCACCGACGACCGTGCCTAGCGCAGCGCTGGCGACGCCGGCGTTGGCGGCTGAAGTTGCCGGCGTCGTGCCACCAATCGCCTGGTTCGCGTAGTGCCGGCAAAATCCGTCGTCGCCGCGAAACTTGGCGAACGACTGCCCCGATCCGGGCAAGGCCATCACGCTGGGTCCGTCCGGCGGAAAGCTGGCGCAGGCGGCAAGGAAGATGGCGAACAACGGTGTTAATACACGTCGGCTGGGCATGGCTGAACTCGGCAAGGGGTTTGCGCTGCACGCGGAAGCGAGGAGCGTGGGCGATAGTGAATGTAACGCAGTCGCCGCTTGCGCGCTGACCTGCGCGCTGAATGCGCCGCTGTCGAACTGGGCAGGTTGGCAGGCGAACGTCGGTTTCTGGTACGCTGCAAGCAGTCGCGCCGGGCTCGGCGCCCAATTGATCGTCGAGCACGCGCGATCCCGCTGCGCGGTGGGCCGGCACAGGAATTGTCAAGCCGGCCTTGGTGGGCGAATCGCAGGGCGCCCGACGCGCCGCGTCGCCAGCGCAAACGGAGAAAGCCACCGTACCCAGCAACCGACATTGAGCTGAATGCACGATGACCATGCCAGACCAACCGAAAAGTGCCATCGGCAATCTTGTCGACCTCGAGGATGGACAGATTGCCTTGTCGCGCTATATCGTCAAGCGGGCGGACGGCCTGTATGTGACCTTGTCGCGGCTTGATTCGCCGGTTGATTTCGTCGACTTCGTCGATCGCACCTTTGCCTTGGGGCTCTATTTCCGGGCGCTGGATTATGCGCAATTCCAGTCGCTCCTGTACGACGATGCGGCGAGTCGCGACAAGGCGGCGCCCGACGAGGTGTTCCTGGCGCTGGATATCGCCACCTTTCAGCCGCAGCGCCAGTCGCTCTACAAGGATCTGCGGATTCAGCGCGGCGAGGCGGCCTATCTGTTCGAACCGATCTATCGCGACGCGGCGCCCGACGAAGCGTCGACTGAAGGCAGCGGCAACGGTCCGCAGGGGATGCTCGCCGGCTCGCCGCAGGAGGTACGTGTCTGGCTGGATTTCGACGAGTTCGTCGCCAGCGCGTGGGCCAAGGGGGTGCGCTTCGGAATCGACGTTGCGGCGGTCCAGGAAGGCATCCAGCTCGACCGGCCAGAGCGGCGTGTCGTGGCTCGCGGCCGGCCCTTCGTGGCGGGCAAGGACGCCACGATTACCGAGCAGGCGCCTGGCCTGCGCCGCAACAACGCACCGCGTCGCCTGTTCGGTGACCGGGTCGATCTGCGCCAGTTCGAGACGCGCTATCCGCAGGTGGCCGCCGGGCTGCGTCTGGTGAAGAAGACGCCGCGTACACCTGGCGTCGACGGGCGGGACGTCACCGGCGAAGCGCTGCCCGCGCCCTTGCCCAAGGATTTCGACCTGCAGCGCATGGCCGGTGCCGGGACTCAGCTCAGTCGGGAAAAGGACGGCGAATACCTGCTCGCCTCGGTCTGTGGTTTCCTCACCATCGATACGCGCAGCCACCAGTTCTCGGTGACTGACAAGATCGTCAGTCACGAGGGGGTCAGCGCACGTACCACCGGTGACCTGATGTTGACCGGCGAAGTGTACGAACAGCACGGTGAAATCCAGGAGAAGCGTGTCGTCACCTGTCGCAGCATCACCGCTTTCGCCGATGTCTTTGGCAACATCGTGTCCACCGGCGGTACCGTGCGCTTGAAACAGAATCTGGTTGGCGGCAGCGCCAGCAATGACGACGGCGACATCGTCGTCGAAGGTGTTGCCTCCGGAGCGACGCTGATCGCGCCGCACGGCTGCGTGACCTTGAAACGGGCGGACAACTGCGTGATCATCGCCCGCCAGGTCGTCATTGCCCGGGCGACGCTGTGCGATATCGTTGCCCAGGTCCTGTCGCTTGAGCAGGCAGAAGCCTGCGCTGCGGCAGCCAGGAATATCCAGGTGCGCTTCGCCCGCGCGTACCGGGAGGTTGGCAACGTCTTTCTGGTCCTGCTGCCCGACGCCTCGACCGAGGACGCCGGCATTGTTGCTTTGCGGGAAAAGCGTGCCGAACTCGAAGAGGCGATCGCCGGCCATCGCGCCAGGGTCGAGGCCTTGCGCGGTGACAAGGATGTCACCGCGTACCTGCGCCTGGCGGGCAAGTTGCGACGCGGCGAAGTGACCCTGAGTCCCGAGCAGGAGGTCGGTTGGCGCCGCCTCTCGGCGGTCGTCGCTCCGGTCTTGAAGACGCTGTCGCTCCTGTCTGCAGCGGTCAACGAGCTGGTTGCCGAGTCGGCTGCCATGGCTGTGGAAATTGACGAAGGCCGGGCCGCAGCAGAGCAGGCGTGTGGCGAGCTGGCGTGCACGGTTGAGCGTGTCGAAGGCGAGACGCGGATCAGTACCTTACTGGTCAAGCAGGCCGACACGCCGCTGGGCGCCCTTCCGCGCAAGGAACTGAAGGTCCGGCTACGGGCGACGGACGCGGCGACCAATAAATTGTTCTTCGCCTCGTCTGGCCATTTCTCCTGGACCTACCAGGCGCCACAAGCGCCAGCCTGACGGCCGGCGGCAGGTCCGGAGCAGCGAGAAGAGGTCGTTTCAGCCCTCGGCAAGCCGTTTGCCGATGTGTTCGAGAGCCTCCTCTATCTGATCGATCAGGATCAGGCACAGGTCGCCTGGCTGCAATTGGGCAAGGGCGGTATCGATCGCCAGAAACTCGCCATGGACTTCCTGGACTTCGGACGCTCGCGTGGCGTTGAGCAAGCCCTGCTGCAGCAGGGCCAGCACTTCACCATCGGCGCGTCCGCGCTGGCACTGATCCTGGTAGAGAACGACGCGATCGAAGGCGCCGCCGAGAATCTCGGTCTGGCCGCGGATATCTTCATCACGCCGGTCGCCAGCGCCGCTGATGACGACCGAGCGGCGACTGTCGGGGGGGGCCGGCAGGTTGTCGATGGCCTCGACCAGGGCCTGGATGGCGTCCGGGTTGTGGCCGTAGTCGGCGACCAGGGTGGCGCCGCGATAGCTGAAGACGTTGAAGCGGCCGGGCGCCGTCTGGGCGTCGTTGACGAAACCGGCCAGAGCGCCGTGTATCGTTTCCCAGGGGACTTCCAAAGCCCAGGCGGCGGCAATGGCGGCCATCGCGTTTTCGACCTGGAAGCCGATGGCGCCATGCTGGGTGACCGGAATGTTGGCCAGCGCGATGCGGTGTTCGACGCCGCCTCCCGAGGCGACAATCGACGCGCCGTCGCGGTAGACGACGCGCTTTCTTTGTGCGCGGTGCAGCGCCATCAGCGGATGATTGCGGTCACAAGCGAAGAAGATGACGCTGCCGGGGCAGGTGTCGGCCATTCGCGAAACCATCGGATCGGCGGCGTTGAGCACGGCGACGCCGGTCTCCGGCCTGACGTTCTGAACGATGACCCGCTTGACCACCGCCAGGTCCTCTACCGTACTGATGTAGGAAAGTCCAAGGTGGTCGCCGAGACCGATGTTGGTGACCACGGCGACATCACAGCGGTCGAAGCCGAGCCCCTCGCGCAGCACCCCGCCACGAGCGGTTTCCAGCACCGCAGCGTCGACATGGGGGTGGAAGAGGACGTTTCTGGCACTCTTCGGACCGCTGCAGTCGCCGGTGTCGATGCGTCGCCCCTCGACATAGATGCCGTCGGTGGTGGTCATGCCGACGCGCAGCCCCTGGGCGGTGAAAATGTGGGCGATCAGACGGACGGTGGTCGTCTTGCCGTTGGTTCCGGCCACCGCAACCAGCGGGATGCGTGCTTCGTCGCCGTCGGCGAACATGTTGCCGATGATCGCTTCGCCCACCGGCCGCCCCTTGCCGAACGACGGTTGCAGGTGCATGCGCAGGCCTGGCGCGGCGTTGAGTTCGACGATCCCGCCCCCCTGTTCCTCGAGCGGCCGCAGGACGCTGTCACAGACGACGTCGACGCCGGCGATATCGAGGCCGATGGTCCGTGCCGCGGCAACCGCCTGCGCGGCAAACTCGGGATGCACGTCGTCGGTGACGTCGGTCGCCGTACCGCCGGTCGATAGATTTGCGTTGTTGCGCAGGACGACGCGCGAACCTCTGGGCGGCACCGACTCCGGAGTCAGCCCGCCGCTCGCCAGGCGTGCCAGGGCGACTTCGTCGAGGCGAATCCGGGTCAGGGAGGTGGCGTGACCTACGCCACGCCGCGGGTCATTGTTGACCCGCTCGACGAGCTCGCGGATATCGTGCACGCCGTCGCCGACGACCAGCGGCGGGTCGCGGCGGGCGGCGGCGATCAGCTTGTCGCCGACCACCAGGAGGCGGTAGTCGTGGCCCGGGATGTAACGTTCGACGAGGACTTCGTCGCTGACCTGGAAAGCGATCGCGTAGGCCGCCTCGATCTGTTCGCGGCTGACCAGATTGACGGCGACTCCCTTGCCCTGGTTGCCATCCTGAGGTTTGACGACCACCGGGCCGTCGATCTCGCAGGCTGCTGCCCAGGCGTCTTCGGCGCTCAATACCGGTCGCCCGGCGGGAACCGGGACGCCGGCCGCGTGCAGCAGGATCTTGCTCAGCTCCTTGTCCTGCGCGATGGCTTCGGCAACGGCGCTGGTGCGATCGGTTTCGGCGGCCTGGATGCGTCGCTGGCGACTGCCCCAGCCGAACTGGACCATGCTTCCTTCGGTCAGCCGGCGACAAGGGATGTTGCGCGCCATCGCCGCATAGACGATGGCTCCGGTACTCGGGCCGAGGCGGACGTCCTCGTCGAGTTCGCGCAAGCGGTTGAGCGCGTCGTCGAGGTCGAAAGGTGCATCGTCGACCGCGGTATGGCAGAGGTCCTGGGCAAGTTCGAAAGCCAGGCGGCCAACGACCTCTTCGCTGTATTCGACGATCACCTGATAGGTGCCGGCTTCCAGCGTCCTGGCCGTGCGGCTGAAGGTGACCGGGCAGCCCGCCTGCGCCTGCAAGCCGAGGGCGGCGAACTCCAGCGCCTGGGCCATCGATACCGCTTCATCATGACCCGCCGGGCGCAGCATCGCCAGTTCCGGAAAGCGCGCGCGCAGACGATCCTCGAAGCCAGGCAGGTCGTCGATACTGCGCTCGTCTTCGGCGCAACAGACAATCGCCTCGATCGCCGTGTGCCGGCTCCAGAGGTTGGGGCCGCGCAGAGCGCGGATACGCGATACTTCCATGAACAGTTTCCCTTTCTGCTTCGCTGCGGACGACGGCCAGATAGGTCCGCATGGCTGCCGTGTTTCCGGTTCGGCGCGCGCCGATCAAGCTATTGCGCGGCCGGTCTGTGGCTCACTTCTTCACTCCTGGTGGCTGGTCAGTCGATCATCGTCAGGCGACGGTGAAGGTCTCCAGCCCGGTGCGGATCAATTCCGGTCCGATGCCCAGCGCCCACGCCGCAGCGGTGGCGGCGAGCACGTTCTCGATCTCGAAGTCGACGCTGCCACCATCGGTCAGAGGTATCCCCTGCAGGCTGACGATGGGCGTCTCGTCGTTGCCACTGGCGAGGACCACCTGCCCGCGGCGAACGAACACCGCGCGCTTGCCCAGCGCCCGGTGGTCGACGAGCGCCGGCTGCTCGGGGTCAGCGGCAAAGAAAATGACCTCGCCGTCGCACAAGGCGGCCATTTCGACGAGCATTGGATGGCCAGCATTGAGCACCGCGGCGCCGCCTGGCAGAACCAGGTCTACCTGTGTACGCAGGACCGTGAACACCTGCTCGGGTGTTTCGATGTGGTAGCGGCCAACATGCCTGGCGGGGTCCACGTTGGTGATCACGCCGATCAGGCAGCGATCGTAAGCCAGGCCTTCGTCGAGAAGGGTGTCGCTGCCATTTTCCAGCACCGCCGCGTCTACGGCACGGTTCATCAGGATGCGGTTCGCTGCTCCCCAAGTGGCGTTGTCGCCCTTGGCGATGCAACGCCGATCGAGGAACAGGCCGTCGCTGCAGGCCAGCCCGGTATGCTTGCCGGAGAGCGTCAGGAAGCGCGCGACGAGGTTGGCGACGGTGGTCTTGCCAAAGCTGCCGCTGACGCCGATGACCGGGATGCGGCCGTCGTCACCGTTGGGGAATAACTGCTCGACGATGGCGCGACCGACCGGGCGCGGCTCGCCGCTTTCCGGTTTCAGGTGCATGAGCAGCCCGGGGCCGGCGTTGACCTCGACGATCGCGCCGCGCTGCTCGTCGAGCGGCCGGGAAATGTCTTCGCAGACCAGGTCCACGCCGGCGATGTCGAGGCCGACGATGCGCGCGGCGAGTGACGCGGTGGCAGCGGTGTCGGGGTGTACGCTGTCGGTGATGTCGTCGGTGTGGTTGCCGCTGCGCACGATCAGTACTTCGCGACCGGCGGGCGGGATCGAATCGCCGCTGAAACCCTGGCGCGTGACTTCGAGTCGGGCGACCGGGTTATCGCTGAGAGAGAGGATGTCCAGCGGATACTCCTCTTCGGCGCCGCGGCGGGGGTCGGAGTTGATCTGGCTGTCGATCAGCTGGTCGATGGTCGACTCGCCGTCACCCGTGACTTTGGCCGTCTCGCCGCGGGCGGCGGCGACCAGCTTGCCACCGATGACCAGCAGGCGGTGCTCCGAGCCGCATACATAGCGTTCGACGATGACACCGCTCCCTTCCGTGACGGCGGCAGCATACGCCGACTCGACTTCGGCGGGGCTCATCAGGTTGGTGAATACGCCACGGGCATGGTTGCCGTCGGAGGGCTTGACGACCACCGGATAGCCAATGTCTTCGGCGGCTTCCCAGGCGTCGTTGGCGCTGTCGACCAGGCGTCCTTCGGGGACCGGTACGCCGCACGACGAGAGCAGGCTCTTGGTAAGGTCCTTGTCGCGCGAGATGCCCTCGGCAATGGCGCTGGTGCGGTCGGTTTCTGCGGTCCAGATACGTCGGCTGCGCGAACCGTAGCCAAGCTGCACGAGATTGCCGGTGGCGAGCAGGCGAATCGCCGGTATGCGCCGGTCTTTGGCCGTTGCCGCGTCGACAATGCAACTGGTGCTCGGTCCGAGCAGTTTGCGCTCGGCCATGTCGGTCAAGTGCGCGACCGCGGCGGCAACGTCGAAAGGCGTCTCGTGAATGGCGGCCAGGAGCAGCTCGCGGCCGGAAAACAGGCAGGCGCGGGTCACCTCGTCGTGCCAGGCGCGAACGACGACCTTGTACACGCCACGGGTGGAGGTTTCTCGGGCTTTGCCGAAACCACCGGGCATGCCGGCGAGGTTCTGCAATTCGAGGGTGACGTGTTCGAGGATGTGCGCCGGCCAGGTGCCTTCCTGGACGCGGCGCAGGAAGCCTCCGCGCTCGCCGTAGCTGCAGCGATGGTCGATCAGCGACGGAAGCAGCCCGGTGAGGCGTTCGTAGAAGCCGGGGATGGTGTTCGATGGAAAGTCCTCAAGTTCGCCGATATCGACGACCGCCTCGATGACCGGGCGGTAGGTCCAGATGTTCGGACCGCGCAGGTAGCGGATCTCGAGGAACTTGATGTCTTTGTTTTTCATGGGGTCATTCCAGGCACGGACGGGTGGGCGCGCCTTGGCGCAAGAGGGGCTGCGGGTGATCTGCTCGGAGGCCCGAGCGAGCTTATCGTGGCTATAACGCGGCAGCTGCGAATCGGCTGACCGGGCTCGGGGCCGGATGCGGTAGTGGCCGTTGCCAGGTTCACAGGAAGCGGTCCAGAAGTCGCCGGCTGGGTGCATCGAGTGCGTAGCGGTCGCGGATCAGGAAGTGAATGCCGTGGCTGTCGGCGATCAGCAGGGCCGGCGAGTCGAGGCGGCGGATGTCTTCCTCGCCCTTGAGGACGAAACTGGTCGTGCTGCGATCGGTCTCCACCTGCCAGGTACTTGGCGTGGCAAAACTGGAAACGCTGATCAGGCGCTTGATCTCGGGGATGAATTCACGACCGCTCAGCTCGCTTTCGACCAGCGCACGCATGTCGTCCGGCAGCTCGCTGAGCTGCTCGATCCACGCCAGTTCATGGCCATGCGGGTCGACCAGGCCGATGCCGTCGTCAGGAGCGCTGATCGGAAAGGCTCGAACAGGCACCACTCCGGCGTGCGTCTCACCGCCGGCAGTGGTCAGCTCGAGTCGTCCGAAGGCGTTGCGTTGCAAGCGATAGTCGGGCGCGGTGATCACAGGCGTTCTCCGTCGGCGGCGCGCGCGAGGTTGAGGCTGCTCAAGCTGTCTTCATTGTCGACGTTGCGCGCCTGCGCCAGGTAGAGGCGGTAGTAGTGGCCCTCGCAAGCCATCAACTGGTCATGGCTGCCGACTTCGACGACGCTGCCGCGGTCGAGAACGACCAGGCGATCGGCGTCACGCAGGGTGGATAGGCGGTGCGCGATGGCAATCGTGGTCCGCCCGCGAACCAGATTGTCGAGGGCTTTCTGGATCTCTTTCTCGGTGGTTGTGTCGACCGACGAGGTGGCTTCGTCGAGAATCAGGATGGGCGGGTCGATGAGCAGCGCGCGGGCGATAGAGATGCGCTGTCGTTCGCCGCCCGAGAGTGCCTGGCCGCGTTCGCCGACCAGCGAATCGTAGCCGTGCGGCAGGCGCAGAATGAATTCGTGCGCGTGCGCGGCGCGGGCCGCGGCGATGATTTCGGCGCGCGTCGCCGCGGGCTTTCCGTAGGCGATGTTTTCGGCAATGGTGCCGAAAAAGAGGAACGGCTCCTGCAGCACCAGGCCGATATGCTTGCGGTACTCGGCCACCGGCAGCGAGCGGATGTCCACGCCATCAATCAGGATGGCGCCTTCGCTGACGTCATAGAAGCGGCAGATCAGGTTGACCAGCGTGCTCTTTCCGGACCCGCTGTGGCCGACCAGGCCGACCATCTCGCCGGGGGCAATGTCGATGCTGATGTCGCGGGTGACGCTGCGCGTTCCGTAGCGGAAGCCGACGCCGCGCAGTTCGATACGCCCGGTGACTTTCTCCAGGTGCACCGGCGTTGACGGCTCGGGAACGCTGGACACGTGGTCGAGAATGTCGAAGATGCGCTTGGCGCCCGCGGCGGCCTTCTGGGTGACCGAGACGATACGGCTCATCGAGTCCAGGCGCAGGTAGAAGCGGCTGATGTAGGCAAGGAATGCGGTCAGCACACCGACCGTGATGTGGTCGCTGGCAATCTGCCAGATGCCGAAAGCCCAGACGATGAGCAGGCCTATCTCGGTGAGCAGGGTGACGCTTGGCGAAAACAGCGACCAGACTTTGTTGACCCGGTCGTTCACCTCGAGATTGTGCGCGTTGGCGGTGCGGAAACGGCTGGTCTCGCGCGCTTCCTGGGCGAAGGCCTTGACGACGCGAATACCGGGAATGGTGTCGGCGAGGACGTTGGTCACTTCCGCCCACACGCGGTCCACGCGCTCGAAGCCGGTGCGCAGTCTCTCGCGCACGACGTGGATCAGCCAGGCGATGATCGGTAGCGGCAAGAGGGTCACCAGTGCCAGTCTGACGTCGATCGACATGAGGATGACGGTGGTCATCACGATCATCAGTATGTCGGTGGCGAAATCGAGCAGGTGCAACGATAGAAAGACGTTGATGCGATCGGTCTCCGAGCCGATGCGGGCCATCAGGTCGCCGGTTCGCTTGCCGCCGAAGTACTCCTGCGAAAGCGTCAACAGGTGTTCGTAGGTGGCGGTGCGCAGGTCGGCTCCGATGCGCTCGGAGACCAGCGCCAGGATGTAGGTGCGTGCCCAGCCGAGGATCCAGGCGACCAGGGCAGCGCCGAGCAGGCCGGAGAGATAGAGCGCGACCAGTGCCGGGTCGATCGCCTGACCGTTCTGGTAGGGGATCAGGACCTTGTCCATCAGCGGCATGGTCAGGTAGGGGGGCACCAGGGTGGCCGCGGTGCTCAGCAGCGAGAGCGTGAAGCCGGCGAGAAGTTGCCCGCGGTAGGGTCTCGCGAAGCGGCCAAGGCGTAGCAGGGTCCAGGTCGAAGGCGGTCGGTGAATTTCCTTGCTGCATACCGGACACTGCTCATCGCCGGCGAGGAGTGGCGTTTCGCAGCTTGGGCAGACGCCTTGTGCTGCCGGTGCTGGCAGCCTGCCAGTGAGGTGGAAATTCAACTTCCGCGTGAAGTGGTCGATCAGCCGTCCGGCGGCGACGTCCGTGCCGAGCGTGTAGCGCCAGTGCGCCAGGCGCGCATCGGTGGCGCACAGTTCGAGCGTGCCGACCCCGGCGTGGTCGCTGCGCGTCAGGGTGAGGCCTGGCTGGTAAGGCCAGCTGCGCACGCTCTCGTCGCCAGACCCCATGGCCATCAGGCGGGCGTTGCTGACCAGTACGATGCCGGCAGAAAAGCGCAGGCTTGCGTCGAGGTCGAGTTCCAGCCATGCCAGTACCTCCTCGTCGGCGGCCAATTGGGGTTGCACGCGTTCTGACCATGCGGCGGGCAGCGGCGGTGCGGAAAACTTGGCGAGGGCGACGCCCTGGGAGGTGGATGCGTGGTTGGCTGCGGTCATCGATGGGTGTTTTTCAAGCAAGGCTGCCGGCGGTGTTTTCGTTGCAGGCGGCAAGTATACTCGCCTTCAGAGTGCTGCCGGCGATGCCCGCCAGCGGGGTCATGCCTCAGCGATCAGATCGTCAAGCGATCGCCCTGGTAGCGGCGCGCGACTTGCAGGCGGGCGATGGTTGGCAGGAGATTCAGTCCGCTCGCTGCCCGGCACTGATCGGCGCGGCGGATCAGTTCGTCGAAGCTGCTGTCGACCGGGTCACCGGCTGCCGCAAAGGCGATGGTATTGCCGCTGTCGCAGGACGGAAAGACGAGCGCGCGACCGTCGAATGCGTCGCTGATGCGCTGGCTGCTGGCCTGGAAGCCGCGTTCGCGGCCGAGCAGATTGACGGCCAGCAGCCCGCTATCGCTCAGGCGCGAGCGACAGGCCTGGTAGAAAGGGAGGGTGTCGAGTACGCCGGCGCGGGCCTTCTTGTCAAAGCCGTCGACCAGGATGTAGTCGTAGCGGCTGTCGCCGGCAAGCATGTGCGCCGCGCCGTCACCGATCAGCACGCGCAGACGCAAGGGATCGTCGGGGAGTCCGAAGTGCAGCCGGGCGACGACTTCGACCTGCGGATCGATTTCAACGACGGTGATCTTGGTAGCCGGCAGCTGATGGTAGATGAATTTGGCCAGCGATCCGGGGCCCAGCCCGATCAGCAATGCCTCGCGCGGCCATGGCGGCTCGCGGAGGAGCAGCCCGGCCATCATCTCGCGCGTGTAGGGCAACTCGAGCGCGTTCGGACGCTGGATGCGCATCGCCCCCTGCACCCAGTCCGACGAGAAGTGGAGGTAGCGGACGCCGGCTCGTTCGCTGACGTCGATCAGGTTATGCGCCATTCGATCCATTGGCCGTTGTCGTTGCCTGGGAAGTCGCCTGGCGAGCGCCTGCAGCACGCGGCGAACGCGCGCCAGGAACGCGCCTTTACTCGGATCCAAGGGCGGGCGCGCCGGTCTTGTCGACCGTCGGTGCCGGATGTCGGGGAGATCATGGTGGTTTCTTCTTGCTGGCGCGCTTCACCGGTCGGGATCATGCAGGCCGGGTCTTCCTGGAGCGTGCCCGGATCGCCTGACCGGCCGACGCTCGCGCCGCCTGGCGGCCGCTGATGTCGTCAAGACGGCGATCGCCAATTGACCGGCGCCGCCCAAAATCGGTATACTACCAAAGTTTTTCTGGCCTTGGCGCGGCTGTGCGACGGGTGGACTAAGAGGTTATATGGAATATCTTTTTTCTGTGGTTCTGGCAGTGCACATCCTGGCGGCGGTGAGCGTGATTGGGCTCGTCCTGGTGCAGCACGGCAAGGGCGCCGACATGGGCGCAGCTTTCGGCAGTGGCTCATCGGGCAGCCTTTTCGGCGCGACGGGTTCCGCCAATTTCCTCAGTCGCGCGACGGCGGTGCTGGCCACGGTCTTCTTTGTGACGAGTTTGTCGCTGGCCTATCTGGCGTCGAGTGCGCCAAAAACGACTGGCAGTGTGATGGAGGATGCGGTAAGATCTGCGCCAGTTCCAGCGCCGCCGTCGGGTGGTGTTGAGCAGGGTAAAGTCCCTGCGAATCCTGATTCGAAGGCGAAGGATATTCCCCGGTAATCTGGTTTGAAAGCGGCTCCGAGAAAGGCTGTATTCCTCGATTTTCTCGCCTGCCGAGTGCGGTAATGCCGACGTGGTGAAATTGGTATACACGCTATCTTGAGGGGGTAGTGACTTCGGTCGTATGAGTTCGAGTCTCATCGTCGGCACCAGGAATGGCCATTCAACGTGGGTGGCTGTAAATCTGAATCGAAGCACCTGTGGGGCGGATCATGCTGGAAGGCTATTTCCCGGTACTTGTCTTCATATTGATTGGTGTCGCGTTCGGCGTGGCGCCGGTCATCACCGGTCTGCTTGTCGCCCCGCACCGTCCCGACAGCGAAAAGCTCTCCCCGTACGAGTGCGGCTTCGAGGCTTTTGAGGATGCGCGCATGAAGTTCGATGTGCGCTACTACCTGATCGCCATCATCTTCATCCTTTTTGACCTCGAGGTTGCTTTCCTCCTGCCGTGGGCGACGATCTTCAAGGAGATCGTCGAGACCGATTCGGTGAAGTGGTTTGGCTTCATCGAGATGCTGGTTTTCATCGCCATTCTGGTCGTTGGCTATATCTATGCCTGGGCCAAGGGCGCTCTGGACTGGGAGTGAGCGATGGGAATTGACGGCATTCTGCAGGAAGGCTTTGTCACTACGACGGCCGACCAGCTGATCAACTATGTGCGTACGGGTTCGATGTGGCCAATGAGCTTCGGGCTCGCCTGTTGCGCTATCGAGATGATTCATGCCGGCTGCTCGCGCTACGACCTGGATCGCTTCGGGATCGTCTTCCGCCCCAGTCCACGGCAGTCCGACGTGATGGTGGTTGCCGGCACACTGACCAACAAGATGGCGCCGGCCATGCGCAAGGTTTACGATCAGATGGCGGAGCCGCGCTGGGTGGTGTCGATGGGTTCCTGCGCCAATGGCGGTGGCTACTATCACTACGCCTATTCGGTGGTGCGCGGATGCGACCGCATCGTCCCCGTCGATATCTACGTTCCGGGCTGTCCGCCGACGGCCGAGGCGCTGATCTATGGTCTGATCCAGTTGCAGAACAAGATTCGTCGGACCAGTACCATCGCCCGCTGAAAACAATCAATTGAGAGTGTGAGTCATGTCCGCCAAGCTGGAAGCGCTTAGCCAGAACCTGCAGCAGTGTCTCGGTGATCGAGTGAAGTCCCTGAAGCTGGCGTTCGGCGAGGTGACTCTTGAGGTGGAAGCTGCCGATTACTTTTCGGTCATGCACTCCCTTCGCGACGAGCCTGACCTCGCCTTTGAAGAGCTGATTGATTTGTGCGGCGTCGACTATTCGGCGTATGGCAACGAGGCGCGCAAAGGCCTCCGTTTCGCGGCGGTCAGTCACCTGCTGTCGATCAGCAAGAACTGGCGTCTGCGCGTGCGCTGCTTTGCGCCTGACGACGACTTCCCGTCCTTGCCTTCGGTGACTTCCATCTGGAACAGCGTGAACTGGTTCGAGCGCGAAGCGTTCGATCTCTTCGGCATTGTTTTCCCGGGTCATGACGACCTGCGCAGGATCCTCACCGACTACGGTTTCATCGGGCATCCGTTCCGCAAGGATTTCCCGATTTCCGGCTACGTCGAAATGCGCTACGACCCCGAGCAGCAGCGCGTGATCTATCAACCGGTGACCATCGAGCCGCGCGAGATTACCCCGCGCATCGTTCGCGAAGCGACCTACGGGAACGCCGAAAATGCCTGAACTGCGCAACTTTACTTTGAACTTCGGGCCGCAGCATCCGGCTGCGCATGGCGTGCTGCGGATGGTTCTGGAGCTTGACGGCGAAGTCGTGATGCGTGCCGATCCGCATATCGGCCTGCTCCATCGGGCGACTGAAAAGCTCGCCGAAACAAAGACATGGATTCAGTCGGTGCCTTATATGGACCGCCTCGACTACATGTCGATGATGTGCAACGAACACGCTTACTGCATGGCCATCGAGCGTCTTCTGCAGGTCGAGGTGCCGATCCGTGCGCAGTACATCCGGGTGATGTTCGACGAAATCACGCGCATCCTGAATCACCTCCTGTGGATTGGTTGTCACGGCCTGGACGTCGGGGCGATGACCATGGTCCTCTACGCGTTTCGTGAACGCGAAGACCTGGTCGATGCCTACGAGGCGGTCTCCGGTGCGCGCATGCACGCGGCCTACTATCGGCCGGGCGGCGTCTACCGTGACCTGCCTGATCGCATGGCGCAATACCACGAGTCGAAGTGGAAGAGCGCCGCCCAGATCAAGCCCTTCAACGAGGCGCGCAGTGGTTCCCTGCTTGATTTCCTCGACGATTTTGCCAGCCGTTTTCCGAAGCTGCTCGACGAGTACGAGACGCTGCTCACCGACAACCGGATCTGGAAGCAGCGTCTGGTCGACGTGGCCATCGTTACGCCCGAGCGTGCCCTGCAGCGCGGCTTCACCGGTCCGATGTTGCGCGGCTCGGGTATCGCCTGGGACTTGCGCAAGAAGCAGCCCTATGAAGTCTATGACCGGGTCGACTTCGACATCCCGGTTGGCGTTACCGGGGATTCCTACGATCGCTACCTGGTGCGCATGGAAGAGATGCGCCAGTCGAATCGCATTCTCAAGCAGTGCATCGACTGGTTGCGGCAAAACCCGGGCCCGGTGATGTCCGACAACCACAAGGTTGCGCCACCGGATCGCGAGGCCATGAAGTCCAACATGGAAGAGCTGATTCACCACTTCAAGCTGTGTACGGAAGGCATGCACGTGCCCGAAGGCGAGGCCTACTCGGCGGTCGAGCATCCCAAGGGAGAGTTCGGCATCTACATTATTTCTGACGGGGCGAACAAGCCATACCGCTTGAAGATACGTGCTCCGGGCTATGTGCATCTTTCGGCAATGGACGAAATGGCGCGTGGCCACATGCTGGCCGATGTGGTGACCATCATTGGTTCGCAGGACGTTGTTTTTGGCGAGATTGACCGCTGATGCTGACCTCAGAATCCCTCAAGAAGATCGACCGCGAAATCGCCAAGTATCCGGCGGACCAGAAGCAGTCGGCAGTGATGGCCGCTCTGGCGATTGCCCAGGAAGAGAAGGGCTGGTTGTCCAGTGAAGCGATCGAGTGCGTGGCCAACTACCTCGGCATGGCCCCTGTGGCCGCCTACGAGGTGGCGACCTTCTACAACATGTACGACTTGAAACCGGTCGGCAAGTACAAGGTCTCGGTGTGCACCAACCTGCCGTGCATGCTCTCCGGTGGTGTCGATGCCGGAGAGTACCTCAAGAGCAAGCTTGGTATCGGCTATAACGAAACGACGCCGGACGGCCTGATCACCCTCAAGGAAGGCGAGTGCATGGGCGCTTGCGGCGATGCGCCGGTGATGATCGTCAACAATCGTCGGATGTGCAGCTGGATGAATCCCGAGCAAATCGACCAACTGCTGGCGGAGCTGAAGTAATGGCGATTCTCGGTGCAATCAACCCGATGTTGAGCCTTGATCTCGACGGCGACAATGCCTGGCGGCTTGCCGACTACGTCAAGCGCGGCGGTTACTCTGCCTTGCGGCGGATTCTCGAAGAGACGCAGACGCAGGAATTCGTCATCAACGAGGTCAAGAAATCGGTCTTGCGCGGTCGTGGCGGCGCTGGCTTTCCGACGGGTCTCAAGTGGAGTTTCATGCCCCGCTCGTTTCCCGGTGACAAGTACGTGGTCTGCAATTCCGACGAAGGTGAGCCGGGTACTTTCAAGGATCGCGACATCCTGCGCTACAACCCGCATTCGGTGATCGAAGGGATGGCCATCGCCGCCTACGCGATGGGCGCGGCGCGTGGTTACAACTACATCCACGGCGAAGTGTGGGAGATCTACGAGCGCTTCGAAGAGGCGCTCGACGAGGCGCGGGCGGCCGGATTCCTGGGCGCCAATCTGCTCGGTTCTGGATTCGATTTCGACCTCTTTGCCCATCACGGCTATGGTGCCTACATCTGTGGCGAGGAGACCGCGCTGCTCGAGTCGATCGAGGGGAAAAAGGGTCAGCCCCGCTTCAAGCCGCCTTTTCCCGCTTCCTTCGGCCTGTACGGCAAGCCGACCACCATCAATAACACCGAGACCTTCGCCTCGATCCCGTACATCATCAACCTTGGCGGCGAGACCTACCTGGAGGCGGGCAAGGCGAACAACGGGGGAACCAAGCTGTTCTCGATTTCGGGTCACGTCAACCGGCCCGGAAATTACGAGATCCCGCTCGGAACGCCATTCGCCACGCTGCTCGAGATGGCGGGTGGAATGCGCGGCGGTCGCCAGCTGAAGGCGTGCATTCCAGGCGGCTCGTCGTCTCCGGTAGTGCCCGCAGCGGCGATGATGGAGTGCACGATGGATTACGACTCGATCAGCAAGGCCGGCTCCATGCTCGGTTCGGGGGCGGTCATCGTCATGGACGAAACGACCTGCATGGTGAAAGCGCTGGAGCGCCTTTCCTTCTTCTACTACGAAGAATCCTGCGGGCAGTGCACCCCTTGCCGTGAGGGAACCAACTGGCTGTACAGGGTAGTGCACCGCATCGAGACCGGGCGCGGGCGCGCCGACGACCTCGACCTGCTGTCCAGCGTCACCACCAACATCATGGGTCGCACCATCTGCGCGCTTGGCGATGCCGCGTCCATGCCGGTACAGAGCTTCATCAAGCATTTTCACGACGAGTTCGCGTACCACATCGAACACAAGAAGTGCCTCGTGCCCGTTGACGTCCAGCGCGCCGGCAGCGGCTTCTTCACGGCAACGGTTTAAGGTACCAGACGATGGAAATCGAAATCGACGGCAAGGTCGCGCAGGTGCCTGATGGCAGCACCATCATGGACGCCGCACAGCAGCTTGGCGCCTATATCCCGCATTTCTGCTATCACAAGAAGCTGTCGATCGCGGCGAACTGCCGGATGTGCTTGGTGCAGGTCGAGAAAGCCCCGAAGCCGTTGCCGGCTTGCGCAACGCCGGTGACCAACGGCATGAAAGTGTTCACCCATTCCGAGCTGGCGGTGACGGCCCAGAAGGGCGTGATGGAGTTTCTGTTGATCAACCATCCGCTCGATTGCCCTATCTGTGATCAGGGTGGCGAGTGCCAGCTGCAGGATCTGGCGGTCGGTTACGGCGGCAGTGCTTCACGTTTTCAGGAAGGCAAGCGGGTCGTTTTCCACAAGGATGTCGGCCCACTGATTTCGATGCAGGAAATGGCGCGCTGCATCCACTGTACGCGCTGCGTTCGCTTCGGGCAGGAGATCGCCGGGGTCATGGAACTCGGCATGGCCAACCGCAACATGCACGCCGAGATCATGACCTTCGTCGGGCGCTCGATCGATTCCGAGCTGTCCGGCAACATGATCGATCTTTGCCCGGTCGGTGCGCTGACCTCGAAACCGTTCCGCTATTCCGCACGCAGTTGGGAGTTGTCGCGGCGCAAGTCGGTCAGTCCGCACGACAGCATCGGTGCCAACCTGGCGGTGCAGATCAAGAACAACGTCGTCATGCGCGTCCTGCCGCGTGAGAACGAAGAGGTCAATGAGTGCTGGATCTCGGACAAGGAGCGCTTCTCCTACGAGGCGCTTAATTCGCCGGCACGGCTGACTCGGCCGATGATTCGTGTCGATGGCGCGCTGCGCGAAGTCGAGTGGAACGTCGCCCTGGACTATGTAGCGCACGCGCTCAAGGATATCGCCGGCAGTCATGGTGGCGAGTCCCTGGCCGCACTGGCGTCGCCGCATGCCACTCTTGAAGAGCTCTATCTGCTGCAGAAGTTGATTCGCGGTCTGGGCTCGGGGAGTGTCGATTTCCGGCCTCGGCGGCGCGACTTCACCGCCGACGGCAAGCTTGGCGGAACGCCGTGGCTGGGTCTTCGCCTTGCCGAGATCAAGGACCTGGACGCGGCCCTGGTGATCGGCAGCTTCCTGCGCAAGGACCATCCGCTGTTCGCACAGCGTCTGCGTCAGCTGGGCAAGAAATGGGGCAAGGTGAGCCTGCTGTCGGTTAGTGCCGACGATCCCTTGATCAAGTTGCACACGCAGCTGACGGTGAGTCCAGCCGACCTGCCTTCGGCCCTGGCCAAGATCGTCAAGGCGGCCGCGCAACTGAAGAGCGAGCCGGTGCCCGAGGGCCTTGAGTCCGTCGCCCCCTGCGCGAGCAGCCAGGCCATCGCCAGCAGCCTGATCGAAGGCGAGAAGGGCGCGATCTTCCTCGGCAACGTCGCTGAACAGCATCCGCAGGCGGCGCAGCTGCACGCTCTGGCCAACGAACTGTCGCGGCTTACCGGCGCCAGTTGCGGCTTCATTGGCGAAGCCGCCAACAGTGTTGGCGGCTACATTGCCAAAGCCCTGCCGACGGCGTTGAATGCTCACCAAATGTTCGCGCAGCCGCGCAAGGCCTATCTCCTGCACGGGGTCGAGCCAGAGCTCGATTGCCATGATCCGCAACAGGCGTTGGCGGCGCTGAAACAGGCTGCCCTGGTGGTCATGCTGACGCCCTTCGCTGATGGCGCCGCGGCGGAGTACGCGGATGTTTTGCTGCCCATCGCCCCGTTTACCGAGACGTCGGGAACATTCGTCAACTGCGAAGGCCGCGTACAGAGTTTCAACGGCGTTGTCCGTCCTCTGGGTGACGCCCGTCCCGGCTGGAAGGTCCTGCGCGTTCTCGGCACTTTGCTGGCGGTGTCCGGCTTCGACTATGACTCAAGCGAACAGGTGCGTGACGAAATCGTCCCCGCAGGTAAGGACTTTGTCGACGGCCTGAGCACCGAGGTCAGTGCCGTTCCCTGCGTTTCCTGGTCGCTGACCAGTACCCCCGGAGGGCTGCAACGAGTAGCCGAAGTGCCGATCTATTTCGCCGATCCGCTCGCTCGTCGTGCTGCGGCACTTCAGAAGACCCGCGACGCGCTGGCTCCGAGCGCTCGGATGTGCGTCGAGACCCTGCAGGCGCTGGCGGTCAGCGACGGTGCCTCGGTACGTGTCCGGCAGGGGAGCGGCGACGTCGTACTGACGGCCAAGGCCGATCCAACGGTGCCGGCGGGCTGTGTTCGGGTGGCCGCGGCGCATGTGTCGACTGCTGCGCTGGGTGAGATGTTCGGCGCGATCAACGTGGAGCGTGCATGATGGTTGATGCGCTGCAGGTGTTTCTGCAAGGTCTGTTCGGATCGGTTTTCCCATTGGTCTGGGCGCTGCTCAAGATCGTTCTGATCATTGCGCCACTGCTGCTCTGCGTGGCTTACCTGACCTTTTGGGAAAGAAAGGTGATTGGCTGGATGCAGGTCCGCATCGGACCCAACCGGGTCGGTCCGTGGGGGCTTATCCAGCCGATTGCCGACGGCGTCAAGCTGCTGCTCAAGGAAGTTCTCATCCCGACCGGTTCGGACAAAAGCGTCTTTCTGATTGCGCCGATGTTCGCCTTTGCGCCGGCGCTGGCTGCCTGGGCAGTGGTGCCGTTCAACGACACGCTGGTGCTGGCCAACGTCAACGCCAGCCTGCTGTACATCATGTCGATCACCTCGATCGGCGTCTATGGGATCATCCTGGCCGGCTGGGCATCCAATTCCAAGTACGCCTTCCTCGGCGGTATGCGCTCGGCTGCGCAGATGATCTCGTACGAAATTTCGATGGGCCTGGCGCTGGTCGTCGTGCTGATGGTTTCCAATAGCCTCAACCTGGGGGATATCGTGCACAGTCAGGGCAAGGGCATCTTTGCCGACTACGGCCTTGGCTTCCTGTCGTGGAACTGGTTGCCGCTGCTGCCGATGTTTGCCGTCTATCTGGTGTCGATCGTCGCCGAAACCAACCGTGCGCCGTTCGATATGGCCGAAGGTGAGTCGGAGATCGTCGGTTTCCACTGCGAGTACTCGGGAATGGCGTTTGCGGTCTTCTTCCTGGCCGAATACGCCAACATGATTCTGGTCTCGACACTCACCTCGCTGCTGTTTCTCGGCGGCTGGTTGTCGCCGGTCGGCTTCCTCCCCGACGGCCTCCTGTGGCTGTTCGTCAAGATCGCCGCGGTCTTGTTTTTCTTCCTCTGGATTCGCGCCACTTTCCCGCGCTATCGCTACGACCAGATCATGCGTCTGGGCTGGAAGGTGTTCATCCCGCTGTGCCTGATCTGGTTGGTGGTGGTCGGTTGCTGGATGATGTCGCCGTTGAACATCTGGAAGTGAGAGGCTAGTCATGGGTTCGATGAAGGAAATTTTCAACAGCCTCCTGCTCAGGGAGTTGTTCAAGGGCATGTCGGTGACCGGGCGCTACATGTTCGCGCGCAAGATCACGGTCCAGTACCCGGAAGAAAAAACGCCACAAAGCTTCCGCTTCCGCGGCCTGCACGCGCTGCGTCGCTATCCCAATGGCGAGGAACGCTGCATCGCCTGCAAGTTGTGCGAAGCCGTTTGCCCGGCGCTGGCGATCACCATTGAGTCTGACCAGCGCGAGGACGACTCAAGGCGGACGACACGCTACGACATCGATCTGACCAAGTGCATTTTCTGCGGTTTCTGCGAGGAGGCCTGCCCGGTCGACGCCATTGTCGAGACCCGGATCTACGAGTATCACGGAGAAACGCGCGGTGATCTCTACTACACCAAGCCGATGTTGCTGGCCAATGGTGACCGCTACGAAGAGCAAATCGCCGCTGACCGCGAACTCGACTCGAAATACCGCTAACAGGCCCACGCGATGGAATTCAAGACCTTCGTTTTCTACTTCTTCTCGGCGATCCTGGTGTTCGCCGGACTGCGCGTGATCACCTCGCGCAATCCGGTGCATGCGGCGCTGTTCCTCGTCCTCGCCTTCTTCTCGGCAAGCGGCGTCTGGATGCTCTTGCAGGCCGAGTTTCTGGCCATAGCGCTGATCCTGATCTACGTCGGGGCGGTGATGGTGCTCTTTCTTTTCGTGGTGATGATGCTCGACATCAACCTCGATCGTCTGCGCGAAGGCTTCTGGAGCTACTTGCCGCTGGGCTCGATCATTGCCTTGCTGATGGTTGCCGAGATGGCCTTGATCCTTGGCGGTAACTACCTCGGCCTGCTCGAAAGCAGTGTTCCGCAGGCCAGCGCCGAGGCCAGCAACGTCAAGGCGATCGGCCGTCTGATTTTTACCGAATACGTCTATCCCTTCGAACTGGCGTCGGTCATCCTGCTCGTCGGCATTATCGCCGCGGTGGCGCTGACGCAGCGCGGCAAGCGCAAGAACAAGTCGGTCAGTCCATCGCAGCAGGTCTTCGTCAAGGCAGCGGACCGCCTTCGTGTCCTGCAGATGCCGGCCGAGAAGCGAGACTGAACGGAATGAACGGACTAAATGCGCCGTTGGCGCAACCACCACAAGACTGAGAATAAGAGCGGGTAGCGGAAAACGTGCTACCCCGAGCAGAAGGAATCAGGGAGGCACCTTGCTTACACTGTCCCATTTTTTGATCCTGGGCGCGATCATGTTCGCGATCAGCGTCGTCGGCATCTTTCTCAACCGCAAGAATCTGATCATCATTCTGATGTCGATCGAGTTGATGCTGCTGGCGGTGAACATGAACTTCATCGCCTTCTCGCACTTCATGCAGGACCTTGCCGGGCAGGTATTCGTCTTCTTCATCCTGACTGTTGCGGCCGCCGAGGCGGCGATCGGGCTGGCGATTCTGGTGGTGCTGTTCCGCAACCTGAAGACCATCCACGTGGATGATCTGGACAGCCTGAAGGGTTGAACATGGAAATGCAAAAGCTCTACCTGCTGGTTCCGCTGGCTCCACTTTTCGGGGCCATCATCGCCGGCCTCTTCTGTCGAGTGATCCCGCGCTGGGTGGCGCACACGGTGACCATCGCCGGCGTGGCGATTGCCTTCATCGCCTCCTATGTGATCTTCAGGGACGTGCTCGCCGGCAATACCTTCAACGGTCCGGTATACCGCTGGCTCACGTCTGGCGACTATCACTTCGAGGTCGGTTTCCTGATCGACCCATTGACGGTCACCATGATGCTGGTGGTCACCTTCGTCTCCTTGATGGTGCATATCTACACCATTGGCTACATGCAGGATGATCCCGGCTACAACCGCTTCTTCAGTTACATCTCGCTGTTTACCTTCTCCATGCTGATGCTCGTGATGAGCAACAACTTCATGCAGCTGTTTTTTGGTTGGGAGGCTGTCGGCCTGGTTTCCTACCTGCTGATCGGCTTCTGGTATACCCGGCCAACGGCAATTTTCGCGAACATGAAGGCCTTCCTGGTCAACCGCGTTGGCGACTTCGGTTTCATCCTTGGCATCGGCCTGATACTCAGCCACTTCGGCACTCTCGACTATGCTGCCGTCTTCGCCAAGGCGTCCGCCCTTGCCGAGACGACGATCCCGCTGTTCGGGGAGGGCTGTGCCGTGGCGCTGATGAGTGCCGTCTGCATTCTGCTGTTCATCGGTGCCATGGGCAAGTCGGCACAGGTGCCGCTACATGTCTGGCTGCCGGACTCCATGGAAGGCCCGACGCCGATTTCCGCACTGATTCACGCGGCGACCATGGTCACCGCCGGTATTTTCATGGTCGCGCGCATGTCGCCGCTGTTCGAGTTGTCCGACACCGCACTGTCATTCGTCATCGTCATCGGCGCGATCACGGCGCTGTTCATGGGCTTCCTCGGCGTCATCCAGAATGACATCAAGCGGGTCGTCGCCTATTCGACGCTGTCGCAGCTGGGCTACATGACCGTCGCGCTTGGTGCTTCGGCCTACTCGGTGGCGATTTTCCACCTCATGACCCACGCCTTCTTCAAGGCCTTGCTGTTCCTGGCCGCGGGCTCGGTGATCATCGGCATGCATCACGACCAGGATATCCGCAACATGGGCGGCCTGCGCAAGTACATGCCGATTACCTGGATTACCTCGCTCGTCGGCTCCCTGGCGCTGATCGGGACGCCCTTTTTTGCGGGCTTCTACTCCAAGGACTCAATCATCGAGGCGGTGGCCCTGTCGCACATTCCGGGTTCCGGCTTTGCCTACTTTGCGGTGATGGCGAGTGTCTTTGTCACCGCGCTCTACTCGTTCCGCATGTACTTCCTGGTCTTTCACGGTGAAGAGCGCTTCGGCAAGGCGGCCGCGCACGGGGATCATCACGCCGGCCACGCGACCAGCCACGCCAAGGACGAGCACCACGGCGACGATGCCCATCACGACGACGCACATGGCGACGAGCATCACGGTCTGGCACCGGGCCAGAAGCCGCACGAGACACCGTGGGTGGTGACACTGCCGCTGATCCTGCTCGCCATCCCCTCGGCGATCATCGGCTTCATGACCATTGAACCGATGTTGTTTGGCGACTTTTTCAAAGGTGCGATCTTCGTGGACAGCGAAGCGCATCCGGTGATGAAGGAGCTTGCCCATCATTTCCACGGTGCCTTCGCCATGGCGACGCACGCGCTGTCCACTGCCGTCTTCTGGCTGGCGCTTTCCGGTGTTGTCACGGCCTGGTACCTCTATATGAAACGTCCGGATATTCCCGTGGCGATCAAGGCCCGCTTTGGCGCGCTGTATACGCTGCTCGACAACAAGTACTATTTCGACAAGTTCAACGAGGTGGTCTTCGCCGGGGGCGCTCGCTTGCTCGGGCGAGGGCTGTGGAAGGGCGGTGACGCCGGAATTATCGACGGAATGATCGTCAACGGCGCTGTACGCCTGGTCAGCTGGTTCGCGACCCTGGCCCGCTTTTTCCAGACCGGCCATATTTACCACTATGCTTTTACGATGATTATCGGCGTGTTCGTCTTGATGACCCTGTGGGTCACGCGCGCTTGAGCTAGACAAAGACTGGGAACGATATGTTAGCCACGCCGCTTCTCTCGCTTGCCATCTGGGTACCGATCCTTGCCGGTTTTGTAGTCCTGGCGACCGGTGCCGATCGCAATGCGCCCCTCGCACGGATGCTCGCCCTGCTGGGTGCTGTTGCCGGCCTGCTGGTCACCATTCCGCTGTATACGGGCTTTGACCTGAATACGCCAGCCATGCAGTTCGTCGAACTGCACAACTGGATTCCCCGCTTCAACGTCAATTATCATCTCGGCGTCGACGGCATCTCGGTGCTCTTCGTGCTCCTCAACAGCTTCATCACGGTGACCGTGATTCTTGCCGGCTGGCAGGTCATCGATAGCCGGGTCGCACAGTACAACGCCGGCTTCCTGATCATGTCCGGCCTGTTGAACGGGATCTTTTCCTCGCTGGATGGCGTTCTGTTCTACGTTTTCTTCGAAGCTTCGCTGATTCCTCTGTACCTGATCATCGGTATCTGGGGCGGTTCCAACCGGGTTTATGCGGCGTTCAAGTTCTTTCTGTTCACCCTCATGGGCTCGCTGCTGTTCCTGATCGCGCTGCTCTACCTCTTCGTCGAGTCCGGTGGCAGCTTCTCGATTCTCGACTGGCACAAGCTGCCGCTCGGCCTGACCGCTCAGACCTGGCTTTTCCTCGCCTTCCTGGTCGCGTTCGCCGTCAAGGTGCCGATGTGGCCAGTGCATACCTGGTTGCCGGACGCGCACGTCGAAGCGCCGACCGGAGGCTCGATCGTTCTGGCCGCGATCGCCCTGAAGCTGGGTGCCTACGGTTTCCTGCGTTTTTCGCTACCCATTGCCCCTGACGCCTCGCATGAACTTTCCGGGCTGGTCATCGCGCTATCGCTGATCGCGATCATCTACATCGGCTTCGTCGCCCTGGTCCAGGAAGACATGAAAAAGCTGGTTGCCTATTCGTCGATCGCGCACATGGGCTTCGTTACCCTCGGCTTCTTCATGTTCAGCGCACTCGGGGTTGAAGGGGCGCTGGTACAGATGATCTCGCACGGTTTCGTGTCCGGCGCGATGTTCTTCGCCATCGGCGTCATGTACGACCGTGCCCACTCGCGACAGATTGCCGACTACGGCGGGGTGGTCAATTCGATGCCCAAATTCGCCGCCTTCTTCATGCTCTTTGCGATGGCCAACGCCGGGCTCCCGGCCACGTCGGGTTTCGTCGGCGAGTTCATGGTCATTCTGGCGGCCGTCGATTACAACTTCTGGGTCGCCTTCGCTGCGGCCACGACGATGATCGTTGGCGCCGCGTACACCCTGTGGATGTACAAGCGGGTGGTCTTCGGCGCGGTCGCCAACCACCACGTTGCCGAGCTTACCGACATCAACGGCCGGGAGTTCCTGATTTTTGCGTTGTTCGCCGCTGGCGCGCTGGGCATGGGTCTCTATCCGCAGCCCTTTACTGAAGTCATGCACAGCTCGGTCAATGAGCTGCTGCGTCACGTCGCTCTCAGCAAGATCCAATAATTGGTAGCCGCTATGACTCTTGCCGAAATGCAGTTCCAGATACCTGATCTTCGCCTCGCGAGCGCGGAGATTTTCATGTTGTTGATGGCTTGCGTGATCCTGATCGTCGACCTGTTCGTCAAGGACCGAAAGCGGACGGTGATCTTCGTCGCCACTCAGCTGACGCTGGTCGGAGCGGCAGTGGTTACCTTCGCCACCAGTTCCGGCGAGATCGGCTACACGTTCAGCAACATGTATGTCGGCGACCTCATGGGCGACCTGTTGAAACTGCTGGTCTACCTGACCGTCATCATCGTCCTCTTCTATTCGCGCGACTACATCCTCGAGCGTGAGCAGATGGCCCGCAGCGAGTACTACGTGCTGGCCCTGTTTGCCACCCTTGGCATGATGGTGATGATCTCGGCGAACCACTTCCTGACCGTCTATATCGGTCTCGAACTCCTCTCGCTGTCGCTTTACGCCCTGGTGGCGATGAATCGTGACTCGGTGCCGGCTACCGAGGCGGCCATGAAGTATTTCGTGCTCGGAGCCCTTGCTTCCGGCCTGCTCCTGTACGGGATGTCTATGATCTATGGAGCGACCGGCACGCTCGAGATCACGGCGGTTGCCGAACGCCTTTACATGGGTCAGGCGAACAAGTCGATTCTTGTTTTCGGTCTCGTTTTCCTGGTCTCTGGAATCGCCTTCAAGCTCGGCGTCGTTCCCTTTCACATGTGGATCCCCGACGTCTATCATGGTGCCCCGACGGCCGTCGCCCTGCTCATCGCCACCGCGCCGAAGCTCGCGGCCTTTGCGATCGTCATGCGGATGCTGGTCAACGGCCTGGTCGTTCTGGCGCAGGACTGGCAGACAATGCTGATCCTGCTGTCCGTCCTGTCGATGGCTGTCGGCAACATCGCGGCCATCGCGCAGACCAACCTGAAACGCATGCTCGCCTATTCAGCCATTTCGCACATGGGCTTCATGCTCCTCGGTCTGGTGACCGGCGTCGTTGGTGGTGACGCGCGTTTCGCCCTCAACGCCTACAGCTCTTCGATGTTCTATGTCATTACCTATGTGCTGACCAGCGCCGGGACCTTCGGCATGATTCTGTTGCTCGCCCGTGGCGGTCTCGAATCGGATCAAATAGACGACTTCAAGGGGCTCAACAAGCGCAGTCCGTGGTTCGCCGCGGTAATGATGATGATGATGTTCTCGATGGCGGGAATCCCGTTCTTTGTCGGCTTCTTCGCCAAGTTCTCGGTCCTGCAGGCGGTCGTTGCCGCCGGCTACCTGTGGCTGGCCGTCGTCGCCGTGCTCTTCTCGCTGATCGGTTGCTTCTACTATCTGCGGGTGGTCAAGATCATGTACTTCGATCCGCCGACCAATACCGCGCCGATTCAGGCGCCGCTCGACATGAAAATCCTGATGTCGGCCAACGGACTGGCGGTTGCCGTGCTGGGAATCTTCCCGCAGGCCTTGATGTCGCTTTGCGCCTTCGCGCTTCTGCGCTCGCTCTGAGAACCACGTATCTTGACCGAAACGCCCCGCCAGCCGGGGCGTTTTCATTGGGAGTTTCCGAATGAAAGACGATTACCCACACCTGCGCGAAGAGCCTCTCGAGAGCACGCAGGTCTTTCGCGGCCGTCTTCTCGACGTACGCCTTGACCGGGTGCGCTTGCCGGACGGCGAAGAGTGCCAGCGCGAATACGTGCGCCACCAGGGTGCCGTGGTCGTCATTGCGCAGCTGGACGATGGCCACCTGCTGCTCGTTCGCCAGCACCGTTATCCCCTGCGTCGCTCGATCCTCGAGTTACCGGCCGGCAAGATCGATCCCGGCGAGGCCATCCTCGACACCGCCAGCCGCGAGTTGCTCGAGGAAACCGGGCACCAGGCCGCCGACTGGCGCCATCTCGGCGTGATGCATCCCTGCGTCGGCTATTCGGACGAGCGCATCGAGATTTTTCTGGCGCGCGGCGTTCGTCGCGAAGGCGAGCAGAACCTGGACAGCGGTGAGTTCATGGACGTCCTCAGCCTTTCTCTGGACGACGCCCTGGCCGCAGTGAAGAGCGGCGAAATCACTGACGCCAAGACGATAACCGGTCTGTTCTGGGCCGAGAAGGCCATTCTCGCGGGCTGGTGAAGCGCCCCTTCAATGGCCAGTTTGGGCAGCGGCTCGCCTGCGCCTGCGGCTGTGTCCCTGCGTCATTCCCCGCAATGGGCGGCCTCCCTGTCGGTCGCCTCGTCACCAAAGAGACCACGTCGCGCGCCCTCGCTGACCGCAACCACGGCGGGGTGGGTCAGCAGTCTTTCCACGGAAATGGCGAAGAAGCGTTCCTGAACGTCGTCAGTCTGGCCAAGAGTGATCGTGCCGTACTGGCGTTCGACTTCGCGGGCGCGAGCCGCCGGAGCCGGAAAGATTCCCCGGCCGCTGTGGCCGAACGCCTTCATCAGGGCGCTGTCGTCGAATTCGCCGACGATGCGCGGCCGCACTTTCTGGCGTTCCAGCCAGCGCAGGAGTGGGGTCCGCAGAGCGCTGTCCTCGCCCGGAAGCAATAGCGGCGCGCCGTCGAGCTTGGCGGGAAAGCTGCCGCTCAACTGTGCTGCCAGATTCGGCGCGGCGAGAAAGGCAACGCCACACTGCCCAAGCGGATGGCTGTAGCCCTTGACGTCCATGTTTGCCGGCAGTGGACGGTCGGCCAAAACCATGTCCAGGCGATGAATGGCCAGTTCCGCCAACAAGCGGTCGAGCCGGTCCGCACGGCAAAGCAGCCGCACCGGCTCGGGCAGGCTCAGGGCTGGCGAAAGCAGGCGGTGGGCGATGGTCTTCGGCACCGCGTCGGCGATGCCGACGCGAAACGGCAGTCGGCGCTGCTCCGGACGCCTGCTCAACATTTCTTCGAGCTCCGCACCGACCTGGAAGATCTCGTCTGCGTAGGACAGCGCCAACTCTCCCGTCTCTGTCAACTCCATGCGCCGCCCGACGCGCCGAAACAGTGGCCTGCCAAGCTGCTGTTCGAATTGGCCGAGTTGCCCGGAGAGAGTTTGCGGAGTGAGGTGCAGGCGCTCGCTGGCGCGCGTGATGCCCCCGCATTTCGCGACACTCCAGAAATAATGCAGGTGCCGGTAGTTGAGCATTGCCGTTCTCTATCCTTCGCTGGTATCGAACATACCCCAAAGGATAATCGAATTTCCTTGGTGTTGGCGAAAGCGTAAACTTGCTTCCTGACCGAGCCCGCCCCATCACATCATCCGCAACCAGTCACCAGGAATACTTTATGAAAGACATTGCCCGATTCATCGCCGGATTCGAACGTTTTCAGGAGAAATACTTCGGTGAAGAGCGTGAGCTGTTCGAACAACTTACCCTGGGTCAGAGCCCCAAGACGCTGATCGTCGCCTGCGCCGATTCCCGGGTGGACCCGGCATTGCTGACCGGTGCCGAACCCGGCGATGTCTTTGTCGTGCGCAACGTCGCCAATCTGGTGCCTCCCTACCATCCCGGCGGTGACTTCGCGAGCGTGCCGGCGGCGCTTGAGTTCGCCGTTCTTTCTCTCAAGGTGGAGCACATCATCGTCCTTGGCCATGCCCGCTGTGGCGGCATCCATGCCCTGATGCAGGGTCTGGCCTCGGAGACGGAGTTCATCGGCAAGTGGGTCAGCATCGCGGAGCGTGCGCGGGAACGCGTGCAAGCCGAATTGCCGTCGAAATCACCGGAGCTGCAGGACCGCGCTTGCGAGCAGGCGGGCATCCTCGTCTCGCTCGAGAATCTGCTCACCTATCCGTGGATCGCCGAGCGCGTGCACGCTGGCAGTGTTCACTTGCACGGCTGGTATTTCGACCTCGCAGCCGGCGTCCTGCTGCACTACGATCCCCTGAGCAACGCCTTCGAGGCGCCGTCCCCCAGCTAGCCGGAAAGCCCGCCAGAATGCGTTCGGCATTCTGGCCGAGTGGCCTCCGACAAAGTAGAATTAGCGTCTCGCGACCGCTATGACATTTTGTCGGAGCCCCCTTGACGAGTCTTACGGCCTATCTTGAACGGTTGACCGTCTCTCGCCGCCTGTTGGCCTTGACGGCCGCGGCGGTGGTCGCGCTGCTTGCCGTCGCGGTGTGGATGTTTCCCGGCGTGCAGCGCTTTGATCAGGTCAGCGCCCGCCTCCATCAGCAGCGCAACGCGACGATCGCTGCGGTTAAGGATCTTGGCTACCAGCTGTTGTCCATGCAGGTGCTGTTGCGCGATCTGATCGCTGCAGAGAGCGCCGTCACGCGCGCGGCGCTCGACCAGGAACTGGCCGTCACCGACGGCCGCTTCGTCGAAGGCTTGCGCAAGTTGCGCGTTTTGCACGCGGGCGACGAGCAGGACACTTTGCGGGCGGAAACCTACTATCAAAAAGTGTCGCCGACCGAGCCGCCACGCTCGAAGGGCTGAAGAGCACTGCCATGCCGAGTGCCGGGCCAGGCAGGCTGGCACCGGCGGCGAGGGATTCCGTGCTGCTTCTGAGCCAACAACTTGACCGGATTGGCGAAGCAGCGTCGGCCGAAATTCAGGCGATGCAGGCCCTGGCCGCTGAGGTCCATGAGGGCCAACGGCCAGCGGCCATGTACCTGTTTCTCGCCTGCCTGGCGCTCTTTCTGGGTTCCACGTGGACCCTTGCTCAATCCATTACGCGGCCGCTGCGGCGCCTGGGTGGCAGTATCACCAGCCAGGCGCAGGGCCAACTGGCGCAGGTGATCCCCTGTCAGGATCAGCAAAACGAGATCGGCGAGATCGGGCGCAGCGTGGCCACGCTGATGAATGCCGATCAAGGGATGGCGGCGCAGCGCTGGATCAGGACCAACATCGCTGCCATTTCCGGAGAGCTGCGACCGGCGGCGAGTTTTACCGATCTCAGTCAGAAACTGATGGCTGGGTCCGATCAATGAGCAGGCGCCGAAGCTGCCCGGCGAAGTGCTTGGCGAGGGGGCGACCAGTGTTGACCAGGTGCGCTTGCAGCAGGTCTGTGGCAAGCTCTCGGCTTTGCTGGTGGACAGTGATTCGGAAGCGAGCGATCTCCTCGATCCCGAGGCCGCCACGCTACGATTGGCCTTTGGCGCCAGCTACCCGGCGATCGACCTCGCTGTGCACGCCTACGACTACGACTACGAAGCCGGGCTGGCAGCGTTGCGGACAGCCTCCGCAGCTGCCGGAATCGCAGTTTGAACGAGACGGGTGATGGATATGGATGTTCTCCGCTTCAACGACAAAGCCACCGTCCTGGTGGTCGACGACACGCCGGACAATCTGGCGCTGATGTCGGCGCTGCTCAAGAATACCTACAAGGTCAAAGTTGCCAACCACGGCGCGAAGGGACTCCAGATTGCCGCATCGGCGATCCCTCCCGACCTGATCCTCCTCGACGTCATGATGCCGGACATCGACGGGTACGAGGTTTGTCGGCGCCTCAAGGCCGATGCCCGGACCCGCAACATTCCGGTCATTTTCCTGTCCGCAAAATCCGAGCCCGAGGACGAGAAAAAGGGGCTCGAACTCGGTGCCGCCGACTACATCACTAAACCGATCAGCGCGCCGATCCTGCTCGCACGCGTGGCGACGCAGCTGACGCTGAAGGCCAGTGCCGACTTCCTGCGCGACCAGAACGACTTCCTGACCGCCGAGGTGGCCCGGCGGACCCGCGAACTCGAGGCGGTGCAGGACGTGACCATCCTGGCGCTGGCGTCGCTTGCGGAAACCCGTGACGCCGAAACCGGCAAGCACATCCTGCGCACACAGCGCTACGTCAAGGCCTTGGCGGAAAAGCTGCGGCCGCATCCGCGCTTCTCGAGCTTCCTCACCGAGGAGAACATCAAGACGCTATTCAAGTCGGCGCCTCTGCACGACATCGGGAAAGTGGGCATCCCCGACCGCATCTTGTTGAAGCCGGGTCGCTACGAGCCGCACGAGCTGGAAATCATGAAGAACCACACCCTGCTCGGCAGGGATGCCATCCAGCTCGCCGAGGACTGGCTCGGCGCGCAGGTCGGGTTTCTCACCATTGCCAAGGAGATTGCCCTCTGCCATCAGGAAAAATGGGATGGCAGCGGCTATCCGGAAGCGCGGGTCGGTGACAGTATTCCGGTCTCCGCTCGACTGATGGCCATCGCCGACGTCTATGACGCGCTGATCAGTCGGCGGGTTTACAAGGAGCGACTACCGCATGAGAAGGCGGCGCAGATCATCGTCGAGGGTCGTGGCAGCCACTTCGACCCGGACATGGTCGACGCTTTTATCGAGATTCAGGACGAATTTCGTGAAATTGCGCAGCTCTATCCGGATTCCGACGGCGACTTCCAGAAGAAAATCGAGTTTCTGGCGCAGGCCGTCGCCGACCAGGCCTGACGCGCGGTGCTCGCTCAGCGCTCCGCCGCTGTCGCAGGCGACGCAGGAGCGGCGCCTGTTGCGCCACCCAGGGCCTGGATGGCCGTGCGCAGTTCAGCGACGTCGCTTTCCAGTCGCGCCACCCTCTCTTCAAGTTCCGTGTTCGTCTTGTCCGGAGCCGTCGCCTCCGCTGCACCTGACGGGGCTGGCGTTCCGCAGAGCAGGTGCACCCAGCGATGTTCGCGTGAACCCGGCTGCTTGGGTAGTCGGCAGACCAGCGCGCCGCTGCTGCGCGCCGCCAGTTCCTCGAGATACGCTTCCACCGACGAGGCATCGTCGAAGCGGTACAGGCGTTCGCTGTTGGCGCGCAACTCGCTGACCGTTTGCGCGCCACGCAGCATCAGCATGGTCAGCAGGGTGACGCCGGCCGTCGGCAGGCCGTATACCTTGGCGAAATTCTGCGCGTAACGCAGCACGCGGCCGGAGGCGCCGTAGGTTTCGAGCACCAGCAGGCGACTGCGCAGTTCCTCGAGGGCCGCCTGCAGCTCGCTATCGCTGGCGCTCATCACCGGATCGCGCGCGGTTTTCTGGTTGCAACCGGCGCTCAGGCTGTTCAGCGTCAGCGGATAGGCGTCGGGTGTTGTCTTCTCTTTTTCGATCAACACCCCGAGGATGCGCGCTTCGAGGAAGCTCAGTTCTTGCAGGGGTTCGGATGCTTGCGCCATGACTGGCTCCATTTTCGGTCGCGTGGGTGGCGCGGCTGCCATGCGGCAGGGAATGAGGCGCTCAAGTGAGCAGCTGCCCGTGTTCGCGCGAGCTGTGGAAAGCGACCCCGGGCCACTTCTCGCTGGTCACCTCGAGGTTGTAGCGCGTGCTGGCCAGGTAAACCGGATTGCCGTCGACGTCCTTGGCCAGACGGTGCAACTGCTCGCGCTCGAAATTGCGGCGCGTATTGTCGTCGGGAAAGGTCAGCCAGCGCGCGGTGTAGATGTCCGCTGATTCAAAGATGGCATCAACCTTGTACTCGGTCTGCAGGCGCTGGGCGACGACTTCGAACTGCAGCGTGCCGACGGCGCCGAGCAGCAGCGCGCCGCTGCCGAGGTTCTCGAAGACCTGGATGGCGCCTTCCTCACCGAGTTCCTGCAGGCCTTTCTGCAACTGCTTGCTTTTCAGCGGGTCGCGCAAGCGCGCCACCCGGAAGAGCTCGGGCGAGAAGTAGGGGATGCCCTTGAAAGCCAGTGCCTCGCCTTCGCTCAGGCAGTCGCCGATGTGAAGGTTGCCGTGGTTATGGATGCCGATGATGTCGCCGGCGACGGCGTCCTCCATGAGCAGGCGTTCGTTGGCCATGAAGGTGAGTACGTTGGCCAGTTTCATCTCGCGGTCCAGGCGAACGTGTCTGACCTTCATTCCCGGTTTGTAGCGACCCGAGCAGACGCGGAAAAAAGCGATCCGGTCGCGGTGCTTGGGGTCCATGTTGGCCTGGATCTTGAACACGAAGCCGCTGAATTCCGCTTCAGCGGGTTGCACCAGGCGCTCACCACCGTTGCGTTCCTGCGGCGGCGGCGCCCAGTCGAGCAGCGCTTCCAGGATCTCCTGGACGCCAAAGTTGTTGATCGCCGAGCCGAAAAAGACCGGTGACTGGCGGCCGGCGAGAAAACCGGCGAGTTCGAAGGGGCCGCTCGCGCCCTGAATCAGCTCGACATCCTCGCGCAGCTTGGCCACTTCGGCGGGGAACTGCGCGTCGAGGAGCGGGTTGTCGAGTCCGTCGAGGCGCTCCGATTCGCTGCGTCTCTCCTGGCCAGCGGCGAAGTGCAGCAGGCGGTCGTTGAGCAGGTGATAGACGCCGCGAAAAGTCTTGCCCATGCCGATCGGCCAGGTGATCGGTGCGCATTCGATGCCCAGCACCGATTCGATTTCCTCGAGCAATTCGAAGGGCTCGCGGACTTCGCGGTCGAGCTTGTTCACGAAGGTGATGATTGGCGTGTCGCGCATGCGGCAGACGTTGAGCAGCTTGATCGTCTGCGCCTCGACGCCCTTGGCTGCGTCGATGACCATCACGGCCGCGTCGACGGCGGTCAGGACGCGGTAGGTGTCTTCGGAGAAATCCTCGTGACCCGGCGTATCGAGCAGGTTTACGGTGTGCCCGTGGTACTCGAACTGCATCACCGAACTGGTCACCGAAATGCCGCGCTGCTTCTCGACCTCCATCCAGTCGGAAGTGGCGTGGCGAGCGCTCTTGCGCCCCTTTACCGTCCCCGCGAGCTGGATCGCGCCACCGAAAAGCAGCAGCTTTTCGGTGAGCGTCGTCTTGCCGGCGTCCGGGTGGGAAATGATCGCAAAGGTCCGCCGCTTGGCGACATCACGCTGGATGTCTGGCGGAAAAGGGCTGTCGGTGCGGCTATCGTGCGGTGAATCGCTGGCGGTGGTGCTCATCAGGAAGCTTTCGGCGGCAGGAAAACAAAAGCCGCCGGTCGGGAAGATGAAGGCTGACCCGCTGGCGGTGCGCAGGCCGAACTATAGCAAGACTCAGCGCCTGCTGGAACCGCGCCGCTCCTTGCTGCTCACTTGATGTCGAGCGCCCACTGAATGAGGTATTTGGCGACGAAGCCAAGCATTCCGAAGGCCAGTCCCAGGAAAATCACGAAAGTTCCGAGCTTCCCGGCCTTCGATTCCCACGCCAGCTGTCCGACGATGAACAGCATGTAGAGCATGAACGAGCCGAGCCCGACGGAAAGGCCAAAAGCAGCAATCTGTTCTTCTGAAAATCCGAGCATGGGATCGCTCACCGAGCTCGCGGACGTTCCGGCAGGGCACTGGCATCGACCAGGGCGCGATACGCGTGCCAGCTGGCGTGGCCCAACAGGGGAATGAGCACGATCAGGCCGAGCATGAGCGTCGCGAAACTGATCAGCACCAGACACATGATCAGCGCCGCCCAGAGTGCCATCGGGCCAGGGTTGGCGAGAACCACACGCCAGCTCGTCAGGACGGCCATCAGCAGGTTGCTGCGCCGGTCGAGGAGCAGGGGCATCGAGACAATGCTCGAGGCAAAGATCGGCGCGGCAAGTATGCCCCCCATGGCCAGCCAGGTTTCGAACAGGAAGTTGTCCCTGCTCAAGACGACATGACGCAGGAAGTCCGGTGGCGCGTTGATCGGCGCCGGAGCGAGCAGCGTGATCAGAGCCGCCGACGTGACCACCCATCCCGTACCGGCCAGGGCCAGCAGCAGACCGAAGCGGACCAGGCACCAATACCCGCCCGACTCCATGAAGCGCGATTGTTGCCAGCTCAGCCAGGTGTCCCGCAGCAGCTGCCAGCCGATGGTGCCGCCATGCTCGACGGCCCGACTCATGGCGTACAGACTGGTGGCCAGCACTGGGGCCACGACCAGAAAGCCCGAGAAGGCACCGGCCAGCAGCCAGAAATGCTGGTAGGCCGTGGCCATCAGCGCAAGGCCGAAAGCCGCCAGAAAGAAGCCGTGTGCCAGACTCAAGCAGCCGCAACGCAGCAAGTCGCGCCAGCCCAGGATCAGCCACTGCACGGGAGCGGTCAGGGGGACGACGAGCACCTGCGGCTGCAACGCAGACGTCTCGGCCGGGGGAGAGGGCATGAGCTTCACGGGTTGGTCATCCAAGGAGAGAGAGTCTAGTGCACTGCGGCGCTCTTGGCGAGCCCGCGCGGACTGGTGACGTCGACCCTATTGCCGATCCGCGTGGTGGCCGCGGCGTTGCCCTCAGTTTCTCAGCCAGGCGCGCACCCCGCGGCCGGCCGCGTGTCCGCTGGCCAGGCAGGCGGTGAGCAGATAGCCGCCGGTCGGTGCTTCCCAGTCGAGCATTTCGCCGGCACAGAAAACGCCCGGAAGCTTCTTGAGCATCAGCCGCTCGTCAAGCGCTGCGAAGCAGACGCCGCCAGCGCTGCTGATGGCTTCGTCGAGCGGGCGCGTGGCGAGCAGGCGCAGCGGCAGGGCTTTGATTGCCGCCGCGAGCTGCGCCGGATCGGCAAACGCGTCGGCGGCCAGGCATTCGCGTAGCAGCGCAACCTTGGCGCCCTTGAGGCGCAGACGGCTTTGCAGATGGCTGGCCAGTGAGCGCGCGCCGCGTGCTCGCCCAACTTCGGCAAGGACGCGGGCCGCGTCGTGCTCGGGGAGCAGGTCGAGGTACAGCGTCGCGCTTCCGGTCGCGGCAATGGTGTCGCGCAGGGCGGCCGACAGGGCGTAGATCAGGCCACCTTCGACGCCGGTTGCCGTGAGCATGAACTCGCCGCGTCGGCGATGCTCGACGCCATTGGCGTCGAGCAAAGACGCGCTGACGGCCTTGATCGGCTGGCCGGCAAAGCGCTCGCGCAGGTGTTGGCTCCAGGCTGCCTCGAAGCCGCAGTTGGCCGGCCGCAGCGGCGCCAGTTCGATCCCCGCTTGTTCGAGGAGCGCGAACCACTTGCCGTCCGAGCCGAGTCTGGCCCAGCTGCCCCCCCCGAGCGCCAGGACGACGGCCTGCACCTGCGGCCGTTGTTCGCCCTGCGCGGTGGAGAACGCCAGTTGCAGCGTGCCATCGCCGGTCCGCATCCAGCCGCAGCAGCGATGGCGGACGTGAAAGCGTACGCCGGCAGCGCGCAGCCGCTGCAGCCAGGCGCGCAGGAGCGGCGCGGCTTTCATGTCGGTTGGGAAAACGCGCCCTGAGCTGCCGACAAAAGTGGTCACGCCGAGCTGGTGTACCCATTCGCGCAGGGCCGCCGGACCGAAAGCGTCGAGCAGTGGCGCGATCTCGCTCTGGCGCGCGCCGTAGCGGCTGCGAAAGTCTTCCTCAGGCTCGGCGTGGGTGATGTTCAGACCGCCCCTGCCAGCCATCAGAAGCTTGCGCCCGGCGGACGGCATGGCGTCGTAAACATCGACGCTGACGCCGCCGCTGGCGAGGACTTCGGCGGCCATCAGGCCGGCTGGACCGGCGCCGACGACGGCCACAACGGGTCGCGCCGATGAGGCGCAAGTGGTCGGCAGCCTCATGCGCTTGCCAGGCGTGCGGCCTGAGTCTGGCGAGCGCACAGGCAGCCCAGCCCGAGTGCCGGAAGGGCTGCCTGCAGTCGTTCCGGGTGTGCCGTGGCGAACAGCTCCAGGCGGCCGCAGCCGACTGCGGCGGCTCCGGCGAGGCGCACGCATTGGCGGGCGACGGCGTCAGCGACGTCGACCAGCGCTGCCTGGTGCGCGACCAGCGGTTCGAGAACCGGACGCAAAAAGGCGTAGTGCGTGCAGCCAAGAACGATCTGGTCGGCGCCGGCGGCGAGCAGTGGCGCCAGATACTGGCGTGCTTCCTCAGCGAACCCGGGGTCGTCGAGATGCAGGGTTTCGACGCGGGTTGCCCAGCCATCACAGGCGACGACGTCAACCTGCACGCCGCCTGCGTGCTGGCGGATCAGGTCGGCCAGACGTTGGCTGCGGGTGGTCGATACCGTCGCCAGCACCGCAATGCGGCCGCTGAGTGACGCCGCCGCGGCCGGTTTGACGCCAGGCTCGACGCCGACCACGGGGAGCGCGGGAAGAAGCTCGCGAAAGGCCGCCACGGCCGCCGCCGTGGCGGTATTGCAGGCGACGACGACAAGGCTGCACCCTTGTGCGACCAGGTGCTTGCCGATGGCCAGGACGCGTTCGCGGATGAAGGCGTCGGTCTTGTCACCGTAGGGAACGTGCGCGGTATCGGCGAAGTACAGCAGGTCGGCTTGCGGCAGTGCATGGGCGATGGCAGCGAGTACCGACAGCCCGCCGAGACCGCTGTCGAAAACGCCGATCATTTTCCGGTCGCCGCTTGCCCCGCGCGACCCGCGGGCGATGACGAAGGCAATTTCAACGACAAGGACGTGATGCGGCATTCGCGCCGCGACGAACACCGCGAGCACGGGGACTTGCCGTCGGTGCATGGGGCTGGAGAGCGCTGCAGGTGGTGACTTTCATGGGCAGTTTCTTCTCTGCAGACAGACGCAAGCCGGCGCGCGGCCGGCTTGCAGTCTGCTCGGTCAGTGTGTTCAGGCGGTAGTGACCGGGATCTTGCCGATTCTGCCCTGCCATTCCCGTGGTCCCGTATTGTGCACCGAGGTGCCGCTCGAATCGACGGCCACGGTGACCGGCATGTCCTTGACGTCGAACTCGTAGATGGCCTCCATGCCAAGATCGGCAAATCCGGCAACCCTGGCCGCCTTGATCCCTTTGGCGACCAGATACGCGGCGCCGCCGACGGCCATCAGATACGCCGACTTGTGCTTTCTGATCGCTTCGATCGCGCTTGGGCCGCGTTCGGCTTTGCCGACCATCGAGATCAGGCCCGTCTGCGCGAGCATCATTTCGGTGAACTTGTCCATCCGCGTCGCCGTCGTTGGCCCGGCCGGGCCAACGACTTCGTCGCCGACCGGATCGACCGGGCCAACGTAGTAGATCACCCGGTTGGTGAAGTCGACCGGCAATGGCTCGCCCTTGGCGAGCATGTCCTGGATGCGTTTGTGCGCGGCATCGCGACCGGTCAGCATCTTGCCGTTGAGCAACAGCGTTTGGCCCGGTTTCCAGGCGGCGACTTCGGCCGGCGTCAGCGTGTCGAGATTGACCCGCGTCGAGGTTTCGGTGTTCGGCGTCCAGTTCACCTTCGGCCACTGGTCGAGGTCCGGCGGGGTCAGCGTTGCCGGTCCGGAACCGTCAAGATGGAAGTGCGCGTGCCGGGTCGCCGCACAGTTGGGAATCATCGCTACCGGCAGGCTGGCAGCGTGCGTCGGGTAGTCGAGGATCTTGACGTCGAGGACGGTCGTCAGGCCGCCGAGGCCTTGCGCGCCGATCCCCAGGGCATTGACCTTTTCGTAGAGTTCGAGGCGTAGTTCCTCGACGCGATTGCTGGCGCCGCGGGCGATCAGTTCATGGATGTCGACCGGTGCCATCAGCGACTCCTTGGCCAGCAGCATGGCTTTTTCGGGCGTGCCACCGATGCCGATACCGAGGATTCCGGGCGGGCACCAGCCGGCGCCCATCGTCGGGACGGTCTTCAGGACCCAATCGACGATCGAGTCGGACGGGTTGAGCGCGTAGAACTTGGACTTGTTTTCGGAGCCGCCGCCCTTTGCCGCACAGATCACTTCCAGGTGGTCGCCGGGGACGACTTCGTAGTGCACCACGGCAGGGGTGTTGTCGCGCGAGTTCTTGCGCGCACCGGCGGGATCGAGAAGCACCGAAGCGCGCAGCGTGTTGTCGGGGTTGTTGTAGGCCCGGCGAACGCCCTCGTCGCACATTTCCTGGATCGACAGCTTGGCGTCCCAGCGCAGATCCATGCCCACCTTGAGGAAGATCACCGCGATCCCGGTGTCCTGGCAGATCGGCCGATGGCCTTCGGCGCACATCCGGCTATTGGTCAGGATCTGGGCGATGGCATCCTTGGCCGCCGGGCTCTGCTCGCGCTCGTAAGCGGCGCCGAGCGCCTTGATGTAGTCCAGGGGGTGATAGTAGCTGATGTACTGAAAGGCATCTGCGACGCTCTGGATGAAGTCTTCCTGCTTGATGGGTGTCATTTCAGGGTCTCTCTCGTGAGTGGCGGGGATCGATTACCCTACCCGCCGCGGGTGTTGGTCAGTGCCGCGCAGCGTGCTGCGCTTTGCTCATCGCCAGCGTCTGGGTCATTATTCGATCGACCCAGACCATGGCCAGGGCCGAACCCAGAAAAACGGCATGGATGATGACCTGCCATTTGATCGTGTGCTCGCTCATGTTTTCCGCGTTGATGAAGGTCTTCAAGAGATGGATCGAGGAAATGCCGATGATCGCCGTCGATAGCTTGATCTTGAGTACCCCGGCATTGACGTGCGAAAGCCATTCCGGCTGGTCGGGGTGGCCGTCGAGATGGAGCCGGGAAACGAAGGTTTCGTAACCGCCGATGATCACCATGATCAGCAGGTTGGCGATCATCACCACGTCGATCAGGCCAAGGACGACGAGCATCACCTCGGTTTCGTTGATCTGCTTGCCGCTGAAAAAGAGATTGCCGATCAGGTGCGACAGTTCGACCATGAACAGGTAGACATAGACGCCCTGGGCGATGATCAGGCCGAGATAGAGCGGTGCCTGCAGCCAGCGGCTCCAGAAGATGAACATCTCGAGTTTGTCGACGGTGGGTTTCAGAGAGGGCATTTCTTCACGGTTTCAGAGGTTCGGGAGGACAGATTCTAGCACCAAAGAAACGCTGATCCGGGGCGCACGGCGGGCCTCGGCGTAAGTGGTGTGTAAGATTGGCGGCGTTTAATCTTCGGCAGCTGGCCTGCCAGCAGGCGCTACTACCGGGTGAGTGTCGGCCGTTGGCGACGAACAGGGGGTACGCCCGGTTCTCATCAGCTTTTGTCTGCACCGCATTGCATCAACTTCTTGTTACCTCTACCAATACCGCACAGGAGATGGCACATGTCACAGAGCGAAGCCTTAACGTTTATTGACCCCTCCGCCGAGTTTGTCAAACAGGCGACGATTTCCGGCATGGACGCTTACAAGGCCCTGTGCGCCGAGGCAGAAAAGGATTACAGCGGTTTCTGGGCGCGGCTGGCCCGCGAACACGTTAGCTGGAAGACGCCGTTCACTCAGGTGCTTGACGAGTCCAACGCGCCGTTTTTCAAGTGGTTTGCCGATGGCACGTTGAACGCTTCGTACAATTGCCTGGACCGCAACGTGGAAGCCGGCCTCGGCGACAAGGTGGCGATCCTCTTCGAAGCTGACGACGGCGAGGTCAAACGGGTCACCTACAAGCAGCTGCTGTCGCAAGTCAGCCAGTTCGCCAATGGCCTGCGCGCGCGCGGCATCAAGAAGGGCGATCGCGTCGTCATCTACATGTCGATGGGTATTGAAGGTATCGTCGCCATGCAGGCCTGTGCGCGTATCGGGGCCATCCATTCGGTGGTTTTTGGCGGCTTCTCTTCACAGTCGGTGCGTGACCGGATCAACGACGCCGGCGCGGTGGCGGTGATTACGGCCGACGAGCAGTGCCGCGGCGGCAAGAAAATTCCGCTCAAGCCGGCGGTGGACGAGGGGATTGCACTGGGTGGCTGCGAGTCGATCAAGAGCGTCATCGTTTTCCAGCGCACCGGTGGTACCTGCAACATGGTCGCCGATCGTGACGTCTGGTGGCACGATGTGGTCGCCGGCCAGTCGGATGTCTGCGAACCCGAATGGGTCGAGGCCGAGCACCCGCTCTTCCTGCTGTATACCTCGGGATCGACCGGCAAGCCGAAGGGTGTCCAGCACTCGACCGGCGGTTACCTGCTGCACGCCATCGTGACCATGAAGTGGACATTCGACATCAAGCCCGACGACCTCTTCTGGTGTACCGCGGACATCGGCTGGGTGACAGGTCACACCTATATCACTTACGGACCGCTGGCCTGCGGAGCGACCGAAGTGGTCTTCGAAGGGATTCCGACCTACCCGGATGCCGGTCGTTTCTGGAAAATGATCCAGGACCACAAGGTCAACATCTTCTACACCGCGCCGACGGCGATCCGCTCGCTGGTCAAGGCCGCCGACGTCAATCCGGCGGTTGCCCCGACGCAGTACGACCTCTCGTCGCTGCGCCTGCTGGGTACGGTTGGCGAACCGATCAATCCCGCTGCCTGGCAGTGGTACTACGACAGCGTTGGTGGCGGTCGCTGCCCGATCGTCGATACCTTCTGGCAGACCGAAACCGGTGGTCACATGATCACGCCATTGCCAGGCGTGACGCCGATGGTGCCCGGTTCATGCACCCTGCCCTTCCCCGGCATCCAGGCGGCGGTCGTCGACGAGACGGGTACCGAACTCGACTGGGGCAAAGGCGGCCTGCTGGTCGTCAAGCGTCCGTGGCCGGCAATGATCCGCAACATCTGGGGTGACCCAGAGCGCTTCAAGAAGTCGTACTACCCGGATGATTTCAACGGCAAGCTGTATCTCGCCGGCGACGGTTCGATTCGCGACGTCAATACCGGCTACTTTACGATCACCGGTCGTATCGACGACGTGCTGAACGTTTCCGGGCACCGCATGGGAACCATGGAAATCGAGTCAGCTCTGGTTTCGCACCCGATGGTCGCCGAAGCCGCGGTGGTTGGCCGCCCCGATGACCTGACCGGTGAAGCGATCTGTGCCTTTGTGGTCCTGAAAGGCGCACGGCCAACGGGTGATGCGGCCAAGAAGATGATCAAGGAATTGCAGGATCACGTCGGCCGCGAGATCGGTCCAATCGCCAAACCGAAGGATCTGCGCTTCGGCGAGAACCTGCCCAAAACCCGTTCCGGCAAGATCATGCGCCGTCTGCTGCGCTCGCTGGCCAAGGGGGAGACCGTCGCACAGGACACTTCAACGCTTGAGAACCCGGCAATTCTCGACCAGTTGAGGGGCTGAACCAGCGATAGCGCGCGCCTGCGTTCGGCGGCGACGGCGAGCCGGATGATCGGCTCGCCGTCGCCGTGAGCGGCTTTTCCTGCCTGATTGCCGCGTCCGGGAAGTGCCCAGGCGCTGCCTGGCATGATCTGATCGGGCGTCGTTTTTCGGGCCGGCACGGCGGCGTGCCGGCCTGTTCATGTGCATCGAGCGAGGAGCCCGGATGAGCAACGAGGCGACTGAACTGCTGGTCTCCGCGTGCATCCAGTCATTGCAGGCTTACCCGCCGTTTGACCGGATGGAAGCCGAGGCGCTGCGCTTTCTCGCGCTGCGCGTGAAGCTCGCCCACTATCCGAAAGGCGCGCGGATTTTGGCCAAAGAGACGGGGGTGGCACGGACGCTGCACATTGTGCAGCGTGGCCGGGTGGACGTCGTGCGTGGTGGAGGCGAGCGCAAGTTGGAGTCGTCGTCGGCCAGGCTGGGTCCCGGGCAGAGCTTTTCGATTGGCGCGCTCATGGCGCAGCGTGAAACGGTCGGCGCCTACGTTGCCCACGACGATGTCTTCTGCTACGAACTGGCCGCCGACGACTTCTTCGCCCTGACCCAGAAGAGCACGGTCTTCAATCTCTTCTGTACGCAGTATATCGCGGGCTTGCTCAGACAATCGCAGCAGCAGTTGCAGCTGCAGCTTGCCCAGCGTGCGGCTGAGCAGAAGACGATGAATTCGCCCCTATCGATGGTCGTTGTCCGCGAACCGGTGGCCGTGGCGCTGGACACGAGCGTGCGCCGGGTGGTCGAGCTGATGGCCGGCCAGCACCTCGGCTCGATGGTCGTGGTGGACGCCGAGCGACGGCCGGTCGGTATCTTTACCCTCTCCGATATCCTCAAGCGCATCGTCCTCCCCGGGGCTTCGCTTGAGCAGGCGATTGCTGCGGTGATGTCGCCAGCGCCACAGACTTTGCCGCTGGCGGCAAATGCTCACGATGCGGCACTGGTGATGGCCATGCACCGCGTCCGCCACGTTCTTGCCGTGGACGAAGGAGGGCGCTTGCAGGGCGTCGTTTCGGAGCGTGACCTTTTCAAGCTGCAAGGTGCTGGGTTGCGGCAGATTCGACACTCGATCGACGCGGCGAGCAGTGTCGCGGTGCTGCAGCACGCCCGTGAGGACGTTCGCCAGCTGGCACTGACGATGCTGTCGGAGGGCGTCGGCGCCCAGGAGATCACCCAGTTCATCTCGACACTCAACGACGCGGTGACGCGCCGGGTGATCGAACTCAATCTTGATGGCGACGATTTCTACGGTATCGACTGGGCGTGGCTGGCGTTCGGTTCGGAGGGGCGCGACGAACAGACGTTCACCACCGATCAGGATAACGGAATTGTTTTCATCTGCACCGACATCATGGACCGGGAGCAGACGCAACTGCGCTTTCTCGACTTCGCCAGAGCGGTCAATGATGACCTCGACAAGTGCGGTTTCCCGCTCTGCAAGGGCAACATCATGGCCAGCAACCCCGAGCTGTGCCTGACGCTCGAGGAATGGGAAGAGAAGTTTTCCCATTGGGTGCGCATGCCGGAACCGCTGGCCTTGCTGAACGCAACGATTTTCTTCGATTTCCGCCCCCTCTACGGGCGCTTCAATCTGGCGCACCGGATGCGTCTGTCACTCCTTCGGCAGACGCAGGGCAATCCGCTGTTCCTGCGCATGCTGGCCCAGAATGCGCTCGAGGTCGCGCCACCGCTTGGCCGCATCCGCGACTTCGTGACCGGCGACGACCCCGAGCATCCGGGAACCATCGACCTCAAGAAATACGGCGTGCGTCTGTTTACCGACGCGGCACGCCTTTTCGCTCTGGCCAATCAGGTCGAGGCGACGAATACCGTGGCTCGTCTGAAGCGGGCGTGCAGCCTGATGAAAATTTCCTCGGACGAGGTGGCGGCAATCGTCGATGGCTTCAATTTCATTCAGATGCTGCGTTTGCGGCACCAGCATTTCGAGCAGGAGCACGGGCGCAGTGGCGACAATCTGATCAGGCCTGACGAGTTGAACGAGATTGAGAGGCATATCCTCAAAGAGTCCTTCCGGCAGGCGCGCAGGCTGCAGTCGCGTCTGAAGCTCGATTATCAGATCTGACCATGGTGTGGCTATCGAAACTATTTGCCGGCCACGACGCTCGGGTTGTGCCTTTGACGAGCGAGGTGCAGGAGCGGATTTCCGCCTGGCGGAAGCTGCCCGAGCCTGATCTAACGCGCTCGCACTATCGCAGCCGCTACGTGCTCATCGACATCGCCATTGCCGGCCCGGACTGGAAGAGCGGTCCCCTCGGTTCGATCGGTGCCCTGGCGCTGGTCGATGGCCTGATTGATTTCCAGGATGCCTTGCACCTGGCGATGGTGCACCCGGCGACGGACGCCGGGCAATCGCTTGCCGATCCGCCGCCGGCGACCCCGATCAGCGGCGAGCAACGCGGCGCCGCGCTGCTCTCCTTGCTGGGCTTCGTCGGCAAGGCACCGCTGGTTGCGTACCACGCTTCGTTCGTCGCCCGGCGGATCGAACGCGCTCTCGCCGAGGCCCTCGGTGTCGAGCTCAACCTGCCGTGGATCGATCTGGCGTGGGTCATGGCCGGTCTGTTTGGTGAGTTGGGCGAGAAGTCGGCGCAATTGGACGCCTGGCTTGAGCACTTCGCTATCGATAGCGTCCAGCGGCACAACCCGGTTTCGGACGCTTACGCCACGGCGCAGCTTCTGCAACTCACCGTGGCGCGTGCTGCGCACAAAGGTTTCGAGACCCCGGCCAGCCTCATCGCGATCGAAAAGGCACGCCGCCATCTGTACCAGAGTAGCTAGGCGAGCGCTGCGATGGCCGACTACACTACCGTCCCGCTACGCCGCTACTACGCTTTCTACACCGCGGGTTTTTTCATTTTCATCCTCATTCTGGCGTTCCTCGAGCGGCACGGACTGCCACCGCGCTGGATCGGCTATTCCTTCCTCTTTCTGACCATTTTTCTTTACGCGACGATCGGCATCCTGGCCCGCACGGCCAACGTTTCCGAGTACTACGTCGCCGGCAGGCGAGTGCCCGCGGTGTTCAATGGCATGGCGACCGGAGCCGACTGGATGAGCGCGGCGTCGTTCATGGGCCTCGCCGGAACACTGTACCTCTCGGGTTATCAGGGTCTGGCCTACGTGATGGGCTGGACCGGAGGCTACGTTCTGGTCGCCTTGCTGCTGGCGCCTTATCTACGGCGCTTCGGGCAGTACACGATCCCTGATTTTCTCGCTGCCCGCTATGGCGGCAATCCGGCGCGACTGGTCGGCGTCTTCGCGACTGTCCTGGCCTCCTTCGTTTATGTCGTCGCACAGATCTACGGAGTCGGGTTGATAACCAGCCGCTTCGTCGGGCTGCAGTTCGAGATCGGGGTCTTTGTCGGCCTGGCGGGTATCCTGGTGTGCTCGTTTCTCGGTGGCATGCGCGCGGTGACCTGGACGCAGGTGGCTCAGTACGCCATCCTGATCGTCGCCTATCTGGTTCCGGTAACCATCCTCTCGTACCAGGTCACCGGCATTCCGGTGCCGCAGCTGACCTATGGTCATGTGCTGCAGAAGGTGCAGGTCCTTGAAGAAAGGATCTTCGATGAACCCGCCGAGATCGAAGGACGGCGCATCTTCCGCGAACGCGCCGACGGCTATTTGGAGCGTATCCAGACCCTGCCCGAGTCTCTCGACGAAGAGAGGCTGCGCTTGTTCGAGCAGATCAACGATCTGAAAAGCAACAACGCGCAGATGCGCGAAGTCGTGGCCGTCGAGCGCGAACGCCGCGAGTTGCCGAAGAGCAGCGAGGCGGCCCGAATCTACTGGGACAAACTAATGCGCGAAGCAGCGCAACGTGGGGCCGATCCCGAGCACCACCTGACTCCCTTTCCGTCGGGTAGCGAGGAGGTGAGCAATACGGCGCGTCTCAACTTTCTCAGCCTGGTGTTCTGCCTGATGGTCGGTACGGCGGCTCTGCCGCACGTGCTGATGCGTTACTACACCACTCCCAGCGTCCGCGAGGCGCGCACTTCGGTTTTCTGGTCCTTGCTGTTCATTCTGGCGCTCTACCTGACGGCGCCGGCGTACGCCGCGTTTGCCAAGTACGAGATCTACTCGACGCTCATTGGTTCGTCGATCGCGCAGTTGCCTGTCTGGGTCAGTGCCTGGGGAAAGATTGGTCTGGTCTCGATCGAGGACGTCAACGGTGACGGCATTCTCCAACTCGTCGAGCTGGCGCTCAATCCGGACGTAATTCTGCTGGCTACGCCGGAAATTGCCGGTTTGCCATATGTCATTTCTGGCCTGGTCGCTGCCGGCGCCCTGGCTGCGGCCCTGTCTACGGCCGACGGCCTGCTGCTGACCATCGCCAGTGCCTTGTCGCACGACGTCTATTACAAGGTCTATCGTCCCGATGCGACCACGCAATGGCGGCTGGTGGTTTCGAAAACGCTGCTGCTGGTGGTCGCCGTGTTCGCGGCCACGGTGGCGTCGCAGAAGCCGGCGACGATCCTATCGATGGTGGCGTGGGCCTTCTCGCTGGCTGGCGCCGCGTTCTTTCCGGCGCTGATTCTTGGCGTCTTCTGGAAAAGAGCCAATGCGGCGGGCGCGGTGACTGGCATGGTCATCGGTCTGCTGGTGACCCTCTACTACATGGTTCGTGTCCAGGTGGATGCCATCCCCTGGCTTGGCATTCAGGGAATCGGCATGGACCCGTGGTGGGGAATCGAGTCCACATCGGCCGGGGTGTGGGGCGTTGCCGCCGGGTTCCTGACGATTATCGTGGTCAGTCTGTGTGGCCAGGCGCCAAGCAAGGCGACACAGGATTTTGTCGAAAGCGTCCGTTACCCGGAGCTCGAAGGCTCTTGAGCCGACGTCGGGCGGCGAGCGCGGGCTGGCCCGGGCGATTCCTCGGCCAGGCTTCATTGGCGGGGAGCCGCTGAATGCGCCTCGAACGTAAGCATCGCGACTATTGGCGGCGCAACCTCAAGCTGACGGCCTTGCTGCTGGCGACGTGGTTCGTGGTCAGTTTCGTGGTCAGCTTTTTCGCGCGCGAACTGGCCGAGATCACGATCATCGGTTTCCCGCTGGGGTTTTACATGGGGGCCCAGGGGGCGCCGCTGATCTATCTGGTGATCATCGGGTGGTATGCGCGCTATATGAACCGTCTCGATCGCCAGTACGGCGTCCGTGAAGGTGAGGCGGACGAGGACTGATCGATCGCCTCAGGATTTGGCTGGCTTCCTGGCTTCCTGGCTTGCGCGGCTTGCCCGCTTTACGACGCGACCGCTGTACGAACAGCGGCAGCCAGTGTCTCGGCGGCACTGGTGACCACTGCCGAATCCTGGCCTTCGACCATTACCCGCAGCAGCGGTTCGGTTCCCGAAGCACGCAGCAGAACCCGGCCACGGCCGTTCAGCGTGCTCTCCACCTGCCGGTGTACCGATCCGATCAACGGGTGATCCTGCCACGGAAAGCCTTTGCTCAGGGCGACGTTGATCAGCTTCTGTGGATAGAGTTTCAGGTCGCCGAGCAGCTCTTGCAGAGTGCCACCGCTGGCGCGCAGTGCTGAAAGCACTTGCAGAGCGGAAACGATGCCATCACCCGTTGAGTGCCTGTCGAGGCAGAGTATGTGCCCGGAGTTCTCGCCACCGTACAGCCAGCCTTTCTGGCGTAGCATGTCCATCACGTAGCGGTCGCCGACATCGGCGCGAACAAGCGGTATATCGAGTTCGGCCAGAGCGTGTTCGAGGGCAAGATTGGTCATCAGAGTCCCGACGACGCCTGCCACAGGACCTTGGCGGAGCCGGCTGCGGACGACGGCGAAGAGCAGTTGGTCGCCGTCGTAGAGCGTGCCTTCGGCATCGACCATCAAGACTCGGTCGGCATCGCCATCCAGGGCGATGCCGATGTCCGCGCCTTGTGCGCGGACGGCTTCGCGCAGGGCTTCGGGCGCCGTTGCCCCGACTTCGTGGTTGATGTTGAGGCCGTTGGGCTCGCTGCCGATGCTGCTCACTTCGGCGCCCAGCTCGTGAAACACGTGCGGGGCGATGTGGTAGGCGGCCCCGTTGGCGCAGTCGACGACGATCTTTAGGCCACGCAAGTCCTGCTCGAAGGGAAACGTGCCCTTGCAGAATTCGATGTAGCGGCCGTCCGCGTCGTCGATTCGACGTGCCCGGCCAAGAGCGGCCGAGTCGACGCAAGTCAGCGGCTCGTCGAGCGCCGCTTCGATCTCCAGTTCAAGCTCATCGGGAAGCTTGGTGCCCCGCGCCGAGAAGAACTTGATGCCATTATCGTAAAAAGGATTGTGCGATGCGGAGATGACGATTCCGGCCTGCAGGCGCAAAGCGCGGGTCAGGTAGGCGATGGCCGGCGTCGGCATTGGCCCGACCAGACAGACGTCGACGCCGGCAGCCGCAAAACCGGCTTCAAGCGCAGCTTCCAGCATATAGCCCGAAACGCGGGTGTCCTTGCCGATCAGTACCGCCGGACGCTCCGCTGTCTTGGTGTGCCCGCGTGCGGCAGCGTGGGCAACGAGAACCCTGCCCATGGCGTGACCCAGGCGCATGACGAAATCGGGCGTGATTGGGCTCTCGCCGACCCGCCCACGCACACCGTCGGTTCCAAAGTACTTTCTTGCCACGATTTCTCTCCCTCTAGCCGCCAAGGCGAATTTTTCTTCAACCAAGAATATTTTACGCAAACCGTGGCCGCGACACTGCCAACAAGTACACAGGCGATGACCGGTGCAGGTTCGCAGGCCGGGTCAGGGCCTTGCGCCTCTTGCGCCGGCACCTGACGGTGCACCGATGGCCTGCCAGACGGCCAAGGCGTCGCGCGTTTCGGCGACATCATGAACGCGCAAAATGCGTGCCCCGCGTTGTGCCGCCAGCAGCGCTGCAGCGAGACTGCCGGCCAGCCGCTGCTCGACCGGCCGCCCGGTGATTGTACCCAGCATGGATTTTCGTGAGACGCCGGCCAGCAGAGGCAGGCCGTCAAGCGACAATTCAGCAAAACGGCGCAGCAGGTCCAGATTGTGCTGGAGCGTCTTGCCAAAGCCAAAACCGGGATCGAGCAGCAGGCGGTCGCTGGTGATTCCTGCCGCCAGAGCCGCGCTGACGCGCGTGCGCAGGAAACCCTGGACCTCGGCAACGACATCGAGGTAGGCGGGTTGTTCCTGCATGGTCAATGGCGCGCCTTGCATATGCATCAGACAGATGGCGCAGTTGCTGTCGGCCACCACGGCCATCGCGCCGGGCGTGCGCAGGGCGTAGATGTCATTGATCATCGAGGCGCCATTGGCCAATGCGGCGCGCATCACCGTCGGCTTGTAGGTGTCCACCGAAATTGGCACTCCGCAGTCGCCAAGCGCCTCGAGTACCGGCAGCAGTCGCCGCAGTTCCTCGTTCTCCGCTGTGGGTGTCGCACCCGGGCGTGACGACTCGGCGCCAAGGTCGAGCAGATCGGCGCCGGCGTCAATCTGCCGGCGGGCCTGCGCAACGGCCTCTGCGATGTTGCTCGCAAGTCCGTCACCGGAAAAAGAGTCCGGGGTCAGATTGACGATGCCCATCAGCAGCGGGCGGGACAGCGGGAGTTGAAAGGCGCCGCAGCGGAGCATGGGGTTCAGCGTCGACGTCGCCGGGCGGGCCCCCGAGTGAGGGCCCTTCGCTACCGAGACGGACAGATCAATTGCTATATCCGCCGCCCGGTCTTGCCCGTCGTACGTTCAGGCAGGTGCGGGTGGTGCGCTTGGCGCCGCATCCGGCGTATTGCCGTCTGAGGGAGCGCTCGGCATCCTGGTCTGTGGCTGCTTCGGAGGGCGTGGCGGTTTGCCCGCCATGATGTCGTCGATCTGGTCGCTGTCGATCGTTTCAAGTTCGAGCAAGGCGGCTGCCATCGCCTCGACCTTGTCACGATGCTCCTCGAGGAGGTTGCGGGCGAGGCCGTACTGCTCATCGATGATACGGCGTATTTCCTGGTCGACCTTCTCCATCGTCGCTTCGGACATGTTCTTGTGCGTGGTTACCGAACGCCCGAGGAAGACCTCTCCCTCGTTCTCGCCATAAACCATCGGACCGAGGGCATCCGACATACCGTAGCGAGTGACCATGTCGCGCGCCATTTGCGTTGCCCGCTCGAAGTCGTTGGAGGCGCCGGTGGTCATCTGGTCCATGAACAGCTCTTCGGCGACGCGGCCACCAAAGAGGACCGCGATGCGACTCATCAGATAGACGCGATCGTAAGCGTAACGGTCCTCTTCCGGCAGTTGCATGGTCAGTCCAAGTGCCCGTCCGCGCGGGATAATGGTGACCTTGTGTACCGGGTCGGACTTCGGCATCAGCTTGGCAACCACGGCATGCCCGGACTCATGGAAAGCGGTATTGCGCTTCTCGTCCTCGTTCATGACCATGCTGCGGCGTTCGGCGCCCATCATGATCTTGTCCTTGGCTTTCTCGAAGTCATCCATGTCCACCAGACGCTTGTTGCCGCGCGCCGCAAACAAGGCTGCCTCGTTGACCAGGTTGGCCAGATCGGCTCCGGAAAAGCCGGGTGTGCCACGGGCAATGATGTCGGCCTTGACGTCTGGCGACAGGGGTACCTTGCGCATATGAACGATCAGAATCTGCTCGCGGCCACGAATGTCGGGCAGCGGTACCACCACCTGGCGGTCGAAGCGACCGGGACGCATCAGTGCCGGATCGAGGACGTCGGGACGGTTGGTGGCGGCGATGACGATGACCCCGACGCTGCCTTCGAAGCCGTCCATCTCGACCAGCATCTGGTTCAGCGTCTGCTCGCGCTCGTCGTTGCCTCCGCCCAGCCCGGCTCCCCGCTGCCGTCCGACGGCATCCAGTTCATCGATGAAGATAATGCACGGGGCGTGCTTCTTGGCGTTTTCGAACATGTCGCGGACGCGCGCCGCGCCGACACCGACAAACATCTCGACGAAGTCCGAACCGGAGATCGAGAAGAAAGGAACCTTGGCTTCGCCGGCAATGGCTTTCGCCAGCAGGGTCTTGCCGGTTCCCGGGTTGCCGACCAGCAGCACGCCTTTCGGGATGCGGCCACCGAGTTTCTGGAACTTCGAGGGGTCACGCAGGAAGTCCACCAGTTCGGAGACCTCTTCCTTGGCTTCGTCGCAACCGGCGACGTCGGCAAAGGTGATGGTATTGGTCGACTCGTCGAGGAGGCGTGCCTTGCTCTTGCCGAACGAGAAAGCCCCGCCGCGGCCACCGCCCTGCATCTGGCGCATAAAAAAGATCCAGACGCCAATCAGCAGCAGCATCGGGAACCAGCTGACGAAGATGCTCATCAGAAAGGACTGCTCCTCTTCCGGCTTGGCTTCGATGGTGACGCCATTCTTCAGCAGATCCGAGACCATCCACAGGTCTGGTGGCGCGTAGCTGGTCAGCTTGCGCCCATCGGTTGTCGTCGCCTTGAGCACCCGGCCCTCGATCACAACCTTGGCAATTGTTCCCTTGCCCACCTCGTCGATGAATTGTGAATACTCCATCGTCGATTGAGCGACCTGGCGGGTGTTGAACTGGTTGAAGACGGTCATCAAGACCAAGCCAATAACCAGCCAGACTGCCAGATTCTTGAACATGTTATTCAATACTTCACCTCTTCTACGTTGTCCGGCGCACCAGCGCCGGAAACCCTGCTGTTCCACGAACTCAGCATTCTAAACCGATTAATGCTCGTTGAAGCAAAGACGGCATTGTAGATGCTCTCACGTTTTCAAGGCCTTGCCCAGCAGGTAGACTTCCGGGCTACGATCCCTGGAGGCGTCCGGTTTGCGTGCAGACACGGTCTTGAAAGACTGGCGCATTTCCTGCAGGAATTCGCCGAAGCCGTGGCCCTGAAAAATTTTGACCAGAAAAGCGCCGTCGGGTTTCAGCCAGTTGCGCGCAAAGTCCAGGCCCAGCTCGGCCAGATGCATTACCCGGGCCTGGTCGCAGACGGCGATGCCCGATATATTGGGGGACATGTCTGAAAGAACAAGCCCCGGTCGGGCTCCGGCGAGCAATTCTTCCAGCGCGAGCAGGACGTCCTGCTCGCGAAAGTCGCCTTGCAGAAAAGTGACGCCGCGCATCGGCGCCATCTCCAGCAGATCCAGGGCGATGACGCGACCACTGCCCTGTAGCCTCTGCGCAGCGACTTGTGACCAGCCACCCGGGGCGGCGCCCAGATCGACGATCGCGTCGCCGCTGCGGATCAAGCCGTCCTTGTCGTCGATCTCCATCAGCTTGTACGACGCGCGCGAACGATAGCCTTCGGCTTTGGCCCGTTGCACATAGGCGTCGTTGACATGTTCGTTCAACCACGCGGTGCTTGATCTGCTTCGTTTCATAGGCTGAAACCCGCTAAAATGCGCTGCTCAAGAAAAGGTGTCCCGCATGCTCAATCTCAGCTCCGACGAGCGCCGCGTCCTGCGCGCCCGTGCGCACTCCCTGCAGCCGGTCGTTTCGATAAGCCAGAACGGTCTGTCCGAATCGGTCGTCCGCGAGGTCGATGTCAATCTAGGCAGCCACGAACTGATCAAGATTCGTGTCTATAACGACGACCGGCAGGTTCGCGAACAGTTTCTCGCGGCCCTCTGCGAGCGCCTCGAGGCTGCCCCGGTCCAACACATCGGAAAACTGCTGGTCATCTGGCGGCCGCGAGCAGACGATCCGGTGCCGCCCGCCAGGCCCCGCCCGAAACGCAGCGAGCCCCGCCGGAGCAAGCGCAGCTTCCAGGGCGGTTCGGGCGCCTGAGACGAACGTCCGGGCGAAAAAACTGGTCGCCAGCCCGGTCGCCCACTCTGCCTGGCTGGCCAGCTGCTCGCGCCGTGACCTATCTGACGGGACGCCGGAATACACTGATCAGGAGCACTCCAAGCAGGCTCTGCGCGACGTAGACGACGCCGGAGACGCCATGCCAGATGGCAAAGCGCTTGTTCAGCACGCTTTCCAGCGCTTGTCTTGCCACGGCGTCGGCCTTGATCTGCGCTAGCAGCGGCTGAATCCCGAACAGATTGACGACGGTGAGCAGCAGCATTCCGATCAGCAGCCAGAAGGTCCACCGGCGCAAGGCGGTCGTACCCATGCGCAGCAGGGTGTGTAGCAGGAGGTAGCTGGCACAGGCCAGACCCACCCAGCCGATCAAGGCAAACAACTTGCCGGCCAGCAGGCCGGCCAGCTGGCGATCACTGGCGAGGGCGGAAAAAAGTGTTGGCGCGACGAGAAAACCGATGGCCCACAAGCCGCCGACCCACAGCGTCAGCGTGATGTCATAGAGCGCGTCGGCGCAGCGTCGCATGGTCAGGATTATTCGTAGCGCACGGCGATGATTTCGTATTCGCGCACACCACCAGGCGCCTGCACTTCGGCAATGTCGCCAGCAAACTTGCCGATCAGCGCCCGCGCGATCGGCGAGTTGATCGAAATCTTGCCAGCCTTGATATCGGCTTCATCTTCGCCGACGATCTGATAGCTGACGCGTGCGCCGGTTTCCTGGTCGTCAAGATCGAGCGTTGCTCCGAAAACGCAACGCCCGTCGGCGTCGAGCAGTTTCGGGTCAATGATCTGGGCGTTGGCCAGTTTGCTCTCGACTTCCTGGATGCGCCCTTCGACAAAGCCTTGCCGCTCCTTGGCCGCATCGTACTCGGCGTTCTCCGAGAGATCGCCGTGCGAGCGTGCTTCGGCGATCGCGGCGATGGTTCGCGGCCGCTCGACGGTCTTCAGGTGACGCAGTTCGGCGGCAAGTTTTTCAGCGCCATTTACGGTCAGAGGTGTCTTGGTCATTTCTCTCGCTGCCAACGGCGAAGCGCCGACACCCGCCAGGCGGGTGGTCGCCACGCTTCGATGGATTAATCAACGCAATTGTGCGTGCAATTCCTGGATCGGATAGACGACCAATGCGCCGCGATTTCTGATTCCTGCGGCTGCTGCCTCGGCGCCCCAGATCGTGGTGTAGATGGTTACGCGCGCGGCCAGGCCGGAAGTCCGGATAGAGCGCGAGTCGTTGATCGCCGTGCGTTTTTCGTCCACGGTGTTGATGATCAGGACGACTTCGTTGTTCTTGATCATGTCGACGACGTGCGGGCGCCCTTCGGTGACCTTGTTAACCGGCGTTACCTCGATTCCCGCCGCGGCGATCGCGGCGGCCGTGCCGCGCGTCGCCAGCAGGGTGAACCCCTCCGCGCGCAGATCGCGGGCAATGGCTACGGCCTGTGGCTTGTCGGAGTCCTTGACACTGACGAATACCTGCCCTGAGCGGGGAAGGCGCACGCTGGCCGCCGTCTGGCTCTTGACGAAGGCCTCGGCAAAGCTGACCCCGACGCCCATGACCTCACCTGTCGATTTCATTTCCGGGCCAAGAATGGTGTCCACTCCGCGGAACTTGACGAAGGGGAAAACGGCTTCCTTGACCGAGAAGTAATTGGGGATGACTTCCTTGTTGAAACCCTGGCTGGCCAGTGACTGCCCGACCATGCAGCGCGCCGCAATCTTGGCCAGCTGCAGGCCGGTGGCCTTGGAGACAAAGGGAACGGTACGCGAGGCGCGCGGGTTGACCTCGAGGACAAAGACAACGTCGTCCTGGATGGCGAACTGGACGTTCATCAGGCCGCAGACGTTGAGGCCCTTGGCCATCAGCCGTGTCTGCCGGCGCATTTCATCCTGCAACTCGGCCGACAGTGAATGGGGAGGCAGCGAACACGCCGAATCACCGGAGTGGACCCCGGCCTGTTCAATGTGCTCCATGACGCCGCCGATGAGCACCTCGTCGCCATCGCAGAGGGCGTCGACGTCGACTTCGCAAGCGTCGTTGAGGAAGCGGTCGAGGAGGACCGGCGAGTCGTTGGAAACCTTCACTGCTTCACGCATGTAGCGTTCGAGGTCGCGCGGGTCATGGACGATTTCCATGGCCCGACCGCCGAGGACGTAGGACGGACGAACGACCAGCGGATAGCCGATCTCGGCGGCCAGGCGCAAGGCGTCGGGCTCGGTACGTGCGGTACGGTTGGCCGGCTGCCTGAGACCCAGATCGTGCAGCAGTTTCTGGAAGCGTTCACGGTCTTCGGCGGCATCGATCATGTCCGGGCTGGTGCCGATGATCGGGACGCCGTTGGCTTCGAGGTCGCGGGCCAGTTTCAGCGGGGTCTGCCCGCCATATTGTACGATGACGCCATAGGGCTTCTCGACGGCGACGATTTCCAGGACGTCTTCGAGTGTCAGCGGTTCGAAGTACAAGCGATCCGAGGTGTCATAGTCGGTCGATACGGTCTCCGGATTGCAGTTGACCATGATCGTCTCGTAGCCATCTTCGCGCAGTGCCAGTGCCGCATGCACGCAGCAGTAGTCGAACTCGATTCCCTGACCGATCCGGTTGGGGCCGCCGCCGAGGACCATGATCTTCTTGCGGTCGCTGGGATTCGACTCGCACTCGTCCTCATAGGTCGAGTACATGTAGGCGGTATCGGTTGAAAATTCGGCGGCGCAGGTGTCCACGCGCTTGTAAACCGGGCGAACCTGCAGCGCGTGGCGGCGCTCGCGAACCGCGGTCTGGGTGGTCTGCATCAGCGTCGCCAGACGCTTGTCCGAGAAGCCTGCACGCTTGAGGTGCCGCAATTCCTCGCGTGACAGCGACTCCAGCGGCTGGCCGCGGATTTGTTCTGCCTGCTTGTAGAGATCTTCTATTTGCGCCAGAAACCACGGGTCGATCGCCGTTAGGCGGTGAATTTCATCGAGGCTCATTCCGATGCGCATGGCGTCAGCGATGTACCAGATCCGTTCCGGGCGCGCTTCGCTGAGCGCCATCTCGATCTCTTCGCGGTCGGTCGTCCGCTCGTCGAAACCGTCGACGCCGATTTCCAGACCACGCAAGGCTTTTTGCAGCGACTCCTGAAAGGTCCGCCCGATGGCCATCACTTCGCCGACCGACTTCATTTGCGTGGTCAGGCGCGAGTCGGCCTCGGGGAACTTCTCGAAGGCGAAACGCGGTACCTTGGTGACCACGTAGTCGATCGACGGTTCGAACGACGCCGGGGTCTTGCCGCCGGTAATTTCGTTGGCCAGCTCGTCGAGCGTATAGCCGACTGCCAGCTTGGCGGCCACTTTGGCGATCGGGAAACCGGTGGCCTTCGAAGCCAGCGCCGACGAGCGCGAGACGCGTGGATTCATTTCGATGACGATCATTCGCCCGTCACGCGGGTTGATCGCGAACTGCACGTTGGAACCGCCGGTGTCGACGCCGATCTCGCGCAAGACCGCCACCGAGGCGTTACGCATGATCTGGTATTCCTTGTCGGTCAGCGTTTGCGTTGGCGCGACGGTGATCGAATCGCCGGTGTGCACGCCCATCGGGTCGAGGTTCTCGATTGCGCAGACGATGATGCAGTTGTCGTTGCGGTCGCGAACGACCTCCATCTCGAACTCTTTCCAGCCGATCAGCGACTCCTCGATGAGCAGCTCGCGGGTCGGGCTGGCCTCCAGGCCGCGCTCGCAGATGTCGAGGAATTCCTCCTGGTTGTAGGCAATGCCGCCGCCCGAACCGCCCATCGTGAACGATGGCCGGATGATGGTCGGATACCCAATCATCGCCTGCACCTGCAGCGCTTCCTCCATCGAGTGCGCCATTGCCGAGCGTGCCGAGCCGAGACCGATCCTGGTCATCGCCTGCTTGAACTTCTCCCGGTCTTCAGCCTTGTCGATGGCCTCCTTGGTGGCGCCGATCATCTCGACGCCGAACTTGTCGAGAACGCCATGCCTGGCCAGGTCAAGGGCGCAGTTCAGCGCCGTCTGCCCGCCCATCGTCGGCAGCAGCACGTCGGGCCGCTCGCGGCTGATGATCTTCTCGACGGTCTGCCAGTTGATCGGCTCGATGTAGGTCACGTCGGCCATGTCCGGATCGGTCATGATCGTCGCCGGGTTCGAGTTCACCAGGATTATCCGGTAGCCCTCCTCGCGCAGCGCCTTGCAGGCTTGCGCGCCCGAGTAATCGAACTCGCAGGCCTGACCGATGACGATCGGACCTGCGCCGATGATGAGAATGCTCTTGATGTCAGTGCGTTTGGGCATTTTGCCCCTTCTTGTCTTGCATCATCTGGACAAAGCGGTCGAACAGATGCGCGATGTCGTGTGGCCCCGGGCTGGCTTCCGGGTGGCCCTGAAAGGAAAAGGCGGCGACGTCGCTGCGCGCGATGCCCTGCAGCGAGCCGTCGAAGAGCGATACGTGCGTCGGCAGCAGCGTCGGTGGCAGCGTCTCGGCGTCCACCGCGAAACCGTGGTTCTGACTGGTGATCAATACTTGCCCGGTGCGCAGGTCCTTGACCGGGTGGTTGGCGCCATGATGACCGAACTTCATTTTCGTCGTTCTGGCGCCGGACGCCAGCGCCAGCAGCTGATGGCCAAGGCAGATACCGAAAGTCGGCACCCCGGCGGCAAGGATTTCGCGGATCGCCTCGATGGCGTAGGCGCAGGGTTCCGGGTCGCCTGGGCCATTGGACAGAAATACGCCATTGGGCTGTCGCCTGAGGACTTCGGCGGCCGGTGTTTGCGCCGGCACGACCGTGACCTGGCAGCCGCGATCGGCAAGCATGCGCAGAATGTTGTGCTTGACGCCGAAATCGTAGGCCAGGACATGAAACTGTCCCTTGGCGACCGCGCGATAGCCGTCCAGCGTCCATTCGCCGGCCGCCCATTCGTAGGGCGCTGCAGTGCTCACCACCTTGGCCAGGTCCATGCCGGCGAGACCGGGGAAGTTCCTTGCTGCGGCGATTGCCTCCTGGTCATCAACGTCGATGGCCATGATGCAGCCAGCCTGGGCACCGCCTTCGCGCAGAATGCGGGTGAGCTGGCGAGTGTCGATGCCGGCGATGGCGACGACACCGTGTTTCTGCAGGTAGTCGGGCAGGGTTTCCTGCAGGCGCCAGCTCTCGGCGCGAATCGGCAGGTCGCGAATGACCAGGCCGGCCGCGTAGTTGCCACGCGACTCGAAGTCTTCGGCGTTGCAGCCGACGTTACCGATGTGCGGGTAGGTGAGAGTAACGATCTGGCGGCAGTACGAGGGATCGGTAAGGATCTCCTGATAGCCGGACATCGCGGTGTTGAATACGACCTCGCCGCTGGTGCTGCCGCCGGCGCCGATGGCATGGCCGCGAAAAATCGTCCCATCGGCCAGTGCGAGAATCGCCGGCGGAAGAGTGGGTAACAAGGGCACGAAAGACTCCTGTTGATGCTGCTGGTGAATGCGTCGCCGGTCCGGGCTGAAGACATGCAAAAGCGGGACGGGCGCACGGCCCTCCCGCTCGGATCCTTGCAAGCCGAGGCATTATACGGGAGCGCACCCTTGTTGGGCAATCTGCGCCGTGCGTTGGTGTGTCGCGAGGTGCGTCGAAGGGAGCGTGGGGTGGGTCACCTGGAGGGCATCGACAGCGTCCTACACGGTCCGCTCGCCACGTACGAAACGATCCATTTCGGGTTTCAGCCGTTCCATTTCCTCGGCGAGCGCGTCAGCGAGCCGAATGCACTGCGACCAATCGACGTCGCCACCGGCGGCGGGCTTCGCTGCATGCTCGATAGCGAGCGCCAGACGGCGAGCCTTCTCGGCATGAAACATGGCGAGAAGGCTTTTCAGGGTATGCGCGCCCATCGACAATTGTGCGGCTTCCCGGTTGCGCAGACTGGTCGTTATCCACCCCATGTGCTGTTGCCATTCGGCGACCAGCATTCCGGCCATGGTCAGCAGCAACTCGCGATCACCCAGATCGCGCGCTGCCGCCGTCAGATCGAGCGAGGTGGCCGACAGCGTCGCATTCGGCAGTGGCGGTGCCGAATCCTCGTTGCTTTCCGGGGCCAGGCAGCGATCGATGGCTGCATACAGATCCTGTGGCCTGATCGGTTTGGCGACGTAGTCGTTCATCCCCGCTTCGAGGCATAACTCGCGGTCACCCTCCATGGCGTTGGCGGTCATGGCAATGATGCTCACCGATTTGAACTCGTGCGACATTACCCAGCTGCGCCGCATCTCGCGGGCGCGAATCGATTCGGTCGCTTCGATTCCGCCCATGACCGGCATCTGCACGTCCATCAGGATCAGATCGAAGGGCTGCTGCTCAAAGTGATCGATCGCTTCAGCGCCGTTGTTGGCCAGGGTTACCTGGTAGCCGCGCTTTTCCAGAAGACGTCGCGCAAGTTCCTGGTTGACCGGGTTGTCTTCCACCAACAAGGCGTTGATGTGCCGGGTGGTTGTCCGTCCCGCGTCCGCCACGAAGTCAAAGGGCGCCAGGATTTCCGTCCCTTCGTCACCGTCGCCGGAGACCAGCTTGAGAGCGGCGACCAAATCCTCGGCGGCGATCGGTTTGACCAGGTGCGTGCCGACGGCTAGCTCGCGCAGGCGATCGAGCTCTTGCCGCTGTTGTTCGGTGGTCAGCAGGACGATCAGTTTTTCGGGACAGCTGCCTCCTCGCCATGACTCGGCCAGGGCCAGTCCTCCCGGCGGCGGCATCAGCGCGTCGACCAGTACGTAGTCGTAGGGGAAGCCGATGGCGCGTGATTTTTCGATCGCCCGGATAGCGGCCTCGGAATCGCTGATTTTCGCCGTGTCAACGCCGCATTGCGCGAGCACTGTGGCCAGTTGCGCGGCAACGGTCGGGTGCCGTTCAAGCAGCAGGGCGCGTTGGCCGCTGAATTGCGTCATCGGCGGTGACCGTTGCGTGCTGGCATCGACACCAAGACGGGCGGTGAAATAGAAGCAGGAACCCTGGCCTTCGACACTGTCGAGCCACACCCGGCCCTTCATCATCTGTACCAGGTGGGTACAGATCGTCAGGCCCAGGCCGGTTCCACCAAAACGCCGCGTTGTCGAATCGTCTGCTTGCGAAAACGCGCCAAAAATGGCCGCCTGCCGGGACGCCGGAATGCCGATACCGGTATCGCGAACGGCAAAACGCAGGAGGGTCGACTCGGTCCTTGCTTCGTCGATCGAGACGGTTACCTCAATCTCCCCGTGCTCGGTGAACTTGATCGCGTTGCCAATGAGATTGCCGAGTACCTGACGCAGGCGCGCGGGGTCGCCAATTACCCTGCCCGGAACATCCGGCGCCAGCGAAATGATTAGTTCGAGTCCTTTCTTGTGGGCGGTGATCGCCTGCGTGCGGGCGGCGTCGAAAACCAGATTGGACAACGGAAAGGGGATTTCTTCAAAGCGCAGTTTGCCCGCTTCGATCTTGGAAAAGTCAAGAATGTCGTTGACGATGGCCAGCAGAGACTCAGCCGAAGACTTGACCGTTTTCAGATAGTGCCGCTGCTCGGCGTCCAGTTGCGTGTCGAGCGCGAGGTCGGTCATGCCGATGATCCCGTTCATCGGCGTGCGAATTTCGTGGCTCATGTTGGCCAGGAAGGTGCCGCGCGCCCGGTTGGCCGATTCGGCCGCTTCTTTGGCCACCAGGGCCGCTTCCTCGGCTTGTTTGAAGTCGCTGATGTCGCGCTGTAGAAGCAGCATTCGCAACGGGGCGCCATGCTCGTCGTGGGCGATGATCCGGCCTTTCAGCAGCAGCCATTTCCATTTGCCTGTTTTGGTGCGCAGACGACAGGTGCAATGGAAGACGGGTATCTCGCCCTGAGCGTGTGCGGCGACCACTGCATTGAAGGCCTTCAGATCCTCCGGATGAGCCAGCTTGCGCCAGGCAGCGATACTGTCGGCAAGTTCATCCTCGGCGTAGCCGAGAAGCTGTTTCCAGTTGCGCCCCGACTCGATGCGACCGCCGCCAAGGTGCCAATCCGAAAAGGCATCCCCCGAAAGTTCGGATTGCACGCCGTGCAGGCGCGCGTATTTCGATACCAGACTGTCGGCCGCTTCGAGAACGCGGGAAACGCTGGTCGCCAGGGCGGGCGACTGCTCGGCAAGCACGGACTGCAGATGCTCAAGCGCAGCCTCTGGATCGTCGCCCAGTACGCTGGCCAGTTTGCGCGCCAGTTGCGGGTTGTGCAGCGCCAAAGTCGGGGCCGTCGGTGGAAGGTTGGGGAAGCTTCAGCGCAGGCCGAGGACATCCTGCATGTCGAACAGGCCGTGCTTCACGCGCGACAGGAAATGGGCCGCACGCAGGCTGCCCAGCGCATACGGCATGCGGCTGCTTGCCTTGTGGCCGATCTCCACGCGTTCGCCGAGACCACAGAAGAGTACATCGTGGTCGCCGACGATATCGCCACCGCGGACGGTGGCAAAGCCGATGGTCGACGGCAGTCGCTCGCCGGTGACTCCCTGGCGACCGTAGATCGCGCAATCTCCCAGTTCGCGACCAAGCGCATGGGCGACGACCTCGCCCATGCGCAGTGCGGTTCCTGACGGCGCATCGATCTTCTGGCGGTGGTGCGCTTCGACGACCTCTACGTCATATCCCTCGTTCAGGATTCGGGCGGCCACGTCGAGCAGCTTGAAAACGACGTTGACGCCGACGCTCATGTTCGGTGCAAAGACCACCGGGATATCCTGCGCGGCGGCGGCAATCGCCTTTTTGCCGGCGGCATCAAATCCGGTGGTGCCGATGACAATTGCCGTACCATGTCGGCGACAGATTTCGAGGTGCTCAAGCGTGCCCTCGGGTCTGGTGAAGTCGATCAGGCAGCTGGCCAGGGCAATTCCGGCGTCGCTGTCGCTGCTGATTGCTACGCCGCAAGGTGAGCCCACCATTTCGCCCGCATCCTTGCCAAGCACTGCTGCGCCGGGCTGGTCGATTGCCGCTGCCAGCGTCGCGTGTGCGTCCTTGAGCGTGGCTTCAACCAGCATTCGCCCCATGCGCCCGCCAGCGCCTGCGATAGCGATTCTCAATGCGTTCATGTCACAGTCCCACGCTGTTCAACATTTTCCCAAAGAAGCCCGGTTCGTCCGGCGGCGGCACGGCTACACTTCCGTCGGTCGGGAGCGAGCCGAGGTCGATCTCCCGAATCCGGTTTTCGGGCGGCGCGGCACCGTCCCCTGGCTCCGCTGGCGCGACATCGCCAGCGACTCGCGCCAGCTTGCCGTCATCGTCAAAGAAAACGGCAAAACGCCGCGTCTCGGCCTTGGTGCTGTTGCCTTTCTTCAGCCAATAGAAATAATCCCAGCGATTGGCATGAAACATATCGACCAGGACCGGCGTACCCAGAATGAAGCGTACCTGATCCTTGGTCAGTCCGGGGCGCAACTGTGAAACCATCTCCTGGGTCAGCACGTTTCCCTGCTGTACGTCGATCCGATACTCGGAAATGATCCGCGGGACCTCGGAGCAAGCCGATAGCGCGCAGAGAACAAGGACGGTAGTGGCAAATCGCGGGAAGATCATGTTCTGGTCGGATCGTGGTAAGTGATCAAGGAGGAGTGAGTGTTGGCCTACGGGTAGCCACCACCGGTACCCGGATCGACCGTCAAACCGATGGAATACGTGCCGCGGCTGATCACGAGGGCAGTCGACGGTATATGATAACCGAAAAAAAGGCCCACTCCGTCCGCAGCTGACCAAGGTAAACGATGAGTAACTCCGACAATCTGAAGAGTATCGGGCTGAAAGCCACGCTTCCGCGCCTCAAGATTCTCGCCCTGTTCGAGAGGACTGAGGTCCGCCATCTGACGGCAGAGGATGTCTATCGGCTGCTGCTCGCCGAGAACCTCGACGTTGGCCTGGCGACCGTTTACCGCGTTCTCACCCAGTTCGAACAGGCGGGCTTGCTCGAACGTCACTATTTCGAATCGGGCAAAGCGGTTTTCGAACTCAGTGCCGGGCAACACCACGATCATCTGGTGTGCATCGACTGTGGACGCGTCGAGGAATTCTACGATGCCGAGATCGAGCGCCGACAAACGAAAATCGCCAAGGAGCGCGGCTTCCTGATTCGCGAACACGCGCTCTATCTTTACGCGGAATGCAGCAAGGCGCAATGCCCGCATCGCGCCAGTTCGACTAGCAATCCTGGCGAGCGCGACAAGCTGACGCCCACTGACTAAAGCGCGGCGTCGTCGATGCTCGATCCTCGAACCCGTAGGCCGAGCGCCCATGCGCAGGCCAGCGCTGACCGTCACCGACCACGTTCCGCGCAAACCTTGTTGACGATCCATGGCGTCAGCGTGCATTGCCGGATCTGGCCACGAACAGTTCCGGATTCACCATCGCGCCGTTGAGGATCACGCTCCAGTGGAGGTGGGGACCGGTGGCCCGGCCGGTCATTCCGGCAGCGCCGATGCGCTGCCCCTTGGCTACGGCGTCGCCGGGGTTCACTGCGGCGCTATCGAGATGGCAGTACATGCTGATCAGGCCGTTGCCGTGATCGACAAACACCGTCTTGCCGTTGAAGAAATAGTCATCAACGGCGAGCACCTGGCCATGCGCATTCGCCTTGACCGTAGCCCCGCGCGCGACGGCGATATCGAATCCGGCATGCGGTGAGCGGGGCTCGCCGTTGAAAAATCGGCGCAAGCCAAAACGCCCGCTGTGGCGTCCTTGCGCCGGCAGGACGAAAGCCAGGTCGGTGTCCGCGGCCTCCCGCCAGTGGCGCTTCAGGCGCTGAATGGTGGCCAGTTCCCCCTCGGCACGCGCCAGGTCGCTGGCCGACAGCTGCACCTTGCTGCTGTCCTTCATCGTGATCCGCTGCGCGGGATAGTCCTTGTCGGCGACCGTGAAGGCTTGCAACTGCCATTCGCCGGCCATGTCGACGAGCAACTCGTACGTCCCCGCCGCGGTCGCCAGGTCAAGGCCGACCACCGCGACCCACTGCCCGTCCTCGGCGGCCACCAGTACCTGCTGTTCGCCCAGCCAGGCCAGCGGCCGGGTGCTGTTGGCCGCAATCGGGCCAAGTACGATCAACGCCACGCCGCCCGGGACACTGGCTGCCGTGGGAAGGGCAGCGTGCGCTGAGGGTGCTGGCAACAGGGCCGTCAGCAGAGCCGTGCAGGAGAGGGCAGCGCTGGCGAAGATTCTGGCCATGCGCTCGGCCATCACAGCGACTCCGGCGAAAAAGTGTCGCATTGTCGGACGTCGCCGCTGTCCATGCCGCGCTTGAACCAGCGTACGCGTTGCCTGGACGTGCCGTGGGTGAACGATTCCGGCACCACCTGGCCCTGCGTTTGTCGTTGCAGGCGATCGTCGCCGATCGCCGCGGCTGCAGCCAGCGCCTGCTCCATTTCGCCGGGTTCGACGATCTGCTGCATGGTGTCGGCGCGATGACCCCAGACGCCGGCAAAGCAGTCGGCCTGCAGTTCGAGTCGCACCGACAGTTCATTGGCCGCCGCTTGTCGGCCGCCGCCTTGCTGTGCGGCGTGTATCTTGGCCGAGATGCCGAGCAGGTTCTGCACGTGGTGAGCCACTTCGTGGGCGATGACGTAAGCCTGGGCGAACTCGCCGGGGGCACGAAAGCGTTCCTGGAGGTCGCGGTAGAACGCCAGGTCGATGTAGACCTTCTGATCAGCGGGGCAGTAGAAGGGACCCAGCGCCGAACGGCCGGTGCCGCATGCGGTGGGCGTTGCGCCGGTGAACAGGACCAGCTTCGGTTCCTGGTAGCGCCGCCCCGCCTGCTGGAAGATGTCGTGCCAGACGATTTCGGTGCTGCCCAGCACTTTGCTGACAAAGGTTGTCATCTCGTCCGTGGTCGCTGGAGCCCTCGCCGGCCGACCGGCCGGCGAGGGCGTGCTGGTGCCCGACCCCGGATCCATAATCAGGGCAGGGTCGATGCCCAGGAAGTAGCTTGCGGCCAGCGCAATGACCAGGGCGACGCTGCCGCGCCGCATCGTTCCGCCGCGCCGGTCCTCAACATTCTGACTTTGCCGTTGATTGTCCAGGCGCATGATTTGTCCTCGGGGTGAACATTTTTTGCTGAAAATGCCATCGCAAAGTGTGCTAAACAAAATTTTCGTGCATAATCCGCCCACTTTTTACAAGTAGAGGTCCGCAGAGACCTTTTTTACAAGAAGGGTGCGTATGGATACTTTGTTCTGGATGGCTGTAGCCACAGTGGTGGTCGTGTTGATCTTCGACTACACCAACGGCTTTCATGATGCCGCAAATATCGTGGCCACGGTGATCGCGTCGCGGGCGATGACCCCGATTCAGGCCGTTTGCATCGTCGGTTTCTTCGAGTTCATGGGCCCACTGCTCGGCGGTACCGCGGTCGCCAACACCATCGGCAAGTTCGTCGATCTGGGGGATGTGCAGCCACAGCTTGCGGTGCTGATCATGTTCTGTGGCCTGCTCGGTGCCATCGTCTGGAACCTGGCGACCTGGCGACCTGGTGGCTCGGCATTCCGTCTTCGTCGTCGCATGCCCTGGTTGGTGGGCTGGCCGGCGCCGTGGTTGCGGCGGTCGGTTCCGACCATGTGATCTGGGGCTTCCAGGAACTGATGACTCAGGGCAAGCTGACCGGGGTGATGAAGGTTCTCCTGGCGCTGTTCGTTTCGCCCCTGCTCGGTTTCTGGGTCGGTTTCGGGATTCACCGCCTCGGGCGCCGGCTGCTGGCGGGCGCCAAACCGACGGCCAACGCGACCCTGCGCAAGATGCAGTTCGTTACCGCCGCCGGGCTGGCCTTTTCGCACGGCGCCAACGACGCACAGAAAAGCATGGGCATGCTCACCCTGGTGCTGTTGCTCGGCGGCTTCATCCCCACGTTCGAAGTGCCGTTCTGGGTGGTGCTGTCTTGCGCTGCGGCGATCACCCTGGGCATCATGTCCGGCGGCTGGCGCATCGTGCGTACCCTCGGCTTTGCCATCTATCGGGTTCGCCCCTTGCACGCTTTTGACTCGCAGCTCACTTCGGCGCTGCTGATCTTTTCCGCGTCGATGATCGGCGCGCCGGTATCCACGACGCACGTGGTTGCCACTTCGATCATGGGCATCGGCTACTCCGAGCGTCCACGTGCCGTACGCTGGAAAAAGGCGAAGGACATTGCCAAGACCTGGGTGATTACCATCCCGGCTTCGGCGCTCACGTCAATTGTTATTTATGCCATTACCAGAATCATGCTTGGCCAGACCACCTGACACCTGATACTTGAGGAGATGAACCATGGAAGAAAACGAGACCCACGCCAACAAGCCAATTTTTCGCCGTCTGTACGAGCGCGTCTTCCCGACGGTCGCCGACTTTTTCGGCATGCTTGCCGAACAGAGCGCCAACGCGGCCGAGACCACGCGTCTGCTGGTCGAGTTCATGGAGACCGGCGACGTGGCGGTGAGCCAGAAAGTTCGTGCCGACGAGCACCAGGCTGATCGCATGAAGGCCAGCAACCTGGGCGTCCTGGCGGAAGCGTTTTCGACGCCGATCGACCGCGAAGACATCCACCGCGCGATCATGACTCTTGACGACATTGTCAATTACTGCAAGTCGACTGTCGTCGAGATGGATGTTCTCGGCCTGCAGCCCGACAAGTACAGCCTCGAAATGGCGCTACACCTCAGGGAAGGTGCCGACGCGCTGGCGCGCGGCTTTGCACGCCTGGCGAGCGATCCGGCCGCTGCCGGCGTCGACGCCGCTGCCGCCCGGAAGGCTGAACGTACGGTCGAGAAAGCGTATCGGCGCGCTATTGTCGAGCTCTTCCAGGGCGACGACTACCTCAATATGTTCAAGCGGCGTGAGACCTATCGCCACATGTCCAATGCCGGGGATCGGGTGGCCGATGCCGCCAACGCCCTTGACGACATCGTCGTCAAGCTGTGCTAAAAACCGCTATTGCGATCGGGGTTGTATTGGCCAGACCTTAGGCCTACATTGGAGCTGCCAACGTCGGCACAGTCACGAGGAGATGCGTATGAAGAAGCTTACCGCCCGCCTGATGGCCTTGGCGTTGGCGCTGTCGAGTGCAACGGCTGTTGCCTGTTCGGCTGATGAAGCCAAGGATGGCCGGGCTGAAATGAGCACTCCGTCAAAACCCACGAGCTGACCGGTCGGGACCCTTTAACCACCGCGGCGCGTACCTCAGGTACGCGCCGCGTTCATTTTGTGGCTCGCGCTATGCTTGATGCTCAGCGTGGTCAGTCGCAACTCGCCTGGCAGGCGGCTGGGTGGCCAGCACAGTCGCCTTTGCCGGCGACGGTGCATTGCCGCCGCGAACGATAGCTGAAGCTGATGCCCTCGGCGTAGCTGCAGGTCAGCAGGCTTATCTTGCCCTGCTTGCCCGCCGCGATGCGTGATACCGGCATCGCCTTGATCGTTTCCGCTGCCAGGTCGCACGAGACGTAGGCGGAAAAGGCGCCGTCGGCCGATTCCCATTGGGCGACATTTTTCAGTTTTCGGTAGGCCTGATAGTCGGTGCACACGCTGGTGTCTTGCTCGTACATGCGTCGATTGTCGCTGCAGTAGCCGTTGAAGGTGTACTTGAGTTCTGCCTCGCTGGGGCAGGTGCCGACCTGGACGGCAGTGGCCAGGTCCGGGCACGACAAGGTTTCGGCGGCACTTTCGGCGGCTGCCGATGCGAGGACAAGAAAAGCGACAATAGCGGATGATTTCATTGCATGGTTCTCCGGTGGCAAGAGACTACTTTGAAGCGGGCGCCTGGCGCAGTCCGTTGCTGGCCATCATGTCGAGAATGTGCTCGGCAATCTGTGCCGCTGGCATAGCATAGGCAAACTTCCGGATAAAGCGACCGTCGGGACCGAGAAGAACCATTCCGGCGCTGTGGTCGACCGCGTACTGGTCAGGTGGAGCGTCAGGTTCGCGAACTTTTTCGTAGCGCACCTTGAAGTTGTCGGCAGCTTTCCGGACCAGCGCTGGCGAACCGGTCAAGGCGATGATGCGCGGGTCGAAAAAGGCAACGTAGCTGCGCAGGGTGTCCGCAGTGTCACGCTCCGGGTCCACAGTGATGAACAGCGCTTGCAGCGCCTCGGCGTTCTTGCCGAGCCGGTTGATGACCATCGCCATCTCGGCGAGCGTCGTCGGACAGACGTCCGGGCAGTAGGTATAGCCGAAGGTGAGCAACTGAAAGCGGCCGCGGAAGTCCTGGTTGCTGACCGCGCGCCCGTTGGCGTCCATCAACAGGTAGCGGCTATTGATGACGCCTGTTTCGCGCTCGGGGGGCAGCTGCTCTGCGGCAAGATCGACAGCCGCGGACGGTAGCGAAAGCCCTGCGGCAAGGGCCAGCAGGAGCAGCCTTTTTTTCATCATGTCCTACTGCCCTGCAGCTTGTGTCGCTGGCAGCAAGGTCTGCAAGCGGCTGGATAGCTCGTCTAGCCGGTCGGCAAAAGTCGCCGCCGAGGGGCAGGGCGCACGGTCTTTCTGACCCTGGGCGAGGAAGGCGGCATTGGTCTGCTCCTCGAAGGTTTCGCCGTAATGACGGCTTTTCGGCGCATGCCGGATGACCAGTTTCTTGGCCTCGCCGGCGGTCGCCATCGCGCCACAGGCCAGCGCCTGGCCGTTCAGCTGTCCGAGATCGCCGATCGTGGCGAGTGCGGAAGCGGCGGCTTGCGGCGTCGCCACGGCCGGCCCGGCGAGAAAGCAAAAGGCGGCGAACAAGGTCAGGCGTTTCATGGCGGCTCCAGTGCGGACGGTGCAGTATACGGCGCTTGATTATAGGGGCTGCCGGCCGGGGCATTCGTTGATGGCGCTCAAAAAGTCCCCTGCCGAGTGCAGCGCTGGACGGCCAGCAGGCACCGATATATCGGCACGAGCACGCAGCGCTGATGGGCGTAGCGGGTGTGGCTGGTGTACACTGCGCCGCTCTTACCTCATTGCCGCTTGGACATAGCGCCGGGCGCTGGATACCCCGCATGGCCCAACTCGTCCTTTTGCCGGGCAAGGATCGTTCTCTTGCCCGCCGTCATCCGTGGATCTTCGCTGTTTCGGTCGACCGCTTGCGGGGTCGCGCCCGCCCCGGCGACACCGTTGATGTCGTCGCCGCCAACGGTCGGCCGCTGGCAAAGGCCGCCTGGAGCCCGGAATCGAAGATCCGCGCCAGGGTGTGGAGCTTCAATGCCGACGAAATCATTGACGACGCTTTCTTCAAGCGGCGCATTCTGACGGCCGTCGAGCGCCGCCGACTGGTGCCGGGACTGAGCAGCGAGGGAGGCATGCGCTTGATTCACGGCGAGTCCGACGGCCTGCCGGGCCTGATTGCCGATCGCTATGGCGATACGGTGGTCGTGCAGCTGACCGCCACCGGTCCGGAAAAGTGGCGCGCGGCGATTGCCGGCGCGCTGCAACTGGCAACGGGCTGCAAGCGCATCTACGAGCGATCCGATTCGGACGTCCGCCGGCTGGAAGGGCTGGAACCGGTGAGCGGCTGGCTGCTCGGCGAGGCGTCGGAAGCAGCGCTGCTCATCGTCGAAAACGGTGTGCGTATCAAGGTTGACGTCGTTACTGGCCACAAGACCGGCTTCTATCTGGACCAGCGCGACAACCGCCTGCTCACTCGTCAGCTTTCTGCCGGCCGCTCGGTGCTCAACTGCTTCTGCTACACCGGCGCATTTTCACTGCAGGCGCTGGCCGGTGGCGCGGCGAGCGTGCTGTCGATCGATTCCTCGGGGCCGGCGCTGGCCATGGCCGCCGACAACATGGCGCTCAACCCGCAGCTCGATGCAGACCGCGCCTTGTGGCGCGAGGCCGATGTCTTCGAGACCTTGCGCGCGCTGAAAAGCGATGGCCAGCGTTTCGACCTGGTCATTCTCGATCCGCCCAAGTTCGCGCCATCGGCGGCGCACGCCGAACGGGCCGCGCGCGCCTATCGGGATATCAATGTGTTTGGTTTTCGCCTGCTCAACCCGGGTGGATTGTTGATGACTTATTCATGCTCCGGCGGCATTCGCAGCGAGCATTTCCAGCAGATCGTCGCCGACGCCGCGGTCTCTGCCGGTTGCGATGCTCGTATCCTGCGCCGCCTGTCGGCGCCGCCCGATCACCCGGTGGCGCTGCACTTCAGCGAGGGCGAATACCTCAAGGGCTTGCTCTGCCAAGTGGATTGACGATTGCCAGACGGCTCGGTGCCTGCCTGGCTGTCGCGACTAGCGACTACCCCACAGGTTCTGCACCCGGATATCGCGTCCGCAACCGCTGCGGTAATAGGCGTAGCGGACAGGGTTCTTCCTATAGTAATCCTGGTGATACTCCTCGGCCAGGTAGAAGGTCGAGGCCGGCTGCAATTCGGTCTCGATGCGCGTGATCTTGCCGCTCTTGAGAAGAGCGTCGCGACTGCTTTCGACAACCTTCCGCTCGGCGTCGTTTTGCCAGTAAACACCACTACGGTACTGGCTGCCGACGTCGCAGAACTGGCGGTCCTTGACCGTCGGGTCGATGTGCCGCCAGAAGTATTCGACCAACTGCGAGTAGCTGACCTGTTGCGGGTCGTAGCGCACGCGGACCGCTTCGGTATGTCCGGTGCCTCCCGCACTGACCTGTTCGTAGGTCGGGTTGACGGTCTGGCCAGCGGTGTAGCCGGACTCGACGGCAATCACCCCGGGTAGCTTTTCGAAATCGGCTTCGATGCACCAGAAGCAACCGCCGGCAAAGATCGCCGTCTGTGGCGTGGCCGGGCCGGGCGCCGTCGTCACTTTGGCGGGCCGGTCCGTAGTCTCCGTTGCTGTTCCCGCGGCGCCGGCTGTGGTGCCGAGAACCAGCATGGACAGTGCCGCCAAGAGTCGCCGAGCGCTCATGTCCGCAGCTCCGGCAGTTTCTCGTTACGCGCCACGAACTGCAGCGCGACGCCATTGTTGCAGAAGCGCTTACCCGTTGGTTTGGGGCCGTCGTTGAAGACGTGCCCCTGATGCCCTCCGCAGCGCGTGCAGTGATATTCGGTACGCGGATAGAAGAGCTTGAAGTCGGTCCTGGTGGCCACGGACTGTGGCAGGTGCGCCCAGAAACTCGGCCAGCCGGTACCGCTTTCGTACTTCGTCGAGCTGTCGAACAAGGGCAGGTAGCAAGCGGCGCAGATGAACATTCCGTCACGCTTTTCCTGGTTCAGGGGGCTAGTACCCGCGCGTTCCGTATCCTCCTCGAAAAGGACGCGATAAGCGGCCGCTGGCAGCAAGTCGGCCCATTCCGTTTTCGATTTTGACAGCCCGGTGGTGGCTGCGGCGCCGCTGCCTGCCCAGCTGGTGCCGGGAGCCGCAACCGGCAGGATGAAGGCGGTCAAGCCGCCCAGCCATTTCAGTGATTGACGACGGTCCATTGTTTTCTCCAAAGAAAGATCAGCTTCGTGCTGCCGTAGCGGCGGCCGGCTGCAGGCAGCCAGGCATGGCTAGCGCTTGTAATACCTCACCGCCTTGCGGATCCTGCACAAAGGCCGCGACGCCGAGCTGCTTGCGCTGCCAGTCGGCCGGGATTTTCAGTGTCTGCCGCCAGAGTGCGCTTCCGTCTGCATTGCCGAGCGGAAAGGCTATCGACCAGAAGCGGACCACTCGGTCGTGTTGCAGCGTGACGCCGCTGTTTTCGCCGGCACGAATGTCGCTGCGCAGCTGGTTCTCGTAAATGATCACGATTGCTTCCGCCGCGCGCCCCGCACGCGCGCCTTCGCGGAGCGTGAAGCGTGCCTCCAGATCAACGGCGTTATCGCCTGCCTGCCGCATCTGCAGAGCGATGTCGGCAGCCGCGGGCAGCCGGTTGATCTTCTCGACGCGCTCGGCGAAGTGGGCCGGGGTGTGCCATGCGCGCAATTCCTTCATGCTCGTAAACACCTCGGGGGTGTACACCGTACTTGACTTGGCCAGACGCGCCAGCCAGCGCTGCCGTTCGGCGAAGGCTGGCTGGGCGAAGGGATCCTGCCAGCCAATGTAGTCCCAGTAGTCGACGTGCAGCGACAGCGCGACCAGCTGTTCGGCCGAAAAGCGTTGCGACAGTTCCCCCAGCCACTGGTCTGCGGGTGGGCAGCTGCTGCAGCCCTCGGAGGTGTACAACTCGACCAGCGCGACGCGGTGCGCGGGACTCTGTTTCGCGCAGCCCGCCGCTTGCGCAGCGGGTGACGGCGCCAGACAGAGTACGGCCAGCACAGCAACTGCTGGTGACCATCTGCGCGTGGAAGACATCGTTTTCTCCTGGTTGGATTTTCCAGATGGTCGTAGCAAGACGGGAAAACCTTACTCTTTTTTCGTCAGGCAAAGGCTGCACTGCCTGACACCATGCTTGACAGAGAACATCGTCTGCGCTGTTAATTTGCAGCCATGATGACCAGCCCCACTTTCTCGAAGCCTGTCCGCGAAGCGTTTGTTGCTGGAAACGTTGCCCTGTTGATTCTCCTGGCGGTGCTTGCGCGTTCCGCCGGTGCGCAGGGACTGCAGCCATGCCACGCGTAGACCTGCAGCGGGCCATTCCGGTCACCCTGCTGACTGGTTTTCTCGGTGCTGGCAAGACGACACTGCTCAATCATCTGCTGCGGCAGCCGGAGCTCGCCGACGCGGCGGTGATGATTAACGAGTTCGGCGAAGTCGCGGTAGATCATCGCCTGGTCGACAAAGTTGACGACAATCTCATCGTTCTCGCTTCCGGCTGCCTTTGTTGCAGCGTTCGTGGCGAACTTGCGCGTAGCCTGCGCGACCTGTTCATGCGCCGCTTGCGCCGCGAAATTCCCGCTTTCTCGCGGGTGCTGATCGAAACTACGGGTCTCGCCGATCCGGCACCTGTGTTGTACACCTTGCTCGAAGACTTTTTCATTGCCGAGCGCTTTCGTATCGACGGAGTGGTCACGGCGGTCGATGTCACGCACGCGGATGGCCAACTCGGGCGCCATTTCGAGGCCGTCCGCCAGGTGGCGATGGCTGACCGCCTTTTGCTCACCAAATGCGATCTGGCGACGCCCGAGGAGATTGCCCGTGTGGCCCGGCGGTTGGCGCGTGCCAATCCTGGTGCGACACAAATCGAGGTCCGTCTGGGGAGCGTCGACGCCGCGCAGCTGATCGGCTGCGGCCTCTACGATCCGCTGACCCGTAGCGCCGACGTTCGCCGTTGGCTGGCCGAGGAGAAGATTGCTGCCATACGCGCCGGGCAGCCGCGAGCGCACGTCCATGACATCAATCGTCACGATGCCCAGGTGCATGCTTTCGTGCTGCGTTTCGAGCAGCCTTTCGCCTGGCCGGACTTTGCCGAAGCGATCGACGTGCTGCTCTCCACTTGCGGCGAGCGCATCCTGCGCGTCAAGGGCCTGATCCACGTCGAGGGCGAGACCGCGCCGCGCATCGTTCATTGCGTAGAGCATGTCCGCTATCCGGAATTGGCGCTGCCGGAGTGGCCGGACGAAGACCATCGCAGTCGTCTGGTGTTCATCGTTCGGGCCCTGGCGCAAGACGTCGTCGAAGACGCGTTTGCCATGTTCTGCGGGGTCGTGGTCGGAAGTCCCGGCGACTGACTGGTGCAAGTTCGGGGCCGCGCCTGACCGGAATTGACATCGCGCCAGCTGCCGAAGGCGCCTCGGCTGCTCATTTCGCTGATTTTGCCGAAGTCGCCGGATGTCTCGAATCCGGGTTCAAATTGCAGTGTGCTGGACGATGTGTTACAAGGGGATTCCATCGCAAAATCATCTGCATTCCCTCTCGCCCATGGTCTTTTCATTTTTCAAGAAGCAGCCGGAAAAGATAATGCGTGCCCGGCCGGCAGCTGTCCCGCAGCCAACAAACGATCGCGGCTCGGCCACTGGCGTGTCGTCCAAGGAAAAGGCGAAGCCGGTCGCTGCTCCGGTGGGTCTGGCCCGCTCCGATATCCCCTTCGCCACGCCGGCGCCCACCAGCGAAAATCCGCCGCTGGATCTCAGCGAGTTCGTGTTCAGCGAGATTGCTGCCGAGTTTCAGGTCGAAGCAGAACTCGATCCGCTTGACGCCGAAGCCGAAGAGGCGGCGATGTTTTTTGCCAATGGGCAGGACTCTGCGGCTCGCTCGTTGCTGGAAAAGTCGACCAGCGTACGTCGCTCTGGCCCGGGGGAGCGGTTGTGGCTGATGCTTTTTGATCTCCTCCGCCTGACCGGGCAGAAATCCGCCTTCGAGGCACTTGAGGTCGAGTACGCGCAAGCCTTCGAGAAGCAGCCTCCGGTCTGGCGCGACGCCGCAGTCGGCGCACGCGAGGCGGGAAAAGTGGTTGGAACGGCGCTCTTCAAGGGTGACTTGCTCGGCGACAACGAGGCCGGCTTTGAGGCGGTTCGCCTGGCCCTCAAGACGAATCCGCAGCTTCGCCTTGATTTGTCGAAGGTGCGTCAGCTGGAGGCGGCGGGCTGTGAACGGCTTCTCGCGCTGCTGCAGCAAGCGCGTCGGGGTAGGGGCGCGATCGATTTGCTGGGTCGCGATGGTCTTGGTGCTTTGCTCGACAGCCGCATTGCTGCCGGCCGCCCGGAAGACCGGGCTTGCTGGCTGCTGAAGCTCGAACTTTGCCAGCTGCGCGGGCAGCTGGAAGTGTTCGAGGAAATGGCGATCAACTACGCGGTGACCTTTGAAATATCTCCGCCGTCCTGGGAGTTTGAGCGAGTGGCCGATAGCGAGCCTGCGCCGCTGGAGCTGGCGGCTGCCGATCAACTGCTGACCGAGGCCTATGTCATCAAGGGCGAAATCAGGGGTGCCCGTTTCAGCGACCTGCAGGCGTACGCTGCGGCCAAAGATCCGGTACTGATTGACTGTTCGACGGTGACGCGCATGGACTTCCTCAGTGCCGGAGCCTTGCTCAACGCTTTGACCACGGTCAAACGCTCGGGGCGACAGATCATTGTCCGTCATCCCAACCACCTGCTTGCCGAGTTGTTCCGGGTCGTGGGCTTGCGCAGCGTGGCGGAAATCGATCTGGCCAGGAATTAACAAACCACGGGAGTTGTTGATGGATCAGTACCACGGGACGACGATTCTGTCGGTTCGCCGCGGCAAGCGTGTGGCCATGGGCGGCGACGGGCAGGTGACACTGGGCAACCTGGTGATCAAGGCCAGCGCGCGCAAAGTTCGCCGCATACACCAGGGCGAGATTCTCGCCGGTTTTGCGGGTGGCACAGCGGATGCCTTTACGCTTTTCGAACGCTTTGAAGCGAAGCTCGACAAGCACCAGGGAAACCTTATGCGTTCGGCGGTCGAACTGGCCAAGGACTGGCGCAGCGATCGGGCGCTGCGGCGCCTTGAGGCGATGCTCGCCGTTGCCGACCGGGAGAATTCGCTGATCATCACCGGCAATGGAGACGTCGTCGAACCGGAATACGGAATCGTTGCCATTGGCTCCGGCGGCGCTTTTGCACATTCGGCGGCGCGGGCACTGGTCGAGAACAGTGAGCTTGATCCGACCGAGGTGGTCCGCAAGTCGCTACAGATTGCCAGCGATCTTTGTATCTACACCAATCAGAATTTCACCATCGAGGTGCTGGAATAAACATGTCGTCCATGACTCCGCAGGAAATCGTCCACGAACTCGACAAGCACATCGTTGGTCAGGGCAAGGCCAAGAAGGCCGTGGCCATTGCCCTGCGCAACCGCTGGCGGCGGGCGCAGGTGGCCGAGCCGCTGCGGCAGGAGATCACCCCCAAGAACATCCTGATGATCGGCCCCACTGGCGTTGGCAAGACGGAGATCGCGCGGCGCCTGGCGCGGCTGGCGAACGCGCCCTTCATCAAGATCGAGGCCAGCAAGTTCACCGAGGTTGGCTACGTCGGGCGCGACGTCGAGACGATTATTCGTGACCTGGTCGAGATTGCCATCAAGAGTGTACGTGAGCAGGCGATGACGGGCGTTCGCGAGCGCGCCCAGGACGCCGCCGAAGAGCGCGTTCTCGACGCTTTGCTACCATCCGCGCGTGCGACCTACTTCAATGACACGCAGGCGAGTGAAGAGAGCACGACAAGGCAGAAGTTTCGCAAGAAGCTGCGCGAAGGCGAGCTCGATGACAAGGAAATTGAAATCGAGGTGGCAGCACCATCTATGCAGGCCGAGATCTTTGCGCCGCCAGGAATGGAGGAGCTGACCTCGCAAATCCAGGGCATGTTCCAGAACATGGGTGGCGGTCGCAAGAAGTCGCGCAAGCTGAAGATTTCCGAGGCGCGCCGGCTGTTGGTCGACGAGGAAGCCGCGAAGCTGGTCAACGATGAGGACGTCAAGCTGACGGCGGTCAGAAACGTCGAGCAGAACGGCATCGTCTTTCTCGACGAAATCGACAAAATCGCCTCGCGTAGCGATACTCAGGGCGTCGACGTCTCGCGTCAGGGCGTGCAGCGTGACTTGCTGCCGCTGGTCGAAGGTACGACAGTGTCGACCAAGTACGGGATGATTCGTACCGACCACGTGCTGTTCATTGCCAGCGGCGCTTTCCACCTGGCCAAGCCCTCCGATTTGATTCCCGAGTTGCAGGGCCGCTTTCCGATCCGTGTCGAACTCGATTCGCTGTCGGTGGCCGACTTCGAGTGCATTCTGACGCAGACCGACGCCTGCCTGACCAAGCAGTACGAGGCGTTGTTGACCACCGAAGGCGTGACCCTCGACTTTTCGGACGAGGGTGTCAGACGGCTGGCCGAGATTGCCTGGTCGGTCAATGAGCGAACCGAAAACATCGGCGCCCGCCGGCTGCATACGGTGATGGAGCGCTTGCTTGAGGAGGTGTCGTTTGTTGCCAGCGAGGGCCGCTTCGAGAGAGTGGCCATCGACGCCGCCTACGTTGACGCCCGTCTCGCCGAACTGGCGAAGAACGAGGATCTGTCGCGCTACGTCTTGTAGTCCTTGTCGCAGGCGGTGACCGCCGTCACCTCGATGAGCGCCTCCGCGCAGCCCTTCGGCAGATTGTTCCTCGAGTCGGACTGACGAAGTCGCCGCGTGACGAGCGCGCGGCGTTGGCTATTTGATCACGACGACTGGCAGCTCGGACAGATGTACGACCCGCGTGGTGACCGAGCCGAGCAGGATGCCGGCGACCGAGCCGAGACCACGTGAGCCCATGACGATCAGCGTGCAGTCGTGCTCTCTGGCGTAATCAGCGACTGCCTGAGAGGCTTCGCCGACCAGGATGTGCTTCGAGTAAGCGAGGCCCGCCGCCTCCAGTCTGGCGCAGGCTTTCGCCAACGCCGCCTCGCCGGATTCCCGGTGGTAGTCGTCGACGTTTTTCTTGCTGACAAAACGCGTGATGTCCGAGGGCAGTGCCGCCTGCACGTTCACCAGACTGATCGTCGGCGTGGCGGTAGCGGACGGCGCCTGGCGCACGACATGTTCGACGGCACGCAGACTGGGCGCTGAACCGTCGACAGGAACCAGCCAGTGTGCTTTCACTTCGGTTTTCCTTCCATTAGTTCTCTGCCGCTTGCCGTGGTGAGCTCACTACTCGGATGTCCTTGATGCTGCCGGCTCGCCAGTACCTTTCCGGTCAGGACCACCATCAGTGCACCCAGCGCTGACGCCAGGTAAGTACTGTAGGGAACGATCTCGCGCCAGCTTGCCGGGATGGTCGGGTCGGTAAGCAGCATGCCGCCGCCGATCCAGCCCAGCAGTCCGCCGCCGGCGGTGATCACCACCGGGTAGCGATCCATCAGCAGCAGGACCAGTTTGCTGCCCCAGACGACGATAGGGACCGAAACCGCGATGCCAAAGACCACGAGAAGGATCGATCCGTGTGACGCTGCAGCGACGGCGATGACGTTGTCGACGCTCATGACGGCGTCGGCGACGATGATGGTCTTGATTGCACCGGCCAATGTCGCGCTGGTCGCGACGTTGCCATGTCCCTCGTCGTTCTCCGGGATCACCAGTTTGATGCCGATCCAGAAGAGCAGCAATCCGCCGACGATCTTGAGGTAAGGAACGGCAAGGAGTTGCAGGGCGAAATAGATCAGGACAACCCGCAGGCCGATCGCTCCGACTACCCCCCAGAAAATACCTTTGTTGCGCTGCGCGTCGGGCAGCTTGCGGCAGGCCAGCGCAATGACCACGGCGTTGTCCCCGCCGAGCAGAATGTCGATGGCGATAATCTGCAGGACTGCGATCCAGAAGGTCGGTGAGGCGAGGTCGAGCATGGGTGTGTCTATCCTTGTTGCCGCTTCCACCGGCCGCCCGTCCGCGTGCGGGGAGGTTCGGACATCGGAGGCGCGATGCGAGGGTGATGCGCTTGGGCGTGCAGAGCTTGCTGATTGTCTCACACCTGCCCGGACGGATTGACCCCGTCGATTCGGTTGGTGACGGCCTGGAAAGCCTTCGCATGGCGGCTTTGCGCAGGAAGAGGGCGGACACGGGATTGGCCAATGGACAACGAAAAACGGCGCCGCGTACGCACGGCGCCGTTTCAGGGAGCTTTTCGCGCCGCCCTCAGTCCATCGCTTCGTACAGCGGCAGGGTCAGGAACTCGGGGTACTCGGCGCTCAGCGACATCTTGTCGAAGATCACCGCCGCCTGGTCGTAGGTGGCGGTGTCTTCACCCTGTTCGCTGACCGCCGCCTTCACCTTCGCCAGTTCCTCGGCAATCATGGCGCGCACCATTTCGGCGGTAACCTTGCGGCCATCGTCGAGAACGCCTTTCGGGGACACCACCCATTGCCAGACTTGCGAGCGCGAGATCTCGGCTGTTGCCGCGTCTTCCATCAGATTGTGGATGGGCACGCAACCGTTACCTGCGAGCCAGCTACCGAGGTAGTGGATACCGACGTTGATGTTGTTGCGCACGCCCGCTTCGGTGATCGGTTGCGAGGGCTGGAAGTCGAGGAAGTCGGCCGCGGTAAACACCTCGTGGCGCTGTTTTTCCCATTGGTTCGGGCGATCGCCGAGCACTTTCTGAAACTCCTCGGCGGCGATCGAGACCAGGCCAGGGTGGGCGACCCAGCCGCCGTCGAAGCCGTCTTTGGCATCGCGCGCCTTGTCGTGGCGGATGCCGGCGAGTGCCTTTTCGTTGGCCTGCGGATCGTTCTTGATCGGAATCAGTGCGCTCATGCCACCCATCGCCGGTGCGCCGCGTGAGTGACAAATCTTGACCAGTTGCAGCGCATAGCTGCGCATGAAGGGAACTTCCATGGTGATCGCGGCACGGTTGGCGAGGCAGAAGTCCGGGTTCTTCTTGAACTTCTTGATGCATGAAAAAATATAGTCCCAGCGGCCGGCATTGAGACCTGCCGAGTGTTCGCGCAGTTCGTAGAGGATTTCTTCCATCTCGAAGGTCGCCAGAACGGTCTCCACCAGGACCGTCGCCTTGATCGTGCCGCGCGGCAGGCCGACATGCTCCTGAGCCATGACGAAGATGTCGTTCCACAGACGTGCTTCGAGGTGCGACTCCATCTTCGGCAGGTAGTAGAAGGGGCCGGCGCCGCGCGCGATCTGCTCTTTGGCGTTGTGGAAGAAGACCAGCGCGAAGTCGAAGATGCCGCCGGAAACGCGTCGGCCGTCGACGGTCACGTGCTTCTCGTCGAGGTGCCAGCCGCGCGGACGAATCTGCAACGTGGCGACCTTGTCGTTGAGCCGATACTCCTTGCCGGCTTCGTTGACGAACGACAGCTCGCGCCGGATGGCCTTGTAGAGGTTGACCTGGCCCTGAATCTGGTTGTCCCACTTCGGGCTGTTCGAGTCTTCGAAGTCGGCCATGTACGAGTCGGCGCCGGAGTTGAAGGCGTTGATGACCATCTTCGCTTCGACCGGACCGGTGATTTCGCTGCGCCGCCGCTCGAGTGCCTTGGGCAGCGGGGAAACGCTCCAGTCGCCCTCGCGGATATTCCTGGTCTCAGGCAGGAAGTCGGGCATTTCGCCCGCGTCGATCGCCGCCTGGCGGTCGATGCGCGCCTGCAGCAACTCCTGGCGGATGCCTTCGTAGGCACGGTGCAGTTTGGCGACCAGAGCCAGCGCTTCAGCAGTCAGGATGGTTTCGTAACCGGGCTTGATGGGGGCGTTGATTTCCATTCCAGCGGGCAGATTGAGGCTCATGTGGTGGCTCCTGTCGAAGGTTTATGATGCAGTGCACCGATTCTATTAGACGCAGCATTGAAAGAGAAGACCGATTAGAATCAAATGATCTTTTACTTCCGGTATGTAATCGGCCACGTGGATCATCTCAAGCAAATTCGTGCCTTTGTTGATTCGGCGACGCGCGGCAGCCTGTCGGCGGCTGCCAGGGTGGAGGGCGTCACTCCCGCGGTGATCGGACGCCGCCTTGACGCGCTCGAGGCGCGCCTTGGCGTCAAGTTGCTGCTGCGCACGACGCGAAGGCTGTCCTTGAGCTTCGAGGGACAGGCCTTTCTCGAAGACTGCCAACGCATCATCAATGAACTGGCGAATGCCGAAGCGGCGGTTTCTCTTGGTGGCATTCGTGCCAGCGGTCACCTCAAGGTTTCAGCGCCAGCGGGTTTCGGACGGCGGCACGTGGCGCCACAGGTGATCGCTTTCATTGAGGAGAACCCCGGCGTCAGCGTACGGCTGGACCTCAGCGATCGCGTCGTCGACCTGCTGAACGAGGGCGTTGACTGTGCAGTGCGTATCGGCGAAATGGCGGATTCGAGTCTGGCCAGCAGCAAGCTCGGCGAAATGCGGCGGGTGGTGGTAGCCAGTCCCGCTTATCTGGCCAGGCACGGGCAACCCTTGGATCCTGCCGATCTGGCGGTGCATAACTGCCTGTCGCTTGACCAGCAGCGTGGTTGGACCTTGCGCGAAACACCGGCCGGAGAGGTCGTGCAGCGCAAAGTGTCGGGAGCATTCGAGTGCAACGATGGCGCGGTTCTGCACGAGTGGGCACTGGCCGGCAAGGGCCTGGCCTGGCGATCAGTATGGGAAGTGGGTGACGACCTGCGCTGCGGGCGACTGGTTTCCTTGCTCGACGACTATGCAGCACCGCCGGTGGGCATTTACGCGGTATTCCCGCAACGCCGCCATCTGCCACTGCGCGTACGCTTGTTCATTGACCGCTTGAAGACGACTTTCGGCAATCCGCAGTACTGGGGGCTCGGCCATTGAACCCCTGGCACGCATGCCTTGCGGTGGAGCTCGCTGCGCGAGTAATCGACTTCTGGCGGCGAGCCGGTGAAGTGCCGTGGCACCGGGCAAGAATTCCCGGCCAAGGGCGTGCTTGCTTGCCGGGCTGCCCAGCGCCGTCCGCCGTTCATTTAGAGGTGGCGGCAGCCTTCTTCGCAGCTCTCAGCAGGGCTTTGCGCGCTTTCTCGGCCTTGATGTGCGCTAGTGCCTGCGCACGGTTGCACTCCTTGCAGTAGGAATGCAGGCCATCGGCACTGCGCGAGTTCTTGTGGAACTCGAGCAGCGGCTTTTCCTGCTTGCACTTGACACAGACTTTCGTGGTCATGGGGGTTACCGGATCAGGGGAGTGGTTTTCGGAAAGGGGGCCGGCAAGCGTGCAGACTGTCTGCGACGGAGACGCGTAGGGGGCAGTGTCCTTGCCATCCTCGGCGGACAGGCCATGCTCGCGAATCTCGTTCAGGTAGCGTGGAAAAGGCGGTGGCGATCGGTCGATGCTCTTCGCTGGATCGCTTGGCGGGGGGGAAGTGAGCGTTTTCATCGGCTAAGTGAGTCGCGCAAAAGCTGCTCGGGGCAGCGGTTTTTCGGAACTATCGTGGTCACCATCGGGGTACGGCAATGCGCTCGGGCGGACAGCGGTAGAAAGCCTGCTTATGAACGTCATGGGTTTGTGCCTCGCCAAACAATCGTCGCCAGAACGTTCGCCGGCCAGGTGCATGGCGGCCCTTGCCGCCCGCCGACGATGGAGGCGCCGAGCGAAAGTAGTCTACGGAATCCGTGCTGGCGACAAGCGCATGCGCAGTTCCAGGACAGCAAAACGCCAGCGACTTGGTTAAAAAATCCCAGTCAGTTCAGTGGCCTAGCGCAGCGCCTGCGGCGCTCAACCAAGAAATCCCCGGGAGGTGGAAAGTTGTGGCGCTCGCCCGGTCTTCGCCCGGAAACCCGCCAGTTTTGTCAATCAGAGATAAGCAAGGACCATGCCGGAACATAAGCCAGGCTTATGGAATCATAGGGTTACAGGTTGGTTTATAAGGTCGTTTTTATGTTCCCCGCTGTCGCTGTAAAGAAAGCTGACAGTTTCCTACTGCCGGGCACGGGGCGACTGACGCCACCGCTCCATGGCGTCGTGTCGCAGCGCACGACCATTGCCGGAGGGGGGCGGGATTTTGATCAGGTTTGGGACGTGAGCGCCCGGAGTGCAGGGCTACGGGCGCCGGGCGTCAAGTGCCGCGAAACGCGTGTGTCGAAGGCACTTTCGGGAGCGCTGGCCAAGGCTCCGCCGGTCGCAGGCGAAGTGCAGGTTCCCTAACGCTTGTTCAGGAAAGCCTCGACGGTGCTGCGGAGCTGGGACAGCGTAAAGGGCTTTGCCAGGTAGCCGTCCATTCCTGCCGCGTAGCAGGCTTTGGCGTCCCCTTCGAAAGCGTTGGCCGTGACTGCGATCACCGGAATTCGCGGCAGGCCCAGTGCGGCCTCGCGCTGGCGAATCCTGCGAGTGGCCTCGAAGCCGTCCAAGACCGGCATCTGGCAATCCATCAGGACCAGCGCGAAGGAATCCGATGCCAACGTAGCGAGCGCCTCTTCGCCCTGGGTTGCCTCAACAACGGTGAAGCCTAGTGACGAAAGCATGCCGTTCCCGACCAGGCGATTGATCGCGTTGTCGTCGACCAGCAGCAGTTTTCCGACAAGTGAGGAAGCAGCCGTTCGGCTTGCCAAGCGCGCGGGAAGGTCTTCCTTTGCTGCCGTGGCGGAGGCCGCGAGCGCCGCCGGCTCGACATCTGGCTGCTCCTTATCGTTCGCCAGAGGCTGCTGGTAAGGAATTCGGACGAGGAAAGTCGATCCACTGTTTCCGGCTGCAGTGCTGCTGTGCCAGCCAATGCTACCGCCCATGGCGTCGACGAGCTGTTTTACCAACGCCAGGCCCAGACCTGTGCCTTGATGCTGCCTGGTGCTCGACTGGTCGCCCTGGCAGAATGGCTCAAAGAGAGCTGCGTGCCATTTCTCGTCAATGCCGACTCCGGTGTCGCGGACGGTAAACAGCATCATCGGCGACTGATCGTCGCTGGCGGCGTCTTCCTTCCTTACGGAGAGCGAGATTTCGCCGCGCTCGGTGAACTTGAGCGCGTTGCCCAGCAGGTTAAGCAGAATCTGCCGGGTGCGCGCCGCATCGCCGATCAATCGTCGCGGGAGGTCTGGTGCCAGGGTGGCAAACAAGCGCACGCGCTTGCCCGCCGCAGCTGCCGAAAAGAGGGCTACGGCTGCCTCGGCGACAGCAGCAGGGGAAAACTCCTCCTCGCGAAGCCGCAGCTTTCCGGCCTCGATCGACGACAGGTCGAGGACATCGTTGATGACCTCGAGCAGTGCGTGGCTGGAAGACACCGCTGTATGCACCCACCGCTCTTGCGTCGCCGTCAGTGGGGAGTTGGCCAGCAGATCGAGCGTGCCGATCATGCCGTTCATTGGCGTGCGGATCTCGTGGCTCATGGTCGCCAGGAAGCGCGACTTGGCCAAGTTCGCGTCGTCGGCCTGTTGTTTGGCCAATGCCAGCGCCGTGGCGGCATTTTCGAGAGCGACCCGTTGCCGAATCTCGGCAGTGGCCGCCGCGAGCTGGTCGCGTGCAGCGCGGGCAGTGATCAGCCCGTAAACGGGCGCCACGGCGGCCAGGGCGTAGCCGTGGCCGTCACCCTGGAGCAGTGAAACGATCATCGTGGTCAACAAGGGGGGCAGAAGCCAGAGCAGGAGTGCCCACCTGACAAGGGTGAGAAACAAGGCGGCGACGGTGAGCGCGGCGAGAAGGACGATGAGAACCAGCGCTGCCGCCTGCGCGGGTACTTGCGGATAGACCGTCGCAATGCTGAGCACGTTGATCGTTGCCAGCACGCTGACCATACCCAGGAAGCTCAAGCGCGCGCGCCGGAAGCCCGTCGCGGTCGAGGACATCAGTGGCCACTTGTGGTGCAGGGCGCGCCGCCAGCCGGCGACAAGTATCGCCGTCGTCAGGATCAGCAGGGCGATCACCTGCGAGACGTAGAGCCAGGCGATCACGGCGACGATGGCTTGACCAAAGACCATTGCCAGCGCCGAGGCGCTGGCCTTCTGGATGGCGCTACCGGTCAGGTCGAGGTCGACGCGATCAGCGTCAGAAGTCATCGTTCATCGGCGGCTTGTAGTCGGAGTCACGCGCTGCGTACTTTGCTGTTCGAGTGATCAGTTTACACCACCCTGTCGTAATGTCTTTTCCGACACCGATGTCGCGGATCGGCGGTAAGAACGTGCTGCGCGCGGCTGCCCGCCAGACAGCGGTGCTGAAAGCGAGGCAAAAAAAAACCGCGCTCGCGCGCGGTTTTTTTGCCTGCCCTTGTCGCTTAGTGGAACTGCTCTTCTTCGGTCGAGCCGGTCAGTGCGGTCACTGACGAGGTGCCGCCCTGGATGACCGTGGTCACGTCGTCGAAGTAGCCGGTACCGACTTCCTGCTGGTGCGACACGAAGCTGTAGCCGCGATCGCGTGCCGCGAATTCCGGCTCCTGGACTTTTTCGACGTAGGCGGTCATGCCGCGTTTGACGTAGTCCTGCGCCAGATCGAACATGTGGTACCACATGTTGTGGATGCCGGCGAGGGTGATGAACTGGTACTTGTAGCCCATCGCGCCGAGTTCCTTCTGGAATTTGGCGATCGTTGCGTCGTCGAGGTTCTTCTTCCAGTTGAACGATGGCGAGCAGTTGTAAGCGAGCATCTTGCCCGGGTGTTTGGCATGCACGGCTTCGGCAAACTGGCGCGCGAATTCCAGATCGGGCGTACCGGTCTCGCACCATACCAGGTCGGCGTACTCGGCGTAGGCGACGGCGCGCGAGATGGCCTGCTGCAGACCTTTCTTGGTCTTGTAGAAGCCTTCCGAAGTGCGCTCGCCGGTGACAAAGGGCTTGTCGTTGTCGTCGCAATCGGAGGTCAGCAGGTCGGCTGCTTCAGCGTCGGTACGGGCGATGACCAGGGTCGGTACGCCGCAGACGTCGGCGGCGAAGCGCGCGGCGAGCAGCTTCTGGACCGCTTCCTGCGTCGGCACCAGGACCTTGCCGCCCATGTGGCCGCACTTCTTGACCGAAGCCAACTGGTCTTCCCAGTGCACGCCGGCTGCGCCCGCGCGGATCATCGCCTTCATCAGTTCGAAAGCGTTCAGCACACCGCCAAAACCGGCCTCGGCATCGGCGACGATTGGCGCGAAATAGTCGATGTAGCTCTTGTCACCAGGACCGACGTCTTTTGAGCACTGGATTTCATCGGCACGACGGAATGAGTTGTTGATGCGCTCGACGACCTTGGGTACGGAGTCGACCGGATACAGCGACTGGTCGGGGTACATCGCCGCGTAGGAGTTGTTGTCGGCGGCAACCTGCCAGCCGGAGAGATAGATCGCTTTGACACCGGCCTTGACCTGTTGCATCGCCTGGCCGCCGGTGAGCGCGCCGAGGCAGTTGACGAAGGGCTCGTTGTTGACCAGGTTCCACAGCTTCTCGGCGCCGCGACGGGCGACGGTGTACTCGATAGGGAAGGAACCTCGCAGGCGCACGACATCGGCAGCCGAGTAGCCGCGCTTGATGCCCTTCCAGCGGGGATTCTCGGCCCAGTCTTTTTCGAGTTCGGCGATCTGCTGTTCTTTGGTACTCATGATTGGCTCTCCAAAATTAGGAAGTGCGGTTGCGACAAGAGTGGCGCCCGGGGGTCGAAGCAGCAAGGGGTCGGAGGCTCGACAGCGGGTAACCAATGGCATCCAGTATAACGGCCTTTGCTAATGCTCGCAATGGTCTTATATAAGACATAAGATATATTTTTTGTCGAAACAAAACAGCCCCTTGTCGTCACGTTTTCGCATTGCGGAACGTGATTGTCGTGTGCGAAATGCTTCATGCCTATGCTCAAGGGATTTCTGGTGCGAAGACGCGTCCCGCCAGGGTCACTTTCCAGCGTTCGCAGCATAGCTGACCGAGGGGCGCTCTCGCGGCAGTACTCGTCCAGCGCTTCGGTGAGCATCGCGACCCTCGGGCGCTCCGCTTGCCGGTCGAGCCGGACGGTGATCGCGCTGCTCGTGACCAGGCTGTTGGCGCCGCCGTTCAGCCAGACGAGTAAGGCCTGCGCTTCACGCCGGCGCCAGAACCGCGCGCTTTCCGCGTTGGCCATCTGCCCTGGAATGCAGTGCGCCGCGCACTGGCTGCAGCCATTTCCACACTCGCGCGCGGTCAGCGGTCAGCGTACAGCGTGTTCACTCGCCATCGCCGCTCCGGGATAGCAGTCGCGGGCGGGATCTGTGCCGCTACTTCTTGTCCATGTCGCGTGCCGCACGGATCAGGTCGGCATCGAGGACGGAGGTGTCCGTGCCGTAGCAGCGGATCATTTCGATTTCCTCGAAAACCGGGTGTTCGTCGCTCGACTCTGCTGCCTCGCTGGTGCTCGTCGCGCCATAGTGGCGCCCGCGCCAGCGCGCGATCAGCATTTCCTGGTCGGTCAGCCCGGTCGCCATCCCAGGTGGGACATCGGCCCCCAGTTCGATCAGTGCCTTCACAACTTCGGTCCGGCGACCACGAAGGGCCATCGACAAGGGCGAGGTAAGCTGGCCGTTGTCTGCTGTATTGACTTTTGCGCCGCGGCTGATGAGTTCCCGAACGATATCGACATGCCCCATGAAGCATGCAACACCCAGCGGTAAGCCGGGATCTCCCCGGCCGTCATCTATCTCGACCGAGGTCCCGGCGTCGAGCAGGGCTCGTACCTCTTGCAGGCGGCCTGTCCGGATCGCTTTGAGCAGGTCAATGGCAGTGGTCACAACTTATCTCCGATTCTCTTGGCAACTCCACGATCGCTGGCAGGCGAAGTATCTTCCGTGTCGCCCCTCTGGTCAATTCGTCGGTGCGGTCTTGACAATAGTGCCGATACGGGCGCGGGACCAGGTATTTCCGGTCTTCAGCAGCACATCCAGTGCCCGTACTCTGGCCGGCCAAGCAAGGGTGGCGGCGCGTTGGTGCGCTTGGCATCGATCACTGTCGCGGCGGGAGAGACGCCGCCACGTGCGCGCTCACGCAACTGTCGCGCTTGCGGGAAATGTTCAGCGTCAACCGCTGGCGGGTCCTCGCGCCGTTCAAGTCAGTGGCTGGTCGCTGACAACCAGGCCGTCGTCATCGACATAGATCCAGTCTCCGGGCCTGAAGGTCACGCCGCCAAAGCTTACCGCCAGATCTCGTTCGCCAATGCCCTTCTTGATGCTTTTCAACGGGTGCGTGTCAAGTGCACGCACCCCAATTTTGATTCCGCTTATGTCATGCGAATCGCGGATGCAACCGTAAACGACAATTCCATTCCACCGGTTCTGGTGCGCCAGGATGGCCAGCTGATCGCCGACCAGCGCGCAGCGCAGGGAGCCGCCACCATCGATGATCAGAACCTTTCCCTCACCATCCTCGGCAAGCGCTGCACGCACCAGAGAATTATCCTCGAAGACCTTCAGAGTGACGATCTCGCCACTGAACGTGCTTTGCCCGCCGTACGGATTGAACATTGGCGTCACGACGCGAACGCTTTCATCGTGAACCTTGCTTTCGTTGTCGTCGAGGAGATCGGCGGTCTTGAAACTCATTGTGCGTGCCTCGTGTGCTTGGTTTGCAGCTGTTCGACGAGCGGCGTGCTTGTCGCGTGGGGGCCGTCACGGCCTGCCATGATCAGGCAATGGCCTCGGACGCCTCTTCGAAAATCAGTTTCACTTTCTGGTCTTCGTCGAGGTCGACGGTGACGTGGCCCCCGTGCGATAGCCGGCCGAACAGCAACTCGTCAGCCAGCGAAGCGCGGATGGTGTCCTGAATCAGACGTGCCATCGGACGCGCGCCCATCATCGGGTCAAAGCCGTGCGTAGCCAGATGGGCCTTGATCGCTGCAGTGAAAATGGCTTCGACCTTCTTTTCGTGCAGCTGCGCTTCGAGCTGCATCAGGAACTTGTCCACGACCCGCAGGATGACTTCGTGATCGAGCGACTTGAAGGAAATCGTGGCGTCGAGCCGGTTACGAAACTCGGGCGTGAAGATGCGTTTGATCTCGATCATTTCATCGCCCGCCTGCCGCGATGCCGTGAAGCCCATTGTCGTTTTTTGGATTGCCTCTTGGCCGGCATTGGTGGTCATGATGATGATCACGTTGCGAAAATCAGCCTTGCGGCCGTTGTTGTCGGTAAGCGTGCCGTGATCCATCACTTGCAGCAGGATGTTGTAGATGTCCGGATGCGCTTTTTCGATCTCGTCAAGGAGCAGAACGCTATAGGGTTTCTTGGTAACGGCTTCGGTCAGCAGGCCGCCCTGGTCGAAGCCGACGTAGCCCGGTGGCGCGCCGATCAGCCGCGAAACCGCGTGCCGCTCCATGTACTCGGACATGTCGAAGCGTATCAGCTCGTTACCGAGGCAGTACGCAAGTTGCTTGGCGACTTCCGTTTTTCCGACGCCGGTGGGGCCCGAAAAAAGGAAGCTGCCGATGGGCTTGGCCGGGTTGCCGAGGCCCGAACGAGCCATCTTGATGGCCCTGGCCAGCGCGTCGATCGCCGCATTCTGACCAAAGACGATAGCCTTCAGATCGCGGTCGAGGTTGCGCAGGTTGTTGCGGTCGTCTGCTGAGACGTGCGTCGACGGGATACGTGCAATCTTGGCAACGATTTCCTCGATGTCGACTTTGCCAATCATCTTTTTCTGCCGCGACTTGGGCAGGATCCGCTGCGCGGCGCCGGCTTCGTCTATGACGTCGATCGCTTTGTCCGGCAGGTGACGGTCGGTGATGAAGCGCACCGACAGCTCGACCGCCGAACTCAGCGCGGCGGCCGAGTACTTGACGCCGTGGTGGGCTTCGAAGCGGGATTTCAAGCCCTTGAGAATGTCTACCGCTTCGGCACTCGACGGCTCGTTGACGTCGATCTTCTGGAATCGCCGCGAGAGCGCGTGGTCTTTCTCGAAAATACCGCGATATTCGTTGTAGGTGGTTGCGCCGATACACTTCAGCTGTCCTGAAGACAGCGCCGGCTTGAGCAGATTGGACGCGTCGAGGGTGCCGCCCGAGGCCGAGCCGGCACCAATCAAGGTATGGATCTCGTCAATGAACAAGATTGCCTGTGGATTCTCGCTGAGTTGCTTGAGAACGGCCTTCAGGCGCTGTTCGAAGTCGCCACGATACTTGGTGCCGGCGAGCAGAGATCCCATATCGAGGCAGTAAACGTTTGCTTTGCCGAGAATTTCGGGAATATCGCACTCGACGATTCGCCGCGCCAGCCCCTCGGCGATCGCTGTCTTGCCGACCCCGGCTTCGCCGACCAGCAGGGGGTTGTTCTTGCGCCGACGGCATAGCGTTTGGATGACCCGTTCAAGTTCCCGGTCGCGACCGATCAGCGGGTCTATCTTGCCCTGAAGAGCCAGGGCGTTGAGATTGATGGTATAGCTTTCGAGTGGCCCGGCAGCACTTTGCTGTTCGCCTTCGGGTTCGACTTCCGGCTCACCGCGTGGCGTGCTCTGTGGAATCCTGCTGATGCCGTGCGAGATGAAATTGACCACGTCGAGGCGGGTCACACCCTGTTTTTGCAGGTAATAAACCGCGTGCGAGTCCTTCTCGCCAAAGATCGCAACAAGAACGTTGGCCCCGTTGACCTCCTTGCGACCAGACGACTGGACGTGCAGGATGGCGCGCTGGATCACACGCTGGAAGCCGAGCGTCGGCTGCGTATCGATTTCGTCCTCGCCAGCGACGGTTGGCGTGTGTTCGCCGATGAAGCGGGTCAGATCCTTGCGCAGCTGCTCGATGCTGGCGCCGCAGGCGCGCATGGCTTCGGCTGCCGACGGGTTATCGAGCAGTGCGAGCAGGAGGTGCTCGACAGTGATGAACTCATGACGCTTCTGTCGCGCTTCAACGAAGGCCATGTGCAAACTTACCTCAAGTTCCTGCGCAATCATTCAGTTTTCCTCCATTACGCACGCCAGGGGGTGCTGGTTGCTTCGTGCGAAGGCTGTGACCTGTTCAACTTTCGTGGCCGCGACGTCGCGCGGATAGACTCCACACACGCCCCGTCCGTCGGTGTGAACTTTGAGCATGATTCGCGTCGCGTGTTCTCGATCCATCCCAAAAAACCGCTGCAGAACGACAATCACGAAATCCATCGGTGTGAAATCGTCGTTCAGCAACAGGACCTTGTAAAGTGGTGGCGGCTTGAGCTGCGTGCGCTGCGCTTGAAGTAGAGAGTTGTCCTGATGCTGTGTTGCCATGCGTGAATTCTAACCAGTCTTTCCGGATCCGCAATACCACCCGTCACCAATTCTCGGTAGCCGGGGGCGGCTGTGCAGGCGCCAGACGATGAAAACGCTTGACGCATCCGCCTGACTTGGCGTAAAAAGGTCGAATGTTTTTGTTCAGGGCTGTGTTCTGCCGGTTTTCGTTCCTGAAAATCCGTCAGCGCAGTGTTTGAATTGGAAACATGCAAGTCGGGCTCCGCCCGGATTTAGTCTTTTTTCAAGGAAGTGGCAATATGGCAACTGGTACAGTTAAGTGGTTCAATGACGCCAAAGGTTTTGGCTTCATTACTCCGGATGATGGTAGTGAAGATCTCTTCGCCCATTTCTCCGCGATCACCATGGGTGGATTCAAGACCCTCAAAGAGGGCGAGAAGGTTTCCTTCGACGTGACGCAGGGCCCGAAGGGCAAGCAAGCATCGAATATCGCGCGCGCCTGATTTTTTTGGGTGTGCAATAAGGGACCCGCCTCTGGCGGGTTTTTTTTCGCGGGTTCTTTTTGCCTTTCGGCGCTGTGTCGGCAGGCGTCAGTTTGCAGTCCAGTGGCCAGACTTGCCGCCGACTTTTTCAAGAAGTCTGATGTTCTCGATACGCATGCCGCGATCGACCGCCTTGCACATGTCGTAGATGGTCAGCAAGGCAATGCTGGTGGCACAAAGGGCTTCCATTTCGACGCCGGTGCGACCAACACACTCCGCCCGGGTCAGGCAATGTACCGTGTTGGCCTCGCTGTCGATCTCGAAGTCGACCGAAACCTTGCTCAGCGCGATTGGATGGCACAAGGGGATCAGGTCGGAGGTTCGCTTGGCGCCTTGTATGGCGGCAATTCTCGCGATGCCGAGAACGTCGCCCTTCTTCGCCGAACCGTCGACGATCAGAAGCAGGGTTTCAGGGCGCATCAGGATGCTGCCGGCGGCGCATGCCTGGCGGGCGGTCTCGGCCTTGTCGCCGACGTCAACCATCTGGGCCTGGCCCAGTGAATTGAAATGAGTAAGTGGACTGACTGACATAGGCGGTAGGGGAGGCATAAGGGTCGCTGATGGGGGTGATGCCAGTCGCGGGGATCACTTGACAACCAGCCGAGGGCGCCTAGTAACGCTTGGTGACAATTCACCAGAGCACAATTGGGTATCATAGCAAATCTTTGTCGGCGGGCGCCGAGGCGGGCCGGGGGGTGTCTTGAGCAGAATGATTTGTGCCGCAGTGTCCTTGACCTTTGCGGTTTTCGCGGGCAGTTCCTCGCCGGTTGCGGCCGATGGCCTTCCCGAGCTTGGTGACGCGTCGCGGGTTGACCTCTCGCCGCAGCTTGAGCGCAAGATCGGAGAGCGGATTTTCAATGACATACGCGTGCGCGAGCCGAGCTACGTTGACGACCCCGAGGTCAATGACTACCTGAATCTCCTTGGTGGCCGCCTGGTCGCCGCGAGTTCGAATGCGGCGGGCGATTACTATTTTTTTGCGATTCGTGACAACACGGTGAACGCCTTTGCAATGTTTGGCGGTTTCATCGGGGTCAACACCGGCACGCTGCTTACCGCGCAATCGGAGTCCGAGTTGGCCGGCGTGATCGCCCACGAGATTTCACACGTGAGCCAGAATCACCTCGCGCGGCAGATTGCCAGGGAAAAGCAGAGCTCGATCGCCACCATGGTCGCCATGGCCGTTGGTGTTCTTGCTGCGCGTTCAAACTCGCAGGTGGCGTCTGCGGCGATCGCCTCGGCGCAGGCCGCGTCGATTCAATCGCAACTGGCCTACAGTCGTGACTTCGAGCGCGAAGCCGACCGGCTCGGCTTTCAAACGCTGACCAAGGCCGGCTACGACGTGCGTGGTATGGGTGACTTCTTTGGCCGCATGCAGCTGGCAGGTCGGGTGTACGAGAACAACGCTCCGGTTTATCTGCGTTCGCACCCGCTGACCGTAGAGCGCATCTCCGACATGCAGAACAGGTCGCAGGATGCTTCCTACCGTCAGGTTGCCGACAGCGTTGATTTTCATCTGGTGCGGGCCAAGCTGCGGGCGCAGGCGGCGACGCCTGGCGAGGCGGTTAGCGAGTTCAGCAAGCTGCTGCGCGAAAAGAAATATGCTTCTGAGGTGGCGATCCGCTACGGGCTCGCGTATTCGCTATTGCAGGCCAAGGATGTCGCCGCCGCGCAGAAGGAGCTGGGCGCGCTGCTGGCGCTCAAGGCTTCATCGCCGATGATCGCCGGCCTGGCGGCACGCACCGAAATTGCCGCTGGCAATCAAGCCGGCGCGACAAAGATCTATCGCGACGCGCTGCAACGCTATCCACAGTCCAAGGCATTAGTTTATGGCTACGCGGACGCCCTGCTGGCGGGGCGGCAATACGAGCAGAGCTTGAAGTTTCTCGACTCGCAGCTACAGCTCTACAGCGCAGACTACAAGCTGTATGCTTTGCAGGCGAAGACTTTTGCGGCGCTTGGCAAGCGCCTGCAGCAACACCGTTCGCAGGCCGAGTCCTACCTGTTGCTGGGGCAGTTGGGTGCTGCCGTCGAACAGTTGCAGTTCGCGCAACAGGCTGGTGACGGCGACTTTTTCGAGAAATCCGCGGTCGACGCTCGCCTGCGCGACCTGCGCAAGCTGCTGGCGGAAGAGGTCAGCGAGAAGAAGCGCAATGGCGGTTAGAGTGGTTAGAATATGCCCTCGATTTTGTTCTGGACCACAACATGCATTGCGATCGCGAGCTCGACGTCAAAGGGCTGAAGTGCCCACTGCCGATTCTGCGTACGAAGAAGGCGCTGTCCGAGATGTCGTCGGGTGATGTGCTGCATGTCCTGGCGACTGACCCGGGTTCGGTCAAGGACTTTCAGGCTTTCGCCAAACAGACCGGCAACGAGCTGCTGTCGAACGCCGAAGGCAATCAGGTTTTCGAGTTCTACCTCAAGCGCAAGTAGTGTCCGCTGCTGGTGCGACGGAGTGCTTCAGCCGGCGCCGCTGGGCCAGGCTGGCACGCGCGGTCGATTCGCTGACTGATGCTGGCTGGCGCTCAGTTCGCGCTGTTCGATGGCGACGCTGGCCGTGCCGCCTTGCTGACGGGTTTCCAGCGCTCCTTTGTCCTTGCGGCTTCCGGCGACCCTGGCGCCGCTTTCAGCACGATTGAAGCGGCGCTTGCGGCCGGTCAGTGGCTGGCTGTGGCGGCCGACTACGCCCTCGGCGCATCCTTCGAGCCGACAGTGCCCGCGGCACCCGGCGACCGGCCGGTGTTGCGGGCCTGGGTATTTGCCGAGGGTCGAGTGCTCGATGCGCCGGCCGTCGCCGCCTTCCTTGCCGAGCAACTGGCGGCGCTGCCCGAGTACCAGCAGGTGGCGGGAATTGCGGACTTGTGTCCCGCCGTCGATGCGGCGAGGTATGCCGCGCAGGTCAGGCAGATTCATCGCTGGATCAGGGACGGCGATTGCTACCAAATCAACCTCACATTTCCGCTGACTTTCGGGTTTTACGGACATCCTCTGGCGCTCTATGCGCGCCTGCGCGAACGACAGCCGGTTCGTTATGGGGGCTTTCTCGGCAGCGGCGACGAAGCCATCCTTTCCTTCTCGCCGGAGTTGTTTTTCGAGCGCGTCGGCGACCACGTAGTCACTCGGCCGATGAAAGGAACGGCACCGCGCGGCAGGACGCCACCGGAAGATCAGGCGAATCGTGCGGCCTTGCTGGCGTCGGCCAAGGAGCGGGCGGAGAACATCATGATCGTCGATCTGCTGCGCAACGACCTGGGGCGCCTGGCGCAGCCCGGAAAGGTGACAGTCGAAGCCTTGTGTGCGGCGGAGGCCTACCCGACCCTGTGGCAGATGGTGTCTACCGTCGCCGCAGACTTGCCTGGCGTTGGGATCACCGAGCTCTTTGCCGCCCTGTTTCCCTGCGGCTCGATCACCGGGGCGCCGAAGATCAGAGCCATGCAGCGCATCGCCGAGCTTGAAGAGTCGCCGCGCGGGCTGTACACGGGAGCCCTTGGCTGGCTGGCGCCGGGCGGTGACTGTCGCTTCAACGTCGCCATTCGCACCGTCGAGGCCGGCCCGCATGGCCAGGCTCGACTAGGCGTGGGCAGTGGTATCGTGATTGACTCCGACGCGCAGCGCGAGTACGCGGAATGCCTGCTGAAAGCAAGCTTTCTGACCGCCTTCGATCCGGGATTCGAACTCGTCGAGACCCTGCGCCTTGAAGAAGGCGGCTATCCACTGCTGGACCTGCATCTCGAGCGCCTGCAGGCATCCGCACGCAGCCTCGGGTTCGCCTGCGCGCTGGTCAAGGTCGCGGCGGCGCTGTCTGCCGAGGCGGCGGCGCGGCCCAAAGCATTGTTTCGCGTTCGCTTGACCCTGGCACACAACGGGAGCTGCCGTGTCGAGGTCTCCGCTTTGCGCGAAGAACCCGGGCAAAGCTGGCGGGTGTGCCTGGCTAGCGAAGTGCTACCTGCTGATGACTATCTACTGCGCCACAAAACCACCGCGCGTGCCCGCTACGACCGCACGCTGGCGGGGCTCGCCGCGCGGCCAGCGCTGTTCGACGCGATCTTCCTCAACAGCCGCGGCGAGGTGTGTGAAGGTGCGCGCAGCAACGTTTTCGTCGAGCGCGACGGCGTGCTGCTGACTCCGCCGCTGGCTTGCGGGCTACTGCCAGGCGTCATGCGGCGCACGCTGCTCGAGTCCGGACGTGCCGTCGAGCAGGTCCTGCGGCGTGAGGACTTGCTGCAGGCGCCGGCCTTGTACGTCGGCAACGCCTTGCGCGGCCTGCTGCCGGTGGTCCTTGAAGCCGACCCGGGTTAGCGGCGCAGGCGTTCGCGCTGCGGGGCGAGTTTTTCCAGCGTTGCCAGGAAGTCGTCGAGACGCTTCTTTTCCTGTTCAACAACTGCCGCTGGGGCGCGCGCGACAAAGCTCTCGTTGGCGAGTTTGGCTCTCGCCTTGTCGATCTCGCCGCCCAGGCGGGCGATCTCCTTGTCGAGCCGCTGGCCTTCGACGGCGACGTCGATCTCAACCTGCAACATGAGCTTGGTTCGTCCGACGATGGCGATCGGTGCGCTGGCGTCGGCGGGCAGGTCGTCGACAACCTGCATTTCCGAGAGCTTGCAGAGCGGTTTCAGGTAAGGTGAGAAGGTGGCCAGCGTGGCGCTGTCGCCACTGGCGAGCAGGGGCACCTTTTGCGCCGGCGAAAGATTCATCTCCCCGCGCAGGTTGCGGCAGGCGTAGGCCAGGTCCTTCAATTGCTGGACGCTCGCTTCGCTGACCGGGTCGATTTTTTCCGGCTGCGCCTGTGGATAGGCAGCGAGCATCACCGAGTCGTGTGTCTTGCGGCCAGCAATCGGTGCCAGGGCCTGCCAGAGTTCTTCGGTAATGAATGGCAGCAGCGGATGCGCCAGGCGCAGGACGGTTTCCAGCACTCTTGCCAGCGTCCGTCGGGTGGCGCGAATTTCCTGTTCGTTGCCCCCCTGCAACTGAACTTTGGACAGTTCGACGTACCAGTCGCAGAACTCGTCCCAGACGAACTCGTAGACCGAGCGCGCCAGCAGGTCGAAGCGGTAATCGGCATAGTGCTGTGCGACCTCGGCTTCGGTGCGTTGCAGCTTGCTGACGATCCAGCGGTCGGCGAAGGAGAAGCTCAGGGCCGTCGAGCAGCTCTCCGGGGTGCAGGCCGACAGCCCGAGATCCTGGTCAGCCGTGTGCATCAGTACGTAGCGGGTCGCGTTCCACAGCTTGTTGCAGAAATTGCGGTAGCCTTCGCAGCGGCTGAGGTCGAACTTGATGTCGCGGCCGGGACTGGCCAGCGACAGGAAGGTGAAACGCAGGGCGTCGGTGCCGAAAGCCTGAATGCCCTCGGGGAATTCCTTGCGGGTGCGCTTTTCGATTTGCGCCGCCTGCTTGGGGTTCATCAGGCCGCTGGTCCGCTTGCTGATCAGCGCGTCGAGATCGATGCCATCGATGAGGTCGATCGGGTCGAGAACATTGCCCTTGGACTTGCTCATCTTCTGCCCTTCGGCATCGCGGATCAGCCCGTGCACGTAGACATGCTTGAACGGGATCTTGCCGGTGATGTGGCGGGTCATCATCACCATTCGCGCGACCCAGAAGAAAATGATGTCGAAACCGGTGACCAGCACCGTAGACGGCAGATACAGTTCTAGTGCGCTGTTCGTCTCCGCCGGCCACTGCGGCGTCCAGTCGAGCGTCGAGAAGGGCCACAGCGCGGACGAATACCAGGTGTCGAGGACGTCCGGATCGCGGCTCAGCCGGCCGTCATAGCCCTGTTCGTCGGCCTGGGCCCTGGCCTCGCCTTCATCATGGGCGACGAAGATACGCCCATCGTCGCCGTACCATGCCGGGATCTGGTGGCCCCACCACAATTGCCGCGATATGCACCAGTCCTGAATGTTGTTCAGCCACTGGTTGTAGGTGTTGACCCAGTTTTCAGGGAAGAACCTGATTTCACCCGAGGCCACGCATTCAAGAGCCTTGCCGGCGATGCTGCTGCCGTCGGCACCGGCCTTGCTCATGGCGACGAACCACTGATCGGTGAGCATCGGTTCGATGACCACACCGGTGCGGTCGCCGCGCGGCACTTTCAGGGTATGTGGCTCGACCTTGTCCAGGAAACCCTGTTCTTCGAGGTCGGCGACGACCTGCTGGCGAGCGGCAAAGCGATCCATGCCTTGGTAGCATGCCGGCGCATTCTCGTTGATGCGGGCGTCGAGTGTCAGGATCGGGATCATCGGCAGTTGGTGCCGCTGACCGACTGCGTAGTCGTTGAAGTCGTGTGCCGGAGTGACCTTGACGCAGCCGGTACCGAAGGCGGGGTCCACGTAGGCGTCGGCAATAATCGGAATTTCACGCTCGCAAAGCGGTAGTCTGACCATCTTGCCGAGCAGGTGACGATAGCGCTCGTCGTCCGGATGGACCATCAGGGCGGTATCGCCGAGCATCGTTTCCGGTCGTGTCGTGGCAACGGTCAGCGTCGCACTACCGTCGCTCAACGGGTAGCGAATGTGCCAGAGGTGGCCCTGCTCTTCCTCCTGCGCCACTTCGAGGTCGGAGACCGCCGTCTGCAGGACCGGATCCCAGTTGACCAGGCGCTTGCCGCGGTAGATCAGGCCTTCCTTGTACAGCCGGACGAAGGTCTCGGTGACCGTCTTCGACAGGCCTGCGTCCATGGTGAAGCGTTCGCGGCTCCAGTCCGGCGAGGTTCCCAGGCGACGCATCTGCTGGGTGATGGTGTTGCCCGAGAATTCCTTCCACTGCCAGACTTTCTCGAGAAACTTCTCGCGGCCGAGGTCGTGCCGGGAGATCCCCTGTCCGTCCAGCTGGCGCTCGACGACGATCTGGGTGGCGATGCCGGCGTGATCGGTTCCCGGTTGCCACAGCGTGTTGTCGCCGCGCATGCGATGGTAACGGGTGAGGGCGTCCATGATCGCCTGGTTGAAGCCGTGCCCCATGTGCAGGGTGCCGGTGACGTTTGGTGGCGGCAGCAGAATGCAGAAGGCTTCGGGTCTGTCGGTCGCGAGGCCGGCGCCGAAGTAGCCTCTGGCTTCCCATTCGGGGTACCAGCGACGCTCGATGTCGGCCGGTTCAAAGCTCTTGGCGAGTTCCATGGAGGAGGGTGAGGGTGGATTTCAGGAGCGCGCATTATACCGGATCGCGCTGCAGCTCCGGGCCACGACGCGCGGTGACGCTGACCCGGTCCAAGCCGATCCGCCCGACTCCTACTTCTGCTCCTGCTTGGCTTCGCCGCTCGCCGGCTCTTCCAGCGGCAGTTGCAGTTGCCCGCGCTGGGCAATGAAATCGCTTGCCGCAGTGGCGATGCTCGCTTCGATACCGTGGCGCAAGTTCTCGGCAGCCTCGGCAGTGGCGGCCTCGACCAGTGCCGGCAAGGCCGCGGCCAGATGTCGGTCGATGAGTTCCGCAAACTCCGCGGCAAGCGTCGGGCGCAGGTTCGCAGCGATGTCATCGACGCTTGTTTCGGGTTCAGCCTCGACCGCAACGACGACATCCGTCAACAGCGGCAGATCATCGTCTTCGCTGCCCCTGTGGCCAAAGCGCCGGCTGCCGTCCACATGGTCGGAATCTGCCGAGGCCAGGAAGCTGCGCCGCCGGCGCATCGGGCGCGCGCTGTTGGTCTGCTCGTCGCGCCTTGCCCCGGCGTCGGCGTTGATCAGCGAATTGGCGCGGTCGAGCAGGTCTTCGTCATCGGCCATCAGTGCTTTCCTGTGCAATCGACATATCTGACATCGTAGCCGCGATCCTTGTAGAAGCGGGCGCGCTTGCGGCCGTCGGCGCGTTCCTCATCGCCGCGGCCGACGATTTCAATCAGGCTCGTAAAACGGGAAAAGCCCGGCGGCACGTCGCTGGAAAGGTTGAAAAGCCGTTCGTCGTGGGGTAGTGACTCCAGCGTGCGGGTGATGACAACCGGCGTTTGAGCGGCCAGCGGCGAGTCGGCGCCGACGTGCGGGACGAAGCCCGTTGGCGGCTGCCCCCATAGCTGTCGGTCGAGCGCGGCCGCGATCTCGGCGTCGGGCGCGTAGACCAGCAAGGCCTTCTTCTGCGCGAAGGTCCTGCCGATGAGGAAGGCGGTCGTGCCGATGCGGTTCGCAGCGTTGTGGTAGAAGAAAATTTGTGTCACTTGAGTTTTCCGGCACGCTTGAGCAGGTAATGCATCAGCAGCGGTACCGGTCGTCCGGTGGCCCCCTTTTCGGCTCCCGACGTCCAGGCGGTGCCGGCGATGTCGAGGTGGGCCCAGACGTATTTCTTGGTGAAGCGGGCAAGAAAGCAGGCGGCGGTGATGCTGCCGCCCCAACGGCCGCCGATATTGGCCATGTCGGCGAAGGGGCTCTTGAGCAGTTCCTGGTAGTCATTCCAGAGCGGCATTTGCCAGGCGCGGTCGTGCGCTTCGTCACCCGCGTGTTCCAGCTCCCGGGCCAGCGTATCGTTGTTGGCGAACAGGCCGGTGGCGACATGACCAAGCGCGACGACGCAGGCGCCGGTGAGGGTGGCGACGTCGATCACCGTGTCCGGCTCGAAGCGTGCGGCGTAGGTCAGGGCGTCACAGAGAATCAGGCGGCCTTCCGCGTCGGTGTTGAGGATTTCGATGGTCTGCCCGGACATCGAGGTGACGATGTCGCCTGGTCGGCTGGCGCCACCGCCCGGCATGTTCTCCGTGCTCGGCACGATCACCGTCAGGTTGAGCGGCAGCTTCATCAGGGCCGCTGCCTTGATGGTGCCGAGTACGCTGGCAGCGCCGCACATGTCGTACTTCATCTCGTCCATTTCTGGCGCTGGTTTGAGCGAAATGCCGCCGCTATCGAAGGTGACGCCCTTGCCGACCAGGACGACCGGCTTCTCGTCGCTCTTGCCACCCTTGTACTGCAGGACAATGAGCTTCGGCGCCTGGTGTGAGCTCTGCGCGACCGAGAGCAGCGCGTGCATGCCCAGCGCAGCCATCTCCTCGCGTTCAAGAATCTGGCACTCGATCTGGTGTTCTTCGGCCAGCTTCTGCGCGGTTTCAGCGAGAAAGCTCGGGGTGCACACGTTGCCGGGAAGATTGGCAAGATCCTTGGCCAGCGACATACCTTCGGCGATGGCCTGCCCCTCGCACAGCGCTTCTTCGGCGGCGGCCAGTTCGTTCCGGCGATCGACAATGAAGGTCAGCTTGCGCAGCGGGCGACGGACTTTATCCTTCTTGCTCTTGAACTGGTCGAAGCGATAGACGGTTTGCTGTGCGACCAGCGCCGCCTGGCGTACGCGCCAGGCGGCGCTGCGCTTGCGGACGCTGGTTTCGGTGAGGAAGACCGTGCCGTCAAACGAGCCTGTTTCGTTTAGGGTTCTGACGGCGCTGCGAATCGCGTCGCAGTACTCCCGATCGCCAAATTCCTTTTCCTTGCCGAGGCCGACCAGAAGGACACGGTCGCAAAGTGTCCCCGGGACGTTGTGCAGCAGCAAGGTGGTGCCGGCCTTGCCCTCCATGTCGCCGCGGCGAATGATGTCCGAAAGATGGCTGCGTGCCGCGTTATCGATGAGCTCGGCGGCCAGCGTCAGCTTGCGAGGTTCGAAAACCCCGACCACCACACAGGCGCTGCGCTGCTTCTCCGGGTTACCGCTTTTTATGCTAAATTCCACTCACCCTCCCCAGGACAGGCGTGTTTCGTCGAAAACGCCGATTATCACTGCAGTTTTTCACCAAAGTCAAAAAATGATCTTCCAGCGTGCTGTCCGACGCGAGTTCGCCCACTCGACCGCCGGTGTTTTCATAGCGCTTTTTGCGATTCTGGTGACCACGCAGTTGATCCGCCTGCTCAACGAAGCTGCGCAGGGCGAAGTCGACCCAGGGGCTGTGGCCGCGCTGCTTGGTTTCGCAGCGCTCAATTATCTCCCGCCGCTGTTGTCGCTTTCCTTGTTCGTTGCCATTCTGTTGACCCTTTCGCGCAGCTATCGTGACTCGGAGATGGTCGTCTGGTTCTCTTCCGGGCTGTCGCTGACGGCCTGGATGCGACCGGTAGTCACCTTTGCCCTCCCCCTGGTAATCACCATCGGCTTGCTGTCGCTGTTTCTCTCGCCCTGGGCCTTGTCGCAGAGCGCCGAATACCGCGGCAAGCTGAGCAACCAGAAGGATGCCGGACAAATCTCTCCAGGAACCTTCCAGGAATCATCGGCGGGTGACCGGGTGATCTTTGTTGAAGCGGTGGCCGAAGACACCAGCCACGTGCGCAACGTCTTTGTCAGCGAAGCCGCACCCGAGCGCCTCGGGGTGACGATGGCCGGAACGGGCCATCAGGAGACGGCGGCCAACGGTGATCGCTTCATTGTCCTGCAGGACGGTCGTCGTTACGAGCTCGATCCGGGCACGGCCGGTTTCCGTATTCTCGAGTACGCACGCTATGCTGTTCGCCTGGAGACCAAGGAGGCGCGTGGCATCGAGCGGACACCCAAGAACATGCCGCCGCTGGAGTTGCTGCAACTCGACTTGCCTCCCTATCGGGCAGAGTTGCTGTGGCGCGTTGGCATGCCGCTTGCTGCCGCAGTGCTGGCCTTGTTGGCGATTCCGCTGTCGTTCGTCAACCCGCGCGCGGGTCGTTCGGCGAACATGCTCCTGGCCATACTGGTTTACGTGATCTACAACAATCTGCTGACCATCAGCCAGGGCTGGGTAGCCAGTGGCCAGGTGTCTTTTGCCGTCGGCGTCTTGGTGGTCCATCTGTTCATGCTGCTTCTCTTGCCGTTTCTTTTCTACAACCGTATAGCCGTGTCATCTTTCCTGCGCCTCGCCCGATGAAGATCTATCGTCGTTACCTGGTGCGTGAGGTGTCTGCCGCCATCCTCTTGGTCTTGCTGGCGTTTCTGGCGCTGTTTGCCTTTTTTGACATGCTTGGCGAGGTCAAGGACATCGGGCGGGGCGGCTACCAACTCCGCCATGCGTTTGGTTTCGTCATGCTACGCCTGCCGGGGCGGGTCTACGAGCTGATGCCGATTGCCGTTCTGATCGGGACGCTCTACGCCTTGTCGTCTTTGGCTCGTCATTCCGAGATTACCGTTCTCCGGGTTTCTGGTCTCTCTTCGGGAGCCCTGTTGCGCGGCTTGTTTCTGGTCGCCGGCTTGTTTGCCGTCGCCACCTTCCTGATCGGCGAGTATGTGGCGCCGACGGCCGAGCGAGAGGCCAACCAATTGCGCTTGAAAGCCAGGGGTCGAATGATCGGGCAGGACTTGCGTTCAGGATTGTGGGTCAAGGACGAGCGAAGTTTCATCAACGTGCGCGTTGTGCTGCCGGATACGCGTTTGCGGGGGATTCGCATTTACGAGTTCGACGAGGAGGCGAAGTTGCACTCGTTCACCGAGGCCGCCGAGGGCGAATACGTGCTTCCTGACAGCTGGCGCTTGAGCAATGTAGTGCAGACGGTCCTGCATGCCGAGCGTGCCGATGTTCAGCAGATCCCCGAGATGGTCTGGCATTCGGCGCTGAACCCGGACATCCTGGCGGTACTTATGGTTTCTCCCGATCGGATGTCGCTGCGACACTTGGCGACCTATACCAAGCACCTGTCCGACAATCGCCAGACCACCAACCGGTATGACATTGCATTGTGGAAAAAGGTGGTCTACCCACTCGCTGCGTTCGTGATGGTCGCTCTGGCCCTACCCTTTGGCGGTGCGCACTACCGATCTGACGCAGTGGGCCTCAAGATCTTCTCCGGGGTGATGATCGGCATCCTGTTCCACATGCTCAACGGCTTGTTTGCCAATCTTGGCGCGATCAATAGTTGGTCGCCATTGCTCAGTGCGGTCACGCCGTCGCTGCTCTTCCTGCTGGCCGCGATCACGATGATCTGGTGGGTCGAGCGACGCTGATTGGCGGAGTGCGTTGACCGGGGGGTCTGCACAAGGGCGCTTGAGCAGGCTATTGAAATCCTTGCCCGTCGCCGGATGGTTCGCCTAGCCAGTGACGGGCTATGGCTTCTTCGCCAGATCTCCGCTCAGTACGAGTTGCGTGCCGGCGAGACGGTCGTGCAGAAACAGGCGCTCGCGGTCCACCACTGCCCAAAGGATGCCAACTCCTCCCAGGATAATGCTTGGCCAGCACAGGAGGTAGCGCAGCAGCGCCTGGGCTGGCCGGACGGGTTGCCCGTCACGGGTCAGTAGGCGCATGCGCCAGGTCTTCATGGCCAGCGTTTGCCGCCCGTTACTCCAGAACCAGAGGCAGTAGACGAGCAGCACGATGAAGGTATGTGCCTGCACGAGGACCGGCGTCACCAGGCGATGGGTCAGCGCGCCGAGCAGGAAGTGTGGCACAACCAGCAGCGCGACAAGGACGCCGAACAGCAGCAAGGACTCGTACAGCATGCTGGCCAGACGACGCGTGATGCTCGGTCGCGTGACCGGGGTCTCCGCTGCCGCCATCAATCCTTGTCTTCCAATGCGCTTGCCGGCGCCGCCGTGGTGACGGGTGCCGGCGCAGAATGAAGGCTGCCGAGCGGCAATAGCGTCGTCGATGGCGGCGGCGAGGTCAGGTTGCCCGCTGTGCCGCCGCTGCCCGGCAGCCCCGGTTTGGTCGGCGCCGCCCGTTTGGCAGCTTGCTGCTTGAGCCTATCTTTCTCTTCGTCCGGCAGGCTCGAGTACTCCTGCCACTTCAGCCTGAGTTCCTGCTTCTTCTCGACGGGGAGCTTGTTGGCAGTGATGAAATTCTCGCGCGCGACTCGCCGTTGTTCGGGTGTCAGCTTCCCCCAGTCCTGCATCTGGACTTGCACTCGGCGCTGCTCGTCGGCGGTCATCTTGTAGAAGCGCCGCGTGATTCCCAGCCATTTCTTCTGGCGCGCATAGTCCATGCCGTCCCAGTCGTAACTGAGCGGTGCGAGGATTGTTTTCTGCTCGACCGTGAGTTCACCCCACTGCGGTTGCGCTGGCGTCGCAATGGCAGACGGGCTGAGCACATCGGCCCAGCCCGTGACGGCTACGAAGCTGCTGAGGATCAGTGCGACGCGGAGCTTTTCAACCATGCATCAAAGCCCCTGTCGGTGAAGGCCGCGATCGGCAAGTCGTCGGCGAGCAGGGCGCTATCAATGACCTCCAGTTCGGTGATGCTCCGGTCGGCCTGCCAGTAAGCGTAGAACACTACGCCGAGAACCAGCGCCAAGGCAACGAGAATTTGCCGCAGGTGCAAGCCTTCCGTGTGCTCGTGAACAAAGCTCCCCGCCGCCACCAGTATCGATTGGTGGACGGCAAGTTTTTGCCGCGCCAGCGCCCGCTCTCGGGCGGCCTGCAGGCGCGACTGCGTTGACGGTGGCAGTTGATGCAGCCCCCTGTTCAGGTGCTGCCTGGCTTTGAAGGCAAAATGTAGTTCGTTCATAGGGTAATTCCTTTTGCTTTCAGTGCGGCCGCGAGAGCGTGATTGGCACGTGAACAGTGTGTCTTGACGCTCCCCTCCGAGCAACCCATGATCGACGCTGTTTCGGCAACGTCCATATCCTCCCAGTAACGCAGAAGAAACGCTTCCCGTTGACGCCCAGGCAAAGATTCTATCTCTTTCTCGATCATTCCCAGGACTTGTGCCTGCTCAAACTGACCGTGCGGCGTTTTAGGGCCGTTGGGCCCTGATTCGCTGCTGATTGTTTCGAGTGGGTCGTGCTCCTCGTCATCATTCGGCGAAAGGGCGGAGAGGAGCGTTGTCCATAGCGAGCGGACCTTGCTGCGTCGATAGTAATCGCGAATCGTGTTCTGCAGGATCCGCTGGAAAAGCATGGGCAGTTCTGTTGGCGGGCGGTCACCGTATTTCTCGGCGAGCTTCATCATCGCATCCTGGACGATGTCGAGTGCGGACTCTTCGTTGCGCACTGCGAACATTGCTTGCTTGAAAGCGCGGCGTTCGACTGCTGTGAGGAAGTCTGACAGTTCGCGTTGGCTGGCCAGGGTGGAGATCCTTGCGGTTGTGGGGCGGGAAGCCTGCTTTCCCCGGCGTCGGTTTTCGTGAATGCCTTGACCAAACCACGTCTAAGCTTTAACGTTGCAGACTTTTTTCGAGCAATTTGCTTGCTGGGGCGACGGTAATGACAATGATGACCGGTGCGGAGATTGTAATCAGGTGCCTGCAGGAAGAAAAGGTCGAGTACGTATTCGGCTATCCTGGCGGGGCTGTCCTTCACATGTACGACGCGCTCTTCAAACAGGATCAGGTCAAGCACATTCTCGTTCGTCACGAGCAGGCGGCCGTGCATGCCGCCGACGGCCTGGCGCGTTCGACGCACAAGGTCGGCGTGGCATTGGTCACTTCAGGGCCCGGTGCGACCAATGCGGTGACCGGCATCGCCACGGCGTACATGGATTCGATTCCCCTGGTGGTCATCGCCGGGCAGGTGCCGACCGAGTACATCGGTCAGGACGCCTTCCAGGAGTGCGATACCGTTGGCATCACCCGCCCCTGCGTGAAGCACAACTTCCTGGTCAAGGACGTGCACGACCTGGCAGTGACCATAAAGAAGGCTTTCTTCATCGCCAACAGCGGTCGTCCGGGGCCGGTGGTGATCGATATCCCCAAGGATATTACCGCCGCCAAGTGCAAGTTCGAGTATCCGGAAACGATCCAGCTGCGCTCGTACAACCCGGTTGTCAAGGGGCATCTGGGGCAGATCAAGAAGGCCCTGCATCTCCTGCTCGAGGCCAAGCGGCCGATGGTCTACAGCGGCGGGGGAGTCATCCTTTCCAACGGTGCGGAGCAATTGACCAAGCTGGTACGGCGGCTCGGATTTCCGATTACCAACACCTTGATGGGTCTCGGTGCGTATCCGGCAAGCGACCCGCAGTTTCTTGGCATGCCGGGCATGCACGGTACCGTCGAAGCCAACCTTGCGATGCAGAACTGTGACGTCCTGCTGGCTATCGGTGCGCGCTTCGACGACCGGGTGATTGGTAATCCAGCCAACTTTTCGTCCATTCCACGCAAGATCATCCACATCGATATTGACCCATCGTCGATTTCCAAGCGCGTCAAGGTCGATGTGCCGATCGTCGGCAACGTCCCGGATGTCCTCGACGAAATGTCCAAGTTGCTCGATGCCGGCAATGCCACTCCGGATGCGGAGGTGCTGGCCGGCTGGTGGAAGCAGATCGATGAGTGGCGCGCCAAGAAGTGCATGAAATACCGCATGAAGAAGGGCGTCATCATGCCGCAGTACGTCATCGAAAAGCTCTATGAGGTGACTAAAGGCCAGGCGATCGTGACGTCCGACGTCGGTCAGCATCAGATGTGGGCCGCGCAGTACTACAAGTTTGATCAGCCGCGCCGCTGGCTCAACTCCGGTGGTCTTGGGACGATGGGGGTCGGCCTGCCTTACGCCATGGGGGCGGCGCTGGCGAACCCGGAAATGCAGGTTGCCTGCGTCACCGGCGAAGGCTCGATCCAGATGTGTATTCAGGAGCTGTCGACTGCCAAGCAGTTCCGCTTGCCGATCAAGATCATCAATCTCAACAACCGCTACCTGGGAATGGTTCGCCAGTGGCAGGAGATGTTCTATGGCAGCCGTTATTCGGAGTCGTACATGGACTCGCTGCCCGACTTCGTCAAGCTCGCCGAGGCGTATGGCCACGTCGGCATCCGCGTCGAGCGGCCGGAGGACGTCGAGGGTGCGCTGAAGAGGGCATTCATTGATCACAAGGATGACCTGGTATTCATCGACTTCATCACCGATCAGAAAGCGAATGTCTTTCCGATGGTGGCGGCTGGCAAAGGCCTGGCGGATATGCTCCTGACCGAAGATCTGTAAGGGAAAGACAAGATGCGACACATAATTTCAATCCTGCTGGAGAACGAAGCGGGAGCTCTGTCGCGGGTGGCCGGTCTGTTTTCGGCGCGCGGCTACAACATCGAGACCCTCACCGTGGCTCCCACCGAGGACGTTTCGCTGTCCCGCCTGACCATTGTCACTTCGGGGACCGACGCGGTGGTCGAGCAGATCACCAAGCAGCTGAACAAGCTGATCGACGTCATCAAGGTCGTCGATCTCTCCGAGGCGGCACACATCGAGCGCGAACTGATGCTGCTGAAGGTCCGCGCCACCGGCAAGGACCGCGAGGAACTCAAGCGCCTGACCGACATCTTTCGCGGGCACATCATCGATGTCACCGAATCGACCTATGTCATAGAACTGACCGCCAGCGGAGCAAAACTCGATTCCTTCATCCAGGCGATCGACGCGGGACTGATTCTTGAAACCGTTCGTACCGGCGTCTGCGGCATTGGCCGCGGCGAGCGCATCCTAAAAGTCTAATCAGACCGACCAGTAAATAGAGGAATTTGAATGAAAGTTTTCTACGACAAGGACGCCGACCTTTCCCTGATCAAGGGCAAGAAGGTCACCATCGTCGGTTACGGCTCCCAGGGGCACGCGCACGCGCAGAACCTCAGCGATTCCGGCGTCAAGGTGACGGTCGGTCTGCGCAAGGATGGCGTTTCGTGGAGCAAGGCCGAGAAGGCTGGCCTGAAAGTTGCCGAGGTCGCTGCCGCAGTCAAGGGCGCCGATGTGGTGATGATGCTGCTCCCCGACGAGACCATCCCGCAGGTCTACAACGCCGAGGTGGCGCCGAACATGAAGAAGGGTGCCGCACTGGCTTTTGCGCACGGCTTCAACGTTCATTACAACCAGGTTGTGGCACGTGACGATGTGGACGTGATCATGGTCGCCCCGAAGGGCCCTGGGCATACGGTGCGTTCCGAGTATCTCAAAGGTGGCGGCGTACCGTCGCTGATCGCTGTCCATCAGGACCGTTCCGGCAAAGCCCGCGACATTGCCCTTTCGTACGCCGCGGCCAATGGCGGCACAAAGGGCGGGGTGATCGAAACCAATTTTCGCGAAGAGACCGAGACCGACCTTTTCGGCGAGCAGGCGGTCCTCTGCGGGGGGGCTGTAGAGCTCGTGAAAATGGGCTTCGAGACGCTGGTCGAGGGCGGCTACGCGCCCGAGATGGCCTACTTCGAGTGCCTCCACGAACTCAAGTTGATCGTCGACCTGATGTACGAAGGCGGCATTGCCAACATGAACTATTCGATCTCGAACAACGCCGAGTACGGCGAATACGTGACCGGGCCCGAGGTGATCAACGAGCAGTCCCGCGTTGCCATGCGTGCGGCGCTCAAGCGAATCCAGAACGGCGATTACGCGAAAATGTTCATCCTCGAAGGGCGTACCAATTACCCGTCGATGACTGCCCGTCGCCGCCTGATGGCCCAGCACGAGGTCGAGATCGTCGGCGCCAAGTTGCGCGACATGATGCCCTGGATCAAGAAGAACAGGCTGGTTGATCAGAGCAAGAACTGACCGGCGCCGTGGCTTGTCCGGCGGCGGCGCGACGAGGGTCGCTCGCTCGTCGGGCAAGAATGCCGAGGCTTTGAATCCCTCATGACTTGTCTCTCTCCGCGTCCGATTCCCGTCCCGACAGCTGCTGCCTCCGGTTCCTTTCCTCCTCAACCGGCCTGAGCCAGCGGCCAAACGACGACTGCGCAATGCCCGAAATGAAACCTCGCAAGACCCTCTTCAACCCGGAGTTGCGGCGTCGAGGGATCTATCTGTTGCCGAACCTGTTTACCACCGCAGCGCTGTTTTGTGGCTTCTTCGCCATTGTCCAGGCGATGAAGGGTGGCTTCGAGGCAGCGGCCGTGGCGATCTTTGTGGCCATGGTGCTCGACGGTCTCGATGGGCGAGTGGCGCGCATGACGCGGACCCAGAGTGCCTTCGGCGCCGAGTACGATTCGCTTTCCGACATGGTTTCCTTTGGCGTTGCGCCGGCCCTGGTCAGCTACGCGTGGGCGCTCAAGGATCTTGGCCGGCTTGGCTGGATCGCTGCCTTCATTTACTGCGCCGGTGCGGCGCTGCGCCTGGCGCGCTTCAATACGACGCTGGAAGTCATCGACAAGCGTTACTTCCAGGGCCTGCCGAGCCCGGCGGCTGCGGCACTGGTGACTGCCTTCCTGTGGGTCATGATCGACAAGGACGTGGCCGCGGCTGACGTGCGCTGGGCGGCCTGCACACTGGTAATTTTTGCCGGCATCTCGATGGTCACCAACGTCCGCTTCTACAGCTTCAAGGACGTCAATCTGCGGCGCAGCGTGCCCTTCATCTTCGTAGTCGCCATTGCCCTTGGCTTTGCCTTCGTGTCCTACGACACACCGGTGGCCCTGTTTGGACTTTTCGTCGCTTATGCGCTTTCCGGCTACGTCCTGGCGCTGACGCACCGCCTTCGGCGCAAGGCGTCACCACCACCGATCGACCAGCGCGGCGCTGACGACTGACGGTTAATTCGCTATGGTCGCGCGTTGCCGGCAGCGCCGCCGCCGTGCGGCAGGCATTAGAATCGCTCCCGGCCTTGCCTGTTTCGGCCGCTTGCCGAACACCGGCCGTCACGCCGTGTATTGACACCCTCACTTGCGGAGTCGGGAAATGAAAGATCATCTGGTAATTTTCGATACCACCTTGCGCGACGGCGAACAGAGCCCCGGCGCTTCGATGACCAAGGAAGAAAAGCTGCGCGTCGCGCGCCAGCTCGAGCGCATGCAGGTCGATGTGATCGAAGCGGGTTTTGCCGCGGCTTCGCCGGGCGACTTCGATGCCATCAAGTCGATTGCCTCGATCGTCAGGGAGTCCACGGTGTGCTCCCTGGCTCGTTCCAACGAGAATGACATTCGTCGCGCGGGCGAGGCAATCAAGCCGGCGGTGAGCGGCCGTATTCATACCTTCATCGCCACCAGCCCAATCCATATGGAGAAGAAGCTGCGGATGACACCCGACCAGGTGGTCGAGTCGGCCATACGAGCCGTGCACTGGGCGCGCGAATACACCGATGACGTCGAGTTTTCCGCGGAAGACGCGGTGCGCTCGGACGTTGACTTCCTGTGCCGGATTTTCGAGGAAGTGATCAAGGCCGGAGCGCGGACGATCAACGTCCCCGATACGGTCGGCTATAGCGTCCCGTCGGTGTGGGGCGATCTGATGCGGACGCTGATCGAGCGCGTGCCCGGTGCCGGGCAGGTGGTGTGGTCAACGCACTGCCACAACGACCTGGGAATGGCGGTCGCCAATTCGCTGTCAGCGGTGCTCGCTGGCGCTCGCCAGGTCGAATGCACGATCAATGGCCTTGGTGAACGCGCCGGCAACGCTTCGCTCGAAGAGGTGGTGATGGCGGTAAGGACGCGCGCCGACATTTTTCCGGTGCAGACGCGTATCGATGCGACGCAGATCGTGCCGGCGTCCAAGCTCGTCTCGCAGATCACCGGCTATCCGGTGCAGCCCAACAAGGCAGTCGTTGGCGCCAATGCCTTTGCGCACGAATCGGGGATTCATCAGGACGGCGTCCTCAAACACCGAGAAACCTACGAGATCATGCGTGCCGAGGACGTCGGCTGGGCGCAGAACAAGCTCGTTCTCGGCAAACACTCGGGGCGCAATGCCTTCAAGTCGCGTCTGGCGGCGCTGGCGATCGTGCTCGATAGCGAAGAGGCTCTGAATGCCGCATTTGCCCGCTTCAAGGAACTCGCGGACAAGAAGCACGAGATCTTTGACGAAGATCTCCAGGCGCTGGTTTCCGACGAGGACGTCACGCAGGAGGGCGAGTACTACAAACTGGTTTATTCGCGCGTTTGCTCGGAAACCGGCGAGACGCCGGCTGCGGATGTCACGCTGAGCGTCGATGGCGTCGAGAAGAACGCGGCGGGGATCGGCAGCGGGCCGGTCGACGCGACCTTCAAGGCGATCGAGTCGGTGGCCGCAAGCGGCGCGCAGCTCTTGCTGTACTCGGTCAATGCGATTACTACGGGCACCGACGCACAGGGCGAAGTGACCGTTCGCCTGGGGAAAGGCGGCCGCATCGTGAACGGCAATGGTGCGGATACCGACATCGTCATCGCCTCGGCGAAAGCCTACCTCAACGCTTTGAACAAGCTGCAGATTCCCGATCGCGTCGACCCGCAGGGTGACGTTTGACGTCTGCCGCGAGCGAAGTGGCAGAGAGTGGCGGCTACGGGCGCGCCGGCGCTTCGATTTTCTGCGCCGACGGGCGCGTGAGTCTGGCGTAGGCGACGGTCGCACAGAAGAAGACCAGGGAGAGGACGGTTTCGGCGGTTGCCAGCAATTGTCCCATCCCCGTTTCGGTGGTGGCGCGCACGATACCCTCGGTGAAGTAGAGCAGAATCAGCATGCTGGCCCACTGGTACGAGTAGCGGCGGCCGTTGAGGATGCCGAACAAGGGTGCCAGCAGCGGCAGGCACTTCAACGCCAGCCATGAGCCGCCAGGCTGGATCGGTGCCAGCCGCAATTCCCAGGCCAGGCACAGGAAAATTAGCGCAATCAGGCTGCTGCACGCTGCCAGGTACAGGCCGCGGATCATCGCGCGCCGAGCTTCATGGCAATGGCAGCGAGTCGGCGCCCCTGCGCGAAGGCAAGTTGGCGCTCTTCCTCACTGAGCGTCGGGTTTCCCTCGGCACCGGCAAGATGGCTGGCGCCATACGGTGTGCCGCCACCGCGAGTGCTCGTCAAGGCAGCTTCGCTGTAGGGCAGGCCGACGAGCAGCATGCCGTGATGCAGCAGCGGCAGCATCATCGACAACAGCGTGCTCTCCTGTCCGCCGTGAGCGCTGGCCGTCGATGTGAAGACGCAGGCAGGCTTTCCGGCCAGGGTTGCAGACGACCACTGCGCGGCAGTGCCGTCCCAGAAATATTTCATCGGCGCCGCCATGTTTCCGAAGCGTGTCGGGCTGCCGAGCGCCAAGCCTATGCATTCGTCAAGGTCGGCGGCGACCACGTACGGTGCTCCGTCGTCCGGTATTTCCGGGGCGCTTGCCACACAAACGGACGACACCCTCGGAACAGTCCGCAGACGCGCTGTCGCGCCGTCCGTTGACTCTATACCGCGGGCGATGTGCTGGGCGAGAGCCCGCACCGACCCCCGGTGGCTGTAGTAGAGAACCAGTATTTCCGACATTGCGCCATTATCCCGGAAACTGCGGCGAACGGTTCTTTTCCACCGGCACTGGCGAGTGCCCGCTCACGTTGCCGGTCTTCGTGCTGCCATCTGTCGTGGGCAGCACGAGTGACGCTGCTAGAAGTGTCTCTTGTCGGGTTCTATCGACAGGATGTCAACGCTGCCGGTCTGCTCGTCGATGCCGATGCTCGTGACTTCACGAACCACCAGATTCTCGTCCTCGATAACCAGCACCAGTTTCTCGTTGTTCTGAGTCAGCACACCCGACGCGACTACCAGCAGCTGGCTGGTGCGCAGCAGAGGAATTTCCGGCAGCACGAGGACGCGCAGATGTTCCGTTCCTTCGCCCTCGACAGGACGGGCCAGAATCGCCGCGACAGCCTTCGGAGCCAGGATCTGCAGGCCAAGCTCCAGATCCTCCGGGTTTTCGGATACCGCCCAGCGCACCATGCAGATCTGCCAGTTCTTTTCGTCGCCCGTGCGCACCGCGACGACATTGCCGACCGAAAGGGTGCCGATCTTGCCGGCGACGTGCCTGATCGCATAGCCGTCCGGGCTTTCGTTGGTGATCATCCAGCTCGACAACTCGACAGCGGCCGAGTCGCCTTCCTTGCTCAGTTGCCAGAGTCCGTCGATGCCGGTACCCAGAACCGTCCGATAGCCCTGTCGCCGACGATGAAAGCGGCGCTTGCCGAAGTCGCTCCAGCGTCCAGCCAGGCGGCGCAGGACGCCGACGCCGGCGGGAGCGCTGGCCAGCTCTGGAAGCCCGATCTCTTCGGCTGGCGTGCCCGCGTTGAGCTGGGCAATCTGCGTCTTCAGCAGCAGGCCCAGGCGGGCGCACGAAAAGTACTCGAGGGGAGCCGTCGACGGCGCCAGCTTGCGCGAAAACGGCAGGGCGGGCGCGTCGCGCGTCGGATCGACCCAGAAGCTTCCCGGAGCGGTGGCGGCGGCTTCCGCCGAGATGGTCTCGATCTGGCCGGCGAAGCGCTCGAAGTAAGCGGCAAGGAAGAGCACCTCACGTGCTGTCAACGACGCTGGCTGGGCGCAGCCGAGCAGGATAGCCGCGTGGTAGATGTGCTGCAGCTTGCGTGACTGGCCGCGTGGGATGGCCGCTTCAAGCCGCCGGTCTCGTGCCCTGGCGTAGGTCTGATGCAGTTGCTGCCAGGCGCCGGTAGGTGCCGGAGAGGCGATCAGGTGACTGATCATCAGTTGTTGCGCGAGGGCATGCAGGCTACGCCACAGTGCCAGATCGGGCGCTTGATTGCGGTCGGTGGCATCGTACCGAGCGACGTCTTCGACGATCGCCAGCGTGTCGTCAGCGAGCATCTGCAGCAGATCGAGAACGCTGCGGACCAGGCGTCGTGACTTGCGTGGTATGGGCAAGGTCAGCTCGGTCAGTTCGGGAAGCAGTGCCGCAACAACCTTGGCGCTGCGCTCGTACAAACCGTCCAGGGCCAGCGCGCGCTGCTGTGGCGAGCCGCCGACCTCGTGCCAGGCCTTCACCTGCGCACGCAGCGAGGGGAACTCCTCGGCCGGGTGGGGCGCCATTGGCGACTCGAGCCATAGCAGAATGGTGCGTATGCCTGAGTGCGAAGTCACGGTTCCCGCTGCGCCATGCTGATTGAAAGCGGTGTTGGTCATCTTGCCACCTGCCAAACAAGTTTGTGTCGTCACGCCGTCCGTCGGATCGCTACCTTGCCTCTTCCCGCGCATGGGCAACTGCGGCTCGGTCGAGCAGCTGCTGCGCAAGCAACCTGCAGGCTGTCGACCCTTATACTCCCGATTATAGCCTGCAAGCTTCGACTACTGGCTGGCGGCAGAGGCTGCGGCGGGCCCCGCTCCTTGCTTCCCGGTCGACGCCCTGCACGGGCGCAGCAAGATCATGTTGAAAAGACTCTTTCTTGCTATAATCCGCCTCTTTTTCTGATTTCGGAAGAGCTGATCATGGTTGTCATTCGTCTTGCCCGTGGGGGCTCCAAGAAGCGCCCCTTCTACAATATGGTGGTCGCGGATTCGCGTTTCCGCCGCGATGGCCGTTTCATCGAGCGCATCGGCTTCTACAATCCGCTGGCTTCGGAGAAGGAAGAGGGCTTGCGCATCGCCACCGACCGTCTCAGCTACTGGCAGGAGCAGGGTGCGCAACTGTCGATGACCTGTGCTCGCCTGCTCAAGCAGTCGGCGGCCAAGGTCGCCGCCTGAGTTTTGTCCGCCAGTTCGCGGTCTGACGGGGCTGGCACTGTGGCTGTGGCAGGAATCGACGTCGATCCGGCTGCTGTCGAGGACATCGTCGTCCTCGGCAAGGTCGCCGGTGCGCACGGGCTGCAGGGTGCGGTGCGCGTTTATCCGTTTGCCGATGATCCCGCTGCCTGGTCCCGACTGCCGCAGTGGTGGCTGGGTCACGAGGGTGATGCGCCTGCGTTGTGGCGTCCGACGCGGCTGATCACTTGCCACCTGCGCAACGAGATGCTCATTGCCCAACTCGAATGTGTTGCTGACCGGTCTGCTGCCGAGGCCGTCGCCGGGGTGCTGGTTGGCGTTCCGCACCGGGCCTTGCCGCCGACCGCGAGCGACGAATACTACTGGGCCGATCTGCTTGGCCTTGCGGTGGTCAATACCCAGGGCCAGTCTCTGGGCCGGGTTCTCGGCTTGATCGAAACGCCGGCCAACGCGGTGTTGCGCGTTGGCGACGGCCAGGGCGTCGAGCGCTTGTTGCCTTTTGTCGCCGCGGTGGTACTGGAAGTTGAGCTTGCGCAAGAGCGAATTCGCGTTGATTGGGAATTCGACTGGTGATTTCGCCAGGCGGCGCGTCGCTGCCCGAGAGCCCGTTTGTCGTTGATGTGCTGAGCCTGTTTCCTGAGATGTTTACCGCGGTGAGCCACTCGGGGGTGACCAGGCGGGCGCTGGAGACCGGACGCTGGACCCTGCAGCTGTGGAATCCGCGGGACTTCACCGAGGATCGGCATCGCACCGTCGATGACCGTCCCTACGGCGGCGGCCCGGGGATGGTCATAATGGCCCAGCCGCTGGCGGCGGCGATTGCGGCGGCGAAGGCGCGGCAGCAGGGGGCGGGAGCGGCTTCCAGCCGTGTCATCTGCCTTTCGCCCCAGGGCTCGCTGCTCACGCACCAGCGGGTGATGGAACTGGCGCAGGGCGACGAAGCGCTGGTGCTGGTTTGCGGGCGCTACGAAGGGATCGACGAACGGCTGATCGACGCTGGCGTCGATGAGGAAATTTCTATCGGTGATTTCGTCCTTTCGGGTGGCGAAATACCGGCGATGGCGCTGATCGATGCCGTCGTCAGGCAGTTGCCGGGCGTGCTCAACGACGCCGAATCGGCACAACAGGATTCGTTTGTCGCGGGCTTGCTTGATTGCCCGCACTATACGCGGCCCGAGGAGTACGACGGGCGGCGGGTGCCGGATGTGCTCTTGTCCGGTCACCACGAGGAAATACGACGCTGGCGTCTGCAACAGGCACTGGGTCGGACGTGGCAGCGGCGTCCCGAGTTGTTGGCGGGGCGTTCGCTGTCGAAAACGGAAACGCAACTCCTGCGGCAGTTTCAGGAGCAATGCGGTCAGGACAAGAATGCGTAGTTCGCATACATGGAGTCAAGAATATGAATCTGATCGAGCAACTTGAGCAAGAAGAAATTGCCCGTCTGGGCAAAGTCATTCCCGTCTTTGCGCCGGGCGACACCGTCGTCGTCCAGGTCAAGGTGCGGGAAGGTACGCGCGAGCGTTTGCAGGCCTACGAAGGGGTCGTGATTGCCAAGCGCAATCGTGGTCTCAACTCCAGCTTCATCGTGCGCAAGGTTTCGTCGGGCGAGGGCGTCGAGCGCACCTTCCAGACCTACTCGCCGCTGGTCGCGGCGATCGAGGTCAAGCGTCGTGGCGACGTTCGTCGCGCCAAGCTTTACTACCTGCGTCAGCGTTCGGGCAAGTCGGCGCGGATCAAGGAAAAGCTGGTCCGCAAGCAGCGCTGAGCAGTCGCGCTGCTGGCGTAAACGAAAACGTGGCGGAGTCGAGAGACTCCGCCACGTTTTTTTGTTCTGCCTGGTTCACCAGCGCCGGGTCAGGCTGCTGCGGCGGCTCGCTTGTCGTTCTCGATCAGCGCGTACGCCGAATGATTGTGGATCGACTCGAAGTTCTCGGACTCGACCACGTAGGCGTCGATGCGGCATTCGGCGTTGAGGCGTGCGGCCACGTCGCGCACCATGTCCTCGACGAACTTCGGGTTGTCGTAGGCTCGTTCGGTCACGTACTTCTCGTCCGGGCGCTTGAGCAGGCCATAGAGCTCGCACGACGCCTGCGCTTCGACGAATTGCACCAGCTCTTCGATCCACAGGTGATCGTTGATGCTCACCGTGACCGTTACGTGCGAGCGCTGGTTGTGGGCGCCGCGCTCGGAAATCTCCTTTGAGCACGGGCACAGGCTGGTGACCGGCACCACCACCCTGATGGTCGACGTAATATCGCCATGGCCGATTTCGCCGACCAGAGTGACGTCGTAATCCATCAGGCTCTGCACCCCGGACACCGGAGCGGTCTTGTTGATGAAATACGGGAAGTTCATTTCGATGTGACCGGTTTCTGCTTCCAGCCGGTCGACCATGTCGCGCAACATGGCCGGGAAGTTTTCGACCGAAATCTCGCGTTCATGGCTGTTGAGGATCTCCACGAAGCGCGACATGTGCGTGCCCTTGAAATTGTGCGGCAGGCCGACGTACATGTTGAACAGGGCGATGGTGTGCTGTACGCCGCCGGATTTGTCGAGCACCTTGACCGGGTGCCGTATCGCCTTGATGCCAACCTTGTTGATGGCGATGCGGCGGGTATCGGCTGAGCCCTGGACGTCCACCATCGTGGTCGGTTGTGGGTTTTCTGGTGCGTTCATTACTGCTCCTGATTGTTTTCTATATGCTGCCCGCGACGATTTCCTCGGCTGCCCCTGCGCCGCTGTCTTGCCGCGCACGCACCGCAGCGACGATTCCGTCACGGTCCAGGCCAATTTCCGCCAGCAGCAGTGCCTGGTCGCCATGCTCGATGAAGCGGTCGGGGATCCCCAGGCGCAGGAGTCGAGTCGTGCCGGCAACTTCTTCGAGAACCCGCGCGACCTCGGAACCGGCGCCGCCGATCAAGGCATTCTCTTCGACGCTGACGAGCAGAGAATGTTCCGCGGCCAGGGCGATGATCAGCTCGCGGTCGATAGGCTTGACGAAGCGCATGTTGGCCACCGTCGCGTCGAGCTCTTCGCCTGCTTCGAGCGCCGGCGTCAGCATGCTGCCGAAAGCGAGCAGCGCTACCTGCGAACCGCGGCGACGGGTTTCGCCTTTGCCAAGCGGCAGCCCGACCAGCGCCTTGTCGATCGTCGCACCGGTACCGGTGCCGCGCGGGTAGCGCACGGCGCTCGGTCCGTCGAGGCGATAGGCGGTGGTCAGCATCTTGCGGCACTCGTCCTCGTCGCTGGGCGTCATCAGTACCATGTTCGGGATGCAGGTCAGGAAGGAAATGTCGAAGGCGCCGTGGTGCGTCGGGCCGTCGGCGCCGACCAGTCCGCCGCGGTCGAGGGCAAAGACCACCGGCAGGTTCTGCAGGGCCACATCGTGCACCAGCTGGTCGTAGCCGCGTTGCAGGAAGGTCGAGTAGATGGCCAGCACCGGTCGCATGCCTTCGCAGGCCAGGCCGGCGGCGAAGGTGACCGCATGCTGCTCGGCGATGCCGACATCGTAGTAGCGGTCCGGGTAACATTCGCTGAAGCGCAGCAGGCCGGAGCCTTCGCGCATCGCCGGGGTAATGCCGACGAGTCGCGGGTCGGCCGCCGCCATGTCGCACAGCCAGTCGCCAAAAACCTGCGCGTAGCTTGGCTTTGCGCCGGGCTTGCCGCCGGCAATCCCGACCTCCGGCTTGAACTTCGAGACACCGTGGTAGAGGATCGGATCGACCTCGGCAAGCTTGTAACCCTGGCCCTTCTTGGTGATGACGTGCAGAAACTGCGGGCCCTTGAGGTTCTTCAGGTTGAGCAGGGTCGGCACCAGCGATTCGAGATCGTGGCCGTCGATCGGGCCGATGTAGTTCAGGCCCAGTTCCTCGAACAGCGTTCCCGGGGTCAGCATTCCCTTGACGTGCTCCTCGGCGCGCTTGGCGAATTCGAGCAGCGACGGCGAAAAGTCGAGAATCTTCTCGCCGGCCTTGCGTGCCGCGTTGAAGGTGTTGCCGGAGAAGAGCCGCGCCAGGTAGCGGTTCAGTGCGCCTACGGGCGGCGAGATCGACATGTCGTTATCGTTGAGGACGACGAGCATGTCGGCGTCGGCGACGCCGGCGTTGTTGAGCGCCTCAAAGGCCTGGCCGGCCGACATCGCGCCGTCGCCGATGATGGCCACGACCTTGCGCGTTTCGTGCCTGATCTTGGCGGCGAGCGCCATGCCCAGGGCCGCCGAGATCGACGTCGACGAGTGGCCGACGCCGAAGGTGTCGTACCTGCTCTCGCTGCGCTTCGGGAAGCCGGAGATGCCGCCATGCATGCGCAGCTTGGCCATGCCCTCGCGGCGGCCGGTAAGCGCCTTGTGCGCATAGGTCTGGTGGCCGACGTCCCACACCAGGCGGTCGTGGGGGGTGTCGAAAACGTAGTGCAGGGCGACCGTCAGTTCGACCGTGCCGAGGTTCGACGACAGGTGGCCGCCGGTCCGGGAGACCGAATCGACCAGAAAGGCACGCAACTCGTCAGCCAGTTGTGGCAACTGGCGGCGGTCGAGCTTGCGCACTTGCGCCGGATCGCTGATGGTGTCGAGCAGAGGGTAGAGGGTCATGGTCTTGTTGGGTCCTGCAGAAGCGCTCGCCGGTGGCGGCGAGCAATGAGCGGAAGCGGTGCCTAGAACTTGCGCTGGGTGATGAAGCCGGTGAGCTCGACAAGGCGCTGGCGGCGTTCGCCGAAAGGCGCGAGTGCTTCGAGCGCCTGCTTTCTCAGATCGTCGGCAAACTCGCGGGCGCGTTCGAGGCCCAGCAGGCTGACGTAGGTCGGTTTCTCGGCAGCCGCATCCTTGCCGGCGGTCTTGCCGAGGGTGGCGGTACTGGCCGTGCAGTCGAGAATGTCGTCGACGACCTGGAAGAGCAGGCCGGCGCGTTTGGCAAAACGGTCCAGCGCAGCGCTTTCGCCGGTGCTCAGGGCTGCGCCGCACAGGGCGCCGAGCAATACTGCCGCGCGGATCAGGGCGCCGGTCTTGAGCGCGTGCATCAGTTCCAGCTCGGGCTGGTTCAGGCTCTTGCCGACGGCTTCGAGGTCGATCGACTGGCCGCCAGCCATGCCGCACGAGCCGCTGGCGCGCGCCAGCAGGCGCAGCATTTCCAGTTGCCGGCCCTGTTCACCGAAATCCTTGCGCGCCAGCAGTTCGAAAGCCAGCGCTTGCAGGCTGTCGCCCACCAGCAAGGCAGTCGCTTCGTCAAACTCGACGTGGCAGGTCGGGCGGCCGCGTCGCAGCACGTCGTCATCCATCGCCGGCAGGTCGTCATGGACCAGCGAATAGCTGTGGATCAGCTCGACCGCGCAGGCCGCGATTTGCAGTCGTTCCGCCGGGGCCGCGGTCAGCTCTCCGGCCGCGAAAACAAGCAGCGGGCGTATCCGTTTGCCACCATTCAGGCTGGCATAACGCATGGCCTGGTGCAGGCGCGCCGGAATGGCTTCCGCCGGTGGCAGGTGGCGAGCGAGGGCCGCTTCGACTTCTGCCTGGACGCGACGCATCCAGTCCGCGAAGGCAGGCGCCGCTGGCGCCGGCGGGACTTGCGTCGGCGCGCTCATCTGGCCTCGCCACCCGCGGGCTCGAAAGCGCGCAGCGCGCCATTCTCGAGCACCTGAATCTGGCGTTCGGCGTCGCTGAGTTGCTGCTGGCAATGGGTCAGAAGTTCGCTGCCACGGCGATACGCGGCCAGTGACTCCTCGAGCGGCAGGCGGCCACCCTCCATGTCCTGAACGATCTGTTCAAGTTCGGCGAGAGCCGCCTCAAACTTCAGTTTACCGACGTCTGTTTCTTCCATCGCGGGCGCGCTGGCGTCGACAGCTTTGTCGGAGTTCGGTCGTGGCATGGCAAGGGCTCGAATCAAACCGCCGAAAATAGCGTATTAGTGGCCTTGCGGTCAAATGGAAAGCATTCCCGCGAGTCCTGCGCGGGCTGCTCTGGCGACCCGCCCGGTGGCCACCGGCGATGGCCTGGGAGGCCGGCATCCGCCGGCGGCGCTCGCCATTGTCGCGCTCCCCTCCACCGGCCAGGTGCAGCACAAGCGTCAGCGCGGGGACTGGTGCTACACTTGCGCAACGAAAAAACGGGAGGATGCCATGATAGTCATCGAAAACCGACCGCGGCGGGTCGAGGTCACGGTTTATGCGGAATTCACGCTCGCCGATTATCAGGAGTTCGAAAACGCCGTCAATTACGTGATTCAGTTCGAGGGGCAGGTCGACCTGTTTTTCGACTTACGCGAGATGGCCGATTTCACCCTCGACGTGGCCTGGGAAGACATCGTCTTCTCGCGTGCCCACGCCAAGGATTTCAGCCGCATCGCCGTGCTCACCGAAAGTCAGTGGGTGGCGTGGAGTGCCTGGCTGTCGCAGATTTTCGTCGAAGCCGAGATGCGCGTCTTCGACGAGGAAGTCGAAGCGCGCGCGTGGCTGGCCGAAGGGGAAGGCGAGGGCCTGGCGTGAGCTACTCGACGGTGGTCAGTGCCGCTCTCCTGGCGCATCATCTCGACGATCCGGGCTGGCGCCTATTCGATTGTCGCCATCAGTTGAGCGATCCCGACGCCGGCGCCCGCGCCTACGCCACAGGGCATTTGCCCGGGGCGAGCTTCCTGCATCTGGATCGCGATCTGTCCGGGCCGATGAACGGCAGCAACGGCCGTCATCCCTTGCCCGACCCGCAGCTTCTTGCCGCCAGGCTGGGCGCCGCCGGCGTTTCGCAGGACACCCAGGTGGTGGCCTACGATGACGCTGGGGGCATGATCGCCAGTCGCTTGTGGTGGTTGCTGCGCTGGCTTGGTCACGAGCGTGTCGCGGTTCTCGATGGCGGCATCGAGCGCTGGGTGGCAGAGGGCCGGCCGTTGTCGACTGAATCACCCGCTGTTGCGGCCGTGCCCTTCGAGGGCGCGCCGCGTGACTGGGTGGCGACGACCCAGGAGGTGCTCGCCGATGTGCGCGAAGGCCAGTTCTGCCTGATCGACGCGCGCAGCCCGGATCGCTTCCGCGGCGAGAACGAAACGCTCGACCCGGTGGGCGGCCATATTCCCGGTGCGCGCAACCGCTTCTTTCGCGACAACCTCGATAGCGAGGGCTGTTTTCGTCCGGCCGCGGAACTGCGCCGCGAACTGCTGGCGCTGCTTGCCGGGACCGATCCGAAACAGGCGGTGATGACCTGCGGCTCGGGCGTCACCGCCTGTCACAACCTCCTGGCCATGGAAATCGCCGGCCTGCACGACGCGCGTCTCTACGCCGGTTCGTGGAGCGAATGGTGCAGTGACCCGGCACGGCCGGTCGCCAGCCAGGTTCCCTGAGGCATCGAACGGCGAACAGGTCGGCGGCGGACTCTCGCCTCCTGCCTGGCGATCCCTTGCGATTGAATTAATGCGTTTGTCCAAGATGTTGTTTTTTTGTGAGTTTCATTCGCCGGCGAGGCGATCTATACTGGCGTTTCCTGTTTCTCAACATCACGGGGGAAGAAAAAACATGAAAAAAGTTGCAGCTTTGGTAGCGGGGGGGTTGTTGCTGAGCGGGGGCGTTGGTGCTGCTGCGGCGGATTCTCGTTGTGAACCTTTTCAAGGTACGCTCACGCTGGTTCCAGTGCCGACTAATTGCACGGCCTTCACCACGATAATGCGAAAAGAGCGCATTTTTGAGGACGTGGATTTCGGTCCATCGGGGGCGCCGGCGGTCTGTTTTTCCGCGGTGATTTCGGGCACGTTTGGAGACCATGAAGTTACGGGCACGTCTCTATCAGCTGTGACGGCGGATAGCTTCTGTCATCTGAATGTTCCGCCAGGTGGAGAGGCAGCATGTGGACCAGGTCGCGTCCCACCTGACCCTAACCTGCCATTCCCCCGATTCCCCCAATTCACAGCGGCAACGGTGGTGACGATTACTGCGGACCGAGAAGCCAGAAAAGACAAAGAACTGGGCCAGATATTTCTGCGTGATACGGCTGTTTTGCGCGAGGACGGGTACGCGGTTGAGCAACTGATTGGCGTTGGTGGTACCAAGAAATTCTCCAAGGCGCGCGTTTCCATGGAGATCAGGGGCTACGAGACTGTAGGTGCTGACGTCAGCGGCACCATCTGCCGCTAAGCGACTCCGGCCAGCGAGGTGCACAGGAACCGCTGACCAACGGCGGTCGGCGCACCTCGCCCCGGTCGTATCCGCAGGTTCCACCGATGCAGGTATCGGGCGCCGTTTCGGAAGCCGCGGTGGGCGAGCGTGCCATCCTCGGCGGCCAGTTCCGGCCTGCTATAGCATGGAAGTGTCGTTCCGAGGGGAAAGAACGGTGGTAGAGGGGACCCGCAAGCATTACCCGATCATGCCTGTACGGCTGCTCATGGCTCTGGCAGCGTCTGCCTGCTGTCTGCCGCTGTCTTCGGCGACTGCCGCGACCGTCGGCAGCGTCTTCGTTTCCTACGCCGATGACGGGAGTCCTCGTTTTGCCAGCCAGCGTCTCGACGCCAGTTACCGCCTGTTCATTCGCGGCGCGACGGTGCGCCCAAAAGGCAGCGCGGCGCCAGGAACAGGAAGCCGCGCCAGCCGGCAACAGGGGCGGCAGAACTTGACGCCGTTGATCGAGCATTTCGCTCGCCTGCACCAGGTCGAGCCGCAACTGGTCGCGGCCGTGGTCGCCGTCGAATCCGGCTTTGACGCCGCTGCCGTTTCTCCGCAGGGGGCGACCGGTGCGATGCAGCTGATGCCGGCGACCGCGGCACGCTACGGGGTGACCAACGCCGCCGATCCGGCGCAGAACATCGACGCCGGCGTGCGCCACCTGAAGGACCTGCTCCGCCTGCACGGTGGCAACGTTGCCCTGGCGCTGGCGGCCTACAACGCCGGCCAGGGAGCGGTGGCCAGGAACGGCGGTCGCATTCCGCCCTATCGCGAAACCATGCTCTACGTGCCGGCGGTGCTGGCGGCGGCGGCAAGGGGGGGAGGGCTGTGAGCGGGACCCGGCAGCGTACTTTCCAGGCGCGCACCGCGGCCGGCTTCACCCTCCTCGAACTGCTCGTGGTGGTGACCATCATCGGCCTGCTGGCGGCCTACGTTGGACCGAAGTACTTCTCGCAGCTCGGGCGCTCCGAACAGGGAGTGGCCAAGGCGCAGGTCGAGGCCTTCGCGCGCGCGCTCGACACCTATCGCCTGGAAGTCGGCCGCTATCCGACGACTGAAGAAGGGCTCAACGCCTTGCTCAGCAAACCGGCAGGTGCGGCGCGCTGGAACGGCCCCTACCTGCAGAAGGCGGTGCCGGACGACCCCTGGGGCCACCCCTACCTCTATCGCTCGCCAGGCGTCACCGGCGACTTCGAGATCACCTCGTATGGCAAGGACGGCCAGCCCGGGGGGACCGGCGACGCCGCCGACGTCACCTATCAATGACAATCCGGCGGAGCGAGGATGCGCTTTGAGGTTCGTGCCCTATCTGCCGATAACCTGATCGAGACGCACAGCGTCGACGCCGCGGATGCCGGGGAGGTCGGCAGGCTGCTCCAGCAACGGCGGCTGCAGCCGTTGTCGATCAAGGCTGCCGGCGGAGCCGGTGACTCGGGGCGCCTGCCCGGACGTGGCCGGCGGTCGTTTTCCCTGCTCCTCTTCAGTGCCGAGCTGCTGGCCCTGCTCGAAGCCGGCCTGAGTCTGGTCGAAACCTTCGAGGCCCTGCTCGAGAAAGAAGGCTCACCGACCGCGCGCGCGGTGCTCGAACGGCTCACCGCCCACCTGCGCGAAGGCCTGCGCTTCTCGGCCGCGCTGGCCCGCCAACCCGAGGTCTTCCCGCCGCTCTACGTCGGCATCGTCAGGGCTGCCGAGGGGACCGGCGACCTGCCGCACGCCCTGGCGCGCTATATCGACTATCAGACGCGGCTCGACGCCGTGCGCAGCAAGGTGTTCAGCGCCGCCATCTACCCGGCCATCCTGCTCGCTGTCGGCGGTGCGGTGACCGTTTTTCTGATGGCCTACGTCGTGCCGCGCTTCGCTGGCGTGTACCAGGGCAGCGGCCGTTCGCTGCCCTGGCTGTCACAGCTCCTGCTCGACTGGGGACAATTGGTCAGCGAGCATAGCGACGTCGTATTCGGGGGACTGCTGGTCGTGGCGCTGGTCGCCGTTTTCTGGTTGCGGCACTTCATTCGCAGCGGGCGCTGGATCGTTTTCCTGACCCGCCTGCCGGGCATCGGCGAGCGCATCCGGCTGATCGAGTTGTCGCGCCTCTACCTGACCACCGGCATGCTCCTCGAAGGGGGCATTCCGATCCTTGCCGCGCTCGACATCGTTGGCGACACCGTTTCACCGACCACCCGCGAGGCGCTGCATTCCGCGCGGCGCACCATTTCCGACGGCGGTTCCCTGTCCGAAGCCTTCGAGCGCTGTGGCCTGGCCACGCCGGTCGCCCTGCGCCTGCTGCGCGTCGGCGAAAGATCGGGGCAGATGGGCGCCATGCTCACCCGCTCGGCGCTGTTCTATGAAGGCGAGAGTGCGCGCTGGATCGAGCGCTTCGCGAAGGTCTTCGAGCCGCTGCTGATGACCGCCATCGGGCTTCTCGTCGGGCTGATCGTGGTGCTCCTGTACATGCCCATTTTCGACCTTGCGGGTGCCCTGCAATGAACGCTCCCGGCGCTGCCGCCAACCAGGGCTTTGACGATACCCTGCTGCAGAAGGCCAGGAACCTGGCGCGGCTGTCCGGGCGCTCGCTGCTCGGCGAACTCGAGGCGCTGACCGCCGGCGAACCGCGCCAGCTGGTCGACGTCCTGGCGCGGCGTTTTCGCCTGCAGGTCATCGATACCACCGGGATGCTCGCCTGTGGCGCGGCCTTCGACCTGCTGCCGCTGGTCAGGGCGCAGCAGCGTGGCTGCCTGCTGCTGCGCGCGGTGGCTGACGACGACGCGGCTGAATGCCCGATCATCGCCGTCATCGCCGACCCTTTCGATAGCGACTGCATGGTCTGGCTGAGCAGCCTGGTCGGCACGGCGGTGCATTACCGTCTGGCGCTGGCGGCGGACATCCAGGCCTATCTGTCGAAGCACGAGGAGTCGGTGCATGCCGTGCAATCGCTGGTGCACGACGGCGCTGGCGTTGCCGAGAAGCATCGGGGTGCCGAGGTCCTCAGTTTCGCGTCACTCAGCGAAGCGTCGAGCCCGGCGGTAAAGCTGGTCAATTCGACCGTCTATGACGCCGTGCGGGCGGCGGCCAGCGACGTGCATCTGGAGAGCACGCCGACCGGCATCACCATCAAGTACCGTCTCGACGGGGTGCTCGACACGGTCGCGCAGATCAGCGGCGTGCTCCTCGCCGAGCAGGTGGTGTCACGGCTGAAAGTGCTCGCCGAGCTTGACATCGGCGAGCGGCGGACGCCCCAGGACGGCAGCTTCCGGGTGCAGGTCGCCGGCCGCGACATCGACCTGCGGGTGTCGATCATGCCCAGCATTCACGGCGAGGACGCGGTCGTCCGCATCCTCGACAAGCGCGGCGTCATCGAGGCGCATGGTTCGCTGACGCTGGACCTGCTCGGCTTCGACGCGCATTCGCTGAAAGCCCTGCGGCGCCTCGTCGAAGAGCCCTACGGGATGCTGCTGGTCACCGGTCCGACCGGTTCGGGCAAGACGACGACCCTGTACGGCGCTATTTCCGAGATCAACAGCGGTCGCGACAAGATCATCACCATCGAGGACCCGGTCGAGTACCAGTTGCCCGGCGTCCTGCAAATCCCGGTCAATGACAAGAAGGGCCTGACCTTTGCGCGCGGCCTGCGCTCGATCCTGCGTCACGATCCGGACAAGATCATGATCGGCGAAATCCGTGATCGCGAGACGGCCGAGATCGCGGTGCAGTCGGCGCTGACCGGGCACCTGGTGCTCACCACCGTGCATGCCAACAACGTTTTCGACGTTTTCGGCCGCTTCACGCACATGGGCATCGACCCCTACGCCTTTGCCTCGGCGCTGAACGGTATCTGGGCGCAGCGTCTGTTGCGCGTGAACTGCGCCCGCTGCAGCGAGTCCTATACGCCCGGCGACGCGGCGCTCGAACGTTACCTCATTGCCGCCGATGCGCTGGCCGGTTTCGACTTCCGCCGCGGTGGCGGTTGCGGCGATTGCCGGGGTACCGGCTATCGTGGGCGCAAGGCGATTGCCGAGATCCTGAATCTGAACGACGAGTTGCGCGAACTGATCATCGAAAAACGGCCGATCCGGCAACTCAAGGAAGTCGCCTACCGCAACGGCACGCGCAGCCTGACCGAAGCCGCCTTGCGTCTGGTCGCCAGCGGCGAGACCACTCTCGAGGAACTGCACCGTGTCACGCTTTCAGGCTAGGCGCCTGCTGCTCGGCTGCAGCGCCAGTGAAGTCGTCCTGCTGGCCGAGCCGGAAGCGGGCACGGCGGCGGCGCAGCTGCTCGTCGCGCAGGCCGTCGCTGCGGCGTCGGCGGCGCTCGCCGACGTCAGTGCGGCCTTGTGTGCGGCGCTGCAAACGCTGAAGACTGCCCGGCCCGACGCCTTCGCCAGCGTGCCGGACGCTCGCCTGCTGGTCGTGACCCTTGACGACAGCCTGGCCCGGAGTTTCGTCGTCACCCCGCCACGCGGGGCGCAGGGCCTTCGCGAATTGCGCGCCACGGCGGCGGCACGCTTTGCGGCACTCTACGGCGAGTCGGCCGACGATTTTCTGCTGGTTGGCGACTGGCATGCGACATCCCCATTCATCGTCTGTGCGCTGCCACGGCCGCTCCATCAGGCGCTCGACGAGCTGGCGCAGGCGCATTCCTGGCGGCTCGCTTCGCTGGCTCCGGCCCTAATCCGCGTGGGCAATCGGCTGTGCACGGCAATCCCGGCCGACGGCTGGCTGCTGGTCGGCTTCGGGCTGACGCTGACCTTGCTCAATACCTGTAACGACCGGGTCGCGGCGACACGCAGCCTGCGGCTGTCCAGCGCGCCGGATTTTGCCACGCTGGAAACCCTTGTCGAGCAGGAGCGCCTGCGCAGCCCGGGCTCGGGCGAGAGCGCCGGAGGACAGTCGCTGCTCTGGGCGGGCGCTGCCGACTGGTTGCCGGAGCCGACCACGATTGCCGGCCTGGAATCGCGGACGATGCCTTTGTCGGGCGTAGTTTCGCCGGCCGCAACGGGCTCGGCAGCGGCGCAGCTGGCGCTTGCGGGCCGTCGGCCATGAAGCCCATGCACGTCGATTTCGTCGTTCGTCCATTGTGGCGCCAGCCGGTGGCGGCGCGCGGAAGAGCGATTCTCATCGCCCTCGGCGCAGTGGCTGGCGTCGTGGCTGTTGCGTTGAGCTGGCAAATGCTGCACCTCGAACGGCAGATTGCTGAAACGGCGCAGGCCATTGCCCTGGCCCGACACGAGGTCGCCGCACGGACGCCACCGCCGCGACCGCCGCTGCTCCTGTCCGAGGCTCAGGTGCTGGCCATCAACGGCGCCATCGGCCAACTGAATACGCCCTGGCCGGCGATGCTCGACGCTTTCGAGAGCGTTGCCTCGGCCAAGGTCGCGCTGCTGCAGATCGAGCCGGACAACCGGCGGCGCCTGGTCAAGGGGGTCGCCGAGGCCCGGGATCACCAGGGGATGCTCGACTATCTTGCCGCGCTGGGATCGGCCGCCCCCTTTGTCAGGGCGGTGGTGAGCAAACAGGAAATCAACGACAGGGACCCGCATCGGCCCTTGCGCTTCAGCTTCGAGGCCCTGTTCGACGAGACGTCCGGCGACAGCGCGGCCGACAACGGCGCCGCAAACCGGGCCGCGCCAGGCGAGCATGGTCGGGAGCGCCAGTGAACAGGATTTCTCTGCTCGTCGACCGCCTGCGGCTGAGTGCCGAGATCGCCTTGCACCGGCACGGGCCGTGGTGGCTGCTTCTGGCGCTGACCGCCTGCTTGCTGCTGCTCGTGTCCGGAATACTCGTTCCCGCACTGCACGCCGAACTGGCGGAGAAGCAGCACAGTCTGCGTGCCTTGCAGGCGCCCGCGCCTGGAGGCGCGCCGCCCGTGGAAGCGCCGGAACCGGCGTCGGAACGCCACTACCAGGCTTTCCGGGACGTGCTCGCCGAAGAGCGTCAGGTCCTCGCGACGATTCAGGCGGTGCTCGATTCGGCAGTCAGGCATCAGCTGCTGAGCACGCGCGCCGAGTACCAGCGTGGCCGCGACCTGCAGGCGCAGGTCGATACCCTGCAGATGACCGTCCCGGTGAGCGGGCGCTACGCGGATGTGCGCCGCTGGATCGAGGAAATACTGGCGACGCAGGCCTTCGTCGCGGTCAATGAACTGGGATTCAAGCGCGACGAAATCGGCCGCAACGAGATCGAAGCGAAGGTTCGCCTGACCATTTGGCATCATCGGCCCACGCCGCCCGAGCGCCTCGGAGCGGCGAGTGTGGATGCGGCGGATGTGGCGGAAGCGGTGAGTGCGGCGGATGTGGTCAATGAGGTGGGGCGATGAACGCGCGTCGCCTGCTGCTCTTCGCCCTGCTGCCGGTCGCTGCCTGGCTGGCGCTGTTCGGCGACAAGACGCCGCCGGACAGGTCGCCAGTGGAGGTCGTCGCGCCGACCTCGCCGCGACGTGCGCCCGCGACCGAGCGCGCGGCAAAGGCCGCTGGAAAACTCGAAATCGCGGCGCTGATTGCGCGCGAGCAACTGATTCCCGGCGTCGGTGAGGCGCACGAAAGTCGCGATCTGTTCCCCTCGCTGAGCTGGAGGCCGCCGCCACCGCCCACGCCGGCGACGTCTGAAAAAGCACGCGCGCCAATGGCACCGCCGCCGCCCTTCGTGTACCTTGGCAACAAATTCGAAGCCGGGCAGTGGGAGGCCTACCTCGGACGCGGAGAGGAAGTGTTCATCGTTCGCGAGGGGATGACGCTCGAAAGGAACTACCGGGTCAAGGCGATTACCCCGTCCACGCTGACCCTGATCTACCTGCCGCTGAAGCAGTCGCAGACCATTTCCATCGGAGGATCGCCATCGTGAGCAAGGAGAAGTCGGAGCAGCGCAGACCGGCCGGCAGGTGGAGGGGCTGCCTGGGCGTGGCTGCGGCGCTGCTGCTGGCAGGCTGTGCTGCGCAGACGGCGTTCACCGAGGGCCAGGAGCTGCTCGCGGCCGAACAGGTCGACGCCGGGCTAGCCAGAATTCAGGACGCGATCGCCCTCGAACCAAGCTCCGCCGAGTATCGCATTGCCTATGTACGGGCGCAGGAGCGCTACGTCAATGCCAGCCTCGACAACGGCGAACGGGCCCTGGCGGAAGCGCGTTACGACGCCGCCAGCGCCGCTTTTCGACGCGCGCTGGCGTTGCAGCCGGGTAACGAGCGGGCGTTGGTCGGGCTGCAGTTGGTGGACGCGTCGCGTCGCCACGACATCCTGTACAGCGAAGCACTGGCCGCCTGGAGCAGGAGCGACGCTGCCGCGGCGCGCGCGAGCCTGCGCAAGATCCTCGCCACCAACCCCCGGCACGAGCGCGCGCTGGAGCTGCTGCGCGTCATTGACGAGAGCGGCGCTCGTGTCGCCAAGGAGTCGGTGCTGGAAACGGCCTACCGGAAACCGATCACCATCGAGTTCAGGGATACGCCGCTGAAAACCGTTTTCGAAGTGATTTCGCGCACCTCGGGGCTCAACTTCGTTTTCGACAAGGACTTGCGCGCCGATCAGAAAGTCACCATTTTCCTGCGCAACAGCAGCATCGAGGCGGCGATCAATCTGGTGCTGCTCACCAACCAGCTCGAACAGCGTGTCCTCGATGGCAACTCGATCCTGATCTACCCGAACACGGCGGTGAAACAGCGCGACTACCAGGCGCTGACGGTGAAGACCTTCTATCTGGCCAATTCCGACGCCAAGACCGTCGCCACCACGCTGAAGACAATCCTCAAGAGCAAGGATGTAGTGGTCGACGAGAAGCTGAATCTGCTCATGATTCGCGACAGCCCGGAAGCGATTCGCCTCGCCGAGAAGCTCGTTGCCCTGCAGGATGTGCCGGAGCCCGAAGTGATGCTCGAAGTGGAGATCCTCGAGGTCAAGCGTTCGCGACTTCGCGACCTGGGGGTCAACTGGCCGAACGCGCTGGCGCTGACTCCGCTGCCGTCGACGAGCGGCGGTACGCTGACCTTGAACGACCTGCGCAATCTCAACTCGTCGTCCATCGGCGCCGCCGTCGCTCCGGTCGTGATCCGCGCCAACCAGACCGACGCCGACGTCAATCTGCTGGCCAATCCGCGCATTCGCGCGCGCAACCGCGAGAAAGCCAAGATCCTGATTGGCGAACGCGTGCCCAACATCACCTCGACGGCCACGTCGACCGGCTTTGTCTCCGAGTCGATCACCTACATCGATGTCGGCCTCAAGCTGGACATCGAACCGACGATCTACCTCGACAACGAAGTGGCCATCAAGGTGACCCTCGAGGTGAGCAATATCGTCGATCGGGTGGAGACCAAGTCGGGTACCGTCGCCTATCGGATCGGCACGCGCACGGCGACCAGCGTCCTGCGTCTCAAGGACGGCGAGAACCAGTTGCTCGCCGGACTGATCAGCGACGAGGACCGCCGGACGGCCAGCAAGCTGCCCTTCCTCGGTGACATTCCGGTGCTCGGTCGCCTGTTCGGGGGGCATCACGACGAGGGAATCAAGACCGAGATCGTGCTCTCGATCACGCCGCGGGTGCTGCGCAACATCCAGCGGGCGGCGAACCATCTCGCCGAGTTCGACGGGGGCACCGAAACCAGCTTCCGTGGCCGGCCGGCTGCTCAGGGAGCGGCACTCGCTACCCCCGCGGACGCGGCGGCGCGCAGCGCATTGCCGCCGGGATTGCCGGGTCAGCCTCCAGGCGCGGCCGGTGCGCGCGGCGGAGCGCCGGGAAATCCCCTGGCGCAAACGGCCGCCGGCAACGGCGCTCAGTCAGCGTCGGCCGCCACTGCACAGGGCGCCCTGGCGGCGGCCCAGCCGGCCGTCCAGTCCGGCGGCGCGGCGCAGCTGCTCTGGCAGGGTCCGACGCAACTCACCGCCGGCGACAGCTTCGCGCTGCAGCTGATCATGCAGGCGGACCAACCGGTGGTCAGCCTGCCGCTGGCGATCGCTTTCGATCCGCGCGTGGTGCAGGTGGCCGACGTCAGCGAGGGGGGCTTCCTCAGGCAGAATGGCGGCGAGACCAGCTTCACCTATCGCGTCGATCCTGCCGGTCAGGTCCTGATCACCGGCACCCGTTCGGGTGACGGCGGCGCGACCTCACAGGACGTCGTCGCCACGCTCAACTTCCGCGCGCTGGCGCCCGGCGATTCACGCGTCGAGCTGATTACCGTCGCCCCGGTCGGTTCGCGCGGATCGGCGATCAGCGCCAGGCTGCCGCCGGCGCACCGCTTGCTTGTCGCCCCGTGAGTGACGATGAACGGGCTTGTCAGGCAACCGCCAACGCGTTTTTCGCCGCCGACAGGCGCGCTGCGCGGGGCTGGCTTTTCGCTGATCGAGCTGCTCATCACCCTGGCCATCGTCGCCGTCCTCGCCGGGGTCGTCGTGCCGGTCGCGCAGACCACCATCCAGCGCGGCAAGGAACAGGAGCTGAGACTCGCGCTGCGCGAGCTGCGCGCGGCCATCGACCACTACAAGCGGGCCGGGGACGAAGGGCGTATCCGGACGGTGACGAGCAACAGTGGCTATCCGGCGAATCTGCAGATTCTGCTCGAGGGAGAGGTCGACCTGCGCGACCCCAAGGGGCGAAAAATCTATTTCCTGCGGCGGATTCCCCGCGATCCGCTGCATACGGACACCCGCCTGCCGCCGGCCGACAGCTGGGGAAAACGCGCTTACGCCAGCGAAGCGGATAACCCGCGCGAGGGCGACGACGTGTATGACGTGTACTCGACATCCGGCGGCGTCGGCTTGAACGGCGTGCCCTACCGGCAATGGTGAATCGTCACCGGCAGCGGCTGCGCGGGCAGGGTTTCACGCTGATCGAGCTGCTCGTCGTGCTGTCGATCATCGCTCTGCTGCTCACTCTGGCCGTGCCAAGGTACTTCAACAGCATAGACGTCTCGAAGGAGGCGGTGCTGCGCGAAAACCTGCATCTGGTGCGCGAGACGATCGACAAGTTCTACGCTGACAAGGGACGCTACCCGGACAGCCTCGACGAGCTGGTCAGCGAGAAATACCTGCGCTCGCTGCCCCACGATCCGATCACCGGCAGTGCCCGCACCTGGTTGCTGATCGCGCCCGATTCGGTCGGCGTCGAGGGCCGGGTCTATGATCTGAAAAGCGGGGCCGCCGGAGCCACCCGGGACGGCCAGCCCTTCGCCGAACTGTAGCGATGGCGCGCGCTTGCCGAGGCCACTGCGAAGCCGGCTTCACCTACCTCGGGCTGCTGATCCTGGTGGCCATCCTGGCGCTGGCCACCAGCGCCACGCTGACCCTGGGCGGCATCGTGCAAAGGCGGGAGGCCGAGGAGAGGCTTCTCGACGTTGGCGGCGCGTATCGGAAGGCGATTGCCAGCTACCTGAACAGCAGCCCGGCCGGCGACCGCCGCTACCCGGGTGCGCTCGCCGACCTGCTCAGGGACCCGCGCTATCCGGGTGTGCGCCGACACCTGCGAAGGCTCTATCCGGACCCGATCAGCGGCAGTAACGAGTGGGGTCTGGTCGCCGCGCCGGGTGGCGGAATCATGGGCGTGCATAGCCTTTCGAACGCGAAACCGATCAAGGTCGCCGACTTCGATCTGGAAAACGAGGCTTTCGAGGAGGCGACGCGCTATACGCAATGGGTGTTTGTCGTCCGCCTGGCGGGCCGAGGCAGCGGCGCGATTCCGCCACTGGGAGGCCGGTCGCTGACCCCCGCCCCGGCCTTGACGCCGCCATCGCCGGTGCCGGCAGCGGCCGCGATGTTCGCCCCGCCGGGCGGCACCGCCGCGCCCTAAAGCTTGATCGCCGCACCGTTCGCGCGCCTATAATCGGATCACCGTTGCATTTTTGCGGCATGGGCAGCATTCGCAGGGGAACATCATGAGTGACAGAGAGAATTCGCTGATCAAGCTGCAGGATCTCGCCAGTTTTCTGGACGCAGGCAGCTTCGACGACAACATGCAGCAACTCGCAGCAATTGCCGCGCGCGTGCTCAACGCCGAGAACTGCTCGCTGATGCTGCTCACCGAGACCGAAGACGAGGCGGGCGAGATGAACGACCTGTGCCTGCGCGTCTGCGGCAGCTGCGGTCCGCTGCCAGCCGCGGCCTACAAGGAGACCACGCGCACCGGCGAGGGAATTGCCGGGCGGGTGGTCGCCACTGGCAAGGCTTTGCTGATCGAGGACATCGAGCGCTCCGAGTTTGCGCAGTGGGCACGGCGGGCCAGTGACCCGCGCAAGAGTCTGCTTTCCTCGCCGATAGCCATCGACGGCAAGACCATCGGCGTGATCAATATCAGCGGGCATCTGCAAGGGCGTAGCTTTACCAGGGACGACCTGAGTCTGCTCGACGTCGTCGCGCTGTTCGTCGGCAAGGCGATCCAGGTGGTGCAGCTGCAGAACATCCTGAAGTCGCGCTTCACCCAGATGGCACTGATGCAGTTCGCCGAGAAGGACATTGGCAGTGCACTGGAGTGTGCCGTGGCCAATCCTGACCAGGTGGCCAGAATCCTTGCCAAGTCTTTCTACAAGGAGATGACGCGCGCCGGTTTCGGCTCAAGCCAGATCATCAATGCCGCGTCGGAGATCGTTGGCCAACTGAGTGGCAGCCTCAGCCGGCATAGCAAGCGGATCGAGCAGAACACGCCCGGATAGGCCGAGCAGGGATGGGTCATCGCAGTAGCAGCAGGTAGGGCGACGACCTTGTTCTGAACGCCTTGCTACTCGCCGAATTTCTGGCCGATCAGTGCCCAGGCATCGTTGAATCCACTGCCAACGCCCCAGCCCAGGTTGCGCCCGGTTGCCCTGATCTCGCCCAGCTCGACGAGGAAGTGCTCGCGCTTGGCTTCCGGCAAGGTCATGACGGTGGTCAGCGCCTGCTCGAACATGCGCACCAGGGCGTCGAAATACTCCTGGTCGGCAACGCCAACTTCGGTGCTGAAACCGACGGCGTGCCGGCAGTAGAAGATCATCAGTTCGGCCAGACCCTCGGGGTCGCCAACCACCCGCTGGTAATCGGCAAGCGGTTTCTGCGCGTTGGCGACCGAATAGCTCTGGTTGCCGAATACGTCCGGCCACAGCCAGCGATCGATGATCGTCTTGTACGGTTTCAGGGCATCGCTCCCGAGCCCGAAACGGGAGTGCATGAAAGTCTGATTGTCCTTTCTGGCGGCGTACAGATCCTCGATCAGACCCAGCAGGTCGGCACGGTCGAAATCCTTCAGGGTGGCTTTGACGTCGCTCCACGTTGGTGGTTTCTTGCTGTTCACCATTGCGTTCTCCTTCTGCTGAATGCCTCGCCGGGCGCGCGGTGACGATCGGGCATTCTCCTGGTGAAACGCGCAGCGCCTCGTCCCATAGTAGACGTTTTTTTGCCGCAGACATTTCTTCTTCCGATGGCTTCAACGTCCCTTCCGTGTTCAGCGAGCCAGGCGGCGCGCTTCCCGTCACCGGGTGACGGTCGTCTGCGCGCCTTCGTCAGGGGTCGGATCAGCCACGCGATCAGACCGAGGAGCGCGCGTGCGCCTGCTTACAGCTGGCCCCGGCATTGCATGGCTACCTGCTCGTTGCCAGTGGCGTAAAGCGCGCCTGCTCGGCTGGCTGGCCGGGCAGCGTGAGCGTCACGACGACCTTCATGCCCGGTGTCGACGCGTACTTGGCGAAGCCTTTCAGGCGGTTGCCACCGTCGGCAGCCAGGGTCACCGTGGCCTTGATCTTGCCCGCCAGGAGCGTTGCCGTCGCCCTCGCTCCGGCGGTCGGAATGGCGACGCCGTCATGGTCCGAGACATGCAGAACGATCGGGTTTTCGCGCACCTCCCGGCTGTCGGTGGCGACCACCAGTTCAAGGTGATAGGGACCGGCGACGCGCAACTCGCCGCCGTTGGGTGCCTTCTGGGTCGCCAGAACCTCGTCGGTGTGGGCGAGCGAATTGTCGCTGGCGACGAGGAAAGCCACGCTGGCGAGAGAGAGAAAGAGAGTCCTGATTGGCGACATGGCTAGCTCCTGGCATGGGGCAGATGCCCGTAAACCTTCGGTCGTCTCCGCGCCGTAGGTCACCCCCGCCTCAGTGCCTCAGTGGCGCGCGTAGACGCTGGTCGATCCGTTGCGCTCAACCAGCAGGGTGTCGTAGGGAACCGGGCGCGGGCTCTCCATTCCCGGCGATCCTGCCGGCATCGACGGCACCGCGAGTCCGAGGGCTTTGGGCTTGTCCTTGAGCAGGCGCTTGATGTCCGCCGCCGGGACGTGGCCTTCGATCACGTAGCCGTCGACCTTCGCCGTGTGACACGAGCCCAGTTCCTCCGGCATGCCCAGCTTCTTGCGATTGGCGGGCACGTCGTCGATATCGTGGGTGGTCACGGCGAAGCCATTCTCGCGCAGGTGGTCGACCCAGCCGCCACAACAGCTGCAGGCGGCGTTCTTGTAGACCTCGACGCGCGGGGCGCTCTGGGCGAACGCGCCGGTGGCGGAAAGCAGCACAAGGGCGAAGAAGAGGCGAATCAGCGTCATGGCAGGATCTCGTTGGGTGGCCGGGGTGCGGCAGAAGAGGAGGTCAGGGACCGCAGCGGCTTGCGGCCAGCGTGCGTTGGCGAAGGAAAGGCGAATGGTGAACGCTTGGGAAGTAGGCATTTTGCGCAGGGCAAGCGTACCGCAAGCTGACAGCGAGATTACATTTTCGTAATTCTTTGCTCCAGGCATTTCAAGGCGTGCAGTTGAGCGCACAATCCACCGATTTGCGACCCACAGGTTTCACGATGAAGATTCTTCTCGTCGAAGACGAACCCAAGACCGGTGATTACCTGAGACAGGGCTTGAGCGAAGCCGGCTTCGTCGTCGACCTGGCGCGCGATGGTGCCGATGGCCTGCATCTGGGCAAGACGAACGAGTACGATCTGGCAATCCTCGATGTGATGCTGCCCAGCCTGGATGGCTGGCAGGTGCTGGCGGGAATGCGCAGCGCCGGCATTGGCATACCGGTCTTGTTTCTGACGGCTCGTGATCGCGTCGAGGATCGGGTGAAAGGCCTCGAGCTGGGCGCCGACGACTACCTGGTCAAGCCCTTTGCCTTTGCCGAACTGCTTGCCCGTGTGCGCACACTGCTGCGTCGCGGGACGTCGAGCAAGGAAGCGGAGCTGATGCAGGCCGCCGACCTGCAGCTCGACCTTCTCCGCCGCCGGGCCAGCCGCGGCGGGCGGCGCATCGACCTTACGGCGAAGGAGTTTGCGCTCCTTGAACTGCTGCTGCGCCGGCGCGGCGAAGTCCTGTCGCGCTCGCTGATCGCCTCGCAGGTCTGGGACATGAACTTCGACAGCGACACCAACGTCATCGATGTCGCCGTGCGCCGACTGCGCGCGAAAGTCGACGACGACTTCGAGCCCAAGCTGATCCGTACCGTGCGTGGCATGGGCTACGTGCTCGAGGTCGACTCGCGGTGAGGAGGCGACGCCGATGAACCGCTCTGTCCTCTACGCCTTGCTGGCCGCCGTTCTGTTCGGCGCCAGCACGCCGGTCGCCAAACTGCTGGTCGGCGACGTGCCGCCACTCCTGCTTGCCGGTCTGCTCTACCTCGGTAGCGGTATCGGGCTGAGTGTGGCGCGGCTGATTCGCGATCGGCGTTGGCAGCCTTCAGGTCTGGCGCGCGCGGAATGGCCGTGGTTGCTCGGCGCCATGCTCTTCGGCGGCGTCCTCGGACCGGTCGCCCTGCTCTACGGGCTGGTGCACACCAGCGGGGCGACGGCGTCGCTGCTGTTGAATCTCGAAGCTGTTCTCACCGCGCTCCTCGCCTGGCTGGCCTTCAAGGAAAATGCCGACCGGCGCATCGTCCTCGGCATGCTGGCCATTGTCGCCGGCGGCGTGCTGCTCTCGTGGCCGACCGGCGACACCGGGCAGGACAGTTGGCTTGGCCCGCTGGCGATCAGCGCTGCCTGCCTGTGCTGGGCGATCGACAACAATCTCACGCGCCACGTCTCCGCGTCCGACGCCCTGTTCATTGCCGGCAGCAAGGGTCTCGTCGCCGGCGGCGTCAACACGCTGCTGGCGCTGGCTCTGGGGATGACGCTACCCGGTGTGGCGACGCTGATCCCGGCGATGACTCTCGGCCTGCTCGGCTACGGGGTGAGTCTGGTGATGTTCGTGCTCGCCCTGCGCGGCCTCGGCGCTGCGCGTACCGGCGCCTACTTCTCGACCGCACCCTTCATCGGCGCCGCCGTTGCGCTGCTCCTTCTTGGCGAGTCCACTTCGCCGGTGTTCTGGGTCGCCTCCTCATTGATGGGCGTCGGCGTCTGGCTGCACCTCACCGAGCAGCACGGCCATCAGCATACTCACCACGACTTGCAACACGCCCACAGCCATCGTCACGACGAGCATCACCAGCACCCACATGACCCCGGCTGGGCTGGCGACGAGCCGCACAGTCATCACCACCGGCACCTGCCGATGGCGCACAGCCATCGTCACTTCCCCGATATCCATCACCGCCACGAGCATTGATCGGTCGGCAAGGGTAGCGACGTCGTAGGGGCGCCGCGCCGCAGGGGCCGCAAGCTTGTCCATACTGACAAGGCGCCGCCGGGCAGCGAGTGCCCGCGGCAGCACTGACTCAGGCATGCCACCCCGGCATTCCTCTCCGGGTTGCTATCGGTACCGGTAATTCCGGGGGCTCGGGTTGTTATTGATGATAGTGGTAGTAGTGTCTGGCTCGCGCATCCCGCACGCCGAATACATTCGCCGCTTCGCCGCTCCGATTGTCGCGCCAGTCGAACTATTGGACCCTGCTGCGAGGTCGTAGCTCCACTGTGCTCTTTCACACTCCTGACTACGCCTCGATTCGGCTCGCAGTTCGTCGTCTCTACGCTCGTACTGTCGCTCAGCGTCAGAAATCATTTGCCACTGCCTCTCGGTAACCGCCAAGCTCTTGGCTTTGCTGAAGTCGCGTGTAGCCAATGCTTCGGCGACTTTCGCATCGAGCATGCTGGTTTCGCGATCCCGTGTCCTGGCGACGTCCCGAGGGTTCGGGTAGGCTTGCCCCGACCCTTGGAAAACTTGCTCTTCGCGATTCCCGCCGGAGCAAGGGGCATCGGAGAAAACTGTTCCGCCTGACGGGGTTTTGCATTTGTAGTATGTCTGGCCGTTGGCCGTCGACAACATGGCAACACTCAAGACCAACAGGGCGGCAGCGGCTTTCAATTTCCATCCTTTCAGTGCGCGTAATGGCCTGTCCCATCTGTATAGCATGGCCGCGAAGTTCAAGGCAAGCGACCGGTAGCGGCTTTACCAATCAGGCGCCCGGTGGCTCGCCGGGTGTTGTCGTCGGCGGAATGGGCTTGGCGGGATTGATTCGGATTACCCTAATCTGGCTACATGGTGGTTACACAAACGCCAGACGACAAAAAGCCCGACCTTGTGAGCCGGGCTATCTGCTTGATTTTCTTGGTGGGTCGGGTGAGGCTCGAACTCACGACCAATGGATTAAAAGTCCAGTGCTCTACCGACTGAGCTACCGACCCCCGAGGAGGGCCGAATTATAGGCAAGGGGCAGATGCCTGTCAATGCTGCGGTGGATCGATCGGCGCGAAAGGTGCCGTCCCGTCGCGCCGACGAAAAAAGGCCCTGCGAAGGACCCTGCGACGCCGATGCGGCGGATTCGTCGGAGCCGGGCGCCGCTTCGCGCGATAATGCCGGCTGCCCGGCAGGTCTCTGCCTGCAACCGATTTCCTCCTGCCGGGTCTATTCCCGCTGCTGCCACCCGAACCCGTCCCTGGAAGCCCAATGGATCCCTTGACTCATGCTCTGCTCGGCGCCACTGCCGCACAGGTCGCCCTTGGCCCGCGCCTTGGCCGCCAGGCGTGGCTGCTCGGCGCCGTCGGTGGCGTGCTGCCCGATGCCGACATCCTGATCCGGAGTTCGGCAGACCCCTTGCTGGCGATTCAATACCATCGCCACTTCACGCACGCCCTGGCGTTCATTCCGGTCGGTGGCATCGTCGCCGCCCTGCCGTGGCTGGCGCGGCAGGCTCATCGTCCGAACTGGCGGCCAATCGTCGCGGCGACGACCATCGGCTACGCCACCCATGCCGTTCTCGACGCCTGTACCAACTACGGAACGCACCTGCTCTGGCCGTTCTCGCCGCTGCGCGTTGCATGGCACTGGATCACCACCATCGGCCCGCTGCTGACCCTGATGCTGCTCGTCGGGCTGATCTTCGCCGTCCGCCGCGGCGCGCGATTTCCGGCGGCCGTGGCGCTGCTGCTCAGCGTTGCCTACGTCGGCACGGCTGCCTGGCAGCGCGAGCGCGCGCTCGAGATGCAGGTGCGCATCGCCGCCGCCCGCGGCCATCCGCTCGACCGTGCCGAAATGTTCCCGACTGTCGGCAATCCGCTGCTCTGGCGATCGGTCTATCAATCCGGCGAAACGCTGTACACCGACCGGCTGCGCGTGGTGAGCCGCGCCGCGACGCGCTGGAAGGAGGGCAGCACGGTCGACCTTCTTCTGGAGAAGGATCTGCCGCCGCCGGCGCTCGCCGATGAACGTGTCCGCCGCGACTACGCGCGCTTCAGCTATTTCTCCGCCGGTTGGGTGGCGCGCGCCAGCGCCGACCCGAGCGTCATCGGCGACGCGCGCTACTCGCTGCGTACAGACGGCTTCGAGCCGATCTGGGGCGTCCGCTTCCACCCCGGCACGGCGACGCCCACCGAGTGGGTCGACCGGACGAGCAAGAACCGCGTGCCGATCAGCGAGTTGTGGCGGGAGCTGACGGGGACAGCAGCCGGTTACATGGCCGTGCCGCTGGCGCGCAACTGAGCGCGCCGATGCGACGGTCGATCGGCAAGGGCAGGCTAACGGCAGGGCAGCGCTTGCGCCATGGTGCGGATGGCACGACGGTGAATCGTCACCCCTGGCGGGAAAGAAATCAGCGAAAATCGGCGAGCTGATGGTGGCTGTCAGCGTCACAAATCCTTTCCCAAGGCACTCTGAATTTTCTATCCTTCATCGGTGCCGTGGGCGCGTGAAACGGACCTCAACCTTTTTCGAACATGGAGGCGAAATGGACAGCAGATTTTCAGTAGGGGGACGCGGACTCCTTGTTTTCACGGTCCTGTTGCTTGCCGCCTGCGCCGGTTACAGCGGCAGCAATCTCAAGCCGGGTGTGGCGACGCTTTCCGAGGTCGTGGCTTCCATGGGCGAGCCGGCGATGAGCTGGAAGGATGCCGATGGAAGCGAGCAGCTGGCTTACCCGCGCGGGCCGGCCGGCACGCAGACCTTCATGGCCTTTGTCGGCCCGGATGGCAAACTCCAGCGCATCGACAAGGTGCTGAACGCCGCCCATTTTGCGCGTGTCCAGGGCGGAATGACCAAGGATCAGGTGCTGCGCATCCTGGGTCCCTCGGGATCGCAATGGACGCAGTTCTACGCGCGCAGCAATCAACTCGCCTGGTCATGGCTGTTCTGCAACAGCTGGAATCAGCAGGAATTCTTTGACGTCATGTTCGATGCCAGTACCGGCATCGTGTATTCGACGGGGCAGCATCCGAATCTGAGCGGGCGAGACGGCAGTTCGCCGCCTTGCGGGCAGTGAGGGAAACGGCTGGAGGTGGCATTGGCCGGCACCGTGGATACGCCGGAGCCTCCGGGATCCGCGCTCCGTCCCCGGTTACCCGCGGTCGCCCGCTTGACATCACTTTGTGAGAGGCAGCGAGGATAAGCTCGGGAATCCGTCGCGTTCACGTGCCAGGTCGCCTTGGGTTTTGAGGTCAAAATCCGAGGCGTCATGGCGCTCGTGCAGCTGCCCTGAAGGCTCGCCCCAGTTGCGGTTCACCCTGCATCCGCGCTGGACGGCGGGGCGCTCAAGGATCTCGTCGGCCCAGCGGCGCAGGTTGATGTAGCTTTCGACCTGCAGAAACTCGCCCGCGCCATAGGCCTTGCCGAGCACCAGGTTGCCATACCAGGGCCAGGTGGCGATGTCGGCGATGGAGTATTCGTCGCCGCCCAGATAACGGTGCCCGGCCAATTCGCGGTCCAGCACGTCCATCTGGCGTTTCACCTCCATCGTGAAACGGTTGATCGGGTACTCGTATTTCTCGGGCGCGTAGGCGTAGAAGTGCCCGAACCCGCCGCCCAGATAGGGTGCCGAGCCCTGCAGCCAGAACAGCCAGTTCATGACCTCTGTGCGCGCCGCGGCGTCCCTGGGGAGGAAATGGCCGAATTTCTCGGCCAGATGGAGAAGGATCGCTCCGGACTCGAAAACTCGACTGCCGGTCTCGGTATCCAGGAGCGCCGGGATTTTCGAGTTTGGATTGATTTCGACGAAACCCGTCGAGAACTGCTCGCCGTCGCCAATCCGGATCAGGTGGGCGTCGTATTCCGCGCCCGTTTCGCCGAGAGCCAGCAACTCTTCGAGTAGGATGGTGACCTTCTGGCCATTCGGCGTGCCCATCGAATAGAGCTGCAACGGATGTCTGCCGCGCGGTAGCGCGGCCTCGTGCGTGGGCCCGGCGATAGGACGGTTGGTTTTGGCCCATTTCCCGCCATTTTCGGCGTCCCAGGTCCAGACCCTCGGGGGTTGGTATTGGCTGGTGTCAGACATGATCCTGAATTCCTTGATGTTTGTTAAGCGCTTGCTCGATCCTGCGTCGCGGCCAACTGTTCCAGAATGCGCCTGTAGTTTTCGACCCCTTGCGCACCGGTCAGTAGGTGGCGACGCTTGCAGATCATTGCCGGTACGCCGCGAACGCCCTGGTTCAGCCAGTAGTCTTCGGCATGGCTCAGCGGCCGCGCGTCGCTGTCAAGTGATCGACTGTCTGAATCGAGGGGCTTAAATATAGACGGATTCAACCGATCGGCCAGCACAATCTTTGTCGACGGCAAACTGAGCGAGTGCCGGGACGCGTCAGCGCAACCAGCGCTGCGCCGTCGAATGTGCCGCTGCTGCGCGGCGGGCGGGGCGGCGTCCTCGGCGCGAAGACCGTCGCTTGACGAGCGAGTGGCAAGTGCTAGCCTATGCTTTTCCTTGTACCGGAGACTGCGATGAAAATGCGACAACTGGGCCGCGACGGCCCGCAGGTATCGGCGCTTGGTCTGGGTTGCATGGGCATGAGCGATTTCTACGCCGGGCGCGATGACGGCGAATCGATCGCCACCATCCACCACGCACTCGACCTGGGCATCAACTTTCTCGACACTTCCGACATCTACGGCCCGCATACCAACGAGGAACTGGTCGGGCGGGCGATCAAGGGGCGGCGAAACGAGGTCTTCCTGGCGACCAAGTTCGGTATCCTGCGCGACCCGAACGATGCGTCGGTGCGCGGATTCGACAGCCGCCCCGAGTACGTGCGCAGTGCGGTCGAAGGCAGTCTGCGGCGCCTCGGTGTGACGACCATCGATCTCTATTACCAGCATCGGGTCGACCCCAGGGTGCCGATCGAGGAAACGGTCGGCGCGCTTTCCGAACTCGTCCACGCCGGCAAGGTGCGCTACCTCGGCCTGTCCGAAGCGTCCGCCAGCACGCTCGAACGCGCCTGCCGGGTGCACCCCGTCACTGCCTTGCAGAGCGAGTATTCCTTGTGGTCGCGTGACCCCGAGGCGGAGGTGCTGGCGGCGTGCCGGCGGCTTGGCGTCGGCCTGGTTCCGTACAGCCCGCTCGGCAGGGGCTTTCTTACCGGTGCGCTCAAGCGACCCGAGGATTTCGCCGCCGACGACTACCGGCGTTCGAGCCCGCGCTTCCAGGGTGAGAACTTCGCGCGCAATCTGGCGCTGGTCGACCGGGTCCGGGCGCTGGCCGCGGAGATCGGCTGTACTCCGGCCCAGCTCGCGCTGGCCTGGGTCCTTGCGCAGGGCGACGACATCGTACCGATCCCCGGTACCAAGCGGCGCAAGTATCTTGACGACAACGTCGGCGCGCTCGCCGTTCGCCTGACGCCCGCGCATCTGGCTGCGCTCGACGAGGCCTTCCCGATCAACGTCGCCGCCGGCGAGCGCTACCCGGCGAACATGATGGGCGCGGTGAATCGCTGAGCTTCGCGCCGACGAGTCGCGGCTCACCGCCGGCAGCTCGCTGGCTTTCCTTACGGTCGGTGCCGCGAGTATTTCGTAATGAACCTGAATGAGGTACGATCGACCTGTTTTCAGGTCTATGCCGCCCATGTCAAACCTTGCCAACAACGGAGTTTCCAATGCCTTGTTCAGCCGAACGCTGAGCGGGGTGCTGGCGCTGCTCTTCGGGCAGCCGGGAAACTCTTTCTACACGCGCGAAATCGTCCGACGCGTGGGGACTGGCGGTAGCCAGGTCCACAAGGACCTGGAGCGCCTGACCGGCGCCGGACTGATTCTCCGCGAGCCGCGCGGAAACCTCGTTTTCTATCGCGCCAATCCAGACGCGGCGGTGTATCCGGAACTCGTCGGCCTGGTCGGCAAGTCCTTTGGAATTGCCGACCGACTGCGCGCTTGTCTCGAGCCGGTCGCGAGCCGCATTCAGTGCGCGATCGTTTTTGGTTCGGTAGCCAGAGGAGAACAGCGCGCCGACAGCGACGTCGATCTGCTGCTTATCGGCGAAGTGCGCCTCTCCGAACTGGCCGTTCCCCTGCACGCGGCAGAAGAAGCGCTTGGCATGCGAATATCGCCGACGCTGATGAGCGTCGAGGAGTACCGGCGCAAGCGTCAGAATGACGACTACTTCTTGAAGAACGTCCTGGCGGGTGAGCTGATTACGCTTTGGGGCGCGCTTGACCCGACTGTGGCGTCGTGAGTGCTCTTGAAAACCTCGTGCGTATCGGCCAGCTCAAACTGGAACCCCCTTCCGACGACGAAATCGCCACTGCTCTGCGCAAGGCTGCCATCTACCTGGCCGACGCGGGCATTCCCTCGCTGAGTCCGCCGGGCCGTTTCATGCTTGCCTGCGATGCGGCACACGCTCTGGCTTTCGCTGCCTTGCGCGCCAGCGGCTACCGCCCCGATAGCGGGCGTGGCCATCGAGCCGTGGTTTTCCAGACCCTGGCGATCACCGTCAAAGCCCCGCCGCAAATCTGGATCACCCTCGATCGCTACCATACCCGGCGCAACGCGTCCGAATACGGAGGCATGGCCGAAGCCAGCGCCGGCGAGGCTGATGACCTGCTGGCCACGGCTCGCGCGCTTCAGGATCTGTTGCGAAGCTGGCTGGCGAGCCATCGTCCGTCTGCTCTGTCCTGATTGAGCCGCGTCGCGCATGAACGAGCAGGTGACCCCCCTCGGAGAACTTGAACAAACGAACCCTTTTGGGGAGTCTATGGTGACCAAGCCAAGAGCTGGTGGGCCAGTACTTGCGCCCGGCCAGTGTTCGCTACGGGATATATGTGCTCGGCAATACCGATCCCCTGCGACAATGGAAAGAGCCGGACAGCGGTGACCTGATCGGTTTTGACGAGTTGGTGAGACGCGTCGTGGCACACGCAGCGGCCCTGCAGACGAAGTTACCCGAAGAGGTTGATGCGCTGGAGGTGATCGCTATCGATTTCTCGGATCCCAGGCAGCGCGGGCGACCAGTGACCGAGGCTGCCGCCGCTTCGTGAGCAAACACTCAAGCGCTGAGTTGACGGCACTCAGCTTCGGGCCGCGGAGTGTGTCGGGTGCGCGGCGGTGCGACAAATGCTCGGATCAGTCGATCGGCGTCTCGACCGAGTCGGCGAACAGCAGCTCTTGCTGCCGCGCTGGCGCACGATCCTCGGCTGTACGGCGCGCCGACAGCGCACTGACCCGTACCCCGAGCAGGCGCAGCCTGCGGTCGAGCGGCACGCGGCGCAGGCATTCGCCGGCGGCGCGGCGGATCGCCTGCGCGTCGTCGATGGCGGCGGGCAGCGTCAGATCTCGGGTGACGGTCTGGAAGTCGGCGAAACGCAGCTTGACGCCGATCGTCCGCCCCTGGTAGTCCTTGCGGCGCAGGTCCTCGGCGACCTGTGTGCATAGCGCGGTGAAAATTCCGCTCAGCGTCTGGCGATCGGCGCGCGGATGAAGGTCGCGTTCGAAGGTCGTTTCGCGGCTGATCGATTTCGGCTCGGACGAGGTGCTCAGCGGTCGTTCGTCGATGCCGTGCGCGGCGGCAAGCAGCCAGCGGCCGTAGCTGCGGCCGAAGTGCTGCTGCAGGAAGGTGGCGTCGGCCTGCGCCAGATCGCCGATGCAGTGGATGCCCAGCGTCGCCAGCCGCGCGCTGGCTTTCGGGCCGATGCCGTTGATCTTGCGCGCGGGCAGTGGCCAGATGCGCTGTCCGAGGTCCTCCGCGTCGAGCAGCGTCAATCCGTCCGGCTTGTCGAGATCGGAGCCGATCTTGGCGAGCAGCTTGTTGGCGGCGACGCAGATCGAGCACGACAGCCCGGTAGCGGCGCGTACGGCGTCCTTGATGCGCTGCGCGAGGGCGCGCGTGTCTTCGGCGAGCGCGCTCAGGTCGATGTAGATTTCGTCGATGCCACGGTCTTCGATCTGTGGCGCGACCTGCGCGACGGCGGCCTTGAAGAGGCGCGAGTAGTGCCGGTAGGCGGGAAAATCGACCGCCAGGAGGATTGCCTCGGGTGCCAGTCTGGCTGCCTTCATGATTCCCATCGCCGAAAAAACGCCCAGGGCACGCGCTTCGTAGGTGGCGGTGGTGATCACGCCGCGGCCGGCGTAGTCGCGCAGGCGCGCAAAACGCCGCTCGCCGTCGGCGAGCAGCAGCGGCTGCTGCGCACGACTGCCGCCGATGACCACCGGCAGGCCGCGCAACTCCGGGTAGCGCAGCAACTCTACGGAGGCATAGAAGGCGTCCATGTCGAGATGGGCGATACGGCGCTGCGGCGACGCATCGGGCGGTGCGCCAGCGGCCGGCATCAGTAGAGCAGGAAGGCCTTGCGCGCGTCTTCCCAGGCGTCTTCGTCGGCGCGGGTCAGCGCGTCGAGGTCGGCCGGGGTTGCCGCCGGGTCGTCGACCCACTCACGCAGCAGCGGCGAGCCGTTGATCAGGTCGATGGCCAGGCGCTGGTGTTCGTATTCGTAGGCGAAATCGCGCCACAGGGGGTAGTCCGGCTGCACCTGGCGCAGCGCCTTGAAGGCCAGGCTCTGCAGGCGCCACGGGCGGAACCAGGCGTGCTGGTAGTGGGCGTTGTCGACGTGAATCTGTATTCCCTGGCAGAGCCTGCCGGCGTGCTTGTGGAAGGTCGGTTCGAACCAGCAGGCGCGCAGCCGGCAGCCGAGCAGCCAGTCCGGCGCCAGTGCGTTCATGGTCCTCAGCAGCTGGCCGGCGTCGATGTCGGGCGCGCCAAAAAGCTCCAGTGGGCGCGTCGTTCCGCGCCCTTCGGAGAGTGTCGTGCCTTCGAGCATGACCGTGCCGGCGTAGCAGCGCGCCATCGACACGTTCGGCGCGTTCGGGCTGGGGTTGATCCAGCTGCGCTGGTCGCCTGGCCAACCGTAGCCGGGCGCCGCGGCGGGTGCCCAGCCGTGCATGGCGATGACCGTGCAGTCGACGTCGAGGTCAAGCGTGGCGATGAACCAGCTCGCCAGCTCGCCCATCGTCAGGCCGTGGCGCATCGGCAGCGGTCCGGCGCCGACAAAGCTTTCCCAGCCCGGGCGCAGCAGCAATCCCTCCAGCGGGCGGCCGGCCGGGTTCGGGCGGTCGAGTATCCACACCTCCTTGCCGTGCTCGGCCGCGGCTTCGAGCAGGTAGCGCAGGGTGGTGATGAAGGTGTAGATGCGGCAGCCAAGGTCCTGCAGGTCGATCAGCAGGACGTCGAAGCTGCCCATCATCGCCGGCGTCGGACGGCGCACGTCGCCGTAGAGGCTGAACACCGGGATGCCGTGCTCCGGGTCGACGAAGTCGGGCGATTCGACCATGTTGTCCTGCTTGTCGCCGCGCAGCCCGTGTTGCGGCCCGAAGGCCGCGCTCAGCCGCAGGCCGGGCAGCGTGGCCAGGGCGTCTAGGGCGTGTGTCAGGTCGGCGCTGACCGACGCCGGGTGGGCGACGAGTGCGACACGGCGGCCGAGCAGCGGCTTGCGCAGCTGTGCCTCCTTGAGCAGGCGGTCGAGTCCGAACTCGATGGCGGGCATGCGACTTTCCTTCAGGCAGGAGACGACGGGGACGAAGACGACCGCGGCGGCAGTTCGAGGGCGAAACCGTCGCGGCGGTGAAAGTCGGGCAAGGGCGCGGGGTGGCGCAGCGCCCAGTAGCTGTGGCAGCCATCGACGGTGTCGGCGGCTTCGACGACTGCCGCCAGACCCACCTCCAGCGTCGCTGCGGCCGCCATCGGCGGCAGATCCTCGGGCGCAACGACGGCCTCGATTTCGAGCCGGCCGGCGAACCGTCTGGCGACGATCTGGGGTGCGCTGAAGCAGCGGACCGCTTCGTCTCGCTGCCGGTAGCCCGAGAAGGCATAGCTTGCCCATTGACCGGATGGCGAGAAGTTGAACTCGCGGTAGGCGGAATCGCCCGCGACGCCGACGAAAGCCTCGAAGCAGGTGTGTTCCCACAGGCCGTCGGCGCAGTCCGGCGTGCGCGGCTCCGGAATCAGCAAGCGCACCATGTCGCCGCGCAGGCACCACGCCAGTTCGAGATGTCCGTCGGTGCGCAGTGCGGCGTGCACGTCGATGCTGCGCACGACGGAGGCGGGAGTGGCGGGGTGCGGGCGCAGGGCGAGGGTGAATTCGGTCGGGAACATGGGGCGGAAGGGCGTTGTGGAAGGTGATCGGCGTGCTACCGCATGTCGCGTTTCAGAAGCTGTGGGTGGCTATGTTGGCGCAAGCCTTCGCGCAACGCAACGGCCGCGCCGGTCGGGGGCTGGAAGCGGCTTGCAGACTTCCGAACAGCATTATTGTGTCAGTTATGTTGCCAGATTCGTAAAGGCGAAGACGAGTGATATCCACCACAATGCCAGTGCCGGTAAGGGTCGAAGCCTCAATTCTCAGGGCCAGCTCGACATGTCGGAACCATTAAGGTTCAATATTTTAGTTGGCTAAACTTGCGATTGACCGGGCGCGAGAAACAGGTAGATACTGCGCCTCGCAGCGCGATGGCGTTCAATAATCACACTACGGAGGTGCCTGTGTTCGGTATCCTGGGAATTGTACTATCACTGGTGCTGCTGATCGCTCTCGCCTATCGCGGCTGGAACGTGATCATCATTGCGCCCATCTGCGCCATGGTCGGACTGCTCTTCGGCGGGCTCGATGCGCCGATCATCGCCACCTACACGCAGGTCTTCATGCCCGCACTGGGCAATTACCTGATCAAGTTCTTCCCGCTGTTCCTGCTCGGTGCGGTCTTCGGCAAGCTGATGGACGACTCCGGTTGCGCACGGACCATCGCCCACAAGATCGTCGAGTGGACCGGCAAGGAACGCGCGATCATCGCCATCATTCTCGCCTGCGGCGTCCTCACCTATGGCGGCGTCTCGCTTTTCGTCGTCGCTTTCGCGGTTTTCCCGGTCGCCATCCAGATGTTCCGTGAAGGCAACCTGCCGAAACGACTGATCCCGGCGGCCATAGCGCTCGGCTCGTTCACCTTCACAATGTCGGCATTGCCAGGTTCTCCGGCGATCCAGAACGCCATCCCGATGCCGTATTTCCATACCGACGCCTTCGCCGCGCCGGGTTTGGGCATCATCGCCGGGCTGGTGATGTTCGGTTGCGGCAGTGCCTGGCTGATGATGCGTGCGCGGCGCGCGCGCAATGCCGGCGAAGGTTACGGTGACGACGAGCCGGCCGCCGTCGCGGGCGACCCAGCGTCGATGCCCGCCGGTGACATGCCGTCATTCACGGTGGCGGTCATCCCGGTTCTTCTGGTCCTGGTGCTCAACTTCATTTTCAGCAAGTACATCATCCCGGCGATGGACACCGACTACCTGGCGCTGCCCAAATACGGCAAGACGACGGTCTCCGCTGTCGGCGGTACCTGGGCGATCATTCTGGCGATGCTGATCGCCTGCGTGGTGCTGATTGCTCTGACCTGGAAGCGTTTCCGCAACGTTCGCCAATCACTGACCGATGGCGCGCTCGGTTCGATGCTGCCGATTCTCAACGTCGGTTCCGAGGTCGCCTACGGCGGGGTGATCGCCAGCCTGGCATCGTTCATAATCATCAGGGACTGGCTGATGGCGCTCACCGACAACCCGGTTATTGGGCTGGCGATCGTGGTCAACGTCCTTGCCGGCATTACCGGATCGGCTTCCGGTGGCATGAGCATTGCGTTGCAGGCTGTCGGGCAGACCTACCTCGAGCTGGCGCAGGCGGCAGGCATCACGCCGCAAATCCTGCACCGCGTTGCCGCGCTCGCTTCGGGAGGCCTCGACGCGCTGCCACACAACGGTGCCGTGATCACCCTGCTGGCTATTTGCCGGTTGAATCACAAGCAGTCGTACTTCGACATCTTCATGGTCGCGGTGGCTTTCCCGCTGGTGGCGATGCTGCTGGTAATCGTTCTCAACGGCATGTTCGGCACTTTCTGAGGAGAACGCTGGTGCGTATTCTTTTCGCTTTCCTTGCCGCCTCGCTTGCCCTGGCGCCGCACTCCGGCGCGCGGGCGCAGGCGAGGGCGGACGAACTGCGTTTGCTGGCTGCGGAGCTTCCGCCCTACACTTTCCAGATCCCGCCAGTCAGCGTTACCGAGACGCCTGGCGTCAAGCAAGGCTTCGTTTTTGAGCTGGTGAGCGAAATGGCCAAGCGCGCCGGCCACAGCGGCGTCATCGAGTTCATGCCCTGGGACGCGGCGCAGCGGATCGCTCAAACCCAGCCGAACATCGGCATACTCGCCCTGACCCGCAGTCCCGAGCGGGAAGCCAAGTACAGCTGGCTGGCGAAGATCTACACCGACGATCTGGTCGTTGTCGGCGGCGCCGGCATCGATGTGTCGGGCCTGGACAAGGTCAAGGATCGCCCGATCGGCGTGCTCAGCAACTCTGGCGCCGAGGCACTGCTCGAGGAACGAGGTTTCAAGCGCATCCGGCCCCATCGCGAGGAGTGGATGAACGCGCGCCTGATGCAGCAACGGCGGATCGATGCCTGGCTCGCGCCGCGGCTGATGGTCATCTACGGCATGCGCGAAGTCGGCGCCAACCTCGAGGCGCTCAACTTCGGCGAGATCGTGCGCCAGAGCGAGATCTATCTCGCCGGATCGAAAGACCTGCCCGATGCCGAAGTGCAGAAATGGCGGAAGGCCCTTGAGGAGGTGAAGGCCGATGGCAGCTACCAGCGCATTGCGGATCAATACAACCGCCTGAAGGTCGAGCCGATTCCCGACGACATGCGGCTGCGGTTCAGTCAGCCGGTGTGGGAGTAGCGGGTTGGCGCGCTCGCTCGTGGCGCGAACCCGGCAATCTTCCGTGGCTTTTTTTCACGACCACGCAGGCGGCTCTGGCGAGACTCACCGGCCTCAGCAGCCGGCCAGTCCGTGCAGTTCGCACAGGACCCGCTTGACGTAGGCGAGCACGATCCACAGCCAGAACATCAGGAAGAAGGCGACGACGGGGACGTGGCGGTCGACAACCACCTTCGGCGTCAGCCAGCGAACCAGGCGGACGACCGGCCGGGTGACCACCTGGAAAAGCCGATAGATCGGATTGCCGGCGCGTCTGGCGCCGGAGAGCAGGCCGACGGCGCCTTGTCCGAGCAGTGAGAGCAGGGCGACTTCGACCAGCGCACGCAATATGGATACGACGAACAGATCGGGATGGCTCATGGTATCTTGGCGTTATCTTCTCGGCCTTGCTGCGGTGGCGTGTGCAGATGAATTTCGAGTATTGGCGACATTATGCCCGCGCCCGGCTGTGGCGCTTCTTCGGGCGCGACGAAAAGGCGTTTGCCGAGTATCTGATCGCCCATCGCCTGCGGCCAGACGACCTGTCGTCGGCGCACCATCTGGCGTGCATCGCGGCCGAGAGGGCGCGTTACGCGCTCGCCGGGGAATGGTTTGTCGAATGCCTGCGTCTGGCGCCCGAAGACGCCGAGATGCATTACAACCATGGTTTTGTCTGCGAGCAGGCCGGCGATCCGCGCGCGGCGATTGCCGCCTTTGCCGAGGCGGTTCGCCGCAAACCGGGGATCGACCGGGCCTGGTACGGGATGGGTCTGGCGCACGCTCGTCTTGGCGAACACGCTGCTGCAGCGGAGGCATTTGCACGTTCGGTCGAACTGCAACCCATGCACGGCGAGGCTTACTATCTGTGGGGAATGGCCTGTCATCGCGCGGCGCGTCCGCAACAGGTCGAGGAGGTCGTCGGACGCCTGGTCGATTTTGACGCCAGGCTCGCCGCCAGGCTGGTGCGCGACGTCGGGCGTGAAGAGGAACTGGGGCCGCTGCTTCCCGAGATGCCCGTCTGAGCGACGGGACGGCAGCAAGTGGGCGGGGGACGCGCGCTGCGGAGTTCCGGCGTCGTCGTGGTCGCTGGTCTATACTGTTTCTGTGTCATTACAAGGGCTTGGCGCGCTGCAGCCGCAGCTTGGCAACGGCAAGGCCCTGTCCTGCGCTGGGGTAGTGGTGGCGAGCGTCGGCTTCTCGGCGGCCGTCACGGGTTCGCAGGCTTGCTTTTTCCATTGACGTTGGTGGCGATGAGGAGAGGGGATATGTGGCGATTCGCAGAGGGGACGGCAGCAATAGGAGAGACGTTTCGGATCGGTCGCAGCGGCTTGCTGTTTGGGCTCGGGCTGCTGACTGTCGCAAGCGCCGCGCAGGCGGCTGTGCTGACCGCGATCCATGACTACCGCTATCTGGTCAGTGGCTTGCCTTCTCCGCAAAGGGAGTTTCCGTCCCTGGTCCATGAGTTCGAGGGCCTGGCGTTCACCAGCGACGGAAGTCTCTGGGCGTCGATCGCGCCCAATCCAACGGACGCCAGAAGGGAGTTGTGGCGGCTCGACCTGGCCAGCAATACGGTGGCCGAAGTGATTGCCGATAATCACGTGTCGGTCTTCGGCATTCCGGTCGCCAATCCCGTTGCCCTCGGCGCTGCCGGTGCGCAACTGATCGTCGGCGAGAATTTCCGCGCCGTGAGGGCGCGTGGCTTTGCTCTGAATGACGTAATCTGGGCGTTCACGCCAACGCTCAGTACGCCACAACTGCCAGACTGGAGTTTCTCGCTGCCGCCGGCGCTCTGTGATGGTGTGGAAGGTGCTGCGTCAGTCAATGGACAGGTTTACGTCAGCTGTGGGGGCAGCGGCAGGATTGTCGAGTTTGATCCGCTCAGAGCCCTGCTCGGCAGGCAGTTCTCCCTTGGCGCCTATGCTCTCGGGCTTGAGGCGCTCGACGACCATCGCCTGCTGGTCGGCGACTACAGCACCCACCAGTTACACATCTTCGATCTCGCCCTCGAGCGCATTACCGAGTCGATCGACCTGGCCGATCTTTTCCTGGGCGACAGCAGCGACTATTTTGGCCTGACCAATGAAGTCTATTCTGTCCAGGTGGTTCCTTCGGAGAGTCCCCGGCACATGCCTGATCCGGACGGCCTTGCCTACCGGGATGGATCGATCTACATGTCCTTCGATGGCGACCTGCGGATATTCCAGATCGCCTTGGACGTGCCCCGGCCCGGGACGGCTCCTGTGCCCCCGATCGCCTTGAACGTGCCCGAGCCGGGGACGATGGCTCTGGTTGCCATCGGCCTGCTTGGTTTGGCCGGGGCGTGTCGACGCTGGCGCGTATAGCATGGGCAGGGCCGCGGCCAGGGTGACGGCCGGCGGTCAACGAAGCACTGAAAAAGAGGGGCGCGGTGACCTTTGTCCGCTGCCGCGTGCCTTATCATCGCCACCTGCCCGCCGGCATTCATTTGATCGCCGGCCGTCCTCATCCCGTAAAGGAGACAAGCATGTCGCTTGACCGTCACCCCATGGCCGCTTCGCTGCGGGTTTCCGATACCGGCAAGGTGGTTTCGGCCAGCGCCGCGGTGCGCCTGATCAACGACGGCGACACCATCGCCACCAGCGGCTTCGTCGGCATCGGTTTTGCCGAGAATATCGCGGTGGCTCTCGAACAGCGCTTTCTCGATGCGGCCGAGGCTGATCCTTCCGGCCTCGGCAGCCCGCGCGACCTGACGCTGGTTTATGCCGCCGGACAGGGCGACGGCAAGGAGCGCGGTCTCAATCACCTCGGGCACGATGGTTTGCTCAGGCGCGTCGTCGGTGGCCACTGGGGGCTGGTTCCCAAGATGCAGCAACTGGCGGTGGCCAATCGTATCGAGGCTTACAACCTGCCGCAGGGAGTGATCACGCACATGTTCCGTGACATCGCCGCGGGCAAGCCGGGAACGATCACCCGCGTTGGACTCGGAACTTTCGTCGATCCGCGTTTTGGTGGCGGCAAGCTGAACGAAAAGACGACCGTCGAACTCGTGCGGCTGATGGAAATCGACGGCGAGGAGTACCTTTTCTACAAGTGCTTCCCGATCCACGTGGGCATCATTCGCGGCACGACCGCCGACGCCGACGGCAACGTGAGCATGGAACGCGAGGCGCTGACCCTCGAAGCACAGGCGATTGCCATGGCCGCCAGGAACTCGGGAGGGATGGTCATCGTGCAGGTCGAGCGCATCGCCGAACGCGGCACGCTGAACCCGCGCCAGGTCAAGATTCCCGGCATCCTGGTTGACTGCGTGGTGGTCGCCGAAAAACCCGAATACCACATGCAGACCTTCGTCGAGCAGTACAGCCCGGCCTTCGCCGGCGAGATCAAGGTGCCGATGTCGGCCATCGAAGCGATGCCGATGAGCGAGCGCAAGATCATCGCCCGGCGTGCGGCCCTCGAGTTGCGCACCAACGCGGTGGTGAATCTGGGTATCGGCATGCCGGAAGGGGTGGCCAATGTCGCCGCCGAGGAGCAGATCATCGACCTGCTGACGCTGACCGCCGAGCCGGGTGTCATCGGCGGCATTCCGGCCGGCGGGCTCAGTTTCGGCGCGGCGACCAATGCCCAGGCGATCATCGACCAGCCCAGCCAGTTCGATTTCTACGATGGCGGCGGCATCGACCTTGCGTTCCTCGGTCTGGCGCAGGCCGACCGCGAGGGTAACCTGAACGTTTCCAAGTTCGGCCCGCGTCTGGCCGGCGCGGGCGGCTTCATCAATATCTCGCAGAATGCCAAGAAGGTCGTTTTCGTCGGTACCTTCACTGCCGGGAACCTTCAGGTCGCCGTCGAAGACGGCAAGCTGCGCATTCTCGAAGACGGCAAGGCGACGAAGTTCGTCGCCGCCGTCGAGCACCGTACCTTCAGCGGCGAGCAGGCGGTGAAATGGGGCAAGACGGTGCTCTACGTCACCGAGCGCTGCGTTTTCCGGCTCTGTGCCGAAGGGCTCGAACTGGTCGAAATCGCTCCCGGCGTAGATCTGCACAAGGACATCCTCGAACGCATGGACTTCGTGCCGGTGATGCACTCCGCGCCCGTGCTGATGGACGCACGCATCTTCGCTGACCAGCCCATGGGTATTCGTCCGGACCTGCTGGCCATGCCGATGAGCGAGCGCCTTTCGTACGACAAAGAGAAGAATCTGTTCTTCATCGACTTTGCCGGTTTGAGCGTGCGGAGCGCGGCGGACGTCGAGCACATTCGGCAAGCGGTCGAAGAGCGTTTGGCGCCGCTCGGCCACAAGGTCAACGCGATCGTCAACTACGACCGCTTCTCGATCGTTCCGGAACTGGTCGACGACTACGTCAACATGGTCAAGGGCCTGATGGATCGTCATTACCACGACGTCACCCGCTACACGTCGAGCACCTTCCTGCGCATCAAGCTGGCCGAGGAGCTTGAAAAGCGGCAGGTGCCGGCGCATGTGTTCGCCAGCCAAGCCGAGGCGCACGGATACTTCCGCATGCCATGAAGTTTGCGGGTCGACCAGCGTGCTCGCCGCACGGCCCGTCGCCTGCATGCCAGATGGGTCGAGTTTTTCGGCGCGGGCGATTTGCCCCAAGGAATGTGATTTGGCCGGCAGCGTTCGTCTTTTCATGCCGCCAGCTTGCTGTGCGTAGCGATCTGCGGCATGATTTGGCCCGATGCCAACGCTGGCCCGCCACCTCCTTTTCTCCGTGAGCCGATGACCCGACTGCGCCAACGCCCCGCAAACCTGTCGTGCCGCCCGCTACCGGCCGGCGCCGGGATCTAGCCCGCGCATGGGGTCGCTGACACGCCTGATCCGGGAACTCCTCCAGGACGCCGGGAGGGATCTTGCACCAACGCTGATCGTCGTCGCCATTTTCCAGGCCTTCTTCATCCAGCGCATGCCGGAGAGCCTGGGCGCGCTGGTGGGCGGATTTGCCGCTGTCCTCATCGGCCTGGCGCTGTTCGTCAAGGGGCTGGACGCGGCGATCTTCCCGGCCGGCGAGACGATGGCCTTCGATTTTGCCCGCCGCGGCTCATTTCTGTGGCTGATGGCCTTTGCCTTTTGCATCAGCTTCGCCTCGGTGGCTGCCGAGCCGGCGCTGATGGCCGTAGCCTACAAGGCCGAGGCCGTTTCCGGCGGCAGCATGGGGGCACTGACCCTGCGCATGGTAGCGGCGCTGGCTGTTGGCCTGGCGATCATGATTGGCGTCTGGCGCATCGTCCTCGGGCATCCGATCGCGCTGTACCTTATTCCCGGATACCTGATCGTCGTTGGTCTGACGGCGCTATCCCCTCCGGAACTGGTCGGCCTGGCCTTCGATTCGGGCGGCGTCGTCGCTTCCACGGTCACGGCACCGCTGCTGACGGCCATGGGCGTCGGCCTGGCGGCGACCATCCGCGGCCGCAATCCGATGCTCGACGGCTTCGGCCTGATCGCCTTCGGCGCCCTCGCGCCAATGATCATCATCCAGCTCTACGGCATCATGTTCTTTGTTCCCGCCGAACATGGCACGGCGGTGATCATGATGCCGAGCGACGATGAGCACCATCTGGGTGCCATGGCGATGCTCCTCAGTTTCCTGAACATGGTCAAGAACCTGCTGCCGATCATCGCCGTCGTTCTCTTCTCGAGCTTCGTCGTCCTGCGCCGGCCGCTCGCCGACCCCAAGGGGCTGGCAGTCGGCATGCTCTTCGTTGCCGTAGGCCTGTATCTGTTCGACGAAGGCCTGCAGATTGGCCTCTTCCCGCTCGGCGACGAAATGACCAGCGGCCTGATGCAGGACGGCGCGGCGATGTGGGTGCTCTATCTCTACGGTTTCCTGATCGGCTTTGCGACGACCATGGCCGAGCCGGCGTTGATTGCGCTATCGATCAAGGCCGACGAAGTCAGCCTCGGCCAGTTGAAGGGTTTCTGGCTGCGCTCGCTGGTTTCCATCGGCGTCGGCGTCGGCCTGGTCATCGGCTGCGCGCGCATCGTCGATGGGACGCCGATTGCCTACTGGCTGATCCCCGGTTACCTGCTGGTGATTGCGATGACCAAGATCGCGCCGCGCTTCATCATTCCGATCGCCTTCGACTGTGGTGGCGTGACGACGTCGACGGTGACCGTGCCCCTGGTCACCGCACTTGGCGTCGGGCTCGCCGAGCGCACGCCCGGGCGCGATCCGATGATCGACGGCTTCGGTCTGATCGCCTTTGCCTCGCTAACGCCCATGATTATTGTCATGTCCTACGGCATCATTGCCACCTTGCTGCACAAGTCAAGGAAACGTGTCAGGGAGCAAACCTCATGAAATTCTCTGCTGTCGTGCTGATCGTTCCCGACGAGGACGAAAACAGCGCGGTCGAACTGCTCAAGCAGGCCGGAGCGACCGGCATCACGATCATCAAGGGCAAGGGCTTGCGGCACAACGAACGCAAGACCTTTCTCGGCCTCGGCCTGGAGCGCAAGGAGTCGCTGCTGCTGTGCGTCACGGAACAGCAGCTGGCGATGCGTATCCTGCGGGCGGTCAAGTTGCAGATGAAGCTTGATCTGCCGGGTGGCGGCCTGGCTTTCTCGATTGCGCTGGGCAGCGTCGTCGGCATCGGGCTGGAGCAGATGAAGCTCTTCCGTCGCGGAGTCGAGGACGGCCTTTAAGCGGTTGCGCGGCGCCGCCTGGGCGCCTTTCGATTACTGACCAGGACCATTGAGTAAAGGAGTTCTCGCAATGTTGGTTGCCGGAATAATGAAGAGAAGCGTCGTCACGATCAACCCGCTGGCTACCGTCCGCGAGGCGCTGATGGTGATGAAGGAAAGCGGGGTCAAGTCGCTGGTCGTCGAGAAGCGTCATTCCGGTGACGCCTATGGCCTGATCGCCTATCGCGACGTCGCCCGGGCGGTGATTGCCGACGACGGCGACATTGATCTGCTCAACGTCTATGACATCGCGCAGAAGCCGGCGCTGCAGGTTTCGCAGCACCTGGAAGTTCGCTATCTGGCGCGATTGATGATCCAGTACGCGGTGAAAAGCGTGCTGGTGATCGACAACAACGATCTGCAGGGCTTCGTCTCGGATACCGATGTCGTCGGCAGCCTCATCGAACGGGCAGCAAAGGAAGGCTAGAGTCCGCCAGCCATGGAAAAGAAAATTCGCCGCTATTCGGCTTTCATCCCCCGCTGGTGCCAGGCTTTTGGCGACCACGCGCCTGATCCCGGTGGCGAAGGCCGGGCCGTCGAATGGCTGCTTGGCGCCGACAGCGTCGGCGTTGTCGTCCTGCCCGACATTCGGCGCTTTCTGACCCACGAATTGCTTGGCGCGCAACAGCCCGCGCTCGAGCTTGGTGAACGCTTCGTACGCCTCAACCAGCGCACCTACGCCGAGATGAATATTCTCGGACATCCCGGTTACACCGCCCTGCGCCAGTTGCTGCTTGCTGCAGACGATGCGTACATGTTCCTCACCTATCATCTGATCTACCCGCCGGGGACGCGGATCATCACCATTTCACGCAAGCCGCCGCTGCCGCTGCTGTACAAGGAAATGGCGCCGCTGCCGATCACCGTCAGCGACTGAGCAGCGGGGCCGGTGACGACGCCGCCGGCGCTGGGCTTTGCCAGGCATGGCGGCGTTCCCTCGGCGTCGGGCGCGAAGTCGCCGGTGCTATAATCGCGGCTCTTTTTTGCGCGCTTTTCAGATGCTTATCACCCGCCGCCTGGAGTTCGACGCAGGCCACCGCATCCCCGACCACAAGAGCCAGTGCCGCCACCTGCACGGCCATCGCTACGCGCTCGAGATCACCCTTGGCGGTGAGATCATCGAGCAGAGCGGGGACCCGGCCAACGGCATGGTGATGGACTTCTCCGAAGTCAAGGCGCTGGCCATGCGCCATCTGGTCGACCTTTGGGATCACGCCTTCCTCGCCTGGGCAGGCGACCAGCCGGTAGTCGACTTCCTGCATTCGCTGCCCGAACACAAGACGGTACTGTTCGATTGCGTGCCGACGGCCGAGAACCTTGCCCAGCGAGCATTCGCGATTCTCGACGCCGTCTATCGCGACAGCTACGGCAATCACTTGCGCCTCGAACGCGTGCGCCTCTACGAGACGCCCAACTGCTGGGCAGAGGCGGTTCGCGGATAGGGTATTGCCTGTTGGTACTGCCTGTTCGGCGCCGGATTCTTGTACCATTCCGGGCAGGACAACCATCGCAAGGCTCCAACGACGATGAAAGCAGAGCATTCTGCGGGCGCCGCTGAAGGCAAGCGCGCCCTCGTTCGCTGTCCGCACGGCAGCATTCCGTACCTGCCGCCGGCATGCCGCAGCGACGTTGCCGCTCCTGCAGCAGACCGGGACCGGGTGCGACGATGAGCTTGCGCATGCTCGACGTCGGCGACACGGCGGTGACCATCGAGTTCGGCGACGGCGTCGATCGGCGCCTGCTGGCGGCGGTCGCCGCGCTTGATCAGGCCATCGCTCGCCAGGTGGCCAGCGGCCGTGCGCCGGGCATCGTCGAAACCGTGCCGACCTTCCGTTCGCTGACCGTGATCTACGATCCGCTGCGGACCACGCGCAGCGCCATCGAAGCCCTTGTGCGTGCCGCCAGCGAGTCGTCCCAAGACGCCATTCCCCCCGTCGGCCGGCACTGGCGACTGCCGGTCTGCTACGGCGACCAGAACGCCGCCTGTGGTCCCGATCTGGAGGCGCTGGCGGCCGCCTGCGCCTTGCCGTCGGAGGAGGTGCTGAGGCTGCATTCGACCACCACCTACGACGTCTACATGCTCGGCTTTCTGCCGGGCTTCGCGTTCATGGGTGATTTGCCCAAGGTGCTTGCGCAGCCGCGGCGCAGCGAGCCGCGGCTGCGCGTCCCGGCGGGCAGCGTCGCCACCGCCGGGACGCTGACCGCGATCTATCCCTGGGAGAGCCCGGGCGGCTGGCACCTGATCGGCGCCTGTCCGGTGCCCCTGTTCTCGCCGGCCTGGGCGCAGCCGGCACTGTTGCAGCCGGGTGACCGGGTGAGTTTCCGTGCCGTCGACGCAGCCGAATATCGCTCGTTGCTCGACGAACTGGCGGCAAGCCGCGCGTCACCAACCCCGCCGGACGCGTTTCTGGTCGCCGCCGGGGATGCGCGATGAGTGCCGTTCTGGAAGTCGTCAGCCCCGGCGCAATGGCCAGCATCCAGGACCTGGGTCGCCACCGGCTGCGCCGGGTCGGCGTGCCGACCGCCGGCGCACTCGAGCCCGGCTGGCTGCGCCTGGCCAATGCCTTGCTGGGCAATGAGCAGGGTGCGCCGGCGATCGAATTCCTCGGCGGTGGGTTGTCGCTGCGCGCGCTGGAGCGCCCCGTGCGCCTTGCCCTTGCCGGCTATTTCCGTGCTGAAGTCGTCGCCGCGGGCGGGCGCCGTCGCCTCGACTCGTGGCGCAGCGTGACCCTGGCCCCTGGCGAAACGCTCCGCTGCACGCACCTGACAGCAGGCAGGGTGGCTTACCTGGCGCTGGCCGGGATGCGCGTGCCGCAGCAACTCGGCAGCGCCTCGACCTATGCCCGCGCCGGCCTGGGCGGCGTCGATGGCGGTCTGCTGCTCGCCGGCGTGCGCTTGCTGGTTGGCGAGTGCTTCGGCGACGAGAAGGGCCTGCCGGCGCCGCCACTGCCTGATACGGCGCCGATTCGTGTCGTTCTCGGGCCGCAGGACGACTACTTCGAGCCGGCGTCGATCGCCTGCCTGCTGAGCGCCGCCTACCAGGTTTCCCCCGCGGCCGATCGCATGGGAATGCGACTCGACGGTCCCCTGCTCAGACATCGTCGCGAGAAAGGCGTCGAGATCACTTCCGACGCGACCGTACCGGGGTCGATTCAGGTGCCCGCTCAGGGCCAGCCAATCGTCCTTCTCGCCGACGGCCAGACGGCGGGAGGTTATGCGAAGATCGCCACCGTGATCTCGGCGGACCTGCCGCGCCTGGGTGTCATGGCGCCCGGCCAGGTGCTGCATTTCAGATCGGTGTCGGTGGCTGCCGCTGAACAGGCCGCGCGCCAACGCGAGGCTGCAGTGCAGGCGCTGCTTGCTGCCATCGCGCCGCTGGTCGAGCGGAGCGGGATCGACCTGCAGGCGATCTACGCCGCCAATCTGGTCAGCGGGGTGGTCGACGCACAGGCGATGGACGACGCCGTTGCGCTGGCGGACCCTCCAGGGAAGGAAGAACAATGAGCCGCAGGATCAATCTCAACGCCGATCTGGGTGAAAGTTTCGGAATCTGGGAAATGGGCAGCGATGCCGAATTGCTGACCATCGTCGGCGCGGCCAACATTGCCTGCGGCTTCCACGCCGGCGACCCCCTGGTCATGCGGCGCACGGTCAGGCAGGCGCTTGCCGCCGGGGTCAGTCTCGGCGCGCACCCGTCGTTTCCCGACCTGCAGGGTTTCGGGCGGCGGCCGATGCAGCTGCCGACCGCCGAGCTGGAGGCGATGCTGATCTACCAGATTGGCGCCTTGAGCGGTCTCGCCCAGGCCGAAGGCGGGCGGCTGACACACGTCAAGCCGCACGGCGCGCTGAACAACATGGCCTGCCAGGATGCGGCGCTGGCGAGCAGCGTGGTCGCCGCCATTCACAGCCTCGACCCGGCGTTGATCCTGCTCGCACCGGCGTTGTCGAAGCTGGCCCTGGCCGGTGAAGCGGTCGGCTTGCGCGTCGCCGCCGAGATATTTGCCGATCGTGCCTACGGCGAGGACGGCCACCTGGTGCCGCGCAGTCAGGTCGGCTCGGTGTTGCATAGTGCCGAAGAATGCGTCGCGCATGTGCGCCGAATGGTCGACGGCGGCGGCATCGTCACCCTCGGCGGGCAGTTGATCCGCACCGATTTTCACAGCATCTGCGTGCACGGCGACGGTGCCGAGGCGGTGGCCGCGGCGAGCGCCATTCATGCTTCGCTACGCGCTTCGGGCGTCAGCCTGTTGCCCCTCCCCGGAGTGCTCCGGGAGGCCGCCGACTCTGACGTGTCGCCGTCGATGCTTTAGAATATCGGCATCGCCGCAGCGCGAGCTGCCGACTGCCCCGCCGTCCAACGAGCCAGGTGCAAGGAGTGGCCAAATGGCCTCCGAGTGCCGGAAAGACGCTGATGCCCCACAGAATTCTCAAGGTTCCCGAGCGTGGCATGCTCGACGCTTACGAGCGCGTGCTGTCGTCGCGCAAGTTCACCGCCGACGCCGCGCAGCGCACCGCAGCCGAGCGTCTGCAGCGCCTGTACTACGAGCTGCTGTCGTTCAAGGTCGGGCGAAGCAGCAAGCTGCGCCGCTTCCTTGCGCCGCCGCCAGTGCCGCGCGGCGTCTATTTCTGGGGCGGGGTCGGTCGCGGCAAGAGCTTCCTGATGGACTGCTTCTACGACGCGGTCCCCTATCGTCGCAAGCGGCGGGTGCACTTCCACGCTTTCATGCACGACGTCCATCGCCAGCTGAAGCAGTTGAAGGGCGAAAAGGATCCGCTGGCCCGGTTGGCCGAGCGCATTGCCAGGCAGCTGCGGCTGCTCTGCTTTGACGAGTTCCACGTCTCCGACATCGCCGATGCGATGATCCTCGGCCGTTTGCTCGACGCGCTTTTCGAACGCGGCGTGGTCTTCGTGATGACCTCCAACTATCCGCCCGACAGGCTCTATCCGAATGGCCTGCAGCGCGAAAACTTCCTGCCCACGATCGCTTTGATCAAGTCGCGTATGGACGTTCTGGAGATCGATTCCGGCGTCGACTACCGCTTGCGGACGCTCGAGCAGGTCGAGATCTTCCATTACCCGGCGGGTGCCGCTGCCGAGTCGAAGATGGCCGGCTACTTCACCAGCATTGCGGCCGGAGCGGGGGCCGCCGGCGGTAGCGTCGAGATTCTTGGTCGCCAGATCCCGACCTTGCGGCGGGGCAACGGCGTCATCTGGTTCGACTTCAAGGCGCTCTGCGGCGGTCCGCGTTCGCAGAACGATTACCTTGAACTGGCGCTTGGCTACCATACGGTTCTGCTCTCGGCGATCCCGCGGATGTCGTCGACCATGGCCTCCGAGGCGCGGCGCTTCACCTGGCTGGTCGATATTTTCTACGATCACAAGGTCAAGCTGATCGCCACCGCCGACTGCGAGCCGGATCAGCTCTATACCGAGGGTACGCAGGCCAGCGAGTTCTTCCGCACGGCCAGCCGGCTGACCGAGATGCGCTCGCGCGAGTATCTCGGGCTGCCGCATCTGTCGTGATCGGCCGGCGCGGGGAAAAGAGGAAGACCCCGTGTCGTGGCGGGATTTCACCGGCTCCATTGCGCTGCCTTCTCGCAATGACCTTCGGGTTTCCCCTACTGCGTGCAACACCACTCTAGAAGAAATCGAGGTTGACGCAGAGCCGATTGCCTCCGGCGTCACGCGCCGCGGCGAGGAGCGAGCGCAGACGTTCGATCAGCGCCGCCGAGTCCTCGCTGGTGAACTCGCTGACTCCGCCGCTGATCGTCAATGCCTCCGCGGCGCTGTTCGCGTGCCGTGTTTCGACCAGCTCACGCAGACGTTCGAGTCCGCTGGTGGCGTCGTGCACGCGCACGTTGGGCAGGATCAGCAGGAATTGGTCGACGCGGAAGCGTCCGACCATGTCGGCATTGCGCAGACCTGCACAGAGCAATCGGCCGACCTCGGCCAGTGCGCGTTCGCCGGCCTGCGCGCCGCGCTGCCGGCAAAACTCCGGGAAGTGATCGATGCCGATCAGGGCGAGCGAGAACGGCGTGCCATAACGTGTTGACCGGCGGCCCTCGTCGTCGAGCAGCTGCACGATATCGGCCTGCGGGTAGATGCGGGTGAGCGGGTCCTGTGCTTCCCGTTGCAGGGCTTCGCCCGCTTGCGTCGACGGCGGGCCGAGGTCGCGCAGGGTGAGCAGAACGCAGCGCAGGCTGCCGTCTTCCGCCAACACCGGGAAAGCGCTGGCGTTGCAGCGAGTGGCTGCGGCCGAGGCCTCCTTTTTGATTCCGATGGTTCGTTTCCGGACCGCCTGGCGGGTTCGCAGGACCTGCATTTCGAGGCGTTGGTCGGCGCTCAGGGCGACGCCATTCTCGTCTTCCCACCGGGTTTCCGTATTGCCGAGCAAACTGCTCGCCTGCGGATTGCGGAGCTGCAAGCTGGCGTCGGCGTTGAAAACCAGCAGCCCGATTCCCAGGCTGTCGAGTAGTGCCGCATAACGCCCGACCTCGGCATCATCGGCACAGAGATCGACGAGAGGTAGTTGGACGGGGCTATTGGGCATCAACGGGCAGCTTGCGCGCAGGAAGATGAGCGCATCCTACTCCAGAATTCCCGCCGATGCGCGCCCGAAAAGCGGGTGATGGCAGGCGCGCATCAGCCCATCGACAGAACCTGCCGGTCCCGTCAGACGGCAGCCAGTGCCTGCTCCAGATCGGCAAGCAGGTCGTCGATATGCTCGATGCCGATCGACAGGCGAACCATTTCCTCGGAAACGCCGGCCTTGGCCAGTTCTGCCGGCGCGAGTTGACGATGGGTGGTCGACGCCGGGTGGCAGGCCAGCGACTTGCTATCGCCGATATTGACCAGGCGGGTAAACAGTTGCAGCGCATCCTGGAAGCGTGCACCGGCTTCGGCAGCGCTGCAATCGCTGCCCTTGACGCCAAAGGTGAGGATCCCGGAAGCCTTGCCCTGCATGTACTTCTCGACCAGCGCGTGGTCGCGGTGGTCAGGCAGGCCGGCGTAGTTGACCCACGCCACCTTGGCGTGTCCCTGCAGGTAGGCGGCGACTTTTTCGGCATTGGCACAAATGCGGTCCATGCGCAGGGGCAGGGTTTCCAGTCCCTGCAGGATCAGGAAGACGTTGAACGGCGAAATCGCCGCACCCATGTTACGCAGCGGCACGACACGGGCGCGACCGATGAAGGCTGCCGGGCCGAGCGCCTCCGTATACACCACGCCGTGGTAGGAAACGTCGGGTTCGTTGAGCCGCCGAAACCTCGCCTTGTGCTCGGCCCAGGGAAAGCGACCGCTGTCGACGATGATGCCGCCGATCGAGTTGCCGTGACCGCCGATGTACTTGGTCAGCGAGTGCACGACGATGTCGGCACCGTGTTCGAACGGCCGGCAGAGGTAGGGCGAGGGGACGGTGTTGTCGACGATCAAGGGGATGCCATGGCGGTGGGCAATCTCGGCGAGCTGCTCGAAATCGGTGACGTTGCCCAGCGGGTTGCCGACCGATTCGCAGTAAAGGGCCTTGGTTTTGTCGTCGATCAGCTTTTCAAAGCTGGCCGGATCGGCGTAGTCGGCGAAGCGTACGTCGAGCCCGTACTGTGGCAGCGTGTGGGCGAAAAGGTTATAGGTGCCGCCATAGAGTGTCGCCGCAGAGACGATGTTGTCGCCCGCTTCGGCAATCGTCTGGATGGCGTAAGTGATCGCCGCCTGCCCCGAGGCAACTGCCAGCGCGCCGACGCCGCCCTCGAGCGCGGCAACACGCTTTTCGAGCACGTCCTGCGTCGGGTTCATGATCCGCGTGTAGATGTTGCCAGCCACCTTGAGGTCGAACAGGTCGGCGCCGTGCTGCGTGCTGTCGAACGAGTACGAGGTCGTCTGGTAGATCGGCACGGCGACGGCCTTGGTCGTTGCTTCGGGGCTGTAGCCGGCGTGGACGGCGAGGGTTTCGAGTTTCATGCGCTTCCTCTCTGGGTGGGTTTGTGCGGTGTGTCGACTGGGCAGCATCTTAGCACCACAGCTTGCCGCTGTTGCCAGCCGGCCGCTTTGCTCGGCGGGCTTTGCCGGTACCACTGGCCAGCGCAGACGAATGCTGTCGACAAAGCTTACAGTCGTGTTCTCGGCGACGGCGGAATGGGCAATAAAGCAGGCGCTTGTCGTTGCGGCACGAGATTTGCTTGGAGGATCTTGGCCACCCATTTCGTGCACCGGCAAGCAACAAGCGATCGGGATGGCTGTTGGTTGGCTGGCAGGCAGGCTGCGTTTGCTGTGGCCATTGTCAACACCACAGGAGGAGGGTGTGGGCCGCGCCAGACATTGCGTTCTCGTCTTGTCGCCGGCTCCTTGTCTGCCGCTGCCGTGGAAACGGCGGTGGCAGACTTCTTTTTGCGGGTTGTCGGCCAGGCCAAGACGTTGGACTGCCGCGTCACCGTGCTCCTGGCCGTGACGGCTGGCTGTCGGCGCGTTGCCGCCGGCTCCTGCCGCGCAGCAGAAAGCGACCGGGGTCGACGGCGTTGACCAGGTCGTCGGGCAGCGGCAGCGGCGCGGCGGTGATCAGGCAGGCGAGCAGTTCGCCGGCGAGCGCCGACCAGACGATGCCGCGGGCGCCGAAGCCGTTGATCAGGTAGAGGCCCGGCAGGCGCGGCATTTCGGCGAGTGGCCGGGAGGGAGCGTCGGGGTCGATCGCCGCGGCGTCGCCGACGGCGCCGATCATCGGCAGGCGATCTGGCGATAGCGGCCGGAAGCCGACGCGGCCGGCGAGGTCGCGCGCCTCGATCCCCTTGCCGTAGCCGGGCAGGATGAAGTCGAGTTTGGCCAGGTTTTCGCTGTGGTCGGCTTCGCGCAGCGCGGCTTCTCCATCGTCGACGCTGAACGTGGCGCCGGCGCAGCGCAGGCCGTCGATTGCCGGTGTCACGTAGCCGAGCCGGCAGACGACGACGTCGGGGGCCGATCCTGGCCTCGCGCCGAGGTGCGAAACCTGCCCACGCGCTGCGCGCAGCGGCAGATGGGCGGTGACGGAAAAATATCGGGCGCTCGTTGCGTTGGCGAGGATCAGCACCGGCGCGGCGGCGATCACTTCGCCGGCGGCGTTGCGGGCGCGCCAGAGACCGGCCGGGCGGTCGATGTGCGCGACCTCGGTGTCGTAGTGGGCGCTGATCGCGTTGGCGTAGCGGGCGACGTTGGCGCGACACAGCGACCCCGGGTCGACCCAGCCACCGCCGGGGAACCACCAGCCGCCGCTGGCCACTGGCCAGGCGGCGAGCTTTCGCGCCTGCTGACGATCGACGAAGTAGAGCTCGTCGGCTGCCGCCTTCCGGATCTCGACGACCCGCTGCTGGGTCGCGGCGTGTGTTTCGTCGCGGGCCAGATGGAGGACGCCGGTCTGTCCCCAGCGCAGTGGCTGGCCGGCCGCGGTCAGCGCCGCGAAATGGCGGCAGGCGTGCTCGAAGCCCGCCCTGGTCAGGCGCGCCAGGCGGTTGTCGTCGAGCGAGGGGAGCGGTCGCAGGACGCCGGCGATGTTGCCCGATGCCCCCTGGCCGGGTTCGTGGGCACGCTCGATGACGTCGATTTTCCAGCCGCGCGCCGCCAGCCTTTCGGCGGCGCTGCTCCCGGCCAGCCCGGCGCCAATGACGATTGCGTGCGGGTTCACGGCCGCTTGGCTCGGCGACCTACTCGGGTCGCATTTGCGGGAAGAGGATCACGTCGCGAATGTTCGCCGAGTCGGTGAGCAGCATGATCAGGCGGTCGATGCCGATACCGCAGCCGGCGGTCGGCGGCAGTCCGTATTCGAGCGCGCGGACGTAGTCGGCGTCGTAGTACATCGCTTCCTCGTCGCCAGCGTCCTTGGCTTTGGCCTGTTCGAGGAAGCGTGCTGCCTGATCCTCGGGGTCGTTCAGCTCGGAGAAGCCGTTGGCGATTTCGCGGCCGGCGATGAACAGCTCGAAGCGTTCGGCGATCTCCGGGTTGCTGTCGCTGCGCCGCGCCAGCGGGCTGACCTCGGCGGGGTAGTCGATGATGAAGGTCGGGTCCCACAGCCCGGCTTCGGCGGTCTCCTCGAAGAGCAGGAGTTGCAGCGTGCCGAGGCCTGCTGCAGCACCCACCTCGACCTTCATTGCGGTCAGCTTGGCGCGCAGCCAGGCGGCGTCGACGAGTTGCTCGACGCTGTAGCCGGGCTGGTCCTTGCGGATCGCTTCGATGATCGTCAGGCGCGCAAAAGGCCTGGCGAAGTCGAGGGTACGGCCCTGATACTCGAAGACTTCAGTGCCCAGAGCCTCGCGGGCGCTGTGGCGCAGCAGCCCTTCGGTGAAGTTCATCAGGCGGCGATACTCGGAGTACGCCTCGTAGAACTCCATCATCGTGAATTCGGGGTTGTGGCGCGGGCTGATGCCCTCGTTGCGAAAATTGCGGTTGATCTCGAAGACTTTCTCGAGACCGCCGACGACCAGCCGCTTGAGGTACAGTTCCGGCGCGATGCGCAGGAAGAGCTCCATGTCGAGGGCGTTATGGTGCGTCTTGAAGGGCTTTGCCGACGCGCCGCCGGGGATCGGATGCATCATCGGCGTTTCGACTTCGAGGAAGCCGTCGTTCACCATGTAGCCGCGGATCGACTGCACGATGCGGCTGCGCACGGCGAAGGTGAAGCGCGAGCGCTCGTTGGTGATCAGGTCGACGTAGCGCATGCGGTATTTCTGTTCCTGGTCGGTCAGGCCGTGGAACTTCTCCGGCAGCGGCCGCAGCGATTTGGCCAGCAGCCGTACTTGCGAGCATTCGACGGTCAGTTCGCCGGTGCGCGTGCGGAAGAGCGTGCCGACGGCGCCAACCATGTCGCCCATGTCCCAGCGTTTGAAGGCCGTGTAGGCCTCCTCGCCGATCAGGTCGCGGCTGACGTAGGCCTGGATGCGTCCGGAGAGGTCCTGCAGGGTGATGAACGAGGCCTTGCCCATGACCCGCTTGAGCATGATGCGGCCGGCGACGCGCACTTCGACCGGCAGGGCGGCGAGTTCGTCACGCTCTTTTTCCGCGTAGAGCTCGTTGATCTTGCCGGCCGTGTTCTCGCGCGCGAAGTTGTTCGGATAGGCGCTGCCGGTCTGCCGCCACTCGGCGAGCTTCGCCCGTCGTTCGGCGATGATGCGATTCTCGTCCTGCTGCGCTGAGCCGTCCTGGGGAGTGTCGGTGTGGGACATGATGGCGGGGTCTCGGGTGATCAGTTCTTTGCTGGCGTGGCCAGTGTCTGGGCGTCGCCGATGGCACGCTCGAGCAGGAAGGCGCCGATGGCCTTGGCCGTAGCCTTGTCGGCAGGCATTCCGTACCAGCGCGAAAACGCGGTTCGCGTATCGTCGGGATTGTCGCTGGCTGGCGGCAGGAAGAAGAGACCGCTGGCGCGCCCGCCTTGCGGGTCGAAAAGGACGTAGAGGTGTTCGTCGAGGCAGCCCCTCGAACTGCACGCCGAGGTCAGGACGTAGCCGGTGCCGTCGATGTCCACGCGCTCGGCGCGCTTGCCGGCGGCCAGTCGCTGCGTCCATTCCGGCAGGTCGAGCTCGCCGACGGCGCTGCGGTAGGCCTTGGCGAAATCCGGCTGCGCGGCGAGCAGCGCTTCCGGTTGCTGGCCGACATAGGCGTCGAGCGACGCGGCGAAGGTCGGCGCGAAGGTTGGCACGATGAGTATGCTGGCCAGGGCGAAGCTGAGAAAAGGTCGTTGCACGGGTCACACTCCCTGTTTGAGGCTTGCTTCAATGAACTGGTCGAGGTCGCCGTCGAGCACCCCTTGCGTATTGCCGACCTCGACGTTGGTCCGCAAATCCTTGATTCGCGACTGGTCGAGAACGTAGGAGCGGATCTGGTGGCCCCAGCCGATATCCGATTTGGCGTCTTCGAGTTTCTGCTGCTCGGCCTGGCGACTGCGCATTTCGGCCTCGTAGATGCGCGACTTGAGCATGGCCATCGCTTCGGCACGGTTGCGATGCTGCGAGCGGTCATTCTGGCACTGGACCACGATATTGGTCGGCAGGTGCGTGATGCGCACCGCCGAATCGGTCTTGTTGATGTGCTGTCCGCCGGCGCCGGACGCGCGGTAGGTGTCGATACGCAGATCGGCCGGATTGATTTCGACTTCGAAGGAATCGTCGATCTCGGGGTAGGCGGTCACCGAACAGAAGCTGGTGTGGCGGCGGGCGTTGGAGTCGAACGGCGACTTGCGTACCAGGCGGTGAATGCCGGTTTCCGAGCGCAGCATGCCGTAGGCGTACTCACCGCTGAGCTTGATGCTGGCGGTCTTGATGCCGGCAACGTCGCCTTCGGACTCTTCGAGCACTTCGACGGCAAAGCCCTTGCGCTCGGCGTAGCGCACATACATGCGCAGGAGCATCGCCGCCCAGTCCTGCGCTTCGGTCCCGCCGGCGCCCGCCTGGATGTCGACAAAGCAATTGAGCGGGTCGGCCGGGTTGTTGAACATGCGCCGGAACTCGAGGTTGGCAACTTTCCTTTCGATGCCTGCGATGTCGGCAGCAATCGCCTGCAGCGTTTCGTCATCGTCTTCGTCGCGGGCCATGGCAAAGAGTTCGCTGGCGTCGCGCAGGCCATCGCCAACCTCATCGAGCGTCAGCACGACATTTTCGAGGGTGCGCTTCTCGCGCCCCAACTCCTGCGCGCGCTCAGCGTCGTCCCAGACCTTCGGATCTTCGAGTTCTAGCGAAACGGCCTTAAGTTCATCGGCTTTCTGGTCGTAGTCAAAGATACCTCCGTAGTTCGGTGGCCCGTTGACCAAGGTCGTCGAGCCGGTTTTCGATGAGGTTTAGTTGTTCGGCTTCCATGTTTTCTCTGATCGCTTGATGAATGAACCGCCCATTATATACGCGCCTCGCCATTGGCCGGTCGGCTGCTTCGGCGAGCGGAGGCTGGGCAGCGGCAGTTTGGTTTGCTGATCGGTGTCAGGCGGATAGAATCCGTGCGCACCAGAACCACTGGCTGCGCGTCACTACTGCCCGGTCCATTGCCCGGCCGGGAGAGGGCCGCAGTAGAGCGGTTTGAGTACCCGGTAATTCCCGGAACCAAGAAAACGAGGATGGTCATTTCATGTACAAGCTCAGCACAAAAGCCAAGTTCCTCCTGCTCGCCGTGGTCACCGCCGTGCTGCTCGCGGCGCTCGGTGGAACCGGGATCTACAGCATGCGCCACATGGCTGGAGAAATTCAGGACGATATCGAGGCGGCAAAGGTCGAGCGGACCTTGCTGATCGCCATCGAAAGCGCGCACTCGCACTTCAAGACGCAGGTGCAGGAGTGGAAGAACATCCTCATCCGCGGCGGCGACCCGACGAGCTTCGATAAATACCTGGCCCAGTTCACGGCTGAGGAAAAGGAGGTGCAGACCTTGTTGACCATCGCTGCGGCGGCGATGAAGGAACGCGCCATCGCCACCGCCGACGTCGACAAGCTGCTCGCCGACCATAGGGAAATGGGCGGCAAGTACCGTGAGGCGCTGAAGCTCTACTTCCAGGACGACAAGGCCGCGGCGCAGGCGGTCGACCGCATGGTCAAAGGGATGGACCGGGCCACCGGCGACGGCATGGAAAAGGCGGTTGCGCATGTCGAGCAATTGTCGGCCGAGCGCATGGCTGCGCAGGGCGTCAGCGCACAGGCCAGCTACGAAAATGCACGCGACGCTTTCGCGGTGCTCGTTCTCTTCGGTCTGCTGCTGGCCGGAACGCTGTCCTTCGTCATCCAGCGCGACATCATGCGCCTGCTTGGTGGCGAGCCTGCGTACGCGGCCAAGGTCACCTGCCGCATTGCGGCGGGCGACCTGACCGACACGGTGCGCACCGGCGCCGGCGACGAAGACAGCCTGCTGGCTGCGGTCAAGCAGATGCAGAGTTCGCTGAATGCCGTGATCCGCCAGATTCGCGACGCCGCGACACGCCTTGCCGATGATGCCGCCCGGATGAGCACTGCGTCCGAGAACGTCTCGCAGGGGTCGAACCAGCAGAACGAAGCGGCGGCTTCTATGGCCGCGGCGGTAGAGGAGCTGACCGCCAGCATCCGGCAGGTGTCGTCCAGTGCTGACGACGCTCGCCGCATGGCGGCCGAGGCCGGCACGCTGTCGCGCGACGGCGCGCTGGTGGTGAAAGGGGCGATCGTGGAGATCAACAAGATTGCCCACACCTTCAAGCATTCCAGCCAGCTGATCGCCGGGGTCGGAGAGCAGTCGGAGGAAATATCGGTGATCGTCAAGGTGATCAAGGAGATCGCCGATCAGACCAATCTGCTGGCCCTGAATGCAGCCATCGAGGCGGCACGCGCCGGCGAGCAGGGGCGTGGTTTTGCGGTCGTCGCCGATGAGGTCCGCAAGCTGGCCGAGCGTACGACGGCGGCCACGCTGAAGGTCGCGGGGATGATCGAGGCCATCCAGAATGGTGCGCGGGGGGCCATCCAGGGAATGAGCGAAGGCGGTGTCCAGCTGGACGAAGGCGTGCGCATGGCGGCCCGGGCGGGCGAGTCAATGACCCACATCGAAGCCGGTAGCCAGAGCGTTCTCGGTGCGGTCTCGGAGATCTCGTCGGCCTTGCAGGAGCAAAGCGCCACCAGCAACCTGCTCGCCGACAACGTCGAGAGAATTGCGCAGATGAGCCAGGAGAACACTGCCGCCGTCAATGGGGTGAATCAGGCGGCGAAGCATCTCGAGTCCCTGTCGGTGACGCTGAACGCCCTGGTCGGGCGCTTCAAGGTCTAGTGCGGTGCCGCATTCTTGTTGCCATGACTGCATCTTGATTGTGGAATCCCGTTCATGAGCCTCCTGACACGCTTCCAGCTCTATCGCGATGCGGCCCGGCTTCGTCGTGCTGGCCTGAAGCTGGCAACGCTCGCCCAGGTGCGCCATCGTTGTTTTCTGTGCATCGAACTGCCGGCATCGCTCGGCAGTGCGCGCGTCACTGCCATCAATGGTCCTGAGCAGCCGCTGCGGATTGGCGCCCACAGCTATGTTCGCAGTGGCTCGCTCAACATGGTTGGGGGCATCGGTCGCTTCTGCTCGATCGGTCAGAACGTTTCGCTCGGTGAGGACCCCCGCGCGCACCCCACCGATTGGGCTTCTACCAGCCCCGCCTTGATACACGGCTACGTCAGCCCGTTTCAGGAGCCAGAGCACTACGCCAACATCGGACACGACGTCTGGGTCGGTCACGGAGCGGTGGTCATGGCCGGGGTGACGGTGGCGACCGGCGCCATCATCGGCGGCAATGCGATGGTGACCCGGGACGTTCCCCCCTACCACATTGCAGCGGGCAATCCGGCACGGGTGGTGGGCATGCGCTTTCCCGAGGAAGTGGCGGCGGACCTGCTGGCCAGCCATTGGTGGGAGCTGCCGTACGTGGCGCTATGTACTCTGCAGCGCCGTGACCCGATCGCCTTTGCCGCGGCGGCCCGGTCGCTGCGGGTGGCAGCGTCGCCAGCGGAATACCCGACGGCGACGCTGTATCAAAGGCGGGTGGTCTCGATCAGCGGCGTTTGAGGCGGCCTCGACCCGTTCGGCCTTCGTCTTGCGCAGGAGATCGCTCCGACGGTTCATGGGCGATCTGCGCGCGGGCTGGGCATGTTCAGGGGAAAACCCTGTTTTAGGCCAGGTTTTCGTCCGCTGGCTGCTGATATTATGACTATTTATTGCTATTCTGACGGCGAGGCAGGTGTCGAGGAGGCTCTCTGCAACTGGCGGGCTCAGGCGCTTGACCGTGCAGCATGAATGCAGCGCCGTGCCCGCAGTGTGTTCAAATGAAAAATCTGATCTTGGGAGGAAACCATGTTGGTCTGGCTGATTGTTCTTTCCGGTTTGCTTGGCGTTGCGGCCTGGTTTTTCTGGCGCGCGCGCGCGCAACCGGCGCCCATGCGGGAGAAGCCTCAGGCTGATTCCCAGCAGCCGTTCCATGGCGTCTCGATAAGGCGCGGCAAGAAGGCCTGTGCCGCGGTACGGCAGCTTGGCGGGCAGCGATTCCTGGCCAGCGATGCGCCTCGCTTGCCCTTGAGGAATTGTGACGTGGACGCGTGTCAATGCCGCTACGCCCACTTCGATGACCGCCGGGAAGACGATCGCCGACAGATGCACGCCATGCAACGCGGCTTCATCGATGCTGTGGGCAACCGCGAGCGCCGCGTCGAGAGGGAGCGCAGAAGAACCGTGGAGTTTGCGTAGGCGCTGCCTGCTTCTGTCTGACCGGTCGGGTCGAGGGGGCCGGCACGGCAACCGGGCTCTGGCGCTGGCTTGCCGGCTGTCCCCTCAGTCCGGCCGATTCTCGAAATGCCCGCTCATCCATTGCGCTGTCTGGCCGCCGTCGGTTTTCGGCGCGCGCTTTTCCGGGCCTTGTGTAGCGCGGCACAGGCTTGCGCCGCGACCCGGACCTTGCAGCCCGCAGCCTGCCGCCCGCAGTCGCGTGCCCGGAGCAGAAAGTGGTCGGAAAAAGGTCTGCTTCGAGCCAAGAGGATGGACCGCCCCCTCGCCTGTGGCTACACTGGCGGGCTGCAGTTTCTCGAATGCCACGTCGACGGGGGAAATGGTTATGCAAATCAACATCGAGAGCAGACCCGCGGCTTCTGCTGCCTACGAGACGAAGAAGAAGCGGCTGGTCGAGACGATCGATCGACTGTACGTTCGCGATGCACGCGCGTCGTTGCAGAAGATGCTCTCCAAGGTCCATCCCGTGGATTTGGCCTCGGTTCTCGACGATCTACCCCCGGCGCATGTAGTTGGCGTGTTCTGCGCGATTGCCGATGCCGAGGAGGCAGCCGACGTCTTCAGCCAGTTGCCGCGGGACTTGCGTCGGCAGGTGTTGAGCGAGACAAAGGTCGAGAAGCTGGCCGGCGTCCTGGAGCATGTGCCACCGGACGACCTCGCAGACCTGATCGGCGACCTGCCGGAAGATCAGCGCGAGCAACTGATGGCCCTGCTCGGGCACGAAAGCAAGGACGAAGTCGAGAGCCTGCTGCAATACGACCCGGACACGGCCGGCGGCATCATGACCACCGACATCTTCTCGCTGTCGCATGCGCTGACGGTGGAAGAGGCGATCGAGAACATCCGCAGCCACGACGACGTCGAGATGGTCTTCTATCTCTACCTGACCGACGAATCGGGACACCTGTCCGGCGTCGTCTCGCTGCGCCAACTCCTGCTGACCGCCGTCGATACGCCACTGCACAGGATCATGAATCGCCGCGTCATGAAAGTGAGCACCGATGACGATCAGACGGCCGCCGCCATGCTGGTCGACAAATACCGTCTTCTCGCCGTCCCGGTGGTCGACGAAGAGAACATCCTGGTCGGCATGATCACCGTCGATGACGTCATCGATGTCATCGAAGAAGAGACGACCCGCGACATCCTGAAAATGGCCGGGACGAACGAGTCGGAGACGCTCACGCATTCGGCGTTCAAGATCGCCAGGATACGCCTGCCCTGGCTGCTGGCCGCGTTCGTTGGTGGTCTCGCGGCGACGGCCGTGATCGGGCAATACGAGGTGATTCTCGCCGAGGTGCTGGTGCTCGGCGCCTTCCTGCCGGTGGTAATGGGCATGGCCGGAAACGTCGGTGTCCAGTCGGCAACCGTCGCCGTGCGCGGCCTGGCGACCGGTGCGATCGACGTTCGCGACACGGTGCCGCTGGTGCTCAAGGAACTGCGCGTGGGTCTCCTGCTGGGCGCTTTCTACGGGGTGATCCTGGCCGTCTACGGTTACCTGATACACGAAAGTCTCGCGCTGGGCGAGGTCGTCGGGCTGACGATTCTGGTCAACATGACCGGCGCGGCCCTGCTCGCGGTGCTCCTGCCAATGATCTTCCAGCGCTTGAAGGTCGATCCAGCCGTCGCTACCGGGCCATTCGTGACCACCGCCATCGACATCTTCGGGGTCCTCAACTACTTCGTGATCGCCAGCTGGATCTACGATCTCTGAGCGGCTGGCGAGGCGCGGTCGCCGCTGCGGCCTTGCCGTCTGGCGACATTCGGCACTCGCTTTTTTACGCCGGGTGGCGCGCGTGGCTCGGGCGGTTCTCGAAATGCTCGATCATCAACTGCGGCGTCTGCACGCCGTTGAAGTCGTTGATCGCCAGCCGGTAGGCGGCGCGGATGGTGCTGCCCGGGGCCTGGGAAAAGTTGAACTGGATCGCGTCCAGCCTTTGCTCGCCTTTGCGCAGGCGCATCTTGAGGTGTTTGTCCTTGAGGATGCGCTGGCTTTCGACGACGAACTCGTCGGCGAACAGCGGCGCCGGAAAACCCTGGCCCCAGACTTCGGCTTCAAGCAGGCGCGCGGTGGCGATCGAGTAATAGCCTGATTCGAGGCCGCCGTCGGTTTCCAGCGTGCGCGTGCGGTCGGCGGGTGCCAGCAACTCCTCGGCAACCTGCGCGAACAGTTCGCGGAAACGCGGCAGGTCGCATTCCCGGATCGTCACCCCGGCGGCCATCGCGTGCCCGCCGAAGCGAAGCAGCAGGCCCGGCGCGCGTTTGCCGACCAGATCGAGCGCGTCGCGCAGGTGCAGGCCGGCGACTGAACGACCCGAGCCCTTGATTTCGCCGCCATCACCCTCGCCGCGGGCGAAGGCAAAAACCGGCCGGTGCAGTCTTTCCTTGATGCGCGCGGCAACGATGCCGACGACGCCCTGGTGCCAGTCGGCGTCAAACAGCGAGACGCCGATGGCCGCCGGGTCAGCGGCTGCGTCGGCGCCCGCTTTTTCGATCTGCAGCAGCGCCTGTTCCTGCATGCCGGCCTCGATCTCGCGTCGCTCGCGATTGAGCGCGTCGAGTTGCTGGGCAATGTTCATCGCCCGCCCGGGGTCGTCGGTGATCAGGCATTCGATGCCCAGCGACATGTCGGCAAGGCGGCCGGCGGCGTTCAGGCGCGGGCCGATCATGAAGCCGAGGTCGGTGCTCGACGCCTGGTCCGGGTTGCGGCCGGCGGCGCGAAAAATCGCCGCTATACCGGGCGTCAGGCGACCCTGGCGGATGCGCTGCAGGCCCTGGCTGACCAGCACCCGGTTGTTGTGGTCGAGTCTGACGACGTCGGCAACGGTGCCCAGGGCGACCAGATCCAGCAGCGCCGCCAGCTTGGGTTCGCTTCTGCCGCTGGCCTCGGAAAACCAGTCCCGTCGGCGTAACTCGGCGCGCAGCGCGAGCATCACGTAGAACATCACGCCGACGCCGGCCAGCGACTTGCTCGGGAAGTCGCAGCCGGGCTGGTTGGGATTGACGATGCATTCGGCGGCGGGCAGCTCGTCACCCGGCAGATGATGGTCGGTGATCAGCGTGGCGATGCCCAGTTCGCGGGCGCGGGCGACGCCGTCGACGCTGGCGATGCCGTTATCGACGGTGACGATCAGGTCGGGGCTGCTTTTTGCCGCCAGGTCGACGATGTCCGGCGACAGGCCGTAGCCGTAGGTGAAGCGGTTGGGGACCAGGTAGTCGACGCGCGCGCCGAAGGCGCGCAGCGCCCGGATGCCGACCGCGCACGCGGTCGCCCCGTCACAGTCGTAGTCGGCGACGATAAGAATCTTCGCCTGCCGGCCAATGGCGTCGGCGAGGAGGCCCGCAGCGGTGCCAGAGTGGGCCAGGCGGTCTGGCGCCAGCAGCGACTGGAACTCGTAGTCAAGCTCGCTGCGCATGACGATGCCGCGTGCCGCATAGATGCGCGCCAGCAGGGGGTGAAGGCCCTGTTGTTCGAGTTGCCACTGGACGCGCTGCGAGACGCGACGGCTGACGATTTGCGTCATCCATCACCCTCCCGCGCCAGCGCCTGCGCGGTCGCTGCCAGCGGTCGTGGGCGACGCCACAGTTGCCACTGCTCGCCGCGGCCGCTTTCCCAGGCCAGCGTTGCGTAGGCCGTCGAGGCTTGCAGACGCAGGTGCTTGATCCTGCCGCCGGCGAGCGCTTTTTGCAGCGGCGCGAACCAGCGCACCTCGAGTCTGGCCAGTGCGTTGCGGTAGGCGTCGGCGTCCTCGTATTGCACAGGGCGCTGCAGCGCATCGAGAACGAGCAGTTGCCGGCTGTCGGCGGCTGCCTGTGCGAGCAGGGCGCCGAGGTCGTCGGGCAGCGCCCGCGTCGGGACGCCGAAAGCTTTTCCGAGGCCGCAGGTCAGCACGTCCTCGCCCCAGACGCCGGCAAAATTGCCGGCGCCGGCGTTGGTGCTGGCTGCGGGCCGCACGCCGGCGCCCCACAACCACAGGCTGTTGATCGTCGAGCGGCCAGTCGCCTCGCGCCGTTCGTTGGCCGGCTGGCCGTAGAGAACCATTTGCACCTCGTTGAGCAGTTGCCGCAGGTGGCGCGCCTGTGGCGTGGCGGGCAATTGCCGGTCGAGCCGGCGACCGGCGACGACCGACAGCGGCGGGACGTCGAAGTGGCCGAGATCGGTTTCGCCGGCGAGCTGCAGATACCAGCGATCGGCGCTGGCGACATGGAAGGTACCGATGTCGGCGAACTGACGATTGAGTTCGGCGGTGATTTCCCGCGCCTCGTCGCTGCTGATGTCGAGACTGCCGGCGTCGGCAAGAATGAGTTTTTCCTGGTGCAGGCGCAGATGTACCGGGTCGGCACAGAGCCAGCAGGGGTCGGCTCCGCTGGGCGTTGGCGCCTGCTTCTCGCCGAGGACGCGAAAAGCGGCCCAGGGGACGTTGCCGGCAAGGCCAAAGGCGTCGCCAAGCGTTGCCTCGAAGGACTGCGGCGCTCGCCGCTGCAGCCGGCTGCGCGCGATCAGCGTGTTCAGTCCGGGGCAGGCGAGGGCGTCGAAGGTCTCGCGGTCGTCGGGTTCGGGCCAGACGAGTTCGGGGACGACAAGGGTGAGCTGCATGAGGGCTGGCCGGAGGAGACGAAAGGGTGGACGACGGGGCGATGTGGCGGTGAACGAAGTAATGGCTGCGCCGGGCGGATGGCCTGCAGACGGCCGGGCATCGCGCGGGGAGGGCTGAATGGGCAGTCGCTGGCGGAAAAGTGTAGCATAGCGGCTTTGCCGTTTCGGCGCTTCGAACCACCAACCTGAGATGAGTTCCTGCCGCTGATGGCCCTTCCCTACGAGCTGCTGATTGGCCTGCGCTACACGCGCGCCAAGAAGCACAATCACTTCATTTCTTTCATCTCGCTGATTTCCATGCTTGGCATCGCGCTCGGCGTCGCCGCGCTGATCGTCGTGCTGTCGGTGATGAACGGCTTTCAGACCGAGCTTCGCTCGCGCATTCTGGCCGTCGTCTCGCACGTTCAGATCACCGGCAGCAGCGGCGAAATGGTCGGCTGGCAGTTTGTTGCCGAGCAGGCGGCCGGACATCCGCAGGTCCTCGCTGCCGCGCCCTTCGTGCAGGCGCAGGCCATGCTCTCCTACGGGCAGGCGGTGCGTGGCGCGATGGTGCGCGGCATTCTTCCCGACCAGGAAGACCGGGTCGCCGATTTCCGCCCGCACATGAAGAGCGGCAAGCTCGACGACCTGCAGCCGGACAGTTTCAACATCATCCTCGGCAGCGAGCTGGCGCGCGCGCTCGACGTCCTCGTCGGCGACCGGGTGACGCTGATCGCTCCGCAGGGCGTGGTGACGCCCGCCGGGGTGATCCCGCGCCTGAAGACGTTCAACGTCGTCGGCCTGTTCGAAGTCGGCATGTACGAGTACGACAGCGGCCTGGCGCTGATTCACCTCGCCGACGCGCAGCGCCTGTACCGCATGGACGACCGTGTTTCCGGCGTGCGCCTGAAACTCGACGATCTGTTCAAGGCGCCACAGGTGGCGCGCACTCTGGCCACTTCCCTGCCGATCAACGCCTTCATCAGCGACTGGACGCGCAGCCACGCCAATTTCTTTCGCGCCGTACAAATCGAAAAGAACATGATGTTCATCATCCTCTCGCTGATCGTCGCCGTCGCTGCCTTCAACATCGTGTCCACGCTGGTCATGGCGGTGACCGACAAACAGGCGGACATCGCCATCCTGCGCACGCTCGGCGCCAGCCCGATGAGCATCATGATGGTGTTCATCGTGCAGGGCGCGCTGATCGGCTTCATCGGCCTCGGCCTGGGCGTCGCTGGCGGGGTGGCGCTGGCGCTCAACGTCGATGTCGTGGTGCCGTTCATCGAGCGCATGCTCGGCACGCAGTTCCTCGCCAAGGAGGTCTATTACATCTCGAACCTGCCTTCCGAACTGCAGTGGAGCGACGTGACGACGATCGTCAGCGTGGCTTTCGTGCTCGCGCTGGTGGCGACAATCTATCCCAGCTGGCGGGCGAGCCGGGTCAATCCGGCGGAAGCGCTGCGCTATGAGTGAGCCGGTTCTGGCCTGTCAGGGGCTGAGCAAGATCTATCGCCAGGGCGACAGCGAAGTCGAGGTCCTGCTCGGCGTCGATCTCGAAATCGAGGTCGGCGAACGCGTGGCCATCGTTGGCGCTTCGGGTTCCGGCAAGAGCACGCTGCTGCATCTGCTCGGCGGCCTGGACGCGCCGAGTGCCGGCAACGTGCAGTTGATGGGCAAGGACTTGCAGAGCATCAGCGACGCACAGCGCGGGACGCTGCGCAATCGCCACCTGGGTTTCGTGTATCAGTTTCATCACCTGCTGGCCGAGTTCACCGCGCTCGAGAACGTCGCCATGCCGCTGATCATCCGGCGCATGCCCAAGGCCGACGCCGAAGCGCGGGCGGCGACCGTGCTCGCCGAGGTCGGTCTCGGCCACCGCTTGCAGCACACCCCGTCGGAATTGTCGGGGGGCGAGCGTCAGCGGGCGGCGATTGCCCGCGCGCTGGTCACCAAGCCGGCGTGCGTCCTTGCCGACGAGCCGACCGGCAACCTCGATCGGCAAACCGCCGCCGGCGTCTTCGAGCTGATGCTGGCGCTCAACCGCTCGCGGCAGACCAGCTTCGTCGTCGTCACCCACGACCCGGCACTTGCCGGCCGTGCCGAGCGCATCCTGATCCTGCGCGACGGTCGCCTGCAGCCGTCCGAAGGCTGAAATCCTTCCCAACGCCTAAAGTTTCGGCGCGCGCTGCCGTTAAGGTTCCTGCGGCACACATTGGAGACGGATCACCATGCAGACCCTTTTCGCCCCGGCCATTGCTTTGCTCAACCGTCTTGGTTACACGAAAAAGTTCACGGTCATCGGGATGCTGGCGCTGATCGCGATCGGTATCGTCGGGACGAACCTCTACCTGATCAAGCAGCGGGTGATCGACCGTTCGCAGCAAGAGCTGGCCAGTCTCGAAATGATCAAGCCGATGGCCACTCTGGTGCAGCATTTGCAGGTCCATCGCGGGCTCTCGTCGGGCGTTCTCAATGGCGACGAGAGGATGGAATACAGGCGCGCCGCCAGGGAGAAGGAGGTTGGCGAAGCGCTGCAAGCGGTCGCAGCGAGCCTGTCGCCACGACTGGCAGTGGCGGATCCGTGGCAAAAAGTGCTGGCCACATGGGCGACGATCCAGCAACAAGGCCTCAAGCTGGCGGCGCGCGAGAATTTCCTGCGGCACAGCGCTCTGATCGAAGAACTCGCTCGTTTCCAGCGCGTGATCGGCGATCAGAATTCCCTGACCAACGACCCCGACATCGATTCGCGCTACCTCATCGATACGCTGATCGACGAACTGCCGTTGGCGCTGGAGAGCATGGGGCAGTTGCGGGCCATCGGCACCGGTGCGCTGACCCGGAAGGAACCGCTGGCCATGGCGCAGCAGGTTGAACTGGCGGCGGCGTTGGCCGGGCTCAATACGGCGGTCACCGGGCTGCGGCAAAACCTCGACAAGACCGCGCACTACAATCCTGGCCTGCGGCCGGCACTGGAAGCGGCGAGCAATGACATCGGCACGGCGGCTGCACAGTTCACCACCATGGTGAACGACGATATCCTCGCCGAGCGCTACCAGATGCTGCCGGCGGTCTACTTCGCGGTGACCACCCGGGTGATCGAGAAGGGCTACAAGGACATGTTCGAGATCCTCTTCCCGACCCTCGAACAGCTGCTGCGGCAGCGCGTCGAGCGGGCGCAGCGGGAGCTGGGCCTGAGTATTGCCGTCGTCGTTCTCATCCTGCTGATCTACGCTTACGTGTCGGTTGGTCTCTATTTTGCGACCATCGGCAGCATCAAGCGCCTGGCAGCCAACGCGCGGACGATTGCCACCGGCGACCTTGGCGTTACCGTTGATCTCGGCACCCGTGACGAACTCAAACTCGTCGGCGACAGCCTGAACGAAATGACGCAGGGTTTTCGCACGCTGATTCACAAGGTCCAGCGCAGCGCCGGGGAAGTGCTCGCGGCGACCAAGACACTTGCCGCATCGGCGGGGAGTATCACCAGCAGCAGCACGCAGCAGAGCGATGCCGCTTCGGCGATGGCGGCGGCGGTGGAGGAAATGACGGCAGGTATCGAAAGCCTCTCGCTCAGTGCCGACGACGCCAACCGGCTGGCCGGCCGCGCCGACGAACTGTCGTCCGATGGTGGCCGCGTTGTCGGCGAGGTGGTGCAGGAGATCGAGCGCATCGCCGAGGTGGTGAACCACGCCGCGTCGGTGATCGCCGAATTGGGTGGGCGCTCGGAGAAAATCTCGGCGATCGTCAATGTGATTAAGGAAATTGCCGATCAGACCAACCTGCTGGCGCTGAACGCAGCGATCGAGGCGGCGCGTGCGGGTGAGTCGGGTCGTGGCTTCGCAGTGGTCGCCGACGAGGTGCGCAAGCTCGCCGAACGTACGACGCGCTCGACGCAGGAGATCTCGAGCATGATTGCCGCCATTCAGGAGGGGTCGCGCGATGCCGTGAGCAGCATGCAGCTCGGCGTCAGCCGTGTCAGCGCGGGCGTTGCCCTGGCCACGCAGGCGGGCGAGTCGATCGGCGAAATTGGCGGCAACGCCAGGAAAGTGGTGGACAGCGTGGCGCATATATCGAGCGCGCTGCGCGAACAGAGCGTCGCCAGCGCCGAGATCGCCCGCAACGTCGAGCGTGTCGCCCACATGGCCGAGGAGAACTGTGCGGCGGTTGCCGGAAATGCCGGCACTGCGGCGCAGCTCGAAAGCCTTTCGGAAGGGCTGGACGCCGAGATTCGCCGCTTCAAGCTCGCCTGATTGCCCTTGGCGCGCCACGGCCGACACGCGGCACGCACGCACCCCGCACGCGCGCGCCAGGCGCATCGCGATATCGTCGTCTTGCACTGGACAGCGGTATTGACGGTGGCCGGCGTCGCGCTCATGGGCATGGATCACGAAACGACGGCGTAGTCCTGGAGCAAGCGGCGGCGCACTGCTCGTGCGCGGAAGAAATGCGCGTTGGCGCCCGGATTTCCGGTTTAATGCCGCATGCGCTTCAACATTCTTGCCTTCGCCATGGGGGTCGGGCTTCTCCAGACTCGGGGAAGCCTGCCGCCTTCTGCGCTGGTCGTGGCGACGCTTCTTGGCGCATCTGCCTGGCTGCTTTGGGCGGGCTCGCGTCGACAGCCGGCGCCGCTCGTCTGGCGTGCCCTTTCGCTGCTGGCCTGCGCTCTGCTGGGCGTGGCATGGGCGGCGCTGCTTGCCGGGCAGCGCTTGCAGGAGCGCTTGCCGACAGAATGGGAAAGCCGTGATCTGCAGCTGGTCGGGGTGGTCGCCGGCTTGCCGCAGGGCTTCGAGAACGGCGAGCGCTTTGCCTTCGCCGTCGAGTCGGTCGACCCGCCGCAGGCGTTGGTGCCGCGGCGAATCATGCTCTCCTGGTACAAAGGCCAGCGCGCCGAGGAGGGGCACGAAGCGGCGACCGCAGCGCCCGCCGTAGCGCCCAATGTTCGCCCGGGCGAGCGCTGGCGGTTGACCGTTCGCCTGAAACGGCCGCACGGCAATGCCAACCCGCACGGTTTCGACTACGAGGCCTGGCTTTTCGAGCGTGGACTGAGGGCGACCGGCTACGTGCGTCCGAAAGCCGTGGCGCAACGGCTCGACGACTTCGTTCTCCGGCCTGGTTACGCGATCGAGCGCTTGCGCGAGCACATTCGCGGTTCGTTCCGCACGGTTCTGCCCGACGCGCCGTATGCCGGGATTCTCGCCGCGCTGGCCATCGGCGACCAGCAGGCGATTTCGCCAGAGCAGTGGCGCGTCTTCCGGCAGACCGGCGTCACCCACCTGATGTCGATATCCGGCCTGCACGTGACCATGGTCGCCGCGCTTTTTGCCGCGCTGGTCGGCTGGCTCTGGCGGCGTAGCGAGCGCTTGATGTTGCTGCTGCCGGCGCCGAAGGCGGCGATCGCCGCCGGCTGGCTGGCCGCTTTCGGCTATGCCTTGCTCGCCGGTTTTGCCGTGCCGACGCAGCGCACGCTCTACATGTTGAGCGTCGTCGCGCTGGCGCTGTGGTCGGGGCGCAACCTCGGCGCCAGTCGCAGCCTCCTGCTGGCGCTGTTGCTGGTCCTGCTGCTCGATCCCTGGGCCGTTCTTTCGCCAGGTTTCTGGCTCTCGTTCGCCGCTGTCGGCGTGCTCTTCTTCGTTGGCACGGCACGGGTCGGCGAGCGGCGCGGCTGGCGCGCGACGCTTGCCCACTGGGGGACGACGCAGTGGGCGGTGACGATCGGGACGCTGCCCTTGCTCTTGCTCCTCTTCCAGCAGTTTTCGCTGGTCTCGCCGCTGGGCAACGCGCTGGCGATTCCGGTGGTCAGCTTTCTGATCACCCCGCTGGCCCTACTCTTCGCGCTGACTTCCTGGCCACCGCTGCTGCAGCTCGATCACTGGCTGTTGTCCTTTCTGATGGTGTTTCTCGAATGGCTCGCGCGCTGGCCCTTGTGGCAACAGCCGGCACCACCGCTGGCGGCGACGCTGCTGGCTTTGCTCGGGGTCTTGTGCCTGCTGCTGCCACGCGGTTTTCCGGCGCGCTGGCTCGGCTTCTGTCTGCTGCTGCCGGCGCTGTTCTGGCCGGCCCCACGACCGGCGCCTGGCGACGCCTGGGTCGACGTGCTCGACGTCGGGCAGGGGCTGGCGGTGGTCGTACGCACCGCCGGGCACACGCTGCTCTACGACACCGGGCCGCTGTACAGTGCCGAGTCGGACGCCGGGCAGCGCATCGTCGTCCCCTACCTGCGCGCCACCGGCGTCGACCGCCTCGACACGCTGATCGTCACCCATCGCGACAAGGATCATTCGGGTGGCCTGGTGGCGATCCGCGAAGCCTTGCCGATCGGCCGCCTGCTCAGCTCGCTGCCCGAACTGGAGGGTGAGCTCTGCGTGGCCGGCCAGGCCTGGGAGTGGGATGGCGTGCGCTTCACGATGCTCCACCCCGACGCCACCGACTACCCGCGCAAGGGCGGCAAGACCAACAACATGAGTTGCGTGCTGCGCGTGGAAAATGCGTCGGGCAGCGTTCTCCTGACCTCGGACATCGAGGCCCGCGACGAGCAGCAACTCCTCGCGCGGGCGCCGGAACTGCTGCGCAGCGACGTCCTGCTGGTACCGCATCACGGCAGTGGCACGTCGTCGACGCCGGCGTTCATTGCCGGCGTTGGCGCCCGCGAAGTGATCATTCCCGTCGGCTATCGCAACCGCTATCAGCATCCGCGCCCGGATGTCGTCGCCCGCTACGCCGGAAGTCGCGTCTGGCGTAGCGATGCCGATGGCGCGGTACGCGTCCAACTTGTCGGCAGGCTCGATCTTTCGTCTTACCGGAGCGACTATCGTCGTTATTGGCAAGGGCAGTGAGTGGCGGACAATCGCCAGTGGGCAGCACTGGCGCGAGTAGGGTCTTGCTGGCTACAATGTCCCATGTTTTCGACCTCGCGATTGCTTGCCGTCAGCGGTTTGCCTTCCGCGCGCCGTGACTCCGTCAGATGACGGACGCTGCGCCTCGACGGTCAGTGCTGCTCGTATCCATTTGGCGAAGCGCCAGGGTCGCTGGTGCGCAGACTGGCGGCGCGTTGGGCGCAGTGCTGTGCACGGTCATCGCAAGACTCCTGCGGCTGCCGGGGATCGCGCTGTTTGCGGCAACTGCGCTGCACGCCGAGTCCCCTCCGTCGGCCTATGTCGAGAACCCGCTCCTCGAGCCGCGTTTCGCTTCGGTCGGCGTCGGGGTCATTCCGCGCTACGTCGTGCCGACGGTGGCTCAGGACCGGGCCGGCTTCCTGTGGATCGCCACGGGCGACGGCCTGGTGCGGTACGACGGCTACAGGTTCCGCGTCCAGGAACGCGACAGCCCGGACCCTGCCGCGCGTACCCTGGGATGGATCCGCGCGCTGCTGGGAGGCAGCGATGGCCGCCTGTGGATAGGCACCGAGTGGGACGGGCTGGCGGTCTATGAACCGCTGAGCGAGAGGGTCACTCCCTGCCTTGGCAACAGCGACCGCGACGGCAGCGTGAAGCCGACGATTCGTGCGCTGGCCGAGGACGGTGCCGGCGGCATCTGGGTGGGTAGCGAGGGGGGAGGGCTGGAGCACGTTGGCTCCGACTGTGCAAGTTCGGCCAACTACCGCCATTCGCAACAAGCCGGTAGCCTGCCCGACGATCGCGTGAGCGCGCTGCTGATTGACCGGCGAGGGACACTATGGGTGGGCACCTGGTCCGGCTTGAGCCGCCGGCTCCCCGGCAGCGATCGCTTCGAGGCGGTATTTTCGAACCACGATCCCGGCGCTGGCGCCAATCTCGCCGGTCGCCTGGTTCAGGCCCTGTTCGAGGCGTCGGACGGGCGCCTCTGGGTAGGCACGCAGCAAGGCGAGTTGGCGATCATCGATCCCGTCACCGGTGAGGGCCTGCTGCTCGAACAGGCAGCGGAAACGGCCGGCAGCAGCGCTGTGTCGAGTTTCGTCGAGGTTCCGGGTGGTCCGCTGTGGGTTGGCCGCTCGTCGGGCATCGAAGTTCGCGACCCACGCGACGGCCGCTTCTTGCAGCGACTGCAACACGACCCGCGCCGCCCCGCCGGTCTGTCCGGCAACGAGGTGACCAGCTTACTGCTCGACCACTCCGGGGTGATCTGGGTGGCGGGCTTCGGCCTCGGTCTGCAGCGTCACGACAGCAACAATCGTAGCCTGTGGCTGCGCAGCGCCGATCTGCAAGCGGACAGCCCGTTTTCCTCGTCCGACGTGCGCAGCCTGCTGCAAATTGATAATGGCGAAATCTGGGTCGCCACACAGCAGGGCGGGGTGACCGTGATGGACGGCCAGTTGCGCGCCATCGACGCCTTGCAAGCAGGGAGCGCCGGGGAAGCCGTGACCGCTTCGCCGGCGGCGAAGCAGGCGCCGTCACCCCTTCGGGTGACGGCGATGGTCCAGGCGGGCGATGGCACCGTCTGGCTCGGTACTGATGCCGAGTTGTATCAGTTCAGCAGTGATGGCCATCGCCGACAGCTACGCCGCCTGCCGCACGCCGGTGGCCCGACGACGCGTTTGCTGGCCGGCAGCGACGGGAGCTTGTGGGTCGGTACGGTGGATGGGCTGTTTCGCCTGCGCCCCGGCGTAGAGCAGGTCGTTCGCGTTGCTCGTCAGGGTGGGCAGCCATTGCGTGCGGAAATCAGCGCCATCGCCGAAGGACCTGACGGCGACCTATGGGTCGGCAGCGGCAAGGGCTTCTTTCGTGTCGCTGCACGTGAGCGCGAGTTGCGACGGGTCGAGGCAGAAGCGGGTGCCGAGCTCGCCAATCCCAGCGTCATCGGGCTGCTCTTCGATCGGCAACAGACACTGTGGTTGGACACCGCGGTGACCGGGCTGCATCGCATGCGCAGCTGGGACGGCCAGCGCGCGCGTTTCGAGCGCATCAGTCAACGGCACGGCGTCGTCAGCCGCCCCTTCGGCGCCAATTTGATCAGCGATGCGCGCGGCCGTATCTGGACGCACATGTACGTCTATGATCCGGCGAGCGACCGCTTGCACGAACTGACCGCGGCGGATGGCGCAGACCTGGGCACCGGCTGGTTCTATTCGTACGCCAGGACGCACGATGGTCGCTTGCTGTTCGGCGGCAGCAGGGGAATCCTGGTCGTCCGGCCGGAGCGCTTTGACGCCTCGGTGTATGCGCCACCCTTGCTGGTCTCCGAGTTGAGCATCAACGGGCAGCGCGTGTCGGCCGGCGGAATCCTCACTGGCCTCACGCTGGCGCCCGAGCAGCGCAGCTTCAGCCTGACGTTTTCGGCGCTCGACTACAGTGATCCGGGCCGCCTTCGCTATGCCTACCAGTTGCAGGGATTCGATCCCGACTGGATCGACAGCTCTGCCGATTCGCGGCTTGCCAGTTACAGCAATCTCGATCCCGGCGATTATGTCCTGCGCGTGCGCGCCAGCAAGCGCAGCGGTGCCTGGAGTCCGCACGAGCTGGCGATCAAGGTGCGCGTCATGCCTGCCTGGTGGCAAAGCTGGTGGTTCCAGCTGCTGGTGCTCTCCGTGTTGGTGGCGATGGTCAATGCGCTGGTCCGCTTGCGTACCCGTAATTTGCGCTTGCGCCAGGGCGAGCTGAAACGAATGGTGCGCGAACGCACGGCCGAACTCGAGACGCTGACACTGGCGCTGCAGCGTGAATCGGCGGCACTGGAAGAGTCGAGCCTGACCGACCCCTTGACCGGCTTGCGCAACCGTCGCTTCCTGACCCAGCACATCGACGCCGACGTCGCCCTGGCGGTGCGAGAGCACGAGAGCCACTTCAAGTACGGAGCCAAGTTGCGCGAGGACGCAGGGTTGATATTCTTCCTCTTCGACATCGACGGCTTCAAGGAGGTCAACGACCGCTATGGTCACGCCGCGGGGGACGCGGTGATCAGGCAAGTGAGCGAGCGATTGCGCCGCGTCTTCCGCGACACCGACTATCTGGTTCGCTGGGGTGGCGAAGAATTCCTCGTCGTGGCGCGTTCGACGCCGCGCTCGCACGCGGCCGACCTTGCCGAGCGGGCGCGCGCCGCCGTGGCCGAACGCCCTTTCGATCTCGGCGATGGCCGCTTCCTGTCCAGAACCTGCTCGGCCGGTTTCTGCTGCTTTCCACTGTCAACGCAGCATGCCGCCGCTCTCGACTGGCCGGCGGCAGTCAACATTGCCGATGCGGCGCTCTACGCGGTGAAGGGCGCTGGCCGCAATGGCTGGCTGGGAGCGCTCAGCGCCGCTGGCGAATCGGCCGAAGCCCTGCTTGCCCGGTCGCGCAGGCCCCTGGCTGAATGGACGCGCTCGGGTGGTCTGAAACTGGTCGGCTCTGCGCCGCACGACGGCCTGGCCGCAGCCGGGTTCCCTAACGCGGTGGCCACCGAGCAAGTGAGCTCGGCATCTGCCGAGGCGTGAGCCCGGGATTTTCGCCAGCACCCTGTTGATCGCGTCGTCCCGTTGCGGGAGAGGCAGGCGGAAGTGCTTCAGGGGGTGGGCTGCCGAACGGGTGTGCGCCGCAATGCCTTGCCTGCGTCGCAGGGGAAGGTCGTCAGTAGCCGAGATTGGCGTGCATCTGGCGTCCGCCCGTGGCAGCCTGCATTTGCCATTGCTGACGGTACTGCCTGGCGTTGGCCTCGATCCACGCCAGCGCCCGGAACTCCCTCTCGTCGACCGGAAAGTGCTCTACATAGGCTTCGATCACGGCGTATTGCTGCTGGAGAAAGTCCGCCTCGGAAAAACGCGGCTGCGAGAAATTGCGGACAAGATCGCGAAAGTACTGCAGTGCGGTGTCATCTGAGATGTTCATCCTTGTCACTCCTTGAGGAGAGTCGTGCTGGCCGCGGTGGTCCGGCTGATATCTCTGCAACGGCCTTCTTGAGGCGTTCTTGAAGCCCTTCTGATTGATGACTTTTTCGAGGTGCCGCGTCCTTGATTTGACAAGCGACTTTAAGTGTCATGGCTAAGCTTTTGTAAGCTCGGTTTATTGTTCTCCACGCCAGGGGGGTGTTGTCAACAGGGATCAGACGCTTGCACGGTTTTGTCGCGGTTAGTGGTGCAAAACTGACACACTCGCACGCTCTCGCCGGCCAGCACGGGCGCAGACGGCGCCCGCGGGGCGGCGCCGTGGGAGTGGCCGAGAGTCATTCAAGTGACGCGGCTGCGGGCTGCTTGGACCCGGGTTCGGGGCCTGTGCTAGAGTCTCGGCCTTTCCGTCCCGCCGACGCTTCCGCGTGGTGCGCAGGAGGCCAGTGGACGAGGCGGGAACAGGGGTAAACGCAGGCGGGCGCAGCCGGGTCGTTGGTCAGGATCGCCTGCTTTGGTGGCCGGCGCAGGCGGTAGTTTGCCGACCGATCGGCCGAAGGTTAAGGAAAATGAAATCTGTAGGGAGATTTGCCAGATGAGCGTTCGCGCTGACCTCTCACCTTGGCTGGCCGGACCGCCGCCAGGACTCGTCGAACGCGAGGTGCGCTGCGCCTCGGTCGCCGGGCTGCATCGCATGGCCTATACCGAATGGGGCGAGCGCGACAATCCGAACGTGCTGATCTGCGCCCATGGCCTGACCCGCAACGGGCGCGATTTCGACGAGCTGGCGCGGGTCATGTCTGCCGACTATCGCGTCATCTGCCCCGACGTCGTCGGGCGCGGACGCAGCGACTGGCTGCGCGACTCATCGCACTACGTGTTTCCGCAGTACGTGGCCGACCTGATGGTGCTGATTGCCCGCCTCGACGTCGACCGCGTGCACTGGCTGGGCACCTCGATGGGTGGCTTGATCGGCATGTGGATTGCCAGCCAGGACGATTCGCCGATTTCCCGTCTGGTGCTCAACGATGTGGGTCCGCTGATCCCGGTGGCTTCCCTGCACCTGATTGGCGAATACGTCGGTCGGGCACCGAGGTTCGCGACCTACGACGACGCCGAAAAGTATGTCCGCCTGGTCAGCGAGCCCTTTGGCCACCTGACCGACGCGCAGTGGCGGCATCTCACCGAGTGTAGTCTGCAGCGGGCCGACGATGGGTGCTTCGAGATGCGCTACGACCCCGCCATCGGTGACCCTTTCCGGCGCCAGCTGAGTGCCGGAGACGTCGACCTGTGGCCGATTTACGACGCCATTCGCTGCCCGACGCTGGTCGTTCGCGGTGCCGACTCGGCTGTGCTGACGCGTGCCAGCTTGCGTGAAATGGCCAAGCGCGGGCCGCGCCCGCAGACGGTCGAGATTCCCGCCGTCGGACACGCGCCGATGTTTCTCGACGACGTGCAGATCGGCGTCGTGCGCGATTTCCTGCAGGTCGCCTGAGCCGCCTGAATCATGGCCTTGGTCGGCGTCGGCAGTGCCTGATCAGCCGCCGATTACGCCACACGCGACGCGCGCGCCACCGCCACCCAGTGGCGCCGGGTCGTCCGAGTGATTGTCGCCGCCGGCGTGCATCATCAATGAACGGTTCTTGACGTCGGCGAGCTTGAGTCTTGGCGCCAGTACCGGGTTGCTGGCCGTGCCATCGGCGGCAACGTAGAGCGCGGGCAGGTCGCCGAGGTGCCCGTCGGCCCAGGGTTCGGCGTGCCGATTCGTTCCCTGCGGATCGAGATGCCCACCCGCCGCCAGTGCGGCGATGGCCACGCCATCCTTGTCGGCGGGGGTGCACGCCGGCTTGTCGTGCACATGGAAGCCATGCAGACCCGGCGTCAAGCCCTTGAGCGCGGGATAGAAAGCCAGGCCGTACGGGGTTTCAACGATGCGCACCGTTCCCACCGCAGAGCCGACACCCTGGCTGCTGGCCAGATTCAGGGTGACGGTGGTCTCTGCGGCGAAGGCGAGGGCAGGGCACAGCAAACAGGCGACGATGCTAAGGGAAGTTTTCATGGGATTTTCCTTGGGTGGAAGAGCCGTTCACGCGGCTGGGCGAGTACCTGTCCGCCAGCCTTGTAGAGCGCGGTGCGCCGCCATCGGCGCGCAGGGATGCGAACAAGCCACGCCGAGAGAGGCAGGCGGGACTGGTCGTGCGGCCATGATAGCGACTTGCGGAAGCCGAGAGCAAGGCCGCGCCGGCGGAATGATGGCGGGTACGCTCGGCGCAGGCGCCCGATCGAGGCCAGGAAACGAGAGCGACAGGGGGCGGCCCCCCGCCTTGGCGGCAGAACTTGCGTGCGCAGCTGCACTTCAGCATCTCTTAAGCTTGCCCCCTCAGCATTGGCGGCCAGGCTTTCTTGTCGAGGTATTCCGGTGACACAAATTCAGCGCGCACTGCGGCGCTTCTACGTGCTCATGTTCGTCTTCCTGTGCCTGCTGCTGGTGCAGTACTGGCCGTACATCGAGGCCGCCGAGGCGAGTGTTTTTCTCTTCGCTGCGCTCTCGTCTCTGGCCGACGCGACGATCTTTCTGGCGCCGGTGATGGTCATTGGCCTGCTCCTGGAACGTGTCTTTCGCGCCCGCGTTGGCCCCTGTCCGCGCTGGAAAGCGATGCTGGTCTACGGGCCGGTCTGGTTGCTCAGCCTGCTCGTCGTCTTGCTGCTGTTCATCGACCTGCAACTGTTCAAGCTTTACGAGTACCACATCAACGCCTTCGTCTGGAATCTGGTGACTACGCCTGGCGGGCTTGCCGCGCTCGGAGCGAGCGAGCAGACGATCCACACCTTGGTTGCCCTGGTCGTTGTCGCTGCGGCTGTGCTGGCGGTTCTGCTCGCTGTGCTCCACCGCTTCGCCGCCCGATCGCCTGGTGAGCCGGGACGTTTTGCGCATCGTCGGGCAGCAAGCCTGACCGCCCTTCTGATGGTGACGCTGTTCGTCACCGAAGGGGTCTATGCGTTCAGCGCGTACACCGGCAAGGAGTCGTATCTGCAGGCGGCGTCGGTGCTGCCGTTTCATCTCAATACCAGTGCCACCGCCTTGTTACGCCGACTCGGCGTGGCGCCGGCGGAAAAATCCAATACACTGAAACTCGCCAAGGGAAAGGTCAGCTATCCGCTGCAGCCGATTACCACGACGGCGAAGGAGAGATACCCGAACATCATCTGGCTGACTGCTGAATCGTTTCGTTGGGATCTGTTCAACGCCGAGGTGACGCCGAATCTCTGGGCGTTCGCCAAGAAGTCGATGAGCTTCAAACATCATTACAGCGGCGGCAACCGAACGCGCATGGGCCTGTTCTCGATGTTCTACGGCTTGCACGCGCCCTATTGGTACAGCTTCCAGGAGCAGCGGGTGCGACCGGTGTTGATCGACCTGCTGATCGACAAGGGCTACCTTTTCTCATTGCGTACGAGCCAGAGCTTTACCTATCCGGAGCTGAACGATACCGTTTTTGCCGACATGCCCGCGGGCACGCTGATGCAGGCGCTGAGCGACGGCGAGCCCTGGCGGCGCGATCAGCAGAACGTCGACAACATGCTCACCGAACTGGCGGGCGCCGACGACGCCCGGCCGCGTTTCATGTTCATGTTCTTCGAGGCGACGCACGCTCCCTACACCTTCCCGGAGTCGGCGGTCATCCGGCCCGACTATCTGCACGAGGTGAATTACGCCAAGCTGGACTTGCTGACCAACGTCGATGCCATCCACCAGCGCTACATCAATGCGGCACATTTCGTCGATGCCCAGGTCGGGCGCCTCCTGGACTACCTGCAGGCCAACCATCAACTGGACAACACCGTCGTCCTGTTCACCGGTGACCACGGCGAAGAGTTCATGGAGAACGGCCATTGGGGTCACGGGCACGGCAACTATTTTCCCGAAGAGCAGATCAGGGTGCCGTTGGTGCTGCACCTTCCCGGTTACCCGGCGAAGATCTATGAACACGTCACCTCGCACCTGCAGATTCCGCTGACGCTGATGGACTACATGGGGGTCTCGACCCCGGCGCAGGCGTATACCCTGGCCGGCGACCTCTTCCACAGCGAAGATTTCCTGGTCCTTGGCAACTACAACTACATGGGGATAAAGAACGGCGATAGCAAGCTCGTCTTTCCCTTCACGGGCAGCGAGTTCTTCCGCTACGATGTCTATGATCGGCAGGACAAGAGGCTGCCCAGAGATCAGCGCCAGCCGGTAATCGACGCCAATGGCGCCGTGCTCAAGCGAGTCATTGCCGAGAGTCGTCGCTTTGTGCAGTAAGTAAGCCATCGACAGGGGTGGGCGCCCATTGGCCGGAAAAACCAGGCCGCGGCGAGGCGTTTGCTGCGAGGAGAAAAATGAAGGTTGCAGTGATGGGGGCCGGCGCCGTAGGCTGCTACTACGGCGGCATGCTGGCCCGGGCGGGACATGCGGTGGTCCTGATCGGCAGACCGCAGCACGTGGCAGCGGTCTGCCGCGATGGTCTGTTCATGCACACGCAGTCCTTCCAGGCGCAGGTGCCGATGCAGGCCAGCACCGACGCAGGCGCCGTACGCGACGCGCAGCTGGTGCTCTGCTGCGTCAAATCGCCCGATACCGAGAGCGCCGCCATGGCCATGGCCCCGCATCTCGATCCCGCCGCTTGCCTGCTGAGCCTGCAGAACGGCGTAGACAACGCCGAGCGCTGGCAAGCCGTGCTGCGCCGGGAAGTCGCCCCGGCGGTGGTCTACGTGGCCACCGAAATGGCCGGGCCTGGCTTTGTCAAGCACCATGGGCGAGGAGAGCTGGTCATCGGACCGTCGCCATTCAGCGACGAGCTGCTTGAGCTGTTCGCCGCTGCCGCGATTCCGGTCACCATTTCCGACAACGTGGTCGGGGCGCTATGGGCCAAGCTGATCGTCAATTGTGTCTACAACGCCGTGTCGGCAATTACGCAACTACCCTACGGTCATCTGGTGCAAGGGGACGGTGTGCACGGCGTGATGCGTGACGTGATGGCAGAGTGCCTCGCCGTTGCGCAGGCGGCAGGGGTCGTGGTTGCCGGTGACATGTGGCAGGCCGTGCAGCAGATCGCGCACACCATGCCCGGCCAGTTTTCGTCAACGGCCCAGGACCTGGCGCGCCACAAGCCGAGCGAGATTGATCATCTCAACGGTTATGTGCTGCGCAAAGGCGAGGCTCTCGCCATCCCGACGCCGGTCAACCGGGTCCTGTACGCTCTCGTCAAGCTGCTCGAATCACGATAGTCGATGCTTCCGGGCCGCACTGGCCGCAGGGTATGCTGGCGCACGCCTACTGCAGGCCACTCGCCGGTCGCATGCGGGCCGCCGGGTCCTGACGGTAGAACGCCGCGAGCTGTTCATAGAAAGCCGGATATTGCGCGCGCAAGGCGTCCGGCGTCTCGAAAAACGCTTCGCTCATGACGGCAAAAAACTCGCTCGGATTCTCTGCCGCGTAGGGGTCGAAAAGGGTGTCCCGGGCGCTGCCCTCCGCTTCGTCGACCTGCGCGCAGAAGTCTTCGTAACTGGCGAGCAGCGTCTGTTGCCAGTCGGCGCGCGACATCTCCGCCGGCAGCGCCGGGACACCGTTTGCTTCGCCGCTGAGCATGTCGAGCTTGTGCGCGAACTCGTGAATGACCACGTTGTAGCCGGCGCCGGCCATTTGCGCATCGCGCCAGGAGATAAGCAGTGGCCCACCTTCCCAGGCCTCGCCCGAGGCCAGTTCCTGGTATTCGTGGACGACGCCGAATTCATCCTCGACGCTGCGCGGGATGACGAATTCATCGGGATAAACGACCATGCCGATCCAGCCGCGGTAATAGTCGAGGCCGAGTTCGAGGATCGGCAGGCAGCCCTGGGCAGCAATCGAGACGCAGATTTCGTCGCTGAGTTGCAGACCGCCGGCGACGGTGAATTCCTTTTCGGCCAGAAATTCCTGGGCCAATGCGCGCAGCCGGCGCTGCTCGTCGACTTCGAGGGCGGCGAGAAAAGGCAGGGTCGAAACAATTCCCTGCCACAGGGCGTCGGGGATCTCTGCGGTTGCGGGCTGTTTTCGGAACCAGCCGATCAGCTTGCCGATCACGACGCTTTCGCCGTTCCCGGTGCGGCGGTGGTCAGGTAGATTCCGCTGAAGATCAGCGCAATGCCGAGGTAGTGGAAGGGGCGTGGTATTTCGGCGAGGAAAATTGCCGCCAGGAGTGTGCCGAAGACCGGCATCAGGTGGATGAACAGGCTGGCCTTGCTGGCGCCGACTTCGCTGACTGCGCGGTTGTAGAAGACGTAACCAAGAAAACCCGGGAAGACTCCCGTGTAGGCGATGCCGGCCAGCGAGCTGGCCGAGAGGTGAATCGTCTTCCCCTGCGAAATCTCCCAGGCGTAAGCCGGGGCGAGGGCGAGCAGGCCGACGACGATGAATGCGGCGAGGAGCAGCATCGGGTCGACGCCGACTGGCCGCCATTGCAGTCCGATGGTGTACAGCGCCCAGGCGAATACAGCCGCCAGCATCCACAGGTCACCGATGTTGAGGCTGAGATGGGCCAGCGTCTGCACGTCGCCACGGCAGACAATGATCGTCACGCCGAGCAGCGAGAGCAGCACGCCAAGCCCCTCGATCCTCCGCAGGCGCTTCTTGAGAAAGGCCCATGAGAGGGCGATGGTGGCGATCGGGATGAACGAGTTGAGCAATACGGCGTTGGTCGCCGCCGTGTAGTTCAGGGCGGTGTAAGCCAGTGTGTTGTAGACGCCGACGCCCAGCAGGCCGAGGATGACGACCGCCTTCCAGCTGCCGCGCAGCAGCGGCCATTGTGTGCGTAGATGCGGCAGGGCGAGGGGCAGGACCAGCGCCAGCGCAATCGCCCAGCGCCAGAAGGATAGCGACAGCGGCGGCACCTGGTCGCGGATGGCGCGGCCAAGAACCATGTTGCCGGACCAGAACAATACGGTCAGCACGAGCAGCAGATAGGGGTGTTGCAGGCGGGCGAACATCGGCGGCTGGGGGACAGCGGGCGGCAAAGGCGCATTATGCCTGATGCGCGAGCGAGTCCATTATAATTGCCTTATGGTTTCAGTTACCCACTCGGTCGCCGCGCAAAGCGACTTCGAACACTCCCTGCAATCCCTGGTCGACGGTCTGCCGATTACTGACGCCGAGCGGATTCGACGCGCGGTGGAATCTGCCCGGGCGCACTATGGCGATCGCCAGCTGGGTAGTGGCGAAGCCGTCTGGGGTCATGCCCTGGGAATGGCTCTGATCGTTGCCGGGCTCAAGCTCGACGTCGATTCGCGGCTGGCGGCGCTGCTTTTCGCGCTGCCTGCGCAGCAGGAGCATGGCCTGGCGCTGATCGAGAAGGAGTTCGGGCGCAGCGTCGCGCACCTGGTCGATGGCATTTCGCGGCTCAACCGGGTGCGGCCGATCACCCGCGGCTTCGTCGCGCAGTCGTCCGAAAGCGGCGAAAAGAGGCCGCAGGAGGTGAAGGCGCAGATCGAGGTGCTGCGCAAGATGCTGCTGGCGATGGTCGAGGATATTCGCGTCGTTCTGTTGCGCCTGGCCTCGCGCACGCAGACCCTGCGCTACTACGCCGTCGAGCCCGATCCGCTGCGCGCCGCGGTGGCGCGCGAGACGCTGGAACTCTATTCGCCGCTGGCCAACCGGCTCGGTGTCTGGGAGCTGAAGTGGGAACTCGAGGATCTGTCGTTCCGCTTCATGCATCCGGCGATCTACAAGGATATTGCGCAACATCTCGACGAGAAGCGAACCGAGCGCGAACAGTTCATCGTCGACGCGGTCGCTCGCCTGCAGCGCGAGTTGGCCGATGCCGGCGTTGGCGACGCCGAAGTCTACGGCCGGCCGAAGCACATCTTCAGTATCTGGAACAAGATGCGCAAGAAGGATGTCGCGTTCTCCGAAGTCTACGACGTGCGTGCCTTGCGTGTCATCGTCACTGACGTCAAGGACTGCTACACGGCGCTGGGCATCGTGCACCACATCTGGTCGCCGATCGCCAGCGAGTTCGACGACTACATCGCTCATCCGAAAGGCAACGACTATCGCTCGCTGCACACGGCCGTGCATTGCCCGGACGGGCGAGCGCTCGAAGTGCAGATCCGGACCCGGGAGATGCACAATCACGCCGAGTTGGGGGTCGCCGCACACTGGCGCTACAAGGAAGGTAGCAAGGCAACGCCGGAAGATCGCTACGACGAGAAGATCGCCTGGCTGCGTCAGCTGCTCACCTGGCGGGACGAGGCGGTCGATTCGTCGGACTGGGTGCGGCACTACAAGAAGGCTGCGTTCGACGAGACGATCTACATCCTGACTCCGCAGGGACGCGTCGTCGACCTGCCGCGGGGCGCGACGCCGGTCGACTTCGCCTACCGCGTGCACACCGACATCGGCCATCGCTGCCGCGGCGCCAAGGTCGACGGCGCGCTGGTCCCGCTCAATACGCAGCTGGCCACCGGGCAGCGGGTCGAGATCGTTCTTGCCAAGCACGGTGGCCCCTCGCGCGACTGGCTGAACGCCTCGCTCGGCTACCTGTTCACCCATCGTTCGCGGGCCAAGGTCAGGCAGTGGTTCGCCAGTCTGGCCCTGGAGGACATGCTCGCCGAGGGGCGGGCGGTGGTGACTCGCGAGCTGCAGCGCATGGGGCAGTCGGGCATCAGCCTCGACGAACTCTCCGACCGCCTGGGCTTTGCCCGCCCCGACGACCTGTTCATTGCCGTTGCCCGCGCCAAGCTCAACCTGCGCCAGCTGCAGTTGGCGGTGCGTGGCGGCGATGCGCTGCCCGACGAAGATGATCGCGTCGAGTTGGCGGTGTCCCGGCAGCGGCCGAGCGATGACGCCGAGAAGGGCATTCTGATCGTTGGCATGGATCGCTTGCTGACGCAGCTTGCGGGTTGCTGCAAGCCGGTACCGCCAGACCCCATCGTCGGTTTCGTCACGCGTGGCAAAGGGGTGTCGGTGCATCGCGCCGACTGCAGCAACTTCTCGAACATGCGCGCGATGAATGGCGAGCGGGTGATCGAAACGACCTGGGGGGGGGGCGAGGAAGGCATCTTCGCCGTCGATATCGTCATCGACGCCCATGATCGCCAGGGTCTGCTGCGCGACGTGTCCGACGTTCTCGCCCGCGAAAAGCTCAACGTTATCGCCGTCAATACGCAGTCTCGGCAAGGTAACGCGCTGATGCGCTTCACTGCCGAAGTCAGCAGCATCCCGCAGCTCAACCGTACGCTGGGCTTGCTGCACGGTGTCGAGGGCGTGGTTGGGGCGCGTCGCGCCTGAGTCGTGCCGGCCTGGTAGGTTTCCCAGGCCGGTGCTTACGACTTCCTCGCTAGCGCGTCAGTCCTTCAGCAGTTCGATCAGCTCGGCCTGCGACGAGTGCGGGCTGGTGCGCGAGCCGCGCCGCTGATGATAGCTGCCGTCGGGTCCCAGTTCCCAGGACAGCGTATTGTCGGTGAGATAGATCTGCAGTCCTTCGGCGATCACCCGGCGCTTCAGCTTGCGGTCGAGGATCGGGAACGCAAGTTCGATGCGGCGGAAGAAATTGCGGTCCATCCAGTCGGCGCTCGACAGATAGACCTTCTCTTCTCCGTCGGCAAAGAAATAGAACACCCGATGATGTTCGAGCTGCCGACCGATGATCGACCAGACATTGATGTTGTCCGACAAGCCTTTGACGCCGGCACGCAGGCCGCAAACGCCGCGCACGATGAGGTCGACCTTGACGCCGGCCTGTGACGCCTCGTAGAGCGCAGCGATGGTCTCCGGTTCGAGCAGCGAATTCATCTTGGCGATGATTCGTGACCGCTTGCCGGCGCGCGCGGCTTCGGCCTCGCCCCGGATCCCGGCGACGACATTCGGCTGCAGGGAGAAGGGGGCTTGCCAGAGGTGCTTCAGGGTCTGCGCACGCCCGAGGCCGGTAAGCTGCTTGAAGACTTCGTTGGTATCGGCACCGATCTCTTCGTTGCAGGTGAGCAGACCGAAGTCGGAGTACAGGCGGGCTGTCTTGGGGTGATAGTTGCCGGTACCCAAATGCATATAGCGGCGCAGGACGCTGCCGCCCGCCTTGCCTTCCTCGCGGCGGACAATCATCAGCATCTTGGCGTGCGTCTTGTAGCCGACAACGCCGTAGATGACGTGCGCGCCAACCTCCTCGAGCTTGGTCGCCCAGCCGATGTTCGCTTCCTCGTCGAAGCGCGCCATCAGTTCAACGACGACGGTGACTTCCTTGCCGTTCTGTGCCGCGCGCAGCAGCGACTGCATGAGCACCGAATCAGTGCCGGTGCGGTAGACGGTCATCTTGATGGCCACCACCTGCGGGTCGACGGCCGATTGCTCGAGCAAATCGATGACCGGATTGAAGCTCTGGTAGGGATGGTGCAGCAGGATGTCGCCGCCACGGATGGCCTCGAAAACGTTGCTGCTTTTCTCCAGCGCCTTTGGTGTGCCGGGCTTGAAGGGCTGGAACTTGAGATGGTCGCGCATGACCCAGTCGGGGACCTGCATCAGACGGACCAGGTTGACCGGGCCGGCGACGCGAAAGAGGTCGCGTTCGGTGAGGTTGAACTGGCCGAGCAGGGATTCGGCCATCGCCTCCGAACAATTGTTGGCGACCTCGAGGCGGACGGCGTCACCAAAGTGCCGCTGCGGCAACTCGCCCTGGATCTTGGTGCGCAGATTCTTGACCGCTTCCTCGTCGACGAACAGGTTGCTGTTGCGCGTGACGCGGAACTGGTAGCAGCCGAGCACTTTCATGCCCGCGAACAGCTCGTGGACGAACTCATGCAGGATGGAAGACAGGAAGACGAAGCAGTATTCGCTGTCGCCGAGTTCGCGTGGCAGCCGGATGACGCGCGGCAGGACGCGTGGCGCCTGCACGATGGCCGCGTTCGAGCTGCGCCCGAAAGCGTCGCGGCCTTCGAGTTCGACGGCAAAGTTGAGACTCTTGTTGAGCACGCGCGGGAAGGGGTGCGAGGGATCGAGGCCGATCGGGGTGATCACCGGCATCACTTCGCGGAAAAAGAAGGCGCTGATCCATTCGCGCTGCGCCGGGCTCCAGTCGGCGCGCTTGAGGAAGCGAATACCTTCGCTGGCGAGCAGCGGCAGGATCTCGTCATTCAGCAGGGCGTACTGTTCCTTGACCAGAGCGTGTGTTTCGTCGCCAACCAGGCGGTAGACTTCGCGCGCGGTCTTGCCGTCGGTGGTGAGCGCTACCGATCCGAGTTTGAGTTGCTCCTTGATGCCGGCAACCCGGATTTCGAAGAACTCGTCGAGATTGCTGCTCACGATGCACAGAAAGCGCAAGCGTTCGAGCAATGGGGTCTTGGGGTTCTTGGCTTGCCACATCACGCGCCGATTGAAAGCAAGCAGCCCCATCTCGCGATTCTGGAAGTAGTCCGACGGAAAACCGTCAGTGGCCTTGTTGAGAGGGGCTTCGGTGGGTGTGGCGGCGGTGTTCATGGGTTCCTTCCGTGGAATTTGAGGGGTCGAGCAGGCGTGGCAAAGACAACAAACATATTACAGCTATCGCTCTGGCGCTGGTCGCCGAAGAGCCCATTTTCTCGACAAAGTGGCACTGTTCGACGAGTTGCGGCTCTCTGGCCAGGCTGTTGGCGGTGGTAACATGGCCAGATCGCAAACAGCTTTCGCCGTGTGGCCGGAAGAAGAACGGGCATGAGTTACGAACTAATTGCCGGCGTCGACCTGGGGTCCAACAGTTTTCGCCTGCAGCTTGGGCGAATCGTTGGCGATCAGATTCACCCGCTTGACAGCCTGAAAGAGCCTGTTCGCCTGGCTTCGGGCCTTACCAGAGAGAAAATTCTTGATCACGCCGCGCAACAGCGTGCGCTCGACGCTCTGCGTCTTTTCGGCAAGCGGCTGTGCGGCTTCGCACCGGAGCAGGTACGCGCGGTGGCCACCGACGCGATGCGTGTCGCGCGCAATGCGGACCTCGTCCTGCCACAGGCCGAGGCTGCGCTCGGCTTTCCGATCGAGATCATCGGTGGCCGCGAAGAGGCGCGTCTGATCTTCATTGGCGCCGCCAACGCACTGCCGGCCGCGGCTTACCGGCGTCTGGTGGTTGATATTGGCGGCGGCTCGACCGAGTTGATCGTCGGCGAGGGCCTTGAGCCCTTGCTGATGGAGTCGCTGTTCATGGGGGGCGTCAACTTTCGCCAGCGCTTCTTCCCCGATGGCAAGGTAGACCACAAGCGCTTCAGTGCCGCGGAAGTGGCGGCCGCTGGCGAGATCGAAGCGGTGGTCGCCGACTATCGGCGCTGTGGGTGGCAAGAGGCCGTCGGGACATCGGGTTCGGCGCAGGAGCTTGCCGGTGTGCTTGAAATGAACGCGCTTAACCCTGACGGGTGCTGCGGCATCACTCGCCAGGGCCTGGCCCGTCTGCGCCAGTTGACCATCGCCGCCGGCTCGGCAGAACGGCTGCAACTCAAAGGTCTGCACAGCGAGCGCCTGCAGATCCTTCCCGGTGCCCTGGCCATCATGTCGGCCGTCTTTTCCTCGTTCGAAATCGAGACCATGACCTATTCCGAGGGCGCTTTGCCGATGGGTGTCCTGCACGACTTGCGTGGCCGTTTCGAGCATCACGACACGCGCGAGGTGACCGTCGGCCAGTTCATGCGCCGTTACCTGGTCGTCGAGGAACAGGTCCGGCACGTCGAGCGCACGGCCCTGGCGCTGCTCGGGCAATTGCTGCCGCTCGATTCTCCAGAGCACGAGAGCGACGTCCACTTTCTGCGCTGGGCCATCTCGCTGCACGAGATTGGCGTTTCGGTGGCGCATGGGAGTTTTCACAAGCATGGCGCGTATATCGTCAGCAACGCCGACATGCCCGGCTTTTCGAAGCGTGATCAGTCGCGTCTGGCCTTGCTGCTCCTCGGCCAGCGGGGCAGCCTCCAGAAGCTGGCCACGCTGCCTGCCGGCGATCCCAACTGGCGGCTGCTCTTCTGTCTGCGGCTGGCGCTGTTGCTGCATCGGTCACGTGCCGACCAGGCGCCGCCCGTGTTGGCCATTCGCGAGTCTCCAGCCGGCTTTCAGCTCGATGTCTCTGCTGCCTGGCTGAGCGGCAATCCGCTGGCCGTTGCCGCTTTGCGTGAAGAGTCGCTGCTTTGGGGGGCAATCGGCAGCCAGCTACAGGTCAGCCCCCGGCCAGCTGGAACAAAGCGGCCATGAGGCTGCAATGAGCGTCGCCGCGCTCGAAGTTCTTCAGCAGCCGGGGGGGCTGCAGCTGTGCCTGTCCGGCGAATGGACGCTGACCACGATGCCGCAGCCGATTGTCAACTTCGAGCGCCGCCTGCGCGAGCTGGCCGCCGGCAACCCGGTGTGGGACCTGCAGTCGATAACGCGGATGGACAGCGCCGGCGGGATTCTGCTGTGGCGCGCCTGGGGCCGGCAATGGCCGGCGTCGCTGCTCATATCGACCCGGCATCGGGCGCTGATCGCCCGTATCGAGGCGATGGTGGTCGACGCTTTGCCGGCGAGCCGCGCCAACGAGCGCCTGCTTGCGCTGTTCGCTGTCGGTCGATTGCTTCTCGCAGCGGCCAGTCATCTTACCGGGATGGTCGCCCTGATCGGCCAGCTCGTTCTCGACGTCTTCTACCTCTGCCGGCATCCAGGCGACATACCCTGGCGAGAGTTTTCGGCAAACCTCTTCAAGAGCGGTGCGCAGGCGCTGCCGGTGACGGCGTTGATCGGTTTCCTGATTGGGGTCGTTCTTTCCTACCTTTCGGCGTTGCAGTTGGCGAACTTTGGTGCCGACGTGTTCATCGTCAATCTGCTCGGCATCAGTATCGTCCGCGAGCTGGGGCCGGTGCTGGTCGCTGTTCTCGTCGCCGGTCGCTCGGGGTCGGCGATGACTGCCCAGATCGGCGTCATGCGCGTCACCGACGAGATCGATGCCCTGGCCACGATGGGCGTTTCGCAAAGCCTGCGCCTGGTCCTGCCCAAGGTCGCCGCACTCTCGGTGGCCATGCCGCTGCTGGTTCTCTGGTGTTCGGCGGCGGGGATCATCGGGGGCATGGTTTCGGCCAATCTGCAGATGGACCTGTCGTACGGTTTTTTCATCGACACCCTGCCCAAGGTGGTGCCGGTCGCCAATCTGTGGATCGGCATGACCAAGGGCCTGATTTTCGGCTTTCTGATTGCGCTGATTGCCTGTCACTTCGGCCTCAGGGTCAAGCCGAACACCGAAAGCCTGTCGTCGCAGACCACCGCTTCGGTGGTCACGGCGATCACCATGGCGATTCTCGTCGATGCCGTCGCTGCCATCCTGACGCGCAGTGTCGGTCTGCCGCTGTGAAGGTCGCCTTGGCGGAGGGGGGGCGAGCTACGATGCCGGCCATCGAAATCCGCGGCCTGTGTACGCGCTTCGGCGATGTGGTGATTCATCAAGACATCGATCTCGACGTCGAAGCGGGGCAGATGCTGGGCCTGGTCGGTGGCTCGGGCAGTGGCAAGACGACGCTGCTGCGCGAGATCGTCGGCCTGTTGCGGCCGAGCGCGGGGACGCTTAAACTCTTCGGCCAGACGCTTTTCGATGGCGATCACGAGCAGGGCCGAGCGCTCCGCCGCCGCTTTGGAATGCTCTTTCAGCAGGGCGCACTCTTTTCGGCGTTTTCGGTCTTTGACAACATCGCCTTTCCGCTGCGCGAACTGCGCAGTCTCGACGAAGCAATGATCCGTGACCTGGTTCTGCTCAAGCTGGCCATGGTCGAGCTCGAGCCGCGCCACGGTTGTCTCATGCCGGCCGAGTTGTCCGGCGGCATGATCAAGCGGGTGGCCCTGGCGCGCGCCTTGTCCCTGGAGCCGGAGCTCCTGGTCCTCGACGAACCGACAGCCGGTCTCGACCCCGACCGCAGCGAGAACTTCATCAAGTTGCTCAAGTTGCTGCAGCAGGAGCTTGGCTTTACGGTGGTCATGGTGACCCACGATCTCGATACGCTGCTCGGCTTGGCGACGCGTCTGGCGGTGCTCGCCGACCAGCAAATCGTGGCCTGCGGCACGGCGGCAGAAGTGCTGGCCGTCGATCACCCCTTCGTTCAGAACTTCTTCGCTTCCAAGCGCGCTGCGGCAGCGATCCGACAGGAGGCAGTTTAGCCATGGAGAACCGTTCGCACGCCCTGATAGCCGGCCTGTTCACCCTGTTTCTGGGCGTTGCATTGGTGCTCTCGGTGTGGTGGATCGGCGGCAAGCACGAAACGACCCGCGACTACATCGTGGTCACGCGGCAGAACGTCACCGGCCTCAGCCTGCAGGGACAGGTCCGTTACCGAGGCATTCGCGTCGGCAAGGTCCAGGCGATCGATCTGGATCCCGCGGATGTGCGCAACATCCTCATTCGCATCAGCGTCAGTGACTCGGTACCGGTCACTCGTGGGACGGTCGCCAAGATGGGCTATCAGGGAGTCACCGGAATTGCCCACATCCTGCTCGAAGAATCCGGCGACGATCCACAGCCACTGCCTGGCGACGCCGGCGAGGCTTCGCGAATTGCCATGCAGCCATCGTTGATCGAGGAACTGTCCGACGCCGGCGGGGCCACCTTGCGCGCGGCGGGAGCGTTTCTGAGCAATGCCAACCAGTTGCTCGACAGCGAAAATCGGCAGAACTTTGCCAGGATTCTGGTCAACCTCGAAGCGACCACCGCCAACGCCAACGACGCCATTGGTCAGTTTCGTCAATTGCTGACGCAGACTCCCGAGAGTCTTCGTTTGCTCAACGCCACGCTGGCTCGCGCCGAGCACGCGGCCGGCCAGGCGACGCCGCTGCTGGTTGAAGCCCGCGAACTGGTCGTGGGCCTGCAGGCGGTCAGCAAGCGAGTCGATCGCCTGCTCGGTGATCCGTCGCCGAGCGGAGTGGCCGCGCTGGCGCCGCGTCTCAACGAGCTGGGTAGCGAGCTGTCGGCAAACTCGCGGCAACTGCAGCGCGTGTTGCAGCTGTTGGAGGAGTCACCACAAAGCCTCGTTTTCGGCTCGCCAAAGCATTCTCCCGGCCCCGGCGAAGCCGGTTTTACAGCACCGCCAAGACGTGAGGGTTCCCGATGAAGAAGCTGTCGATCTGCCTTGCGGCGTGCGCCTTGCTTGCCGCGTGCGCAGGCGGCGTCCGCAACACGCCATCCGCCGGGACCTATGACTTCGGTTTGCCGGCGGCGCGCCTGGCGACAGGCGCCAGCTGGTCGAAGCTGGCCCTGGAGATTCGCGCACCGTTCTGGTTTGACTCGCTAAGTATCGAATACCGCCTGCTTTACGACGATCCTTTGCAGCTGCGTAGCTACGCCGCCAGCCGCTGGGCAGGAGCGCCCGGACTGCTGCTCGCGCAGCGGCTGCGCCAGCAACTCGGCGTGCTCAGCGGTGGCGGGCGTACGGCCGTCAGCTGCCTGTTGCGCCTCGAACTGCAGGAGTTCTCGCAGGTTTTCGATACGCCCCTGCTCAGTCGTGGCGTGCTGCAGGGAACGGCCAGTGTGCTCGACGCCAGGCAGCAGATCGTCGCCGAGCGCTGGCTCAGCATCGAGCAGCCGGCGGCCAGTGCTGATGCCAGCGGCGGTGTTCGCGCCCTGGTTTCGGCCAGCGACGAACTCGGACGGCAGCTGGCTGGCTGGTTGCAGGAGCTCGAGGAACTTGGCCGACTGAAGCAGTGCCCGGCAGCAATGGCTGGCTGAGGAGCAATGCCCGGGCCAGCGTCAAAGCGGTTTTTCGTGGATATCGCAAGGAGGCAAGGATGAGTACCGAGACGGCAATTCTGGATGACCCCTACGTTGTGCGCAGCGATCGACGAGGCGTTGCCACGCTGACCCTGAACCGACCGCAGCAGTTCAACTCGCTGTCGCAGGCCATGATCGCCGCGCTGCAGGCGCAGATCGACGCCATCGCGCCTGATCCCGCAGTGCGCGTGCTGGTCATTGCCGGGGCCGGCAAGGCGTTCTGTGCCGGACACGACCTCAAGGAGATGCGCGCCAATCGCGACAAGGCTTTCATGCAGGACCTGTTCAGGCGTTGCGGCCGGATGATGATGGCCCTGACCCAGATGCCGCAGCCGGTGATCGCACGCGTGCATGGCATCGCCACTGCTGCCGGCTGCCAGTTGGTGTCGATGTGCGACCTGGCGGTGGCTGCGGACAACGCGCGCTTTGCCACCTCTGGAATCAATGTCGGCCTGTTCTGCGCGACACCGGGCGTCGGGTTGTCGCGCAACCTGGGTCGCAAGCAGGCGCTGGAGATGCTGCTCACCGGTGATTTCATTGATGCCCAGGCGGCGCTGCAGCAGGGCCTGGTCAATCGCGTGGTCGCTGGCGACGCGCTTGACAGCGAGATCGACAAGCTTGCCGGGTCGATTATCGACAAGTCGTCGGTGGCCATCGGCATGGGCAAGCAGATGTTCTACAAACAGCTCGAAATGGGGCTCGAAGGCGCCTACCAGTACGCCTCCGAAGTCATGGCCTGCAACATGATGAGCGAAGACGCCGGCGAGGGCATCGACGCCTTCATCGGCAAACGCAGGGCCGAGTGGAAGGGCCGGTAGGCGCGGCCTTGCGTCATATGGCGTTCGTGCCTAGGTTGAGCGCTGCCTGACGCGCGCCCGGTGGCAGTGGCGCCGGTCAGGCGCGCCTGCGGCCGCACAGGGGCGCTTGCTGTCCGGCGTCAGACGACGGCCAGCTGGTCGGGTCCGCCGATCCGGGCAGTTTGCAGCGCCTCGACGGAGCGCTTCAGCAGGTCGTCAAACGACTGGTCAGTGGCGCAGGCCTGGCTCGCCCCGATGCTGACCGTGAACTGGACGGTGCCGTTGTCGGTAGGGATCGAGATGCCGGCGGTCGCCGTGCGGATCCTTTCCGCAACCACGATTGCGGCGCTGATATCGGTGTCGAGCAAGAGCATGGCAAACTCCCCGGCACCGAGCCGCCCAATCATGTCCGCGCCGCGCAGACAGGCGGTCGCCGCCTCAGCGAACGAGACCAGTGCCAGGTCGCCAATGGCGTGCCCGTAACCATCGTTGATGCGCGTGAAGAAATCGATATCGACCAGCAGAACGGATAGCGGCCCCTGGTCACCGTTCGCGCCCTGCAGTTGCTCCTCGACGGCTGCGACGAAGTGCTGGCGGCTGCTGACGCCGGTCAAGCGATCAGTGGTCGCCAGGTAGTGCAGCTCGGCGTCCTGGTTGGCCAGTGCGCGCAGCAGGCGCAAGGAGCGCAAGGCCACCACGGCCAGCGGGAGGGTGACCCCGATGGCCAGCACGATAACCCACAGGGTCAGTTTCAGCCACGGCGCGAGCGCCGCGTCGTAGTCTGCGGAGACCATCACCGACAAGGGGAAGTCGGGGAGCGTCGAATAGCTGGTGAACTGTCGCCGCTGGCCGGCAGTGGTTTCTTCGAAGACCAATGGCTGCACCGGCGGCATGAGTTGTGCGCCGGGAAGCGTCACGCCGGTAATCGGCTGGCCGAGCAGCTGCGGGTTGTCAGGCGCGGTCGCCAGAACCGTGCCGTCGGAGCGGAGGAGGGTGATCACGCCGCCCGGCTTCGGGCGCTGCTTCTCGTAAACCGTCGTCAGTTTGCCCAGGTCGATCACCGCAACCAGCATCGGGAACGCCTGTGCGAGCACACGGCGGGCGATCGGCAGTTCGAAATGATCGTCCGCCTGCCTGCGCGTGGGCGCGCCGATGAACAGGCCGTGTCTACCCGGCGTGTCCCGGAAGTAGTCGCTGTCGGCGACGTTTTCCAGCCGCGCGGAGGGTTCGCTGAGGACGTCGATCTCCGTGCCGTCGGCAGTCACCAGACGGACATCGATGGCGGCGGTGTGATCGCGAAAATCTACGAGTAGGCGCCGAAAACCGGGGTCGCTGAGTGGGTCGCGGTCGGGGTTTGCTTCCAGCCAGCCGGCACACACGGCGAGAATGACGTTGGCCAGGCGAAACTGGCGTCGTGTCTGGTCTTCGACGGCGTGATTCATCTGTTGCAAGGATTCGCGGGTCGTGGCTATGCGTTCATCGCGGGCCACGACGATCCAGAAACTGACGGCAGCCCACAGGGCCACCACGAACAGCAGCGAGAACACGATGACCGTGCGCGGGCTTGCCCATTCCTCAAGGTGTTTGCTGGTGGCTTTGACCATAGTGTCTGCCCCTGTCGCACAAGGGGAGTCATTTTAGCAGCCCGGCGGCGTCAGCGCCGGCTGTCGCCGCCGGGCTGCTCTGCCTCTTCGGCGTGCACGTCGATGACGCCGGCGAAGAATTCGATCGCCGTGTCGGAAACCTGCGACGTGTCGTAGTAAGCGTACGCGCCCGCGCCGAGCGCGCCGAAGACCGGAATCCAGCGCGAAATCCCCTTGCCGATCAACCTTTGGGCGATGTGCATGCCGATCTTCAGAACGACCGCCTGGACCTGCGGCCGCGAGGCCCGCTGAACGACAAAACGCTGACCAATCTGAGCGACCAGGTCGCGAACCGCCTGTGCGTCGGTATGCCGAAAAAGGCAATAGATCATTTCCTCGCGGCCCAGTTCGGCTGTTTTTCCATAGCAGGCGGCAATGTCGGCGACGAGCTGGGTTTGCAGTTGCCACAGCGAGCGCAGCTCGGGCAGCAGCGTCAGCCAGCCGAGCGGGCCGGGCGGCAGACTCAGTCCGCTGGTGGTCAGCGCAGCACGTCGCGCGGCGGTGGCGGCCAGCGCGCGGGCGCGACGTTCCGGGTTGGCGGCTGCCAGTTCCGTGCTGAACGGTGCCTGCCCGACGAAGTCGAGAATCGCTTCGGCGATGCGGGGTCCGGCCTTGAGCTGCGTGCTGCGTTTCGAGAAGCGTTTGTCTTGCATCGTCAGTGTCGTCAGCTGCGTTGAAAGGAAGGGGGCCCGCCTACCGCCTGGCGGCCGAAAGGGCGATTCTGCTTCATGCGCCGGTCCGCCGCCAGACGCTGGCCAGCCAGGGCTGCTGTGCTCTCGGCAGGCCGGCCGGACGATAATAGTGTTCGATCTCCCTATAGCCGGCATTGACCATGTGGCCGCGCCAGGCGGCGAGGTCGTGGTAGCTGGCGTAGCGGCCATTGCTCCAGCCCTCCGCGTTATCGCCGCGCGGGTTCGAGCAGAACAGGACGCCGGCCGGCTTGAGTGCGGCGCACAATTGCCGCAGCACGCGTGGCAGTTCCTGGCTCGGGATATGGAACAGCGAGGCGTTGGCGAAGACGCCGTCAAAGTGTTCCGCAGGCAGATCGAGCTTGAGGAAGTCCTGCTGCCATACGGTGCAGCCGCTGTCGCTGCGCGCCATGGCGACGAATTTCCGGGCTCCGTCGAGTCCGATCGCGATATGACCTAGCTGCGCAAAGGCCTTGAGGTCGCGGCCCGGGCCACAGCCGAAGTCGAGAATCGTGAACGGTGCCTGGCCCTGGATATGGCGCAAAAGCGAGGTGATGTTCTGGCTCACGTCGTGATCGCGAGTACCGTCGCGGAAGTCCTCGGCGCGCTGGTCGTAGTGGGCCAGGGTCTGGGCGGTAATCGATTCGAGATCTTCGGAACGTAGGGGCATGGCGGGTGTTGGCGACCGGTAGACGAGCTGCGGGCAGAACGGCGGAACGGCAATGGCGTGCCAGTCCATGGTAAACCATAGGCCCGCGCTTCGGGTCGCTGGCGGGTTATTTTACGCAGGCAAGAGGCCGGCGCGGCGCGCTGGCGTGGTGGCCGCGTGACCGTCTCGCGGATCAGAAACCAGGGCCCGGATCGTTCTCGCACACTGCGTCCGGCGCTCGTCAGGCGCGCGCGTCCAGTCGCTGCCACGCTGATTATGGGTGTTCTGGCCGCGGGCCGCCGTTAACTGCCAGAAACAGGAAATGAAATGTTCCTGTGCTAATCTACGTTACGGCGCACAGCCTTGCAGGGCTGGCTGCAGAAGGGCCGATGACAGGCTGGCGTCAGGGAGAAGGAAGAATATGACCCGGGGAACGCATGCTTTCCTCACCAGGAGGGTTCACCATGGCCATTGAAACCGAAATCAAGCTATCGCTGTCAGCGCACACGGCCAGTCAGTTGGGTAGCCACGCCTTGCTCGCTGGCGTGCCGTCGCAGCGCCAATTGCTGATCAACACCTACTACGACACGCCGGACAACCGTCTGCGTGGCGAGCGGCTGGTTGTACGCTATCGTCAGAAAGGCGGCGAGTGGCTGCTGGGCGTCAAGACTGCCGTTCAACTCAGCGGTGGGCTGGCCGAGCGCAAGGAGTGGGAGCGCAGCGGCCGGCCCGGCGACTTCGACTTCGCGCATGTCGACCAGAGTGCGGTCCGCGATTTCCTGGAGCCTTTGCGAGATCAATTGCAGCCGGCGTTCGTCACGCACTTTCAGCGCCGCTCCTGGCTGCTTGAACCGCGCGACGGCGTGCGCATCGAACTGGCGCTCGACCGCGGGACGATCGAGGCCGGTGGTCGCCGCCAGCCAATCTGCGAGGTCGAATTGGAACTCGTGTCCGGAGCCGTTGGCGACCTCTTTGATCTGGCTCTTGCGCTGCAAGCGACCCTGCCCCTGCATCCGGAGGCCAGGAGCAAGTCCGATCGCGCCTATCGCCTCCTGGCCGATCTGCCGATGATCGCGGCGAAAGCATTGCCGGTTCCCGTCGATGCCGGCATGTCGAGCGTCAGCGCATTTCGCAGGATTGCCCTGTCCTGCGTCAGCCAACTGCAGAGTAACGAGAAAGGCATTCTCACCACCGACGCGCCCGAGTTCGTGCACCAGGCGCGAGTTGCCATCCGCCGCCTGCGCTCGGCGATGCGCGTCTGGCAGCGCCACCTCCCGGTGCCGTTCATGGAACGTTTCGATCCGCTCTGGCAAGAACTCGCCAAGCGTCTGGGTGACGCGCGCAACTGGGACGTATTCCTGGCCGATACCGCACCACTGCTGAGTGAGGCCTTTGCCGATCGGGCAGAAATCGGGTTGCTGCTCCGCTACGCACGCCGGCGCAGCACAAGCAATCGCAAGGCCGCCCGAGCCGTCTTGAAATCGGCCGCGTATTCCCGCCTGCTGCTCGACTTCAGTGCAGCACTTCAGGCACTGCCGGAAGGCAAGGTTCGTTTGCTGGGGGACTCTGTTCCCGCCTGGCTCGACAAGTGCGCCAGGCGCGTCAACCAGCGGGCCGCCGAGGCGCAGGGTGGCAGCGACGAGGCACGTCATCGTCTACGCCTGGCGTTCAAGCAATTGCGCTACGCGCTTGAATTCCTTTCGCCGATCCTCTCCGGTCCCGTGTTGGAGAACTATCATCAGTCGCTTACTGCACTGCAGGAACAGTTGGGGCGTCAGAACGACCTGGCGGTCGCCCTGCAACTGACCACGGAGGCGTTGCCCGGCCGCAAGGCCGAGGTCGTGCAAGACTGGCTGGCGGCGCAAAGCGATGCCCTGCTGCCGGAACTGGAAGCGCTGCTGGAAGATTTTCGGCGTCAGGACGCGCCGTGGTCGGTGCCGTTGCCGTGATAGGGCTGGGCTTGTGGGGGTGCTACAGGCGACACCGAAGGCGCTTCAGCTTTCCTTCGCTGCGTGTTCCTTGTGCAGGTCGACGTAGCCAGTGAGCTGTGTATCGATCTCGTTGAACGCTGAAGGCGGTTTCTGACCCAGGCGCGACATTCGCCGTATCAGACGCTGCTGCGCAAAGGTCTCCGAAGGGTCGGGCTTGCCAAGTCCATACTCAGACCCGCGTTTGGTCATCACGACCATCCCGTCTTTGTCCAGTCTGTAGCCAGTGAGTGGCGACGTTCTGATGTGCGACGACGAGGGAAAGCGTGGATTCTTGCCGAGCACGCGCCCTTCGATGCACACCAGTGTCTCACCCTCACGGGTGATCAGCTCCAGTGTTTTCCAACCATTGAGGATATTCATAGTGCTCCCCGACCCTGTTCACGACGCAAAGTGCCGAAGCAAGTCGCCATTCTACCCGACAAATCAACGCCGCACCGTTTTTCAGAAGCAGGTCCGATGCCCTGGCCCGGTTCGCCGATAAGTGTGATCGTGGACTTGATCATGAGTCCTTTCAGAGACTTGCAAGCCAAGAGAAAGCCCTGTCAAACACACTTCCCGAAGGCGGGAAGTGATCTACCGCTGCCACCGCGAAGGCAGGTCAGTTGTTTGCGGCGGAGCAAGCAAAGTTGCGCACCGTTCGTGTTTCGAAAGTGGCTTGATGCGCCGCCAGCACGAGGTGGTCGTCGCGTGCGGCTGAGTTCCTGCCGACCGGCCAGGAAACCCGGGCATCTGCCGCATCAAGCACGCGCACTTAACCAGTAGCAAGACTCTTGCCAGTTTTGTCGGTGATAACTATGGGCTATTAAAGCAATGGCTTGGGTGTTTCGTCGCTAGGTGGCAAGAAATGGGCTGTAAAATTTTTCGACACTCGCGGCGGGTGGGCGGTCTTCAACACTGCGATTGTCGGCCTGGCTGCGCAGTGTCCGAGGCAGCTCTCAAGCGTACACCGCCTCTCGCAACAGGCAGTCGCGTTCGTCGGCGCGCAGCGGCTGCGTCCTGGCAAGTTGTTGCGCCAGTACTGCCAGCGTCGCTTCGGAGGCGTCGTGGCCTTTGTGCAGGCGACCGCGGATGCGTGCGCGCAATACCGCCGGGGTGGCCTGCGGGGCGATGATGAAGAAAGCGGCGTTGGCGTGCGCGGCCAGGGCTCGGAAGCGATCGCGCCGGTCGCCTTCGAGAAAGGCGGCGTCGACGATCACCGACCAGTTGGCCACGAGGAGTTCCCTGGCCAGCGTGTACAGGCGGGCGTAGGTCAGTTCGCTGGCGTTTCTGGCGTAGATGCCGCCGTCTACGGGCGAGTCACTTCGCGCCGCGGCGTCGAGGTCGAACAGCCGCTTGCGTTCGACGTCGGAGCGCACGCGCAAGGTCGCCGCTGCCGGATCGTGCAGCAGGATTCTTCGCGCCGCGCGACTCTTGCCACAACCGGCGACGCCGTGGGTGATGATCAGGCGTGCCGGCGGCGGTTTGGCAAGGCGTTCGGCGAGCGCCAGATAATGGCGGGCCTGGCCGCTATCGCCGTTCGTTTGCCTGGCCCGCAGCGCCGCGACCTTGGCGCGCACCAGCGCGCGATAGACAGCGTAGAAGCGCAGGACCGGCACGGCGTCGTAATCGCCACTGCAAGACAGCCACTCGTTGACCAGCCAGCCGGCCAGGCCCGGCTGATCGTGGTCAACGAGGTCGATGAAGGTGAACGCCATCTCGCTGGCGACATCGATCCAGCGCAGGTCTTCGCTGAATTCGATGCAGTCGAACAGGCGTATCTGGTCGTCGATCAAGACCAGGTTCCCCAGATGCAGGTCGCCGTGACACTCGCGTACCCGGCCGGCCGCCCTGCGGGCCGCGAAACGAGGTGCCAGGCGGTCGAATTCGCTGCGCGTCCACTCGCAGAGCCACGTCAGCGGCGTCTGCTCTTCGCTGCCCGGCAGCAGCGTTGCCAGCTCGGCAAAATTTGCGAGAGCGGGTGCCAGCACCTGCTCGGGGTCGCCGAAGCGCGTGCCTGGCGGTGCTGTTGCGGCCTGCGCGTGGAATTCGGCAATCGTTGCGGCCAGCGCTGACATCTGCTTTGCATGCAGTTGTCCACGCGCGCAAAGGCGGTCCAGACGGCCGACCTCGGCAAAGCGGCGCATCTTGACGGCGAACTCGATGGCCGTGCCGGTGCCGCCGATGCGCGGGTCTGACGTCGTGCCGACGATGGGGACGACCTGCAGGTAGAGGTCGGCTGCGAAGCGGCGGTTCAGGCGCAGCTCGGCTTCGCAGCAGTCTCGCCGCTTGGCGAGCGTGCCGTAGTCGAGGAAGGGGAGGACCAGCGGCTTCTTGATCTTGTACGCGAAGGCACCGGCCAGCAGCAGCCATGAGGCGTGCGTTTCGACGAGTTCGACGCAGGTCGCCGGGTCGGGGTAGCGGTCCGCTTCGAGCAGGGCAGCGATCAACGGCGGCAGAGCTTGGGGCATCGTTCAGTCCTTGCCTGCGCGGCGCAGGAAAGCTTTGCGCAGTTCTTCGAGCGACCACATCAGCAGCGCGCAGCCAATGGCCAGCAACCAGGTCGTGCTGCTGATCGGCGCGCTGCCGAAGAGCCAGTTGCCGGCCGGTGTGTAGAGTATGAACGCGATCAGCGCCAGCTCCGAGGCGATGCCGATGCGGAGCAGGCGGTTGCCGCCGAATTTTCTGTCCAGCGTCGAGCGCAGGGGGTGCCGACAGAGAAAGACGTTGCTGATCTGCATCACCACGATCGTCATCAGGCAGGCCGAGGTGGCCTGCAGGTAGAGCGGGTCGGTTGGCGCCAGGGCCTGCCCATAGTGCCAGCCGGCGCTGCCGAGAACGAAGAAGAAGACGGTCATCGCCGCCGCCGCTTCGAGGACGCCGAGAAACAGATAGGCGCGGGCAACCAGGCCCCACGATAGCAGCCGCTCGCCGCGGGCGCGTGGCGCGCGCTGCATCACCGCCGGGTCGGGCTTCTCGGCGCCAAGCGCCAGCGCCGGCAGCATGTCGGTACCGAGATCGACGGCCAGGATCTGGAGGATGGTCAGCGGCAGCGGAATGCGGAACAGAACGAAAGCCAGATAGGGAACTATCTCCGGGATGTTCGAGCTGAGGATGTAGGTCAGGAATTTGCGGATATTGTCGTACACCGCGCGTCCCTCCTCGATTGCTGCGACGATGCTCGCGAAATTGTCGTCGAGCAGGATCACGTCGGCGGCCGCCTTGGCCACGTCGGTGCCGGCGATCCCCATGGCGATGCCGATGTGCGCGCTCTTCAAGGCCGGCGCGTCGTTCACCCCGTCTCCGGTGACGGCGACGATCTCGCCTTTCTGCTTCAGCGCTTCGACGATACGCATCTTCTGTTCGGCGGCGACGCGGGCGAAGAGAATCTCCGCAGCATCGAGCGCCAGCTGCAGTTGCGTCGGCGACATCTGGCGCAACTGCTCGCCGCTGATCAGCAGGGGCTCTTCGCTCCTGACCAGGCCGATCTGGCGGGCGATGGCCAGCGCCGTGCGCGGGTGGTCGCCGGTGACCATGATGATCCGGATGCCGGCCGCCGCGCAGCGCGCGATGGCCTCGGGAACTTCGGCGCGCGGCGGGTCTTCGAGGCCGATCAGCCCGGCGAGGATCATTTCCTGCTCGTCGCCCGGCAGCCCTTCGTCGACGGCGCGATGGGCGAAGGCGAGGACGCGCAGGCCGCGGCCGGCCATCTCGTCCTGGGCAGCCAGCAGGCGGGTACGGCTAGCCGGGTCGAGCGGCGCCAGGCCGGCGTCGAACTGGATGAAGCGGCAGCAGTCGAGGACCGTTTCGAGGGCGCCCTTGCAGTACAGCATGCGTCCCTGCGGCGTCTGGCAGAGGACCGACATGCGCTTGCGGTCGGTGTCGAAGGGAATCTCGTCGACGACGCCATAGCCGCTCAGGTCGCCGGCCGCCTGGCGGCCGATGTCGACCAGTGCGATCTCCATGGGGTCGCCGCGCAGCTCCCGTTTGCCGTGTTCGTCGATCTCCCTGACGTTATGGCAAAGCGCCGCATTGGCGAAGAGCTGCCGGTGCTCGTCGACCGGTTGCGTGCGCGTCGCCAGGTCGGCACGGGCGATGAATGCGCCACCGATCCACAGTCCCTGCACCGACATCCGGTTCTCGGTCAGCGTGCCGGTCTTGTCGCTGCAGATCACCGTCGTCGAACCGAGCGCTTCGACGGCTGGCAGGTGGCGGACCAGCGCCTGTCGTCGGGCCATGCGCTGGGTGGCCATGGCCAGCGACAGGGTGACCGTCGGCAGCAGGCCTTCCGGGACGTTGGCGACGATGATGCCGATGGCGAAGAGCATGTTTTCCCAGGGCGGCAGGCCCATCGCCTGGCCGACCAGAAAGAGGAGCACGCCCATTCCGGTTGCCAGGCTGGCGACCAGGCGCGACAGACGGGCGATCTCGCGCTGCAGCGGCGAGCTGGGCTCGCCGGCGGTCTGCGTCAGCTGCGCGATGCGGCCGAATTCGGTATGCCGACCGGTCGCGTACACCACCGCGCGTCCCTGTCCGGAGACGACCGAGGTGCCGGCGAGGACGATGTTCCTGGCGTGCAGTGGCGATTCCTCGACGCTGGGCGCGCTGTCGCGTGCCTTGGCCAGCGCTTCGCCAGTGACTGTCGACAGGTTGACGCGCAAGCGGGAGACTTCGATCAGCCGGCAGTCGGCGGGAACGAAATCGCCTTCCTCGAGCAGAATGACGTCGCCGGGCACCAGCTCGCTGGCGACAAGCTCGACGATCTGCGTGGAGCGCAAGACCTTCACTTTCTGGGGCAGCAACTGGCGCAATGCGGCGACCGCGCGCTCGGCCTTGTATTCCTGCCAGAACGAGAAGACACCGTTGATCAGGATGACGCCAACGATGGCCAGGCCGAGGCGCACCATTCCCTGGCCGGGATCGAAATGCTCGGCAAGGAACGAAAGTCCTGCGCCGATCCAGAGAATGATCGCGAAGAAGTGCGTGAACTCCTTGCCGAAGCGCAGCAGCAGGTGCTGTTGCTGGACGACCTCGAAATGGTTGGGTCCGTACTCGGCGAGCCGGCGCCCCGCCTCGCTGGCGCTGAGACCGGTGGCTGCCGTCTTGAGGCTGGCCAGAGACTGTTCGACAGTGACGGTGTGGATACGCACGCGACGAGCTTCCTGACGCCGGATTGCTTGCTGGGGCACGTCTCGGCGTCTGCCCGTCAGCGGGTGCTGCCCACTGGCCGGCGCGCGAGTCGCTTAACCGAGTCGATGACCGCTGTGGCCGTGACCAACGACAATGTACTCCCTTGCCGGCAGGAAGGCATCTGCTGGCGCGCGCGGCAACACGGGTCGACCGCGGGGTGCCCGCTGTGGCGGTCATCTCGGCAATCGCCGCCCGTGCACTGCCTGCGACTGCGCGCCGGTGCCGATCAGTGGCCCGTTTCGGCCAGCAGCGCAGCGAGCATTGCTTCGGCTTGTCGCCGGTAGCCGCCGCCGAACAGATTCAGGTGGTTGAGTATGTGGTACAGCTGGTACAGCGTTCGCCGTTGTCGGTAGCCGCCGGGTACCGGCCAGGCCTCGCGGTAGGCGGCGTGGAAGCGCTCCGGGAAGCCGCCGAAAAGTTCGCTCATCGCTAGGTCGCATTCGCGGTCGCCGAAATGGACGGCCGGGTCGAAGAGCGCCAGAGTGCCCGCCTCGTCGATGGCCGCGTTGCCGGACCACAGGTCACCATGCAGCAGGCTGGCGGGTGGCTGATGATCGACGAACAGCACGCCGAGAGTGTCGGCCAGCCGCTCGCCGTCGGCGATCAGTCGGCCGCCGTAGCCCTGAGTTCGCGCCAGGTCGAGCTGTGGCCGCAGCCGCTGCTCGGCAAAGAACGCCGGCCAGTCTGCATGCCCGGTGTTGACCTGCGGCGTGCTGCCGATGAAGTTGTCGCGCGGCCAGCCGAACTGCCGGCCGCTGATGCGGTGCAGTTCGGCCAGCGAACGGCCTGCCGCCGCCACCTCCTCTGCTTCGCGCAGGCCGTGCATGCGCAGGTGCTCGAGGACCAGGTAGGCCTGTTCGCCGGCGATGCCGTGGCCGACGACACGCGGCACGCGCAGCGCCGGGCAGGCGGCCAGTGCCTGCAGGCCGTCGGCTTCGGCGACGAACATGCCGAGGAGACTGGCGTCATTCAGCTTGACGAAGCAGCGCCGCCTGCCGCTCACCAGCAACAGCGTGCGCGAGATCGAACCGCCGCCAATCGGCGTGATGGCGTCGATGCCGGCTGGCGGCCGTTCGCTCCCACTGTCGCTGGCAATCAGCTCGCGCAGCGCGGCGCCCAGCGCTGCATCGATGGCCAAGCTCGATTTCATGTCGATCCCTTTGCCATCGGCGCGCGACCTGCCCGCAGCGCCGTTGCCAGCGTCAGCCGGCGAATGTCGCCTTGCGCTGCAGGTGGTCGAAAAACTTGCGGTCGGCACCGAGCAGGTGTTTGGTGACCACATCGTGGGCGAGGAACTGAAAGATCTCACCAAGGCCCTGCTTTCCGGCGCGGTAGCTTTCGCCCATGCTGAGCGACTGCGCGATCAGCTGCCGATGCATGGCGACGTGCGCCGCGGCGCCAGGAAAGCCGGCGGCGACGAAAACGGCCTCCTCTTCGGCGAAGTGCTGCCGGACGTTGGCCAGCAAGCGATCGACCAGCGCATTGACCTCGTCAGCGCTACGCTCGGAAAGAATCGCCGCGAGCAGGTCGTTGGCGTTGGAGAACAGTTGCCGATGGCCGCCATCGATTGTTTCGTTGCCGCATTCGTACGCCGAACGCCAGATCAGTTGTACGAAATTGGTGGCGGCGCCTTCTCCGGTGCCCAGGGGCTTTTCCGCTTCAGGCGCCAGCTGGACCTGATTGCGACCTTGTGCCTTGGCCCGGTAGAGCGCTTCGTCGGCACGCTGGAACCACTCGCCCCAGCTCTCCCCGGCGTCGCATTCGGCGACGCCGACGCTGACGGTCAGCTGCCCGACCTGCGGGAAACTCGTTTTGCCCACCTGCGCACGCAAGCGTTCGGCCAGCCGTCTCGCGGTCGCCCGGTTGGTGTCGGGACAGAGGATGACGAATTCCTCGCCGCCCCAGCGGGCCAGCGAGTCGGCGCCGCGAAGTCCGCCTTGCAGCAGGGCGGTCACTCGCTGCAGCACCTCGTCGCCGGTGGCGTGACCGTAGCGATCATTGATCGCCTTGAAACAGTCGATGTCGAAGAGCAGCAGGCTCAGCGGGTGCTGGTAGCGTTCGAAGCGCTCCATTTCACGGCGTACGCAGTCTTCCAGCCGGCGCCGGTTCCACAGGCCGGTCAGTTTGTCAGTGCTGGCCAGCTGTTCGAGCTCGGCGACCGTCTGCTGCAATTCCTGGTTGGCCTGTTGCAGGCGATCGAGAGTTTGCAGCAGGCTGTCGGGCGCTTGCTGCGGCGAGCACGCATAAACCAGCGAAGCAATCGCCTGCAGCATCCGGGCTTGGTCGAGGACCGGCAGTTCGAGCCAGAGATAGCGAGCGCGCCGAGCGTCGACCGCCAGCTCGACCTCCTCGGCAGCGGCTGTCGCCCCGGCGAGGATGCGCTGATCGGCGCGCGCCAGTGCGGTCAGTACGTCGACGGGCAGAAGCTCGCTGTCCGACTTTCCGAGCACTGCCCTGCTGCCCTGGGAAAGCAGTTGTTCCAGCGTCTGGTTGGCGGCCCGGTACGATCCATCCAGCGCTTTGACGCCGAAACCGACGGCGCACCCGGTATTCATCAGCACAGCCAGCAGCCCGGCCATCGGGACGACGCCGTCCCTGGTCGCGTCGTGCAGCATGTCGTCTTCGATCATCGCTGGCTCATCCCCCGGTGGCTTGGCGCCTGCGCGAGAGGACCGCGGTGCGACGCCAGTTTCGTTGCTTGCTGGCGCGCGAGTATACGAGCTTCGCCGCTGCTAACCAAGGGTCGCGCAACGCACAGTGACCGAGCGCCGCCGATGCCTGGAGTGAGTGCCGTTGGCGCGGGCGGCGAAGACGTGCCGGGAGCTCACTTGCTGACCGCTTCAGGCTGCGGGCGCGGTGCCAGATTGACGCGATTGCGACCCTGCGCCTTGGCGGCGTAGAGCGCCTGATCGGCGCGGGCAATGAGGTCGGCGGCCGACTCGCCGGCGACGTAGTCGGCAATACCGATGGACACGGTGATGTTGCCGATGAAGGTCTGGTTGTTGCTGCCATTCTTGATCCGGCTGGCAGCGACCAGCGCGCGCAAGGCCTCGGCGAGCCCGACCGCGCCACCGCGCGGCGTGTGTGGCAGGATGACGGCGAACTCCTCGCCGCCATAGCGGGCGGCAGTGTCCTTGCCTTTCACGTTGGCGCGCAGCATTTCGCCGACACCGGCGAGCACCTTGTCGCCGAACAGGTGACCGTGCGCGTCATTGAGGCGCTTGAAGCGGTCCAGATCGATCATCAGCAGACACGGCCCGGGGCCAGCGGGGGCATCCTGTTGCAGGCAGGCACTCAGGGCCAGATCGAATCCCTTGCGGTTGGCCAGTCCGGTCAAGCCGTCGACCAGGGCCTCTTCGCGGGCGCGCGCGACCTCCCGGCGAAGTTCCTGCCCTTCGCGCCTGCTCTCCTCCAGGCGCTCGTGCAGGTCACTGATCGCCTTCTGCATTTCGCGTGTGCCGCGCAGGATGTCGGCGAGACCGGGTGGCGGCTCCCCCTTGGCCGTTGCCGGGCGCTGCAGAGTCTCTCCCCAGCGTTCGAGCGAGTCGCCGTAGTGCGAGGCCTGATCGCCGGCGTGGGTCGCCGAGTCGGCAACCTGGTCGACCAGATGACCGACGCTGGCACCGATGCGTAGCGCCGTTTTCGCGTCCAGGTCGGCGACGTGCTTGTAATACAGCGCGCAGGTGGCGGCGTCATCGAGCTTGCCTTCACTCTTGATCCGCGCGTCGAGCGCGATCTGCAGGTCGCGATTGATTCCCGACACGTATTCGTACCAGATCGCGTAGCTGAACGGATGCAGTCCGGCGTCCTGCTGACCCATGCGCTTCACCACCTGGCGCAGGAACTCGGCGCTTTGCGCGAAAGTGTGCTCGTATCTCATTATTGGTCTCTCTTGTCCTGGTGGTCTGCAAGCCGTTCCTGCCCAGTCGTTTGCCTGCCGGGGCTACTCATGGCGGCAGCCTTATGCTGCCGTGCCGCAGCAGTTGCTCGACCTCGTCGGGCGGCCGCGGTCGGCTGAACAGATAGCCCTGGATTTTCTGACAGTTGGCCCGGCGCAGAAAGTCGAGCTGGGCGCGTGTTTCGACGCCTTCGGCGATCACTTCCAGCCCGAGGCTGTGGGCCATGGCGATGATCGCGGTGGTGATGCCCGCATCGTCGGCGTTGCCGGGCAGGCCACGGACGAAGCTCTGGTCGATCTTCAACATGCCGATCGGAAAGCGCTTGACGTAAGACAGCGACGAGTAGCCGGTGCCGAAATCGTCGATCGAGAAATGCACGCCGAGTGCGCGCAGACGATGGAAGCCGTCGATGCGCCGGGCCTCCGGTTCCATCAGGATGCTCTCGGTGAGTTCCAGTTCGACCTGCCCGGGTTCAATTCCCGTCTCGGCGATGATCGCCGCGACCGAGCCCAGGAAATCGTGCGCGCGCAATTGACGGGCCGAAACGTTCACCGCCACGCGCGGCGTCGCCAGACCCGTCGCCTGCCAGTTGCACAACTGCCGGCAGGCAGTGCGCAACACCCAGTCCCCGATGGCGACGATCAGGCCGCTGTCCTCGGCGACGGGAATGAACTGGGCCGGTGAGACGACGCCGTGCTCCGGGTGCTGCCAGCGAATCAGCGCCTCGAGACCGACGATAGTGCCGTCGTCGGCGCGTACCTGCGGCTGGTAGAGGAGGTGGAACTCGTCGCGCTCCAGGCCCTTGCGCAGGTCGTTCTCGAGCCGGATGCGGGCCATCGTTTCGGCGGTCAGCGACTTGTTGTACAGCTGCCAGTTGTTGCGACCCTGGTCCTTGGCGTGATACATCGCCGTATCGGCGTGTTTGAGCAGTGCCGCAGCGTCGTCGCCGTCTTCGGGGAAAATGGCGATGCCGATGCTGGCGGTGACGGTAATTTCCTGCCCGCCGATCCTGAAAGGCCGGCCGAGCAGCGCCTGCAGGCGCTCGGCAACCATGCTCACCGTTTGCGTGCCGTCGAGGTCGGGGAGGACGACCGTAAACTCGTCGCCGCCCAGCCGCGCGAGGTGCAGGCCGGCTTCTTCCAGTGCCGGCCGGGTGACCAGGTCGCCGGCGCGCAGCTTCTCCTTCAGGCGTGCGGCGACCGCCTGCAGGAGATAGTCGCCGGCGCTGTGCCCGAGGGTGTCGTTGACCCGTTTGAAGCCATCGAGATCCAGGAACAGCAAGGCCACCTGGCGCTTGGCGCGGCTCGCCCGCAGCAGCTCCAGGTCGAGCTTTTCGAGAAAACTCTCGCGGTTCGGCATGCCGGTCAGCGTGTCGAAGTACGCCAGACGCCGTATCTTCTCCTCGTTGAGCTTCTGCAGCGTAATGTCACGCACCACCATGACCACTGTTTCCGGACCACTCGGTGCGATGCGCCCTTCATAGTGATGGATGCCGTCGGGCATCGACAGCTTGTACACCACCGATTGCAGATCGCCATACTCGCTGGCGCGCTCGACGCCACGCAGAATGATCTCGGCCACGTCGCCCGGCAGGACCTCCGACACCTTGCGGCCGAGGAAGTCGTTCGCCGGGACGTAGGGCTCGGCGCCGAAACCCGCCTTGTAGTCGAGGTGGACGCCGTCGCGATCCATCAGGAAGATCATGTCCGGCATGGCACGCACGATCGCCGCCTGTTTCTCCTCCAGCTCGCGCAACTGCCGGGCTTCCTGCGCCGAGCGCAGCACGTAGCGCGCACGGTGGCCGAGAATCGGCCAGTTGATCGGCTTGGAGATGAAGTCGCTGGCGCCCGACTCGTAAGCCTGGTTGATCGACTCGATATCGTCCATTCCGGTGACCATGATGACCGGCACTTCGCTCATGTCCCAGCGTTGGCGAATGTGTCGGCAAACGGCGAAGCCGTTCACTCCGGGCATGTCGACGTCGAGCAGGATCAGGTCGGGAGGCTGTCCGGTCAGCAGTGCCAGCGCCTCTTCGCCGTCGGCCGCGACGCTCACCTCGAAGTCGAACTGGGTCAGCGTTTCCTGCTCGAGCATGCGCATCACGTGGTCGTCGTCGACGATCAGCGCCGTCGGTCGTCTGGGCTCCTCAGGCGGGGTCATGGTCTGTCCTCTTGCCAATGATCGTCGCCAGCGAGGCGAGTACGCGTGGAGCCTCGAATTCTACCTCCTGCAGGAGTGGTTTTGCGCTGAGCAGGGTTTCTTGGCGAGTGACTGCTTCGAGTTGCCTGCACAGCGTTGTCAGATACTCGGCGCCGACATTGGCGCTGCTTGATTTCAGCGCGTGCGCGGCCTTGCGCAAGGCTTGGGCGTCGCAGGCTGCGGCGGCCGCCTGCATCTGGGCAAGACGGGGTGGCGTATCGGCCAGGTAGGCATCGATCACCTTGCCGAGCAGCATGGCGCCATGGGGTCCCGGCAGGCTGCGGATGGCATCGAGCGCTCGCCCGTTGATCCGACATGGAGTGTCGGTGGCTGTCGACGACGCGGCAGGGGGGCTCGGCGGGCTCGGCAGCGAAGGCTTGGCTGCGGCGGTGGCCGTTTTTCCCGGCAGCCAGCGCCGCAAGGCGGTGGCCAGGTGCGCATGCGTGAACGGCTTGCTCAGGTAATCGTCCATCCCCGCCGCCAGGCAGCGTTCGCGGTCACCTTCGACGGCGTTGGCGGTCAGCGCGACGATCGGGAGATGGTCGCGCAGCAGGCCCTCGCGCTGGCGAACGCGGATTTGCGCCGTCGCTTCGAAGCCGTCCATTTCGGGCATCTGGCAATCCATGAGGACGAGATCGAAAGCTTCGTTGATCAGGCGATCGAGCGCGATCTGGCCGTTGTCGGCCAGGCTGTAGGCGACGCCGAGCGATTCGAGCATGGCGCCTGCCACCGCCTGGTTGACCGGGTTATCCTCGGCGACCAGTACCCGCCCGCTCAGCTGCAGCGGCGCGATCCTGGCGGCCGGTGGCGGCGATAGCGGCCGCGCGGCAGCGGGAGGCTGCGCCTGGCGCGCGAGGGCGGTGGCCAGCGCAGCGTGGAGATCGGACTGGCGCACGGGCTTGCTCAGGGTGTGGTCGATGCGCGCGCGGTACCGATCCGGATGATCGGTGGCGACGCTGACCGAAGAGAGCATGAGCACTGGCAGGCTTGCCCAGCGCGCATCGCTGCGGATCGCGCGCGCCAGCTCGAAGCCGTCCATGCCGGGCATGTGCTGATCGAGGATCAGCAGATCGAAAGGCTGCCCGGCGGCCTGAGCGAGTTTCCGTAGCGCTTGCTGCCCATCGGCGACAGCGGTGTGGTGCATCGACCAGCCAGCTAGGTGGTGGGCGAGGATCTCGCGGCTGATCGCGTTGTCATCGACGACCAGCACGCTGCGGCCGGCGAGGTGATCGGTCCTGTTCGAGATCGCCTGCGCGGCGAGCTCCTGCTTGCGCAGCGGAATCTCGAACCAGAACAGCGTGCCGTGGCCGGCTTCGCTGAGCAGCCCGATCTGCCCGCTCATCAGCTCGACCAGGTGTTTGGCGATGGCCAGCCCGAGGCCGCTGCCGCCAAACTGCCGGGTCGTCGAGCTGTCAGCCTGGACGAAGGCGTTGAACAGCCGGGCTTGTATTTCCTCGCTGATACCGACGCCGTTATCCTGGACTTCGAACCGGAAACGCGCCTGCTGCGGGGTTTCGTTGACGACCTTGACGCTGATGACAACGTCGCCGCGGCTGGAGAACTTGACGGCATTGCTCATCAGATTGGTCAGAATCTGGCGCAAGCGACCGGGATCGCCGCTGACTGCCACTGGCAGCTCGTGGGGCACGCTGCAGACCAGTTCGAGGCCCTTGGCCTCGGCGGGTCGGGCGAACAGGCAGCCGATGTCCTCGATCAGGTGGCGGAGGTTGAAGTCAATGCTTTCGAGTTCGAGCTTGCCAGCTTCGATCTTCGAGAAATCGAGAATGTCGTTGATGATCGCCAGCAGGTGCTCGCCGGACTGATAAACGGCGTCGGCGAAGCGCTGTTGCTGCGCGTCGAGCTTGGTTCGGCGCAGTAGTTCGGTCATCCCGAGAACGCCGTTCATCGGCGTGCGAATCTCGTGGCTCATGGTCGCCAGAAACTCGCTCTTCGCCCGGCTGCCGGCTTCGGCCGCACTGCGGCCGGCAGCGGCTTCTGCCAGTGCGTCGGCGCGCTCGATCTCGCCAACGATGATCTTCCGGGTCGTCACATGTGCCGTGTAGGCGGTCAGGCCGAGGGCGACGACGGCGCCCCATACCGCAAGGCCGACGAGTGACTCCAACTGCTCGCCAGCGGCAAACAGGAGCGTGCCGATCGGAGCGAGTGCCGTGAAGATGAAGGCGAGGACCGAAGGAAGATGGGAGGCCAGCGAATTGCTGGCCACAGCGGTCACGGCAATCACCCACACGACGAGAAAGGCGGTCTGCAAGCCGTTCGCGCCCTGGTGCAGGAAGAGGATGCTGAACGACCAGGTCGCCGCCGCTGCCACTGCACCCATGAAGAAGCGCCGTGTCCACACCGGTGTGGCCTCGTCTGGCGGATTCGCGTACCGGTGCCCGTACCAGAGCGCCAATCGACAAAGGTTGACGCCCACGATCAACAGCGTGATCAGCAGCAGGCTGGCGGCCGGGAAGTAGGGAACCAGCAGGCCGCCGAAGGCAAGGGTCACGACAATCGACAGCAGCGCCGAAACCCTCATTCGCGAGTAGCCGACACGCAGCAGCTGTGCCTGGACGCGCTGGTCGCGATTCCCCGGGATCCGGTCTTCCGCGATGCTCGATGCGGGGCGTGGTCGCCCGGCCGGATCGGACGCTGTCGTCGCTTGCACGGATGACGCTGTCGGGAGTCGGGTCATGGTCTTGAGTCCACCGGTAAACGAATGGCGTAGCCCCGAGGAGGGCGCTGCCGCTGCGCGCGCGCAACTTTCTTGAGAACGCGCACGGCGATCACAATTCCTGCTCAGCGAGTACATGTTCGGCGGGCCGCGTCCGCTCGTTCCTCAGCGCCGCCAGGGTCCGTGCCAGTTCCTCTTCCGCCGCCGAGAGCAGCGTTTCCACGCCGGCGGTGCTGCCTTTTTGGCCGATTGCTTCGAGTTCCCTGCACAGCCCTGCGAGCTGCTCGGCGCCGACGTTGGCGCTGCTGGATTTCAGCGCGTGCGCGGCCTTGCGCAAGGCTTCGGCATCGCCCGCGTCGGCGGCGGCCCGCAGGTGCTCGAAACGTGGCGGGGTGTCTGCCAGATAGGCGGCGATCACTTTCTGGACCAGCAAGGCGCCGTTTGGTCCCGGCAGTCGGCGGATGGCGTCGAGCGCGCGCGGGTTGAGCGGCCCGTCGCTGCTCCCGGCCGCGTCCTCGTTGGGGGGGGCGGGCGGTCTCTGGGCCGCCGCCGCCGGCGCGGTGGTCGCGGCGTCGGCGCTTGCCGGCGGCAGCCAGCGCTGCAAGGTTGCGAGCAGGCGCTCGCGCGAGAACGGCTTGCTCAGGTAATCGTCCATCCCCGCCGCCAGGCAGCGCTCGCGGTCACCGTCGACGGCGTTGGCGGTCAGGGCGATGATCGGCAAGTCGCCGCGCAGGCGGCCGTCACCCTGCCGGGAGCGGATTTCGGCCGTGGCCTCGAAACCGTCCATTTCGGGCATCTGGCAATCCATCAGCACGAGGTCGAAAGTGTCCTGCTGCAGTCGTTCGATCGCCCGGCGGCCGTTGTCGGCCAGGCTGCAATGCAGCCCCAGCGACTCGAGCATGGCCGCCGCCACCTGCTGATTGACCGGGTTGTCTTCGGCCACCAGAACCCGACCGCACAGCTTCGCGGGCAGTTCGTCGGCGCGCGCCTGCGCTGAAGGCAGGGACAGGGACTGCGCCGACGTGCCGGTCGGCGTCTGTTGCGACATCGCCGTGGCGATCGCGTCGTAGAGATCCGACTGGCGCACCGGCTTGGTCAGGTAGTAGTCGATCGGTGCCTGCCGCCGGCGCACCTGATCGCTGCCGACGCTGACCGACGACAGCATCACCAGCGGCAAGCCTTGCCAGCGGGCTTCTGCCTTGATCGCCTGGGCGAGCGTGAAACCGTCCATCTCGGGCATGTGCAGATCGAGGATGGCGAGGTCGAAAGGCTCGGCGCTCGCTTGCTGCAGGGTCTGCAGCGCCTCGCGTCCGCTGCCCGCGTCGGCCGCGTGCATCGACCAGCCGGCGAGCTGGTGGGCGAGGATCTCGCGATTGGTGGCGTTGTCATCGACGACCAGCACGCGCAAGCCGCTCAGGCGTTCGGCCCTATCGACCACGGCGCGCGCCTGCGCATCCTGCTTGAGCAGCGGGATCTCGAACCAGAAAAGCGTGCCGTGCCCGGGCTCGCTGTGCAGGCCTATTTCGCCCTCCATCGTCTCGACCAGGCGCCTGGCGATGGCCAGGCCCAGGCCGCTGCCGCCGTACTGGCGGGTGGTCGAACTATCGGCCTGGATGAAGGCGCTGAACACGCGCTCCTGCGCCTGCGCGTCGATGCCGATGCCGCTATCCTCGACTTCGAAGCGGAAGCGGGCCTGCGCGGGGGTCTCTGCCAGCAGGGTGAGGCGAACGACGACCTCGCCCTCGGCGGTGAACTTGATCGCGTTGCTGACCAGGTTGGTCATGATCTGGCGGATACGCACCGGGTCGCCGCGCACCGCCACCGGCAGGTCGTGCGGCACGCTGCAGACCATCTCCAGACCCTTGGCCTCGGCCGCCTGGGCGAACAGGCAGCCGACGTCCTCGATCAGCTGGCGGAGGTTAAAGTCGATGCTTTCGATCTCCAGCCGACCGGCTTCGATCTTCGAGAAATCGAGGATGTCGTTGATGATGTTCAGCAGATGCTCGCCGGACTGGTAGACGGCGTCGGTGAAGCGGCGTTGCTGGGCGCTGAGCGTCGTGCTGCGCAGCAGTTCGGTCATCCCGAGAATGCCGTTCATCGGCGTGCGGATCTCGTGGCTCATGGTGGCCAGGAATTCGCTCTTGGCGCGGCTGCCGGCTTCGGCCAGGTCCTTGGCGTGACGCAGTTCGGCGGTGCGCAACTCGACTTCGTTTTCGAGGACGTCACGGTGCGCGGCCAGGCGCTGGCCGCGATCCTCGATCTGTTCGAGCATGACGTTGAACCCCCTGGCCAGGGCGCCGATCTCGTCGTTTGACGCGACCGCCGCGCGGGCGCCGTAGTTGCCGCCCTGCGACACCTCGCTCATGGCTCCGACGAGGCTCGAGATCGGCCGCATGATGCCGCGGTAAGCCCAGACGAAGGTCGCCAGCAGAGCGATGGCCATGAACACCACACCGGCGGTTGCGAGACCCCTCAGGCGGTCTGCCTCGGCCACAGCCGACGCCCTGGCCGAGACGCGCAGCTCGTCGAGCTCGGCGCTCAACCGCTGGGCCTGGGTGATCAATCTGCCAAAGGCGATCATCGCTTCGTCGTTATCGGGGCCCGGCAGTCGAATCGCCAGAAAGCTGTCGACGCCATCGCTGAATTCTCGCCAACGGGGCTGCAGGACACTTTTCAGTTGCGCCTGCTGCGCGGGGTCATCGCTTTGCGCGATCAATGTCGGCCATGTTCTGGCGACCCTGTGCATGCTCTCGGCAACCAGCCGCCGGGCGGCAGCGGTGCCTTCGGTGAGGACCGTCTCGTCGAGCCCGCGCAAGGCCAGCTGCAGGCTGATGAACTGCTCGGCAGCGGTATCGGCCATTGCCGATTTGTTCTCGATGCTTCCGTAGCCGTGCACCACTGCCGCGATCAGAAAGCTGACCAAGGCCAGTGAAAGCAGGACGATACTGAGCAGCCGGGCGCGTAGTGTCATGGGTGCCTTCGCCATTGACGGCGTGTCGCGCCGGCTATTCGACCGCCAGACCCAGCGCCGTCCAGCCGGCGAAACCCTCGCGCATCCAGAGCACGTTCCGGTATCCCGCCCTGGCCGACAATACGGCCGCCTTGTACGACTTCCAGCCTTGCGGGCCATGGCTGTAAATGACGATCGTGGCGTTCTTGTCGGCGGGCAGCTTGCTGAGGTCGAAGGAGTCCTGCGACGCGTCGAAATCGGCTGCGAACTCGCTTTTTTCCTTGTAGGCGAGAAGGGTCGCGCCAGGGACGTGGCCCTTGCCGAAGTTGAGCGCGTTGCGGGTATCGAAGACGCGGGCTGCTTTCGTCTCGAGCAAGATCCTGGCCTCGTCGACGGAGATGATCTTTGCGTGACTGATGGTGGTCGGCGTTTCCGGCCTCGAGTCGACCGCAGCGCTCGGCGTGCTGGCGAGGGTCAGGGCAACGACGAGGCTCAGTAACAGTCTGGTGAACATCGGGATTTCTCCTGCAAGGGGTCAAGAAAGCATTGCGCGGCCATGGTCTTGCCGCGATTCAGGTCATGAAACGGCAATCCGAGCGGAAACTTTATGGCTCGACCCAGTGTTCCGCCCCTTCGCTGCCGGATTGGCCCGCGGCAGTGCATCGCGCGGACTCGGACGATCCCCACTCCTTGCCGCAGGAAGATGCTCGCTCGGCGAGACCGTCGAGCTCGCCGTACAGGGACTCGACGACTGCCGTCGCTTCGCCCGCGCCGAACGCGGCCGCAGGCTACTCCTCCACCCACTGCAGCGCGCGCCGCAGCAGGGTGCTGAGCAGGATCGATGCCAGTACCAGGCCCAGCAGGGAGGCCAGCCAGAAGCCGGCTGCCCCGAGCGGTCGACTGCCCGTGAAGGCCAGCACCCAGCCGCCGCCGAGGCCGACGCCCCAGAAGCAGACGATGTGCACCAGCATGGGAATGAAGGTAATCCGGTAGCCGCGCAGCGCGTGCGCGGCGATCGTCTGCACGGCGTCGAAAAGCTGGTAGAAGGCGACGTAGCCGAGCAGGCCCAGGGCCACGGACTGTACCGCGGGGTCGTCGCTGTAAGCGGCGGTCAGCGGCACGGCGAGCAGCCAGAGCAGCCCGCCGAGCAGCGTCGACAGGACGCCGGCGAGCAACAGGCCGGCCGTTGCCGAAGCCTGCGCGCGTGGCCAGTCGCGTGCGCCGGCGTTGTAGCCGACCTGCGCCAGAGTGGCAATGGCCAGCGCCAGCGGCAACATGTAGCAGAGAGCGGCGAGGTTGGCGACGATGCGGTGACCGGCGACCACCGTCGCCCCGAGTTGGGCGATGAACAGCGCCATCAGCGTGAATGAGGAAATTTCGACAAAGTTCGAGAAGCCCATCGGCACGCCGAGGCGCAGCAGTTCAGTCAGCGGGCGGCGGCGCGGCGCCTGCCAGTTGGCGAGTGGCTGGTAGGGCTGCAGTGCCTTGGCGAACATCAGGTAGCCGGCCGCGGCGAGCATCGAGAACCAGCCGACGACGGCGTTCGAGATGCCGCAGCCGAGGACGCCGAGCGCTTCGCCACCCCAGCGCCCGGTGACCAGAAGCCATGCCAGCAGCGCGTGCAGCAGCGTGCTGGCGATGCTGATGACCAGCAGCGGGCGGGGCTTGCCAAGCGCGTTGCAGAAGGCGTGGAAAGTCCGGTAGATGAGCGCCGCCGGCAGTCCCACGGCGAGCAGGCTCAGGTAGGCGCGTGCTTTCTTCTCGACGCCCGGGTCGATTCGCGAGAGCGCGAACAGCGGCTCGGGGTGGAGCAGAACGAGAATGCCCGGGACGGTCAGCAGCAGCGCCAGCCAGAACGCCTGTTGCAGGGCGCCGGCGATCTCGTTCTCCCGGCCGGCGCCACGCCGGTGGGCGACGCATGGCGCGACGGCCTGCAGGATGCCGGCGAAGGCAAACAGCACCGAGATGTAGATGCCGCCGCCGACGGCCACCGCCGCCAGGTCTTCGGTCCCGTAGTGGCCGAGCAGGGCGGTGTCGATGACCATCATGCCCATCGACGTCAGCTGCGCGATCAGCATTGGTGTCGCGTGCGCGACAATCAGGCGGGATTGTTGGGCGAGCATCGGTGGTCAATACGACGGGGCCACCAAGGCTACCCGATTTTCCTGGCGTGCGCGTCGGGCGCTGCCGTGAACGGCCGCACGGCATTCTCGAAAATGGACAGCAGCGCGGCAAATCGGCCATAATCAGCGGATATTTTTGCGGCTCGTCCTGATGAAGTTCCTCTTCGACCTCTTCCCCGTCATCCTTTTTTTCGTTGCTTACAAGGTCGCCGACCTCTATGTCGCCACCGGAGTGGCAATCGTCGCCACTTTTGCGCAGATCGCCTGGTTGCTGTTCAGGGGCCGCAAGATCGACACCATGCTCTGGGTCAGCCTGGCGGTGATCACCGTCTTTGGCGGCATGACCCTGCTCCTGCATGATGAAGCGTTCATCAAGTGGAAACCGACCATCCTCTACTGGGCGTTTGCCTTGACCTTGCTCGGCGGCGTGCTCTTTCGCCGCAAGAACCTGATTCGCATGCTGATGGCCGGACAGATGGATCTGCCCGACGCTGCCTGGGACAAGCTGAACTGGGCGTGGATGGGATTCTTCGTTTTCATGGGAATCGTCAATCTCCTGGTCGCCTTCAACTTTTCGACTGACGACTGGGTCAACTTCAAGCTCTTCGGCGCCACTGGCCTGACGCTGGTCTTTGTGCTCGCACAGGGCTTGCTGTTGTCGAAACATATCGAGGAAAAGGAATGATGCTTTACGCCATCGTCGGCGAAGACCGCCCGGATTCGCTGGCCGACCGGCTCGCGGCCCGGCCGGCGCACGTCGCCCGTCTGAAGGCGCTGGAAGCAGAAGGCCGCCTGCTCCTGGCCGGCCCTTTTCCGGCGATCGACTCTCCGGACCCCGGGCCAGCCGGTTTCTCGGGAAGCCTGATCGTCGCCGAGTTTTCCTCGCTCGCAGCGGCGCGCGCGTGGGCTGACCTTGACCCCTATGTGGCCGCCGGCGTTTACCAGTTGGTCTCCGTCAAGCCGTTCAAGAAAGCCCTGCCGGCGTGAGCGATCAGCACGCTGCCGGTGCTGCTGCCGACAGGGAAGGGGTCATCCAGCAGAGGCTGGCGGTTCTGACACCACTACGTAGCGAGCTGATCGACGACTCGGCTCGGCACGCCGGTCACGAAGGGGCCCGTGGCGGCGGCGCGCACTATCGCCTGCTGATCGTTTCGCCCGCTTTTGTCGGCCACAGCCGTGTCGCCAGGCACCGCATGGTTCATGACGCTCTTGGCGATCTGATGCGTAGTGCGATTCACGCACTGAGCATCAGGGCGCTGACCCCCGACGAAGCTGCCTCGACGTCTGCGGTCAACTCCTGATCAGGCTTGTTTCACCAATCCACAAATCGAATCTCACTCCAACAGAAGGAAGACAGACATGCACAAACTCACCAAGCTGGCTAGCGCGCTGCTGCTCGGCGCAATGATTTCCCTGCCGGCGGTCGCGGCCAAGGGCGGTACCCTGGTGACCGTAAACGGCGTCGCCATTTCCGATAACGTTGCCGGCGCCTTCCTGGCCGAACAGGAAGCACAGGGGACACCCGCGACGCCCGAGTTGAAGAACGCGATCAAGGAAGAACTCATCCGCCGCGAGTTGCTCGCCCAGGAAGCCAAGAAAATGGGCCTCGACAAGCAGGCCGACGTCGCTGCGCAGGCCGATCTGGCACGGCAGGCGATCTTTATCCGCGCCTTTATCCAGGACTACATCAAGAAGCATCCGATCAGCGACGAGCAGGTCAAGGCCGCGTATGACCGCGTCAAGGCCCAGATGGGTGGTACCGAGTACAAGGTGCGCCATGTGCTGGTCGAAAACGAAGAGGACGCCAAGCTGATCATCGTCAAGCTCAAGAAAGGCGAAAAATTCGAAGACCTGGCCAAGCAGTCGAAGGATCCGGGGTCACGCGAGAAAGGCGGCGACCTCGGCTGGAGCAGCCCGGCCAACTACGTCAAGCCTTTTGGCGACGCGGTCACCGGGCTGGCCAAGGGCAAGTACACCGAAACGCCGGTGAAGACCGATTTCGGCTATCACGTGATCCTGCTCGAGGACAGCCGCCCGCTGACTCCGCCGCCCTTCGACCAGATCAAGCAGCAACTGGCGCAACGCTTGCAGCAGGAACAGATCCAGAAGCTGGTCATCGATCTGCGCGCCAAGGCGAAGATTCAGTAACTCGACTCTGTAGTACGCAATGAGAAAAGGCGCCGGCAAAGCCGGCGCCTTTTTCAATTCTGGCAGCCATCTGAAAGTGATGACGAACTGGCCCGCGGTGGCCATTCGGGCATCTCTACATACACCAGTCCTGCATTAGCCAACCCAGCTCCGCGCGTTGCGGAACATCCTTAGCCAGGGCGAATCGTGCCAGCCGCGCGCGTCCCAATCGGCCGGGCGCCACGACATCTGGACGCTGCGAAAAACACGTTCGGGGTGCGGCATCATGATCGTGAAACGGCCGTCCGCGGTCGTAACACCGGTGATGCCGGCCGGCGAGCCGTTCGGGTTGTCCGGATAGCGCTCGGTTGGCTGCCCGGCCGGATCGACGTAGCGCATGGCCACCAAAGCGCTTGCCTGCTGCCCAGCCGACGCGAAGACAGCGCGCCCCTCGCCGTGTGAGACGACCACCGGCAAGCGGCTGCCGGCCATGCCGGCAAAAAAGGCGGACGGCGAGTCGGGCACTTCGACCAGCGAAAAGCGCGCCTCGAACTGCTCGACGCGGTTGCGCTCGAACCGCGGCCAGGCGTCGGCGCCGGGGATCATCTCCTTCAGCGCACTCATCATCTGGCAGCCGTTGCAGACGCCGAGGGCGAAGCTGTCCGGGCGGGCGAAGAAAGCCGAGAAGCTGTCGCGTGCGCGCGCGTTGAAAAGGATCGTCCGCGCCCAGCCCTGGCCGGCGCCGAGGACGTCCCCGTAGGAAAAGCCGCCGCAGGCGACGGCGCCCTTGAAATCGGCGAGTTCGACACGGCCGGCGAGGATGTCGCTCATGTGTACGTCGATGGCGGCGAAGCCGGCGCGATCGAAGGCGGCGGCCATCTCGACGTGCCCGTTGACGCCCTGTTCGCGCAGAATCGCGACGCGCGGGCGCGCCCCGCTGTTGATCATCGGCGCGGCAATATCGTCGCCCGGATCGAAGCTCAGGGTCACCGAAAGGCCGCTGTCGGCACTGTCGAGGATGCGGTCGTAAGCCTGCTGCGCGCATTCCGGGTTGTCACGCAATTGCTGCATGCGGAAACTGGTCTCCGACCAGGCGCGTTGCAGTTCGACGCGCGGTTCGGCGAGCACTGCCTTGGCATTGCGGATGATGCGCACCTGGTCCCAGGGGTTGGGCGAACCGATGAACTGGCTGCAGGCGCCGAGCCCGGCAGCCCGCAGAATATTCATCACCTGGCTGCGCTCGGCGCGGCGAATCTGCAGCACCGCGCCGAGTTCCTCGCTGAACAGCGCGCGCATCAGCAGCTCGAAGGAACGTCCGCCGAGCAGATCGGGCCGCTTCTCGTTGCCATCGACGTCGTTGATCAGCGGGTCGTAGCACAGGCTGTCGGTGTCGATCGAGACGCCGCAGTGCGCGGCGAAGGCCATTTCGCAGACGGTGGCGAAGAGGCCGCCGTCGGAGCGGTCGTGGTAGGCGAGCAGCAGATCGCCGGCGGCCAGCTTGCGGACGGCGCCGAAGAAGGCGACCAGGCGGGCCGGGTCGTCGACGTCCGGTGCTTCGCTGCCGGTGGCGTTGAACACCTGCGCCAGCGCCGAACCGCCGAGGCGGTTGCGGCCCGCGCCGAGGTCGATCAGCAGGAGGTCGGTCTCGCCGGCGTCGAGTACCAGTTGCGGGGTCAGCGTCCGGCGGGCATCCTGGACGCGCGCGAAGCCGGTGACGATCAGCGACAGGGGCGAGACGACCTGTTTCTGCTCACCCGCTTTTTCGTCGCCGCCTTCCTGCCACGCGGTACGCATGGACAGTGAATCCTTGCCGACCGGGATGGCGACGCCGAGTTGCTGGCAGAGGTCGGAAACCGCGCGCACGGTGTCGAACAGGCGCGCGTCTTCGCCGGGGAAACCCGCGGCAGCCATCCAGTTGGCCGACAGCTTGACGTCGCCGAGCGCGGCGATGTCGGCGGCGGCGATGTTGGTGATCGCTTCGCCGACGGCCATGCGTCCGGAAGCGGGTGCGTCGAGCACCGCCAATGGCGTGCGTTCGCCGATCGCGAAGGCTTCGCCGAGGTAGCCGTGAAAGGCCATCAGCGTCACCGCCACGTCGGCGCAGGGCACCTGCCACGGGCCGACCATCTGGTCACGCGCGGTCAGTCCGCCGACGCTGCGGTCGCCGATGCTGATCAGGAACGTCTTGTCGGCGACCGCCGGCAGGCGCAGCACACGACCGGCCGCTTCCCTGAGATCCACCGCGGTGGCGTCGAAAGGCACGCCCAGCGGCGGCAGGTGCGTGGCGCTGCGCGTCATCCGTGGCGGCTTGCCGAGCAGCGCGTCCATGTCCATATCGACGGGCTGGTTGCCGAAGTGGCTGTCGGCGACGACCAGGCGCTTCTCGTCGGTGGTTACGCCGACGACCGCGAAGGGGCAGCGCTCGCGTGCGCAGAGCGCCGTGAATTCGGCCAGGCGATCGGGTGCGACGGCCATCACGTAGCGTTCCTGCGCTTCGTTGCACCAGATTTCGGCCGGCGACATTCCCGGCTCCTCGATGTTCACCGCACGCAGCTCGAAGCGCGCGCCGCAGCCGGCGCCGTGCGCCAGTTCGGGCAAGGCGTTGGAAATGCCGCCGGCGCCGACGTCATGCAGCGAGAGAATCGGATTGCCGTCGCCGGCCGCTGAGCCATCGCCAGCGGGGGCGCCCATCTGCCAGCAGCGGTCGATGACTTCCTGCGCGCGGCGCTGGATTTCCGGGTTGCCGCGCTGTACCGACGCGAAGTCGAGGTCGGCGGCGTTGCTGCCGGTGGTCATCGAGCTGGCCGCTCCGCCGCCGAGGCCGATCAGCATGCCGGGACCGCCGAGCTGGATCAGCAAGGTGCCTGCGGGCAGGGTTTCGGACTTGAACGACTGGCTGGCGGCGATGTTGCCGACGCCGCCGGCGATCATGATCGGCTTGTGGTAGCCGCGCAGCAGTCGCCCTTGAGGACTGTCGGCGCTCCCCGTGAACTGCTCGTAGGTGCGGAAATAGCCGGCCAGGTTCGGGCGGCCAAATTCGTTGTTGAAGGCGGCGGCGCCGATCGGCCCCTCGAGCATGATGGCCAGCGGCGAAGCGATGCGTGCCGGTCGGCCGTAGGCGGCCGATTCGGCTTCCCAGGGCTGCATGGCACCGGGGATGTTGAGGTTGGAGACCGAGAAACCGCACAGGCCGGCTTTCGGTTTCGAGCCGCGGCCGGTCGCGCCTTCGTCGCGAATCTCGCCGCCGGAACCGGTCGCCGCGCCCGGAAATGGCGAAATCGCCGTCGGGTGGTTGTGCGTCTCGACCTTGGCCAGGATGTGCGTCAGCTCCTCGTGCCAGACGTAGCGACCATCCGCGCCGGGGTGGAACAGTGGCACGGTGGCACCTTCGATGACCGAAGAATTGTCCGAGTAGGCAACGACGGTTCCCGCCGGGTGCGCCGCGTGCGTCTCGCGAATCATTCCGAACAGCGTCTCGCTGCGTTCCTGCCCGTCGATCACCCACGAGGCATTGAAGATCTTGTGCCGGCAGTGCTCCGAATTGGCCTGTGCGAACATCATCAGCTCGACGTCGCTGGGATTGCGCTGCCCCTTCAGGAAAAGGTCGACGAGGTAATCGACTTCGTCGTCCGAAAGCGCCAGTCCCAGGCGCACGTTGGCTTCGGCCAGCGCGGCGTGACCGCCGGCGAGCAGATCGACGCTGGCCAGTGGCTGCGGTGGAAAGTGGCGGAAGAGGTCGGCGGTCTGCGCGAAGTCGTCGAGCACCGTTTCCAGCATGCGGTCGTGGAGCAGGGCGGCGACCGTTGTGCGCTCGGCTGCCGACAAGCGGCGCTTGCCGGCGTCGACCCGGAAGGCAACGCCGCGTTCGATGCGCTCGACGGCGCGCAGGCCGCTGTTCCAGGCGATGTCGGTGGCCTTCGACGACCAGGGCGAGATGGTGCCGACGCGGGGGGTGACCAGGAAGAGTTCGCCTTCGCCGTCGGTGGACTGCGCGGCCTGTTCTTCGAGCAGTTCGGCGAGTTGGCGACGCTCATTCTCGCCGAGTGCGCTGCGCAGGGCGACGAAGTGCCAGTAGTCGGCAGCGGCGACGCGCATCCCGGCGACGCCGGGCACGGTGGCAGCGACACGCTGCTGCAGACCCTGCAAACGGAAAGACGAAAACGCGGTGGCACCGCGGAGAAACAGGATATCGGCCATGGCGGGCGGGCTGCAGAGAAGGGCAGGCAAGGCTGCGCGGAAGGGAAGCCAGGAAAGACCGGCGAGGAGCCGCGATTATAGCCGACCGCAGCGCTGCCCCGACGGTCGTGCGCTTGCCGGCGGGGCTGCGGGAGGTCCTGCCATGCCCCGCCGATCGGAGCGAGACGAGGCGCCGGGAAGACCCTGTCGCGGCCGACCCAGGTCGCTTGCGCGGGCTCCGGCTGCCTGCCAATTCGGCTGCTAATTCGTCTGCGGATTGAGCGCTCTGTCCGGCCAGTAGCGCGATCCGGTGAGCTTGGCCTCGACTTTCCAACCGTTGTTGGTCAACACGAACACGGCCTTGCCTTCGTTGAAACGCAGCGCGAACTGATCCTTTTGCTCACCGGCCATGGTGCCCACCTCGGCGGCGGCATCCAGGCCCCGGGCAATGAATTTCTCGAGCTCGGCGCCGTTCTCGAAGAGGATTACCACATGCGACGCGAAGCCGCCGAGACCGAAACTGAGGCTGCCGCCGGTGGTCGCCATCTTCATATAGACGCGGGCATCGCTGTCGGCGTCGACCGCAACCCCTCGCCCGTAGCCGGCGACGAGGTAGAAGCTTGCTTCGCGCTTGTCGAATACCGCGTAGCCGGCGCTGCGATCGAACAGGTCGCGGCTATCCGCTTTCTCCGCGAACAGCCGCGCCAGCGTCCTTCTCGCCATCGCATCGAGCTTGGCACGCGTCGCTTCGGGCGTCGCCTCGTCTCCCAGGCTTTCCGTGGTGCCATCGACGCTCTCCTTGAGCGCTTCGGTGGCCTTGCCCGCGACTTCTCCGGCGGCGTCGACCGCACTTCCCGTCGTTTCGCCGACCGCACTGGCTGCCCTGGCGGCGCCTGCCTTCAGGCTGTCGAATGAAATCTGGGCGTTTCCGATCGTTGGCGTGATTACGAGAAACAGCATGCATAGAGCGGGGATGTGCATCGTCAGGCAACCTCTAACAAAAAGTGTAATCCGAAATAATCGCCAATGTCATTTCTAGTCACCACCATTGGCGCGCAAGTCGGGGTCTTGACCCTTGCTCAGGGGCACAAGTTCAAACTGTCGAGGTGCCTTCCCTGCGTCAAGATCACCTGAGCAACCGGGGCCGCTCCCGCGGCACGTCCCCGATTTTCCCCGCGGCGGTCGGGATGCACCCGGGACGAGCCCGATTCATCGGGCGATCTCCAGCGGCCCGTGGCAACCCACGTCGGCTAGAATCGGGCTGCTTTTCCCGTTGGCCGTCCTCGTGAAACTCTTCTATACCGACACCTTTGTCCTGCCGCTGCCCGCCGGCCATCGTTTTCCGATGGAAAAGTACGCGCGACTGCGCGAGCGCTTGCGTGCTTCCGGCGCCTTTGATCACGGCGACTTCGAGACCCCGGAGGCCGCCACGACCGAAGAGCTTTGCCGCGCCCACGACGCGGCTTACGTCGCGCGGGTGAGCGCGGGGGAATTGAGCGCTGCCGAGGTGCGGCGCATCGGCTTTCCGTGGAGCACGGGCATGGTCGAACGGTCGCGGCGTTCGGCGGGGGCGACGATTGCCGCCTGCCGGGCGGCGCTGAACACCGGCTGCGCGGTCAATCTGGCGGGCGGGACGCACCACGCGCATGCGGCGCATGGCGAGGGATTCTGCGTTTTCAACGACGCGGCGGTGGCTGCCCGCACGCTGCAGGCCGAGGGTCTGCTGCGGCGCGTCGCGGTGATCGACCTTGACGTCCATCAGGGAAACGGCACGGCGAGCATCTGTGCCGATGACCCAGAAATTTTCACTTTTTCGATGCACGGCGCGCGCAATTTCCCTTTTCGCAAGGCGAGCAGCGATCTCGACATCGAATTGCCCGACGCGACCGGCGATGCGGCGTACCTCGCGCAACTGGCGGGCGCGCTCGAACGTGTCTTCGCGCTCGCCCGTCCGCAACTGGTGATCTACCTGGCCGGCGCCGATCCCTATCATGACGACCGTCTCGGGCGCCTGGCGCTGAGCTTCGCGGGCCTCGCGGCGCGTGACGAAATGGTGCTTGCCGCCTGCCGCCAGCGCGCTGTCCCGGTGGCCATCGCCATGGCCGGCGGCTACGCACGCGACATCGACGACACGGTGCGCATCCACTGCCAAACGGTGCTTGCCGCGCGGCAGATGTTCAATCCTCTTCTGGGCTAGTATCCGACGATGACCACACCGATCCGATCCGAACCGCTTTATCGCGCCGCCGACTTGCGGCGCATCGAGGCCGCCGCCGCCGCACAACCGCTGATGCAGCGTGCCGGTGAGGCGGCAGCCGACCTGGCCACTTCGTTGTCACGTTTCGAAGGCGGCGCGGTGCTGATTCTCGCCGGCCCGGGCAACAACGGCGGCGACGCTTTCGTTGCCGCTCGCCACTTGCGCCAGCGCGGCTTCGCAGTGAGCGTCGTTTTTCTCGGCGAAATCAGTCGCTTGCCAGAGGACGCCGCCGCCGCGTATCGGGATTTCGACGACGACGGCGGCAGTGCGCTGCAGGCCATTCCTTCCGGCCCACGCTGGTCGCTGATCGTCGATGGCCTGTTCGGGATTGGCCTGCAGCGCCCGGTCAGCGGTCCCTTCGCCGAACTGGTGACGGCGGCCAACGCGCTGGCGTTGCGCCACCATTGTCCGCTGCTCGCCCTCGACTGCCCGAGTGGCCTCGACGCCGATACCGGCAGACGCTGTGGCGAGACGATTCGTGCCAGCCACACGATCACCTTCATCGCCGGCAAGCCGGGATTGTTCACCGGCGACGGTCCGGAGTACTGCGGCAGCATCACCCATGCGGCGCTCGATCTGCATGCCGAGCGCCTGGCGCCGCCCAGCGCGCGCACCATTGGCAGCGATCTTTTTGCCGCCTGGTTGCGTCCGCGCGCCAAGAACACGCACAAGGGCAGCTTCGGCAACGCCGGCGTGCTTGGCGGTGCGAGCAGCATGGTCGGCGCCGTCTTTCTCGCCGGACGCGCGGCGCTGAAGCTGGGTAGCGGTCGCGTTTATCTCGGCCTGATCGATGCACGGGCGCCGGCGCTCGATCCACTGCAGCCGGAGCTCATGTTGCGCCGCCCCGAGGCGTTGCTGGCCACCGCGTTGAGCGCGCTCGCCTGTGGCCCGGGAATGGGCGGCAGCGACGAAGCGTGCGAGCTGCTGCTGCGCGCCTGCGCCCTGGAGCTGCCGCTGCTGCTCGACGCCGATGCGCTGAACCTGCTGGCCAGAGAGGCGCGATTGCAGGAAGCGGTGCGCGCGCGCGCGCACCGCGGCGCCGTGACGCTGCTTACGCCGCACCCGACCGAGGCCGCGCGCCTGCTCGCCGGCGACACCGCGCAGGTGCAGGCGGATCGCGCGGGTGCGGCGCTCGAACTCGCCAGCCGGTATCAGGCACTGGTGGTCCTGAAAGGCTGCGGCACGATCGTCGCCGCGCCCGACGGGCGCTGGTTCGTGAACACCACCGGCCATCCGGCGCTGGCCACGGCAGGCACCGGCGATGTCCTCAGCGGCATGATCGTCGCCCTTCTCGCGCAGGGCTGGCCGGGGCTGGAAGCCTTGCTCGCCGCCGTACACCTGCACGGCGCCGCCGCCGAGGAGCGGGTTACCAGCGGCTGCGGGCCGGTCGGGCTGACCGCCGGCGAGATCATCGACAGCGCTCGCCTGTGTCTCAACCACTGGATTGCGCATGGCCGTTAGCCAGGCGGGCCAGGCTGCTCAGGTCAGCCTGGCTGGCGAGGGCGGCGCGCCGCTTCGCCTGCACGCCGCCCTGCTCTTCCTGGCGGCGCTGCTCCTTTTTGCCGCGCTCGACGCAACCGCCAAACACCTCAGCGTCTATCTCGCCGTACCGCTGCTCGTCTGGGCGCGCTACCTCGTGCACCTGGTGATCATGCTGGCGGCCGTCGCGCCAAGCATGGGGCGTCGGCTGGTCGTCACCGGGCGGCCGTGGCTGATGAGCCTGCGTGGCCTGACGCTGGTCGCCGTTACGCTGCTCGGTCAACTGGCGTTGAAGACGCTGCCGCTCGCCGAAACGACGGCGCTGATCTTCGTCGCGCCGCTGCTCGTGGCGCTTCTCGCCGCGCCGCTGCTCGGCGAGAAGGTACGGTTGCGCACCTGGCTGGCGACGATCGCCGGTTTCGTTGGCGTGTTGCTCATCGCCCGCCCCGGCGGCAGCCTGTTCGGTCCCGGCGTGGCGTACGCGCTCGGCGCGGCGCTGAGCTACGCCGCTTACCAGATTCTGACCCGCAAGCTCGCCGCCACAGAGCATCCAATGCGTCTGCTGTTCTACACCGCCTTGCTCGGCACGCTGGCCATGCTGCCCGCACTCCCGGTCTATTGGGATGGAATCTGGCCGACGCCGACGCAGAGCCTGCTGATCATCTCGCTCGGTCTCTACGGCGGCATCGGTCACTTCCTGCTGATCCGCGCCTTCCACGAGACTTCGGCCTCGCTGCTCGCGCCGCTGATCTACACCCAGCTGGTCTGGGCGACGCTGCTCGGCTGGCTGGTCTTCGACCATTTTCCGGACTTGCTGACCGTCGTCGGAATGATGGTCATCGGCGCGTCGGGGCTCAGCCTGGCGATTCGCGGTCCGCGCTGATTGCCTGACTGCGCGCCCGCTGGCCAGCGCGGGATTTCTCGACTGCGCTCGCGATGACGGCTGTGGCGCCCGCGCCGGTCATGCGAGCGGCTTGACCACCAGCACGCTTGGCCTAGAATCAGGAGCAGCCCTGGGCTACAGGAACGTGATGTCAAGGTGATCGGGCTGTCGCGAGCCGTCGGCGGCGAGGCAGGGGGTCGCGGGGCGGCAGAGAACCGCCACGCCTGGGTGTCGAATCGATCCAAATCATTCAACTGAAAGGAGTTCGCCGTGAGAACAATTCTCGTCGTCGTCGCCGTACTCGCGCTTTGTCCGTCAACTCAGGTTCTCGGGCAGGAATCGGGCAGCTTGAGGCTCAGCGATCTCACTGCCCAGGGCGCAACGCAGCTAGCAAAGGACGAACTGCAAGCACTGCTCCCCGGGGCAAAAGTGGAAAGCAAGACGGCGCAGGGCTCAACCCGGTTTTGGGAAAACTCGGCGGACGGCAGCCTCGTCGCGTCCTCGGACGGGCGCGGAGGGAACTCGTCCTTCACCGCCGGGGCCAAGAGCACTGCCCGCGGTACCTGGCAGCTGAGCGACAATGGTACCTATTGCGTTCTTCTCGAGTGGAAGAGGACGACCGAGCAATGGTGTCGCTATATTTTCAAGTCCGGCGACAAGTACTTCGCAGTCAAGTCCACCGTCGATCAATCCACTGTCGCCCATGAACTTGCGTTCTCGCATTGAGAGACTCAGTCGACGCGGGCGGTTCTTACGACCCCTTGTCGTGTCTTGAAAACAGCGTCGCCGCTTCTTCCTGGCCGAGTTCGAAGTAGCGCTTCTGGGCGCTGCTGTCCTTCAGCGAAATGGTCATGCTTTCGAGGTCTTTCGGGCGCAGCACGTGTACGGGTTTGGCGTAGTAGCGCTTGCCGTCGATATCCACGCTTTTCCTGCCCATCGCCTCGAGCATGTTATTGATGAGTCTGGCCTGCGTGAACACGCGGGCGTTGGGCAGCGAGAGCTGCATGTCGCTGACCAGCAGGTGGGTATCGATGCTGGTAAACGGCAGGCTGAAAGTGCTCGAGTTGTAGAGCTTGTCGAGTTCGCGGTGATAGTCGTAGTCGGTGAAGTCGACGGCGATGATCTCGTCGACCTCGTCGTCCTCGAAGAGCGTGCGCAGTGGCGTGTTGTCCAGGTACCCGCCTTCGATGAAGTAGTCGCCATCGATGGTGATCGCCTTGAAGTAGGGAATGGTGGTGATGCCGGCGAGGAAGGCTTCCATGAAAATGTCGAGGCTGGCGTCGTTGACCGTTTTCAGGATGTCGTTGACCTTGAAGAAGTGCCCCGTCCGTTTGCTGAGATTGGTCGCCCGGATGTCCCAGCGCAGCGTCTCGAGATGTTCGCCGAGGAGCGCCCGCCGTTCGGGTTCGTCGAGCAACAACGATTTGCGGCACTTGTCCTTGTTGACCGTGAACAGGTGCGTTCCGGTGGGCAGCAGCTGCGGGCGCAGACCGAGAAAGTTGGAAAAGATATGGAAAATGTCGGTCGCGTTCATTCGCGTCGTGCGCGTCAGCACCGGCGGCAGTTCCTCGGTCTGCGGGTCCCACAGCAGGTAGTCGACGACGATGTTGTTGCCCGAGCTGGTCGAGGTGATGTGCACCAGCGGAACTTCGTTCCGCTTCAGCCACACCAGAACACCCTCGGTGTAGAAGCTCCGATAGCCGCCGCCCGAGGCGACGAAACCGTACCTGGTCATACTCTTACCCCCTTTTTTGGTGGCCTGCCGGCGAGTGCCAGCCGCGCGGTCGACTGTGCCACAGTTGCGCGGGCGCGAGGAGGGGGAAGGGTCCGCCAAGCGGGCAGTTCACTCACCGGCTGGATGCGGCGGCGTGAACTCGGGGGCGCTCGGCCGAGCCATTTTTATGTGCTACCGTCGGGTCATCACGGCGCTTGCCAGGGGGCGGGTGTGGCGAAGCCAGGCCTGGACGGACTCGCACGCGGGCGCCTTTTCTTTCAGCTTCGATTGGAGGACGAATATGGACGTCGATGAAGCACAGCTGCTCGTTGAGTTTCGAGGCAAGTTTCGCGTTGACGAATTGCTGATCGCGAGCACACCGGCCTGGTCATGGTCGCTCAGGCCAGCGCAGGCGACGCTGGGAGCAGGGGTCCTTTCTCTGAATCGCTACGCGGCCAGCTTTTCCGACGTCAGCGGCGCGGAAATGGCCGAGATGGCGGTGCTCGTCGGCCAGCTGGAGAAGGCCCTCAAGTGTGTCTTCGGCTACGACGTGATCAATTACCTGATGCTGATGATGGTCGACAAGCACGTCCATTTTCACGTCATTCCCCGATACCAGGCGGCACGCCAGTTTGCCGGGCTTGAGTGGCTTGACAGCGGCTGGCCGGCACTGCCGGCCTTGTCCGTCAGTCAGCACGCGGAGCACGAGGGCGTCCTGTCCGCCGTCCGTGAAGCGCTCGGTTTGGCCTGCGCCGGCTAGCGAGCAAGGGCAAGGTTCTGGCAGCGCGGGGTTACTTCTCGTTGCGCCAGTCGCGCAGCGTCTCCTTGCGCGGGATCGGCGGTGTGCTGCCGGCGCCACGTTTGCCGATCAGCGGCAGCGCCGCGCCGACGACGAAGACGATACAAATCACGAAAACGATCCAGCCAGCGCTCATGGCATCACTCCATCGGGAACAGGTCAGGCTTGTCCGCTCTTGTTGACGCGCTGGAAGAGCCCGCGCAGCGTGCTCTGCAGATCGGCCGGCAGGAGCACGACCTTGGCGTTTTCGGATTCGGCGAGCTTGCCGACGCTGCTGATGTATTTCTCGCCGAGCAGGTAGAGCATCGGCAGTTCGTTGTCGCCAAAGGCCGCGTTTACCTTCCTGATCGCCTGTGCGGAGGCTTCGGCGAGGGTGACCTGGGCCACGGCGTCGCGCTTGGCCGATTCCAGGCGCGCTTCGGCGCCGAGGATCATCGACTGCTTTTCGCCTTCGGCGCGGGTGACCATCGCCTTGCGCTCGCGCTCTGCCGAAGCCTGCAGTTCCATCGCCCGCTGCATCGATTGCGAGGGCTTGATGTCCTGGATCTCGACCGACTTGACGGTCAGCCCCCAGTCCAGCGCCTCGTCGGCGACGCCCGCTTTCAGGCGCGCCTTGATCATGTCGCGTGACGACAGCGCTTCGTCGAGTTCCATGTCACCAACGATGGAACGTAGGGTAGTCATGATCATGTTGCGAATCGCTTCGGCATAGTCCTCGACGCCGTAGACCGCTTTCACCGGGTCGGTGACCTTGATGAACGAGATCGCGTTGACCACGATCACGGCGTTGTCACGGGTGATCACCTCCTGTTCCTGGACATCGAGGATGATGTCCTTGGTGGTCACCTTGTACGAGATGATGTCGATGTAGGGGATGATGAAGCGCAACCCGGGGAGCAGCGTCGTGCGGTATTTGCCAAGCCGCTGCACGATCCATTCTTCGCCCTGGGGAATGATGCGCACGCCGTTGGCGACGGTCACCACCACGAACAGCAGGATGACCAGCGATACGATGGTCATCCCGTTCAACAGCTCGCTCATTTTGCCTTCTCCACTTTGATATAGCTGCCGTCGACAGAGACGACACGAACCCTTTCGCCAGCGGCGATCGCCGCATCGGCGTACGCCTCCCAGACGTCGGCGCCGAGAATCGGTTTCTGGAAACGCACCTGACCGCGGCTATCCGGCGTCAGGTTGGCGACCAGGATGCCGACTTCGCCGGCCACCGTCGCCGCCGAAGTGCCGACCGTGGTCATCGTTCGCGGCCGGAGGTAGCGAAACCAGATTAGCACCAGCGCTGTCGAGAGGCCCGCCCAGAGCAGCAACTGAGTCGGCAGCGCAAGGGTCGGCGCAGCCAGCAGGATCAACCCGACCACCGCCGCCGCAATCCCGAACCAGACCACGAAGAACGAGACGATGGCCAGTTCGGCCATCGTCAGGAGTAGTCCGAGTACCAACCAGTGCCACCATTGCGGCGAAAACATGTCGTGTTCCTCTGTCGTTCCACCCGCGTGTACGTCACCTCGCCCCCGCGCCGAAGCACGGCAGCACCCGAGCGCGGCGTCTGCAGGCGTCGAGCGCACGCGCGGCGATGCCTGCGGATTAGACGCCAGAACGGGGTGGCTGGCAAGTCTGTCAGGAGTCGCGGTAAGAAGCTGCGGTTGGCTCCGCAGCGTTCTTTCAGGCGACGGACTCAGCGCGCGTCGCGCTTGCTCCTGCCCGGCTTGAGCCTGGCAGGCTTGCCTTTCTCGCCGGCCTGTTCAAGCCAGAGCAGTGTATCCGCATAGCAAACGAATCGGTTGAGGTAGTCGGGTGACAAATCACGCAGGGCGGCAAGGGTGCGTATCACCAGCGCCTGCGCATTCAGTGGTCCGGGGGCTGCGGGGCCTTCCTTGATGGCTCGTGTTACCAACTTCTCGGAATCCAGTTTCACCAGGAGTTCCCTGAACTGGCGCACGGAATGCGGCTCGCCGGCCGGCCCCGAACGGACACTGTCGCCAGCCGCCAACGCGCCCTGGTTGATCTCCTCGGTCAAGCTGCCAAGCGGACTGGTTTCTTCCGTGCCGGCCTTCGGCCCTCCTTGTCTGTTCAGCCTGGCGTGCAGTCGTTCCACTGCGCTGAAGTCGGCGTTGGCAAACAACGACCGAACCCGCTCCGCTGAAGCGGGGAATCGCTCAAGGACCCGGGTGACGATGGTCGCCGCGTGTCCCTGTGCCGTCAGGAAGTCGGTCCGGTAATCGGCTAGGGCGACGAGTGCCTTTTCTTCCAGGATCGCGCGCACGGGCGGTTTTTGTTCGCGGGCTCTTCGGGCCATCGTTTCAATGAACCGAAAGCGTACCGGAGCAAAGCGGCGCGCTCCACTTTGTTCCAGGTCGGCGATGCCTTGCCTGACCCTGGCGGGCGCAGTCTCAGACAGATGGGCGGGAGGACCGGCCATTCGTTCCGCTGGAAGACGAGGGTCGACCCCCTCAGTCATGCGCGGATGTCGGCTGGCTTCCCTGGCCGCTGGCCCGCGGCACTGGCGCCATCTCCACTCGCCGATTGCGCGATCGCCCGGGCGCGTCGTCATTGGCAACGACCGGTTGCTGGGAGCCAAACGCCGCGGCGAAGATCATCGCTGCAGGCATGCCGTCTTCGATCAACGCCCTGGTCACGGTCAGGGCCCGTTCCGACGACAGCTGCCAATTGTCGTCGTAGCGACTGTTTCCTTTTTGAATCGGCAGGTCGTCGGTGAAACCGCTGACCATCAACAGTTGGTCGCGCTGGTCGAGATAGACCCTGAGCGGACCCACCAGCGTGCGCAGCAATGCACGCCCTTCCGGCTGCAATTCGTCGGAATTCAGCGAGAACAGGACGCTGCCGCTGATGCCGATGCGACCGTCACGCAGCGTCACGCGTCCAGCGGCAAGCGGATCGGCCAGTGCTTGCTCGAGGGCCATACGGCGCTGCTCCTCGGCGTGGCGTTTTTCGACTTCGCGCTCGAGAGACTGCGCAAGGTCCAGCTGGGATCCTAGCGCCCACACCAGAAGCAGGACGAACACACCGACCAGCGCCGACATCAGGTCGCCAAAAATCGCCCAGATAGGTGTTTCCGGAGAGAAGCTGTCTTCAAGCTCGTCCATCAAGCCACCTCATCCAGTGCTCGCTCGGGAACGCTTTCCCGATGCTGGCGAAGCTGGCGCAACTCGTCAAAAATCTCCTTCTGGGAGAGCAGGCTGTGATCGATGATGGCCCTGGCCTGGGACACGTAGTAGGCCAGTTGCTCATCGCTTCGCGTCGTCGACCTGTCCAGCGACTGCTCGATGTGATCGAGGCTTTCGACGAGCTTGTTATTGGACTCGTTGAACAGGTTGACGGCGAGTGTGAATGCCTCGCCGAGACTCGATATTTCGATCGCGCTGCCAGCAAAATCGTCGGCAAAGCGGGTCGCATTGCTGGCGAGGCCGTCGGCGATTCCGGAAAGTGTGGATAATCCGGATTCGACCTGCGCGGAAAATTGGCAACCCACATTCCCAAGCATCGTAGCTGACGAGTTGAGCAGTGACTCCACGGCTTCTCGCTGCCCGTTCGTCGCCTGTTGCAGCGAGGCCGACAGGGCGCCGAGCTCGGTCAGGATCTGTTGTCGCTCTTCGAGCAGGCTGTTGTCGCGCTCGATGTTGTTCGCTATTTCACGGCGCAGATGGGCAATGACTTCGGCCGCAGCGCGCGGTGCTTCCGAGGCGGTCTGAACCAGGCGCGTCATGGGTTCTTCAAGCGCTTTCCCGAGGCTGGCCAGTTGTGACGCCACGCTCGACTGCAGGCCGGAAAGACGATCAACAGCGGCCTGGCCGCGACCTTGTTCATCATCTCTGAGCGCTTGCAGTTCGGTCCTCAGTGTCGATGTCAGCTCCTTCATCCGCTCGCCGTGGCCTTGTAGCCAGGTGGCTTCGGCGTCGATCCTGGCGCGCACCAGAGCCTCGGAAGAGTGCAGGAGGGTGGCCACCTCGGCGACCATGTCGCTGGTGCTTGCACGAGTATTGTCGGCCATGTCAGCGGCCGTCTTCTGCAGTGAGTCCGCCAGCGAGCTGGTCACACCCGCAAGTTGCTGCTCGACGCTGAGGGTCAGTTGCTGATGCGTTCTTTGTGCTTCCTTGCCGATATCCGTGATCAGCGCTGCCAGCAGCGGTTTGATGCTCTCGCCGGCCAGTCGTCCACTCGCGATGGCCTGCCGACCGCTCTCCGCAATGCTCTCCCTGAGTGATCGACCGAGCGAACTGGCGAGTTCGGAATAGGTTCTTCCTGCGGAGCGGTGAAACTGCTCCTGGTTGGCAATCAACTTGTCCCCCAGCTGGTCACCCATGCGCTCCATTGCACTCGCCAAAGCGTGCAGTCTTTCTGCCACCTGCGGGAGCACGTTCGCCTGCGCCTGCATCGCCCTGAAAGCCTGCTGCCGGTTGTAGACCAGGGAAAACTCACGGAAGACCGTCGTAAGCTGGCCATCCAGCTGGCGGGTGGCGGAGATCCTGTCGCGTCGGCTCAGGGCGGCAATCAGGCCCAGCATGGCGGACGCCGCGACGCCAGCAACCGAGGTGCCGAAGGCCAGCCCGAGACCCTTGATGGGCGCGGCCAGACCGGCACGAATGGCCTGCAACTCGGTCGTTCCTTCGAGCGCCAGAACGGCGCCCTGCAGGGTGGCGACCATGCCGAGGAAGGTTCCCAGCAGACCGAGCATGACCAGCAGACTCACCAGGTAGGGTGTCAGCACGGGGGCGGGCAAGCCGACGCGTTCTCCCTCGATGCGCAGGCGCACAGAGTTTTGCAGCGATGGATGGAGCTTGTTCAGCCATTGATCAAGAAAGTCAGGCGCAGCTTCCGGTGCGGTCGGGGATAGTCCCGAGAGCGCGTTGACGAGCGTCGACGTTGCTTGCCGGAAGCGCAGGATCTCGGTAAAGCCGATGATGTATACGCCGCCAATCACAGCCGTGACGGTCAGGCCCAGGAGATTCGATCCGGCAAACGTCAGCCCCATCGACACGATCGCTGCGGCTCCCAACAGGAATGCCGTCGCAAAAACAAATCTGCTTATCAACTTTCCTCTACCTCTTCGTAAAGTGCTTCTATCAGTCCAAGAACCGGTTGCAGTCGCGCGTCCAGTTCTGCCAGCAGCGACGCCTGCATTTCAGCCGTGAATTGTTCAAGCCAGCCTCCTGCTTGGTTGGCCAACTGAGGATTGTCCCTGCCTTGTTGAACGGCGATCGTCTGCTGGTGGCCTTGATACAGCCATTCAAAACGTTTTCCAAGCAGCTTGGGGACTTCGGCAAACAGTTTCCGGGTGGGTGCAGAAAGCGTCGCTTCCAGCGTGGCATCGAGGACAGCCAGTCTGGCGAGCCTCGATGAACGACCGGACAGAGTCGCCCGTATATGGGATCTGAGTTTGTCGACCTTTCCGGCGATCTCTCTTTGTTGATTAACATAAAATAACTGATAGCGTTCATGGCTCACCACTTCCTCCGCTGACGCAGCCGCTTTTGCCTTGCGCAAGCCTGACCACAAGGCGCCTGAGCCTGGAGCGAAGCTGCTGATTATTGATTCCACGATGGCCTTGCGAGCGGCGAGAAAATCCTCGCTTACCGAGTTCCTGGAAAGTGCTTTCCCTGTCTCGGGGCCAGGTTTGGATTTCGTCGTCGAAAGCTTTCCATGCGCACTGGACAGATCGATCGAGTCCGCGAGTTCGATCAGCCGGCCAAGCCGTTCAGGGAAGTCTTTATGCGAGATTTCGACATCGGCAATGGCAAGGTCGGACAGGAAGCGAACCAGCCTGGAGCCGCGCAGGGCTGTTGGCAGTGGGGCATGAGTCATTGAATATCGTTAACCACATTGCGGCGGGTAAATTGGCCGGAAATTGAAGGCGGCTTGTCAGGCTGGACGGCTGGCACCAGATTCTGGCCGGTTTGTTTCTCGTCTCGACAAAAATATAATCGGCAATTATTTGCGTCCTGGTGCATGGAGAACGATTATGTCGGCCGCTGGAATGGCAAGCAAGGCAAGCGCCCGTTTGACACTTCGCTGCCGGCAGCACGATGCCGCGACGAGTGCCAAGTCTTGCATGACGAATGCAACCCGGGATGGGCAGTGAAAAGCCTGACCCGGTGATTCGGTACCCCGTTTTCTTGCTGACCCCGTAAGGCGTCGAGAGGGCGGCTACGGCGGCACCCCGCAAGGTGGGGCGATAGCATACACCGGGATTGCGTCAATGACCTGTCTGGGCAGCATCTTGCGCGCTCCGTCTCTGGCCGGTCGCGCAATCGAAGATCGGCCACTTGTTCGTGCGCGACGGGCTTAGCGACCCCGGCGATGCGGCGATCGGCAGGCCCCTCGCAAACGATCGTCGCGGCTGCCTGGTCAGGCCGTGCAGGGCTGGCCGTCCTGCTCGCGCCGGCAGCGGCGCTCGACGACACGACACAATTGCGCGGCGGCGGTCTCGCTGGCCTGGACGTCGGTCGCGGCAAAACCGAGAACCATCCCGGAACGACAGTTCGCTGTGTCTGCGTAATACATGGACAGCGGACGCACGACGATGCCGGCTTCGAGCATCTCGTTGGACAGTGCGACGTCGTCGAGCGGCTGGCTGAAGAAGTAGGGAAGGTGCAGGCCGGCGAGACCTCCGCTGGTGCTCACCAGGTTGCCGAGGCGAGATTCGATGGCCCGGCGCAGCACGTTGCGGCGTTCCTGATAGATGCTGCGAACACGCTTCAGGTGCGCGCCGAGGTGGCCGTCGTCGATGAACTCCGCAAGTGCCGCCTGCTCGATCATGCGCCCCTCCCGGTAGAGCTCGGCGTTGCCGATGGCGAAGGCTTCGGCGAGCGCTTCGGGGACGACCAGGTAGGCCAGGCGCAATCCGGGGAACATGGTCTTGCTGAAGGTGCCGAGGTAGATCACGCGCTGCGAACGGGCCTGCCCGAACAGCGAGCCAATGGTGTAGGGGTGATAGCGGATCTCGTTGTCGTAGTCGTCCTCGATGACCCAGGCGTTGTTCGTTTCGGCCAGATCGAGAAGCTGCATGCGCCGCCTCAGCGACATCACCACTCCTGTCGGGTACTGGCTCGATGGGGAGACGAAGATCAGACGCGGCGTCGCCGGCGCACCCGGCGGCGGCAGCGATAGGCCTTCTTCGTCGACCGGAATCGGTGCGATCTGCAGGCCGTTGGCGCGCAGTACAGTGCTCGCCCCCCAGTAGCCGGGGTCTTCCATCCACGCCTGATCGCCGCTGTCACAAAGCATGCGTGCGCAGAGATCGATGGCTTGATGCGAGCCATTGAGGATCAGGATTTGCCGCGGCGAGCAGCTCATCCGGCGTGAGGCACGCAGGTAATCGGCGAGCACCGCCTTCAAGGGCCCGTAGCCGCCGTGACTGTAGCGGGCGAGGTGGCGCTGTTCGAAGCGAATGTTCTTCGCCAGCAGGCGCCGCCAGGTAGCGAAGGGAAACAGGCCAACGTCGGGCGCTCCCGGTACGAAGGCGCCGCCCTGGATGCGGCTGCTGCTCGCGTGCAGCGTGATCTCGCTGCCGCGCCGCGACAAGCTCGTTGCGTGGATGGCGTGCTGGGCCGGGCGACTCCGGCGCGCGCAGGCGGGCGCTGACGCGGGCAGCGCCTCCGACACCAGCGTGCCCGAGCCGCCGCGACTCTGCAGATAGCCTTCGACGAGCAGTTGCTCATAGACCCTGACCAGCGTGCTGCGGCTGACACCGAGTTCGTCGGCCAGGCGCCGGGTTGGCGGCAGCAGGCTGCCTGAGGGCAGTTCGCCGTCCAGAATCAGTCGTCGCAGGACAAGGTGCAGGGCGGCTTGCGTTCGCGATCCGCGCAGCTCGCTGGTCGCGAAGCGCTCGCGAATGAGATCCATACGCAGCGACTTGTCCATCAATCAGGGCCGATGAGCGGGTCGAATTGGTATCAGAATTGAGCAACTAATTGGTTCGATTGTGCACCGCCTTGGGGCGTACAGTCAATCCGGGATAGCCGGCGCTGGTTGCGGCTGCTGTCCAGCCGGTGGGCTTTACGGCAATTGACTACGCCAGAAGGAGAAACAGCGTTGAAACTTAGCGATTCCACACTGCTCAGGCAGCTGTGCTACATCAACGGCCAATGGGCTGCTGCCGACAGCGGGCGCAGCTTTGCGGTGATCAATCCGGCCAGCGGCGAACAGCTGGCGACGGTGCCTGAGATGGGCGCTGACGAAACGCGGCGGGCCATAGAAGCGGCGCGGGTTGCGCAGCCGGCCTGGCGGGCGCGCACCGCCGGCGAGCGGGCGAAGGTCCTGCGGCGCTGGTTCGAGTTGCTGCTCGCCAACCAGGAGGATCTGGCGCAACTGATGACTGCCGAGCAGGGCAAGCCGCTCGCCGAAGCGCGCGGCGAGATCGCCTATGCCGCTTCGTTCATCGAGTGGTTTGCCGAGGAAGGCAAGCGCATTTACGGTGATATCGTTCCGCCGCATCACGCCGATAAGCGCGTCCTGGTGACCAAGGAGCCGATTGGCGTCTGTGCGGCGATCACGCCGTGGAATTTTCCGGCGGCGATGATTACCCGCAAGGTGGGTCCGGCGCTGGCCGCCGGCTGTTGCGTGGTGCTCAAGCCGGCCGAAGCGACGCCGCTGTCGGCGCTGGCGCTGGCCGAACTTGCCGAGCGCGCAGGTGTCCCGGCAGGCGTTTTCAATGTCGTTACCGGCGACGCGCCGGCCATTGGCGGCGAGTTGTGTGCCAATCCGACGGTCCGCAAGCTCAGCTTCACCGGCTCGACCGAAGTCGGCCGCATTCTCATGCAGCAGTGCGCACCGACGATCAAGAAGCTGTCGCTGGAACTGGGCGGCAACGCACCGTTCATCGTTTTCGATGATGCTGATCTCGATGCTGCGGTGCAGGGCGCGATCCTTTCCAAGTATCGCAACGCGGGTCAGACCTGTGTCTGCGCCAACCGCCTGCTGGTGCAGGAAGGCGTCTACGACGCCTTCGTTGAAAAACTCGGTGTTGCCGTGGCCGGGCTGCGTGTCGGCAACGGTGTCGACGACGGCGTGACGCAGGGTCCGCTGATCGACGCTGCGGCCATCGCCAAGGTCGAGGAGCTGGTCGGAGACGCGCGCAGCAAGGGCGCTCGCGTGGTCTGCGGTGGCAAGCCGCACAGTCTCGGGCGAACCTACTACGAGCCGACCATTCTGGCCAACGTGACCCCGGCGATGCGCATCGCCCGCGAGGAGGTGTTCGGGCCGGTCGCGCCGGTTTTTGCGTTCAAGACCGAAGCCGACGCGGTGGCCATGGCCAACGATACCGAGTATGGCCTGGCGTCTTACTTCTATACCGAGAATCTGGCGCGCAGCATGCGCGTTTCGAGTGCTCTGGAATACGGCATCGTCGGCGTAAACACCGGCCTGATCTCGACCGAAGTGGCCCCGTTCGGCGGCATGAAGTCGTCGGGACTCGGCCGCGAGGGTTCCAAGTACGGGATCGAGGATTATCTCGAAATCAAGCACGTTTGCATTGGCGGGATCAACTGAGCCTGCGGGCGAATTGACGAATTGCACAGGAGAAGCTAATGAATGCACCGATCGAAAAGCCGACCACCCAAACCAACGCCGAGCTGATGGCCCGACGCCAGGCGGCCTTGCCGCGGGGTGTCGGCCAGGCGCATCCGCTCTTCGCGGAAAGTGCCCGCAACGCCGAGCTCTGGGACGTCGAGGGTCGCCGCTGGATCGATTTCTGCGCCGGTATCGCGGTGGTCAATACCGGTCACTGTCATCCCCGGCTGGTCGCCGCGGCGCGCGAGCAGCTGGAGGCGTTTACGCACACCTGCTTCCAGGTGGTCGCCTACGAGTCCTACGTCGAACTGTGCGAGCGGCTCAATGCGGCCGCTCCGGGCAGTACGCCGAAGAAATCGTTTCTGGTCAACACGGGTGCGGAAGCGGTCGAGAACGCGGTGAAAATCGCCCGTGCGGCCACCGGCCGTACCGGTGTCATCGCCTTCGGCGGCGGCTTCCACGGTCGCACCATGTTCGGTCTGGCGTTGACCGGCAAGGTGGCTCCGTACAAGGTCAAGTTCGGACCTTTTCCCGGGGGCATCTTCCATGTTCCGTTTCCGAATGCACTGCACGGGGTCTCGGAAGACGACTCCATGGTGGCGATCGAGCGCCTCTTCGCCTACAGCATCGAACCGGCCGACGTTGGCGCCATCGTTATCGAACCGGTGCAGGGCGAGGGAGGCTACTTGCCCGCGCCGCCCGGTTTCCTGCGTCGCCTGCGGACACTGTGCGACAAACACGGAATCCTGCTGGTTGCCGATGAAGTGCAGTCCGGCATCGCCCGTTGCGGCAAGTTGTTCGCCACCGAACACTACGATGTCGAGCCGGACATCATTACCCTGGCCAAGGGTCTCGGCGGCGGCTTGCCGGTTGCTGCGATCGTCGGCAAGGCGGAGATCATGGATGCTGCCGAAGTCGGCGGGCTCGGTTCCACCTACGCCGGCAGTCCGATTGCCGTCGCCGGCGCGCTGGCGGTGCTCGACATTGTCGAGGAGGAAAAGTTGTGCAGTCGCTCGATGGCCCTCGGCGAGCGCATGCGCACTCGCTTCACGGCGATGCAGAAGAAATATTCGAGCATTGCCGATGTGCGCGGCCTCGGGGCGATGACGGCGGTCGAGTTCTGCCGCAATGGTGACCCGCAGCAGCCGGCGGGCGACATGGCCCTGGCCCTGAAGAACGAAGCGGCGAAACGTGGCTTGCTGTTGCTGTTGTGCGGAGCGCACGGTAATGTACTGCGGGTAATGATTCCGCTGACCATCTCCGAGGCGCTGCTCGATGAGGGACTGGACGTCATCGAGGCGTCGCTGCAGGCGATTGGCGCCTGAGTTTGCCGACTTCGCGGCCCTGGCGGGATGCCGCTTTTCGGCATTCCGGCTGGTTCAGGAAGTGCGCGTCTTCCCGTGACCTCCGCGTTGTGGACCGTTCGAGTTCGCTGCGCTGGAGCTTGACGTTGATTCGACAAATTTTCGTAGCGCTACCTAGAGCGGCAGGAGAGCCCATTTCATGATTCCTTTTTCAATTGCCGGCATCCAGATGAACGTCTCCATGGAGCGCGAGAACATTACCGCGATGGGGCACAAGCTGGACGTCGTCATGGCCCGCTTTCCGTGGGTGCAGATGGTCGTCTTCAGCGAGCTGGCTCCCTACGGACCGGCGCCCTATCACGCCCAGCCGACGGGCGGGCCGGCCGAGCAGATCTTCTGCCAGATGGCAGCCAAGCATGGCCTCTGGCTGTTGCCGGGGTCGATGTTCGAACGGGTTGGTGACGACATCTACAACACCACTTCGGTGATTGATCCGAACGGGAAAGTCGTCGCCCGCTACCGCAAGATGTTCCCCTTCCTGCCCTACGAAATGGGTATCAAGCCGGGTACCGATTTCTGTGTCTTCGACGTGCCCGACGTCGGGCGCTTCGGTGTTTCCATATGCTACGACATGTGGTTTCCGGAAACGACGCGCACGCTGGTGTCGATGGGCGCCGAATGCATTCTCCATCCGACGATGACCGACACTATCGACCGCGATGTGGAATTGCCGATTGCCCGTGCCAGCGCAACGATCAACCAGTGCTACTTTTTCGATGTCAATGGTGTCGGCGACTGCGGCACTGGGCACTCGATCGTCGTCGGCCCTTCCGGCTACGTCATCCACGTGGCGGGCGGCGGCGAGGAAATCATCCCGGTGGAAATCGACCTGTCGCGGGTGCGTCGGGAACGCGAGGTCGGTATCCGCGGTCTGGGTCAGACGCTGAAGAGTTTCCGTGATCGGCCGGTCGAGTTTCCGGTTTATCAGAAACACCTCGGGCGGCAGGACGACTATCTGAACAGCCTCGGGCCGTTGGTCAAACCGGGCCGCGGATCGCGTGGCGAAGCGGCGGTCCTGCCCGCGGGCACGGTCGCCGGACCGGATGGCTCGATTTTCCAGGTTGCCGATCTGACGCCGCATAGCGACGTCACTGCGGCAACGACGGAGAATGCGCCCCCGTACCACACGGGCCCGTGAGCAACTCGGTTTTCGGACGAGAGGGGGTAAACAAGTGAGTATCGGTTTGATTATCCTCGGGCTGGCCATCGGCACCCTCCTTGGATTCGGGATTTTTGCGCTTCAGCAGCGCCGCAAGAAAGTAGTACCGCAGAAAAATACATCGCCACATAGGAGACAAGAAATGATCCAAGAAAAACCCACGATGCCGACGATCACCAGCATGTCGGACCTGCGCCTGTTCTTCCATCGCAACACGCGCCCGATCTACTTCATCAGCGCCACCAACTTCAACCTGGCCGGCATGGATGAGCGGGTGCCGCACTTCAAGCACATCAACTACATCGACTGTTACGACGGTCGCCATCCGAACGTCTTCGTTCCCAGCGAGCAACCGCATCCGGAGTTCGAAGGGATCGAGGACATCAACAACTATCTGTTGCAGAACAAGGAGGTCATCGACTACATCAAGCGTCGCGGCGGCGATCCGGTCGCCGTCTTCCTGATGTTCGACGAGAAAACCGAAGAGCTGTGCAAGGAACTGGGTATCGAGCTGTGGTTCCCGCCGGCATCGTTGCGCACGCGTTGCGACAACAAGATGGAAACCGTGCGCATCGGCAACAAGGCAGGCGTACCGTCGGTGCCGAACGTGTTGGCCAAGGTCGAGAGCTACGAACAGCTGATCAAGCTGACCGAGGAAAACGGACTCGGCAGCGACCTGGTGATTCAGTCGGCTTTTGGCGACTCCGGCCACACCACCTTCTTCATCTCCAACGAAACGGAATGGAAGAAGTACGCCGACGAGATCGTCAAGGATCCCGAGGTCAAGGTCATGAAGCGGATCAACTGCCGCGGCGGCACCCTGGAAGCCTGTGTGACCCGTTGCGGCACGGTCGTTGGTCCGCTGCTCACCGAAATCGTCGGCGCCAAGGAGCTGACCCCCTACAAGGGCGGCTGGTGCGGTAACGAGGTCTTCCCGGGAGCATTCCCGGAAAAAGCGCGCATTACCGCGCGCGACTACGCCTACGCCTTCGGCAACCAGCTGCTCGAGGAAGGCTATCGCGGCTACTTCGATCTGGACTTTCTGATCGACCAGGATACCGAGGAAGTCTATCTGGGCGAACTCAACCCGCGCGTCTGCGGCGCCAGCCCGATGACCAACCACGCGGCTTTCGCGTACGCCGACGCACCGCTGTTCTTCTTTCACCTGCTCGAATTCAGTGGCGTTGACTTCAAGCTGGACGTTGCAGCGATGAACGAACGCTGGAAAAACCCCAAGTACATCGACAGCTGGAGCCAGCTGGTCATGAAATACACCGACGAGGAAGTCGATATCGTCGACCAGGCTCCAGAATCGGGAATCTACCGCATGGACGACGCCGGTAACGTCAGTTTTCACCGCTTCGACTATCACCGCCTGGCGGTTGAAGGGGAAAACGAGGCTTTCTGGCTGCGCATCACCGGTCCCGGTGACTACCGCTATGAAGGCGCCGATCTGGGTATCCTGATCACCCGCGGTCGCTCGATGACCGAGGAATTCAAGATCAACGCCCGCGCAGAAAACTGGATCCGTGGGATCAAGGGCTTCTACAAGGGTCGTCCTCTGGATACCGCCGTCGCCGAACAGGTGCCGTCGGCCGGCGCGTTCAAGATTCTCTAATCGCCGGCTGAGGAGGTAGATGCCTCTCATTCAGACCCAGTCGCTGCTCTTCCGGGCCATGGAAGAAGCACGACCGGGGGCGGTCTGGCAAAGCCTGTTCAGAGAATTCTGGCCGTCGTATCGCCGCTGGTATCTGCAAAGCGGCGAAGCCGCGCGCCCCTACTACCTGCCCTGCGTGCGGGCGCTGCGCAAGCACATGCCGGAACTGCTGCCCACCTACGAGGCGCTCTCCGAACTCTCGGGTGGCGGCGATGTCGAGGCCCGCTTCCTGTCGCTTTTCTGCCCGCCGCCGTACGTTACGGGCTGCTCGCAGCTGGTCTGGCCCGGCGAGCGACCGCTGCTGGTGCGCAACTACGACTATCCGCCACAGTTGTGCGAAGGCGTCATCCTGAAGACGGCCTGGAACGGTCGTGAAGTGATCGGCCTCAGTGACTGCATGTGGGGCCTGCTCGATGGCATCAACGAGGATGGCCTTGCCGTGGCCTTGTCGTTTGGTGGTCGCCAGGAGGTCGGCGAAGGTTTTGGCGTGCCGCTGGTCTTGCGCTACGTTCTGGAAACCTGCACGCGCACCGACGAGGCCTGCGCGGCACTGGCGCGGGTTCCGGTGCATATGAGCTACAACGTGACGGTGGTCGACCGCAGCGGCGATTTCTCGACGGTCTTCCTCGCCCCGGGCAAGAGCGGCGACATCCGTCGCCTGGCGGCGGCGACCAATCACCAGAAGAAGGTCGAATGGCACCAGCACGCCCGCGCGACGTCGACGGTCGAGCGCCTGCGGCGGTTGATGGAGATGCTTGACGAAAGCACAATGACTAGCGAGGCGCTGATCGCCGCCTTCCTGCGACCGCCCATTTACTCGAACGCCTTCGCGCGCGGCCTCGGCACCCTTTATTCGGCGGCGTATTGGCCCGGCGAAGGGCGCGCCGATTTCTTCTGGCCAGGGGTCAGCTGGTCGCAGTCATTTGCCGATTTCACGGTCGGCGATCGGCTCATCGAGTTTGGCAGTTCGCCACCGCCACCTAACAACGATACGCGAGGCATGGACCTGCGTGAGGAGACCAGCAATGAAGGCAGATAGCAAGAACAAGAAGTCGCTCGGTGAATACTACAGTGCGCTGCAACTGCGCACCGATCGCTGGAGCGCCCTGAAAATAGCCTGCGAGCAACTCACCCAGAGTCACTCGGAACGCCGGCGCAACGAGGCCGAGCGCAAAGTCGGCGAGTTGATCGATGCCTTGCGCCCGATCGAACTCTACTGGGCGTTCCCGGGGCACGACACTTTCGGCCGACTCGGCGAACTGGTTACCCAGGGACGCTTCGATGTGCTGGCAATTACCGTGCGCAACATCTGTCACGCCCTGCTCAGCAACAGCTATCGACGCAATCCTCACCACCATGACGTCGAGGAACTGACCGAGGGCAGTCCTGACGATGAATCCACGGAGCACGCCGGCAAGGACCTGCTCTACTTCGAAGTACTGTTCGTGGACAAATTCTCGCCAATGCAGGAAGAGAACCTGCGCCGTACCCTGCGTTCGCTACGCCGTATCGAGGACCCCTTCGTCTATGAACCGGTGTTCGTACCCAGTCTCACCGACGCCCTGATCGGCGTGATGTTCAACCACAACGTCCAGGCAGTGGTCATTCGCAACGACCTCCGGCGCGATTCGGAGCAGACGTTGGAGCTCCTGCATCGCTATCTCTCGCGCCTCGAAGAGGCCGTCCTCGAAGAAGTCGAACCCAAGGAGTATGGCCCCGAGCTGTGCCGGATGATCGCCAAGCTTCGTCCCGAGCTCGACGTCTACCTGTTCACCGATCAATCGGTCGAGGAGATCGCCGGTGCCAAGCTCGGCAACTGCCGACGGGTCTTCTACAACCAGGAGGATCATCTCGATCTGCACCTGAATATCCTGCGCGGCGTTGCGGAGCGCTTCGAGGCGCCGTTCTTCAATGCCCTGACACAGTATGCGCGCATCCCCACCGGCGTCTTTCACGCCATGCCGATCAGTCGCGGCAAGTCGATCACCGCCTCGCACTGGATCAAGGACATGGGCGACTTCTACGGGATGAACATCTTTCTCGCGGAAACTTCGGCCACCTCGGGCGGACTCGACAGCCTGCTCGAGCCGCACGGGCCGATCAAGAAAGCGCAGGAGATGGCGGCCCGTGCCTTCGGCTCGAAGCAGACCTTCTTTGCCACCAACGGTACGTCGACCTGCAACAAGATTGTCGTGCAGGCGATCGTCCGCCCTGGCGACATCGTTCTCCTCGATCGCGATTGTCACAAGTCGCATCACTATGGCATGGTCCTGGCCGGGGCGCAGGTGGTCTATCTGGACAGCTACCCGCTCAATGACTTTTCAATGTACGGCGCCGTGCCGATGAAGGAAATCAAGCACCGCCTGCTGGAACTGAAGGCCGCCGGCAAGCTCGATCGCGTGCGCATGCTGCTGCTCACCAACTGCACATTCGACGGCGTGGTCTATAACGTCGAACGGGTGATGGAGGAGTGCCTGGCGATAAAACCCGATCTGGTCTTCCTGTGGGACGAGGCGTGGTTTGCCTTTGCCCGTTTCGGCCCCGCCTACCGGCGGCGCACGGCGATGTACTGCGCCGGTCAGCTGCGCGAGCGTTACCGCTCGCCGGAATACCGAGTGGACTACGCCAAGTACCAGGAAAAAATGGCCAATGCCGACGACGAAACCTTGCTCAAGACCCGGTTGATGCCAGACCCGGACAAAGTGCGCGTTCGTGCCTACGCCTGCCAATCGACGCACAAGACACTGACCGCTCTGCGCCAGGGTTCGATGATCCATGTGCACGACCAGGACTTCAAGGACGAGGTCGAGCAAGCCTTTCACGAGGCCTACATGACGCATACCTCGACCTCGCCGAACTACCAGATCATCGCCTCGCTGGATATCGGCCGCCGGCAGGTGGAGCTCGAGGGCTTCGAGTTCATCCAGCGCCAGGTCGAGCAGGCGATGTCGCTGCGCAAGGTGATCAATACCCACCCGCTGATCAGCAAGTACTTCCACGTCGTCACCGTCGCCGAAATGATTCCCGCCGAGTATCGCAAGTCGGGGATCAAGAGCTACTGGGATCCGGAGCATGGCTGGAGCGACATCATGGCCGCCTGGAGCGAAGACGAATTCGTTCTCGACGCGACCCGGATCACCCTGTCGGTGGCAGGCTCGGGCTGGGACGGCGATACGTTCAAGAACGAGATCCTGATGAACAAGCACGGCATCCAGATCAACAAGACCTCGCGCAACACGGTGCTGTTCATGACCAACATCGGCACCACGCGCTCGTCGGTCGCCTACCTGATCGAGGTGCTGGTCAAGATCGCGCGCGATCTTGATGACCGCCTGGATGACGCCAGCAACGTCGAGCGCAAGATCTTCGAACGTCAGGTCAAGGCCTTGCGCGAGGATCTGCCGCCGCTGCCCGACTTCAGTTGCTTTCACGACTCGTTCCGGTTGAGTTCGGGCAACGGCACGCCTGAAGGCGACATTCGCTCGGCCTTCTTCCTCGCCTACGACGAAAGCAAGTGCGAATACGTGCCGATCGCGGGCAAGGCCATCGAGAGGGAAATCGCCGCCGGACGCCAGTTGGTATCGACGACCTTTGTCATCCCCTACCCGCCGGGTTTTCCGATTCTGGTCCCCGGGCAGGTGATCAGTCAGGAAATCATTACCTTCATGCGGGCGCTGGATGTCAAGGAGATTCATGGCTACCGGCCGGAGCTTGGCCTGCGCGTGTTTACCGAGCAGGCACTGGCGGTACTCGAGGCATCACCGTCGTCGATTCAGGAACTGCCCACCTGACGACACCCGGCGCGGTTCGCCATTCTTCGGGTCGCGCCCAATCGCTCATTCGTTCATTCACTGAAGAGGACAGCCGTTGCCTATGCCGAGCGAAACCATCATCTATGAAGCGCGCGGCGGGATTGCCGAAATTCGACTGAACCGGCCGCATCGCCTCAACGCGGTGACGCAGCAGCTCTATGACGAGCTCAACGCCGCGCTGGGCGTCGCCGAGGCCGACGGCGACGTGCGCGTGGTGCTGTTGACCGGCGAGGGCCGTGCTTTCTGTGTTGGCGCCGACCTCAAGGAACACCAGGCGGGGCGAACCGCCTACGATCGACGCCAGTACCTGCGCGGCGAGCAGATCGTCTGCAGGCGACTGCTGCTGTTGTCGAAGCCGGTGGTGGCCGCGGTGAATGGCTTCGCCGTCGGCGCCGGCGCCGAAATGGCGATCGCGTCCGACTTCATTGTGATGGCCGAGAGCGCGCAGATAGGGCTGCCCGAGGTGAGCATCGGCACTTTTCTAGGAGGGGGCGTCACCTATTTGCTGCCGCGGCTGGTCGGTCTGGCCAAGGCGCGCGAACTGGTTTTTCTCGGCGAACGGATCAAGGGCGACGAGGCGGTGCGTATCGGCCTGGCCAATCGCGTGTTGCCGGATGAGGGATTTCTCGATGCGGCACGCGAATTCGCCGGCCGGATTGCCGGCAAGGCGCCATTGTCGATGCAACTGGCCAAGGAGCAGCTGAACATGGCTGCCGAGCGTACTTTCGATGCCGCGCTGACCGCCGAACTCGAAGGGATGACCTTCGTCGGTACCACCCAGGACTGGCAGGAGGGAATCGACGCCTTCGCTGAAAAACGTCCGCCGGCTTTCAAGGGGTGCTGAGATGACGACCATGGCTAACGCAACTCAGCGCAGTCCGCTGCACGGTTTCCTCGCTCCCGATTCGATCGCCATCATTGGCGCTTCGGCCGATCCCACCAAGCGCGGCTACAAGGCCATGGTCGGGCTGATCAAGGATGGCTACGCAGGCAGGATCTACCCGATCAATCCCAAGGTCGACACGGTTCTCGGCGTCAAGGCGTATCGCTCGCTGGCCGACATTCCGGGAACCGCCGACCTGGCGCTGATCTGCACCCCTGCGGCCAGCGTTCCGGGCTTGCTCGTCGAGTGCGGCAAGAAAGGCGTCAAGGGGGCGGTGGTCCTGGCCAGCGGTTTTCGCGAAACAGGCCGTCCGGACGGCATCAAGCTGGAGCAGGAAATGCTGGCCGCTGCGCACCAGAGCGGCGTGCGGGTCATCGGCCCGAACACCTCGGGGATGTTCAACCTGCACAAGAAAGTCAATCTGCTGGCCCTGAACAACGTCAAGGCGGGTGACATCGGACTCATCTCGCAGTCGGGCAACATGCTGCTGTCGCTGGTGCTGGAGGCCGAGCGCAACGGTCACGTCGGCTTCAGTACCTACGCCGGGCCGGGCAATCAGGCGGATATCGGCTTCAACGATTACCTGCGCTATCTCGGCGAGGATCCACACACCCGAGTGGCGACGCTGTACGTCGAAGGCTTTCGTGACGGGCGGCGCTTCCTCGACGCGGCGCGTAAAATCACCGCGCTCAAGCCGGTCGTGGTGTACAAGTCGGGGTCAACCGAAGCGGGCCAGCGGGCGGCCAGTTCGCACACCGGCGCACTGGCCGGCAGCTATGCGATGACGGTCGACGTCCTGCGTCAGGTCGGCGTCAGCGTGGTCCAGCATTCGGACGAGATTCTGCCCGTCGCCGAAGGCCTGGGACTGCTGCAGAAAGCGCGCGGCAAGCGTGTGGCGGTGGTTGCCGACGGTGGCGGTCAGGCGACCATCGCTTCCGATCGCCTCGCCGAAGCGGGCCTGGAACTGGCCGAGCTGAGCGAAACAACACGTCGGCGTCTCGGCGAAATCCTTTTCCCGCAGGCGTCGCTGCTCAACCCGGTCGATGTCGCCGGCAGCAGCGACGCCAACCCGGCGCTGCTCGCCGATTGTCTGGAGATCGTCGCCGCAGACGACAATGTCGACAGCATTTTCCTGGTCGGCATGTTCGGCGGCTACTACACGCGCTTCGCCGAAGACCTGCTCGGCGGCGAGATGCGTGGCGCCGAGGCGATGATCGAGCTGGCGCGCAGGAGCGACAAGCCGCTGATCGTCTATAGCCTTTACGCACCGGTCAATCCGCCGGCCTTGCGCCGCCTGCACGAAGCCGGCCTGCCGGTCTATAGCTCGATCGAGCACGCGGTGCGCGTCCTGTCGGCACTCGGTGAACGCGGTATCTATCTGGCGGCCTGCACTGGCCAGAAGGCGGTGCCAACGGTGGTTCCCGAGCGCGCAGCGCAGCTCGCTTTCGCCGAGGCGCAGGCCGCAGGCCGCGATCTCTTCGAATACGAAGCCAAGAACCTGCTGCGTGCGCACGGCGTTGCCGTGCCGGAGGAACTGCTGGCCGGCTCGGCCGACGATCTCGCCAGTATCGCCGCGCGTTTCGGCGACCAGCCGCTGGCCATGAAGGTCGTTTCCAAGGACATCCTGCACAAGTCGGACGCCGGCGGGGTCAAGCTCAACGTCCGTGGCGAAGCGGGCATGCGCGTCGCTTTCGACGAGATCATGGCCGCCAGCCGGGCGTACGATTCGCAGGCGGTGATCAAAGGCGTGCTGCTGACGCCGATGGCGCGCAAAGGGGTCGAGGTGATCATCGGCGTCATTCGCGACCCCATTTTCGGGCCGGTATTGATGTTCGGCCTGGGCGGCATTTTCGTCGAGATTCTCGAGGACGTGGCTTTCCGTGCCATTCCACTGTCGCCGCACGATGCGTCGTCGATGCTCGAGCAGATCAAGTCGCGCAAGATCCTCGCCGGCGTGCGCGGCGAAGCGGCCGTTGACAAGGCGGCGCTGGTCGATCTGCTGTTGAAGGTTTCGAGCCTCGTCGAGGCCTACCCGGAGCTGATCGAACTGGACCTCAACCCGGTCATCGCCCGGCCCGACGGCTACGCCGTGGTCGATGCGAGGGTAATCGTCAGCCGCAAGCCGCTGGCGGCAAAGGAGGCTTGGCGATGAACATTCCGCCAGTCGTCGATGCCTTGCTCGAAGTCGATGGCCGTGTCGCGCTTCTGACGCTCAATCGTGACGACGTGCGCAACGCCCTGACCGGGACGCAACTGATCGAAGACATCGTCGCCGTTGCCGAATGGGTCAACCGCTGCGACGACGTGTCTGTGCTGGTCATCACCGGCGCCGGCGCCGCTTTCTCGGCCGGCGGCAACGTCAAGGACATGGCCAGGCGCGGCGGTGATTTCGCGGGCGACGTGGCCGAGGTCGCGCAGCGCTATCGTCGTGGCATCCAGCGCATCCCGCTGGCGCTGAGCGAAGTCGAGATCCCGGTCATCGCGGCGGTGAACGGTGCGGCGATCGGCGCCGGCTTCGATCTGGCCAACATGGCCGATATACGCCTGGCGTCGCGGCGCGCCAGGTTCGGCGAGACCTTTCTCAACCTGGGCATTATTCCCGGGGATGGCGGCGCCTGGTTCATGCAGCGGCTGATCGGTTACCAGCAGGCCTTCGAGCTGACCCTGACCGGACGCATCGTCAGCGCTGACGAGGCCAAGGCACTGGGGATTGTGCTCGACGTCGTCGAGCCCGAGCATTTATTGCCGACGGCGCTTGACCTCGCAGCGCGCATTGCAGCCCAGCCGCCAAAGGCGCTGCGCCTCACCAAGCGATTGATGAAAATGGCTCAACGCATGGAGTTAAAAGACTTTCTCGATCTTTGCGCGTCCTTCCAGGGAATGTGCCATAACGAAGCGGAGCATCTGGAGGCGGTGCACAGAATGCTTAAGGAATGACGGCGGCGGTCGGCGCAGGAACCCGCAGCGCTGTGACGATTGTCGATTTCCTGCGCCGTCGCTCCCCTAAGGAAGCCGCCAACGGTCGCCAGCAAGCCATTGCGGCGCTGCATTGGTATCAGGAATTTTCCTGGAATTGGTCTAAACGTGAGCGGGTTTTATGTGTAGAGTCGATCAGCGTTGGCTTTTGTCCGTTGCACGAGAGGGAATATTTCGGGTAAATTGACGTTGGCCAACGCGCCGACAGGCCCGGAACTTGAATCATGAATAACTGCTCTGGGGGCGGATCAGCGCTGAAGGGAAGGCGGAGAAGTCTTGCTCACCCTCGCATGATCAAGCCGCTAGTGTGTGTGGTTGCGGCATGGCTCGTTCCAATTGCTTGAATATAATTGAGGAGACAAACTCTTGAAGAAACTTACCACCCTTGCAGCCGCCCTTGCCGTTTCCGCCAGCATCGCCAGCCCGGCAGCTTTTGCGGAACAGAAGTTCGTGACCATTGGTACCGGCGGGGTAACCGGCGTTTATTACGCAGCCGGCGGCGCGATCTGCCGACTGATGAACAAGGAAAAGAAAACGCACGGTATTCGCTGCTCGGTCGAGAGCACCGGTGGCTCGGTGTACAACGTCAATACCATCAAGGCCGGCGAACTCGACTTCGGCGTTGCGCAGTCGGACGTCGCCTACAATGCCTTGAAGGGAGAAAACCAGTTCAAGGGTGCAGCTTTCGGCGAATTGCGCTCGGTGTTCTCGATCCATCCGGAGCCGCTGGTCGTGCTCGCACGCAAGGACGCCAACGTCACCGCCTTGCCGGACTTCAAGGGCAAGCGCTTCAACATCGGTAACCCAGGCTCAGGCCAGCGCGCGACAATGGATATCCTGCTTCCGGCGATGGGCATGAAGACCAGCGATTTCTCGCTGGTTTCCGAGATGAAGGCCGACGAGCATGGCGCGGCGCTGTGCGACAACAAAATCGACGGTTTTGCCTACGTCGTCGGCAACCCGTCCGCCAACATCCAGGACCCGACCACCACCTGCCACGCGCAGCTCATCAATGTCATCGGGCCGGCAGTAGACAAGCTGGTGAAGACCTATCCCTACTACGCGGCGGTGACGATCCCTGGCGGTATGTACGCCAACAACCCGAACCCGGTGAATACCTTCGGCGTGGTGGCGGCTTTCGTCTCGTCGTCGAAGGTTTCCAACGACGTTGTCTATGCCATGGTCAAAGCCGTCTTCGACAATCTGGACGACTTCAAGAAGCTGCATCCGGCTTTTGCCCATCTCGATCCGAAGGAGATGATCAAGAACGGTCTGTCGGCACCACTGCACGATGGCGCTGTAAAGTACTACAAGGAGAAGGGCTGGATGTAATCGGTCGGAAGCATGCGGGATCGGCAAGGAGTTCGCCGTTCCCGGTAGACCTGCCGACGGCCCCGACGGGGCCGTCTTACGTTGAAGTCTGCGGAGATTCTGCACATGGCTGAAAAAGAAGCTGAAGCCGTCCTGACGGACGAGCAACTAAAACAACTGGTCGCCGAAGCAGATACCGGTGGCCGCAAGCCGACCGGCATGGTCGCCAAGCTGGTCATGTTTACCGCGCTGGCCTGGTCGCTGTTTCAACTCTGGATCGCTTCGCCGCTGCCGTATTCGCTGGGCATTCTGGTGCTCAATGATACCGAGTCGCGTTCGGTCCATCTGGCTTTTGCCATTTTTCTCGCTTATCTTGCCTACCCGGCATTCAAGAGCTCTCCGCGTGCCTATGTGCCGCCCCTGGACTGGGTTCTGGCACTGGCGGGCGTTTTCTGCGCCTCGTATCTTTTCGTTTTCTACTCCGAGCTGTCGACGCGACCCGGTCAGCCGACGACGCTCGACCTTGTCGCCTCGGTCGCCGGCATCGTGCTGCTGCTCGAGGCGGCGCGCCGTGCGCTTGGCCTGCCGATGGTCATTCTGGCGGTGATCTTCATTGGCTACATCTTCCTCGGCCCCTATATGCCGGACTTGATCGCCCACAAGGGGGCTTCGCTCGGCAAGGGCATGTCGCACCTGTGGCTGAGTACGGAGGGCGTTTTCGGTGTCGCGCTGGGTGTGTCGTCGGGCTTCATCTTCCTCTTCGTCCTGTTCGGCGCTCTTCTGGAAACGGCAGGCGCCGGCAACTATTTCATCAAGTCGGCCATCTCGCTCCTTGGTCACCTGCGTGGCGGTCCGGCGAAGGCCGCGGTGGTGGCCTCGGCGTGTACGGGCCTGATTTCCGGGTCGTCGATCGCCAATGTCGTCACCACCGGGACGTTTACCATTCCGCTCATGAAGCGCGTCGGTTATCGACCCGACAAGGCCGCCGCCGTCGAGGTCGCGGCTTCGGTCGACGGTCAGATCATGCCGCCGGTGATGGGTGCGGCTGCCTTCCTGATGGTCGAGTACGTTGGCATTCCCTACACGCAGGTGCTCAAGCACGCCATCCTGCCGGCGCTGATCTCGTACATCGCGCTGTTCTACATCGTGCACCTGGAAGCGATGAAGGCCGACATTCGCGGCATTCCGCATGTGCACGAGGCCACCTTGAGCCAGCGCATGATTTCCTTCCTGATGACCGTTTCCGGAATGGTCATCCTTGCCGGCATCGTCTACTACGGCTTTGGCTGGCTCAAGGATGTCTTCGGTGACGCCTCGATCTATATCGTCGGTGTGGTGATGATGGCTGGCTACATCGGCCTGTTGAAGTTCGGTACACGTTATCCCGAATTGCACATGGACGATCCGGATACGCCTATCGACCACCTGCCGGATGCCGGTCCGACGCTGAAGTCCGGTCTGCACTTCCTGCTGCCGGTGGTGGTGCTGATCTGGAACCTGATGGTCGAGGAGCTCTCGCCGGCCTTGTCCGCGTTCTGGGCGACGGTGTTCCTGATGTTCATCCTGGTCACGCAACGGCCGATGATTGCTTTCTTCCGCCAGCACGGTGACCTTGGTGCAGCGGCTCGCCAGGGCTTCCAGGACCTGCTTGACGGTCTGGTCACCGGTGCGCGCAACATGATCGGTATCGGTATCGCCACTGCGGCCGCCGGCATCATCGTCGGTACCGTGACGCTGACCGGCATCGGACTGGTGATGAGCGAGCTGGTCGAGCTGATCTCGGGCGGCAACCTGATGATCATGCTCTGTCTGGTGGCGGTGATCTGCCTGATCCTTGGCATGGGTCTGCCGACGACGGCCAACTACATCGTCGTATCCACCCTGATGGCTCCGGTGGTGGTCGAACTCGGTGCGCAGAGCGGTCTGCTGGTGCCGCTGATTGCCGTACACCTGTTCGTCTTCTATTTCGGACTGATGGCCGACGTGACACCGCCCGTAGGCCTGGCGTCGTATGCCGCGGCCGGGATAGCGCGCTGCGACCCGATCAAGGTCGGTGTCACGGCCTTCGGCTACAGCATTCGAACGGCGATCCTGCCCTTCATGTTCATCTTCAACACGCAGTTGTTGCTGATCGGCATCGACAGCCTCGGACACCTCTTCCTGACGGTGTCTACGGCGATCATCGCCAATCTCCTTTTCGCCGCCGCGACGCAGGGCTGGTTCATGACCCGCAACCGCTGGTGGGAAGCCCTGGTTCTACTGCTGGTGACCTTCACTCTGTTCCGTCCGGGTTTCTGGATGGACATCATCCATCCGCCTTACGACAAGTTGCCGCCGACCAAGATCATGGAGGTTGTCGAGCAGGCGCCCGACGGTGCTGGTCTGAGGGTCTGGATCGAGGGTGAGGACATCAACGGCAAGAAGGTCGCCAAGGGGGTCCTGCTGCCGCTCGGCGTCCAGGCGCCCGCACTGCAGCGTCTCAATGCCGTGGGCCTCAGCCTGATGGCGTCGGGTGATCAGGTCGATATCCTGGGGGTCAAGTTCGGCAGCCGTGCGGCGAAGCTCGGCATCGAGCAGGGCTTTGTCATCACTGCCCTCGAGGTGGCCACCGAGCGACCGGACAAGGAATGGTTCTATATTCCTGCCTTTCTGCTGATGGGGCTGGTGATTGTCATCCAGCTTCGGCGTGCGCGGGTGATTGCTGCCAACGAGCTGAAGCCGGCTAGCTAGCAGGGCTGCTTGCCTCTGGCATGGGCTTTGCTGCGTTGAGGCCACCTTTCGACCATGCTGCACGATCGTGGTCCACCGGTGGCCTCTTCCGTTTGCGCGCTAGCCGCTCCCGTCGCTGAGCGCTTGCGTCGGCGTTGTGTCCGGCTCATGAGCTTCGCGGTCGCGAGGCTTGATCGATTGACAGGTACGGGTCGCACCGACAGTATTCCCGCGCCAAGGTCTTGCGCCGGCCAGGCGAACGGAAAAAAAAAGAGGGCTGATGACCACTGGAAGCCGGCAGGCAGGCCGCGTTGAGAGTGTCCGCTGTGTTTGCTCGGGCGGCAGGCCGTGAGCTGGCCGCTCGGGCTGCATACTGCGCTGGCGGCTCTCACTGGCGCACTGGGCCTGTTCATCGCCGCCAATCATCCCTTGTGGCCGAACCTGCTCGGTGTCGCTTTCGTCGCCTGGGCCATGGCGGTCGGCCTGCGCCCGTCGCTCTTCCTGTTCGTCCTCCCGGCACTCTTGCCGGTCGCCAGTTTCTCGGCGTGGACCGGCTGGATCGGCATCGACGAATTCGACCTCTTGCTACTGGCAGCGGTGAGCGGCTGCCAGGCACGCATGGCCGCCGATTGCTGGCCACGCCGGGGTCGATCGCCAGCGCGCCCCGGTTACGGCGCCCGGACGGTGCAGCGAGGGCGGCTGAAGGCGCTCCTCACCCGTTGCTGCCGTCCGGACGGCAGCGCGGGATCCGCGGAATTCACCCTCGTTCGCCTGGCCAGAATCGGGCTGGCGGCGCTCGCCGTATCCTACGCTGTGGCCCTGGTGCGTGGTCTGAGCGCTGCCGATCCCTCGCTGGCGGGATGGTTCCAGGGCTACGAAGAGCCCTTGAACAGCTTGCGCGCAGGCAAGGCTTTCTTTTTCGCATTGCTCCTCTTGCCGTCGTTGCGCCAGCTGCACGAACGCGCGCCGGCGCTGGCGGCGTCCCGTCTCGCCGCGGGCGTGGCGACCGGCCTGGGGCTGCTCTGTGTGGCGATTGTCTGGGAGCGCAGCGCCTACCCGGGGCTGTTCGACTTCTCGACGGCCTATCGCAGCACGGCCCTGTTCTGGGAGATGCACGTCGGTGGCGCGGCGCTCGACGGCTATCTTGCGCTGGCGGTTCCGTTTGCCGTCCATGCAGTGGTGCGCGCGCCGGATCGGCGGCGCTGGGGCATCGCCGCAGCGCTGGCGGTGCTCGTCGCCTACGCCTGCCTGACCAGTTTCTCGCGCAGCGTCTATCTTGGCGTGGGGCTGTCCCTGGCGCTGCTGGCCTGGCGTTTGTCGGCGCAGCGGCAGTCGTTTCCGCCGACGAGCTTGCCGGCAACAAGCGCGCCGACGGATTCGCCATTCCCGCCGCCGGAGGCCTGGCGCCTGTGGGGAGGACGTGTCCTGCTGGTGGTCCTGGCCTTCGAGGTGGTCGCGGTGCTTGGCTTCGGCAACTTCATGAGCCGGCGGCTGTCGGCCAGCGAGCGCGATCTGGGCGGGCGCCTGGAGCACTGGACTGCCGGGCTGAACCTCTTGCGATCGCCGTCAGAGATAATGTTCGGCAGGGGCCTGGGACGTTTTCCTGCCAATTATTCACAGGCCGTGCCGGAGAGCGCGATTCCCGGCCGCCTGCTGCTTGTCGACGACCGCCGGAGCGGCACCTATTTGCGCCTTTCCGGCCCGTCACAAGACGCGCGTCGGCAGGGCGCTTTCGAACTGCTGCAACGCGTGTCGCCACTGCACGACGGGACCTACACGCTGGCGATGGACCTGCGTGCGCCGCAGGAAGCCAGGCTGAGTGTGGCTGTCTGCCAGAGGCATCTACTCTACGAGGCTTCCTGCCGTGGGACGCTGGTGCGGGTTCCGGCAGGGGACGCGCAATGGCACCACTTCTCGCTGCGCCTGAACGCTCCCGCTGCCAGCACCGCCGGTGCGTGGCCACCGGCTCTCGGTTTTCTCAGTTTGCGCCTCCTGGCCGGGTCGGGTGACGCCATCGACGTCGCCAAGCTGCACCTCCTTGACGACACGGGGCGGGACCTGTTGGAGAATGGCGGCTTTTCCGACGGGCTCGCGCATTGGTTCTTTGCCGGTCGCCATTATTTCGTTCCCTGGCACATCGACAACCTGTTTCTCGAAATGCTCATCGATCAGGGCGTCTGCGGCCTCCTGCTCCTGCTCGTCCTGCTGGCGCTGGCCTGCGTCAACCTGCTCCGCGGGCCGGGACGTACGCATGTTTTGGCCCCCTTTTTACTGGCTACATTAATTGCATTTATGACCGTCGGCGTTTTTTCCAGCCTTCTGGACATGCCGCGGCCTGCTTTCCTGTTCTTCTTGCTGCTATGCTTTGCCCTGTTCCTGAACGGGCGCGCTGCTGCCAACCCTCTTGCAGCGCCGTCGGTTCCCGGTCGGACGCCCTGACAGACGCCGCAGCTTGCAGAATTCCTGACTGCACGCGCTCGTCAAAAATCAATAGAAACAAGACATATCAATGTATTAGCGCATTGTATTGAAGTGCACGTTTGGTATTTGTAGGGAGTTGGACGGTATGTTTTACAAGGTATTCCCCCCCGCTTGTGTATTCGGTCACGGTCTTGGCGTTGTTCCGTTGATAACCTCTGTTTCGTGATACTTGCCTGCTTTCCCTTTCACCAGGGCGACGTTCGGCAAGTCCGTTATCAACGAAAAGCTTTCAGATTGGCGATTGCAAGGGGTCTGTCGTGATCAAGGTCTTCAATCATTGGTTTTATCGGGCGACCATCGCCCGGGTGGCGATCGATCTGATGTTCCCGGTGGTCTGCGTGATCCTGGTCGCCGTCTGGGTCGGTCGTGGCGGCGAGATAGCACTCGAGAAGGTGGCTTTCTATGCGCTGATCTTCGCGCTGATGAGCATTGCCTTCAACGCCTGGCTGGGTATCTATCAGCGCGTTCATAGCCGCACTCGGGCCGAGACGCGGGCGCGTGCAGTGCTGTCCCTGTATCTGGCCATTCCATTGGCCTATGTCGTGTTCTCCATGCTCTCCGTGGCCGAGGTCGATCGTGGCTTCATGCTCCTCTCCGGCCTGGCGGCGCTCTTCGCGACCTTGCTGCACCGCGTCCATTCGGCGCACAGCCGTAGCGGCCTGCTGCTCAGTCACCGGGTGCTGGTCTTTGGCGCCGGCGACGAGGCGGAAAATGTCGGTCGCGTCTTGCGCAAGTCGGATCCGGATATCCACATCGTCGGCTTTTATCCCAGCCCGACCGATACCGAGATCGTCGTTCCGGCGCAGGTCCTCCTGTCGCGCGACATGTCGCTGTCCGACACCGCGCATTCGCTGAAGGTGGACGAGATCATCGTCGCTGTTCGCGAGCGTCGTGGTGGCGCGCTTCCCTTGCGCGAACTCCTGGACTGCAAACTGTCCGGGGTCAAGGTTCTCGACCTGGCGAGCTACTTCGAACGTGCCCTCGGGCAGATTCGCATCGATTCGCTGCGTGTCAGCTGGCTGATCTTCGGCGACGGCTTTCGGCAGAGCTGGCGGCGGACCGGCGTCAAGCGCCTGTTCGATATCGTCGCCGCCAGCGTCCTCTTGCTGCTGGCCGCACCGGTGATGCTGCTGACCATGCTGATGATCATCCTCGAAGACGGCTTTTCAGTCTTCTACCGGCAGGAGCGGGTGGGTCTCGACGGCCGCCTGTTCAATGTCATCAAGTTTCGCAGCATGCGCAAGGATGCCGAAAGCGATGGCCAACCGCGCTGGGCGACGGCCAACGACGATCGCGTGACGCGTGTCGGCAGGATCATCCGCAAGCTGCGCATCGACGAGTTGCCGCAGCTGTACAGCGTGCTGACCGGTGACATGAGCCTGGTCGGACCGCGTCCGGAGCGCCCCTATTTCGTCGATCAACTGACTCGCGACGTACCCTTCTACGCCGTGCGCCACAGTGTCAAGCCCGGGGTCACCGGCTGGGCGCAGGTAAGCTACCACTACGGTTCGACGGTCGACGATTCGATTCAGAAGCTGCAGTACGATTTGTTTTACGTCAAGAATCACAGCCTGTTTCTCGATGTCGTGATTCTCTTTCAGACGGTCGGCGTGGTGTTGACCGGCAAAGGCGCTCAGTGAGCTTTCTGGCGATCCTGGCAGATGGCGTGTGGGCGCGAATTGGGGAGGCTGGTCGATCGTGATGGCAACCAATATGGCGATGATTGCTACCTGGAGCTACGGGCTGACCGGACTGCTGGCCGCCTTCCTGGCGCTCTATCTGGCCTCGGGTTGGCGAGTCGGAGGACGCAGCCGCGCGATGTTCCTGGCGGTCAGCCTGTGTGCCGTATGGGGACTGCTGGGGATGGCTTTTGCGCTGACCCATAACCTTGTCTTCCTCGCCGGCAGCATGCTCGCCGATGCCTTGCGCTTCGGTGGCTGGTATCTGTTCCTGATCCTGTTGATGAAGCCGGAGCCCGGCGACGGTGCGCCGGCGCGCGTGCGCGTCGGCTGGTTGGGTGGCATCGCCCTGCTCCTCGTCGTCGTTGGTTTCGGCGCGCAGGTACTGGTGGTCACCGGCATTGACCTGCTCCTGCCCGCGCAGCGCCTGTCGCTATTTACGTCGCTGGCGATGAGTGTCTTCGGTCTGGTCCTGCTCGAACAACTGTTTCGCAACGTCTCGCCCGACTTTCGCTGGAGTATCAAGCCGCTGTGTCTGGGCCTTGGTGGCACATTCCTGTTCGATCTCTACCTTTACTCCGACGCGCTGTTGTTCAACCAGGTCGACGCCGACGCCTTCAGTATCCGTGGTTTTGCGCACGCCGTGAGCTTGCCGATGGTCGCTCTTTCGGCGATCCGCAGCCACGACTGGAAGCGCCGTCTGGTGATGTCGCAGCGTGCCGCCCTGCAGTCGGCAACCCTGGTCATCGTTGGCATCTATCTGTTGTTCATGGCTTCCGCCGGCTATTACGTTCGCTTGTTCGGCGGCGAGTGGGGGCGGGCCCTGCAGTTGGCGCTGCTCTTTGCTGCCCTGCTGGTTCTCGTTGCGCTGACCTTTTCGGGGTCCATGCGTGCGCGCTTGCGGGTCCAGGTTGGCAAGCACTTCTTCAGCTACCGCTATGACTACCGTGAGGAATGGCTGCGCTTCACGCAGACGCTTTCCTCGCAAGGCGGGTTCTCGGGAATGGGCCGTCACGCCGTGCGCGGCCTGGCCGACATGGTCGAGAGTCCCGGCGGTGCGCTGTGGTTGAAGGATCCTTCGGGGCGTTTCTTTGCCCAGGCCGCGTGCTGGAACATGCCCGTGTCGGCGGCCACGGAGGATGATGGCAGTCCTTTGTGCAGGTTTCTGATCGACAGCGGCTGGGTGATCAATCTCGAGGAGTATCGCTCGCTGCCGCGGCGCTATGATGGCCTCGCCCTGCCGTCGTGGCTGGTCGAAGTGCCGAACGCATGGCTGGTTGTGCCGCTGACCACCGGCAACGAGCTGATCGCCTTTGTCGTGCTGGCCACGGCTCGGGCCCGAATCGACGTGAACTGGGAGGTCAACGACCTGCTGAAAACGGCTGGCCGGCAGGCGGGAGCGTTTCTTGGCCAGATGCAGGCCAGCGAAGCGCTGCTTGAAGTGCGCAAGTTCGACTCCTTCAACCGCATGTCGGCTTTTGTCGTCCATGACCTGAAAAATATCGTCGCCCAGTTGTCGTTGATGATCAAGAACGCAGAACGCCACCGCGACAACCCCGAATTCCAGAAAGACATGCTGATGACCGTCGAAAACTCGGTCGAACGAATGCGCCAGTTGATGTTGCAGCTGCGCGAGGGCGCAACGCCGCTTGACAGTCCACGCGGCATCGATCTGGCTGACGCGGTGCGCCGCATCCAGACCGCCAAGTCGGGTCAGGGACGCGAGGTCGAATTGACCATCGAGGATAAGCTCGTCGCCCGCGGCCACGAAGACCGTATCGAACGTGTCATCGGCCATCTCGTCCAGAACGCGCTGGAGGCCACGGACCCGACTGGGCGCGTGTGGATCCGTCTTGCCAGGCAAGGGAACTATGCGCTGGTCGAGGTCGGTGACAGCGGCCACGGGATGAGTCCGGAGTTTGTTCGCGAGCGCCTGTTCAAGCCTTTTCAGACGACCAAGCCGACCGGCATGGGGATTGGTGCCTACGAGAGTTTTCAGTACGTGCATGAGCTGGGCGGCAAGCTGTCGGTCGACAGCGCTGTCGATGTCGGTACGCAGGTGGCCCTGCTGTTGCCATTGTTCGACGCGGGCTCGACAAAGAACTCCGCTGATTTGCCCGAGGAGTCGGAATGAGTTCCGAAAAGCTACCCCATCTGCTCATCGTCGAGGACGATCGAGCATTGCAGAAACAGATTCGCTGGGCTTTCGACCAGTACGAGACCATCACCGCCGACGACCGCGAGAGTGCTCTGGCGCAGATTCGCCGCTTCCAGCCACCAGTGGTGACCATGGACCTCGGCTTGCCACCCGATGCCGACTCCGTTTCCGAGGGGTTCAGGCTGCTCGAGGAAGTCCTGACCCTGGCGCCGGACACCAAGGTCATCGTTCTCACCGGCCAGAACGATCGCGCCAATGCCTTGCGGGCGATTGCCCTCGGAGCCTACGATTTCTTTGCCAAGCCCTTCGAGATCGAAATGCTCGGCCTGACCATCGATCGTGCCTACCGCCTGCATGAACTGCAGCAGGAAAACAAGCGACTGCAATCGATGCAGCAGCCCGATGTGCTGTCCGGCCTGCTCACTCGCGACCCCGCGCTGCTGCGCGTTTGCCGAACCATTGAGCGGGTGTCGGTCAGTGATGCGACGGTCTTGCTGCTCGGCGAAAGTGGAACCGGCAAGGAAATTCTGGCGCGCGCGGTACATGAGTCGTCTACGCGGCGTGGTGAACGCTTCGTGGCCATCAACTGCGCAGCGATACCGGAGAATCTGCTGGAAAGCGAGCTGTTCGGTTACGAGAAGGGCGCTTTTACCGGCGCCGCACGAATGACTCTGGGCAAGATCGAGACCGCCAACAACGGTACCCTGATGCTCGACGAGATCGGCGATCTGCCGCATTCGCTGCAGGCCAAACTGCTGCGTTTTCTGCAGGAGCGTGTTGTCGAGAGGATCGGCGGGCGGCAGGAGATTCCGGTCAATGTGCGCATCGTCTGTGCCACGCACCAGAATCTCAAATCCCTGATCGCAGACGGGGGATTTCGTGAAGATTTGTACTATCGCCTTGCCGAAATTGTGGTAAATATCCCTCCCTTGCGGGAACGCTCCGGGGACCCCGCTCTATTGGCGCATGCCTTCGTCCGACGCTTTGCCGAGGAACAGAATCGCGGCGCGATGACCCTGCGCGAAGATGCCACCCGGGCGATCGAAGCCCACCGCTGGCCGGGCAATGTGCGCGAACTCGAAAACTGCATCAAGCGGGCGGTCATCATGGCCGATGGCAATCAGATCACCGCCGACGACATCGGCTTGTCCACCGCGCAACCGCCGGAAGCGACGCCGCTGGATCTGCGCCAGGCGCGCGACGAAGCCGAGAGGCGGGTGATCATCACCGCCATGGCGCGTGCCGACGGGAACGTGGTCAAGGCCGCCGAACTGCTTGGCGTCAGCCGCCCGACCCTGTACGACCTGATGCATCGATTTGGACTCAAGTAGACTAATTGCAATTTTTACCACTCCGTGGGGATACCTATGAATACGCGTGACTCATCAATGCAGCGATTGCGTAAAGCGACCGTTTCGGGTTTGCTGGCCGCTCTGCTCCTGGTTGGTTGTGGCGGCGAGAAACCGGAAGCCATGCTCGCATCGGCCAAGGAGTACCTGGCCAAGCACGATGCCAAGGCCGCGACCATCCAGCTGAAGAACGCTCTGCAGCAGAAACCGGACCTGGCCGAAGCGCGTTTTCTTCTCGGCAAGGCGCTGCTCGAGGCCGGCGACGCGACCGGCGCCGAGGTCGAATTGCGCAAGGCCAAGCTCTACAATTATTCGGCCGACGAGGTGACGCCGGCTCTTGCGCGCAGCATGCTGGCGCTGGGGCAGGCCGACAAGGTGACCGACGAATTTGCCAACGCCGACCTGTCCACGGCGCAGGCCAAGGCCGACCTGCAGACGTCACTGGCGACGGCCTACCTGATGCAAAACAAGCCGGTGCAGGCCGAAACCGCTTATGCGGCCGCCGTCGCGGCGCAACCGGGCTACGGCCCGGCGCTGCTTGGCCAGGCCGGGCAGAAGGCGAGGAAGGGCGAGCTGCCGGCCGCGCTGGTGCTGGTCGACTCGGCGATCGAGAAGTCGCCGGACCTCTACGACGCCTGGCAATTCAAGGGCGACGTTCTGTCGTCCCAGGGCGACTCAGCGGGCGCCATGCTGGCGTATCGGAAGGCCCTGGAGCTGCGGCCAGCGTACCTGCCAGCGCATGCGGCGATCGTCAGGCTGTTCATGGCCGACGGCAAACTCGCCGAGGCGGGGCAACAGATCGCGGCGATGAAGAACATCGCTCCGACCCATCCGCAGACGACCTACCTGTCGGCCTTGATGGCTTACCAGCAAAAGGACTTTCCGGCGGCCAGGGAATCCATCCAGCAGATGTTCAAGTTCACGCCGGACAGTCCTCTCGGCCTGCAGCTGGCCGGCCTCATCGAGTACGAGCTGAAGGCCTATCCGCAGGCCGAGATCTACCTGCTCAAGGCGCTTCCGAGCACGCCGGAGCTGGGGATCGCGCGGCGCGTGCTGATTGCCAGTTACCTGCGTAGCTCGCAGCCCGGCAAGGCGCTGGGCGTTCTCACGCCGGTGCTCGGCAAGATCGACAAGGATTCGAACATGCTGGCCCTGGCCGGCCAGGTCTATGTTCAGAACGGCGAGATCGACAAAGGGGGTGAATACTTCGCCAAGGCTGCCGCGCTCGACCCGCAGAACGCCGGCAAGCGGACCTCGCTGGCGATGGTCAATCTGGCGCAAGGCGAGAGCGAGGTGGCCTTCCGCGACCTCGAGCAGGTTGCCGCTGCCGACCCGGGCAACCGCGCCGACCTGGCCCTGATTGCCGCGCACCTGCAGCGTCGTGAGTTCGACGCTGCCCTCAAGGCCATCACCAGCATGGAGAAGAAGCAGCCCGATGACCCGCTGGTGCATAACCTGCGCGGCACGGCACTGCTCGGCAAGCACGACCTGGCTGGCGCGCGGGCGAGTTTCGAGAAAGCTCTGGCCGTGAATGCGGCGTTCTATCCGGCAGCGGCCAACCTGGCCAATCTGGATATCGTCGAGAAAAAGCCCGCCGACGCCAAGAAGCGCTTCGAAGCGGTGCTCGCCAAGGATCCCAAGAGCATGCAGGCGCTTCTCGCTCTCGCGCAGATGCGTGCCAAGGAAGGCGGCTCGACCGAGGACGTTGCCGCCCTCATCAATCGGGCAATGGCGGCAAACCCGACCGAGTCCGCACCCCATCTCGGCCTGATCGGTCTTTATCTCGGCAAGAACGACATCAAGAGCGCGCTTTCCGCCGCCAGAATGCGGTCGCCGTGCTGCCCAACGAGGCCGAGATCCTGGACGCTGCCGGACGTGCCCAGCAGGCCGCCGGAGAGTTCAACCAGGCGCTGGCCACCTACGGCAAGCTGGCCGCGCTCAAGCCCGATCTGCCATTGCCCTATCTGCGCATGGCCGAAGTCGAAGTTGCGGCAAAGAACAAGGAAGCGGCTTTGCAGAGCTTGCACAAGGCCTTGAAGGTCATGCCCGATTCGCTCGAGGCACAGCGCGGAATCATCATGCTCCAACTCGACGCCGGTCGCCTGCCGGAGGCGGTCGCTGTCGCCCGTGAGGTGCAGAAGCAGCGGCCGAAGGAGCCTGTCGGCTACATTTTCGAGGGCGATGCCTATGCCGCCAAGCGCTCGTGGACGGAGGCCGCAACGGCCTACCGGGCCGGGCTCACGCAGATTCCCGCGGCGACCGAGCTGGCCGTCAAGTTGCATGTGGCCATGTCCGTGGGTGGAAATGCTGCCGAAGCGGACAGGTTTTCTCAGACCTGGCTCAAGGATCACCCCAAGGATGGTCGCTTCCGCCTGTATCTGGCCGAGGCGGATACCGCCCGCAAGGACTATGCCGCAGCGGCCAAGCAATATCGCATCCTGCTCGATGCACAGCCGGACAACGCCGCGGTGCTCAACAACATGGCCTGGGTGGCCGGTCAGTTGAAGGATCCGAAGGCCGTCGATTATGCCGAGAAAGCGAACAAGTTGGCACCCAAGCAGCCGGCCGTGATGGATACTCTCGGTGTCCTGCTGATGGAAAAGGGCGACAAGGCGCGCGGAGTGGCGCTGCTCAAGGAAGCGGTGGAACTGGCCCCGCAGGCGTCGCTGATCCGTTTCAATTATGCCAAGGCACTGATCAAGGCCGGACAGAAGAAGGAAGCCAGGAGCGAGCTTGAGCAGCTTGCCAAGCTGGGCGACAAGTTTGCGGCGCAGGCCGAAGTCACCGACCTGCTCAAGGGGCTCTGAGCGCAAACGTCTGGCAATCGATGATCTTGAAAGGATGACAAGTAAATGACTACCGTTGCTGTGGTTGGTTTGGGGTACGTGGGTTTGCCGCTGGCAGTCGAGTTTGGCAAGCGGCGGCGGACCATCGGTTTCGACCTCTCAGCCAGCAAGATTGCGCATTACCGGCAGCACCTCGATCCGACCGGCGAAGTCAGCAGCGCCGACCTCAAGGCCGCTACACACCTGGAGGTGGGTACCGATCCGGCGGCATTGGCGGAAGCCGATTTCGTGATTGTCGCCGTGCCGACGCCGGTCGACGAGGCGCATCGGCCGGATTTCGGGCCCCTGGTCGGCTCGTCTGAAGCGGTCGGCAGGAACCTCAAGCGTGGTGCGACGGTCGTTTTCGAGTCGACGGTCTACCCCGGTGCCACCGAGGAAGTCTGCATCCCGATCATCGAGAAGTTCTCCGGAATGAAGTGGAAAGTCGATTTCTTCGTCGGTTATTCGCCCGAGCGGATCAACCCCGGCGACAAGGAGCGGACACTGACGAAAATCGTCAAGGTCGTTTCCGGCGACACGCCGGAGACCCTCGAACGGGTCTCCGCCGTCTATTCGGAAATCATCACCGCGGGAATTTTCCCGGCCTCGAGCATCAAGGTCGCCGAAGCGGCGAAGGTCATCGAGAACACCCAGCGCGACCTCAATATTGCCTTGATGAACGAGTTGGCGATCATTTTCGATCGCATCGGCATCGATACGCTCGAAGTGCTCGAAGCGGCCGGCAGCAAGTGGAATTTCCTGCCTTTCCGTCCCGGTCTGGTCGGCGGTCACTGTATCGGCGTCGATCCCTACTACCTGACGCACAAGGCCGAGATGCTCGGTTATCACCCGCAGGTGATCAACGCCGGGCGGCGAATCAACGATGGCATGGGAAAATTCATCGCCGAACAGACGATCAAGCACATGATTCGCAATGGCCTGCCGGTCAAGGGCGCGCCGATCATCGTCCTGGGCCTGACCTTCAAGGAGGACTGCCCCGATCTGCGCAACTCGCACGTCATTGACGTGATCCGGGAACTCGAGTCGTACGGGGCACAGGTGCTGGTGCACGAGCCGGTCGCCGACGCCGACGAAGCGCGCCACGAGTACGGTGTCGAGCTGACGCCCTGGGAGCAATTGCCGGCCGCTGTGGCAATCGTCGCCGCCGTCGCCCACCGCGAGTTCAAGCAGCGGCCGCTGGCCGACATCGCCGGCAAGCTGCAGAAAGGCGGTGTTCTGGCCGACGTCAAGAGCATGTTCAGTGCGGCGCAGCTGCGTGCCCAGGGTGTGACCGTGTGGCGCCTGTAATGTCTGCATTGCCGACCGCTTTTGCCGCCCTTGAGCAGCGCCTGCTGGCCCGGTCGGCACGCTGGCTGGTGACCGGCAGCGCCGGCTTCATCGGGTCGCATCTGGTCGAGAAGCTGCTCAGCCTCGGCAGACGGTGGTCGGTCTGGACAACTTTGCCACCGGACATCGTCGCAATATCGACGAGGTGCAGGCGCTGCTCACTCCCGGGCAGTGGCGGCTTCATCGTTTCATCGAAGCGGACATCTGCGATCCCGACGCCTGCCGCGAGGCGTGCACCGGGGTCGACTTCGTTCTTCATCAGGCAGCGCTGGGTTCGGTGCCGCGCTCGCTGGCCAATCCGCAGGCCACCAACGCCGCCAACATCGACGGCTTTCTCAACATGCTGGTCGCCGCCCGCGACGCGGGCGTCAGGCGCTTTGTCTATGCCGCGTCGAGTTCGACCTACGGTGATCATCAGGCGCTGCCGAAAGTCGAAGACACGATCGGGCGACCCCTGTCGCCGTATGCGGTGACCAAGCTGGTCAACGAGCTCTACGCGGAGGTCTTCGCTCGCTGCTACGCCTTCCCGTCGATCGGCCTGCGCTATTTCAACGTCTTCGGCGCGCGCCAGGATCCGCAGGGCGCCTACGCGGCGGTCATTCCCCGCTGGACACGGGCTCTGCTCCTCGGTGAGCCGGTGACGATCAACGGCGACGGTGAGACGAGCCGTGACTTCTGTTTCGTGGACAACGCCGTGCAGGCCAATCTGCTGGCCGCGACGAGCGACGAGCCGGCGGCGCTCAACCAGGTCTATAACGTCGCCGTCGATGACCGCACGACGCTCAATCGGCTGTTCGAAATCCTCCGCGACGCGCTTGCCGATATTCGCCCCGACGTACGCCAGGTGCAAGCCGCCTACGGGGACTTTCGGGCCGGTGACGTGCGCCACTCGCAGGCCGATATCGGCAAGGCCAGGCGCTTGCTCGGCTATCTCCCGAGCCAAGCACTGCAGGCGGGGGTGCAAGCCGCCATGCCTTGGTATGTGTCACGCTTCGCCGTCACCGGCGGGGGTGCGTGATGACCGCCGCCGTTCGCAGTCCGCTGCCAGTCTGCGCCGCAATGCTCGTTTGCGCCTTGCTCGTCTTCGCCGCGCCGGCGCCCGCCGTGGCGGCGGACAAGGCTGCCGATGCCGTGCGCTGGCTGGCGGTGCGCACCGAGGCGCTGAGCTACGAGCATGGTGAAGGGGTGGCCAAGGACCGGCGCGGGCGGCTCGTCTGTACTGTGAAGCGGCGCTGCTCGGCGACGCCGAGGCGCAGTTCAACCTTGGCTGGATGTACGCCAACGGTCGCGGGGTCGACCGCGACGACGCGCGTGCGGCGTACTTTTTCGCTCTGGCGGCGAAACAGGGGCACGCGCAGTCGCAGAAAATGCTGCGCTTCGTGGGTGAGCCGGGCGCCAAGGTGCCCGAATGCATGCGTCCGGCGCTTCTTGCCGACGACGGTCGCGATATGCTGGTTGCCCGCGGTGAAGCTCAGGAATGCGGGTTTTGGTCTGGTCCGGCAATTGGCGCCCCAGTACGGTGTCAGCCCGCGCCATGGCTCTGGCGGTCATCCGCGCCGAGTCCAACTTCAACCCGCAGGCGCTCTCGAACAAGAACGCGCAGGGCCTGATGCAACTGATCCCGGACACCTCGGCGCGCTTCAACGTCAGCAACCGTTTGACCCGGAGCAGAATCTGCGTGGCGGTCTCGCCTATCTGCGCTGGCTGCTGGCCTATTTCGAAGGCGACGTCAGCCTGGTCGCGGCGGCGTACAACGCCGGCGAGGGTGCGGTCAATCGTTACCGCGGCGTACCGCCGTACGCCGAGACGCGCGGCTACGTGAAACGCATCATGAGTCTTTTCCAGCGCGAAGCGCATCCCTACGACGCCAGCGTGACGACGCCTTCGCCGGAGTTGCCGCGCATCCGCCTGACCCAGGGAAGCTAGGAAAGCTGGCGCGCCGAGGCGCGGCGCTGTCGGCTGCTCGTTCCCCGGTCGCTTCCGTGTCAGCAAGCGTCTGATCGTCGTCGAAGGAACATGATGAGCCTCTGGTCCCGAATTCCTTTCCTCTCGCGCAACCGCCTCGGCGACCTGCCGGCAGCTTTTCCCTGCCCGCAGCCCGGGCACGGGCAGTGGCGTACTACTGGTGCACAGCCGTCGCGGCGGCCAGCTTGCTGCTTTTCGCCGCGCCAGTGGCGGCGGATCTGCCCGACGTGATTGATCGGGTGAAGCCTTCGATCGTCGTCATCGGCACCTATCAGCTGACGCGCATGCCCGCAGTTCATGATGCGCGGTACCGGCTTCGTCGTCGGCGATGGCCGTCAGGTGGCGACCAATTCGGCACGTCCTGCCGGACAAGATCGACGAAGCGGCCGGCGAGCGCCTGGTGATCATGGCCCGTCCAGCGGGACCCTCGCTGCAGCGGCGCGAAGCGCGAACGGTGGCGGGTCGACAAGATTCACGATCTCGCCCTGCTGCGGGTCGACGGCCCGAGCATGCCGGCGCTGACGCTGCACGACTCCAATCGGGTGCGCGAGGGACAGTCAGTGGCATTTACCGGTTTTCCGATGGTGCCGTTCTCGGCCTTTCGCCGGTCACGCACCGGGGAATCATTTCGTCGATCACGCCGATCGTCCTGCCCAGCTCGAACGCCGCAACCTCAACGCCAAAGTGATCGCTCGCTTGCGCCGGGGCAGCTTCGACATTTTCCAGCTCGACGCGACCGCCTATCCGGGCAACAGTGGTGGCCCCCTGTACGAGCTTGACCGCGGCGAAGTGGTCGGCATCATCAACATGGTCTTCGTCAAGGAGAGCAAGAATCAACGCTGAGCAAGCCGTCGGGATCAGTTTTGCCATTCCCTCCGAGTATCTGAGCGACTTGCTGCGCGAAGCCAGGCAATAGTTCGCGGCGCAGTCGGGAATCGCGCGGCTGCGCCGGCTTCTGGTAGCATGCGCGCTGCTTCCGACGATTCGCGCATGACCGCCCTGCTTTCCGAAGTTTTCTCTGCCGATGGCCCGCTGGCCAGCGGTGTTCCCGGCTATCGGCTGCGCACTCAGCAGCTCGAACTGGCCGAGCGCATCGCCGCCGCGATGGCCGACAATAGCGTGCTGACGCCGAAGCGGGCACCGGCACCGGCAAGACCTATGCCTATCTGGTTCCGGCGCTGCTCTCGGGCGGCAAGGTGATCGTGTCGACGGGCACCAAGAACCTGCAGGACCAGCTCTTCTCGCGCGACATTCCGACCATCCGCAAGGCGCTCAAGGCACCCGTCAAGGTGGCGCTGCTCAAGGGCCGCGCCAACTACCTCTGTCACTATCATCTCGAGCGAGCGCTGGCCGACGGCCGTTTCCTGGCGCGCGAGGATGCCGCCTACGCGCGGCACATCGCCCGTTTCGCCAAACAGACGCGCAGCGGCGACAAGGCCGACTGCGCCGACGTTCCCGAGAACGCCACGGTGTGGGGGATGGTCACCTCGACGCGCGACAATTGCCTCGGGCAGGACTGCCCGCAGCACAAGGAATGCTTCGTCCTGGCGGCGCGCCGCGAAGCGCTGGCCGCCGACCTGGTGGTGGTCAACCATCACCTGTTCTTTGCCGACGTGATGCTGCGTGACGAAGGAACGGCCGAGTTGCTGCCGGCGTGCAACACGGTAATTTTCGACGAAGCGCATCAGCTACCGGAAATCGCCAGCCTGTTTTTCGGCGAGAGCGTGTCGACGGCGCAGCTCGGCGAGCTGGCGCGTGATACCCAGATCGCCGCTCTGGCGTCGGCGCGCGACTGCCTCGATCTTCCCAGGCTGTGTGCCAGCCTGGAAAAGGCGGCGCGCGACCTGCGTCTGACGCTGCCGGTGGAGCCGGCGCGTTTCGCGCTCCTGCAACTCGAGGGAAGGGCTGGCTTCGAGAGTGGCGTCGCCGGCGTGGTCGACGAGCTCGAAGCGCTGGCCGGTTTGCTGGAAACGCAGGCGCAGCGTTCCGAGGGCCTGGACAGCTGCTGGCGGCGTGCGGGCGAATTGCTGCTGCGCGTGCGCAACTGGCAGAACGGCGGGCAGAGCGGCGCCCACGCCGATTTCGTCCGCTGGGGGGAAACGCATAGCCATAGCCTGCAGCTCAACGCGACGCCGCTGGTGATTGCCGAGATCATGCAAAAGCAGATGAGCGGTCATCCGCGGGCCTGGATATTCACCTCGGCGACGCTTGCCGTGCAGGACGATTTTAGCCATTACTGTGCCGAGATGGGGCTTGCCGACGCCAGTTCGGCACGTTGGGAGAGCCCCTTCGACTACGCGCGTCAGGCCTTGCTGTACGTGCCGAAAGGTCTCCCCGAGCCGAACAGTCAGGGTTACAGCGAAGCAGTGGTCAAGGCCGCCTTTCCCTTGCTCGAGGCCAGTCACGGGCGGGCGTTCTTTCTGTGCACCTCGCTGCGCGCGATGCGGCGAACGCATGAACTGCTTGGCGAACAGCTTGAGCGGGCAGGACTCGACCTGCCTTTGCTGCTGCAGGGCGAGCGCAGCAAGAACGAGTTGCTGGAGCGTTTTCGCCGCCTCGGCAACGCCATCCTGATCGGCAGCCAGAGCTTCTGGGAAGGCGTCGACGTGCGCGGCGAAGCCTTGTCGCTGGTGGTCATCGACAAGCTGCCCTTTGCGCCGCCCGACGATCCGGTGCTCTCGGCGCGCATCGAGCGCATGAAGAGCGCCGGCCGCAATGCCTTCATGGAGTACCAGTTGCCGCGCACGGTGATCAACGTCAAGCAGGGTGCCGGGCGCCTGATTCGCGACGAGAGCGATCGCGGCGTGTTGATGATCTGCGACCCGCGCCTGATCAGCAAACCCTACGGCAAGCGCATCTGGCGAAGCCTGCCACCGATGAAGCGCAGCCGCGATGTCGAAGAAGCGCTGGCCTTCTTCGCCTCGCCAGGGGTGGCGGGCAGTTGATGGCCGCGCCCCTGCCGCCGGCGGTTGCCGAACTGATGCCCGCCGACTGCGCTGCCGCAGCCGAGTGGCTCAATCGCGGCTGCGCGTGCATTTCCGTCGATCACCCGTCGCTGAAGCGGGCGCTCGAAGAAGGCCAGGGGAGCGTCTCGCATGCCGAACTCCTGGCGACGCGGCCACACCTGTTCTCCGACAGCGTCGTCTTTGTCAGCGAAGCGCACCTGTTGCGCATGGCGCAGACCATTGCCGCTCTCGAACGCGTGCTGCGGCTGCCCGCCTATCGCGAGCGGGTGCTCGCCTACGCGCCGGCAATCGCCCGCCATTCACCGGCCGCCGCGGGCGTTTTCCTCGGCTACGATTTTCACCTCGGGCCGGACGGTCCGCAGCTTATCGAGGTCAATTCGAATGCCGGCGGGGCACTGCTCAACGCCCGCCTTTTGCGTGCCCAGCGCGCCTGCTGCGCTCCGGTGGCGAAAATGATGCCTGCCCCGCGTCCGCTGGAGGCGGCTTTCGTCAACATGTTTCGCGAGGAGTGGCGGCTGGCGCGAGGAAAGTCTCCCGAACAGCCGCTGACGCGCGTAGCGATCGTCGATACCCGCCCCCGCGAGCAGTATCTGGCGCCCGAGTTCGAGCTCTTCCGCGAGTTGTTCGAAGCGCATGGCATCGCGACGGTGGTTGCCGACCCGGAAGAGCTTTCCTTTGACGGCGAGCGTCTCGCCTGTCGCGGCGCGACCGTGGACCTGGTCTACAACCGGCTGACCGACTTCGCGCTTGCCGAGGCGCAGCATGCAGCGCTGCGTGCCGCCTATCTGGCCGACGCGGTGGTCCTCACCCCGCATCCACAGATGCACGCGCTGTACGCCGACAAGCGCAATCTGGCGCTGCTCGGCGACGAGCAATGGCTGGCGCAGATCGGCGTCGGGGAGCACGATCGGCGGCTCCTGGCGAGCAGTATTCCGCGTACCGAGGAAGTCCTGCCGGCCGCGGCCGAAGCGTTCTGGAAAAGTCGCAAGCAATGGTTCTTCAAACCGGCGGCCGGTTTTGGCAGCAAGGCGGCGTACCGGGGCGACAAGGTCACCCGCCGCGTTTTCGCCGAGATCGCGCGCGGCGGCTACGTCGCGCAGGCACTGGTCGCGCCATCCGAGCGCCACCTCCTGGTCGATGGCGTTGGCCAGGATTTCAAGCTGGACTTGCGCAACTACGTCTACCAGGGCGAGGTACAACTGCTTTCCGCACGCCTCTACCGTGGCCAGACGACCAATTTCAGAACCCGCGGTGGCGGTTTTGCGGCGGTGCTGCCGGTGTCTTGTCAGGATTCTTCCGGAGGCTGTCGATGAAGGTTTTCGGGGTCGCCGGCTATTCCGGTTCGGGCAAGACGACGCTGCTCGAAAAGCTGTTGCCACAGATGACGGCACGCGGTCTGCGCGTTTCGGTGATCAAGCACACGCATCACGATTTCGATATCGATCGTCCGGGCAAGGACTCTTTCCGGCACCGCCAGGCGGGCGCCGGCGAGGTGTTGCTGGCCAGCAGTTCGCGCTGGGTGCTGATGAACGAGTTGCGCGGCGCTCGCGAGCCGTCGCTGGCCGAATATCTGGCCCGTTTTTCGCCGTGTGATCTGGTTCTCGTCGAGGGTTTCAAGGACGAGGCGGTGCCGACGCTGGAGGTCTATCGGCCGGCCAACGGCAAGCCGCCGCTGTGGCCCGTGCATCGCCAGATCGTCGGCGTGGCCTCCGACCAGCCGCTGCCGCCGGGTTTTCCCGCCGGCCTGGTGGCGCTGGACCTGAACGACACGCCGGCGATTGTCGGCTACATTCTCGATACCGTTCAACTGAGGGGAGCGAGCCATGCTGTCTTTTGATCAGGCGCTGTCGCAGTTGCTGGGCGCGGCGTCGGCGCTTGCCGAAGCGAGCTCGCTGCCCACCCTGGCCGCCGCCGGCCGCGTGCTGGCGCAGGCGCAGCGGGCACCGATCGATGCGCCGCCACTCGATAACTCGGCGATGGACGGCTACGCCGTCGCCGTCGCCGACGTCCGCCAGGTGCCGACACGCTTGTCGGTGGCGCAGCGCATCCCGGCGGGCAGCGTCGGCAGCCCCTTGCAGCCGGGAAGCGCCGCGCGGATTTTCACCGGCGCGGCGATCCCGGCCGGCGCCGACGCCGTCGTCATGCAGGAACTCTGCCAGCACGTCGCCGGCGAAGTGACGATCAATCATCTGCCCGAAGCTGGCGACCACATCCGTCGTGCCGGCAGCGACATCGCCGCCGGCAGCGAGATTCTCGCCGCCGGCCAGCGCCTGCGGCCACAGGACACGGCGCTGGCGGCGTCGGTGGGGATCGCTTCGCTGCCGGTGTTGCGGCGCCTGCGGGTGGCCGTTTTCTTCACCGGCGACGAACTGCGCATGCCCGGCGAGGCGCTGCAGGAAGGGGCGATCTACAACGCCAACCGGTTCCTGTTGACCGGTTTGCTGGACGGTCTGGGCTGCGAGCTGCTCGATCACGGACAGGTTCCCGACGACCTTGCCGCGACCCGCCAGGCGCTGCGCGCTGCGGCGCTGGACAGCGATCTGATCCTCACCTCGGGTGGCGTTTCCGTCGGCGAGGAGGATCACGTCAAGGCTGCTGTCGAAGCCGAGGGTCGGCTCGAGATGTGGAAAATCGCCATCAAGCCGGGCAAGCCACTGGCTTTCGGTCAGGTCCGCGGAGCGCAGCGCGAGGTGGCCTTCATCGGCCTGCCGGGTAACCCGGTGTCGAGCCTGGTCACTTTCCTGATGCTGGTGCGGCCCTTCGTACTCAAGATGCAGGGCAT